>LNEK01000033.1 GCA_001464425.1 Alphaproteobacteria bacterium Ga0077535
TCGGCGAAGAATTTCGCGGCTTCCGAGATCACGACATAAAGAATGCCGATGACGATGGCGACGGCGAGCGCGGCGGCCGCAAACAGCAGGCCCTCCATGAGACCCTCAATGGGGCGCGCGCGCTTTTTGGTGAAATCCCGCTCCACGGAGCCCCTCGCCTTCTGCTCGAACAAAGCGCGCCCCGAGACCGAACCTAGGGACGCGCCGATTCCGTTGGCCTTTTAGCCTAGAAGTTACCCCGGCGGGAGGCGGCGAATGCGCCGCCCGCCGGGGTGCTTCCATGCTTTATTGCTGGACCGGTTCCACGATCAGCGGACGAGCGATCACGTCCGCGATGGTGACGCCGATGGCCTGGCGGCCGCCGTAGGCGGTGCCCTGCGTGCGGGCTTGGGCGCGCTGCAGGTAGGTTTGGTAGGCGCTGGCCGGCAGCGGCACATAGCCGACTTGGGTAGCCACGCGGCCAGCGTTGTTGATGTAGTACTGAACAAATTGTTGTACTTGCGGACGGCGCAGGGCGGCAGCGTTCACGTAGATGAACATCGGACGCGAGAGCGGCGCGTAGGTGCCGTTTTCAGCGTTGGCGACGCTCGGTTCAACCGGACCGTTGCCACTGTCGATGGCGAGAGCGCGAAGACGCGAGCGGTTCTCTTCGTAATACGCGAGGCCGAAATAGCCCATCGCGCCTTGGTTCGAAGCGACGCCTTGGACGATCACGTTATCATCTTCCGACGGCGTGTAGTCCGAGCGCGAGGCGCGCGAGCGGCCGTTCACAGCTTCGGTGAAGTAGTCGAACGTGCCCGACGCGGTGCCGGGGCCGTAAAGCGACAGCGCCATGTCCGGGAACGACGGGTCGACTTGACGCCAGTTGTTGATGCGGCCTTGCGCGTCCGGCTCCCAGATGCGGCGAAGCTGCGCGGTCGTGATTGAGCGCAGCGGGCTCGACGGGTGAACGACGACGGTCAAAGCGTCGAACGCGACCGGGATTTCTACATACTGGATGCCAGCAGCGCGGCAGGCCGCCATTTCGCTGGCCGAAATCGGGCGCGATGCGTCAGAGATGTGGATCTCGCCGCGGCAGAACTTGCGGAAGCCGCCGCCGGTGCCGCTTTCTCCAACGGTGACGCGAACACGGCCACTGGTTTGTTGCTGGAAGCCTTCTGCAACCGCTTCCGAAACCGGAAACACGGTTGACGAACCGTCGATCTGGATAGTGAAGGCTTGTTGCGCGAGAGCGCTGGTGCTGATCGCCAAAGTGGCGATAGCGACGCCGGCGAATTTGAGAATGTTCATTGGGAGAACTCCATTTTCCACGAGGCGCGAAATCGGCGGAGACGCACGGGGTTGAGTGTGCGTCTCCGCCAGGTCGCGGGGCTCAGAAGTCGAATTGCGAACGCAGAGTGATGATCGCCGCTTCGTCATCGGCGCCGACGGTGCGGTCCATCTCGCTCAGCGCGTAGTTGAGCTTGAAGCGGACGTGATCGACCGGGACCCAATCGAGGCCAACGCTGTAAGCGGTTTGTTCGCCGCGTGCGCCGCCACCGGCCGGATCGGAGAGGTCGATGTAGTCGTAGCGGGCCGAGAGCATCATGTGGCCCCAGCCGCCTTCGGTGCCGAACGGACGCGTCGGAGCGATAGCGCCGAACGAGCCTTGGTTGCCGCGATAGGCGCGGCTTTCGCCGGTCAGTGACCAGTAAGCGTCAACGTAATAGCCGCTGAACTCGTACTCGGCGCCGCCGACGGTCTCACCGTCGAGCATGTGATACTCGGCTTGCAGGCCAAACGCGCCGCGTTGCAGCGCCAGTTCGGCGCCGAACGAGGTATCGCTTTCACCGGCAAGACCAGCGCCAGCGTCGATCCAGCGCGTGCCGCGGCCGTTGAGCGGACGCGTGCGGTAGCGCGAAGCAGCGTCGCCGCCGATGTCACGAGCCCGCGCGGTGACGCCCAGGTGGACCAGCGTCACGCCTTCTGGGGATGCTTCGAAGATCGGCGCAAAGGTGAAGCGGCCGCTGACGGAGGTGCGCTCGTCGGCGGCGAAGTTGGTGTCGGCGTTGTTCAGCGAATCGCCTTGCAGCGCCGTGGAGAACGACCAATTGGCGCCGCCGGTGATGAAGCCGACGCCAGCCGCGCGGCCGTATTCGAAGGCGTTGATCACGCTCGAGCGCTCGATGAACGGAATGTCGAGCGAGGAGATGCGGTCTTCCAGCGGCGAGGTGATGTTGTGCTCGCCGATGACGATCGACCAATCGTCGCCGACATATTCCAGGAACGCGTCGTCGACGCCAACTTGGCCAGCGGCGTCGTCGCCCGGCGACAGGATGAAGTCGACCTTGTAGCGCCAATGTTCGGTGAGACGGCCCTGCACGCCGAGGAAGGCGCGGCGCAAATAGGTGCGGGTGCCATCTTCGTTGAGGACGTCCCAATCGTTGGACTGAACGTCGTATTGGAAGCGGCCGCGCATTTTGAAGCGGGCGTCGCCAAAGCGATCTTCGCCGACCGTGCCGGTCCAGCTGGTGGAGTGCGTCGGCGCCGGGGCCGCTGGCGCATGCTGGGCGTGCGCAACGCTCACGCCAGCGATTGTGGCCAGGGCCGCAGCAGCGGCCTTGGTGAGGATACTCTTCTTCATAAAACCCCCTTCGAAGCCCGATTTGGGCTGGGCGCGGGCGACTCGACTCAGAGACGCTGCTGAACGAGCCGGGGGTTAGGCGGCGGACGTGACGCTAGCGCGAAGGTTCCACAAAGGCTTCGCGACAGTTTCATTTCGTTTTTGTGACGTGCCTTGAACACCTCATCTGCACAATTGGATGAGGCGCTGCGCGCGCGTGGTTGGGCTAGCGCATCGTTTTGATGGGACGGGGGAAATTAACTATCAATCGCTCTTTACATTGGGGAACGATGTACCTATTTCGACTCGTTACCGGCGGACCTGGAAACAGCGTCCACTAACGCCCCCTCGGCCCAGGCCACCTGGGGGATCGCAAGCAACGGGAAGCAGGATGCTTCCTAGGCGATCCTCCGGCGCAAGCTCCCAAGGGCGGACCTGACATTAAAGCATGTCCGACTAACGCCGGCCTGGGAATGAACTGAACCGCCGAAAAGCGGTTACAAGTTTGGGAGCTGCCGGATGGACTCTGTCCTCTCGCCTCTTGATCTGACTGCGCGCGAAGCGCCTGAAGGTCCCGTGGCTATCGCCCGCCCGCACCGCGTCGCCGCGGCTGCGACGTGGTTCCGTGAAAATTTTCCCGGCGATGTGTTTTACGCCGTTAAGGCGAACCCGAGCCCGTGGGCGCTCGATGCGCTTTGGCACGCCGGCATCAAGAATTTCGATGTCGCCTCTGACGCCGAGGCGCACCTGATTCACAGCCGCTTTCCCGGCGCGCAGATCGCCTTCATGCACCCGGTGAAGAGCCGCCGCGCCATCGCGCGCGCCTTTCACGATTACGGCGTGAAGACGTTCGCGCTCGATAGCGAAGACGAACTCGACAAGATTCTCGCCGAAACCAACGGCGCGAAGGACCTGACCTTGGTCGTTCGCTTCGAAGTGTCGGGCGACGGTTCCGCTTACCCGCTTGCGCGCAAGTTCGGCGTCTCCGCCGCTGACGCGCCGGCGTTGCTGCGCAAGACCCGTCAAGTCAGCGAAGAGATGCTCGGCGTCTCCTTCCACGTCGGCAGCCAGTGCATGCGCCCGGATGCGTACCGCACGGCGATGGATGGCGTGAACCGCGCCATCGTCAAAGCCGGCGTCGTCGCCGACATCGTCGATATTGGCGGTGGCTTTCCGGCCATCTATCCGGGCATGAGCCCGCCGCCGATGATCGAGTACGTCAACGCGATCAAAGCCGGCTTCGAGGAAATGTTCGTCGCTCAGAACGCAAAGCTCTGGGCTGAGCCCGGCCGCGCGCTGGTCGCGGAAGCTGGCTCGACGGTCACGCGCGTTGAGCTGCGCAAGGGCGACGCGCTTTATCTGAACGACGGCGCCTTCGGCACGCTGTTCGACGCCACGCACCTGAACTGGGCGTTCCCGGCAAAGCTGCTGCGCGAAACTCCGTCGCGCGCCAAGCTCGCGCCGTTCCGGCTCTATGGTCCGACGTGCGATTCGATGGATGCCGCAGCTGGCCCGTTCATGCTGCCGGCCGACATCCAAGAAGGCGATCTCATTGAGATCGGCTCGCTCGGCGCCTACGGCACCGCCATGGGCACGCGCTTCAACGGCTTCGGCGACACGGTGACGATCGAGTCGAAAGACTCGCCGTGGCCGAGCATGTACGGCGAAGCGACGGGCGCGGTGGTGGCAATGCCAAAGCGCAAGCGCGCGCCGAAGAAGCAGCCAAGCCAGGGCTAAGCTTAGCTACTCGAATGAAATAAACGGGGCTCGCGGCAACGCGGGCCCCGTTTCGTTTAGGCGTCGAGCACACCGCGCACGAAGATCAGGTAGTAGCCGACAATCCCGGCAGCCATGTAAGCGCTCGCCGCCAGCACCACACCCGCCATGCCCACGCGCGCGAAACCTGGGCCATCCTTGGTGCGCAAGTAGAGCTCCACCAGCGCAAGCGGCAGCAGGTAAGAAAGATACGAGAACACCTCGAACAAGAGATCGCTCGGCGGCGCCTGTGCGAGCACAATGTAGCCGAACACCAACAGCCGCAGGAAGAAGACGCCATTGACCACGACGAAGGCGCGCAAGGCCCAGCGCCGGTGACTGCTGATGTTACGCGTCGCCGCCGCGCGCCACGCGAGTGCAGCAAGGATGAGAACAAGCACGCCGTTGAAGCTGATGGCGAAGTTCGAGGCCAAGCCTTCGACCGCAATCTCTCGCGTGAAATCTATCCAAAGCCCGGCAAGACTCGCGAGCACGGCGGCGGTCAAGAACACCCGCCCGTTCCAGCGGTGAAACCAGGGCGCGTGCTTGCGGATTTGCGGGATGAGTTGGAGCGTGCCGCCGAGGACGATGATCGCCGCCATGATCACATGCCCGGCGAAGGCAAGATTGCCCATGTCATCGCCGGCGACGTAGCCGTGACTGAGAAATGGGTTTTCGTCCCAGGCCGCGAAATTGCCGGACAACGTCGAGGGGCCGTAGAACGAAGCGATGAAATAGAGAAACACCCACTGGCCGGCGAGCAGCACCAAAAACCAAAGCGTCGTCGCGCCGTTCAGCAGCACATCGGGCAGTTTCGCGCGCGCGGGAGCGACGGTTTGGCTCATGCAGTTGGTCCTTTGTCGCGCGCAAACGGCGACTATCGATCTGCGATATGCTATCGTTGACTAACGATAAGAGCCCATGACGCGACGCGCCAAAAACATGATCCTACGTAACACGCACCAAAATGACTGAAGCCACCGTCTCCGCCGGCTACGCGAAATCGTTGCTCGACTTTGCCGTGTCGCGCGGCGCAGGTGAGCGCAAGCTGCTGATGCGCGCCGGCATCTCCGCCGATGCGCTGAGCGACCAAGACAACCGCATCCCGTTCGCGCCTTACGTTGCTCTCATGCGCGCGGCGAAGGAAGAGACCGGCAATCCCGCGCTCGCGCTCGAGTATGGCGCGGCAACGGATTTTCGCGCGTTTTCTGTGGTGGGTCTTATCAGCCACGCGTCCGCCAACATGCTGGAAGCGCTGGGTCAGCTGAATCGCTATGGGCGTTTGGTGGTCGATGTGGCGGGCGTTTCAGATGGGCCGCGCTTCGATCTTAAGACCGTGAGCGGTCAGCGTTGGATGGAAGACCGCCGCGCTAATCCGAACGATTTTCCAGAGATGACTGAGTCCACGTGGTCGCGCTTCATCGTCGCTACGCGCCGTGATTTTCCGCAGCACACTTACGCGCTCGAAGCGCACGTCACCCACGCAGCGCCCGCCTATCGCGCGCGCTATGAAGAGCTGTGGCAAGTGCCGGTGACGTTCTCCAGCCACTGGAACGCGATCCGCAGCGATCCGGCGTGGGAGCGCGTGGAGATCCGAGCGCGGCGATGCGCTGCTGCAGGAGCTGGAGGCGTCACGCACCGTTCGCGGCCGGGTCGAAGCGCTGATCATGCCAATCCTGCACACGGGCGAAGTCAGCGTTGAGACCATTGCAGGCAAGCTCGGGACGAGCCGGCAGACGCTTTACCGCAACCTAAAGGACGAAGGCGTCACCTTCGAACAGGTGCTGGACGCGCTGCGCCATCGCATGGCGCTGGATTACATCGCGTCGAGGAAAGTCTCGGTGAACGAGACCGCCTATCTCGTCGGTTTCTCGGACCCCGCCTCATTCTCGCGCGCGTTCAAACGCTGGACCGGCAAGAGTCCGCGCGATTGGCGCAACGGCTGAGCTGCTAGACGCACCGTAGCGCGCTAAGCCGCCGTCATGCCGCCATCGACGACCATTTCAGAGCCGGTCATGAAGGCGGCTTTGCTCGACGCCAGGAACGCGACGGCGTTGGCGATGTCGATGTCGCGCCCCAACGTCCCCATTGGGTGAAACGAGGCGAAGCGCTCCATCGTGTCGTTGACGCCGCTGGCGCCGGCGATGGCTTCAGCGGCGTTGCTCATCATTGGCGTGTTGATGATGCCGGGATGCACGGAATTGACCCGCACCTTCATGCCGCCGCGCGCGCATTCGAGCGCCGCCGCTTTCGTCATCAGCCGCACCGCGCCTTTGGAGGCGTTGTAAGCGAGCGTCATCGGCGAGCCGATAATGCCGGCGACGGACGAGAGATTGATGATCGAGCCCCCGCCGTCCCATTTGTCGCCGCGCTCCGCGATGGCGGGGATGGCGTGCTTCAAGCCGAGAAAGACGCCCTCGACGTTGACTTGCTGCATACGCCGGAAGCTCTCCAGCGTCTCCATCGCGATCGGCTTCATCCAGAAGATGCCGGCATTGTTGACGAGGATGTCGAGCCCGCCAAAGCGTTGCTTCGCGAACGCCACGGCCGCGATCCATTGCTCTTCGCTGGTCACATCATGCTGCACGAACGCGCCGTCGATCTCCGCCGCAATCGCGCTGCCGTCGGCCACATCGCTCACCACCACCTTCGCGCCATCCGCCGCCAACGCCTTCGCCGCCGCCGCGCCAAGCCCGCGCGCGCCGCCCGTCACCAAAGCCACGCGGCCTGCAAGTTCGCTCATGGTTTCCTCAGTTGATGGCAGCGTGGCACGCCGAAACGCGCGCTGCTACTCATGCCGCAAGGAGAGTGCGCACGCTTTCAGCCTCTCGAGGCGGCGCGGACACGTTCGCGGTCGGCCTCGAACTCCAGCCCCTGTTCGGCGCGCGCGAGCGCGATAGCGGCCTGTTTGCGCACGCACGCGGCGAATGCGCCAGTGTTCGACGCAGCCAGCGTCGCCAGAGCCGTTTGCGCGCGAACCGCGACCGCCACATCCTTGGCGCCGTAGCGCGCGACTTCGCCCAGCGAGTGCTCAACCAGCGCGCAACCGTCCAGGTGACGTGCGCGCAAACGGTCGTACGCACACGCTGGCGCCTGCGCATTCTCCTCACGCAGCCAATCCTCCAGCACGCGATAGCAAGAATCGACGACCAGGATCGCCGTGCCGGGATCGTTCACGCCGGGCGACAAAGCGCGCGCGGCGATCTCCACCAGCACTTGCACCGCGTAGAACGGATCTTGCTCAAAGGTTCGAGCGTCTCGAAACGTGAACGCGGCGCGGGCCTCGTTGCGGACGGCATCATCCGTCACGGAGGCGCCCACGAGATTGAGCAACGGCGCGCCGATGACGATAAAATCACCGGGGTCTGCCATGATCTCGATTGTGCCGCCGACGCGCTCGGCTAGCTTCTGCAGTTTGCTGGGGTCGATATTGGCGACATAGCCGGTGCCGATCGCAGTGACGCGCACGCCTTCCGCGCTGATCTCGCCGAGTTCCGATCCGCCCATGAAGCGGCGTTCGCATCGCGACCATAGCGCCTTACGCGCCACCTCTTCCACTTCCGTCAGCACGTGGCCGTGCTGCGCCAGGCGCGCCAGCCGATCGATCCAGCCGATCAGCGTCACCGCCACAATGATCACCATGACCAGCGTGGAGAGAAAGAGGATCGTGCGACCCTCAGCGCCGTAATAGTTCGCGCCGAGCGCGACGAGCGCCACAACAGTAAACAAGAAGGCGCCGACGAACGTCGCCAGAGCGCGCTGGGTGGCGCCATCATTGGTGACGAACGCGGCCGCGCGCGGCGTCATCTGAGCGGAGGCGGCCGTGTACGCGACCACCATAGCGCTCAAAGAGAATGTCGACACCGCCAGCATGCTCGACGCCAGCGCGGTTAGGATGCCTTCAACCGCTTCGCCACCGAGCCGCTCAGACAGTTCGCGCGGTACGAAGGGCGCGAACCACACCGCCGCCAGAGCCGCGCCGACGGCAAACAAGCCGTAAGCGCTCGCCCGCACCATCAGACGGCGCGAGAACTGAACCAACCAGAACCACCAATTACTCATGACGTGGAATTACTTGCATTCCCGCCGCAATGCACTATCTCCCGCCGCTGATCGCGTGTCGGCGGAGCGTCCGCGCGGTTGTTGTTCCTGACGCCGCCCATAGGAGCACCTCCCGTGGCTGACAAAATCGACACCAACCGCAAAGCGGAACTTCTCTCCTCACCGGTCGAGCACATCGACATCGCCAGCTTCGACGCGCGCCCGATCATCGACGCGTGGGGCAAGATGAGCTTCACCAGCCGCGACGCCGCGCGCGCCGCCGGCATCCTCAACATGGCGCTCGAAGATCAGAACTGCTCGACCTGGCTGATCATGGCCGGCTCGACGGGCGCGGGCGGGTGCCTGCACGTCTGGCGCGACATGGTCGAGTACAACATGGCCGACGCCATCGTCGCCACCGGCGCCTGCATCATCGATATGGATTTCCTCGAAGCGCTCGGCTTCAAGCACTACCAAGCCAAGGAAATCCCGGACGACAACACGCTGCGCTCGCTCTACATCGACCGCATCTACGACACCTACATCGACGAAGAAGAACTGCAGAACGTCGACGGCACGATCTACGAGATCTGCGAGATGCTCGAGCCGCGCCCGTACACGTCGCGCGAGTTCATCTATGAGCTCGGCAAGTGGCTGGCCGCCGGCAACGCCAAGAAGAAGGATTCGCTGATCCAGCGCGCCTACGAAAAAGGCGTGCCGATTTTCGTGCCGGCGTTCTCCGATTGCTCGGCCGGCTTCGGCATCGTCAAGCACCAGGTCGAGCGCCGCAAAGCCGGCAAGCCGTATCTCACCATCGATAGCGGCGGCGACTTCCGTGAGCTGACCGAGATCAAGCTCGCGGCCGGCACCACGGCGTTGTTCATGGTCGGCGGCGGCGTGCCGAAGAATTTCGCGCAAGACACTGTCGTCTGCGCGGAAATCCTCGGCCACCACGACGTCGAAGTGCACAAATACGCGGTGCAGATCACAGTCGCCGACGTCCGCGACGGCGCCTGCTCCTCCTCTACGCTGCAAGAGGCGGCGAGCTGGGGCAAGGTCAGCACCGTGCACGAGCAAATGGTGTTCGCGGAAGCAACGAGCGTTGCGCCGATCATCGTCAGCGACGCGTATCATCGCGGCGGCTGGCGGAAGCGTGAGGCGCGGAACTGGGCCAAGTTGTTCGCGTAAGCGATAGCGCGAACGCAGAAACACGAAGGCCGCTCCGAAAGGAGCGGCCTTTTTGCTCTTGAGTAGTCAAACTAGCTGCCGACACAGACACACGAAAGCCGCTTCGAACGGGGAGCGTTCACGAGGAAGTTCGACGTCTCCGCCCAAACCAGCCGAACCCAAGCGCGCCGACCACAATCACCAGCGCGCCCGCCGCGAACAAAATCAAGATCCCGCGCAGGTCGAACAGCGCCAGCGTATCGAGCGGCACAACGCCAGACTGCCAGTACGTCCACGCCCCGCCGATTTCGCTCGCCAGCCTAGGGCTGCCGGTTGCGAGCACGATGACGCCATCGCCGGTTGCGGGATCGATGCGGGCGGTGGTGTTGATGGCGGGGAAGTTGCCGCCGTCGTGGCCGACGATGAAGCTGCCGGCGCCGTTCGGTGCGTACAAAGTCTCGCCCAAGCCCCAGACCGGCATGCCGCCGAGATACGCGTGCGGCGCGCGCATCTCTTCCAACGTTTCAGGACGAAGCACGCTGCGCCCTGGCGGAGCTGCGTCTGGCCCGCCGACATGCGCCTGCAGGAAGCGCGTCATGTCGTCGGCGGAGGTGTAGAGCGACGCGGCGCCGGTCGCGGTGAATCTGTAGTGGATCGCTGACGATCCATCGGCTGCGTAGAACTCCACCAAGCGATCGATATCAGGATCGACGAATGTCGAACCATGCATCCCGAGCGGCGTGAACACGGCGCCGCGCATGTAGTCGTTGAAGGCTTGGCCCGACACCTCTTCGATCACCAGCTGCAGAATGAGATAGCCGCCGCCCGAATAGCGCCATGTTGAGCCCGGGCGCGCGCCGACGCGCACGACCCCATCTGCGCTTGTCATTGCATCTGTCGGCTCCGTGAGCTCTTGCTCGATCGACGGGAGCGTTTGATCTGGCGTGAGCCCCAAGAAGCCCAGACCGTCCGTCAGGCCTGCAGTGTGACTGAGCAGCCGACGCACCGTGACTTCGTCGTTGTCGAACTCGCTCGGCGGCAGGCGCCAGCGCGTAAGATAGCGTGAGACCGGCGCATCGAGATCGATGCGGCCCTGCTCCACCAGCGTCATGACGCCCCACGCCGTCAGCCACTTGCTCAGCGAGGCGGCTTGGAAAAGCGAGGCTTCATCCACCGCGCGGCCATGCGAGGCGAAATAAGTTTGCACGACCTCGCCATCATCAAGCAGGACAATGGCGACGTTGCCGCGCGACTCCGCCGCGTAGCGACCCTGCGCCCAACGCATAAAGCCCGCCATGTCGCCCTGCGCCGCCGGCATCGGCCGCCACCAGCCCTCACGCGCGCCGACAACGACGAACGCGACCCAAAGCGCGAGCGCAACGATCGCCGCAAGACTGACCCGAAAGAGCCTCTTCATCCGTCGATGCGCGCATCTTCACGCATTGCAGTCAAGCCAAAGCGCATTGTCACCGTGGGCGGCAGTCGTTTAGATGCCCCTCAGGGGGCCACATGCTGTTACGCCGCATCATCGCGCACTTCCGCAAGCAAGAATGGACCGCGATTGGGATCGACTTCGTGATCGTCGTGGTCGGCGTGCTGGTCGGTTTGCAGGTGAACGACTGGGCCGCCCGGCAAGCTGATGCGCGTCGCGGAGAAGCTTATGTCCAGCGGCTCATCGCCGACGTCGAAGCCGATCTGCAGAACCGGCGCCAAGGTCTTGCCTACTATGACGCCGTGTATGAAGGCGCACTGCAAGCGAATGCGTTGCTGCGGCAAGCGTCGCCGGACTCACGCGCGCTCGTCGTCAACGCCTATCGGGCGACCGAGTATTCCTATGCCGCCTCGACGCGCGCCACATGGGACGAAATTGTATCTTCCGGCGATGTCGCCTTGCTCCCGACGGATGCCGCCGCGCTTTTGGGAAACTATTTCAGTGTCGACACCTCGATCGACGCGCGCGAAGTGCTCATGACGTCACCCTATCGGCTGAGCGTTCGCCGAACCATTTCGTTTGAAGTTCAAGACGCCATCCGCAAAGGTTGCAGCGATGCGCGCGACGACACCGGCCTTTTCCTCGGATTCAGCACAGAGTGCAGCCTCGACGGCGTGAGCGACGCCGAGATCGCCGCAGCAGCAGCGGCCCTGCGACGTGACCCTGAGGTGATGTCGGACCTGCGCTATCAATTCTCCGAACTCTCTTCGATACGTCTGAATATCGGCGGCGACCTCGCGATCCTGAACGCCGCGCTGGAAGCGCTGCGGCGCGCGGAGTGAATCGGGTCTAAGCCGGCACGTACGTCAGCCGCAGTGCGCTCTCCCCGATCCGTTGGCTCGCCACGAACCGCAGCTTCGGCTGCGCGTCGGCGAAAAATGGACTGCCCTTCCCGAGCACGACGGGATGCAGAAAGAGATGATATTCATCGATCAGCCCAAGCCTCGATAGGCTCGCCGCAAGCTTAGGCCCGCCAATCTCGATCTCGCCGTCGACCTCAGCTTTCAGCTTGCGAATCGCCGTCTCGAAATCACCACTGATCAGCGTCGCGTTCGGACCCACTTCCTTCAGCGAGCGCGACACAACCCATTTCGGCATCGCCCGCCAAGCTTCCGCGAAGGCGCGCAGATCGCTTTGCTCGGGACCATGTTGATCCCATTCATCGCCGTCCCAATAGCGCATGAGCTCGTAGAGACCGCGCCCGTATAGGCTGCCCGCCGTGTTGCGGGTTTGCTCGATAAAATATTTGAACAGCACCGGATCAGGCGCGAACTTGTCGTGATCGACGTAGCCGTCCAGCGACACGTTCATTCCGTAAACAAGCTTGGCCATGCCGCACCCTTCCGCCGCGTTCAAAACAATCTAGCCGTCTCAGCGCGACCTACGCTACTGTGACGCGATGAGCCAAGCTGACAACACCGCGCCTTCGCCCACCGCATCCGAGGCCCGCGTCGATCGCATTGGCCGATGGCTAACGCTCGGCGCCAATGTCGGCGTTGTACTTGGTCTGCTCATCCTCGTGATCGAAATCCGCCAGAACGCGGCGCTGACGCGTGTAGCGACGGAAGGCGCGCTGAACGAACTCATGCTCAGCACCGAGATCCATTTGGCGCAGCCCGAGCAATCGGCGGCGTGGGTTAAAAGTTACATGGCGCCTGAGACGATGACTGACGTCGACATCAGGATGAATGAAGCGGTGCTGGTTTCATTGTTTCTGCAGTGGGACAGCGGGTTTCAGATGGAGCGCTCGGGGTTACGCACGCGGGCTGAGGTGGAGCGCCTCATCCGCAACACGGCGCCATTCTATTTCGGCAGTCGCTTCGGGAAACAGTGGTTCGAAGCGCAGGCGCCTGGCTGGCAAGGCACTGACATGATGGACGTCGCCGGCCCGATCGTAACCGGCCTCGACGAGAACTTCATGCGCGACTATTATGTCAGCCTGCGCATGACGCCTGAGGCGGACGCAGCGCCCTAGGTGGCCGCTTCCCACGCCGCCAGTTGCGCCGCAAACGCGCGCCGGTACGCGGGCCGCGCTTCGGCGCGAGCGATGTAGGCGGCGAGGCTGGGGTATTCTTCCAGTATCCCCGAACCTTCCAGTCGGCGCAGTACATGCACCATGAGAATATCGGCGGCGCTGAAATCGCCGTCGAGCCAGTCGGCATCGCCGAGGCGCGCGGAAAGTTCGCTTAAGCGGACGCGGATGCGCTCGTTGACCATCGCTTTGCGCTCACCCTGCCAGCTTTTACCACGCTCCGCGTACTCGACGATGTCGGCGTCGACGATTGACGGCTCGATCGTGCTCAGCGCCGCGAACATCCACATGATCGCCCGGGCCCGTGCGTTAGCATCGGACGGCAGCAAACCCGGAAAGCGCTCGGCGATGTGCAAGACGATCGCGCCGGATTCGAAGAGTGTCAGATCGCCTTCCTCATATGTCGGGATCTGCCCAAACGGATTGCGCGCCAGATGCGCTTCTTCCTTGAACTTTTCCCACGGGACAAGCCGCACGTCGTAAGGCTGCCCCACCTCCTCCAGCGCCCAACGCACGCGCATGTCGCGCGCGAGACCTCGGCCTCGATCGAGGGCGTTTGCAAAGGCGGTGATGGTGATGGTCATGGGGTTCGCTCCTTGATCGTGCGGAGGACGATCGAGATATGGCGGCGCCGACAAGACCGAGGCCGACGCCTGCTCACCCCCTCACCCTGCCCTCTCCCCCTTCTAGGGGAGAGGGTTCAGATTAGGGGCCCCAAACATCGGCGGGGCAGGACGGGCTCCATACGCCGCGCTCGGCGGCGCGGGCGGCGGCTTCTTGTTCAGCGTAGGCGCCAGCGCGCGGCCACTCGCGCGCCCACCCGGCCTCCACCATGTGAGCGTTGAGATCGATGTCCTCGACGCGGCAGCGCGCCCGGCTCTGCCCTTGTGCGTCCGGCTGATTGCTGATCCGGCAGACCACCTGCCGCGAGCGCGTGACATCGCGCAGCGCGTCGGTGGCGGCGCGATAGACGTTCACATCGCCACAGCGAACAGAGCGCGACGGGGCCGCGATGCCATCCAGTTGAAAGCGCTGCGTTCCGATCCGAATCGTATCGCCGTCGCTCACCGTGGCGACACCGGAAAACTCGGAGACTAATCCGGCGCTCGCTTGATTGGAGGCTTCCACAGGCGCAGGCGGCGCGGGCCGTAGCACCGTGTAAACCGCAAAGCCCACGGCAAATACGGCCAAGATCACGCTTGGACGCGCCCACCCTGCGCCACCGCGCGGCGCATCGTTCAATCCGCTCATCACCACTCTCCCGCGGCAGCAATCGTACGCCCGCGGGGCATCGCCTCAAAATTAAATACGAGCCCTGATGCGCGCGCGTCCAGACGGGGTCACAAGAAATGAAAAGGGCGGCGCCTTTCGACGCCGCCCTGCTCCGTTAGGTTGCCGTTGGCTGCTTTCGCGTGCGGATCAGCGAGTAGAGTATCGCGCCGCCGATCAGACTGAGTGTGCCGATCAACGCCCAATGCGGCTCCAGATACGGCGCCCAGCCCAGCTCCTTCGACAGGCCGAAGTTCCAGATGATCTTCACGCCGATCAGTACGAGCACGAGCGAGAGTCCGTATTTCAGATACGCAAAGCGCTCCACCGCCGCCGCCAGCATGAAATACATCGAACGCAAGCCGAGGATGGCGAAGATGTTTGACGTATAGACGATGAACGGATCGCGCGTGACGGCGAAGATGGCTGGCACCGAATCCACTGCGAATACGATGTCGGCGCCTTCCACCATGATCAGCGCTAGGAAAAGCGGCGTTGCATAAGTGGCGAGTTTGCCGCTCTTGGGATCGATCTGCTTCACGAAGAAATTGTGGTTCTCGATCCGGTCGGTCACCTTCATGTGCTTGCGCACGAATTTGAGCACGCCGTTATCGGCGAGATTCATCTCGTGGCCGCCATTGCTGGTGAGCATGCGCCAGCCCGTCCAGATCAGGAACGCGGCGAAGAAATAGAGCACCCATGTCCAGGAGTTCACCACCGCAGCGCCAGCGGAGATGAAAATGGCGCGGAAGACGATGGCGCCGATAATGCCCCAGAACAGCACCCGGTGCTGATACTCGCGCGGCACGGCGAAGTACGTGAAGATCAGCGAGATGACGAAGATGTTGTCGAACGCGAGCGCTGTCTCAAGCAGGTAGCCAGTGAAATATTGGATCACCGCCTGCTGATTGAGATTGTCGGGTGAAAGATAGTAGCGCGGATCCGGCTCATACACATAAGCGACGTAAAGGCCGAACAATCCGGCCAGCGACGCAAAGCCGAACCACATGAGCGCGCTCTTCGCCGGCGAAATGACAGCGTCGTGGTTGTTGATGACGCCAAGATCGAGCCACAGCAGAAAGCCGATCACGCTTAGAAAGCTGAGCCATAGCCATATCGGCTGACCGGCAAACTCGCCGGTTAAGTAATGCAGAACGTCCATTTGAACCCCGTTCACGAGATCGCAGACCAGCGCCCGCACGGGCGGCCGGTTGCGTTGCTTGAATGTGTGAGATCGCTAGCGCTTGGGCTTCGCGTGCGGATTCACATTGGGGGGCGGCCAGTACACCTCTCGCGCCATATCGCGTTGCTCCATCGGATCAGAGACAGCGAATTGCGGGCGAGAGCGCTAGTGGCTGGGCCTTGGGACTAGAGAGGCTCACGCACGAGACGCGCACCACTCACTCGCAATCCTCCAGTCCGACATCACGGTTCTTGCGAACCGCCAGAGGGGCCCGGCCTGGCGCGCTAGAAATAGCGTACCCGTATGCCGTTGCAAGCCCCCCTCAACGCGACGTGATGGCGGCGCCGCAAAAGAAAGGGGGCGGCGCCGTTTCCAGCACCGCCCCCTTCCACTTTTCAGTTTAAGTTAGTGTGCGCCGGTCGATGGCGGGACGCGCAGATCGAAGCGGTCGAGCTCCATCACCTTGGTCCAGGCAGCGACGAAGTCCTTCACGAACTTCTCCTTCGCGTCGGAGCCGCCATACACTTCGGCCAACGCACGCAGCTGCGAGTGCGAGCCGAAGATGAGATCGGCGCGAGTGCCGGTCCACTTCACTTGGCCGGTCTTGCGGTCACGCGCTTCGAACTCTTCCTGCGAGCCGCCGATGCCCTTCCACTGCACGCTCATGTCGAGCAAGTTGAGGAAGAAGTCGTTCGACAGAACGCCCGGACGCGTGGTGAACACGCCCTTCTTGTCGTCGCCGACTTGCAGCACACGCAGACCGCCGATCAGCACCGTCATTTCCGGAGCGGTGAGCTCCAGCAATTGCGCGCGATCGACCAGATGGTCTTCGATCGGCATGATGGGCTTGCGCACATAGTTGCGGAAACCATCGGCCTTCGGGTTCAGGAATTCGAAGGAATGCACTTCCGTCTCTTCCTGCGTCGCGTCGGCGCGGCCAGGCGTGAACGGCACTTTCACCGCAACGCCGCCGTCCTTCGCCGCCTTCTCGATCGCGGCGACACCGCCGAGAACGATGAGGTCCGCGAGTGAGACTTTCTTGGCGCCGGCGTTGAACTCTTTCTGGATGCCTTCGAGCTTCGAAAGCACCTTCTGGAGTTGCGCCGGCTTGTTGACTTCCCAATCCTTGATCGGCGCGAGACGAATACGCGCGCCATTGGCGCCGCCGCGACGATCCGAACCGCGATAGGTCGAGGCCGAAGCCCATGCCGTCTCGGCCAGTTCGCGCACCGAAAGGCCGGTCGCGAGGATCTTGGCCTTCAACGCATCCACGTCGCCCGCATCAATGTTGCTCGGCGCGCCCGAGATAGGGTCTTGCCAGATCAAAGTCTCTTTCGGGACGTACTTGCCGCGATAGAGAACCTTCGGGCCCATGTCGCGGTGCGTGAGCTTGAACCACGCACGCGCGAAGGCGTCCGCGAATTCCGCCGGGTTCTGGTGGAAGCGGCGCGCGATCTTTTCGTAAGCAGGATCGAAGCGCAGCGCGAGGTCAGCCGTCGTCATCATCGGCTGGTGCTTCTTGTTCGGATCGAACGCGTCTTCGACGTTGCGGCCAGCGTCGCCCTTCGGCTTCCACTGGTGCGCACCCGCCGGCGACTTGGTCAACTCCCATTCAAAGCCGAACAGCGTGTCGAGATAGCCGTTGTCCCACGTTGTGGGCTTTGGCTTCCACGCGCCCTCGATACCGGACGTGATGGTGTGACCCGCCATGCCGCTTTCAAAGGTGCTGATCCAGCCGAGGCCCTGATGCTCCATGTCGGAAGCTTCAGGCTCTTTGCCGACGTGGCTTTCCGGGCCGGCGCCATGGGCTTTGCCGAACGTGTGGCCGCCAGCGACGAGCGCGACGGTTTCTTCGTCGTTCATCGCCATGCGCGCGAAGGTTTCGCGGATATCGCGCGCGGACGCGACCGGGTCTGGATTGCCGTCGGGGCCCTGCGGGTTTACGTAGATGAGGCCCATCTGAACGGCGCCAAGATCGCCAGCGAGTTCGCGTTCGCCGGAATAACGGCTGTTCGGAGACTTGCTGTCGGCCAGCCACGCTTCTTCGGCGCCCCAGTTCACATGGTTCTCCGGCTCCCACGTATCGGCACGGCCGCCGCCGAAGCCGAACACCGGGCCGCCCATCGATTCGATCGCGACATTGCCGGTGAGGATCAGCAGATCGGCCCAGGAGAGTTTCGCGCCGTACTTCTGCTTGATCGGCCACAGCAAGCGGCGGGCTTTGTCGAGGTTGCCGTTGTCCGGCCAAGAGTTCAGCGGCGCGAAACGCTGCTGACCGCGGCCGCCGCCGCCACGCCCGTCGCCGACGCGATAGGTGCCGGCCGCGTGCCAAGCCATGCGGATGAAGAACGGGCCGTAATGGCCGTAATCGGCAGGCCACCAGGACTGGCTGTCCGTCATCAGCGCGCGGAGATCCTTGATCACCGCGTCGAGGTCCAGGCTTTCAAATTCCTTGGTGTAATTGAAGGTCGCGCCCATCGGGTTGGACTCGGGCGTGTTCTGGTGCAGCACGCTCACGTTCAGCTGATTGGGCCACCAATCGCGATTCAGTCTGCCGCGCGAATGCGGCACGGGGCATTTCGAGTCAGTTCCGTCGGCCATTGCGTAAAGTCCTCCTGGCTGCTCGATAGCGCTTCGAGACGTATCGGCAAAATTGGTTTTATCGGAGCGATCTATAGAGCCCGCCACTAGGAGCGGGAACGATCGCGTAAGCTGTTGTTATCGGGGGCTTACCGGTAAAGATGTGGATCGAAGCGCCGGAGCTAGGTGGGGAACATGTCCAAGTTTAAATTCGCAATTCTCGCTGCGCTTACTCTGGCCGCCTGCGCGACCGCGGCGCCGACGCCTCCGCCCGTCGTCCATCCGACCACGGCGGAGCGCAATCCGGCGGTCCAAGTGGACGCAAGTGTGTTCATCCCGCCGCCGCCCGCCGCCAATAGCGCTCTGGAAATTGCCGAACGCGCGATCGTCCGCGGCCCGTGGAGCGCCGAGCGGCGCGCACAAGCGCTCGAAGACAACGCTATCGATCCGTTCGCAGCGTTCGATTCGGTGCTCGGTCCGCAATTCAACGGCGCCTCGCTGCCCGCGACGCTCGCAGTGCTCGACCGCGCCGGACGCGCCGCCGGCTTTGCCGGCGATCCGGTGAAATTCATTCACCGCCGCCCTCGCCCGTTCGTCACCGATAGTTCGATCACGCCGTGCATCCCCGATGACGAGCGCCTGCGCGCCAGCTTCTCTTACCCATCGGGTCACGCAGCCTTGGGCTTCGCGTGGGGCTTGGTGCTTGCTGAACTCGTCCCTTCACGCGCCGACGCCCTTATCGAACGCGGACGCGACTTCACCTGGAGCCGCGTTGTCTGCGGCGTGCACTATCCGAGCGACGTCGAAGCCGGACGGACGGTCGCAGCGGCAGCCGTCGCGCGCCTGCACGCCGATCCAGATTTCCAGCGCCAGTTAGCAGCGGCGCGCACCGAGCTCGCTGCGCTTTATGGCCAGTGAGTGGGTGGCAGCGTTTGAGCGAACCACCCACTGCAGCACGCTAGCCCTGGCTCATTTCCAAGAGCGGGCGCACTTCGATCGCGCCGGTTTTGGCGGCCGGGCATTTTACCGCCCACGCCAAGGCATCGTCGAGCGTCGGCACGTCGATCAGGAAGAAGCCGCCGAGCTGTTCTTTGATATCTGAGTACGGGCCGTCGACCACCTGCCGTGACCCACCGCGCAGGCGCACAGTTGTGGCCGCGTCTGAGGCTCTAAGCGCCGCTCCACCCGCAGCGACTCCGGCGGCCTGAAGCGCGCCAGAATAGGCGCTGTAGCCGTTCCAATATTCCGGCGCGCGCTGATCCTCACGGGCGGCGAAGTCGTCGACGGTTTCATAAACAATGATGGCGTACTTCATGTGCTTCTCCATGGGCGGCCGAACTGGCCGTCACCGCCACGTCGTTCGCCTAGCTGCGGCTTCGACATTCGCTGCTACAAAGATTTCTGGCGTGCGGCCAGAAAAGCAATCACCGCCGCATCGCTCTCGCGCGCCATGGCTTCATCATACGCGGCGCGCGCAGCTTCCGTGCGGCCAAGCTTTGCGGCCAAGTCTGCGATGAGCGCCCAGTAAGGCTGATAGTCGCGCAGCATTGGGTTATCCGCCGCAATCGCCTCTGTAGCAGCCAACCCCGCTTCCGGCCCATCGCGCCGCGCGATCGCCGCCGCCGCATTGAGCTGCGCCACCGGCGATGCGGTCAATTCGGCCAAGGCCTGATAAAGCAACGCGATCGCCGCCCAATCGGTCTCGCCGCGCCACGCGCGCGTCGCGTGCGCCGATTGAATCGCCGCCTCCAACTGAAACCGCCCAGGCCGCCCGATCTTGCTCGCGGCGTACAGCAATTGCTCCGCCTCGACGATGAGTTCGCGCCGCCACAACGACGTGTCCTGCTCATCCAGCGGCACATAACGGCCGTCGCTTCCACGCCGCGCCACGCGGCGCGCGTCGAGATGCAGCATCAGCGACAGCAGGCCGAGCACTTCAGGTTCTTGCGGCAATTGCTGCGCCAGCACGCGGCCAAGCCAGACTGCCTCTTCCGTCAGCCCCTGCCGTTCAGGATCAGCGCCCATCGGATCGCTCCAGCCGGAAGCGAACGCCGCATAGATAGCATTGAGCACCGCCGGAAAGCGACCGCCCCACGCTGCGGGCTCGGGCACTTCAAAGCCAATGCCGGCGTCTTTGATCTTCTTCTTGGCGCGCACGAGGCGCTGGCCCATCGCTGTCGGCTCGACCAAGAACGCGCTCGCAATCCGCTCCGCGGAAAATCCGAGAATGGTTTGAAGCATGAGCGGTGTGCGCACGCTTTCTTCAATGGCCGGGTGCGCGCACGCGAACATCAGGCCCAAGCGGCGATCCGGCACATTTACCTCAGCCATATCGGCGACGAATTCCTCTATGCCGCGGACGATTTCGGCTTCGCCTGCACTAGCCGTACGCGTGCGGCGTGCGGCATCGATCAGCTTTCGTTTTGCCGCAGCAAACAGCCAGGCTTCAGGATTGTCCGGGGCGCCGCCGCGCGGCCATGCCGTAAGCGCCGCCGCAAAGGCTTCCGAGAGCGCATCCTCAGCCGCGGCGACGTCGCGCGTGCGCGCGCAGAGTAAGGCGAGCAAGCGCCCGTAACTCTCGCGCGCGACGCGCTCGGCCAAAGCGCCGGACTTGAAATGCGACCCAGTGTCTTGGTCAGGCTCCATGTCGCATTTCAAGTCCAAGAGGCGCTTTGAGACTCAAAGGATCTCGCGCGGCTTATGGATTTGAAATTCGCACTGAGGTCGCCACCAGTCACTAGGCGAATTTCAAATCCGCCGCGCGAGTCTCGCTTCAATCAACGCACGACGACGGGCCTGAGCTCGACGCCGCCGCCATGCAGCGTCACCGGACATTGCCGGGCCCAATGCAGCGCCTCGTCTTCGCTCGCGCATTCGATCAGGTAATAGCCGCCGAGCGCTTCCTTGGTGTCGACAAACGGACCGTCGACAACTTCCGCGCCACGCACGCTTTTGGCTTTGGCAACGGGATCGAGTTCATCGCCCGACACATAAACGCCCGCGGCTTGCAGCTTATCAGTGTAGGCAAAATAGGCGGCCATGATCTCGCCGACCCGTTCGGGTGCGATGCTCGCCCAGTTGGCTTCATCGCCGTAGATCAAAATCATGTAGCGCATGGCAAAAGCTCCTCCGGCGTTATGCCGTCATCGCAGTGACGCGCCGACCTCGCCGATTTCGACACTCACGCCGCTTTTTTCTGCGACCCCTTGAGGAGGCCGAGCGCAGCCAGGCTCTCCGCCGTCGCCAGGATCGATTCTTCATTCGTGCGCGGGGTCCAACCCAGCACGCGGCGCGCCTTGGCGTTGGTGCCGTTTTTGCGCTTGCCAAGCTCAGGGAGAATTTGCTGCACAGCCGGATCGCGCGCCGCCGCCATACGGATGAGGAAATCCGGCAACTCCATCGTCGGCACGCGCTTGGCCGCAGACCCGAGGTTGCGTTTCAGGATGCGCCCGATCTGAGCGATCGAGAGAAACTCGCCAGCCAGCGCGAGGAAACGCTCACCCTTGGCGCCCGGGTGGGTCATGCAAATGAGGTGCATGCTGGCGACATCGCGCACATCGACGAGCCCAAAGAAGAGCCGCGGGCAGCCCGGCATGTCGCCATCCATCAGGCGCTTAATTAGCATGATCGACGTTGAATAGTCCGGAGCGAGCACCGGGCCGAGGATCGCGACCGGGTTCACCACAGACAGCTCAAGCGCCCCGCCCTCGCGCGCGATGAAATCCCAGGCCGCGCGCTCCGCGAGTGTCTTGGACTTCACATAAGCGCGCACATCGTCGCCGTTCGGATCGGTCCAATTGGTCTCGTCGAACGGTTTGCTCTGCTGCGGCTGACCGTACCCAATGGCCGCGTAAGACGATGTCAGCACAACGCGCTTCACGCCCGCATCGCGCGCCGCTTTCAGCACCCGCAAAGCGCCATCGCGCGCGGGGATGATCACTTCGTCTTCGTGCTTTGGGATATTCGGCGGAAACGGCGAAGCGACGTGATGCACATAGGTGCAGCCCGCGACGGCTTCGGCCCAGCCCGCATCGCTGGTGAGATCAGCCGCAGCGAAAGTCAGCCGATCGCCGGCATCGACGCCGCCAACTCGCAGCATCTCGCGCACTTCGCCCTCGCGCGACAGCGAGCGCACGGTGGTGCGCACCTGATAGCCGGCGTTCAAAAGTTGGAGAATGACGTGCGAACCAAGAAAGCCGCTGCCGCCAGTGACGAGAACCAATTCTCCGGCCATTTGGGCCTCCGCTACTTAAACGCGGGCAGGCGCCACGCGTTCGGCTAGTTCGTCGAACGCTGCCCAGAACTGAGCGCGCAGATCGTCGGTTTCCATCAGGATTTCATGCTTGGCGCCGGCGATGGTGATGTGTTGCGCGTCGGGCAATTGCTCGATCACCTGCACCTGCGCGGCATTGTCCACCAATTGCTCTTCGGCGGCGGTGGCGACCAATATCGGAATACGCACATGCGCCATGGCGCCAGGCTGCAGGAAGCCCTCGGTCGCGTCTGCGGCGGCTGCGACCCAGCCGATGGTGGGGCCCGCCAGCGCCAAGCGCGGCTCTTCAGCGATCAAGCCTTGGCAGCGCGCATGCCGCTCACGATCGTGCGTGACCGGGTTTTTCTTGAAGTTCTCGCGCTTCCACTTGGTTTCGACGCTCGGCGCGAACTGGCCGCCGGCGCCGAGCGAGGTCATGAAGCGCGCGTACTTCTTGGCGACTTCGTTCAGACCGGCGATGCCCCACATCGGCGCGGTAAACGCCGCGGCATCGAGTTCGACACGGCGCGTCTGCAGCGCGCGCAACAGAATGGCGCCGCCCATCGAATGCGCGAGGCCAATGTGCGGACGCGGCAGTTTCGCTGAAAGCAGTTTCAACGCGGTCGAAAGATCGTTCACCGGATCGTCGAAGCTGGCGAAGTGGCCTTTGAGGCCATTCTCGACTTCGCGGCCAGAGAGACCCTGCCCGCGCCAATCAATGCAGAACACGGCAAAGCCGCGCGCCTGCAGTTCGCGCATCACTTCGAAATATTTCTCGATGAACTCAGTGCGGCCGGGCGCGACGATCACCGACCCGCGCGCCACGCCGATTGAAGGCGCGCTTACAACGCGCACCTTCACTCCGCCGCGGCCCTCGAGCCAGTGCTCCTCAGCGCCCTCTGGCGCGTCGTTGCCTGGAACGCGGACGAACGCCATGAGCCCTCTTAACGCGCCTTAGCCGCGCAGCTTCGCCATCACGCCTTGCAGCTGCATGGCGACGCCCATGTCGCCGTCGACGCGGAGCTTGCCTTGCATGAAAGCGGCGGTCGGATCGAGCGAGCCGCCAGCCATGGCGACGAAGTCTTCGAGCTTCACTTTGATCGTGGTGTCAGCGGCGGCGTCGTCGGCCGAGACCGCGCCGGCCACGCCATCGAGATAGATTTTGCCAGCATCGCCGAAGTCGAACTTCACCTTCTTGCCCGGCACCGTGACATTGCCGTCTTTGAAGCGGGTCAGGATTTCGTCGTACGTCATGGCGGGGTTCCTCCGGAAGGTTTGGTTCTTGGCCCCTTACACACCAGCGCGCGCTAGGCCGCAAGGGTGACGGGGGCGTCAGCGACGCAATTCGGGCTCGTCGCTGGGCGCCGCCACGGCAGCCCCACTCGCCTTGCGGAATTTCAATGTCATCCGGTCGCTCTCGCCAATGTTCTCGAACGGCGAGGTGTTGAAGTTCGGATCATCGGGCCGGCCGAGCGGCGAAGTGCGTAGGGTCGGCGGCAACGTCCACACGCCGAACGGGTGATCGCGCGTGTCACGCGGATTGGCGTTCAAGTCGCTGGCGGCGACGAAGTCGAGACCCGCCTCCTGCGCCAACGCCTTCACATAAGCTTCCTGCACATAGCCTGTGCCTGCGACGGGATCCTGCAACCCTGTCGATGCTGCGCGGTGCTGCTCCACGCCAAACGCGCCGCCCGGCTTCAACGCCGCCGCAACGCCGCGAAACACATATTCCGCGATGCCTTCAGCCATCAGCGTGTGAACACTGTTGGCGAGGATCGCGAGATCAACACTGTTGGCGGGCGCAAGAGGCGCACCCGGCCGCACCACTGTGCGTTGGATCTCGCCGTACAATTCGCGATCACGCGTAAACCGCGACTCCCACGCCGCAAGCGTCTCGCGTTGCGCCAGCGACGGACTGCGCGGATCGAAGCCGGCGGCGATGAGACGCCCGCCATTGGCCGCGACATAGGGTGCAAGGATGGATGTGTACCAGCCGCGCCCTGGCAGAACTTCGAGCACGGTCATGTCGCCTTCGAGGCCCCAGAACAGCAGCGTCTGCAGCGGATTGCGCCACTGATCGCGCTCCGGCTCGATCCGCCACGGCCCCGCGACCGCCCACGCCAACGACCCAGGCGGCGGCGCATCGGCCCCGCCGCTTCTGCCGCAGGCAGCCAGGCTCGCGGCAAGGGCCAAAGCAGCGCGGCGTCGGGTGAGTGAAAGCATAACGATGGAGCTACGTGGGAAGGGCTAACTTTGTCAAAACGGCGGCTCTTGAACCCGCAAATCACCTTCCCACATGCTTGGGGTGCGGCGCTCATCGAGGCCGCGCAACCGGACAGCCCGCCGCCTTCGGGGGTGGAACGCCGGTAAATCTAGCTCCCGCAAGGGAGCGCCCGATTGTCGCTTTAGGAGGACAAACGCATGGCTACCAATGAACTCAATCCGCTTTACCGCACGCTGGTCGGCTTCGACCGCATCGCGAGCCTGATGGACCAAGCCGCACGCCTGGATGGCGCGCCTGGTTATCCGCCCTTCAATGTCGAGCAGATCGGCGAAGACGAATTTCGCATCGAGCTGGCGGTCGCCGGCTTCTCGCAGGACGATCTGACCATCGAGTTCAAGCAGAACTCGCTGCTTGTCACCGGACAGCGCAAGCCGAGCGAACAACGCAACTTCCTGCATCGCGGCATCGCCGAACGCAGCTTTGAACGTCGCTTCGGCCTCGCCGATCACGTTCGCGTCGCCGGCGCCAAGCTTGAGCATGGTCTGCTGACGATCGATCTGGTGCGCGAGCTTCCGGAAATCCTGAAGCCCCGCAAGATCGAGATCGGGACCACACCTGCCGTCGCCAAGCAAAAGGCCAAAGTGGTCGAAGCGGCGGCCAATGACGAGACAGAAGCGGCCTAATCCCCGCTTCCCCCGCTGCGCGGCGCGTCCCCTCCCCCCCCAGCGCCGCGCGGCGGGACTTCGCTCTCTGATCCTCCCCGAACCGAGAGCCCCTAAAGAGCCACGGCGCGCCTTCCCCCAGAGGCGCGCCGTTTTCTTTGCTGAAATTCGACTGACAATTATCGCCGGTTAACCACGCCTGATGAGCCGGGTTTAAACCATGTTCGTGCAAGATCGGCCGAAATGTCGATCACGTCCAAAGTCGCGGCGGTTCTACTCATCGTGTTCGCCGCGCTGACCGGCGGCGCATGGCTTGTGCTGCAAACCTCGGTGCAGCCGCGTTTCGAGCAACAAGAAGCCGACGCGCACGAGCTCGACCGCAGCCGCGTAGAGGCCAATCTTGAAGCGATCGTCGCGGACTTGCGCACGCGCGTCATTGACTATGCCCGCTGGGACGACACTTACCGGTACATGCTGGGCGAAAACCCCCGCTACATCGACCGCAACTTTCGCGATCCGGACTGGCTTAGCACCTACGGCGCGGACCTCGCCCTCTTCTTTGACGACCGCGGCGCGCTGCTTTGGTCGCGGCAAACCGGGCCGAATGGCATTACCGAAGCCGACGCCGAACTCGCGCGCGTAGTGTTCAGGCAAATTCGCGGACATCGCGGGCTCGACGCGCTCGGCGGCGCCGTCTGGAGCGAGGATGCGGGGCCGATGATGTTCGCCGCGGCGCGCGCCACCGATACCGATGGTGCGATGGCGCCGCACGGCTATGTGGTGTTCGGCCGTCGGCTCGATACAGGCGCCCTCTCGCAACAAACGCAGCTGGATCTGCAATTCCTAGCCAGCGCTGATGGCGAACGTGCGTGGAGCCCCCGTACGCACCGTCACTCCTTGATACCTTTGCTCAGCGCCCGCGGCGATGAGGTCGGCGGCGTCGTCGCCCGCAGCGAACGGCGCGTATCTGCGCTAGGCGCGCAAACGGTTTATGTGACGGTCGGTTTCCTCGCCTTCGTGTTCGCCGGCGCATTGTGTGCGCTGTGGCTGCTGCTGCGCCGCGTCGTGGTGGCGCGCCTGGAAAACATGGAGCGCCACTTCCAGGCGCAGGCGGATATTCTGGAGCCCCTGCCCCTCGACGGCGGCCAAGATGAAATCTCGAAACTGGCGGCCGCTTACAACGCCATCGTGGACCGTATCGCCGAAGCTGATGCGCGCGCCAGCCAAGCTACGCACGAAAGCGAAGCCGCAGCGGCCGCGAACCGCATGAAGTCCGACTTCCTCGCCAATATCAGCTACGAACTGCGCACGCCGCTGAACGACGTCATTGGCTATGCTGGTCTGATCCAAGAAGATCTCCACGATCGCGGCGACACCAATGCCGACGCTGACTTGGCGCGCATCACCGGCGCAGCGAACGGTATGATGTCGTTGCTGGGCGAGCTCTTGGATCTATCGCGCATCGAAGCCGAGCGGCTCGAAATCGTGGCCGAGCCATTCGACGCCGAAGAGGCCTTCCTCAGCGCCGCCGCCGCCGCCAAGCCGAGCGCCAAGGCGCACAACGCCTCACTCAAAGTCTATGCGGTGACAAACCTTGGCCAAGCCAACACAGATCAAAACCGCCTGCGCCAATGCCTCGTCAATGTGCTGACGCACGCGAGCCGCCGCTCGCAAAATGGCGGCCTCTCGATGCGGGCCGACCGTATCGTCCGCAAAGCGGGCGATCTGCTGCGCTTCGAAATCGCGGATTCCGGCCCGACGCTGACGGACGCTCAACTCGCAGGCCTGTTCGAGCCCTTCCTGCGCGAGGACGACGAGCGGCTCTCCGGCGCGCGTCTTGGCCTTGCCGTGACGCGCCGGCTCGCGGAACTTCTCGGCGGCAGCTTCGACGTGCACAAGCGTACGACTGGCTGTGCCTATGTGCTGACAGTTCCAGCACGCTACGGCGATCAGTGGACGCCACAAGACACCGAAACTCGGCTCACGCAAAGACCTGCGTTCGCGGCGTAAGCAGCCTAGTCGCGCGCGTCCGATTCATCAGACTCATCTTCATCGTCAGAATCGTCGCCTTCATCGTCATCAGCGCGCGCGCCGGTGAGGTAAGCGTCGCAGCCCGTCTCTTCCAGCAGCGCCGCGAGCGCTTCATCTTCGACGGCGGCGCGCTTGCGTTGCAGTTCTGAAAACGCCTTGGCGGCGTAGCGCTGGGGCTTTTGCGTGAATTGCGTGCCGGCGATCTCGACTGCGACGCCGTTTGCATCGTCGGCGACAGCGGCGGCGTTGGCGGCCATCCAGCTGAGATAAGCGCCAGCGACTTCCGCGCGCAGCAATTCGGCGAGCCCTTCTCTCACATCCTCAAACGACGCGAACGGCCCCTCCGCCTTCGGGTTTTCCATGCGCTCAAGCCAGCGCACCACGTTCGGCGCTTGCGCGCGGATGACGGCGCCTGGCGTCGGGTCCGAGAGCAGCTGCGCCAATTGTCCGGCGATGCCGAAATCGGCGATGCTCGGGCGGCCGCCCAACAAATACTTCCGGTCTTTCAGCATCGCTTCGATGTGGCCGAGCGAGCGCGTGAACGAGCCTTCAATCAGCGCCGCCGTCTCGGGCGATGAGCCGACGTGATAGAGCCGGCCGACCATGCGGGTGCGGATGTTATCTTCCATCCCCTCTGGCTTCTCGCCGCCCTCAAACACCATCTCGGCGATGCGGCGCGCGGCGCTTTCCTGATCTTCCGGATAGGTCCAGCGATAGTGGAACATAGCCTTGTTGAGCCACTCGTCGGCAAAGTCCTCAAGCAGCGCAGCGGCGAAGGCGAGCGCCGGCTCGTCCGGCGTGATCGAGGGCTCGGGATGTTCGCGCTCGAGCTTTTCGATGATTGGCGTTGAATCTTGCAGCGCGTTTTCATCGGCATCGACCAGCACCGGGATCAGCGGCAGCTTGGCGTAGCGGGCGAACTCTTCTTGGCGCGCGGCCGAGCGCGACAGCCATTCGAAGTCCAAGCCCTTATAGCGGAGGTAGGAGCGCACCTTGATCGAATACGGAGAGAGCTCCGCGCCATAGAGGCGGAAAGGGGCGGCCATGGAATTCTCCCAAAAAACAGAATCGCCGCACGGTCAAACCGCACGGCGATCAAAACTGCAACTGAATTGGCGCGTCAGACCGGTTTGATATTCACCGCCGACGGCTTGTTCTTGCGCGGATCGTTCTCGACATCGAAGCTTACCGCTTGGCCTTCGCGCAGGCCGGTAAGACCCGAACGCTCAACTGCGCTGACGTGTACGAACACGTCTTGACCGCCGCCGTCCGGAGCGATGAAGCCGAAGCCCTTCGCCATGTTGAACCACTTCACAGTACCCGTAGCCATCGTCGCCACTCCTCGAAACGCACCGTGCGCCAAGAGCGGCGCGCGGGTGGACCGGGAAGAACGAAGCCGGCGCAAATGAGCGCGCGGTCGGGTCGTCTCGACCGTTAGTCCGGGCCGCATAGGGCCTTCACGCGACGGGAGAGTCAAGGAAAACGCAACTAGGGCGCGTTGCTCAGTCCCGAAAATGCCTGCGCAACACGCGGCGCCATGCGCACAGCGTCAGCCAAATCGCGCTCGGCCTCTTCGGCGCGGCCCAAATGCTGAGCAGCAAGGCCGCGGCCGTATAAGTGGCGCGGCTCCGACGGCTCAAGATTGAGCGCGGCGTCATAATCAGCCCAAGCCGCCTCATACGCACCAGCGCGAAGGCCGAGATAACCGCGCTCGCCGTGCACCAGTGCAACATGCTCGGTTTGCGCGGCCCGCTCGAGAGCGGCGTCACAATCGATCCGCGCGCGGTCGAGATCACGTCCCGCCGCGGTAAGCGCCCGGCAGCGACCGAGATGGCCAGCGATGCGATCTGGCTCAAGGCGGACGTATTGGCTGTAATCGCGCAGCGCCCCGTCGTACTCCCCGCGTTCCAGGAGCAATTCAGCACGGCGGAAGTAGGCTATGCTCAAATCCGCGTTGAGATCGATGGCGGCGGTGTAATCCTGCAGCGCCCGATCGTAGTTTTCGGCGGTGACATAATGATCGCCGCGGCGCCGATAGGCCGCTGCCCGCCGTTCACCGGTGACATTGTTGCTCCGAATGATCATCGAGCAGCCCCGGATCGAGACTTCCGGCTCGTTCCCGTAACTGTCGCATTCCTGCTGCCGCAGAGCGTAGATGTACCAAAGCCCATCCGCATGCGCGGGCGCCGCAAGCGCCAACACGCCGGCTACAGCGAGCACAAATCGCAGCATTTCACGCCTCCACACGCGAAATCTACATTACTCCGACACACGATCCAGCGCTACCGCAACCATGGCGCGCAAGGCGGTTTCCATTGCGGGCTCGTGCACGAAAAAGCGCGGATTATGGTTCGGCGCTGCCTCTTCCGGCGTCACGCCGGGCGGGTTGACCCCATAGAAGAAGAACACGCCGGGCACAGCCTGCTGGAAGTACGCGAAATCCTCTGCCGGCATGACCGGCAGGCCGGTCAGCACCCGCTCCTCCCCGAGCGCCCGCACGGCCGCGGCGCGCGTCCGCGCCATTAGCGCCGGCGGGTTCACGGTCGGGATCGCATTTTCTGTGATGGTGACTTCAGCAGTGGCGCCGGTTGCAGCGGCGGTTTCCGTGATCGTGCGGCGAATGCGCTCGTAAAGCTCGTCGCGCGTCTCTGGATTGAGGTAGCGGATCGTGCCCTGCATCTCGACGGTTTGCGGAATGATGTTGTAGCGCACGCCGCCATGGATCGAGCCGATGGTGACGATCACCGGCGAACGCACCGCATCCATCTGACGCGAAGGCACAGTCTGCAACGCATTGATGATCTGCGATGACGCCACGATCGGATCGATGCCGGCATGCGGTTGTGCGCCGTGGGTTTGGCTGCCTGTCACGGTAATGTCGAGGCGATCGGAGCCGGCCATGAACGGACCGGACACCATCGTCACCGTGCCGCTCGCCGCGGGCCATGCGTGTAGACCGTAGATCGCCTCCGGCTGCAGATCGCCGAACACGTTTTCCGCCAGCATGCGGCGGGCGCCGCCCATCTGTCCGGGAGGCGCGCCTTCTTCCGAGGGCTGAAACACGAAAATGATCGTGCCGGCGATCTCTTCGCGCCGCGCCGCCAACACGCTCGCCGCCGCCATGAGGATCGCGACGTGCGTGTCGTGTCCGCACGCGTGCATGATGCCGACGTCCTGGTCGTTATAGGTCCCGCGCGCACGCGACCGGAACGGGAGCTCTCCTTCCTCCGTCACCGGCAGCGCGTCCATGTCGGCGCGCAGCGCGATCACTGGTCCGGGGCGACCACCGCGCAGCACACCGACAACACCGGTCTGCGCAACGCCGGTGCGCACTTCCATACGGAGGCTACGCAGGTGCGCCGCGACGATGCGCGCGGTGCGCACTTCTTCGTAGCTCAGCTCCGGATGTTCATGAAAATCGCGCCGCCACGCGATCATGCGCGGGAGAACGGATTGGATGGAAGATTCCACGGGCGCCGCGAAGCCAGTTTGCGTTTGCGCGTGCGCGGCGCCCGCGAACAACAACGATGCCGCGACCGCGATCTTTGCCCAATGTTTCATCTTCGTCCCCCTAGAGTTCGTCATCCCGGACGCGCGAAGCGCGATCCGGTATGACGAGTATTTTTGTTTGCAAGCGTCACCGCACCCCCGCCGCCAACAGATCGTGCATGTGCACGACGCCAACCGGTCGGCCATCCTCGACAGCAAACAACAACGTAATCCGCTTCTCGTTCATGATGGCAATCGCGTCGACCAGGGGCGCGTCAGGCGCTATCGTTTTCGGCGACGCCGTCATGATGTCCCGCGCCGTCTTGGCAAACATTTCAGGCGAAAGTTTCCGGCGCAGATCGCCGTCAGTGATGATGCCGATCAGCTTGCCGTCATCAACAACGCCGACAGCGCCAATTCCGCCAACACTGATCGCCTGCATCGCCTCCACCACCGACGTGCTCAGCGCAATCAGCGGATCGCTTTTGCCTTCACGCATCACGTCGCGCACGCGCTTCAAGGCCGCACCGAGTTTGCCGCCAGGATGGATCGCGCCGAAATGATCCGCTGTGAAGCCGCGCGCCTTCAGCAACGCCACCGCCAGCGCATCGCCCATGGCAAGGCACATCGTGGTTGAAATCGTCGGCGCGGGCGCTTCGTCGCTGGCTTCGCCGCAATCTGGCATCACCAACGCCGCCGTCGACGCCTTCGCCAATGACGAGGTTGGTTTGAACGTCATGCCGATGATCGGCACGTGGATGCGCCGACAATGGTAAAGCATGTCCGAGAGCTCAGCGGTTTCGCCCGAGCGCGAGATCGCCAGCACGCAATCGGCTTCCACGATCATGCCGAGGTCGCCGTGGCTGGCTTCGGCAGGGTGGACGAATTGCGCCGGCGTACCGGTGGAGGCCAAGGTCGCTGCGATCTTGCGCGCGATGTGGCCGGACTTGCCCATGCCCGAGACGATGACGCGGCCTTTGGTTTCGGCCAGCAGCGTCGCGGCGTGGACGAAGGGCTCCTTCAGCGCGCCGGCCAGCGCCTCGGCCAGCTGATCGAGCGCGCGCGCCTCGGCGCGGATGGTGTCCTGGCCAGCGGCAATCGCCGCGGCGGAAGTGATAATGCTCATGGCGGCGTGTTGGCATGGGGCGGCGGAAAAGTCATCTGCGAGCAAGCGGTTGAGGCGAAGCGCGCACCCGCCTATGTCTCAGCCGCCGCCATGAACCGCCCCCGCCTCCCCGCATGAGCCTCGCGCACACCTTAGGCTCGGCCGTCAATGGCGGGGCGGAGGCGTATTTCGTGAGCCTGACCGGCGCGTTCTGGCGCGCTGGCATCACGCAGGTCGCCGCGATCCGCGCGCACACCGACCGCGAGAACGAACTGAAAGGCTTCGGCATGCCAACGCGCGTGCTGCCGTTCGGCAAGCATTTAGACTTCACCACGCCCGCCGCCATCGCAGCATTCGCGCGCGAACACGATGCACGCATCATCCTCGCCTGGATGAACCGCGCCGCGAAGGCCACGCCCGCCGGCCCTTGGAAGCGCATCGGCCGGCTTGGCGGCTATTACAAGCTGAAGAACTATCGAGGCTTCGACGCACTTGTCGGAAACACGCAAGACATCGTCGATTGGATGGTGCGCGAAGGCTGGCCGAAGGAACGCGCGCATTACATTCCCAACTTCGCCGGCCGCGGTCACGGCGAAAAACTAGACCGCGCCACACTCGACACGCCCGCCGATGCGCCGCTGCTGCTCGGCATGGGCCGGCTGCATCAAAGCAAAGCGCATGACGTTTCGTTGAAAGCTTTGCAGCGTCTGCCGGACGCATATCTCTGGATCGCGGGCGATGGGCCCGACGAAGCCAGCCTCAAATCCGCGGCCATCGATCTTGGCGTCGCCGATCGCGTACGCTTCCTCGGCTGGCGCAACGATGCGCCGGCGCTCTATCGCACCGCTGACGTCTGCGTTTTTCCTTCACGCTTCGAGCCGCTCGGCAATGTCGTGATCCAATCGTGGGCGCATGGTCTGCCCGTGATCGCCGCGCGCGCGGCTGGCCCTGGTGCGCTGATCCGCGACGGCGAAGATGGCTTCCTGATTGAGATCGACGATTCCGAAGCGCTCGCCGCGAAGACGCAGCTTTTGCTCGCCGACAAGGCGCTCTCCGCCAAATTCGTCGCCAACGGCGCGCGGCGGGTGGAGACGGAGTTCTCCGAAGCCGCAGTCGTCGCGCAATGGCGCACGCTGTTCGATGCGATGGGAGGCGTCTGATGTGCGGCATAGCCGGCATCGTCGGTGAGGCGGAAGGCGCGCAAGCGCTGATCGACGCCATCGCGCATCGCGGCCCGAACGGCATCCGCGTTGAAGAGAGCGAGCGTTATTCATTGGCGCACGCGCGGCTTTCGATCATCGATCTTGAAGGCGGCTGGCAGCCTTTGCACGCCGCCGGCTCCACCATTATCGGCAATGGCGAGATCTATAATTATCTCGAACTCACCGAAGAATTTCAGCTCAAAGGCAAACTCGCCACTGGCTCCGATTTCGAGCCGTTGTTGCACATCTACGCGCAAGAAGGCGAAGCCGCGTTCGATCGCCTGCGCGGCATGTACGCATTCTGCCTGATCGGCGCCGACGGCCGCACCTGGCTGGTGCGCGACCCGTTCGGCATCAAGCCGCTCTACATCCGAGCGCAGAATGGCGCAGTGGCGTTTTCGTCCGAGCCCCGCTCGTTCGGGCAAGCGATCGTGCGCCCGGAGATCTCCAAACAAGTCGCTGCGTTGAATTACACGCTTGAAAACGAAACGGCTTGGCCCGGCGTGATCCGCTTAGAGCCAGGTGAGATCATTGAAGTCGTGAATGGCGAGGTGCGCCGGCACCGCGTGCGCAGCGCACTCTCCCCGACCCCTCGTCGGGCGGGGGTAGGGGGTGAGGGGCGCTCCAACGCACCGGTAGCAGCTGAACGCCCCCCCACCCTGCCCTCCCCCACAAGGGGGGAGGGTTCGGTTGAGCACGCCATCGAGCAACTCGACGCGGTCCTCGAAGACTCGATCAAAGTCCACCAACGCTCCGACGTGCCCTACGGCCTCTTTCTCTCCGGCGGCATCGATAGCGCCGCTGTCGCGATCATGATGGCGCGGCTGAACACGCGCCCGGTGGTCGCCTACACCTGCGGCTTCGATGTGCCGGAAGCGCGCGACGAACGTGGCCAAGCCGAGCGCGTGGCCCGCGCGCTGAAGCTTGATTGGAACGATGTCAGTTTCGGTGAGGAGGATTTCTGGCGCATCGCACCGCTGGTGGCGTGGGCGATGGACGATCCCGTCGCCGATTACGCTTGCCTGCCGACTTACAAATTGGCCGAAGCTGCAAAGGCGCGGCTCACCGTGGTGCTTACCGGCGAAGGCGGCGACGAATTGTTCGCCGGATACAGCCGCTATCGCCGCGCGCTGCGCCCAGCTTGGCTCGGCGGGCGCCCAGCTGAGCCGCAGACGGATGCGGTGCTCGGTCCGGATGCGCTCAACGCGTGGCGCAAAGCGGCGGGCCGGAGGCCCGCGCTCCAACTTACAACGCTCCAGCAATCGCAAGCCGCCGACATCGCCACCTGGCTGCCGAACGATTTGCTCCTCAAACTCGATCGCTGCCTCATGGCCAATGGCCTCGAGGGCCGCACGCCGTTCCTCGATCCGGAAGTCGCCGCCTTCGCATTCAACCTGCCGGACAATCTCAAAGTCCGCGGCCGCTTCGGCAAATACCTGCTGCGCGCCTGGTTGGAGCGCCACTGCCCCGCCGCCGAGCCGTGGGCCAAGAAGAAGGGCTTCACCGTCCCCGTCGCCGCCTGGATCGCACCGCGCGCGGCTGAACTGGGCGCGAGCCTAGCCGGCGTCGAGGCCGTCCGCGCCGCCGCCAGCGCCGACACCATCCGCGCGATCTTCGCTGAAGACGCACACAAAGCCCTGCGCTGGCCGCTGCTTTTCCTCGGCCTCTGGGGCCGCATCCATACGGAAGGCGCCTCGCCGGACGCCGCGCTTGCGAGCCTGATTTCGCGCTAGGCCATAACCCCGCCCAATAGCCGGGATAGAAACAAACGAATTGCGCTGACCTGACCGCTAATTCATGCCTGTCAGGCGCCCCGGCGCTGTTGAGCCAGTTCCTGTCCGGGCCTATGTCTGGGGAACACCTCCGAGGATTTTGATGCAGCCCGCTTCCGTCATTCGCGTACCGCGCGTGGAATCCACCCCGCTCGAGATCGGCAACAATTTGCCGCTCACCTTCATCTGCGGCCCCTGCCAGCTTGAAAGCCGCGAGCACGCGCTCGAAACGGCGGAGTTCCTGCGCGACGTGTTCAAACGCGCTGGCGCCGGCTTCATCTACAAGACCAGCTTCGACAAAGCCAACCGCTCCAGCCTCAGCACCAAGCGCGGCGCCGGCTTCGATAAAGCGGCGCCCATCTTCGAGGAAATTCGCAAGAAGATCGGCGTGCCGGTGTTGACCGACGTTCACCTGCCCGAGCAATGCGCCGAAGTCGCCGAAGTCGTCGATGTGCTGCAAATCCCGGCTTTCCTCTGCCGTCAGACTGACTTGCTCGTCGCCGCCGCCGAAACCGGCAAGCCGATCAACGTCAAGAAGGGCCAGTTCCTCGCCCCTTGGGACATGAAGCACGTGATCGCCAAGATCACCGACAGCGGCAATCCGAACGTGATGGCCTGCGAGCGCGGCGCGAGCTTTGGCTACAACACACTCGTCTCCGACATGCGCTCGATCCCGATCATGAAAAGCTTCGGCGCGCCGGTCGTGTTCGACGCGACGCACTCCGTGCAACAGCCGGGCGGCCGCGGCGAAACCAGCGGCGGCGAACGCCAGTTCGTGCCGATCTTGGCGCGCGCGGCGGTGGCGATCGGCGTGGCGATGGTGTTCCTCGAAGCCCACCCCGATCCGGACAACGCCCCGTCAGACGGCCCCAACATGGTGCCGTTCGATCAGCTGGAAGATTTGGTCCGCGATCTCGTCGCCTTCGACAAGCTCGCCAAGCGCACCGCGTTCGCGGCGGAATAGAGATGGCCGGTGAGAAGTTCGAGCGTCATCGCCAACCTTGGCGGCAGGACGAAATCCAAAAGCTCCACCAATTCGCCGGCAAAGGCATGTCGCTGAAAGCGATCGCTAAAGCCCTCACGCGCAGCGAAGAATCGATCAAAGACCGCGCCAAGGCGGATGGGTTGACGATTTCGAAGCTGCGCTAGTCAACGAAGCGCCCGGCGTGAGCCGAGCGCTTCATCAATCTCATTAGGCGGCGGCGCGCTCTGCGTGGGGCATGATCACGGTATCGATCACGTGGATGACGCCGTTGCTGCAATCGACATCGGCCGTCACCACCTTCGAACCGTTCACAGTGACGCCATTAGTGCCATCGATCCGCAAATCCTCGCCCTGCAGAGAGCGCGGCGCGATCGACTTGCCCTTGATCTCTGCCGACATCACCTTGCCGGAGATCACGTGCAGCTTCAGCAGCGCAATAAGTTTTTCTTTGCTCGGCGCATTGATGAGCGCGTCGAGCGTGCCGGCAGGTAGCTTCGCGAACGCCGCATCGTTGGGCGCAAATACCGTAAACGGACCCGCGCCTTTCAGCGTATCTACGAGACCCGCCGCAGTAAGCGCCTTCGCCAGCGTCGTGAAAGAGCCGGCCGCCATCGCCGTATCGACAATATTCTTTTTCTGTTCGGTCATGGAACTGTGTCCTGAAACGTGGGGTGCACGGCGCAGTACGCCGATGCAATCGCGTCAATGGCGGGATGAAAGTCATCGCGAGCCTCGCGGTACACACTCAAGCGCGCAACGCCCGCAAAGGTCCCACCGCCAATGCGCTAGCGCATGCGTCCTGTGCGCACGTGCGGCGCCGCGCCCGTCAAGTGACCCTAGTCACGATGGTTCGCGCCAGAACTTCCCAACTCAGGTGAGGCGGCGGGATCGGGATGACGGAGCTGCGGCGTTCATCCACGCAAAGCGACCAAAGCTTCGCCCGATCCCGCCCTTGCCCTAGCCCGCCCGAGCCACGCGCTGCTTCAAAGCGCCTGACGCCAGCACCGGAATCAAAAAAGCGATCGTCAGAACCGTGTTGGATACGGCGTTCAGCGCAAAGCCGGTCGCCACCGAAATCGCGCTATCGATCACGTACCAGATCAACACCGCCGCCGTGAGTTCGCCCCAGATCGGCGCGCCGGTGCGGATCGCGGCTAGCATGGTGAGCGCCCATCCAATCGTCAGCGCGCCTTGCAGGCCAAGGCCGAAGCGCATCGCGTTGGTGTCGAACGCCGCGGCGTTTTCGCCGCCGCCGCTGAACAGCGTGTAAAGCGTACGCACCAAGCCATCGATCGGCGGCACGGCCGCCGTCGCCAACACCACGCCAAAAGCGAACACGCCCCAGCACCACACCTTCATCCAGTTCGCCCACAGACCTTGCATGATCGTCTCCTTTTCAATGGGGCGATCCGATCACCGGCGCGTAAGCCTCGCAATTACCTCGGAGGTAATGGACAAGCCGCGCGGCGGCGGCGACGATGCCGCATGCTCACCGACACCCAGAAGCGAGAGCCCTCTGCGTTCGCCACGGCGCTGCGCCGTTTCCGTTCGTCCCGCCGCATGAGCCAGCTCGATCTCGCGCTCGCCAGCGACGTTTCCTCGCGGCACGTTTCGTTTCTGGAATCCGGCCGCGCGCAGCCGAGCCGCGACATGGTTCTGCAACTCGGCGCTGCGCTGCTGCTGCCGCTGCAAGCGCGCAACGGCCTGCTGCAAGCTGCGGGCTTCACGCCCGCGTTTCCAGCATCACCGCTCGATTCTGAATCACTGAGCCCGTTCCGCGCCATCCTCAACGACATGATCGCTCGCCATGCGCCCTATCCGGCCATGTTGGTCGACCGTCATTGGACAGTGCTCGAAGCCAATGCCAGCGCGCGCGCGCTGCTCGACGCGCTCGGGGGCGCCGGCGAGAACAACATCGTCCGCATGATGACGCAGAGCCCGCAAGCCGAGGCGCTGGTCGCCAATTACGCCGAAGTGCTCGGTGAACTGCAATCGCGGATGCAAATGGAAGCGCTGGAAGCGGGTGACGATCCAGTGTTCGCCGAACTGCTCGGCATGCTCGAACGCGCCTGCGCGCGCTTTGCGCCCGCAAGCGCCGCTACGCCGCGCCGCCCTCTGCTGCCGCTGATCATCAACTCACCGGCCGGCGCGCTCAGCTTCCTCTCCGCCATCGCCCATTTCGGCACCACCGAAGACGTCACCATACGCGACCTGCGCCTCGAACTCCTCTTCCCCGCGGACGACCAAACGCGGGCGGCGCTGGCGGCGCTCTGACGGGTTGTGATCCGGGCGGGGGTGGGCAATCATCCGCCGATGCAGCTCACCCGCCACAAGCCCATCGTTACGACGCTGAAGCCGTCGAACCACCCCTACCTCAACGGCGCCTGGACGCCGCTGCACGAGGAGGTGGACGCGATCGAACTTGAGGTCATCGAAGGCGCGATCCCCACGGACATTGACGGCATTTACCTCCGCAACACCGAGAACCAGATCCACCAGCCGATCGGCCGCTACCACCCGTTCGACGGCGACGGCATGCTGCATCAAATCGATTTCCAGAACGGCAAAACCAATTACCGCAACCGCTTCGTGCGCACGCGCTGCTTCCAGGCCGAACAGGAAGCCAAAGGCTCGCTCTGGGCCGGCCTCATGGAGCGTGCGGAAATGTCAAAGCGCCCCGGCTTCGGCGCACATGGCAGCTTGAAGGATTCCGCTTCGACCGATGTCATCGTCCACGCCGGAAAGGCGCTCGCGACATTCTACCAATGCGGCGAAGCCTATGTCGTGAACGCCGAGACGCTGGAAACGGAAGGCGTCGCGCATTGGGGCCCGCTCGACGGCGTCTCCGCGCACCCGAAGGTCGATGAGCGCACCGGCGAGCTGCTGTTCTTCAACTATTCCAAGCACGCGCCCTACATGCATTTCGGTGTCGTCGATGCAGAGAATAAGCTCACGCACTATCGCCCGGTGCCGCTGCCCGGCCCGCGCCTGCCGCACGACATGGCCTTCACCGAAAACTACGTCATCCTCAACGACTTCCCGCTCTTCTGGGATGCGGCGATGTTGCAGAACAACATGCACGTCGTGCGCATGCACCGCGAACTGCCGTCGCGTTTCGCCATCGTGCCGCGCCGCGGCGACGGCGAAATCCGCTGGTTCGAGGCGGCGCCGACGTTCGTGCTGCACTGGACCAACGCCTACGAGGACGGCGACGAGATCGTGCTCGACGGCTATTTCCAGTCCAACCCCGAGCCCGGCAAGTTCAAAGGCGCGCCTGAAGGCTACGAGCACATGATGGGCCATCTGGACGAACATTCGTTCCAGTCGCGCCTGCATCGTTGGCGTTTCAATTTGAAAACCGGCGAAACCACCGAGCAAAATCTCGATCCGCGCATCCTCGAATTCGGCACCATCAATAATCGCTATGGCGGCCGCAAATATCGCTATGCGTACTCCACCACATCGAAGCCGGGCTGGTTCTTGTTCACCGGCATCGTCAAGCACGACCTCGAAACAGGTGAGAGCGAAAGCTACGAGCTTGGCGAGGGCCGCTATGGCAGCGAGTCCCCGTTCGCGCCGCGCATCGGCGGCAAGGACGAAGACGACGGCTATCTCGTCAGCTTCGTCATCGACGAAAATCGCGGCACGTCCGAGTGCGTGATCCTCGACGCCAAGAATATCGCAGCCGGCCCTGTCGCGCGCATCGCACTGCCGCACAAAATCTGCTCCGGCACCCACGCCTGCTGGGCCGATCGTGAATTTCTCCGCGAAGGCAAGCGCGCATGACCTACATTCTCGGCGGCTGGCAGAGCGATTTCGCTGATAACTGGACGCGCAAAGGCTGGGACACCGCCGCCGCGTTCGCCGAAACCATCGGCCAAGGCCTCGCCGCCGTCGATCTTGAACCCGGCGACATCGAAACCGGCCATGTCGGCAATTTCGCGGGCGAGCTGTTCGCCGGCCAAGGCCTGCTCGGCGGCTTCTTCGCGCTCGCGCATCCAGACTTCAACGGCATGCCGACCGCGCGCCACGAAGCGGCCTGCGCCTCCGGCAGCGTCGCTATCCTCGCAGCGGCTAGCGAGATCGAAGCCGGCCGTTACGGTCTCGCATGCGTCGTCGGCATTGAGCAGATGCGCAACGTCTCCGGCGAACAAGCCGCGCGCAATCTCGGCGCCGCCGCCTGGGCCGGCTACGAATATCTCGACACGCCGTTCGTCTGGCCGAAAGCCTTCTCCGATCTCGCCGACGAATACGAGCAACGCTACGGCCTCGACTATCGCCACCTGATGGCGATCAGCGAAAACAATTTCGCCAACGCCAAACGCAACCCAAATGCGCAAACGCGCAAGTACACGTTCGCGCCGGAGAGCTTCACCGAGAACGACGAGGCCAACCCCATCGTCGTCGGCCGCACCCGCAAGATGGATTGCGGCCAGATCACCGATGGCAGCGCAATCATCTTTCTCGCGTCAGAGAAACGCGCCGCGGCGTACGCTAAGCAGCGCGGCCTTGCGCTCGAAAGTATCCCGCGCATCAAAGGCTGGGGCCATCGCTCAGGCCCGATCGCGTTCGATCACAAGATTCGCGCAAGTGCCGGCGCCGAGTACGTCTTTCCACAAGTGCGTGCCGCAATCGATGATGCATGGAAGCGCGCCAACATCGTTTCTCTGAACGAGATCGACGCCATAGAAACCCACGATTGCTTCGCCGTCACCGAGTATATGGCCATCGACCATCTCGGCCTCACCGCGCCGGGCGAAAGCTGGAAAGCCATAGAAAACGGTGACATCGCGATGGGCGGTGACTTGCCGATCAACCCGAGCGGCGGCCTCATCGGCCTGGGACACCCGGTCGGCGCCACCGGCGTGCGCATGGCTCTCGACGCTGCAAAGCAAGTGGCGGGCACGGCTGGTGATTACCAAGTCGACGGCGCACGCACGGTGCAAACGCTCAACATCGGCGGCTCGGCAACGACCACCGTAAGCTTCATCGTCAGCGCCTAGCCCTCTTCATTGTCTTCGCGGTGGCGATATCTATCGCGCTGGGCTTTGTTGACTTGCTTCCACTTCATGCGCGCCGCCGCTTCCAACGCGGGGCTGGCCTTGCGCGCCTCGAACGCCAATTCGCGCTGCAGCTTCTGATACGAATCCCAGCGCTCCGCGGCCAAACTCTTATCTTCCAATGCGGCCTGCACCGCACACCCTGGCTCGCCGCCGTGCGTGCAGTTTGAAAATTTGCACTGCGCGAAAAGCCCCAGCACGTCGGCGAAGCTTTCATCCAGCGCCGCATCGTCCGCGACCAAGCCAAGCTCGCGCATGCCGGGCGTGTCGATCAGCAGCGCGCCGCCGGGAAGACGAAACAATTCACGATGCGTGGTCGTATGGCGCCCACGCTCATCGTCTTCGCGCACAGCGCCGGTCGACATCAGCTCCGCGCCGGCGAGCGCATTCAACAATGTCGACTTGCCCGCGCCGGAGCTTCCCAGCAGCGCCGCGGTCACGCCCGGCTGTAGCCATTCATCGAGCGCCCCAAGCCCCGCGCCTGTCAGCGCCGAGAGCGTCACCACCGGCGCGCCGGCCGCGATATCGACCACCGCCTGCCGCTCCGCCGCCGCATCGGCGCTCAAATCTTCCTTCGTCAGCACGATCACCGGAATCGCCCCGCTATCGCGCGCGGCCACCAGATAGCGCTCGAGCCGGCGCGGATTGAGATCGTTGTTCATCCCCGCCACCAGAAACGCGACATCGACATTGGCCGCGACCACCTGCACGCCGACGCCGCCCGCCGCGCGGCGCGAGAACGTGCTCTTGCGCGGCAGCAAAGCGTGGATCAGCGCATCGCAGCCGGCCTCGGCCCGGTCGATCGCCAGCCAATCGCCGACCACAGGGTGCTCACCCTGCTTCGCCTCAGCCGCAAAGCGTCCGCTCAGCCGCCCCGCGCACTCGCCCGCCTCCGTCATCAGCCGCCATAGCCCCCGATGGTGCGCCACCACCCGCGCTGGCGACAAGCCCGCCGCCGCATGCGGCGCAAAAGCGGCCCGATGCGCATCGCTCCAGCCAAAGGCTTCGATCATTCAATCATCCAAATACCGTCGATAAAAGTACGCTAGCAGGTCGACGCTACTGCGCGCTATCCACCATCCCACACACCTGCGCAAAAGCTGAAACGCGGCGCTCCAACAAAATCACGGGATAGAGCCGCCTCTATCCAACACTATGCGCCGCCGCCAACAGGTTGGAGCGCGGGCCTCCGGCCCGCTTAGCGCATATCTTTCAAGCAAAAGCGTCAGTGCGGGCCGGAGGCCCGCGCTCCAACTTACAAAAATTCAGCGCACCAATCCGACCGAGTTCAACCCGTGCCTATCATCACCTCGTTCGCACACGGGAGCTTTCAGAGACGTCCGAAACTCGAAAGGTGCGTGACACGGTCGGCGGGACTTTTGTTTGCGGGGAGTGAAACCGCAAAGTCCAAGGTGACGGACACCTTGCCCGCGGCACCGGCGAAAAGGGCATGGAGCTAAGCCCTGCGTTGCGAATCCGCCGATGGGGCACGCACATAAACCCCGCGCCCATCGTACAGGAGGCGAGCTGGCCATCGTCAGCATCTTACAACTCCTCGGGCCCAAGCCGGGAAAAACGATCGGACAACGGGGCGCGTGCAACGCGAGCTGCGTAAGCAGCACCCTTAGAGACTACTCTGCGCGGCGCACGCGCCCCGTTCTCCCACTTGGGAGACACACGAGAACGCAGTAGCCGCGCCGACAGGACGCGGAGGCTTTGCCGTGGCGCCGCCAGCTTCCCAAATTGCGCGCTTCAGCGAACCCCCCTAAGGAAGAGCCATGTTCGAACGGCGCATTCTCGTTACCGGCGGCTCTGGCTTCCTTGGCTCACACCTGTGCGATCGCCTGGTCGCGCGCGGCGACGATGTCGTCTGCGCCGACAATTTGTTCACCGGCCGCAAGCGCAACATCGCCCACCTGATCGGCAAGCCGAACTTCGAGTTCCTGCGCCACGACGTGACCTTCCCGCTCTATGTCGAAGTCGATCAGATCTACAATCTCGCCTGCCCGGCATCCCCGGTGCACTACCAGCACGACCCAGTGCAGACGACGAAGACGAGCGTCCACGGCGCCATCAACATGCTCGGGCTCGCCAAGCGCCTGCGCGCGCGCATCTTTCAAGCGTCCACCTCGGAAGTGTATGGCGATCCCGACGTGCATCCCCAGCCCGAGGAATATTGGGGCCGAGTCAATCCGATCGGCATCCGCTCCTGCTACGACGAAGGCAAACGCTGCGCTGAGACGCTGTTCTTCGACTATTATCGCCAGCACAAACTCGACATCCGCGTCGCCCGCATCTTCAACACCTATGGCCCGCGCATGCACCCGAACGATGGGCGCGTGGTGTCCAACTTTATCGTGCAAGCGCTGAAGGGCGAAGACATCACACTTTACGGCGACGGCGCGCAGACGCGCTCGTTCTGCTATGTCGACGATCTGATCGACGCGTTCATGGCCTTCATGGAAAAAGACGGCGATCTCCCCGGCCCGATCAATCTCGGCAACCCAACCGAGTTCACGATCAAACAATTGGCCGAGAACGTGATCGATCTCACAGGCTCAAAGTCGCAACTCGTCTATCGCCCGCTGCCGAGCGACGATCCGAAGCAGCGTCAGCCGAACATCGAGAAGGCGCGCGAAGTTCTGGGTTGGCAGCCGAAAGTGAAGTTGCGCGACGGTTTGCAAAAGACGATCGAATATTTCGACGGGCTGTTGAAAGAAGGCGATCCGCTGATGGTTGGGCGCTAATCCCACTTCGCGAAGAATGCAGCGTTCTGCGCGCGCGCATCGGCGTCCAACAAACCAAACTCAACAATCACGCCAGCAGCTTGCAGACGCGAAATTCCAGCGCCGCTGGCGTTGGGATGCGGATCGCGCGTTGCTATCACGACGCGCGCAACGCCCGCTTCGATCAGCCGGTCCGCGCACGCTACGCCGCCGGCGCTGCGTTTGGCGCAGGGCTCTAGGGTTACGTACGCCGTAAGTCCTTGCGCCGCGCCGCCTGCTGCAACGATTGCCAATTCTTCCGCATGCGGGCGCCCGCCTTCAGCAGTTGCGCCTTCGCCAAACACCGCGTCGCCCAGTGCGAGTACGCAACCGACAGCCGGGTTGTCGCCGGTGCGCCCGACCATTGGCGCTGCCAGATCAAGCGCGCGCCGCATGAGCGTTGCGTCTGTCACGCAGGAAACGGCGGCAGCTTCTCGGCGCGGGCTTCGTCGAGATAGCGTGCGGCGATGGGTTTTAAATTGGCGTCGAGTTCGATCAGCAGCGGATTGCCCGTCGGCATTTCAACGTGAACGATCTGATCGTCCGCGACGCCGAACAGATGCTTCACGATGGCGCGCAGCGAATTGCCGTGCGCCGCGATGATGAGATTTTTGCCGGACTTGAGCTCCGGCGCGATCGCCTCGTTCCAATACGGCAGCACGCGCTCGAGCGTGAGCTTCAGCGACTCCGTCGCCGGCAAATTAGCGACGCCCGCGTAACGGCGATCCTTGGCGAAATCGAACTCACTGCCCGCGTCCAAAGGCGGCGGCGGCGTATCGTAAGAGCGGCGCCACACCTTCACTTGCTCCTCGCCATGCTTGGCGGCGGTCTCGGCCTTATCGAGCCCGGTCAGCGCACCGTAATGGCGCTCGTTCAGCCGCCAGTTCCGCTCAATCGGCAGCCAGGCGAGCTTGGCGTTCTCCAACGCTATGTTCCCGGTGCGGATCGCCCGCGTCTGTACCGAGGTAAAGAGCTTGTCGAACGGCACGCCGCTCTTGGCCAAAAGCTCGCCCGAGCGGCGCGCCTGCGCCTCGCCTTCGGCAGTGAGGTCCACGTCCACCCAGCCGGTGAAGCGGTTTTCGAGATTCCACTGGCTCTGGCCGTGGCGAAGAAGTGCGATGAAAGGCATGCGCCTCCAGTTTCAGCATGAGCGGCGCCCGTCAAGACCTTGGACGCTTCCACCCTAGCCGCTACACGGAGGAGCATGCGCAATTGGCTCTTCCACCCGCTCCTCTTCTACCCGCTGATCCTGGTTTTCGCCGTCCTGGTGATCGCCGTTAGCGTCCGGCCGCAAGGCTGGCCGCGCGAAGCCGCGCCGGTGGCGGCCCAGGTGGACGGCGCTTCGCTGGTGTTCGAGGGCGAAGCGTTCAATTCGCCGGCTGTCGGCGCTGAGCAGAACATGACGGTGATCCGCGATTTCTGGGGCCGGGCGCAGACGCTGCGCATCGCACAGCTGCCAAACCAGCCGCCGCCAACCCCGGCCGAACAAGGCGCGCGCCTCCTGCTCACCCCGGAACAAGCCGCCCTGATCGACGATAAGCCCGTCACGGTTGAGGTGACCTACACACCCCTGCCCATCAACGCGGCCACCGGCATGGCCGTCAGCCTCCAAGGCATCGGCCCCGCCGAATGGGTGAGCCAGGAGGCCCCCTCCGAGCCCGCCACCCTCCGGTTCGAGCTGCCGGCCCAATTTGCCGTAAACGCCATCGGCCTCCGGGCGCTCTCCACGGGTACAGACCAAGCCTATGGCCTGGAAATCACACGAGTTCGCGTTACGCCGCACCCCTGAGGAGCAGCGGGCAATTGAACTTTCGCGGCTTTTCGCTCACACCGCCGCATCCTTCCCGCCGCCACGGAACCTGACCCATGCTGCCTGCGCCGCGCGCAAGCCTCGCCGCCAATAGCGCGGACTTCGAGACCTATCCCCTGGTGAAGCCGACAGGCTTTCGCGAGTATGACGCGCGCTGGTGGTTCGGCATTCCAAGTTCGGACAAAGCGCCGGAATTAAATCTGCTCGGCGTTCAAGCTCTGGGCATGGGCCTTGGCACTCTGGTGCATGAGATGGGCATCGCGCCGCGCATCGTCGTCGGCCACGATTTCCGCTTCTACTCTCAGTCGATCAAGCAGGCGCTGACCATCGGCCTGATGCAGGCCGGCATGGAAGTGAACGATATCGGCTTGGCGCTTTCACCGACTGCTTACTTCGCGCAATTCGCGCTCGACATTCCGTGCGTGGCGATGGTGACCGCTTCGCACAACGAGAACGGCTGGACCGGCGTAAAGATGGGCGCGAACAAGCCGCTCACCTTCGGCCCCGACGAAATGGGCGCGCTGAAAGAGATCGTGCTCGGTGGCAAATACAAGGAGCGCAGCGGCGGCTCTTACAAACATATCGAAGGCATGCGTGAGCGCCACATCGCTGATGTCGCCTCGCGGGTGAAGCTATCGCGCCCGATCAAAGTGATCGCGGCTTGCGGCAACGGCACGGCGGGCGCATTTGCACCGGAAGCGCTGCGCCGTATGGGCGCTGAGGTGATCGATTTGCACACCGCGCTCGACTGGACGTTCCCGAACTACAACGCCAACCCCGAAGACAGCGAAATGCTGCATGACATGGCGGCCGCGGTGAAAAAGTACGGCGCCGACCTCGCGCTCGGCTTCGATGGCGACGGCGATCGCTGCGGTGTCGTCGATGACAAGGGCGATGAGATTTTCGCCGATAAGGTCGGCCTGATGCTGGCGCGCGATTTAAGCGCGACGCACAAGAACGCCGTCTTCGTCGCTGACGTGAAATCGACCGGCCTCTATGCTGTCGATCCAGTGCTGAAAGCCAATGGCGCCCGCGTCGATTATTGGAAAACCGGCCACTCCTACATCAAGCGCCGCACCACTGAACTCGGCGCCCTCGCCGGCTTCGAGAAAAGCGGCCACTTCTTCTTCCGCCCGCCGCTCGGCCATGGCTATGACGATGGCATCGTCGCCGCCGCCGCGGTGCTCGCGATGCTCGACCGCAACCCAGGCAAGAAGCTCTCGGAGCTGAAGGACGCGCTGCCGAAGAGCTACACCTCGCTCACCATGAGCCCGCACTGCGATGACGAGAAAAAATACGGCATCGTCGATCAAGTCGTCACCGAGTATCAGAAGTTTGCTGAAGGCGGCGGCAAAATCCTTGGCCGCTCGATCCGCGACGTCAACACCGTCAACGGCGTGCGCGTCACGTTGGAAGATGGCGCCTGGGTGCTGGTGCGCGCCTCAAGCAACAAGCCCGAACTGGTGGTCGTGGTTGAAAGCATGACCAGCGACGACGACATGAAGGCGCTCTTCCGCGAAGAAGTGAAGCCGCGCCTCGCCCGCTTCGCGGAAGTCGGCGCCTACAATCAGGAGATCTAAGGTGACGGACGGCGCGGAGACCCAAATCCTCAAGGGACCAGGGCTCACCGTGTCCGATCGCAACATCACCTATGCCGGCGGAGCGATCCCGGTCCGCGAAACCCGCGAACCCAAAGTAGAATTTGCCGCCGTGAAGCAAACGGTGATGCCGACGCTACTCACGATCGCCGGATTGTTCTTTCTCGTTGGCATTCTGCTGCAATTCATGCCGCTTTGGATCGCCGGCCTTGCATTAGCGGCGTTCAGCCCTGTTCTTAAGATCAATCGCGCTGCTTATCAGTTGAGCGTAGAAACTGGCGGTGTTCGAAAAATTGTCTATGCAACGCCAAAGGAGGACGAGGCAAAACTCGCTCTCGCGGCGGTGGAAGAAGCGCTAAAGCGGGCCGCCTGAAGCGGCGCACACGAAGGGAAGATCAGATGCGCGTTACCATGATCGGCACCGGCTATGTGGGCCTGGTTTCCGGCGCGTGCTTTGCCGACTTTGGCCATACCGTCACTTGCGTCGACAAGGACGCCGGCAAGATCGCGCGGCTACAAAAGGGCGAAATCCCGATCTTTGAGCCGGGTCTAGATGAACTGGTCAAAGACAACGTCGATCAGGGCCGGCTGTTCTTCACAACCGATCCGACAGCCGCGATCCGCGATGCCGACGCTGTATTCATTGCTGTCGGCACGCCGTCGCGCCGCGGCGATGGCCACGCTGATCTTTCCTACGTCTATGCCGCCGCCGAAGAAATCGCCGGCCTGATGAACGGCTACACGGTGGTCGTGAACAAATCGACGGTGCCGGTGGGCACCGGCGATGAGGTCGAAGCCATCATCAAGAAGACGAACCCAGGCGCCGATTTCGCCGTCGTCTCCAACCCGGAATTCCTGCGCGAAGGCGCTGCGATCAACGACTTTAAGCGCCCGGACCGCGTCGTCGTCGGCACCAATGACGAGCGCGCGCGCGAAGTGATGCGCCAGCTCTATCGCCCGCTCTCGCTTAACGAAACGCCGATCGTGTTCACCGAGCGCCGCACATCCGAATTGATCAAATATGCCGGTAACGGCTTCCTGGCGATGAAGATCACCTTCATCAACGAAATCGCCGATCTCTGCGAAGCGGTCGGCGCCAACGTGCAGGAAGTCGCCAAAGGCATCGGCCTCGACAACCGCATCGGCCGTAAATTCCTGAACGCCGGCCCTGGCTATGGCGGCTCGTGCTTCCCGAAAGACACGCTCGCGCTGATGAAAACCGCGCGCGACAACAACGCGCCGATCGAACTCATTGAAGCGACCGTGCGTGTGAATTCGGCGCGCAAGCAAAAGATGGCTCAGAAAATCATCGACGCTGTCGGCGGAGATCTAAAGGGCAAGACCATCGCCATCCTCGGCCTCACCTTCAAGCCGAACACCGACGACATGCGCGACGCGCCCGCGCTCGATATCGTACCGGCGCTGCAGGACGAAGGCGCGAAAATCCGCGCGTTCGATCCCGAAGGCATGAACGAAGCCAAGCACATGCTGAAGGACGTCTCGTTCGCGACCGGCCCCTACGATTGCGTGCAAAACGCCGATGCGGTCGTGATCATCACCGAATGGGATCAGTTCCGTGCGCTCGATCTTGACCGGATCAAGGACGCGCTGAAGTCCCCAACCGTGATCGACCTGCGCAACATCTATCGCCCCGATGAAATGCGCGCGAAGGGCTTCAAATACGTGAGCGTCGGCCGCGCTTAATCGACCGGCACGCCCATCTCACTCAGGATCCAGCGCAGCGCTTCGGCGTTGCCGCGCGCATCGTCGACCGGGTCATGCGTGTGCGGCGTCTGCCGCTGTGACTTCCACGAATTGGTGTTGAATGGCTCACCGAGGCGGCCCGCGTCCATATCGCCGATCCGGCGCGCGCTGAAGCCGGCGGGATTTTCGCCGAGATAGCGGTGGCAGTACCAATTCCAGTATTGCCAATCGAAGGCTGGGTTATCCGACCAGATCACGACGCGCCGATGGCCCGCCAGAACGGTGAGCCAATCGCGCGCCTCAGCCATCACCTCTTCAGGGCCACGGTAAGTCTTCTGCTGCTCGAACGAAACACCGACAATGTTGCGCGCCGCTTCAAGGCCAGCGTGCTGGAGAATTGGGGCGACTTCGCCGCGATAGCTCAATGCGGGATTTGCGACGGACACGAGGCCGAAGGAAATCATGTTGTAAAGGCCCGGGCATGGCCCGTCCGCCTCAACGTCCAGCACCACGTGCTGGGACCAATTGCTCATAGGCTCAATGATGCGTCGAACGTGGCGCATGGTCAAACGAACAACGTAGGCTCGACATCCGCGTGCCAGCGCCAAGCATCGGCGATGATCTGATCGACGCTCCGCTGCGCCGTCCAACCCAGCTCGCGCTTCACCAATGCGGTATCGGCCACCAAAGCCGGCGCATCGCCATCGCGGCGCGGCGCGGGTGACGCTGGCACGCGCTTGCCAGTGACGCGCTCGATCGCCGCCAGAAGTTCCAGCACGGTGACGCCGTCGCCAGTGCCAAGATTGGTCGCCAAGCTGCCGCCACCGCCAAGCAAGCGCTCCACCGCGCGCACGTGCGCATCGGCGAGATCCAGCGTGTGCACGTAATCGCGGAGGCACGAGCCGTCGCGCGTGTCCCAGTCCTGGCCGAAAATCTTGAAGCCCTTGCGCCGGCCTAACAGCGTGAACAGCGCCAACGGGATGGCGTGAGTCTCTGGTTCGTGGTGCTCGCCAATGCCTTCATCCGGGCAAGCGCCGGCGGCGTTGAAGTAGCGCAGGTGCGCGAACTTCAGCCCGTACGCCGCCGCCATGTCACCGCTGGCGCGCTCGATCATCAGCTTGGTCCAGCCATAGGGGCTGACCGGGAGCTGCGGATGCGTCTCGTCCATCGGCAGACGCTGCGGCTCGCCATAAGTGGCGCAAGTCGAGGAAAACACGAACGCGCCGACGCCCTGCTCGCGCATCACATCGAGCAGCACCAAAGCGCCGGTGACGTTATTATCGTAGAAGCGATCGGGAAACTTCACCGACTCACCAACTTCGATCAAAGCCGCGCAGTGGAGGACCGCGTCCGGCTTGTGACGGGCGAACACCTCGGTCAGCCGCGCTTTATCGCGAATATCGCCGCGCTCGAACGGCCCCCATTTCACAAAGCGCTCGTGGCCGTTGAACAGATTATCGTAAACGACGACGTCATGCCCGGCGCGCTTCAGCGCCAGGCAGCAGTGCGAGCCGACATAGCCGGCGCCGCCAGTGACAAGAATTGTCGCCATGCCCGCGTCCTGTTAGAGCCTAGCCCCCATGAACGCCACATCTTTCGCCGCCACAAAGCAAGCCTGGGCCAATGTCGCGCGCGAAGCCGCGCGGCTGGCGAATGTGAAGCTCCAGGATTTGTTCGCCGACCCGAAACGCGTGGCCGCGTTAACCTTCGAAGCGCCCCACCTGATCGCGGACTTTTCCAAGCAGCGCATCGATAGCGCCGCCCTCGCCTCGCTCGGCGCAGTGGCGCAGGTGGCGGATTTCGACGGCTTGCGCGCCAAGATGTTCGCGGGCGAGATCGTCAACAACACCGAACGCCGCGCCGCCATGCACTGGCGCCTGCGTGCGCCAGATGCGCCGGCCGAGGTCAAAGCCGTGCGCGCGCAAATGGCCGCGTTCGCAACGCGTATCCGGCCGCAGATCGACGCCATCGTGCATCTCGGCATCGGCGGCTCCGATCTCGGCCCGCGTCTGGTCATGGACGCGCTGCGGCCGCTGACGCATGCCGGTCTGCAAGTGCGCTTCGCCGCCAATGTCGATGGCGCGGATGTCGCCGACGCGATCGAGGGCCTCGACCCGAAACGCACGCTGCTGATCGTCGTCTCAAAAACCTTCACCACGCAGGAAACACTCGCCAACGCCGAGTTTGTCCGCGCCTGGGGCCCGGCGCATCTCGCCGCCGCGACGGCGGCGCCTGAGAAGGCGATCGCCTGGGGCGTACCAGCGGAGAACGTGTTTGCGTTCTGGGACTGGGTCGGCGGGCGCTATTCGCTGTGGTCGAGCGTCAGTCTCGTGTGTGCGCTGGCTCTCAAGAACAATGCGTTCGAGCGGCTGCTTGCGGGCGCCGCCGAAATGGACGCGCACTTCCGCGACGCGCCGTTTTTGGCGAACCTTCCCGCGCTTTCAGCCGCCATACAGACCTGGAACCGCGAAGCGCTTGGACACGGCTCCTATGCCGCGATCCCGTACGCCGAACGGCTCCGCCTGCTTCCCGCATGGCTGCAGCAGCTTGAAATGGAATCCAACGGCAAGCGCGTGACGCGTGACGGCGAAGCTCTCGAACGCTCCGCCTGCGCCGTCACCTGGGGCGCGGCCGGCACGAATGCGCAGCACTCGTTCTTCCAATTGCTGCACCAGGGCGTCCAGGAAATCCCGGTCGAATTCATCGTCAACGCTGGCGCGCAAGAAGGCCCGCCCTCGCACCGCGCCAAGGTCTTCGCCAACGCGCTCGCTCAGGCGCAAGCGCTGATGGCCGGCAAGAGCGAAGCGCAGGCAAAGGCAGAAATGCTGACGAAGGGCGTGAGTGCCGCCGAGGCTGAACGGCTTGGCCCGCATCGCGCGTTCCCAGGCAATCGCGCTTCGACGATGATGTCGATTGATGCTCTGTCGCCCGAAGCGCTGGGCGCCCTATTGGCATTTTATGAGCATCGCACGTTTGCGCAGGCCGTCCTCGCCGGCGTCAATCCGTTCGACCAATGGGGCGTCGAGCTCGGCAAGGAAATGGCCAACGCACTACTCCCAGCGCTCGAAGGCGGCGCGGCGCCGGCCAATGCCGACGCCAGCACCACTGCGTGGCTGAAGCGTTTGCGCTAAGAGAAACGCGCCTGGGTCCGCAAAGACCCAAGCGCGCTGTCGATTAGCCGCCGGCGCAAGCCCGAACCATCATCCGGCCCGCTGGCAAGACCATCGCAGTCCTGTTGGTCTGCAGGTAAATGCCGCGGTCGTTGCCGTTCTGATAGACTTCGCCGTTCAGATTGTTGCCGCGTTGGAGCAGGCAGCCGGCGTTGTTGTTTCCATCCTGCACCAGCGTGCCGGTGTTGTTATTGCCGCGCTGATTGACGCCGCCGACGTTGTTGTTTCCAGTCTGCTGCACGATGCCGGTTTGGCCGTTGCCGCGCTGGATAACGCCGCCGACATTTGCCCGGCCATTCTGCGCTACAGCAGCGCCGTTGTTGTTGCCGTGCTGCTCAACGGTGACGCGGTTCGGGCGGAGGAGGTAGCTCTGCGCAGACGCCGTGGTAGGCATCATGCTGAACGCCATCATGGCTGCAGCTGCACCGACAAAGAACTTTTTCATGACCGCACCTCAGTTCTGCAGACTTCGCCTTGCGCATCGCTCACCACCAGACGGGCGCGATAACGGTCGCGGGAAGCCATATTAAGTTCGACGGCGCCAAGCGAAGACTCGCTGATTTCACCGCCTTGTTGGATGTCCGAGTCGCCACCCGGGCCGCTCTTGGTGACGACAAAGTCGTACTCAAGCGCGTCTCGTGAATCGAAGCCAAAGGCTTGGGCTTCGAGGGCGACACCACCGCGGGTGCGGCGCACATCGATGTCGCACGAAATATCGTCCGCATACGATGCTGGCGTGTAGGATGTTGACGGAGCTGGCGCATACGCGGCAGGCGCTGCGTCGATCGCCCCGGCCAACTCGGCCGTTTGCACGACGGGTTGTTCTGAAAGCGCTGCAGGGGTTGCAGGTTCGCTTGCAGCAGCACAGGCGGCGATAATGCCGAACAGCGCTGTGGTGACTAAAAGACGACGCATTGCCATTACTCCCGAGGAGAACGGAGGGGCGCGAGGCGCCCCTCCAAACTTAGCTCCGACCTGTTACGGGCCACCTTGGATGACGACCGAGATGTTGCCGGTGCCGCGTTGCACGACGCTCGCATCTTGGTTGTTGCCAACTTGGATCACGCCCGTGGTGTTGTTGCGGCCTGCCTGATCGGTGGTGGCGATGGAGCCGTTGCCGATCTGGGCGATGCCCGAAATGTTGCCGTTACCCGATTGGTAGATCGCAGCGTCGAGGCGGCGGCCTTCCTGACCGGTGACGGCGAGGTTGTTGTTACCCGCCTGCTCGGTCGTGGCGCTGTTGCGCGTTCCGCCCTGGTTCATCCGCAGGAAGTTATCCCGGCCCGATTGAACCGCACGAGCGTAATGCGAACGGCCGTTTTGTTCGACGCGGCCTTCGTTGCGCGTACCTTGTTGGGAGGCGGCGACACCGTTATCGCGGCCGTACTGGCTGATCACGGTGCGGTTTTGGGCCGAGGCGGCGCCGATGCTCATGGTGGTCATGAGAGCCGCGGCGCTGACGGCGATAAGGAAACGCTTCATGATACTTGCTCCTGCTAACTCTGCGGGAGCGGCCCTCGTCGCCCCGATGACGAGGAAACTAGCGGGGCCAAGCTGAGCGGCACTTGAATAGCGGCGTCAATTTGGCGCCAATCTGTGTCAGGTCCGGGGGGATGGTTTAGGCTCCCCGAGGGGGGGGGGGCCGCGCTAGTCGAATTCGGCGATCGCGACGACCTTATCGACAGCATTCATATGCCTGATCTGAAACCCGGTCGCGCCGTAGCGGTCCTTGGCCATATCGGCATTAGCAAATGCCTCGCGCTCTACAGCGTCGAGATCGCCGCCGCTCGACTGCATCGAATGGCAGACGGTGCCCTCGTCTGTGGTTTCGGTGAGATATTCGATTCGGTAGCTCATACCGGCTAACGGCGCCGGCGTTGCTTCGTTCCGCTAGGCCGCCTTCGCCGCCGCCACCACAGCCGTCTTCACATCGCCTACGACCTGGCGCACGAGCTTCTCATCGTCGCCTTCGGCCATGATCCGCACCAAAGGTTCGGTTCCGCTCTTGCGCACCAGCAGGCGCCCCTTGCCGACCAAAGCCGCTTCGGCCGCCTTGATCGCGTCTTTCACCGTGGCCGCCTGCATCGGATCGGGCTTGCCCTTTTCGTAGCGGACGTTTTCCAGAATTTGCGGGGCCGGCTCGAACAGCTTCAACACTTCGCTCGCCGGCTTTCCGCTTTGCACGATCACCGCCAGCACCTGCAGCGCCGCGAGCAGGCCATCGCCCGTGGTCGAGAAATCGCTGAGGATGATGTGGCCGCTCTGCTCGCCGCCGACATTGTAGCCCTTGGCGCGCATCTGCTCGACAACGTAGCGATCACCCACGCCCGTGCGCTCGAGCTTCAGCTTTAGGCTTTCCAGATAGCGCTCGAGCCCCAGATTGCTCATCACCGTGGCGACGATACCTGGCTTCTTCAGCGTGCCGGCCTCTTTCCAGCTCTTGGCGATCAGCGCCATGAGCTGGTCGCCATCGATAAGGTGGCCCTTTTCATCCACAATCGCGACGCGATCGGCATCGCCATCGAGCGCGATGCCAAGATCAGCGCGCGTCTCCAGCACTTTGGCGCGCAGCGCGCGCGTATCGGTGGAGCCGACTTCCTCGTTGATATTCTCGCCGTTCGGCTCGACGCCAATCTTGATCACCTCGGCGCCAAGCTCATAGAGCGCGACCGGCGCGACTTTGTAGGCTGCGCCATTGGCGGCATCGATCACGATGCGCAGGCCCTTCAGCGTCAGCCGCTTTGGGAATGTCGCTTTGACGATCTCGACATAACGCGCCTGCGCATCGTCAATACGGCGAGCGCGGCCGAGCTTGGCCGGATCGGCCAAATGCTCGTCGAGCTTTTTGTCCATCAGCTGCTCGATCTCGGTCTCGGCGTCGTCGGAGAGTTTGTAGCCGTCCGGCCCAAACAACTTGATGCCGTTATCGGCGAACTTGTTGTGACTGGCCGAGAGCATCACGCCCAAATCGGCCCGCAACGAGCGCGTCAACATCGCCACTGCAGGCGTGGGCAGCGGGCCAAACAGCACGACATCCATCCCGGCCGCCGTGAACCCGGCCGTCAGCGCCGGCTCCAGCATGTAGCCGGAGAGCCGCGTGTCCTTGCCAATCACCACCAGATGGCGGCGGTCATCGTGCGACATGAAGCGCTTGCCAGCGGCAAGGCCGACGCGCAGGGCCACTTCCGGCGTCATAGGGAAGCGGTTAGCCGTGCCCCGAATGCCGTCCGTCCCGAAATAAGCTCGCGTCATACTCGCACCGTCCTGGAAACCGTCGCATGTTGAAAGACTAATTGAGGTGCAAATCAATGGCCTGGCGTGCATGAGGGCGCCGGGACATTTCCACCTTCCGTCATCCCAGGGCTCGCCCCTGGGTCCTGGGTTCTCGGCCACGCCGAGCCCCAGGATGACGCGGGCTTTGTGAGAACGACTGCATGTGTGGAATTATCGGCATTCTTGGCAACGCCCCCGCCGCGCCCCGGCTGGTGGAAGCGCTGAAGCGCCTGGAATATCGCGGCTACGACAGCGCCGGCGTTGCGACGCTTGAGAATGGCCAGATCAAGCGCCGCCGCGCCGCCGGCAAACTCGCCAACCTGGAACGCGTGCTGGCGGAAGAGCCGCTGGCCGGCATCACCGGCATCGGCCACACCCGCTGGGCCACCCATGGCGCGCCGACCACCGGCAACGCCCACCCGCACGCCACCGATAAGGTCGCCATTGTCCACAACGGCATCATCGAGAATTTCCGCGCCCTGCGCGAAGAGCTGGCCAAGGGCGGCCACAAGTTCGCCTCCGAAACGGATAGCGAAGTCATCGCCCACCTGATCACCGACTATCTCGACAAAGGCCAATCGCCCGAACAAGCCGCCATCTTGGCCGTGCGCCGCCTCGACGGCGCGTTCGGTATCGCCGTGCTGTTCGCCGGCCATGAAGACGTGCTGATCGGCGCCCGCAAAGGCAGCCCGCTCGCAGTCGGCATTGGCGACGGTGAGATGTTCTTGGGCTCGGACGCGATCGCCGTCTCGCCGTTCACGACCCGCGTCATGTTCCTCGACGAAGGCGATATCGCGGTGCTTTCGCGCACGAGCGTCAAAGTGCTGGACGCGAGCGGCAAGGAAGCCGAGCGCAAAGTCCACATCTTCGCCGGCGGCGCTGCAGCCGTTGAGAAGGGCAACCATCGCCACTTCATGCAGAAGGAAATCTACGAGCAGCCGGAAACAACCGGCCGCACCATCACACGCTACGTGAACGCCTTCGAAGAACGCATCGAGATGCCGGACTTCGGCGGAGTCGATCTGAACGCTGAAAGCGCCGTCATCATCGGCTGCGGCACCGCGCACTATGCCGGTCGCGTCGCCGAATATTGGCTCGAGCAGATCGCTGGCCTCAGCGTCGAAACCGACATCGCTTCGGAATTCCGCTACCGCAAACCGGCGTTCGGCAAAAACGCGTTTGGCGTCTTCGTCTCGCAATCTGGCGAAACCGCCGACACGCTGGCGGCGCTGCGCTACTGCAAGGAAAACGGGCTCAAAACGTTGGCGGTCGTCAACGTGCCAGAGTCGACGATTTGGCGCGAAGCGGATGCGCGCCTCCCAACGCTCGCCGGCCCAGAAATCGGTGTCGCATCGACAAAGGCTTTCACAGCCCAACTTTCAGCGCTCGCGGCCCTGACCATCGCCGTTGGCCGTGCGCGCGGCGCCGTCGATGCGAAAGAGGAAAGCCGTCTTGTCCGCACACTGATGGAAACGCCGCGCCTCATCGCGGATGCGCTCAACGCCGAGCCCGAAATCGAGAAAATCGCACTCGAGCTCAGCAAGGCGCGCGACGTGCTCTATCTCGGCCGCGGCGTGCACTATCCGATCGCGCTCGAAGGCGCGCTGAAGCTGAAGGAAATTTCCTACATCCACGCCGAAGGCTATGCCGCAGGCGAGTTGAAGCACGGCCCGATTGCGCTGATCGATGAGCACACCCCGGTAGTCGTCGTCGCGCCGCACGATGCGCTGTTTGAGAAAACCCTCTCCAACATGCAGGAAGTGAATGCACGCGGCGGCAAGCTCGTGGTAATCACCGACGCCCGGGGCGCGGCCGAAGTGGCCGACATCGCCCAGCACATAATCTTCACACCGGCCTGCGATCCGTTCATCGCGCCGCTCGTCTACTCGATCCCGATCCAACTCCTGGCCTACTTCACCGCCGTCCATAAGGGCACGGACGTTGACCAGCCGCGGAACCTCGCAAAATCGGTGACGGTCGAATGAGCAAGCTCAAAGCCGGCGTCGTCGGCGCGGGCGCCTTCGGGCGCATCCACGCACGCAAATATGCCGAAGACGCTCGCGTGCAGTTCGTCGGTGTGTTCGATCCGGACGATGAACGCGCGGGCCAGTTGGCCGATACGCATGGCGCCAAAGCGTTCAACACGCTCGATGCGTTGCTCGCTGAGATCGACATCATCACTATCGCCTCGCCACCGTCGCTGCACGCAGGCGCGGCGCTGCCAGCGCTGAAAGCCGGCAAGCATGCGCTGATTGAAAAGCCGCTTGCGACCGATGCGAAAGATGGCGCTGAGTTGGTGCGTGCGGCGGCTGAGAAAAAGCTCATCCTCGCCTGCGGCCACCAGGAGCGCTTGGTATTCGAAGCGATGGGGCTGCTCGATACGCCGGAAAAACCAAGCCTGATCGAAAGCGTCCGCGAGGGCCCGTGGACCGGGCGCAGCGCCGATGTTTCAGTCACACTCGACCTTACCGTCCACGATCTCGACCTGGCGCTAAAAATTCTGGGTGTGAAAGCCGATCGTGTGGAAGCCAAAGCGCGCGCCGAACACGGCAAAGCGGCGGACGAAATCGAAGCGCGCATCAGCTTCGACGACACGCAAACCGTTTTCACCTCAAGCCGCATCGCGCCGGAGCGCCGCCGCACCATGCGCGCCGTTTATCCGAGCGGCGAAGTGAGAATCGATTTCCTCGCTCGTACGTTCGATAACACAACCAACTTCCCGCTCAACGCCGCCTTCGCCGAAACCCGCATCGGCAGCGATCCGCTCGGCGCCAATGTCGCGGCGTTTATTGACGCTGTGCTCGGCGTCGGCCCGCGCCCCGTCGTCACCGGGGAGGAAGCGCTCGCCGTTCTGGAGCTTGCGCTTGCGGTGGATCAAGCCTCCGGCTTCCCTTCACACTCATAATTCTGAACTCAGAGACACCCATGATTCCGTTCATCGATCTGCAAGCCCAACGCGCCCGCATCGCCGATAAAATCGATGCCGCCATCGCCCGCGTGCTGGCGCACGGCGCCTTCATCTTTGGCCCGGAAGTGAAGGCACTCGAAGCGCAGCTCGCCGAGTTCGGCGGCGCGAAGCACTGCATCGCCAACGCCAACGGCACCGATGCGCTGGTGCTGCCGCTCTGGGCGTGGGGCGTCGGCAAGGGCGATGCAGTCTTCTGCCCGTCCTTCACTTTCGCGGCGACGGCGGAGATCGTGCCGTGGGTGGAAGCGACGCCGGTGTTCGTTGACGTGCTTCCGGACACCTACAACATGGATCCCGCTTCGCTCGAAGCCGCGATCGCGGGCGTGAAGAAAGACGGCAAACTGAAGCCCAAGGTCGTCATCGCCGTCGATCTCTTCGGCCAGCCGGCGGACTATCCGGCGATCGCCGCGATCTGCAAACGCGAAGGGCTGAAGCTGATCGCCGATAGCGCGCAAGGTTATGGCTGCACTCTGAACGGCAAGCACCCGATGCATTGGGCCGATGCGGCGACGACCTCGTTCTTTCCGGCGAAACCCCTCGGCTGCTACGGCGACGGCGGCGCGACGCTCTCGAACGATGACGCGGAGACGACGCTGATGCGTTCCATCGCGTTCCACGGCGCGAGTGGCGACGACAAATACAATTGCGCCCGCATCGGCATGAACTCGCGCCTCGACACCATCCAAGCCGCGATTCTGATCGAAAAACTCGCCATCTTCGCTGACGAAATCCGCGCGCGGAACGAAGTCGCAGATCGCTACGCGCAAATGCTGGAAGGCCTGGTAACTGTGCCGAAGGTGATCGATGGCGGCGTTTCCACCTGGGCTCAATACGTGATCGAGCATCCGGAGCGAGACAAGCTCGCCGCGCATCTGCGCGAAGCTGGCGTGCCGACAGCGCAATACTATCCCAAGCCGCTGCACAAGCAGACGGCGTATGCGAGCTACCCGATCGGCGCGGGCGGCATGAAGGTCAGCGAAGATATCTGCCATCGCGTCCTGGCGCTGCCGATGCACCCCTATCTCGACGGTCAGACGCAAACCAAAATTGCCAACGCCGTGCGCGAGTTTGCAAAGGCGGGTGGTTAATCCACGCGCGGCGCATGAAAACGGTGTGCGGCGCAACAGGCCGACGCTAGTCTCGCACGCGTATGTCCGCCGACATTTACCAGATTGACGCCGTCATCATCGGCGCGGGCGCGGTTGGCCTCGCGTGCGCCGCCGAACTGGCGCGTCGTGGCAATGAAGTCATCGTGCTGGAGGCCGCTAATTGCATCGGCTCGGGCACATCTTCACGCAACAGCGAGGTGATCCACGCCGGCCTCTACTACCCAACCAACAGCCTCAAACACACGATGTGCGTGCGCGGCCGGCGCAAGCTTTACGATTATCTCGCCAAGCGCGGCGTCGCGCACAAGAAGTGCGGCAAACTCATCGTCGCCACCAGCGCAGCCGAAGAAAAGCAGATCGCCGCGCTGCATCAACGCGCGCTGGAAAACGATGTCGAGAACGTCTCGCTGCTCACCGGCGCCGAAGCGATTGCGCTGGAGCCCAACCTATCTTGCGTCTCCGCGCTGAACTCCGCCGAGACCGGCATCATCGACAGCCACGGCTACATGCTGGCGCTGCAAGGTCAAATCGAAGAACACGGCGGCGCCGTCGTGCTCAACGCGCCGCTGATCCGAGGCCGCGCTATCAATACCGGCGGCTTTGAACTCGACATTGGCGGCGGGACGCCCTCGACCATTCGCTGTCGCATCCTCGTCAACTCCGCCGGCCTCGGCGCGCAACACGTCGCTAGCCTGATCGAAGGCATGCCAAGCGAGTCGATCCCACCACTGATCCTCGCCAAAGGCTCATACTTCGCCTGCGCCAGCCGCCCGGCCTTCACGCGTCTTATCTATCCGGCCCCGGTCGATGGCGGTCTCGGCGTCCACCTGACGCTCGATCTTGCCGGCCGCATGCGCTTCGGCCCGGACGTCGAATGGCTCGACCAGCACGATCCAGCCAACGTCGATTACAGCGTCGATATCCGCCGCGCCGACGGCTTCTACGACGTCATCCGCCGCTACTGGCCGGCCATGCCGGCAAACGTCCTCACCCCAGATTACGCCGGCTGCCGCCCCAAACTTTCCGGCCCCGGCCAAGCGGCCGCAGACTTCCGCATCGACGCCGCGGAAATTCACCGCCTCCCCGGCCTCATCAACCTCTTCGGCATCGAAAGCCCAGGGCTCACTTCATCGTTGGCGCTGGCAGAGGCGGCCGCCGCGGCAGCAGAAGCAGATCTTTCATCCTAGCATTCGGGCTTTTCCGAACTCCAACCGCGACGCTCGAAATTCCCTGTTTCAATGGGAAATTACAGGGATTTCGACGCTTCCCCGAGAGTGTCGGGGCCGAGCACCGTTCAAAAAGTTAAGTCCAACCAAGCGCTCAATGCACAGAGCAGCCTTAGATCCCTATGCGCATAACAGGGAATTTTCAGAGCTTAACAGCGAGGGTCGTACGGCCTTGGCGTACTCCCTTGTCCAAATCCCGACACTCCCCACTTTGTCAGTGGACGCGCTAGATGCGTTCTTTGGCAGCTTATTAGACACCCCCCCGCAGGCACCCCCTAGGCACCCCCTGATTCAGATCCGCTAGACGGCTCTTTTGGCGCGACCTTTTGAACTTGGCCTTTGGTCGCCAGGCCTCCCCCACATAGCCAGCTGGGACGTCGATGACGTTGCGCACCTGGCCCCACCCAGCCAGTCGCTGCGCATTTGCGTAGCGCCAAAAGAGGATGTCATGACGCCGCGCCTGCCGCGGGCGCTCGACCTTAAGGTCGTGCGCCAATCCATATCCGCTCTCCGCCTAGAGGGCCGTGCCGCCCGAACCCATTCCGACAAGCAAATGCGCGCGCTCGTCGCCAGCATCCGCCAGTTCGGGTTTGTCACTCCCATCTTGGTCGATGAAGCCGGCGTTGTGCTCGCCGGCCGAGCTCGACTAGCCGCGGCGCAGCAAGCAGGCCTCACCGAAGTGCCGACGCTTCGGTTGGACCATCTCTCGCCCGAGGAAAAACGCGCGTACGTTCTCGCCGACAACCGCATCGCCGAGTTGGCCGGCTGGTCGAAAGAAATCCTGGCGCTTGAGCTTAAGGAGCTGTCGCTACTCGGCTCTGATTTCGAACTCGAGATCACGGGATTTAGCACGCTTGAGATCGAAGCGCTGACAATCGACACGGGCAACGAAGCCGAAGAACAGCCCGAAATCGCAGACGGCCCGCCCGTTACCAAGCCGGGCCAGATCTGGCAGCTTGGTTCACACCGGCTCCTTTGCGGCGACGCCACGCTGCAGCAAACCTATCGCACGGTTATGGGCGGCGATGTCGCAGACGCTGTGTTCACGGACCCACCCTACAACGTCGCGATCAACGGGCACGTGCGCACCCGCCCTGGCAGCCGCGAGTTCGTCATGGCCGCTGGCGAAATGTCGACGAACCAGTTCACGACGTTCCTGTCGAACGCGCTCGCCGGCATGGCCTCCGTCACCAAGGACGGCGGCGTCATCTTTGCGTGCATGGATTGGCGCCACCTCGGTGAGCTCGACGCCGCGCGCGCGGCAAGCACGCTCGACCTCATCAACGTTTGTGTCTGGGACAAGGGCATGGGCGGCATGGGCAGCTTTTACCGCTCGCAGCACGAACTCGTGTTCGTAATGCGCAAGGGCAAGACTGCGCACCGCAACAATATCGAGCTCGGCCGCCACGGGCGTAACCGCAGCAACGTCTGGAATTACCCGGGCGCGAATATGAGCGCCGAGGGGCGCACTGAGCTCGCTCGACATCCCACGCCCAAACCGGTGGCGCTGGTTGCGGACGCGCTGCTCGACTGCACCGCCCGCGGCGAGATCGTGCTTGATCCGTTTTGTGGCGGCGGGGCGACGTTGATCGCCGCTGAGCGCACGGGCCGCGTTGCCCGCGCGATTGAACTCGATCCCCTCTACGTCGATGCGATAGTTCGGCGTTGGCAGGACGAAACGGGCGAAGCGGTGTCGACCTCTACGGGGCAGCGCTTCGGCGAAGCCGTCTCGGCCGCTCCGGCCCAGCCCCCGCCGATCTCAGTACGCGCTCGCCGCCGTCCGGAGCCAGCCGATGTCTGACACCCCAGACGAAAAGCCGAAGATCACAATTCGTGTCAGGCAAAAGCGCGGCTTAGCCTCAGCACCCCCGCCCCAACAAGTGACGGAGGGCGGCGAGGATCTCGAGCAACCGTACAAGGTGGGTTACAAACGACCGCCCAAACATAGCCAATTCAAACCGAACGAGTCCGGCAACATAAAAGGCCGCCCGAAGGGTTCGAAGAATTGGTCCACCATCATGGCCGAGGCGGCCAGCCGGCGGCGCACGATCGGCGTCGGCGGCAAGAAGGTGCGGATGAGCGGCAGCGAAGCGGTCGCTGAGCAGATGGTCATAAACGCCATCAAGGGTGATCACAAAGCCCGACGCGATTTCTTGAACGAGATGCGCTTCGACCGTCAGCGCGAGGCCGCGATGCCCTCCCCGGGGCAATCGCCGCCCGAGGCGCTTAGCGCCAACGATGAGGCCATCCTTGCGGACTTCTTCAGACGCGCCCGCGGTGCCTTCGAGGAGGACGAAAGCTCATGACCGGGTTGACCAGTGAGCACCTGGACGGCGTTCTTCGACGCGACCTCACCGCCTTCACCCGCAAAACTTTTGAGCTGCTTCATCCCGGTACGGCGCTGGCCCCCGCTTGGCATGTCGAGGCTATGACCCACGCCTTGGGCGAGGTCTACGCAGGGCGTACGCGGCGACTTTTGATCACGGTGCCGCCGCGCCACCTCAAGACAATCTGTTCGTCGGTGGCGTTCTGCGCCTGGGCGCTAGGAAAAAGACCGGACCTCAAATTCCTGGTGGCAAGCTATGGCGATGCTCTCGCCCGCCGGACCGCGCGTGATTTTCGCACCGTGATGCAATCGCCACTTTACCGGCGGCTCTTTCCGCACGTCGAGGCGCGGCTGCAGGACAACGAGCTTGAGTTCCTCACCAACCAAAACGGCGGCCGCCGCGCGGTCTCGCGTGGCGGCGCGCTCACTGGCTTTGGCGCCGACATCATCATCGTCGATGACATCATGAAGGCCGACGATTGTCGCTCAGCCGCCGAGCGCCAGCAGGTCAAAGACTTCTACGAAGGCACGCTCTACTCGCGCCTCAACGACAAGCGCGACGGCCGCATCATCGTTGTGCAGCAGCGCCTCCACGAAGACGACCTGCCTGGCTACCTTCTGGAGAAAGGAGGCTTCTTCCACCTCAATCTCCCTTCGATCGCGCCGGTCGAGCGGACCTATGCGCTGGGTTTTAGGCAAACCAAGGTCGTCGAACCTGGCGAGGTGCTGAACCCTACCCGCGAGTCACAGGCCGAACTTGACGATCTTAGAATAAACATGGGCGCGGCGAACTTTGCGGCGCAATACCTCCAAGACCCCGCTTCTGGCCACTCTGATAGTTTCAGGTGGTCGTCGATCCGGTTCTTCGATGAGCGCCCAGGACCGGGGGAGTGCGACCTCGTCGTTCAAAGCTGGGATACGGCGGCAAAAACCAACCCCAACAATGACTATTCCGCGTGTTCGACGTGGGGCTTTCACCAGTGCGCATGGAAGCTGCTGGATGTGGTCCGAGGACGGTGGGAATACCCCGCCCTCTATGAACTCGCGCACGCGCACAGGAAGCTCTGGAACGCGCAGCTCGTCCTTATCGAGGAAAGCAGCAGCGGGATCCCGCTCACTCAACATCTGCGGAGAGATATCCGCACCGCGACCAGACCCCGCCACGATCCGCCGTGGCGGGTTGTGGGCTACACACCGCGGGTGGCAAAGGAGGTGCGCCTCGCGACTCAGACAGTACGCTTTGAGCAAGGTGAATTTCAGTTTCCTGCGCAGGCGCCCTTTATGGATGAGCTCAAGCGCGAGATGGTATTGTTCGGTCACGGCAAGCACGACGACCAAGTCGACAGCATTACCCAATTCGTCGCCTGGGCCAGCGCTTCATCAGGACCGCGCGCGCTCCGAAGCGCCGCGGAGAAGAAAGCAAGAGCTGCCGGCAGACGAAGCAACTCGGCGCCGAGTTAGGGCTCGGCAACTCGATCAATCCGCGACTAGTGCGGGCCCGCAAGAAGGCACACCAAAGAGCCAAGTATCCGCGCCAGCGTGCTCACACCCAGCTGCTCTAAAGCGACCTGGCGATCACCAGCGTTGAGCCGAATTCCGCCGACAAGCGAGCGTTGCTTCGGCGATTGAGACGCGGCGTTCAAGGCGCGGAGGCAGGTTTCCCTTGCTATCAATGAAACGCACGTTAACGATTACGGTACGGTAAGTTTCGGGGGAGGCTGGCCATGCTGCTTGTACGTATTTTGATGCTGCTGCTGCTGCCGGTGCGGCTGCCATTTATGCTCATCAGCCGAATAGCTGGGCGTGCACGCGGCGCCGAGCACACTGCCGCAGCGCCTGCCCTAGGCGGTGTCGGGCGCGCGGTCAGACCGCCAGACTTAGTCGACGTCCGCCACGGCGTGTTCTTCAAAATCTTCACCTGTCCCGACAGCGATGAACCAACACTCGGGCCGAACGATTTGCCAGTCGCGGCCCAAATGGCGGACCGCGCGCGCGAGTTCTACAAATTGCGCGCCAATCTCTTCCCGCCGGACGACATCTTCTATGAACAGGTAGAGGAGAACTTCATCGATCAGGTTAGCCGGCTCGACAATGCTGGCGAAAAAGATCAGTTCCTCGTCACGCTTGATTCCGCACGCCGCATCACCAACGACAACACGCGCGCCTTGTTCTGCGAGCTGGCCCCACTCATCCTTTTTTTGCTGATTGCAACATACGCCGGCATGCTGTTGTTCTTCGGGCCGCTTGAGCTCACGGGGTTCATGGGCGCGACCGCATCGGAAGAAGTTACCCGGCTCGCTGTCGGCGGTGTCGCCGTTGGCTTGGGCGTCATCTTTGCATCATTCGTCTATTGGTTTTCGTACACCCACATCCAGCGCGCCAACGCGCTCAGCCTGAACGTCTTCATCACCACCGAGTTCGCCCGCCTGAACAATGCGTTCCGAGTCTCCCAGCGCGAAGCGCTGCAAGCTGAAACCCAGCTGGCGGACACACAAAAGGATGAACTTCGAAAACTCTCCTCTTCGTGGACACTGGCCTATCACTGGATTGGCGTGCGGCTTTTTCTCGAAGAGATGATCGTGCGCAACACGATGTTCCAAGTACGACGCAACACGACGCTCTACCGTATGCTCGGCATCCTGATTTGCTTCGCCGTTTTCGCCATCGCCGCTATCGCTGTATTGGCAGCGCCGGTCATAGTGCCGACTGCGGGCTCACCTCTTCTCGCGATCGCGCATCTATTGGCGGCTACGGCGCTCTATGTGTTTGTCGTCTACGGGTTGACCATGCGCAAACCGTTCTCGATTATAGCGACCTCACTGATGAAGGATCAGTGGTACCGTTTCGACACTTTGGCCGTTGGCGACGCCATCGCCGAGCAGGTGACGCGCGACAAAGTGCAGATCGTCATCAACCGTGATCGCGCCCGCGCTGCCGGGGTTTAGGAACAGATAGCTGTAGTGGCCGCCAACTATCATCGACCCCGGTAACCGTCCGGCGGCGGGCAAACGGACCTTCCAAGCAACCGGGAGCAACTTTGCGCTGATGCGTGAGAGCGGCAGGCTAAGCGCGTCGCCTGTTCTCGCGGCCGCTCAGAGCCAGCCGCGTCTCATCCGACAGATCACATAGCCTGCAATGCGGCGCGGTTTTCGCCGAGAGCTGCCATTTGCAGCCAGCGATTAGGCTCTGTGACCAGCCCTTTCGCCGACAACCGCTCAACGCCTATGCTGGCCGCCGATCTCGCGGGGGCCCGCGCACCACAGGGCAGTTCTGATGTCAAAAGACCGTATCGAAGCCGTCGAGTTTCGCCATGTACCGAACGCTTGCCAAGAACCAGTGCGCGCTTGGTTTGAAGGGCGGCTGCCGGCGCTTAAGCTCGATGGCACGCGGTCCGTTCACATTCCCCATCCGGACGGCGGCGGGCGCGCGCTCAAGATCAAGGGCGCTGGCGCGGCCGGCGGGCCAATTCAGTTTGGCGTCTTTCACAACACCGGACCCAAGGCCGCGCAGTTCGACTTCGACGGCCGGATGATGGACGATGTGGCGTCGGGCTGGGACGGCGCGTTCGAAGGCGGCGCCTCCTTTCAGCAGGCCGTCACCGAATTCAACATGTCCAATAGGCTGCTCGAGCTCGGTTACGACATCGTTCCGTGCATCGGCTATGGCCGCGTTGCGGGCGCGGGGCTCTCGTCGTGGTTCGCGGTGTTCGACCATGAGCCGGGGCTGCGGACCGATTCTGATATGATGTATCCCGGTATTAGCATCGACGAGTGGAAGCGGCTGAATACCACCATTGGCGATCTCATGTTCACGCTTGCCGTCCGCCACGATCTGATCGGCCATTGCTGGTATCAAGGCGCAGCGGACGGACGCCTGCTGATCCGCGACTTGCATCCTTTTCGCTACGCCGACCCGTTGAACATGTCGCAAGTGTCCTGGGTCATGCAGCTTTTCTACGCCATGCACATTCGCGGAAACGCAACACGTTTGCTCGGCTTGAAGCGCAACGACCCAGCCGAGCCGCGTGACCTCCACGTCTGGCAGTACCGCGCTTTCTGCCCCGATGTGACGTTGGAGGACCATGACCAACTCCGCCATGGCCTGGTGGTCCCGTATATGTTGAAACCTCCGGGAGACTTCAGGTTCGATCGGCTGGTCGCCCTCCTACGTGAGAACCGAATTACGGCGGCGTTGATGGATGCATGCCCGGCAAAGTTTGCACGTGCATAAACCAGAGCGTCCGCTCCAGGGTTGCGCCGGATTGGGCTGAGCGGGCAGTCGGCTTGCGTCGCAGTTCGGATGTGGCGACACTCCATGTTGTTGCGGGTGGGGCTTAAGAAACGTGTCGGCAGACGATCTGGATCTGGCTGTGGTCGTTTTATCTTACGGCCCCCGTCAGACGATCACCGACGCTGTGCACTCTCTGCTTGCACAAGGGAGGCGCGCCGAGATCGTCATCGTCCACTCCGGCGGGGGCCAACCACCAGAGGCGCTCACGGCCACGAATGCCGCGGTGCGCCTGATCATTATCAACACGCGGCTCTATCCAGGCGCGGCCCGAAATGTCGGCGTCACCTCAACAAAAGCACCCTATGTTGCGTTCTTGGCAGACGATTGCATGGCGGACACTGGTTGGATTGATCATCGCATTATGCGGCACCGCGCCGGCGCGCGCGCCGTCGCCAGCGCGCTGGTCTGCCACAAGCCCTACGCGCCGGTGGCGCTCGCCGCACATTTGAGCCTCTACTGCCGACGCATGCCGCGCGCAAACCCCAGCTTCGCCCTACGCTACGGCGTGTCCTACGATCGCGGCCTGTTCGCGACCTACGGCTTATTCCGCGAAGATTTAGAGAGCGGCGAGGACACCGAGTTCAATCAGCGGCTCTCGCCGGCCGATGCGCCACACTGGGCCCCGGAGATCATAACGGTGCATCAAGGTGCAGAGAGTATCAGCGCGTTCTTTCGCTCACAATGGAGCCGCGGCAAGCGCATGGCTCGCGCTTGGCGGGCGTTGGGCGCCTTTGGCGCGTCAGAAGTGGGGCGCAACGCCCTTGCCCGCACAGGCATGATCTTGCGCGAAATGTGGGACGTGATCGAGCCGCGCCAACGCGTGACCGCGGCGCTCAGCGTTCCCCTGATCGTACTTGGCAACATCTCGTACGCATGCGGCGCGCTCATGTCAGGAGCGCGGAAATGATCACGACGCATCTGAAGCCGTCAGACGCGGCGCCCACTATCGTCGGCGTCTTTTCCTTTCGCTACGACGCGCACTTGGTCCCGGCCATGCTGGCCAGCATCGAGCCGATGGTCGATGGCTGGGTATGCTACGACGACCGCAACGCTGATAGCGTCTTCAGCAACGAGATCCGCCGTCGGCGCCTTCTGCTTGAGGCGGCGCGCGGGACCGGCGCGCGTTGGGCGCTCGCGATTGACCCCGACGAACGATACGAGACCGCGCTCGCCCCGGCGATCCGTGCGCTTACGGATGAAGATGGCCCATGCTGCTACACGTTCGCCCTGCGGGAGATGTATGGCGAGACCGTCTACCGCATCGACGGCGTCTGGGGTCAGAAGAGGCAAGCGCGCCTGCTGTCGCTGCAACACGGGCTCTGTCAGCCTAAAGATCAGCTCCATCTGCCATGGAGCTATTTCATTCCCGGTCATCGGCTCATCGATACCAACTTCAACCTCTACCACCTCAAAATGATCACGCGCGCGCGTCGCCAGGCGCGCGCTGCGCTCTACAATTTCCTCGACCCTGACAAGCGCATGCAAACGCTGGGCTACGATTATCTGGCCGACGAGGCTGACGCCGCCTTTGAAGCCATCCCCGAGGGGCGCGGGTACGATCCGCCGCATGCTGAGGACGGCGGCCTCTGGATGCCGAATGTGGACGCTCGATGGTAGAGGCGCTCGATAACGGCAGGTGTTTGCGCGTCCTGGTGCTCACTAATCATTTTAAATGGTTCGGCGGCTCCGAGATCGTGGCGCTTGAAATTGCACGCGGGCTAGCGAACTTGGGCGATGACGTCACCCTCGCGGCCAACGTCATCGGCGCGCCCTTGGCCGATCATGGCGCGGGGCTGACGCTAACGGATGATGTCGCCGGCATCGACCTGCCGAGCTTTGACCTAGTGTGGTGTCAGCATGATCTTCTCAGCCTGCTTCCGCTCGCGACGTGGGCGCGCGCTGCGCGCGACGGCTTGCCCCATATCGTCCTCGCCTCGCTCTCGCCATTTGAGCCCTACGAACACCTGAATGGCGCATTGGCGCGCGCCTTATCGGCGGACCTCTACGCCAATTCGGCCGAAACCGCCGATGCCGTCGCTGCGGCGAACCACGGGATGCTCAAGCGCCACGACATCCACGTTTTCCATAATGCTGCGCCGGCGCCGTTCTGGCGCCGCGCGGACAGCGCGCCTCCAGCCCAACTCGGCTCTGTCTTATTTGTGTCCAATCATCCGCCGACTGAAGTCGATGCTTGCGCAGCGATGCTGGAATCGCGCGGTGTTGACGTTCGTCGCCTGGGTATGGGCCACACAGTTCGCCTGATCGAGCCTGACGATTTGAGCTCGGCTGACGCCATCGTTTCCACTGGCAAAACCATCAGCTACGCCATCGCCATGGGAAAACCCGCGTTCATCTACGATCACTTTGGCGGCGACGGTTGGCTCACGGGCGGCAATTTCGAACACAATCGCTATTTCAACTTTTCCGGCCGCCCACAGAAGCGCCGCCTCGATGCCGAGGCCCTTACGGCGGAAGTGCTGGGCGGCTTTGGCCAAGCAGCAGCTCAAAGCGCCACGCGCGCAGATCAGTTCGACCTGTCGCGATTTTATCTCGAGCACCATCTGCACGCCCTGCGCCAGCGCGCTCTTTGTGATCGCGAGTCTAGGTCACGCCGGCTGCTGCGTCGCGCCAGGCTCGCCTCATCGTTGAGGCAAACCGCGTTTCGCGCACATCTGGAAACATCCAGGTGCAAAGCCGAGGTGATGCGTTCTTTGAGGCGTTACCTTGATCTCTAGCCGGCATCTCTGGCCGACCTAGACGCGTCGCAACAACGCATCCCGCAAGCCCGCCGCTCTATGAGCCCAAGTGTGCTCGGCGTGCGCCAGCTTAGCGGCGGCATTCCCCATGGCGCGCAACGTATCGGGCGAGCCAAGCCCGGCCTCCAGTTTCTCGACCAATTCGCCGTAGCTACGAAATGAAAGAAACGTCTCGCCATCGCGAAACCCAAGGGCGTGCAAATCCTCCATGGCGTCAGCGACGGGACAACAGCCCGCGCCCGCGGCCTCAAAGAATTTCGCCATCGGTTCAAGCCCCGGTCGCATCGGCACATCACGCGCCGCCATTTGGCGCAGCTCTTCCCTGCGTTCTATCGGAAGCTCGATATCGGCTGATATGGCCATACAAGCGAGAAACTGGTTGAGGTGTTCGTCGAGTTGAAGATACGGCGTCATCGGCAGGCGGGTCAGCGGCAAATGGGCGTCCGCCACGGCGCGCTCAGCGATCTGCCGGCACATATAAGCGCTTCCGAACGTGACCGCGCCCACGCGCGCCGCACTCACCTCGCGGAAGCGCGTCGGTTCAAAACCCTTTGGCGCCCAATCGGCGTCAATCCCCTCGTTCTGCAGCCGGTCACGCACCACGGCGCCTGAGGTGATAACCGAACTAAAGCGGTGACGGCGGACGACGGCAGGCCACGCACCGTTCAATGCAGGACCAAAGATGTCGCTGTAATTTTGGATGATGTCGTGATCCATCAGGACGCGAAGACCGTCGAAGCCATCCCATGATAAGGTCGGCGCGGCGCGCAGCCGCTTGAAGGCGACGAACACAATAACCGCATCATAATCTGAGAGGCGAATAGAGCGGCTAGCATCGGTCAGCCGGCCCGCATCAAGAGCGTCTAAGTCGGCAGGGACAACATCGAACTCAGGCAGTTCGCCGATCCGATCCATGAAGTCCTGCTCGAAACGGGGGTATGTGTATGGGTGATGAAGAAGCAATGCCCTCATAGGAAAGAAGATACACCCGCCGCTTGGGACTCAACCAGTGTCCGTGAAGGGCGAACGCCAGCCTAACAGCGACATTCTTACGAGCGACAACAATAAGAGCTAAACCGACTTTCATCTCACTTTCATTTCGAGAGAGGTAAAATGACCGGTCGGCCCATCGTTCCAGACGCCCTTGTTTTGGGAGGTGCGCGCGGCCACTAACGCTGCAAATGGGGCTGAAGCCGAAGCACTTCGCCGAATGCCAGGAATAGGTGATAGAGGCATGAGGCAAGCACAGCTTTCGCAAGCGGACTGCCATCTTCCACGAACTGATCAGTCCACATGCCTGGCATTGCGGGCACCGCGAAATATCGCGGAAAAATAAGGTCTAACGCCGCTGACAGCGGCTAACACCGCGCCGTTCGGCGAGGGCAAGCAACCCTCATGCATGCGCCCAGCCCCTCCATCTTCGCCTATCGCGGGAGCCGCGGCACTCGCGCGGCTGTTGCTGCGCCCTGACGCCGGGGGGTGAATACCCTATAGAAGCGGCTGGCCGCGGCGGAGCGGCGGGGAACGGATGGCATGAGTAGCTCTAAGGGCGCAGTGAGGGTGGACTCCGCCATTCTGCGCGACGCCCTGCATGCCTGCCGGAGCCATATTGGGTTCGTGCTGTTATTCAGCGCGACGCTGAACCTGCTGTATCTCGCTCCCTCGATTTACATGCTCCAGGTCTATGACCGGGTGCTCACCTCCGGCGCGCTGCTGACGCTGATTTATCTCTCCGCCGTTCTGGTCGCCTCGCTCGCCACCTTGGCGTTCCTCGACGCCACCCGCGTGCGCCTGCTTGCCTCCATGGCCAAGCGCATCGACCGCTTGGTCGCGCCGCACGTGCTGATGGCGGCGCTTTCCCGTGAAGGCCGGCACGCCGCGGGCCAAGCCCAGCCCCTGCGCGAGTTCGACACGCTGCGCGCGGCGATCACCGGCCCGCCCGCCATCGCCGCCATGGATGCGCCGTGGACGCCGATCTACATCGCCGTCTGCTTTCTCATTCACCCATGGATCGGCATGCTGGCTCTCTTTGGCGGCGTCGCGCTGATTCTGATCGCCTACATCAACCAGCGCGCCATGCACCGCGCGCTCCACGCCAACGATCAGGCCACCGGCGCGATGTACAATCTGCACGCCAGCGATAGCGCCCAAGGCGACACCGCGCGCGCTCTCGGCATGCACGAAGCTCTGGTGCGTCGTCAGCTTGAAACCCGCGCTGCGATGACTGACGCAACTTATAATGCCGGCCGCGGCGGGGCCGCGTTTACCGCCAGCACCAAATTCGTACGTCTGTTCCTGCAATCCGCAGCGCTCGGCCTCGGCGCATTCTTGGCGCTGCGCCAGGAGATTTCGGCGGGCGGCATTATCGCCGCCTCGATCCTGGCCTCACGCGCCTTCGCACCACTCGAACTCATCGTCGGCGCATGGCGCCAGTTTGAGCAAGGCCGCCAAGCCTACAAGACGCTGACCGACGTGCTGAAAACCCAGGAGAATCAGCGCGACTACACGGCGCTGCCGCCGCCCCGCGCGGCGCTTTCGGTCGAGAACGTGAGCGTGCGAGTCGGTGATCGCGCGCTGCTCATGGGCGCCGGCTTCCGCATGGAGCCCGGCATGATCGTAGGCGTTATCGGTCCGAGCGGCGCAGGCAAAACCACTTTGGTGCGCGCGGTAGCCGGAGCGTTGCTACCTGATCAAGGCGCTGTCCGCCTGGACGGCGCAAAGCTCACAGATTGGCCAGCAGAGCGCATCGGCCGCTATATCGGCTACCTGCCACAGGACGTTGGGCTCTTCGCTGGCACCATCGGCCAGAACATCTCGCGCTTCGAAACCGGCGCCAGCGACGAGATCGATCACGCCATCGTCGCCGCCGCCAAAGCTGCCGGGGTTCACGAACTGGTTCTTCAATTACCGCAAGGCTACAACACCGAGATCGGTCCAAACGGCCGCGGCCTTTCCGCCGGACAATCACAACGCGTCGGCCTCGCCCGCGCACTCTATCGCGATCCTGTACTGCTCGTGCTCGATGAGCCTAACGCGCACTTGGATCAGGATGGCGAGAATGCGCTCGTCGCCGCGCTGAAAGCCACGCGCGAACGGCAAGCCTCAGCACTGGTCGTCGCTCACCGCGCCAGCATTATGAGCGTCATCGACGGCCTGCTCGTCGTGCGAGACGGCCGTATCGAAATGTACGGCCCGCGCGATCAGGTTATGGCGAAGCTCAATGGTGGCGGACAACGCCCAGTCGTCGTCGCATCAGACGGCGAAGCCAGCGGGAGAAGGCCATGAGTGTCGAACTCCTCGAACGTTCTCACCGGACCGCCGCGCCGGCTGGCGTCGAAACCGATGACACCGGCCGCAAGGAAATTCGCGCCGGCCTGATCATCCTCGCCATCTTCTTTTTCGGCTTCGGCGGCTGGGCGGCGTTCGCGCCGCTCGATGCGGCCGTGGTCGCGCCCGGCGTAGTCGTTGTCTCCGGGAACCGCCAAACCGTGCAGCATCGCGACGGCGGCATCGTGTCGGCGCTTCACGTGCGCGAAGGCGATCAAGTCGAACGCGGCGAAGTGTTGATCGAACTCGGCTCGCCCGAACTCGTGGCGCAGCAGCAGGCGCTGCTGTCGCAAGTCGTCGACCTGCAGATGCAGCGCGCCCGCCTCACCGCCGAACGCTCCGGCGCCGGCCGGCTCACCCGTCCGCCAGAATGGGCCGCGCTGTCGCCTGAAGATCGCGCCGTCGCCGACGCGGCCTTCGCGCGCCACCAGCGCGAGGTTGGCCGCGGCAATTGGAGCCCGTTCGATGCCCGCATCGCCGGCTATCGCGGGGAAATCGCGGCGCTCGGCCGCCAAGAAGCATTGCTGCAAGAAGAACTCGCCGGCATGCGTGAACTAGCAGCTGAGCAACTCGTGCCGCTGACGCGCGTGCGTGCGCTCGAGCGTGGACTTGCCGAAATGCAAGGCCGCCGCGCCGAGCTCAGCGCCATGATCGCCTCGACGCAACAAGAACGTCACCAGGATTCGCGCACGGTCGATGCGCGCCTTGCCGAACTCATGCCGCAGCTTGCTGGCGCACGCGAACGGCTTGAACTCACCCGCCTACGCGCGCCGGTGGACGGCGTCGTCGTCGGCCTCGTCGCCCACACTGTAGGCGGCGTCATCTCCCCCGGCGAACGCATCATGGACATCGTGCCCGAAGGCCAGGAACTGATCGTCGAAGCACAAGTGCGCCCGGAAGATGCGGACGATCTGGCGCCCGGCCAACGCACCGAAGTGCGCATCACGTCCTTTGGGGGCCGCAACCTGCCGATCGTGTACGGCGAGGTTCGGCAAGTCTCGGCTGACCGCTTCACCGATGAAGCCAGCGGAGGCGCATTCTTCCGCGCTCAAGTTGCTGTCTCGCGCGAACAACAAGAGCGCCTTGCCGCTGCCTCCGGCCGGCCGTTGCGCGCTGGCCTCTCGGCTCAAGTCATCATCCCGACGCGCGAGCGAACGGCCCTGCAATACTTGCTCGAACCGCTGAACCAGACGCTCTGGCGCTCGCTGCGGGAAGAATGACGTGAAACGTCTTCTCGCCTCGCTGAGCCTTGCGCCGCTCTTCTTTGCGTCAGCCGCTTATGCGGACACGCTGGAAGATGCGCTCGCCGCCGCCTATCGCAACAACCCAAACCTTGAGGACGCACGCCTAGCCGTGCGCTCAGCCCGCGAGAACAGCACGCAGGCCTATGCCGGCTACCTGCCGTCGCTTGGCCTGACCAGCACGTATGGCGTCCGCCAGGGTGAAACCGAAACTGTCGGCATCTTCGGCCCAGCCACCAGCGATTACGACCTCGAACCCGTCACCGCCAACGTCACGCTGCAACAACAAGTCTACACGGGCGGCCGCCGCGACGGGCAAGTGCGCGTCGCGCGCGCCGGTATCGAAGGCGCACGCCACTCATTGCGCTCCACCGAACAAGACGTGCTGCTCGCCGCCGTCGACGCCTATGTCAGCGTCCAGCGCGACGAACGCATTCTGCGCCTGCGCGTAGAACATGTGGATGCGTTGACGCGTCAGCTCTCCGGCGCGCGCCGTCGGCTCGAAGTCGGCGAAGTGAGCCGCACCGACGTCGCCCAAGCGCAGACGCGTCTCGCGGCCGCCCGCGCTTCACTCGCGCGCGCCGAAGCAGATCTCGCCAGCTCGCGTGCACGTTATGAACTCGTCGTCGGCGCCCCACCTGCAGGCCTCGAGCCCGTCGAACCGCCCCAGGTTCCGAGAACGCTCGACACGGCCGTTGGCGAAGCAGAGGCGCGTCACCCGGATATTCTGCGCGCCATGGCCGAGCGCCGCGGCGCTCAAGCACAGATCGAAGTCGAACGCTCCGCGCTCCGGCCGCAGGTCTCAGTCGTCGGCCGCTACGCACACGAAACGGAGAGTTCGTCGCCAACCGACCGCAACGAGGGCGCCAGCGCCGTCGCGCAATTGCAGGTGCCGCTGTTTGAAGGCGGCTTTGCGCGCTCGCGCATGCGCCAAGGTCAAATCAATATCGGCCGCGCCGAAGCCCGCATGGAAGCGCGCCGCCGCCAGGTCGTAGCTGACGTCATCTCGTCCTGGAATAACCTCGAAGCCGGACGCGATATCGTCGCCGCTGCGCAAGAGCAGGTCGCCGCCGCCGACCAGGCGGTCGACGGCGCCGAGCGCGAACGTGGGCTCGGCTTACGATCCACGCTCGACGTGCTCAACGCTGAGGAAGAGCGGCGCGACGCGCGGATCGCGCTCGCGCGCGCGGAAGCAGAAGCGACCTTCGCCTCGTTCGCGTTGCTCGCGTCCACCGGCGCGCTTACGGTAAGCGTCCTCGAAGTCAAGGAATAAGGGCGCGCCGTCCGTTGGCGCGCTAGGGGCGTCCATGGACATAAAGCAAAGCATTCGCTCCATCGCCGATTACCCCCGCCCCGGGATTGTATTCCGCGACATCACGACCTTGCTCGCCGACGCCCGCGCGTTTCGCACCGCCGTCGATCTTCTCGTCCAACCCTATGCCGGCGTGCGTATCGACAAGGTCGCCGCCATCGAAGCGCGCGGCTTCATCCTGGGCGGCGCGGTGGCGCATCAATTGTCGGTTGGCTTCGCGCCGGTGCGCAAGAAGGGCAAACTGCCGGGCCGCACCGTGGCGCAGAGCTATGCACTGGAATATGGCGAGGACACCGTGGAGATGCACGCCGATGCGCTCGCGCTCGGTGAGCAGGTTCTCATCATTGATGATTTGATCGCCACCGGCGGCACTGCACTCGCTGCGGTGAAGCTCATAGAAAAGCTAGGCGCACGGCCGATTGGCGCAAGTTTCGTGATCGATCTGCCGGACCTGGGCGGCGCCGGAAAATTACGCGCGCTTGGCATCCATGTGGACGCCATTTGCAGTTTCGAGGGGCATTAGCCCGCGGCGCGGTCGCTTCGGCTCAAACGCTGATCGAGGTGCGCGAACAAACGCTGGCGCACCACCGCATTTTCCATTGTGCGCACCAGAGTCTCCAGATGCGCAACGTCTGCGGACGTGACGTACGCGTCCACTGCCGCAGGCGTCACCCGGAACACACCCGGTAGCGGCGTCGGCGACACCGTCTCCTGCGCGTCGTACAATTGCTCTTCGAGCTTTTCACCCGCGCGCAGACCAGTGATCTCGATCGCGATGTCCTTGCCGGAACGGCGGATCATCTCTCGACCAATGCTCATGATCGAGACTTTGTCGCCCATTTCCATGAAATACGCGCCAGCCCCCCGCGCCTCCGGATCGTCAATCGCCGCAACGCTTAAGATAAGACCAACCGCCTCGTTCGCGGTCATGAAGAAACGCTGCATGTCAGGATGCGTAACCTCGATCGGCCCGCCCGCTTCGATCTGCGCAGCAAAGCGCGGCAGCACCGAGCCTTGCGAGCCGAGCACATTACCAAACCGCACCGAGCGCAGCCGCATCGACGGATTGCGCTCCATCTGGAAGCCGACCAGGTGCAGCTCCGCCAGCCGCTTGGTCGCGCCCATGACGCATACCGGCGCCGCGGCTTTGTCGGACGACACCAGCATGAAATGGCCGGCGCCTGCATTCGCCGCCGCCGCCACTGCGTTACGCACGCCCACCAGATTGGTCAGCACGCATTCAACCGGATGCCGCTCGCCCAGGTGAACATGCTTCAGCGCGGCCGAATGAATGACCACATCCGGCTCGATCCGGCGCATCCAGCCATCGAGCCGGCCGCTGTCGCGAATATCGCAGAGCGCTTCGGTCACCTGCAGCTTCGGGGCGGCCTTGCGCACGGCCTCGACCACATTAATCAGGCCATGATCGAACTGGTCCAGCATCGCCAGATGCGCGCAGCCAAAGCGCGCCAGCTGCAGCGCCAGGGCCGAGCCGACGCTGCCGGCAGCGCCCGTAATCAGGACGCGCTTATTGGCGTAGAACCCGCGCTGGAAAGTAGCGTCAAATTCCACTTCCGGCCGATCCAGAGCGTAGGAAATCATCGCTCGCGCTTCTCCGAGTACCCAGCCGTCAGAACTTGCTAGCAGCGCGGAGGGGCCGACGCTACCTCTGCGCGGGTTGCACCGCCATAATGCGCCCAAGAGGTCACGCGCCTGCGACTCTGCTCGGTTCGGTATCAACAGAAAGCTAACAGCACGGCGAGACAGTGATTGCGCTCGCGGTTCGAGATTTGCCCGCCTATTGCACGCCCGCCACGCGTCTCGCAGCGGGCCTAGGGCCCGCTAGCGACGCGATCACCCTGCCACCCCAATCACCTTGGCCCATGCCGCGTCGGATCCAGGCGCAGTCGAAGCGCAGCCCTCGCCACCTCGCGCCCGCGGCACCTCGGCAAGTGCGCCACCTCCTTGGCGCACGATCATGTCGAGCAGTCCCTATTGCGGAACGGCTCCTCGCCCAGACTAGGAGAACATTCTGCGCACTGGCATCGCGCAACCACCGTACCATCGAGACAACGCTTGCGCGATTTATCGAACTGATCGGATTTGCCGAGCCCGGGCCACGCCGAACAGGACCGCGGCGCGCGCGAACGACCCGTCTCGTGAAAGCGACGTTGACGTTTAGCCTTTGCAATTTGGCGCAAGTCTTTCCGCGTCTTGGAGCGATGACACCCCGGACATAGCGCCGCCCAATTGTCGGGCGCATTCGAGCCGCCCAGTCCCAACGGAATGACGTGATCATATTCGACTTGCTCCAAGTCCGTGTCGCAACCTGCGCAGCGTTTTCCCTGATGGAGCAATATCTGATGTCGCAACCAACGCGTCGGTTTAGCTCGGCAAGCTGGGATCAGCGGAGGGAGAACGGGGCGCTTGCGCATTATTGCTCCCCCACCGGGTTCGACAGCGGAGACCAGGCGGCCTCTTCAACCGCACGATTACACTCCGCCGCCGCGGTCGCCGCCTCCCACCTCTTCTTCAGCTCGAAGGCTTCGTTTGGCGCCCAGTCCCAAAAGGTGCTGAGGCTTGCTCGGTTTGCGTCGACAAACCACGCGATGATAGCCGGCGCCTGGTCGCCCTCGCCGACCTCAGACAGCCGACAAAACACTTCACTTAGTTTGATGGGCATCAACGCCCCGCCAGGTTCGAAGACAAACCAGAGCGTACGTGTGCCCCGCACTTTGGAGACGGAACGTGGGTGAAGAATTTTTTCCGACGCGGTCTTTTCTACCAAATGAGCGGAGTGCAGTTCCTCCTGGCTATAGAGACCGGACATTAGGTCCGGCCAACCTCGGCGTAGGGCCTGCGCTTCGGCGCACTTAGCGATCATGATCCGGCCCATGCGCCGCCAAGACGGGTCGAGTATGCGCCTGCCCGTCGGCTGGCGGACGCCCGCATCGAGCGTCCACTCGTCATGAA
>LNEK01000034.1 GCA_001464425.1 Alphaproteobacteria bacterium Ga0077535
CCCACGCTCCAGACGTTCGCGGGCGTCACGCAGAATGGCGTCTTCGCGGGCGCCATTCTGGATCATCCCGAAGAGCGCCATCCCCATCCCGAACACCGAGAAGATCAGCCACCAAAAATCACGGAACAATTCTTCGGTCATCGCATCCTCCGGGGCCAGCGCCCATTGCGCTGTCTGCCCCTGTACCGCCGCTCGTGGGGCGGCTGGATGCGGGAGATGCGAACTTTGTTGGTTAAACGGCGACGCTCTCAGCCAGATCGGCCAGTGTTTTGGCCGCTTCGGGCTTGGCGGCGGCGCGGGCGGCGGCGGCGCGCACGGCGAGGCCATGGGGATCGGCCAAACGGCGCTCAAGGTTGGCCGCCAGAGCGCCCGGCTCGAACTCTTCTTCAGTAAAGAGATCAGCCGCCCCCACCGAGGTCAGCCCCTCCGCATTGGCCGTCTGGTGATCGTCCGCAGCGGCGGCGAACGGCACCAAGATTGCCGGACGCCCAGCCACCTGAAGTTCCGTCACCGACGAGGCCCCGGCGCGAGAGATCACCAAATGCGCGGCGCCCAGCCGCTGGCCCATGTCGGTGAAGAATGGTGCGACTTCGGCAGCGACCTTGGCCTTCTGATAAACACTGCGCGCCTGCGCCACCTGCTCTTCGCGGACTTGGTGGACGACATCGAGCCGCGCGCGAAGCGCAGGCGGCAGCATCGCGATCGCGGCAGGGATGACTTCACCGAACAATCGCGCGCCCTGGCTGCCGCCGATGATCAGAAGGTTGAGCCGCCCGCCGGCGACTGCTTCCGGGTACGGCCGCTCGCGCACCGCAAGGATTGGTGAGCGCACCGGATTGCCGACGACGTGCTTGCGGCTCGCCACCTTCGCGGGCAGGCGATCGAGGCGCTCGAACCCGCACGCAACAATGGCGGCGCTGCCGGCCATGGAACGGTTGACGCGGCCCAGCACAGAATTTTGTTCGTGGATGAGAATTGGAATGTGCTGCGCGCGCGCTGCGACCAAAGCCGGGAACGAGGGATATCCGCCGAACCCTGCAACCAGCGACGGCTTCAAATCCGTGAACCGTTTCTTCGCAGCGTCGATGCCGCGCGCGATCTTGAACAGCGCAGGAACGGCCGTGATCGGATTAGCGCTGAGCGAGGCCGCAGGAACATCTTCGATACGCTCGGCCGGAAAACCTTCAGCGTACCGGCGCCCACGCACGTCCGTCATCAGCACGATGCGCCATCCGCGCCGGAACATTTCTTCGGCGAACGCAGCGGCGGGAAACAGATGCCCGCCCGTTCCTCCCGCAGCAATGACGACGACTTTCTTGGACATATCTATTCGCGTGTGCGTCCCGAATAGAGATAGGCGCCGGGACGGTCTCGGAGAAGGGAAAGGCAGAACCCCAAAGCCAGCGCAGAGCCGATCATGGAGGAGCCGCCGAACGAGATGAACGGGAGGGTCATGCCCTTGGCGGGCAGCAAACTCAAGTTCACAGCGATATGTATCGAGGCCTGCGCGACAAGAAGCGTCACCAGGCCCGCAGCCGCAAGTTGTTCGAACGGCTCATTGAGCCGGCTCGCGCGCGACAAGCCGCGAAACGCGAGCGCTCCGAACAGCGCGATGAGACCGAGAGAAGCGATGAGACCAAATTCCTCAGCCGCTACGGCGAACACGAAATCCGCGTGCGCATCCGGCAAAGAGCGCTTCACCACGCCTTCGCCCGGCCCTCGCCCAAACACACCGCCCGCCGAGATCGCTTCAAGCGCACGGTTCACTTGATACGCCGCATCGCCCTCAGGATTGAGCCACGTATCGACGCGCTCGCGCGCGTGTGGATAAAAACTGTAGATCGCCCACGCCGCCACCGCGCCCAATACGCCCGCGCCCAGCATCCAGCGCAGCGCAAGGCCGGACAACACCAGCATCGGAACAAGGCAAAGCGCCAGCAGCGCCGTTTGCCCGACGTCCGGCTGCGCGAGCAAAGCTGCAGCGGCCAAACCGAGCAGGCCAATTGCGATCCAGCGACCAGGAAACGCGGGCTGTTTCATGCTCTCCCCGAGCATCCAAGCCCACACCACGATCAAGGCGGGTTTGAGGATTTCCGAGGGCTGCAAAGAAAATGCGCCAAAATCGAACCAGCGCTGCGCGCCTTTGATCTCGGCGCCGAACAAGGCGGCGAGCGCACAGAGCGGCAGAAAGATCGCAGCCAGCACCGTCGCCACCCGCCGAACTTGTCGCGGTTCCAACGCGGCGGCGGCCAGCATCACTAGAACGCCGAGCCCGGCGTACGCTGTTTGGCGGCCGGCGAAGTAAAACGCCTCCTCGATACGAATGCGCGCCGTCGCGGCGGGGCTTGCCGCCATCGAAAACAGAATGCCCAGCGCCAGCAGCGAGAGCGCGATGATCAGCAACGGCCTATCGTAGCTGCGCACGCGATCAAACGCGGCGCCGATCCGCTCGGCCGCTGCGTTCACGCAGCGCCCCCATTGCGCGCGGGAGGCGCCTCGGCCAAAGCGGCGACAAATTTCTTGAACTGATCGCCGCGGTCTTCGTAGCTCTTGAACTGATCGAACGAGGCGCACGCGGGCGAGAGCAGCACCACCGGATGTGGCTCGCCAGAACTACGCGCATCGTTGAACGCAAGCCTCACCGCCGCTTCCAAGTGCCCCGCCATCGTCACCGGAACTTTGCCGCGCAACGTGTCGGAGAAATCGCCGGCCGATTGGCCAATCAGATACGCCTTTGCGATGCGCGGATAAAATGGCTCGAGGTCCTCGATGCCACCATCCTTCGCAACACCGCCTGCGATCCAATAGACACGCGGATACACCGCCAGCGCCTGCGCCGCCGCATTGGCGTTGGTGGCTTTGCTATCGTTGACGAAGCGCACGCCTTCGATCGTGCCGGCGCGCTCCAGCCGGTGCGGCAGGCCAGGGAATGTCGTCATCGCCTGCGCAATGACGCGCGGATCAATGTTGAACACGCTTGTTGCCGCGTAAGCAGCGGCTGCGTTCTGCGCATTGTGCTTGCCCGCCAAAGCCGGCGCCTGCGCGAGATCTGCGACAACCTCAGCGCGCCCGCCCAAAGCATCGATGATCTTGCCATCAAGCGCGCACACGCCGCGCCCCAAAGCTTGGCCAGACGAGATCGGCGCAACGTGCTGCGCGGCGGCGCGCGTCAGATCGGTGCACACCTTCGCGCAATAATGATCATCAACGCCAATGATGGCCCAGTCCGCTGCGCCCTGATTAAGGAAGATGCGCTGCTTGGCAGCGACGTAAGCCGCCATGTCGCCATGGCGATCGAGGTGATCTGGCGTGGTGTTCAGCCACACAGCAACGTCGAGCCTGAGGCTCGACGTGATGTCGAGCTGATATGAACTGAGTTCGATCACGTAGTACGCGCCAGCGTGCAGCGGCTGCAGATCGAGGATCGCCTCGCCAATATTGCCGCCCAGGCGCACGTCCTTGCCGGCTTCTTTCAAGATGTGCGCGATCAGCGCCGAAGTCGTGCTTTTGCCGTTGGTGCCGGTGACGCCGATCAGTTTCGGCCGCTGCGTCGCAGGCAGCGCGTTCACCGCGCGCGCGAAGAGCTCGATATCGCTGACGATCGGCACGCCGGTCGCGTCCGCCAGCGTCACCACGCGGTGTGGCTCAGGAAACGTCAGCGGCACGCCGGGTGAGAGCACGAGCGCGGCGAACGTACGCCAGTCGCGGCTGTTGATGTCAGACACCGGCACGCCGGCAGCTTCCGCCTGCGCGCGTGTTGCGTCGCTATCGTCCCACGCATGCACACGCGCGCCGCCGGCGACGAGCGCGCGCGCAGCCGCCAGCCCTGTTCGGGCCAAGCCAAACACAGCAACGTCGCGGCCTTTAAATTCCGTGATCGGAATCATCCGATCGCCTCCAACCCGTGAGCGTGCGGGTTTGCGCTGCTTCGCGCCGTTAACGCAACTTCAATGTCGCGAGGCCAGCGAGCGCGAAGATCACCGAAATGATCCAGAAGCGGATCACGATCGTCGGTTCCTGCCAGCCAAGCTTCTCGAAATGGTGGTGCACCGGCGCCATCAGGAACAAGCGTTTGCCGGTGCGTTTGAACACCGCCACCTGCAGCATGACCGAAAGCGTCTCGAGCACGAACAAGCCGCCGACGATCGCCAATACGATCTCGTGCTTGGTCGCCACCGCCACCGCGCCGAGCAAGCCGCCCAGCGCCAGCGAGCCGGTGTCGCCCATAAACACGCGCGCGGGCGGCGCGTTGTACCAAAGGAAACCGAGCGAAGCGCCGAGCAGCGCGCCGAGCAAAGTCGCGAGTTCCGAAACACCGGCGACGTGCGGAATACCGAGATAGCTCGAATAGTCGACGCGGCCGACGAGATAGCAAATCATCCCGAACGTCGCCGCTGCGATCATCACCGGAACGATCGCGAGGCCATCAAGGCCGTCCGTCAAGTTCACCGCGTTGCCGAAGCCGACGACCACGAACATCGCGAAGATGACGTAAAACCCGAGCAGCTGAATGCCCCAACCGTTCACGAACGGCAGCGCCACCGCTGTCAGCGGATCGGACGCCATCAGCGCGTTGAGGAAACCCATCACGTCGTGGGTTTGGTCCGGCGTCGTCGCCACCCATTCCGCGGCCAACATCGCAACTACGGCAACGAGCGCGATCGAAAACTCAAACGCCAGCCGCAGTTTCGCGGAAAGCCCGCCATGGTGCTGCTTGGTGACTTTGGCGAAATCGTCGACGAACCCAATCGCGCCGAAGCCGACCGTGACGATCAGCACCGCCCAAACGTATGGGTTCTGGAGATCGGACCAGAGCAGCGAAGAAATGCCGAGGGGGATCAAGATGATCAGCCCGCCCATCGTCGGCGTGCCCTTCTTGGTCAGCAAATGGCCGGCAGGGCCGTCTTCGCGGATCGGCTGGCCCTTGCCCTGCTTCTTGCGCAGCCAGTGAATGAACGGCGCGCCGATCGCAAACGCGATCACCATCGCGGTGAACATCGCGCCGCCGGTGCGGAAGGTGATGTAGTTGAAGAGATTGAAGAACTGCGAGCTCTCGTCGTACTGGCTTAAGAGCTCAAACATTCCCGTCCCCTCTGAGCCGCGTGAGCGCGCTGACCACGCGGCTCATCTTCGACCCGTTCGATCCTTTCACGAGCACGATGTCTCCCGGTCGTAGCGCACTCGCAATGACCGGAATCAGCGCGTCGGATGTTTCGGCATAGCCGCCGTGGCGCGTCTGCGGAAGCGCCTCCATGAGTGCGGCCATGCGCGGACCTGCGCAAAACACCAGGTCGACGCCCGCTTGCTCCAAGGGCGCCGCAAGGCCCGCATGGTAGGCGCGCTCATCGGAGCCGAGTTCCAACATATCCCCGAGCGCAACGATCCGGCGCCCGCCTTCGCCGGGCTTGCGCGCCGCCAAGGTTGCGAAAGCTGCCGCCATCGACGCGGGGTTGGCGTTGTAGGAATCATCCACAAGCATGAACGGGCCAAACGGCGCCTCGATGCGGATGGCGACACCGCGGCCGTCGAACGCGCGCAAATGCTCGAGCGCATGCGCCGCAGCTTCCAGATCAGCGCCGACAACATCAGCCGCTGCGAGCGCGGCAACCGAGTTCAGCGCCCAATGCGCGCCTTCAACGCCGACACGGTAACGAATGAGGCGTCCAAGAATCTCCGCCTCTGCGGTTGAGCCGGTCTCATCCATGTCGAACTTCAACAGCCGCGCTTCGCACGCCGCGTCTCGGCCGAAGCGTACGAGATTGGCGCCATTGCGTTCAGCGGCGGCGACCAAGCGGCTGGCATGCGGCGCTTCGTTCGGGATGATGGCCGCGCCGCCCGGTTCGAGGCCGGCGTAAATGTCGCCCTTCTCGTCAGCGACGGCTTCCAGCGAGCCAAGGTTTTCGACGTGCGCAGGCGCGATTGTGGTCACGAGCGCCGCGTGCGGCTTCACCAATTGCGTCAGCGGCAAAATTTCACCGCGATGGTTCATGCCGATTTCGAACACCGCGAACTGGCTGTCGCGCGGCATGCGCGAAAGCGTCAGCGGCACGCCCCAATGATTGTTGTAGCTCTTCACTGAGCGATGAGTCGGCCCGCTGGCGGAAAGGCACACCGCGAGCGCCTCCTTGGTAGAGGTTTTACCGACTGAGCCGGTCACCGCGATGCGCTTTGCATTCGAACGATCGCGCGCCGCCTCACCAAGTCTGCGCAACCCGTCCAGCACATCCGGCACGACCAAAGCGGGGCCAAGCCCATCCGCTTTCTCAGCATCGGAAATCAGCGCCGCGCCCGCGCCGCTAACGAACGCCTGCGCCAGAAAATCATGGCCGTCGCGCACGTCCTTCAGCGCCACGAACAAATCGCCAGGCTCAAGCGTGCGTGTATCGATCGAAACGCCGCCGGCGTTCCAGCTGTCGCCATTGATCAGGCGCCCGCCGGTTGCGTTCATCGCTTCTCGTGCGGACCAGAGTTCACTCATGCTTAGCTCTCCAACGCCGCGCGCGCGACGTCTTGATCCGAGAACGGATGCGTGACGCCTTTGATGATTTGCCCGGTCTCGTGCCCCTTGCCCGCGATCATCAGCGCATCGCCGGCTTTCAGCATCGAAACTGCTTCCTTGATCGCTTGCGCACGATCACCGATTTCGTGCGCATTCGGCGCAGCCGCCAGTATCTGAGCACGGATCGCCGCCGGCTCTTCGCTGCGCGGATTATCATCCGTCACGATCACCACATCGGCCTGCCGCTCCGCGATCGCGCCCATCTTCGGGCGCTTGTCGGTGTCGCGGTCGCCGCCACAGCCGAACACGGCGATGATCCGACCCGGTGCATGCGGTCGCGCAGCGCGCAACAATACGTCCAGGCCATCAGGCGTGTGCGCGTAATCGACGAACACATGTCCGCCGCTCTTCGATTGGCCAACATGCTCCATGCGGCCCTTCACCGGCTTCAAAGTTTGCATCGCCGCAAACACCGCTTCCGGCGCATCACCGAGCGCCAGCGCCAATGTTGCAGCAGTCACCGCGTTGATCGCTTGAAACTCGCCGATCAAGGGCAGCTCAATATCTTTGTAGTCCCTACCATTCCAGCACAGCGTCATGGTCTGGGCGTTGGGACGCGGCTGAATTTCAACGATCTTCAACGCCCGCTCGCGCGGCGCTCGCCAGCCACACAGCACAAGCTCAAGCCCACGCGCTTGAGCACCGCGCTCGAACGCTTCGCCCTCCGCGGCGTCGGCATTGACCACGGCCACGCCGCCATCTTTCACCAGCGCCCAAAGCTTCATTTTGGCGGCGCGGTAGCTCGTCATATCGTGGTGATAATCGAGGTGATCTTGCGTGAGGTTCGTGAACGCGCCCGCTGCAAAGCTCAGCCCGTCGATGCGATGCTGCTCCAAGCCGTGACTCGACGCTTCCATCGCCGCGTGCGTCACGCCTTGTTCGACGAGCAGCGAGAGAGTCGCATGCACAGCGGCCGGATCGGGCGTTGTGTGACCAAGATCGATCACGCCGGTTGAGGTGATCGCGCCGAGCGTGCCGAGGCTGGCGGCGTTCTTGCCGCCGTGCGCCCAAATCTGCCGCAGGAAATCGACGGTTGAACTTTTGCCGTTGGTGCCGGTGACGGCGACCATCGTTTCCGGTCGCGCCGGGTAGAACGCTGAGGCCGCCAGCGCGAATGCATTGCGCGGATTATCTGCAACCATATGCGCAATGCCGGGATCATATCCCAGATCACCCGCGCTCAGCACCGCCGCCGCGCCATTCGCTTTTGCTTGCGCAACGAAATCGCGCCCGTGCGCCGCGACGCCGGCTAAAGCCGCAAACAAAAAGCCGGGCTTCACTTTGCGGGAGTCGGCGGTGAGGCCGGTGATCTCGATATCGCGCGCGCTGTCCGCAACGCCGGTCGAGAAGAGTGCGCCGAGTTTCATTCCCTCTCCCTAGCGCGTCGGCGCGCGGGCCTCCACACGCAAACCGAGCATGGGCGCTATCCGCCGCAGCGTCCGCCCAACGGCCGGCGCCGCCACCATGCCGCCGGCGGCGCCTTCGCCGGTGTCATCGAGCGCAAGCACTATGATGTAGCGCGGCGCATTAGACGGAAATACGCCTGCGAACGAGGAGAAATTGCGGCTTTCGTCGTAGCCATCGGCGCCTGTGAGTTTTTCCGCGGTGCCGGTTTTGCCTGCCACCATCAGGCCTGGAACGTCCGCCGCGCGCCCGGTGCCGTCAGTCACCGTCGCGCGCATGTAGGTTAGCACCTGACGGGTCACTTCGGGCGAGAACACCTGCGTGCGCGTGATCGCTGCGTCGGACGCCAAAGCCAATAAGGTCGGCCGCACCCGTTGGCCGTTATTGGCGAACAAAGTGTACGCGCCGGCGAGCGTTGCGGGGGTTGCGGCGATGCCGTAGCCAAAGCCAACACCGGCGACATCGCGGCGGCTGCGTGTTTGCGGCGCGAGCGGCGCCTGATCGCGACCCAGTTCAAGCCCTGAAGCAGACGTCAGCCCTAAGCGTTCAAGATAAGCGCGTTGCCTAGCTCCACCAGTACGCAGAGCCAGCTGCGCGGCGCCGACGTTCGACGAATGAGCCAAGATTTCCCGCAAGCTCGACATACCAACATGCGGCTCATGATCTTCGATTGTGCTGGTCTCGATTACCAGTGGCCGCGCGAGATCGAACAACTCGCCCGGATTGGTGAGCCCCTCCTGCAGCGCAATCGCCACCGTGAACGGCTTTACCGTTGAGCCGAGTTCATGGAGATCGCCTGCCGCGCGGTCGCGGCGCTGATCTTCAGTTGCTTGCCCCGCCTGATTGGGATTGAACACAGGCCAGGACGCCAGCGCCAGCGTCTCGCCCGTGCGCCCATCGAGCACGATCGCCGCGCCGCCAGATGCGCCCGCCGCACGCGCGGCGGCGTCGAGTTCTTCTTCCAGCGCATATTGAATGCGCATATCGAGCGAGAGCCGCACCGCGCCGCCGCTCTCGCCCGCCGCACGGATTTGCGCATCGAGCCCCCGCTCGACGCCCGACAGCGCATTGAGATCGACGTCGGTAAACCCAAGCACGTGTCCAGCGGACGCGCCTTGGGGATATTCGCGATGATGCTCGGTCTCAAAGCCGATGCCCGCCAGACCGAGGGCATGCACGCGGTCGCGCTGGTCCGGAGTGAGTCCGCGCCGCAAATAGATCAGATCGCGCGACGTATCGGTGAGCCTGCGGATGATGGTGGCCCGCTCAAGGTCGGGGAATATCCCACGCAGCGCATCGGCAATCGCCGGCGCATCCCAGACACGTGATGGCGTGGCCGTTAGTGCGTAAGCGCGCACTGTAGTCGCCAGCAGAACACCGTTGCGATCGACAATGTCGCCGCGCGGCAACGTCGAGGCGGCGCTTGCACGGCTCTGCGCCGCGAGCGGATCACCCGAAAAAGCAAGTTGCACAGCGCGGCCCGCGAGCAAGAGCAGCACGGCGAAAATGCCGATCGCCAGCAGCCGCACACGATTGCGCGCCGGGGCAGCTTCAGCGGCGCCGGGAAACAGTGGCGACGACGCTTCTGCCTGTGCCGGACCAAACGGCCTCAAGGGCGCGACTCTGCGCGGCGCGGCGCTGGCAGGCGATCATCGATCGCCGATTCCGGCAGCGCTTCGCTTTCGCTGCCAACGACGACCCCGAGCTGCCGTTCGGCCAAATCTTCGACATTGGCAGGGCTTTCGCGCTGCGCGATCTCGGCGCGCAATTCACGCAGGCGCGCTTCGCGCTCCTCAATCTCTTCGCGCAACTCACGCACATGCGCCTGCTTTTGCGACGCATCGCTCTTGGCGCGATACAGCCCGACAGCCAGCACGACGATCAACACCGCCGCGACGACCTGGAACACGCGGATCAGCTGAGCCTTGCCCATTCGGCCTCCGCTTTCGGCGCGAGTTCCGGCGCCTCCAATTCATCCCAAGCCGGAGCATCCGTGCGTGTCGCCCAGCGCAAAGAGGCCGACCGTGAGCGCGGATTTTCCGATGTTTCCGCATCACTCGCTACCGTCGCGCGTTTGCGATCGATGGTGAAACTCGGCGCCCGTTCCGGCGGAAGGTCCGGCGCGTAGCGTGAGCCGCGCCCCTGCGCATCGGCGCGTTCGGTGATGAAGTGTTTGACCATCCGGTCTTCGAGCGAATGAAACGACACCGCCACCAGCCGCCCGCCCGGCTTTAGCGCGCGTTCGGCCGCCGAGAGCCCGCGCGCGAGTTCGCCCAGCTCATCATTCACGAGCATGCGCAAAGCCTGAAACGTCTTCGTCGCCGGATGCGTGCGCGCGCCGCGCCGGCCACCGACGGAATCTTCAACCAATTTCGCAAACGCCAACGTTCGCGTAATCGGGGCCGCTGCGCGCGCTTGCACGATCGCCCGCGCGATACGGCGGCTGTCATCGTCCTCGCCGTAGCGATAGATCAGGTCGGCGAGCGCGGTTTCGCTAAGGCCGTTGACGGCATCGGCAGCGCTTGGGCCATCCTTTTCCATGCGCATGTCGAGATCCGCATCCGTCTGAAACGAAAAGCCGCGTTCGGCCTGGTCGAGCTGGAACGAGGAAACGCCCAGATCGAACACGACGCCGTCCACCAGCTCGTCCAGCGCAAGATCGCCAAACCGGCCTTGATGAAGAATGAATTTACCTTTTGCTGACTCTGAAAGTTCAGCGCCGCGGGCGATCGCGTCTGGATCGCGGTCGAAGGCGATGACCCGGCAATCGGCGCGGGCCAACATTTCGCGCGAGTAGCCCCCGCCGCCAAAGGTCGCATCGACGTACACGCCGCCATCTTTCAGGCCGAGCGCGTCCATCGCTTCTGCGAGCAGGACCGGTGCGTGAGACATCCGCGTATCGTATAGCGAGTCATGGTCGCAGCGGAGCCACTTATCCACAACCGCCGCTGTGGAGAATCAGCTAATCGTACCGGCTGGGAAATGGGTGGGAGACCGCGATGAGCGGCGACAGTTTCGGAAATCTGGTTTCGCTGAGCGCCAGCCAGCCGGCGGCGATCGTCGCTGAGGCGGCGCGGGGTAAGGGCGCGAAGCCCGAGGAGATTTACCGCGCTTGGCTGGAACTTGCTGAAGCGCGTATCGCCGGCGAACAAGCCTTGATGGGCGGCTACACGCTGACACTTGGTGATCAGGTCGTCCCGGGCGAGCGCGAACTCATCGCCGTACTCGCCTTCTTCGACGGCCTCGCGGCGCAATCCTTCAAGCGCGACACGGACGTCGGCGAGCTTTCAAACTACATGGCCGGCGACGCCCGCCGCTGGCGCGATCTCTTGCGCGCGTTCCGTCAACGCAGCGCCGCCGCAAAGGACGCTCCGCGTTATCATCAGCTGACACGCGCGCTCGCCGTCGCCGAGTTCATCGCGTCCGAGCCGATCAGCGATGCCGAGCGCGAAGAGTTCGCCCTCTCCGACATTGGCGCCGATTTGGATGACGACCGGCGCATCGTCGAAATCAGCGCCAACTTCCTGACCCGCCTGCGCGCTCCAAAGAAGACGCCGAACGTCGCCGTCTGTTTGCGTGATGCAAACGGCGATGTATGCGGCGAAGCAGTGTTTGCGGCCCCGGTTGCTGAAGCCAATGGCCAAGTCAACGAACTCTTCACCGCCGAACTCGGCGCAAGCGCCGAAGTCGCGAACGTGGAAGTCAGCTTGACGCGCCGGGCGGTGAGCTGACGCACCCGCGGAACGCCTGGCGACGGTAATCGTTTACGCTGGCTCAGCCGTAGAGCCAGATTATGAAACCCGCCGCCCGCACTGCCCTCGTCGTCATCGCCGCCCTGATCGCCATGTCGATCCCCGCCGCGCAGGCGCTCACACAATTCGGCATGAGCGCCGGCGAGTTCTCGTCCGGAGGCGACTCCACCTTGCGGGTCGCCGGGTACGCGTTCTCGATCTGGGGCCTGATCTATATCGGCATGCTGACGTTCGGCATTTATCAGGCGCTCCCCGCAACAACAGAAAGCGCAACGCTATCGCCTTCGCCTGGCCATCCATTGTCGCTATGTCCGGCTGCGGTTTCTGGATCGCTGCCGCAGCCTTGAATGCGCAGAGGGCCACTGTCGCGATCATCGCCAGCTCGGCGCTTTTGCTTGTCTTTGCCATGCTACGCGCGCCCCGCAATCCGTCACGCGCGCAATACTGGTTCATCGTATTGCCGATGAGCCTGCTCGCGGGCTGGCTGACGATCGCCACTGCGGTCAACGCGCTCACCGTACTGACTATGACCAGCATCATCACGCCCGCTGACGCGACGCTCGCTGCGCTGATCGGCATTGCGGTCACTGCAGTATTCGCCGCCCTTGTCGCCCTGCGCGCACGCAACGCGGCTTATCTGCTTCCGATCTTGTGGGGCTTGGCAGGCGCTTACGTCGAAGAGAGCCAGCGCAACGACCCCGTCGCCAATGGCCTGGTGGTCGCTTTCGCCGTCTTGGCGCTGCTCGTTATCGTGATCGTCATTCGACAGTTCGGAGCGCGCACGAACCGCGTTGCCGCGCTGCAAGGCCTAGCGTCCGCTCAGAACACGCTATGCGCGCTGCGCTCCACCGTAGCTTCGCCAGCCACGAGCCGTGAATAGTGTTCGAACAGCGTGTCTTTGCCCGTTGAGGGTGTAGCATCAGCGTCGTACCGGCCAGTCGCGGGATTGAGAACGAGCATCGACTCTGTCGCGTAGTAGCGCCCGATGCGCGCAAGCTCCGCCTTCTCCTTCAGCGACGGCAAGACCGCGCCCAAGCTAGACAGCACAAAGATAATCACATCGAGCAACGCCACCGGCGCCTGCGCGAAACGCGGCTCGCGGCCCAGGAGCGAAAACAAGTGCTCGCCCTGCTCGCGCGGCGTGATCGCGCAACGCGGGATCATCGATGCACGCGGCGAGATATGCGCCAAGGTCAGCATCACTGATCGGTTTGCACGCCGTAAGCCGCCCATCGCCAAACACCAAGAACGGCTTGCCAGCTTTCACCCGCTCAACTTGGCCGGATAACGATTTGTAAAACGCCGTGGCGCGGACGATGGAATAGTCCAGGCCCGACGAAATCAGCTCTTGCTCGAACTTAAGCTTAGCGTGTTGGAACGCGAGGCGCGGTTTCTGCACGCAGATCGCAGAGAGCAGAACGAACTGCCTAACGCCGGCAGCCTTGGCCGCCACCAAGGCGTCGGCATGCGCCTGATAGTCCACCGCCCATGCATCCCTCGGCGCGCCCGTGCGCGAGGCCATGCAGGACAGCACCGCATCAAAGTGTTCGCCGCGAAAGCCGTCCCGCGCCAGCGCTTGCGGATCGGTGATATCGCCGAAGCGCACTTCCGCACCGTCAAACATGTTCGAGGCGCGCTCCGGCCCCGAGCGAACGAAGCAGACGACGTGATGGCCGCGCTCGACCAGCGCACGCACGGTTGCTTTGCCGATCTGCCCGGTCGCGCCCAGCATCAGCACGCGGCGCGGGGTATTCGTTGGAGCTTCGTGCGCTTCGTTCGTCATCGTTCGCGCAACTGGCTCCATGAACGCCAAAACAAAATGTCAGTCGGCCTATAAGCCGGGTTCTGTTCCGCTTGCGCGGTGACGACCATTCCTCTGGACCATACGTCGCCGCATGGTTCTCGCGACCAACCCGAACACAACCCGCAGACGGGCCTGAAAGCTTGCGCCTTCATGTGTTCCTATTCGGTCTTGCTCCCGGCGGGGCTTGCCGTGCCGCCTTCCTTACGGTCGGCGCGGTGGTCTCTTACACCACCGTTTCACCCTTACCCCGGATCGCGCTTCGCAAGCGAAGCTTGTCCGGGGCGGTCTGTTCTCTGTGGCGCTATCCCTAAAATCACTTTCGGCGGGCGTTACCCGCCGCCGTATCTGCGTGGAGCCCGGACTTTCCTCGAACGCACCGTTTCCAGCATAGCGCCCGCGGCCGTCCAGCCGACTGACGCAGCTTCTATAGCGTCAACCCAGCTGATGTGAAAGCGCACGCAGAAGCGCGCGCGTTTCATCGTCAGCCGCGCCGCTTAAATCGCTCGGGCGGAAGCGGCGCTGGAACGCGATCAGCGCCGCCCTGGTGACGTTGTCCATCACGCCGGACTGCTTCACCTCATAACCGATGCGCGCCAATTGCTGCTGCACCTCGGTGACCGGATCCTCGCTCGGCTGAACCTCGGTGACGTTCTTCGGCCAGATCGAGACGCCCGCCTCAGCGAGTTTCGCCCAAGGAAATTTTTCGCCTGGATCAGCTTTGCGCTCAGGCGCGATATCGGAATGTGCGACCACACGCTTGGGGTTCAAAGTCGGCCAGCGTTCGAAGATGTCGCGCAATAGCCCGATCACCGCTTTGATCTGCACGTCTGGAAAATCCGGCAGATCGAAATCGTGACCGCCATTGACGATCTCGATACCGATCGAGCGTGCGTTCACATCCGCCTCCCCGTCCCAAGCGGATGAGCCGGCGTGCCAAGCGCGATGCTCTTCCGGCACCAAGGTGAAAATCTGCCCACTCTCATCGACCACATAGTGCGCGCTGACTTTCGGCAGCGGCGCATCTGCGGCGGCGTCATCGCTTTGCCACGGCCCCGGATAACTACCGGCAACCGGCGCAGGATCGGTCAAGCGCGCAAGCGCGATCTCAGCGTCCTGCATACCGGTATAGTGCAGCACGACAAGATCGATCGGACGCGTGCGTGCGTCGAAGTTCGGCGATGGGCGTTCAATGTAACGAGTCACGCGAGGACTATGCGCGCTTTAGCGCGATCCGTCAGGACTTCCGCTTAGCGGCGGTTTCCACCACCCAGCCGCTGGGCGTGCGGTGCGCGTCGAGCACTTCTGGGCCCGCCACCGTGCGATCGCGTCGACGCGGGCGAAAGCGCATCGCGATTGCCGCGCCGCTAACCATGAGCGCGACGATGACCGCAGCCGCGAACGCGAAGAAAAAGGCCAGCGCCGCGCCGATCGCCAATGCCACGAGCCCAAGCGCGCGCAGCAGCGCGGACAAAGCGTTGGACCCGAAATCAGCGGTGTTGGCAGTCATCCAGCAGCACTCCTCGTTTCAATATGGACGAAGAGGTTGGGGTTTCAATACGGCGCTCCTTGGGCGGGCGCCGGTTCCTGCTATTTCGCGCCGACGCTCAGCTCTTCCCGGATGCGGGCGTAAGCTGCGTTTATCGCGGCGGTTTTTTCCCGTGCGATGGCGACAAACTCAGGCGGTGCGCCGCGCTGCGTCATCCGGTCCGGGTGGTTTTCCGCCGCCGTCCGCCGCCAAGCGTGGCGGACCTCCTCCATGCTGGCGCCAGGAAGCAGGCCGAGGATGGCGTAGGGATCGCCAGCGTCCGGCCCAAGATTAGTGGCTTTGATCCGCCGAAACTCCATTTCACTAAAGCCAAAATGGGCAGCGACCTGTTCGAGATAGGCGAGTTCCGCCTCGCCGACGTCACCGTCGACCGCAGCGATATGGAAAAGCCCATCGAGGACATCCTCCAGCAAGCACGGACGCGCCCGATACTTGCGGCCGATCTGCTTTGCGTAGGAATCAAATCCCAAGACGGTCTGCTTGGCCAACGAGAAGGCGCGGCGGAAATTCTGCTCTTCGCCCGGCGGCGGCCTGAAAACCTGGGCGGCCGCCTGCATCTCAGCTTCGGTCGCCTCGCCATCGGCCTTGGCCATTTTGGCCGCCAACCCGATGACGGCGGCCGTGAAGCCGACATCATTCGGGCGCGGCGCGCACTCTTCAGCAAATTCGGGTGGATCGGCTTCGGGATCGAAGGCCCGCGCAGCCAGCTCCACAATGCGCGACCAAACAGACATAACGGTATTGTCGCCGATGACGCCGCTCCGCGCCACCCCGCCCGTCGCAGATCAACAGCGCGTCATCGTCACGCCGGCGGCGCGGCGCCCCCGCCGCGGAGACTGGCGACCTCGGCGCGCAACGCCCGCAACTCGTCCAAAATGCGCTGCTGCACCACCGCCGCATCCTCCTGCGCGACGGCGATGTCCTCAACCTCGCCCTGCACCTCTTCGATCTCTTCCTTGATCTCCTCTTGCGGGGCCGCTTGCACCGCTTCGACGATGACGCCGATGAAGAGATTCAACACGGCGAACGCCGCAACGATCGTGAAGCCGATAACGTAAATCCAGGCGTACGGATTTTGCCCCTGCAGGCGCGATATGGTTTCGCCCCATCCGTCGAACTGCGACAGCGCAAATAGCGAGAGCAAGCTACGACCAAGATCGCTGAAGCCCGGATCGTCATGGAAAAGCGTCGTGCCCATAACTGCGGCGATGTAGAAAACCACAGATAGGATGGCGAAGGACGCGATGATGCCCGGCATCGCGCTGAACAACGCTTCGACAACGCGCCGCATTTGCGGCACCGCGCTGACGAGACGAAACACGCGAATAACCCGCAATGTCCGCAGTGCGGATATAGCCGGCGAGAACGCTGCGTAGCTCACGCCGATGACTGCGACGTCGAATATGTTCCAGCCGTTGCGCAGATAGCGGCGCGGTCCCTGCGCTAAAAATTCCAGCGCAAGTTCGACGGTGAAGATCCAGAGGAAATACTGGTTCCAGCGCTCAATGTCGGCGCTGTACGGATTGCCGGGACCGTAATGCGCGTCGTAGCCGAGGATCGCGGCGTTCGCGACGATGCACAGGAAAATGAAAACGCCCCACACGGGGCTTTCCGTCATCCAACGCAGAAAGCCGATGCCGCCGCGACGCTTCTTGCGCTTCGCGCTTTTGGCCGCGGGCGCATCCGCGCCGTCCGCCACCGCTGCGCTCGCCATGATCTAGTCCCCCTCGCTCGCGCCGAACCCCACTTCGGCGAGCGAAGCTAACCCGGCTCTACGACGGAAGGAACGGCGCGGAAGCCCAGACTATTTCTTCGCGTCCTCGCGTCCCGTTTGAGCAACAATCTGTTCAATAGCCGTGAGCTTAGGGGCAGCTCCGTGGCGCTTGCGGCTCTCTTGGCGTCGCGACGGGAGCCAGCGTGAAAGCCATGCGGGCGGCGTCTTTTGATCTGCTGCAGTCATTTTGGGTGGCCAATCATAAAAAGCGACCAGGCCCCCGCAGGCGGCCGCTAAGGGCACACTAGAGTAAACCAAAGAGAAGACCACCTGTATTCTACGAGACTGGCATAATTATTAGATAAAGGGTCAAACAGTTATTAGAATCAGAAATACACACTAACAAATGCTAGTCAGCAATCAGCAAACAACCAGACGAATACATACAGTGGAACAAGTGCGCCACCTACTCATTGTCAGTAGGAGTTCGGAGTGGCTGGAATCCTATGACTGATCTTACCCGAGGCGAGCGCCTGCAGATTATGCTGACGCCAGAGGAGCTTAAGGCGCTGGACGATTGGCGATTTAGCCGGCGCATGCCGAGTCGAGCCGCGGCGGTTCGCGAGCTTTTGCGCCGCGGGCTAGAAGTCGACGGCATGATCGATTTTAAAGACGCCAGGAAGTCCGAGGACTACGGCGTTACCGATGGCGACGCGAGATCGCGCCGGCCGATCAAGGAAGGCTAGCCGACCGGAACGTTGGCGTTGATCGCCTGAGCCCGAGTTTGCTCGGCTGCGTCAGTAAGGTCGTTCAAAATGAAGCCTTGGACACGATAGGTGCGCCCGCCCCAATGCCGGCCAGGCACGTGCCAAACGCGCACTTCGGACCAATCACCAGCTTCCGACACATCCATAATCGGCACGTCGCGGGTGATCTCACCGTTGTTCAGCCAGTTGGCGTGATCGACGATGACCAGGCGGGGCGAAACAACTTCCTTCACAACAGCAACGTGGCCGCGATTGGCGGTGGCGTAGCCGCGTAGAACCATGACCGAACCTTCGCTCGGCTCAGCGGTGGTCTCATAGACGCCGGCAGCTTGCCGCCACCACGTGTTGGCGTTTCCATAAATCTCAACGCCTGACTCACGGCGCGCAAACGGCACGCACTGCAAACGCGCACGCGCATTGGTGACGCGGGCGATCGGCTCATACGCTTCGTCAGGCAAGCGCTCGAAAGCACTCGGCGCCATGGTCGCGTGATCTGAAGCGCCATCAGTGACGCTCGGATCGATGGCAAGATCCATCGAGAGAGGCGTCAATGCATTCGCGTCTGAAGCCGTGCCGGTGAAACCGACTGCGGCTGCAGCTGCGAGGAGAAGCGCGCGGGTGTCCAACATGCCCTGTTACCCAGGCGGAGCCTTGCCCCAAACTGGCACACAGAAACGCGCCAACGCCCTTAAAGAACACTTAAAGACACAGCTGAACAATTAGAAAGGTGAGCTTCGTATGGTAAACAAAGCTCAATAAGGGCTATATCTAGACCTGCTCCCTGGTAACGAAGCTTAACGCTAGACTGTCCGGCGCATCAATAAAGCTTAACGGCCGACGGCGGCGTGCAGCGAAAACGCGTGGATGAAGCCCTGCGCGACATAGACCCGCCCACCCCAATGGTTGCCCGGAATATGCCAGACGCGGAGTTCGCTCCAATCGTTGTTGGGCGACACATCCATCACCGGCACATCGACGCTGATCTCGCCGTTATTCAGCCAGTTGGCGTGGTTCACGCGGATCAATCGGTCAGAGACGATCTCGGTCACGACCGCGACATGGCCGCGGCCGGGATTGTTGTAGCCGAGCATAACAAGAACCGAGCCCGGGGCTGGAGAACTTGATCGCGGATATCTGCCCTCAGCTTGCCGCCACCAAGTATTCGCGTCGCCGTAGATCTGAATTCCTGAGACCTGCCGGGCAAACGGCACGCACTGGAGCCGGGCGGCATAATCTGCGATCCGCGGCGGGGCATCGGATCGGTATGGCGTCTCGATGCGCGGCCGATGCGAGCCGCCGCCCCCAGCCGAAATCGGCGCAGGCGTCGAGGCGCAGGCCATAAGGCCCAAAGCCGCCACCCCCAGCCCGATCCATAGGGCCGGCCCCGTTAACCGCAGACTCATCATTTCGGGATCGATCTTAGACCAGCCAGGTTGGTATCCCGTGAATGCGCCCTGCCGCCGCACTTGACCCCGGGGCCGAAAAAGCGCCACCCGCTAGCCTATGAGCGAGCGCCCGCCCTTCATCGTGAGGCCCTGTTTCCAGCAGGACCTGGAGCTGGTGCAGCTGATTTACGCCCACCACGTCCTGACCGGGACCGGCACTTTCGAGGTTGAGCCGCCTACCCTCGAGCAAATGAGCCAGCGCTGGGCCGACATCGTCCAGCGCGGCTGGCCGTTCCTGGTCGCGAGCCCGCCGGGCGATCTGACCCGGATCATGGGGTTTGCCTACGCCGTCCAGTACCGGGATCGCGCCGCCTACGCGAAGACCTTCGAAACCTCGATCTATGTTGGCCCCACTACCCAGCACCAAGGCGCCGGCACGCAGCTTCTGGGCGGCCTGTTGATGAGCCTGCGCGAAGATGGGGTTCGCCAAGCACTGGCGTTTATCGGCGATGGCCACAACGCCGCTTCGATCGGGCTCCATGCAAAGCTCGGCTTTCGCCACGTCGGGACGCTGGCTCAAGTCGGCGAAAAGTTTGGCCGTATGCTTGATGTCATCGTGATGCAGCGCAGCATTCCGCGAAAGACAGCCACGTAAAACTTCGAACTGCATTTCGACTGCTGTTTGCGCCCACGCAGCGCAATACTTCATTAACCTTACTGACCTCATCCTTACGGCAAGCAGGGAGGAGATCGCGATGCTTTTACGCAAGCTCGTGGTCGTTGGTTTGGTCGGGTTCGTAAGTTTCGCAGCAAATATCGCCACAGCCGAAGATGCGGGCGCTCCAAATTCTACCTTCGTTGGCGTTGATAACGCTAACTTCGTCGATCCATCCGCCGCGTTCGCAAACCGCTTCGATGTCGGTTTCAGCGAAATTTCGTCGGCGCGCTTCAGCCAATTCACACCATCGCCAGAGCGTTCGCGCGATGATCGCGGCAGCGATTACAGGCGCTATGAGGTCGAACTCATCGCCCGCGGCGCCGGTGGCCTCGATGTCTCGTTCGCACAAAGCGCTGGCCTTGGCTTTAACCGTCAGGGCGACGTTGAGCGCGAAAGCCGCGGCTCAGAACTGCGGTTCGGACGCGTCGGCCAGCAGCGGCAAAGCTCTGAGCCAACTTGGTACTTCTTCGCTGCATCGGAAGATGAAGCGCTGACCTGGCGGCCGGGCGCGCGCACTGAATTCGGCGGCCAGGGCTCCTCGTTTACCGTGCAGGACCGCGTCGAAATCGGCGATCTGCAAGCTGGCGTCACCTATGAGCGTGATGGCTGGCAGGCTTCACTCGCCTATGTGGAGCGCGAAATCAGCGTCCGCAGCGGGGCCCGCACCATCTCGCAGGACGAAGATTTCACCGGAATAACCCTCACGATGCGCCACTGAGCTGTGAGGGTTAAAGGTCACAGACTTGTTAGGGCTTCCCTTCGGCCGGAACCCGTGGCAGCCATTATGCATTGCTGCCTCAGGAATATGTGGACGAGGCTGTAATCATGGGTGGGACGAAAGTCTTGCGGACAACATTTCTCGCAGGCGGCGCGCTCGCAGCGACAATGTTTGGCGCGGCTCTGGCCGTCGCCCAGGAAAATACTGAGTCCGCCCCTCAGATCGATTTCACCGATACGGCGAGCGATCTCCCACGTGACGCCGCCCTCAATCTTTCGGTTAGCGAAGGCGATCCTACCCGTTTCGCCCCGATCGGCCCGACGGCTGATGACTCAAGCGACCAGCGCCGTGTCGAACTCGAACTCGCGGCCGGCGGCGGTGATGCGCCGCTCGATGTCTCGATCGCGCAGCGCGCTTCGCTTGGCGCCAACCGCGATGGCGACGTTGATCGCCAAGGCCGTGGCTCCGAATTGCGCGTTGGACGCGGCCTCGTCGGTGAACGCCAAGGCGGCAACCAACCTTCGACCTATGTGTTCGTGGCGTCCGACAACGAAGCGCTGACTTGGCAGCCCGGCTCGCGTAACGAATTCGGCGGCGAGAGCTCCTCGTTCGCGTTGCAAGACCGTGTCGAAGTCGGCGATCTTTCCGCCGGCGTGACCTGGGAACGCAATGGCGTTCAAACCTCCCTCGCCTATGTCGAGCGCGAAGAATCCACGCGCATCGGCAACCAGACCTACAGCCAGGACGAAAGCTTTACTGGCCTGACGGTGACGATGCGCCGCTAAGGCGCATTATCCAAACATCAGACGTGCGCGTGCAGCCGCGGAGAACGATGTTCTTCGCGGGTTCGCGTTTGTATTGTGGGTTGCCCCCCCCTACGACGTGTCGTCAGCGCACAATGCTGGCGCGGCGAGAGCGAATACCGCGTCGGCGCGCGGAACGCAGCAAATTATGGCGCGCGGGCGCGTGAGCCCATGTCGACGCAACCGCGCGAAGCGAGCAGCGATCGCGTGCAATTGACGCAAGATAGCGAGCAAGTGCAGCGCCTGCGCGACGATGCCGCCGCGAACCGTTAACTTGCGACGCAGCCACACGCCGCCAACGGAGCGCAAATGGTTGCCGAACGAGGCACGCCGAAAGCCAGGCGCAACATTGAGCGGCCGACGCCCGCTCGTGCGAAAAGAACGCTTGAGCGCCAAGATCTCGGCAGCACGGATGATGATGACGTTGCGCACCGTGTGAATGAGCCTGGTGCGGGTCAAGCCGCCGAGGCGCGCGTGATGGCGCCGCTCTGCCGCGTTGCGCGCGGGGCATCCAAGCGCAAACCACGCCAGCACACCCGCCAGCCAGAGGACGAGTCTGGCGAAACGGTGCGCGCTGATGATTGGGGCTGGTATTGGATGCATGGGCGCGAGTATGCGCGCGATCGAAGTCGGTCGGATTGGCGCGCGCACGAGCGTTGGCGGACAACGAGATTTCGCCCGGCGGCGCAGAATAGCGCCAAGACCTATCCTCTGCAGCGGACGCTACGCCGTTAAGCTGTCACGCGCCTTGCAATGGGCGCGCTATGACACAGCTTCGCAAACAGCTCGCGCAAATGGCTCTGAGGCGCTGGGCGTTATCCATGATCCCCGTCGTCGTGCTGGCTGTCGGGTTCGCGATCTCGGTTTATGTCGTTCTGACAATGCCGATGTGAGCGGGTCGTTAAGGAGCGGCGCACGCCTTTTGCATAAAATCGCGCGGGTAGTGGAGCGCCCCCATGTCCGTCCCGCACCGTTTTGCGCGCGAATTTGGTCTCGTCACAGTGCTTGGCGCAGCGATCGGGCTCGGCGGCGTTCTCCTGCTTGAAAGCGTGTCCGCCGCGCCGCCCAACGAGATCGAGACCGCGGCTCCCTCGCTGCCGACGGCGCGAGTCACCTCCGAGCGCACATGGAATGACCATGAGGAGTTTCAGTCGGATGTCGCGGATCGAGCGTCGTCGAATCCCGACGCGTTCCCTGACTGCACCGCTGCCCGCGCCGCCGGCGCCGCCCCTGTTTACGCGAACGATACCCCGCTATGGCCCGCACCTCGACGGCGACGATGACGGCATTGGCTGCGAGCCCCGCCGCCGCCGCCGCTAGCCCGCTTTTTTCCACAACTGGCGCCGCTAAGGCGGTTTCCCAGGGACAGACTCGCTCCATGGTCTGCGGCCGGGCCGGCAGTAACCTTTCCTAAAGGAGACTCGGCTCGATATACGCCAGATACGGTGGCTGATTGTCGCCAACCCCCTACATCTAGGGTAAGGTTTCGGCTTCGAAAGGGAGTTTCGCGGATGGCTGTAGAAAACGGGAGCAAGCTGACGGGGCTCCGGACGCCATCGGTGGGCTACAAGCCGTTCCGTTATCCGTGGGCGTATGAATTCTGGCGTCGCCAGCAGCAAGTCCACTGGATGCCGGAAGAAGTGCCGCTCGGCGAGGACGTGAAGGATTGGGCGTCGAAGCTCAATGACAGCGAACGCAATCTGCTGACGCAGATTTTCCGCTTCTTCACCCAGTCCGACATTGAGGTGAACGACAATTACATGGAGCGTTACTCGCGCGTGTTTAAGCCGACCGAGATCAAGATGATGCTCGCGTCGTTCTCGAACATCGAGACGATCCACGTCGCGGCTTATGCGCTGCTGCTTGAGACGATCGGCATGCCGGAAAGCGAGTTCGCCGCATTCTACGATTACCAAGCGATGCGCGATAAGCACGACTACATGGGCAAGTTCGGCGTCGAGACCGACGCTGACATTCTGCGCACAGTGGCGATGTTCGGCGCGTTCACCGAAGGCCTGCAACTCTTTGCCTCGTTCGCGATGCTGATGAACTTCCCGCGCTTCAACAAGATGAAGGGTATGGGCCAGATCGTGACCTGGTCAGTGCGCGATGAGAGCTTGCACTGCGAAGGCATGATCAAGCTCTTCCACGCGTATGCGAAGGAAACCGGCGCGCTGACGCAAGAGGTGAAGGACGACATCGCCGAATGCTGCCGCACCGTGGTGGCGATGGAAGACAAGTTCATCGATCTGGCGTTCGAAATGGGCCCGGTGCAGGGCATGACCGCGGACGATATCAAGCAATACATCCGCTACATCGCCGATTGGCGTTTGGGCCAGCTTGGGCTGCCGAAGATTTACGGCGTCACCGAGCACCCGATCCCGTGGCTGACCTCGATCCTCAACGGCGTCGAGCACGCGAACTTCTTCGAAGCGCGCGCGACGGAATATTCGAAGGCCGCGACCAAAGGCGAATGGCACGGCGATGCTGGCGTCTGGGCGAACTTCGAACAGATGATGGAAAAGCGGAAAACCGAAGCGGCGAACTGATCCGTGGACGTCCTGTTGGACTTCATCCTCAGTTTATTTCCGATCGCCGTCGGCATCATCGCGCTGAACGTGTTCTTGTCGCACGCCTACAAGCTTTCGGGCGGGCGGTGGCGAGAACTGGAGCAAGCCTATCCGATGCCGGACGGTCGCGGGTTGTCTGAGCCTTTGACCGTGCGTTGGTTCGCGATCGTGGAACTCTTTAAAGGCGAACAAGATCCTCGCGTGCAAAGCTGGTGGATCATCGCGCGGGTTTACCCGGACGGATTGGCGATCTCGATGCCGCCCATTCCTATAATCAATTATCCGCCGATCTTCATTCCGTTGAGCGACCTGCACCTCGAGCAGCGCACCTGGCGCCAGAAGTTCGGCGCCTACGCGATCGCGGCGCCGCGCACGCCGGATATCAAAATCATGATCGGCGATCCGCTCGCCGCTGAAATTGGAGCCATACGCCCTGAGGTCACCACGGCATCGACTTAGAGGCCGCCTTCTAAGCTGTGAGCGCGCGCTGCAACGCGTCGCGCTCCGCCGCGCCGACGCCGAGCGCTTGCTCAATATAATTCAACGCTGAACCGTACTTCGCGTCGATCACGTCGAGCGATTGGCGCAAATAATCGACGTGGACGCCGAGCATGGGGCGGAGGGCTGCGCTGTCGAGCTTGCGGCCGAGGCGCTCTTCCATGCGCGCTTGGATGCGCGGCATGCGGGATTCCAGATCAACGGCTTGGTTGGTGAAATCGTAGTCGGCGAAGACGGCTTCTTCCTCGACGCCGAGCGCGATCAAAGTCAGCGCGCAGATGATTCCGGTGCGATCCTTGCCGGCGGCGCAGTGAACGACACCGGCCCCGCCCCGCTGCAATTCCCTGAACCAATCGCGATAGAGGCCGACGAGGCGCGGGTCGAACGGGATTTCGCGGTAGAGACTGAGCATGTAATCGCGCGTCGATTGCGGCGTCAGATCGCTCTGCATTAAGGCGACGAGGTGTGGCGGCAGTGAATGGCCGCCGGCGCCTTCGTCATTGAAGATGACGCGCGTGGCTTCGCTCTCCCACTTGCTCGGCTCATGCTTGCGCTCTTCGGGACGGCGCAGATCAACGAGAAAGCGCAGGTTCATCGCGTTGAGTTTGGCGATGTCGGCTTCCGTAGCGTCGTGGAATGCGGCGGAGCGGTAGAGTTTGCCGCGCGCGATGGTGGCGCCGTCCGCGGTTTGCCAGCCGCCGAAATCTCGGAAATTGAGGACGCGGTCGAATGGAACGAGGCGATCATGCATATCGGGATTGGGGATTAGAGGCTGGGGATTGGGAGCGCAACCGCTGTCGCTGCGCCTAATTGCACAGCCTAATCGGTCGGCGCAGAGACATCCCGCAGCATCAGCGCGATCATACCGCCGTCATCATCGAAGGAGATATATAACATCATAGGGACGCCGCGCGTGTTGCGCAGCACATCTTGGTTTTCGACGAAGGCGCCGCCTTCCGATAGCGTGTCCAGCGTCATCGGGACGTTTGTGGCCGCGCGAACGATCGCTAGCGTCTCATCCGGCGTCTCATCACCGCTGAGGCCAAACGGCAAACCGCCAACAGGCGGCGCTGGCATATTCGGCGCGAGATAAATCGTCTTGGTGCGCACCGCGCCGCCATTTACGACGTGAACGACGCCATCGATGACAAACGAACACAGTCCAACCGGACCGTCATTCGCCAGCGGTTGGCCGATGCAATCACCGAACGGATCGCTCACCCCCTCGGGCATACGCGACACGGGCCCGCCCATCTGCAACGCACCGAACTCAAGCCCCTCCGCTGGATGGTGCGGGCCTCGGCAACCAGCGTAGCCGCACGCTTCAATATCAGCGACGTCCGCCTCGTACTCGCGTTGCTCCATCTCCTCAGGACTTGGCGCGCAGGATGCGAGAGCGAGCAAAGTGGCGCAGAGCGCAGCTCTCATCGGAACGGCGGTTCGTCGAAGGCGCGGAGTTTGCGGCTGTGGAGGGTGTCGCGTTGCTGCTTCAAGAGCGCGACGGTTTCGAGGCCGATGCGCAGGTGCGCGCCGATGGCGCTGTCGTAGAAGCGGTCAGCGGTGCCGGGGAGTTTGATCTCGCCGTGCGCGGGTTTGTCGGACACGCAGAGCAGCACGCCGTACGGCACGCGAAGGCGGAAGCCTTGCGTGGCGACGCAAGCGCTTTCCATGTCGACAGCGACAGCGCGCGATTGCGAGAGCAGCTGGCGCTCTTGATTGTAGTTTAGCTCCCAATTGCGATCAGCATAGGAGACGACGGTGCCGGTGCGCAAGCGCCGGCGCAGCTCTTCCTTCTCGCCACCGACGACCATGTTGGCGGCCTTCTGCAGCGCGATTTGGATTTCGGCGATGGCGGGGATCGGGATTTCGAGCGGCACGCGATCGTCGAGGATTTTGTCGCGGCGCAGATATGCGTGCGCGAGCACGTAATCGCCGATGCGTTGGGTGTGACGCAAACCGCCGCAATGGCCGATCATCAGCCAGCAATGCGGACGCAGCACAGCGAGGTGATCGGTGATGGTTTTGGCGTTTGACGGGCCGACGCCGATGTTCACGAGTGTGACGCCGTCCGTGTCCGGCGTGGTCAAGTGATAGGCCGGCATCTGATATTTGCGCCACGGCGATGCTTGCGCCTTCAACTCAGCGTCTTGATCGCCGGCCTCGATACGCACGCCGCCGGGGCATGAGAGCGCCCAGCCTTTGGGGCCGTTCTTCACCGCTTCAGCCGCCCAGCGCACGAACTCATCGACGTAACGCTGGTAGTTCGGAGCGCCGGTGTAGTGCTGGATGCGCTTCAGGGAATAATCCGTGCGCGGCGCATCGAAGAGCGCCAGCGGCCGCGAACCATCAAGCCGCTCGACGCGCAGACCGTCGACGACGGCATCGCCGACTTGCGTGAGGCGCGGATGCGGAAAGTAGCGGGCGAGCTCTTCGGCCGGCACGCTTTCAAACGCGGCGGTGCCAGCAGCGTCTAAGACATAAGAGTACGGGATCTCGCTTTCGCTGGCGCGCACGCTGATCTCGGCGCCGTAATCGTCGACCAGAAGCTGCAATTGCTCGAGCAGGTAGCGGCGGAAGTAAGCGGGCTGCGTGATTGTGACAGCGTATTCGCCGGGCCAAGTGAGTTGGCCGTAAGCGCGCGCGAGCCGCGGCGCAGGCGCGCCTGGCAGATAGGTGACGCGCAGCTCGGGGTAGCGAAAAAGCGCCCGCTCTTCGAATGTCGGCGGCGCGCCGCCTTCGGCAAAGCGGCGCACGCCTTCGATCAGCGCGGTGACGGCGCGATTGTGCAGGAATTCAAGACGGTCGACGGCCTCAGCCGGCGTCATTGGGGAGTCCATCGCGCAAGCATCCCCTGCCCGCGCGCGGCGTTCAAGCCCTAGCTGACGCGCGGAATGGGATCGACGAGGCGCGAGCGGCGGTACGCCACGTGGTTCATCTCGATCGGGCCATCCAAGATGAAGCCCAGCGGCGAGTCATAGTGATAGACCGTTTCGGTCATGATGATGCTGGTGCCCGGGTTCATGATCGCGCTGGGCAAGCTGACGGTCGAGTTCGTTACGCGGCCGGCAAGGCCCCGGCCTTCACTCCAAACGACAGTTGCCGACGAAGTGCTGACGATGCGAACGCTGGTGACGCGGACATCGATATTGGCCGGATTGTTCGGGTACATCAG
>LNEK01000035.1 GCA_001464425.1 Alphaproteobacteria bacterium Ga0077535
GGAGTACGCACCGGGGACTGTCAACGAACAAGACAGCCTGCACGCTGCCGGCGCTGAGCCACGGGAGTGAAAGACCTCCTCGCGCCAAGCCGGTAGAAGAAGATCATGGGACGCGATGGATCGCGTCTAATTCGCGCTGTTCACGCAGCGCACTAACGAGACGAGACCCGTCGCGTCCCGCTCTCCAATTTTTCCGGCGAAAGCCAACAAGGATGACGCGCGCGCGGAAGCACCGCGCGCACTCCACTCACTCGATCGCGCACACGTAAGCGCGCGCTTCTTCATCTGTTTCGGCCGCGCGCGCCGCTTCACAGACCGTGTTCCAGAAGCCCATCACTTCTTCGCCCACGGCAGTGCTGCGCGTCTGCAGCTCTTCCAGCGACGGCGCAGAATCTACCGGCTCGCCGATCCAGACCGGCTGAAACGTCGGCCCACAGGAGACTTGCGTGTAAAGCCCGCGCGCACAGAGGCCGGAACGCGCGAGATTATACTCCCACACCGTTTCGCGGAGGCGCCGCGCAAGATCGGCCGGCGCGGTCACATCCTGCTCGACGGCGTCCGGCGTTTCGCGAGTGAGGCTTTGGATTTGGCTGAGCATCACGCCATAGCGTCCGACTTCGATGCTCATGGTGAAGGGATCGGGCGCCTCGGATTGCTGCGTCTTCGCTTGTTCCGCAGGTTGTCCACAGGCCGCCAGCGCAAGCGCTAGCACAAATGCGCGCAGCTTCATGTCGATCTCCTCCAGGTTCGGAGGCGACCTTAGCGTTGCAATTCAGACTTTGTAAGTTTTCAGCGCTCGAATGGCGCTAATGCATTATAGCCGGCGGCGAAGTCGTAATCGCTTTCGCGTATGCCGCGGACAAAGGCTATCGCGGCAACCGCAAGGCCCAAGCCTGCAGTCACCGCGAACAACGCCCACATGACGCCGAAGATGCTAGCGTCGTTCAAACCACCCATCCCATGCCTTCGAGGCATTTGTTTATGGGGTGACTATGACCGAACGCGATGAACGCGCGGTTTCCGAAAGCAAAACAAAAGATTGAAATGCAGTTGGGCGCGCACGCGTGAGCCGCTATGGAGATCGGGCGAGGGAGACCGCCAATGCTACGCTTAGAGATCGCTGCGCTTTATGCCGGCGCAAACATCCTGATCCTGCTTGTCCTCGCAGTGCTAGTTGTTGCAGGGCGCCGCAAACACAAGATCACGTTGGGCGACGGTGGAAACGCCGATTTCTCGCGAGCCGTTCGGGCCCACGCCAACGCCTCCGAATACATCCCAGCCGGCCTCGTCGGGATCACGCTTTTGGCCCTTTTCGACCCGGCAAGCCCGCTCTGGCTCCTGCACGCTGCGGGAATTTCTTTGACCCTCGGCAGAATTTTGCACGGCGTTGGGCTCCACACCGGGACGCTCAACGCCGGCCGGATGTTCGGAATGATCCTCACCTGGTTGAGTTACCTCCTCATCGGCGGCGGCCTAATCTGGGTCGGGCTCAGCCAGCAGCTTTGAGCGCGTTACCCATGCGGAACCTTAGGACGCTCCAATTGCCCCCGCCGGGGTAAGCGCCCATGTTGGGGCCATGCCCTTCGACACCGATTCCACCGCCCTTACGGCCCTCGTCGACTATGCCCGGCAGGCCGGCGCCGACGCCTCTGAGGCCTCCCTGGCCTCCCGTGAAAGTATCTCCGCCGAGGTTCGCATGGGCGAACTGGAAGGAATGGAACGCGAAGAAGGCCGGTCGGTCGCGCTCAGGGCCTTTATCGGGAAGCGCCAGGCCTCCGCCTCATCGACCGACTTATCCACAAAGGGTCTCAAATCCCTCGCCGAGCGCGTGGTCGCCATGGCCAAGGCTGCGCCGGAAGACAAATTCTGCGGCCTCCTCGACGAGCGCTATCTGGCCTCGGGCGGCGAGCCAGACCTCGAACAATCCGACACTGCCCGGCCGAGCCCAGAGCAATTGCTCGAGCTCGCAAAACGCTGCGAAGCGGCCTCACTGGCCATTCCCGGCGTCGCCAATTCCAGCGGCGGCGGCGCCTCGTTCGACAACGCGCACTTCGTGCACGTCACCTCGACCGGCTTTCGCGGCGCCGAGAGCGCGACGTCCTACAGCCTCGGCACCCAGCCCGTCGCCGAGAAGGACGACGAAATGGAGCGCGACTACGAGTGGCGCACCAAACGCTTCTTCGCCGACCTGCCCTCACCGGAAGAAATCGGCCGCATCGCCGGCGAACGCACCGCGCGCCGACTGGGCGCTCGCAAGGTCGTCAGCCAAAAGGCGCCGGTGATCTTCGAGAACCGCCTCGCCGGCCGCATTATCAGCCCGGTGTTTTCAGCGATCTCCGGCACGTCGATCGCACGCGGCGTTTCATTCCTGAAGGACAAGCTCGGCCAGCGCGTGTTCGCCGAAGGCTTCCGCATTCACGAAGACCCATTCGTCAAGCGTGGCTCCGGCAGCCGCTGGTTCGACGGCGAAGGCGGCGCGGTGAAGCCAATGACGCTGATCGAGGACGGCATCCTGACAACCTGGCTCCTCAACTCATCGGCCGCGCGCCAGCTGGGGCTTGAGCCAAACGGACACGCTTCCGCTGGCCATGGCGGCCCGCCCGGTATTGGCACTGCAAATCTGTTCGTGAAGCCGGGCGAGGAATGCCTCGAGCAAATGATGAGGAACGCCGGCAAGGGCCTGCTCGTCACCGACATGTTCTCGCCCTCACTCAACATGAACACGGCGGATTGGTCGGTCGGCGTCGCTGGTTATTGGTTCGAGAACGGCGAGATCGCCCATCCGGTCAGCGAAATCACCGTGGCCGGCAATCTGCTTGATATTTTCGCGCGCCTCCGGTGCGGCAGCGATATCGACAATCGCGGTTCGCTCGAAATCGCCAGCCTGATCGTAGATGACCTTGCAATCGGCGGCGTCTGATCTCGAACTCCTCGAAACGGCGGCCCGCGACGCGGGAGCGCTGGCGCGTGCGCTGCTGACCAAGCCGCTCGAAGTGCATTCCAAAGGCGAGGCCGGCCCGGTCACCAATATCGACCTCGCCGTCGATGCTCTGCTGACTGAGAAATTGCGAGGCGCACGTCCTGACTACGGCTGGCTCTCAGAAGAAGCGCCGGACGATCCGACGCGGCGCATGGGCAAGCCACGCACCTTCATGCTCGATCCGATCGACGGCACTGCGGCGCTCGTCGGCAAGGTGCCGCAATGGACGATCAGCGTCGGCCTCGTCGAAGGCGACCAGGCGTTCGCGGGCGCCATCTACAATCCGATGACGGATGAGATGTTCACCGGCGCTATCGGTCACGGCGCCTGGCTCAACGGCCGCGTTATGCGAGCGAGCGCTGTCGATAAGATCGAAGGCGCGCGCATGGTTGGCCAGCGCAGCCGTTTCTCGGATCGGCGCTGGGACAAGCCTTGGCCGAAAATGGATGTGATCGAGCGCCAGTCGATTGCCTACCGCATGGCCTTGGTCGCCGCCGGCCAGGGCGACGCCACCATCCTCTTCGGCTGGAAGCACGATTGGGACATCGCCGCCGGCGCCGCGATTATCGCCGCCGCAGGCGGGGTGGTCAGCGATCCTTGGGGCTATGCGCTGGAATTGAACCAGCTTGCGCCACACGCGCCGGGCGTTGTCGCCGCTGGCGCGAACCTGCACCCTTTGCTAATCGAACGCACGTCCGTCCTGCCCGATCCGCGGGACGAAGCTTAAGCGCGAAACAGAATATGAGCGAAGAACGTCAACTCCTGCACTTGGTCATTGGCGGCGAGCTGAAAGCGCTCGATCGTCCGGAATTCGCCGATCTCCAGAACGTCGATTTTGTCGGCGCCTATCCCAATTACAGGACCGCGTACGACGCCTGGAAAGGCGCGGCGCAGCGCACCGTGGATAACGCCCGGATGCGCTATTTCATCATCCACGCGCACCGCCTGCTCGATCCCGGCACGGATCCCGAGCACGAGCTGTGATGGCCGCATGAAACCTGGCGCGCTGCTCGCGCGACTTTGGCGTGATTACGTCTCCCGTTATGCGGGCGATGTCGCGGTGCTCGTGCCGGTGCTGGCCGTCGTTGCGCTTGCGGCGGTCTCCTATGCGGCGATCCTAAAATTCACGATCGACTCGATCCAAGCCGGCGATCTCGGCGCCATCGGCCTCGTGCCAGTCGCCGTCATCGGCGCGACTGTGGTGCGGGCCATCGCCATCTATTTCCAAGCGGTGCTGTCGCAAGGCCTTGCCCTGAAAGTGCTGCGCGATCTGCAAGGCGCGATGTTCGCCAAAATCACGAACGCCGATTTCGCACGCATCACCCGCGAAGATGGCGGCCGCCTCGTCTCGCGTTTCACCAATGACATCACCGTCGTCGGTGAAGGCCTAGTGCGCGGCGGCCAAGCCGCCATTCGTGACACACTCACGTTGATCGGCGCAGTCGCCTCGATGCTCTGGTACGATTGGGCGCTGACCCTGCTCGTGCTCGCTGTCTTCGCCGTGGCGGCCAAGCCGCTGCAAGCGATCGCCAAACGCGCCCGCGGCGCAACCGAGAGCGCACAGATGCAAATCGGCGCGCTAACGGCTTTGCTCAGCGAAAGCATCGGCTCTGCGCGGGTTGTCAAAACCTACGGGCTAGAAGAGCGCGAAATTGAGCGCGCCGGAGCATCGTTCGAACAACGCCGCAAACTCGCGATGAAGCTTGCGCGTAACCGCGCCCGTAGCGAACCTCTCCTGGAAGTGCTCGGCGGCGCAGCGCTCGCCAGCGTGCTTTATCTTGCCGGCATGCGCATCACCGCCGGCGCGATGACACTCGGCGACTTGGTCGCCATTATCGGCGCCATCGGCGTGGCCTCGCCCGCGGCGCGCGCGCTTGGCAATTTCAACACGGTGCTCAATGAGGGCTTAGCCGCGCTCACCCGCATCTTCGGCCTGCTGGATGAGCCGTCCGGCATCTCCGACAGGCCGGGCGCCAAGGCCCTGCGCACCGAGCGCGGTCACATCGCCTTCGAGAACGTCAGCTTCACCTACGGCGATGCGCCCGCGCTGCAAGGCGTTTCATTCACGGTCGAGCCCGGAGAGACGGTCGCGCTCGTTGGCCCCTCCGGCGCAGGCAAAACCACGATCTTCAATTTACTCCCGCGCCTCTATGACGCCACAGGCGGCAGCGTCAGGATCGACGGCCAGGATGTCCGCGATGTGACGCTCGCCAGCCTGCGCGGTTCAATCGCGCTGGTGGCGCAAGAAGCGGCGCTGTTCAACGATACGGTAGCCGCCAACATCGCGCTCGGCCGCGTCGGCGCAACACGCGCGGAGATCGAAGACGCGGCGCGCAACGCCGCTGCGCACGAGTTCATCACTGCCTTGCCCAACGGCTATGACACCATCGTCGGTGAGCGCGGCGGCAAACTCTCTGGCGGCGAACGCCAACGCGTAGCGCTGGCCCGCGCCTTTCTTCGCGATACGCCGATCCTGCTGCTAGATGAAGCCACCAGCGCGCTCGACGCTGCAAGCGAGGCGCGCGTGCAGGACGCGTTGAAGCGTCTCGCTAGTGGCCGCACCGTGCTTGTCATTGCACATCGACTCGCCACGGTGCGCGACGCAGATCGCATTCTCGCACTGGAGAACGGCCGCATTGTCGAAGTTGGGCGGCACGAGGAACTTGTGGCCAAAGGCGGGCTATACGCGCGGCTGAGCAAACTTCAGTTCACGGACGTCGTCAGTTAGCGGAACACCTCAGGCCCTACGCCGTTGAACGCGGCATAACGGGCGGGCCATGAGGAGAACTTATCATGACACGCAAATTGCTGGCTTTCGTTTGCGCGCCAGCGCTGCTGTTCGCGGCCAACGCGAACGCGCAAGCCTACGACAATCGCTATGAAGAACGCGTCGTCCAATTCGGCGACCTGAATCTGGAATCCCGCTCCGGCGCGGACACGCTCATTCGCCGCATCCAACTCGCATCTGAAGTCGTGTGCGGCGATCGTGCTGGCCCGCGTCCGCTCAGCGAGAATACCTCAGTGAACAATTGTGAGACCGAGACCACCGAATACGCCGTCCAAGAAATTGGTCACCCGAACGTGCTCTATCGCTATTACGGCTACATGCCTGAAGTGGTGATCGAAGGCTCGTGGGATCCGGACGCTGATCCCTATTATGAAGTGAAGCCAAAATATTGAGTGACAGGGCGGCGGCTTTGGCCGCCGCCCACGCATTCGCTACACGCGCACAATTAGGTCCCGCGCACCTGCGTTAACCGCGCGCCAGAAAGAAGAACCGCCATCGTCTTTTGCTCAACTATGGCCTACACCGCCCCCTGATTGAGAAAACCGGGCTCGCGCCAAGCGTATCCGGCTTGAAAGACATGAACCGCAAATGCCCGCCTTTGAGAATGTAGTTCCAGTCCTCGCGCGCGCGCTGAGCGCCCGAGGCTTCGATGCGTTAACGCCAGTGCAGGACGCGATGCTCGCGGCCGACGTCCAGGGTCGTGATCTCGTGGTCTCGGCGCAGACGGGCTCCGGCAAGACAGTCGCATTTGGTCTGGCTCTGGGCGCGACCCTGCTCGACGCCAACAACCAGCTTGCACAACCCGGCGCGCCCGAAGCGTTGATTATCGCGCCGACACGCGAACTTGCCATGCAAGTGCGAGCAGAACTCGAATGGCTTTACGCGCCCGCTGGCGGCCGCATTGCCTCCTGCGTCGGCGGCATGGATGCGCGCGATGAACGCCGCGCGTTGAACCAGGGCGCACATATCGTCGTTGGCACACCCGGCCGCCTAGTCGATCACATCCGCCGCGGCTCGCTGCAGCTTGAGAATTTGAAAGCCGTCGTGCTCGATGAGGCTGACGAGATGCTCAATCTCGGCTTCCGCGAAGAACTCGAACACATCCTCGACGCTTCTCCGGCCGAGCGCCGGACTTTGATGTTCTCCGCCACCATACCGCGCGCCATCGAGACGCTGGCGAAGAAGTATCAGCGCGACGCCGTGCGCGTGAACACAGCCGGCGGGCAAAAGCAGCATGCGGACATCGAGTATCGCGCCCTCGTCGCTGCCGGCCACGAATCCGAGAACGCCATCTTCAACGTGCTGCGTTATTACGACGCCACCAACGCGATCGTCTTCTGCGGCACCCGCGCCGCCGTGACGCGCCTAGCCAGCCGGTTCGAAAACCGCGGCCTCTCGGTGGTCGCGCTCTCTGGCGAACTCAGCCAATCAGCGCGCACACACGCGCTGCAAGCCTTGCGTGATCACCGTGCGCAAGTGTGCGTCGCCACCGACGTCGCCGCGCGCGGCATTGACCTCCCGGACCTCGAACTCGTCATCCACGCCGACCTGCCGAAGAACACCGAGGCGTTGCTCCACCGCAGCGGCCGCACCGGCCGCGCCGGTCGCAAAGGCGCGAGCGTTCTGATAGTGCCGCATTCAGCCCGCCGCCGCACCGAGCGTCTGCTGAAGGACGCTAACATTAACGCCAAATGGGGCGAGCCGCCTTCAGTCGAAGCCATCAAGCGCCGCGACGACGCGCGCCTGCTCGCCGATCCGCTGTTCACCGAAGCGCTTCAAGCCTCCGATGAGGGCATCGTCCAGGCTCTTCTGGCCGAGCACGATCCCGTTCAAATCGCGGCTGCGTTCGTGCGCCTCTACCGAAAGGGCCAAGCCGCACCGGAAGATTTGGCGCCGACGCCGGCCTGGACCGACAAACCAGAACGCGCCGAACGCGCACCGCGTGGCGCACCTTCCGCCAATTTCGAAGGTGGCGCGTGGGTGACGCTTTCTGTAGGCCGCGCGCAATCGGCCGAGCCACGCTGGCTCATACCGATGCTGTGCAAAGCCGGCGGCATCAACAAGCGCCAACTCGGCTCGATCCGCATTCTGCAGCACGAAACCCATGTCGAGATCGACGCCGCGAGCATCGACAGTTTCCTTCAGCGTATTGGCGAAGGCGGCCGCATCGAAAAGAACATCCGCGTCACCCGCTCGGGCGCAGCACCGCCGCAACAGCGGGAGCAACGCGAGCAACGCGAACATCGGCCACGCGCGGAAGAAGGCGCTCGCCCGGCACGGGCGAAGCCGCCCCACAAGAAGGACCGCAAACGGGCTGACGCCCCGCCGCCGCCAAGCAAAAAGCGCCAGTGGCATCCTGCTGACGGCTAGGTGAGGCGCGGAACACCCCCGCAGTAAGATTGTTGGCCCTGAAAGGAGCCCACCATGCAAATCCGTGACATGATCGCCGTGCACCCCAACGTGCGCGGCGCAGACAACGATGCCCTCACACGGGCAGTTTCACAGATCCTGGAATGCGCCGAGATCTGCACTGCTTGCGCGGATGCTTGCCTCGCCGAAGATATGGTCGCGGATTTGCGCCAGTGCATCCGTACTGACCTCGATTGCGCTGACGTCTGCAGCGCCATCGCGCGTATGGGCATGCGGCGTACGGGCTCAAATGACACGCTGCTAAGTGAAGCTCTCGAACTGTGCAAACGCGCCTGTGCGGTATGCGCCGAAGAATGCGAAAAGCACGCCGCCATGCACGAGCATTGCCGCATCTGCGCCGAAACGTGCCGCGCCTGCGAAGTCGCTTGTCGCGACGCCGCGGCCAGCATGAAATTGCACTAGCCCGGCAGCTGCGCCTTATCGCGGATGAATTGAGAAAGCAGCCATTTCTCACCGCTCGTTGGCGGCGCGCCTTCATGCTCGGTGCGTTCATCGGGTGCGCCGGCATCGTCGACATTGCGGAAGAACAACGCCCCGCCGCGCGGCGGCTTCAGCTTGCGGTCTAGCCGCAGGAAGTGCGTCTCCCCGGCCTCGAATGCATCGTTGAGATAGACCAAAAATGTCAGCGGCCGCTGACCAAGCTCGGCGATCTCCGCGTTGAGCTGGGGCGACGGCATCAGAAAATCGAAATGCGGCCCGAACGTCTGCCCGGGCAGATAGCGAAACACCGAGGTCCGCTCCAAATGCGAGACCGGCACGCCCATCGTACTGGCGATGCGCTCGCGGATCAGGAGGAGCGGCAGATCGAGATCGAGCACCCCGAAGGTCGCGGTGGTGTTACTACGCACGTCATCCTGTGCTGGGCGGCCAGAAATTGGATCGTACACCAATGACGGCGTCTGCATCGGCGTCGCCCGCGCAATCAGCCAAGCGCACAAACCTTGATCAAGAAAATCATCGACCAGCCCGATACGCGGCGAGTGCGATACTTCTGCCGAGCTGCACGCGCTGGTCCATGCCTCAATGTCAAAGTCGCCAAGCAGGTTCATCTGCGCCTGCGCATGCGCATCGCCCGCATTTGCTGCACGCGTTAGCCACGCAAACGCATCGCTCCAGCTCTGATCGCGCCCGTACCCGATGCCGGCGATCGTCGCCGCCAGCACCGCCGCCTCGGCAAGCTCATCACGCGCAAGCGTCTCGACCTGCTCGGCGACATATTCCTCATTGATCCGCCCATCGGCGCGCAGCAACTTGACGATGCTTTGGAAGCGGGCCTCGGCGTTCATCGGAAGACTACTTGCGCACTTTCGGGGCGCCGAGCGTCATGAAAATCACTGGCCCATCCGTCGGCGCGCGATAAACGCCGTGCGCGCCGTTCACCTTCATCGCCAGCGCGGTCATCTGCCAGGCCTGTTGTTCGTCCATCTTCAACGACCGCGTCGTGAGTTCTTCGAGCCCGTGCTTGTCGCCGAACCAACGCGTGCGCTCGGCGTCATTGCGCAGGCGCTGCGCGACCATTGGGTGATCCCAGCCCCAGCGGAACACACTGGTGCGCGGATTCCATGCGCCGATGATCTGCACCGGCGCCGTCACCAACGCGCCGTCCTTGCGGTCGAACTGAATGATCCCGGCGTTTTGATCGACCTGCCAGGGCGAGGTCTCGAGCTTCAGCCTTTTGGTCAGCCAACGCTGGCGGTTGAGAAGGTCGATCCAGCTCTCAGCCCAGAAGCGGTCGACATCGACCTCCTCGCCGCCCCACGGCACCAGCGCGCCAGTCTGCGGCCGCGCTGGCGCGTTTGGCTGTGGCGCTCGGCGCTTCTTCTTGAGCATTCGCTCCCCGGGTTCCGCTGGCGGCGGAGGATGTGGATAACCAATTTCCCCGCCAGCGGGAAAGTCATTTCCTAAACGTCATCAATCTTGCGCCCGCCACGGCCAATGGTGAGGGCCTTGATGATCCCACGCATCGTCCGCGTCTCTTGATCAGTCAGCCGGGCGCGCAAAAATAAGGCGCGCAGGTTTCGCTTCATCAGCGGCGCTTTGTCGAGCGGGTGAAAAAACCGCCCTCGTTCAAGCTCTTCCTCAAGGTGGGTGAACATCGCCTCGAGCTCCGCTTGGGTAGCCGGCGGGTTCACCGTGTCGCGAAACCAGGCCGGCGCAGCCGGGCCGTCGCGCGCTTCCGCGTTGGCGTAGGCGAACACCGCCACGGCGTTGGCGAGGTTGAGAGAGGCAAAGCCAGGATTGACCGGCAGCGTCAGGATCGCATCGGCCTTGGCGATTTCATCTGACTCCATCCCATGCGCTTCCGGCCCGAACATCACCACCGGGCGCTCGCCCGCGTTTATCGCGCTCCTGATCTTCTCCGCCGCCTCGCGCGGGCCCCAGACCGGCTTCTCCATCCCGCGGGGCCTCGCCGTCGCGGCCAGCACCAACGTTGCGTCCGCGAGCGCGTCTTCGAGCTTCCACTCCACCTTCGCCTGCTTCAGCACGTGGTCAGCGCCGACCGCCACGACCTCGGCCTTGGGGTTTGGCCACCTGTCCCGCGGCGCGACAAGCCGGAGCGAGGTCAGGCCAAAATTCAGCATGACGCGCGCAACGGCGCCGATGTTTTCCCCCATCTGGGGGCGCACCAGGCAGACAGCCGGCCATTCGTCCTCGATTGGCGGCGGCATGTTTCGTGCGCGGGTCATTGTTCAGGATCGATCCAAAGCATGGCGACGGACGTCATTTCGTATCGTAAGCCGCGCCGCAAGCGCGGGAGCTGGTGGGCGTACTTCGCCCGCCGCTTTGGCGCGCTCGTGGTCACCTTAATCGCGCTCGGGTTCGCAAGCTTCCTCGCGCCGCTCATCCGCGCGCCGAGCCGCACGCCTCCGGCGCCTGTTCTGACCGAAGCGGCCCCGCCCGCGCCAGAGCCAGAGTTGCAGGAGACTGACGTAGCGCTCGATCTCGCTGGGGCGCCGCCCGCCCGGCAGCGCCGGCAGCGCCGGCCGCAAGGTATCCCACTCGACGCCGCGACCGACATCCGCGAGGACGGCTACGAAATCCTCTCCGCCGCCGAACTGGACGCCATCTCCCAGGCCCGGAACTAAGCCGCCGCATTTGCGCTCTGCGCCCAAGCTGCTACCACGCCCGCAAATTTCCCCGAGCGCGAGGTAAGTGGCGATGGCCAAAATCAAGGTGGACAATCCGGTAGTCGATATGGACGGCGACGAGATGACCCGGATCATCTGGGCGGCGATCAAGGAACGCCTGATCCACCCCTACCTCGACATCGATCTCAAATATTACGACCTCGGCGTCGAAAGCCGCGACGCCACCAACGATCAAATCACGATCGAGGCCGCCAATGCGACCAAGCAATACGGCGTCGCCGTAAAGTGCGCGACCATCACGCCGGACGAAGCCCGCGTGAAAGAGTTCGGCCTCAAAGAAATGTGGAAGTCGCCTAACGGCACCATCCGCAACATCCTCGGCGGCGTCATCTTCCGCGAACCAATCATCTGCAAGAACGTGCCGCGCCTCGTGCCGGGCTGGACGCAGCCGATAGTCGTCGGCCGTCATGCTTTCGGCGATCAGTACCGCGCTACCGATTTCCGCTTTCCGGGCAAAGGCACCCTCACCGTCAAATTCGTCGGCGAAGATGGCACGGTGATCGAGAAGGAGGTCTTTAAAGCGCCGGGCTCGGGCGTCGCCATGGCGATGTACAATCTCGATGAAAGCATCAAGGAATTCGCCCGCTCGTCGTTCAATTATGGCCTGATGAAAAACTACCCGGTCTATCTCTCGACCAAGAACACGATCCTCAAAGCCTATGACGGCCGCTTCAAGGATATCTTCCAAGAAATCTTCGACGCCGAATTCAAGGCGGAGTTCGACAAGCGCAAGCTGACCTACGAGCACCGCCTGATCGACGACATGGTCGCCTCCGCGCTGAAATGGAGCGGCGGCTATATCTGGGCCTGCAAAAACTACGACGGCGACGTCCAATCCGACACCGTCGCCCAAGGCTTCGGTTCGCTCGGCCTCATGACGTCAGTGCTGATCACGCCGGACGGCAAGACGATGGAAGCGGAAGCCGCGCACGGCACTGTGACGCGCCATTACCGCCAACATCAAAAGGGCGAGCCGACCTCGACCAATTCCGTCGCCTCGATCTTCGCCTGGACGCGCGGCCTCGCCCATCGCGGCAAGCTCGACAACAACCAAAAGCTGATCGACTACGCACTGCTCTTGGAAAAGATAACCGTCGATACAGTCGAAGCCGGCCAAATGACCAAGGACCTCGCGCTTCTGGTCGGCGACACGCAAGCTTGGCTTACCACCGAAGGTTTCCTCGACGCTGTCGGCGACAATCTCGATCGCGCCATGGGCCAAGCCTAAGCATCACACGCCGCCGCTCTTGGCTCATGAGCCGGGAGCGGCGGCGTAGCGCGCATTCCGCCACCGTGAGTTGGATGTCGATATCTTCGCATCGTGGAACAATGTGTGCGGTACCGCACACGTACTTCGATCACACCGCGATAAATTGGGGCCGACGAGGCCGAGACGTATCCGCAAAAGAGTTACACGCGGACGGCGCAGCGCGCTCGCGCTATTCGTCTGCGGGGCTCACGTAAGATGGCGTTCACGATCCGAGAACTGTTGAAGGAAGACCGCCCGGGTTGGGAAAACCTCTGGGGCGGCTACCTCGATTTCTACGAAGCCAAAATGGAAGCCGTCACCATTGAGGTGACGTGGTCGCGCTTCTTCGATCCCGCCGAACCGATGCTAGCATTGGTCGCAGTCGATAGCGGTACGCACGACCTCATCGGCCTCGTGCACTGCGTCTTCCATCGCGGCACCTGGGCGATCGGCGAATTTTGTTATCTCGAAGACCTTTTCGTCGCCGCCAGCGCCCGCAAGCAAGGCATCGGCCGTGCGCTGATTGAAGCTGTCTATAATCGCGCCGACGCGCGCAAATGCGAACGCGTCTATTGGCTGACGCAGTACGACAACGCCACCGCCCGCGCGCTCTATGATCAAGTCGCAAAGCATACTGGCTTCATTCAATACCGGCGCTAGCTAGTCCTTAAACGGCGGCGTCTTTCGCCATGGATAGGGCGGCGGCATGTCGCTGGAAACTTTGTCCGGATAAACCGGCGGGCGCTTTTCCAAGAACGAGGTCACGCCTTCCTTCGCATCGCCTGCACGTCCGCGCGCGACCATGAGCCGGCTCTCAAGCCGATGCGCTTCCATGGGATGCGACGCATCGAGCATGTCGAGCATCATCCGACGCGCCAGAGCGACTGAAACGGGCGAGGTGTTGTCCGCAATCTCCCGCGCCAAAGCATGCGCCGCCGGCAAAAGCTCATCGGCCTTATGCAGCGAGCGCACGAGCCCGCGCTCTTTCGCTTCTTCGCTGGTGAACACGCGCCCGGTCATCGTCCACTCCAGTGCGGTGGAAACGCCGACAAGCCGCGGCAAGAAGTACGACGACAATGTCTCCGGCACGATTCCGCGACGCGCGAACACGAATCCCATCTTCGCGCCTTCGACAGCCAGCCGCACATCCATCGGCAACGTCATCGTCGCGCCAACACCAACAGCCGCGCCATTGATCGCCGCGATCACCGGCTTCAGGCTCTCATAGATCCGCAGACCCACCCGCCCGCCGCTATCGCGCACACGCTCTTCATCGAACTCTTCGCCGCGCCCCGCGAGCCGCTTCTCATAATCGAAAGTCGCGCCGCCCGAACCCAGATCAGCGCCAGCACAGAACGCGTGCCCCTCACCGGTTACGATCACAGCGCGCACATCGTCGTTCGCATCCGTCGCATCGAATGCGGCGATCATGTCGCGCATCATCTCACCGGTGAACGCATTCATGCGGTCTGGCCGGTCTAGGGTCAGCGTTGCGACGCCGTTGGCGATTTCGAGTTTGACGGTTTCGTAGTTAGGCATCGATGCGGCTCCGCAATGAGCCGATACGCTAGCGCTCAGAGGCGTAGCAACTCAACCTCTGCCGCTTGGTAAGGGTCGAGCCGGTACACCAGCTGCCGGTGGATCGCGACCAACGCGCCCGCGCCCCAATCCTCAATCAGCTCGGCGTCGTCGCGCTCGCACGCCTGCCAGTGCGAGCCGTCCTCGCAAATCAGCACTTTGCCGTCCGCCAAAACGGTGTCGATGGTCGAAACTGCGCCGGATTGCGCGCCGGCGCCTAATCCGACTCGGAACACAGAGAGAATCGCGTCACGTTGCTGCGGAGTGAGCCGGTGCCACTCTAGCCGCTCAAAAAGCTCTGGCCCGAGATAGGCAGCCAGTGCGTCGTTCTGTGTCATACCGGCGTCCCCACAACCGAATCGAGTCGTCCAAAAGCGACTGATTTGGTTTCCGAGATATTACCTGGCCGAATTGATCAGAGCGGCAGCCTCCAGATCAGGTCGCGGTCCGCCGTCTCGCCGACCATGAATTCCCACTCACTGAAATCCTGAAAACCGTGGCGGCGATAAAAACGCTGCGCCCGCTCGTTGTTCTCCCATACGCTCAGATAAAGCGCTGAAGCACCCTGCTGTTTCGCCCACGCGATCACGTCATCCATCAACGTCGCAGCAACGCCCGCGCCCTTGACGCTCTCATCAACGTAGAGACGGTGAAGCTCGACCGCATTCGCATCATCGACCGGCATCGAAAGCGCGCCCATCATGCAATAGCCGACGATCTCTCCATCGCGCAGTGCTAGACGATAGCGCGTTTCGCCATCGCCGATCTCTTCGCGCTGCACATCGGCGCAGAAGCTCTTCGCCAGATAGGACGCAAGATCGGCGGGCGGGTACGGCAGATGCCCAAACGTCGCCACCCAAGACGCGCGCCCAAACGCCGCTAACGCTTCCGCATCAGCTGCAACCGCATCGCGATACGTGATCGCGCTCACGCCGCCAGCGCGCCTTGTAGCGCGGCGCGAATGGCTTCGATCGCTTTGGCAGCTTCGCCGCCATTCGGGCCACCGCCTTGCGCCATGTCGGGCCGGCCGCCGCCGCCTTGACCGCCGACAGCTGCAACGCCGGCCTTGAGCAAATCCACCGCGCTGACTTTGCCCTTGAGATCGTCGGTGACGCCAACGGCGAGCGCCGCCTTGCCGTCTTCAACGCCAATATAAGCGATGACGCCGGAGCCGATCGACTTCTTGCCTTCATCGACAAGCCCGCGCAGCTCCTTCGCCGGCACGCCTTCCAGCACGCGCGCCAACATCGAAACACCGGCCACGCTCTCGGGGCCCGCCGGCGCCGCGCCGCCGCTATTGCCCGCGAGCGCGAGCTTCTTTTTGGTGTCCGCCAATTCGCGCTCGAGTTTACGGCGCTCGTCCGCAAGCTGCGTTACGCGCTCCGTCACTTCAGAGAGCGGCGCTTTGATGCTCGCCGCGATCGCTTTCGCCAGCGCCGCTTGCGCCTTCAAATGCGCCAACGCCGCAGCACCGGTCGCGCCCTCGATACGGCGGATGCCCGCCGCGACACCGCCTTCGCTCAAAATCGAGAACACCGCGATGTCGCCCGTGCGCTTCACGTGCGTGCCGCCGCACAGCTCGACCGAATAAGCTTTGCCATTGCCGTCGAGCGCATCACCGAGACGCAGCACGCGCACGGTGTCGCCGTATTTTTCACCGAACAGCGCGAGCGCGCCTTCTTCGATCGCCTTCGCGGGCGCCATCTCCTTGATTACGCCTTCGGCGTTCTGGCGAATGATCGCGTTCACTTCATCTTCGACGCGCGTGATCTCGTCCGGCGTCATGGCTTGGCCATGACTGAAGTCGAAACGGAAATAGTCCGCCTCCACCAGGGAGCCCTTCTGCGTCACGTGCGGTCCCAGCACATTGCGCAAGGCCGCGTGCAGCAAGTGCGTGGCCGAGTGGTTGGCGCGGATCGCCGAGCGGCGCGCGCGATCGATCTCAAGCTTGGCCTTGTCGCCAACCTTGATCGCGCCCTTCACCAAGCGGCCGATATGCGCATGCAGTGCGCCCGCCTGCTTGTGCGTGTCCTCAACGATGAACTCGGCGCCGTTATCGAACCTGATCACGCCGTGATCGCCGGACTGGCCGCCGCTCTCGGCATAAAACGGCGTGCGATCAAACACGAGCGCGCCGGCAGCACCCTCGCGTAATTCGTGCTGCTCTTCGCCTCCGGCGACGATCCCGGCGAGCGCGCCTTCACCGTTCTCGGCGCCATAGCCGAGGAACTCGTTTCCAGTCGTGCGCTCCAGGATCGAATGCCAGACCGCCGGGTTGTCAGCGCCGTCCGCGCCCTTCCAGCTGGCCGCGCCCTGGTCGCGCTGGCCTTGCATCGCCGCATCATATTCAGCGACGTCCACTTCGAGCGAACGGCCGCGCAGAATGTCTTGTGTGAGATCGAGCGGGAAGCCGAACGTGTCGTAGAGCTTGAACGCCGTGCGGCCAGATAGTTTTTGGCCCTGCTGCAAGGTGCTGAGCTCATCTTCAAGCAGGCGCAAACCGTTGGCGAGCGTCCGGCGGAAGCGCTCCTCTTCTTCGCGCAATTGCGCCTCGATGACGGGTTGAGCGCGCTTCAGATCCGGATAGGCCGCACCCATCTCAGCGATCAACGTCGGCGCCAAACGATGCATCAACGGCTCTTTCGCGCCGAGGATGTGCGCATGGCGCATGGCGCGGCGCATAATGCGGCGCAGCACGTAGCCGCGACCTTCGTTCGAGGGCGAGACGCCGTCCGCGATCAGGAAGCACGACGAACGCAAGTGGTCGGCGATCACATTATGACTTGGTGCTTGCTCGCCTTGGGCCTTGGTCTTCGTCAGTTCTTCGGACGCCGCGATCAATGTGCGGAAGAGATCGGTGTCGAACACCGAGTCGACGCCTTGCATCACGCACGCAATGCGCTCGAGACCCATGCCGGTATCTATCGAAGGCTTAGGCAGTTTTTCGCGCGGCCGATCAGCGCCGAATTGCTCGTATTGCATGAACACGAGATTCCAGAATTCGAGAAAGCGATCGCCATCCTCGTCCGGCGAGCCGGGCGGGCCGCCGCGAATGTGGTCGCCGCGGTCGATGAAAATTTCAGAGCACGGGCCGCACGGGCCGGTGTCGCCCATCGACCAAAAATTATCGGCCGTGGCGATGCGGATGATCTTGTCGTCGCCGAAGCCCGCGATCTTCTTCCAGAGCGCCGCCGCTTCATCGTCATCGTGGTAGATGGTGACGAGCAGCTTATCCTTCGGCAGCCCGAGATCCTTGGTGATCAGCGTCCAAGCGGCGTCAATGGCGCCTTCCTTGAAATAGTCGCCGAACGAAAAGTTGCCGAGCATCTCGAAGAACGTGAGGTGGCGCGCCGTGTAGCCGACATTGTCGAGGTCGTTGTGCTTGCCGCCGGCGCGGACGCACTTTTGGCTCGTGGCAGCGCGCGGATACGGGGGCTTGGCGGCGCCGGTGAAGTAATTCTTGAACTGCACCATGCCGGCATTGGTGAATAGCAAGGTCGGGTCGTCCTGCGGCACGAGCGAGGATGAGCCCGGCAGCTCATGGCCGCGCGCACTGAAAAAATCGAGAAACTGCTTACGGATATCGTTGACGCTGGGCATCTGATCTCAAGCCAAATCGAAGGTTGGCTTGGTATAGGTAGTGCAATGCACAACGCCAAGCGCCAGGACGGCGCGACTCTGAAGCACTCAGGTCAGGGCGGTAGGGTCAGCGCCCCATCCACCGAGAGCGGGAAGTGCGGATTCCAGGCCACTTCCCAAAGATGACCGTCCGGATCCGCAAAGTAGCCGGACCGCCCGCCCCAACTAGCGTCATCCGCCGGCTTCACCACCAGGGCGCCTGCGGCCACCGCCTCGGCGATGACGGCGTCGACCTCGTCCTTCGTGCGGACGTTGTGGGCGATGGCGATACCGCGAAAGCCGCTCCCTTCCGCCGGCACATCCGCGTCACACGCGAGGCTCTCGCGCGGAAACAGGCAAAGCGCCACTGCCCCTGCCTGCAAGAAAACGACTTCGGCGCCGCCTACTGACGACGCCGAAAATCCGAGTTGGGTGTAGAAAGCCTTGGCGCGCGGTAGATCGGCGACACCAAGAGTGATCAGGGAAACACGCGGCTCCATCGCGCACTCCTACCGTCAAATCCGCCGGCCGGCCCAGAGACGTGACCAGGGCATGGGGTCGGGTCGGCAACACGCCCCCGAACCGGCCAGCGAAAGACGAAGCGCTCAACCGCGCAATTCTAAGCTTAAGCCTTCGGCCTATTCTTTATCTTCGTCGCCTTCTGGCGGCGAATACATCGCATCGGCGACGACAGAGGACTTGCCGCGGATCTTGTCCTCGATCTCGAGCGCGATCTCTTTGTGCTCTTTCAAGAACCGGCGCGCGGCTTCCTTGCCTTGGCCGATCTTCTGGCCGCCGTAGGCGTACCAAGCGCCAGACTTGTCGACGACGCCGGCTTTGACGCCGAGTTCGATCAGCTCGCCGGTCTTGGAGATGCCTTCGCCGTAGATGATGTCGAACTGCACCTGCTTGAACGGCGGCGCGACCTTGTTCTTCACCACTTTGACGCGGGTTTCCGAGCCCACGACTTCGTCGCGTTCCTTGATCTGGCCGGTGCGGCGGATGTCCAGACGCACCGAGGCGTAGAATTTCAGCGCGTTGCCGCCGGTCGTGGTTTCGGGATTGCCGTACATCACGCCGATCTTCATGCGGATCTGGTTGATGAAGATGACGAGCGTGTTCGACTTCGAGATCGACGCCGTCAGCTTGCGCAGCGCCTGGCTCATAAGGCGCGCCTGCAGGCCTGGCAGGCTATCGCCCATCTCGCCTTCGATTTCAGCACGCGGCGTCAACGCCGCGACCGAGTCGATCACCAGCACATCGACGGCGCCCGAGCGCACCAAAGTATCGGTAATTTCGAGCGCTTGCTCGCCGGTGTCCGGCTGTGAGACTAGAAGGTCATCGAGATCGACACCCAGCTTGCGCGCATAGATCGGATCGAGCGCGTGTTCGGCGTCGACGAAGGCGCACACGCCGCCAGACTTCTGCGCTTCCGCAATCACGTGCAGAGCGAGCGTCGTTTTACCCGAGCTTTCCGGGCCGTAAATTTCGATGATCCGGCCCTTAGGCAGGCCGCCAATGCCGAGCGCGATATCGAGCGATAGCGAGCCAGTCGAGATCGCCTCGATCTCGACAACCGGCTTTTCGCCGAGGCGCATGACCGAACCTTTACCGAAGGCGCGATCGATCTGCCCCAGAGCCGCGGTCAAAGCCTTTTGCTTGTCCGTTTCCACTGCCGCCTCAACAAGTTTAAGCTTTGCCATCTCGTCTGCCTCCCTATGTCGAGTCCATGCCCTGGACTATGGCGCTTCACATGCGCTGCGATCAGGAGTCGGATGTACCGCGTTTGTTCTCGGAACACAAGAAGAACATTTGGCGTGGTGTCGAATTTTTGGACGAACGCAAAATGCTGTGGCCCGGCGCATGCAGCAGCCCAAGACCTATTCCCTAAATCTCGTTCCGGGCCTTTAATGGTGCGGGAACGGGAAACGGAGAGGATCGGCCATGGCTTCGTCTCTAGCGCCAATACCGCCGGCAAACGGCCTTCCGGCGACGCTGGAAGCGGTGACCTCGTTCCGCGTGAAGACGGCCGCCCTCTCGCGCCCGGCCGGCCAAATTCAGAAGCCTGATCCAGACATGGTGTTGGTCACCGCGCCCGACGGCGGCGTCGTGGTTTATCCGCCGAGTGAAAAGCTGGTGATCCTGGCCGGACGGCGGCACTCTCGCCCCAAGAGATGAAGCCTCCGCCTCCCTTATGTAGGAGGCGCCATGATCGACCGGGGCATCAGCGAAGAATATTTGGCTTGGTGGCTTGAAGCCTGGGAATACGACAGTTCCTGGGCAGAGCGCGTTGAGAGCACCCTAAAGCACGCACAGATGGTGGTGCAGCGGGCACAACGTTCAGGATCACCTTCCCTCATCCAAATGTATCAATCGGCGCTAACGCATTACGGCGGCTCCGAAGCCATAGGCGCCGAATGGCTGCGGCGCGCCCTCCACGAGCTCGCATCCCCGACGCCTGTCGACGATGGCCTGCCGCCAGCAGACTCGCCGGTCTGGCGGTGGATATACGAACTCATCCTTTGAATGGCGGCTAAGCAAACGCCCGCATATCGCCAAACTTGCCGGCGTTGAAATCAGCGATCGCCTGGTGAATTTCCGCTTCCGTGTTCATCACGAAGGGCCCGTATTGGACGACCGGTTCTTCGATCGGCGCGCCGCTTAGGATCAGCACTTTCGCATCGGTGTTGGCTTCGATCTCGATCGCACCGCCTTCGCGCGCGAACACGGCAAACTGCGCGTCCCGCGCGATGCTCTCGCTGTTCAGGAGCACCGTCCCACTCTGCACCAGCACGGCGAGCGTGTGGCCCTCCGGCAGCGCGAACGAGGCTTTGCCGCCCGCGTTCAAGCGCACGTCCCAAATGTTGATCGGCGTGAACGTCTTCGCCGGGCCATGCGCGCCAGCATATTCACCCGCAATCACGCGCACGCGGCCGGCGCCGGTTTCGAGTTCAACTGGCGGAATCTCCGCGTCGAGCAAAGTCTGATAGCCGGGCGGCGACATCTTATCTTTCGCCGGCAGATTCACCCAAAGCTGCACCATCTCCATCACGCCGCCGTTCTGCGTGAACGCGGCGGAGTGAAACTCCTCGTGCAGAATGCCGGACGCGGCCGTCATCCACTGCACGTCGCCGGGGCCGATGTGCCCGCCATTGCCGGTGCTATCGCGATGATCGACTTCGCCGGCATAGACGATCGTCACCGTCTCGAAGCCGCGATGCGGATGGACGCCGACGCCGCGCTTCTTCGGCGCTGGGCCAAACTCAGTCGGCGGCGCGTAGTCGAGCAGAATGAACGGCGACAAGTTCGCGCCATGCGTCTGCGGCGAAAACATCGAGCGCACCGGAAAGCCATCCCCGACCCAATGCGGGCGCGGTGCGTCCTGAACGACAATCAGCTTTCTCATAGCGGCATCCTTCCGCCGCTAGAAATATGGCCGACGCGCCGGAGCGCAATAAGGCAAATGGGTGAAACTGGGGCGGGCCACGTCCAACGCGAAGTTGGCCAGAGCGTTGCCTTAGCCCTACTCCACAAAGCCCAACTCTCGGCAGGCAGGCGCGAACGCTTCGCTTTCGGGCTGCCCATTGAACCGACACTCACGGTCCATTGCCGGCGAATTGGTGAGAAGACTGCGCACCTCCGCATCAGTTCCTAACCGCCGGACGAGACGCTGGACGTCGTAGTTGACGCCGCCCCATTCCAGATTGGCGGCGCAGGCGCCAATGGTTTCTAGCGTGAAGAACCGCGAGAGCTGCCCCTCGGCAAAATCTTCGGGGACGATGTCATCAAGGTACTGCCGAGCTAGCGCTAGATTGTATTCGTGTTCGAAGGTGATCGTGCTCTCAACGTCCAACGCAAAGCGGCAAACCTTCGCAACTGCCGCCTCGCCCAACGCACGTTGCTCGGCGGCGGGCAGACCACGAAGCGTTGGCGGCGCGCAACTCATGAGAGGCAGCGCAAGACCTGCACTCATCGCAGCAACTAAACGGCACATACGGCTCACTCATGCAGCAAGCGCATACACGGCTTGCTCGTCAAGCCGCCGCCAGCAGCTCCTTCACGCGCCCGACCAGCTGCTCCATCGTCACCGGCTTGCTCATATAGTGCACCGGGTAATTCTCCAGCATGTGGCTGAAGCTTTCCGGCGCGTAGCCGGAGAGGAAGAGCACCTTGGCGTTGCCGATCATCGCCGGATCGGCCTCCTGCAACATCTCCGGGCCGGTCATGATCGGCATTGAGACGTCGGAGATGATGATGTCGAACGCGCCGGGTTTCGCCGCCATGATGTCGAGCGCTTCTTGGCCGTCGCCCGCTTCTTCGACTTCGTAGCCGCACTCCTTCAGATTGCGCACCGTCGCGCGGCGCACCGGCACCAGATCTTCCACGAACAAAATCTTGCCGCGGCCGGAGACGTCCTTCGGGATTGGCGCGATCAGCAGGCGTTCTTTCGCTGCGATCTCTTCGATCTCTTCGGCCGTCGGGATATATTCCGGCAAGAAGATGCGGAACGTGGTGCCGACGCCGAGCTTCGAGGTGAAGAAGATGTAGCCGCCCGATTGCTTGATGATGCCGTAGCTGGTGGCGAGGCCGAGGCCCGTGCCTTTGCCGGCTTCTTTGGTGGAGTGATACGGGCGGAAAATTTTCGCGGCGTGTTCCGGCTTGATGCCGCCGCCGGTGTCTTCCACCTCAATCATGACGTAGCGGCCGTCTTCGATCGGGTTGTGCCCGAAACCACGCGCCGTCTCCGCCGTCACCACGGATGTGCGCACTGTGAGTTTGCCATCGCGCGCCATCGGCGAACCTTTGGGCGTCATCGCATCGCGCGCATTCGTCGCGAGATTGACCAGCACGCGCTCGAGCTGGGTCTTGTCGACCTTAACGTACGGCAGATCGCGGCCGTGCCGGATTTCATACGGGATCGACGAACCCACGACGCGGCGGATCAGCTCCTGCTTGGAGCCGATGAAGTCCCCCACATCGAACACTTCGCGCGCGAACGTCTGCTGGCGCGCATAGGCGCGGAGCATTTCGGAGAGCTCTTTCGCCGTGACCGCGTGATCGGAAATCTCGCGCAGCATCGGATAATCGGCATCGCCTACCGGGTGGCGGCGCAGCAAGGTTGAGCAGGTCTGCATCACCACAGTGAGCAGATTGTTAAAATCGTGCGCGACGCCGGCGGCCAGTTCGCCGATCTCGCGCATCTTCTCCGATTGCGCGAGCCGCGTTTCGAGTTCGCGCTGCTGCGTGACGTTCAGCACATACGCAATGCCGCGCCCGTCGGGCGAGCGCGCGAAATGCACGTGCGCCGCCATGGGCGGATTGGTCGCCAGCATGATCTCGATCGGATCGTTCAACGATTGGCGCAAACGATGCGCGAGTTGCGTCGGACCCTCGCCGGCTTCGAACAAATCCGCGAACGGCGTCGAAGGCGTGGCGCGGCCTTGCGTCATGTCCATCAGCGACGTGTTGGAATCGAGCACCGCCGCTGACGCGGGATCGGCGCCATCGAGCACCGCGACGCCAAACGGCGCATGGCTGAACACACCGTCCGCGCTGCCGCCCGGCACCCGCACCGGCGTCGGCGCTTCTGGCGCTTCGGTATCGGAGAAGAACACCAAGGTGCGCGATGTGCCGTCGACATCTTCAGTCGGCCAGAACGAGAGCGCCGCCGCTTGCGTCTCCTGCCCGTCGAGGCCCTTCAGCGTAATGCGCGTGCGCGACGGGCCAAAGCCGCGGCGATCCTTGCGTACGAGGCGCGAAGCATCTTCCTTGACGATGTCCTTAACCCGCATCAGCGCCGGATCGTCGCCAAGCCCAAGCACCGCGCGCAAGGCGCGGTTCATGTAAATGATCGAGCCATCGCTCTTCGCGGCGAAGAAGCCAATCGGCGCATCGTCGAGGAAGAGTTGGTTGGTGTCGCCGCCGCTTTCGGCAGCTTCAGCCACGCCAAGCTCTCGCAAGCGCCACAACACATAGCCGCCCGGCATCGGGCCGACGCACGCTTCATAGCGCGCGTGCTTGCCGGCGATGGCAGCCGTGCCTGGCAATTCTTCGCGGCGAATTTGTCCCGCTTGCGCGGCGCGCGCGAGCCGGAACATCGGCGCAGACAACATCGGGTCAGCGCCGAACAGCCGGCTCATCATCGGCGGCCGATCGCTCTCGCCCAAAATGCCCGCAGCTTCCGCGATATCGAGGTAAGCGTGGTTCGCCGTCAGCGGCGAAAGATGCATGTCGGTGATCAGCGCCGCTTCATCGAGCGCATCGATCAATCCGAAATCGTGCCGCCCACCAAGCATCGCGGCCGCAGCGATTGCGCCGCGCTCCGGAAAGGCGCCAAGCTTGCGGCCGGCGCCGCGCGACATCCAGAAAAACAGAACCATGCCGACAGCCGCGATCAGCAGCAGCAGGATCGCTCCAGGTTGACCAACCGTCGGGCCCGCGGTGATCGCCACGCCAGCCGCCGCAACGCCAGCGGCGACCGCTCCCCAGAACAAAATCTGGAGCGGATCGAGCCGCCCGCCGCTACGCGGTGGGGTCTGGTCTGCTTGGTCTGTCATTGGCGCGCCTGTTCGATCGCTAATTGACCCCGATTCGGCGCCCGGATCACGGTGAGGCGCAGGCCTAAATCCATCCGCCATCGGGTTTCTCCGCTCACAAATTGACGCGCGGCTTACGCCGCGACCCGCGGCGGCGGGCCAAACGCATGACAAAGCCAATAACCTTGGCCACGGCTTCGTAATGTTCCTTCGGGATCGGCTGGTCGATTTCCGCCGTCGCAAACAAAGCGCGCGCCAGCGGCGGGTCTTCCACAATCGGAATGTCGTGCTCGTTGGCGACTTCACGAATCCGTTGCGCCACCGCATCAACACCCATCGCAAGGCAAACCGGCGCGCCCACTTCACCGGGCTCGTACCTTAGCGCGACCGCGTAGTGGGTCGGGTTGGTGATGATCACGCTGGCGTTCGGCACGTTCGAGAGCATGCGCCGCCGTGAGCGCTCCATGCGGATCTGGCGGAGCTTCGCCTTCACCATCGGGTCGCCGTCGCTCTGGCGCATCTCTTCCTTAAGTTCGCGACGCGTCATCTTCATGCGTTCCATGTAGCTCTGGCGCGTGAAGACGTAGTCCACAGCCGCCAGCACCGCCGCGGCGCACGCCAGTGCCAGCATCATGGTGACGACGCGATCCTTGATGAACGGCAGCAGCGCCGCCGGATCGAGCAGCGAGAGATTGTCGATCGTCGCATCGTGCGGCCACAGCACCCAACCAAGCACAGCGCCGACGACAACGAGTTTCGCCAGCGACTTCAGAAACGATGAAAAGGCCTGTTTGCCAAAGACGCGCTTCACCCCTTCGATCGGGTTGAGCTTGCTCAGCTTTGGCGTCAGGCGCTCACCGGTGAACGTCGGCCGATCCTGAATGTAGCGCGACGCGATGCCGGCCGCGACGAGCGCAAGCGCAACCATGGCGAAGATCGCCATCAGCTTCAGCAGAACAGCTGCAAAGATCGCCGTCAGCGAGCCGCTCTCGGCGCTCAGCTGATCGGGCATGGCCAGGAACGTGATGAAGCCGTGCGCGATCTGAGAGACGATCGGCCCAGCCAAGAAGGCTACGATGGCCGTTGACGCGATCAGAGAAAGCGCAGCGCCGACCTCGGCCGAGTAGATGATGTCGCCCTTCTCGCGCGCTTGCTCTAGCCTTCGGGCTGTCGGCTCTTCTGTTTTGTCGTCCTGCTCGCTTTGCTCGGCCATAGGCTTACCTCAGCCACATGGCGTAGTTTTGAATGCTATCGAGCCAGATCAGCATGCCGGTGGAAATGCCGAGCGCAAACACGACGAGGCCGCCCATGATTTGTAGCGGCAGCGCGACGAAGAAGACTTGAATCTGCGGGATCATCCGCGACAGCACGCCAAGGCCGACGCGAAAGATAAGGCCCGCCGCGATGACAGGCATCGCGATCTGAAAACCGACACGGAAGGACGCTGCAGTCGTTTCCAATGCAAGCTGCGCTGCATCGCCAACAGGCGGCGGCGCGCCAAGTGAAATGACGTCATAGGAGCCGGCGATGCCGGCCAGAAACATGTGATGGAGGCCAGTCGCGAAAATCAGCGCCACGCCCATGATGCCCAAAAACACCGCGAGCAGCTGGCCTGATTGAGTTTGCGTCGGGTCGGCCGTTTGCGCAAAAGCGAGGCCGATTTCGAGACCGACGATCTGGCCCGCCGTCGCCAAAGCGGAAACCAAAATGCGCGCGGCGCCGCCGAGCAAAATGCCGATGATAGCCTCGCTCGCCACTTGCGCAGCCATCCCGAAGACCGAGTCTGAAATGGGCGGCACCCGATCAGACAAAGCTGGCCCGAGCGCGATTGCCATCGCCAGTGCAAAAGCCAGGCGCACGCGCGGCGGCACCGCCGGCTCGCCGAAGCCAGGAAGCAGCATGATGACGCCGCCGATGCGCGCAAAGAGGAGCGCCGTGGCCCAGATTTCGACGCCGTAGAGCGTGAGGTTCATCTCAGAACGCCGCGATGCGTTCGAAGATTTGCGTGGTGAACCCGCCCAAGAGGCCGCCCATGATCGGCAGGAAGAGCAGGATGGCGAAGAAGATCGCCAGGATCTTCGGCACGAAGACGAGCGTCTGCTCCTGAATTTGCGTCAGGGTCTGCAGGAGCGAGACCAGAAGGCCGACCACCAGGCCAACAATCATCGGCCCAGCGCAGACCAGAACCGTCACCCAGATGGCGTCACGACCAAGATCGAGGACTTCAGCGCCCGACATGGCTCCTCCCTCGCTCGGCAAATTCTGCCGAGCCCAATCCCAGGGACGCCAAGGATGGTTAACACCGCGTTTCCGATTGAGCTGATGCGCCGCGCGGTCCTGAAACGCGGCAGCCGACGCCGCCCAGAGCGCGAAACCGTGCTTCTGCCGTCACAGTGTGACTTAGTTTCCCACCGGGCGATCCAAAGCACCGAATCCGGATCATGTTGGAGCCAGACGTGCATGACACGGTGGCCGTACCGAAGCCGCAGAACGCGTCGAGGAAACGTGCCGCAGGGGGCAATAATGCTGAATGCCATCGCCAACTTTTTCAGGGGCCTGTTCGGCCGCAAGGCCGACAACTTCAAAGACCTGCTGATCGCTGATCTCGGCATCGAGCGCTAAGCGCCGACGCCGCATCGCCCTACCCGCCAGGCGGCCCGCCGGCGGTGAAGCTTTCAATAAGGCTGCCCGCCACCAAGCGCCAGCCGTCCACCAGCACGAAAAAGATCAGTTTAAACGGCAAGCTCACCGTCACCGGGGGCATCATCATCATGCCCATCGCCATCAAGAGTGATGCGACCACAAGGTCGATGATCACGAATGGTATGAACAGCATAAAGCCGATCTCGAACGCCCGCCTCAACTCGGAGATCATGAACGCCGGCGCCAGAATGCGGATTGGCGTTTCAACGGCGCTTGTCGGGCGCTGATCGAGGTTGGCCATATCGATGAAGAGCGCCAGATCTTCCTCGCGCGTTTGGCTCGCCATGAACACTTTCAGCGGCTCGACGATGCGCGGAAACGCTTCGTCCAAAGGCATTTCCTCGTTCATCACCGGGCCGATGCCGGCGCGATAGGACTCCTCCCAGACTGGCTGCATCACGAACGCAGTGAGGAAGAGCGAAAGCGACACGATCACGATGTTCGGCGGCGCCTGCTGCAGGCCGATGGCCGTGCGGAGCAGCGAGAGCACGACAACGATACGGACAAAACTTGTCGTCATGATGATGATCGATGGCGCGAGCGAAAGCACCGTGATCATAGCTGTGAGCTGAAGCACGCGCGCCGTTAGGCCGTCGCCAGTGCCGAGGTCGATCGAGAGCGTCGGTTGCGCCGCGAAAGCAACGCCGGTCCAGAGGGCGGCGAAGAAGGACGAGAGCAAAATAACGCCCGTCCATTTGCCGATATTGCGCTTGGGCTTTTGCGCCTTCGTCACGATGCGCTCTCCGCCTGCTGAACCGGCTCGGCTGCCGCCGCAAATTCACTCACCACGACATCGCCTGCGGGGCCCAAAAGCAGCAGGTGTTCGCGGCCATCGCAGCGCACGATCATCAAGCGCCGGCGCGGATCGATCATGATCGATTCACTCACCTTCAGCCGCTTCGGCGCGTTGGGCCCGGCTTGCAGCATGCCAAGCCTGCGCGCGCCCCAGGCAACGCCAAGGATCAGCGCCAAAGTCGCTAAAAGCGCAAAGAGCGAACGCGCCCAATCTACCCAATCCACGAGACCCCCTCCGTTCTGGAGCGTCTCCTGGCTCGACGTGTTTGGTAAACGAGACGTAAATATTCCGGCCCCGTTTTAAGACGCGCTTAACCAAGCACTGTTCGACTAGGCAAAGTTTGCAGCCCTGAGTCGGACCTTTGGATCTCGCCAACACACCCTTCTTCAGCCTTCTGCGCTCGCGCCTTGATCAGCTTTCGACGCGCCAGCAGCTGATCGCCGAAAACATCGCCAACGCTTCGACGCCCGGCTATCGGCCGCGCGATATCGATACGGCGGGCTTTGAGCGGATGCTGGCTTCGGCCTCCGGCGGGCGGGGCCTGGCGATGACGCGGACCCATGCCGGGCACATGAGCGGCAATGCCGGTTCGGCCAATGTGCCGGCGATCACGCGGGACGATTCTGAGACCACCATCGATGGCAATGCGGTGGTGCTCGAAGATCAGATGGCGCGGGCGGCGGAAACGCGGATGGCGTTCGAAACCGGGATCGCGCTTTACCAGAAAGGCCTCGAACTCGTCCGCATGGCGGCGCGGGCGCCGGGGAGATAAGTAGATGACCGACATCAACCAAACGATCTCGGCCGCCGCTTCCGGCATGCGCGCGCAGACGGTGCGGATGCGGATCGCGGCGGAGAACGTCGCCAACGCAAGTTCCGCCGGCGCCAATCCGAACGAAGATCCGTTCCGCCGCCGCATCCCGCTTCTAGAAAGCACCACCCTCGCCTCCGGTGCGCAGGGTGTCGAAGTCAGAGGCGCGGCGTTCGATATGAGCGCGTTTCGGGAAGAGTATAACCCGTCTCACCCGGCGGCGGATCCGAACGGCTATGTGCAATTGCCGAACGTCGACACGCTGGTTGAGATGATGGACATGCGCGAAGCCACGCGCGCTTACGAAGCCAATTTGAACATGATCGAAGCGGCGCGAACGATGACGACGCGCGCGTTAGATTTGCTGCGGAGATAAATAAATGGCGATCGATCCGGTTTCGGCCGCGCGGGCCTATCAACAAGCGGCGAATGCTTCGAACCTTGGCGGCGCCTCTGGCGGCGATAGCGTCGATTTCGGCGGGCTTGTGCAGGAAGCGATCCGGCAAGCGGGGCAAAGCGCGAGCATTGCGGAAAATCAGGCGCTCGCGGTTGCCGGCGGGCAGGCCGACATTGTCGATGTCGTCACCGCGATTGCGGCGGCGGAGACGCAATTACAAACCGTCATTGCCGTCCGCGACCAAGTCATTAGTGCGTATCAGGAAATTCTGCGCATGCCGATTTAGTGGTCCATTGCTGGGAACTCCGTCCCGCAACTGACGTTTCAGCGACATCAGTTTGGTCAACGGAGAATTTCCCATGCTGGGATGGGCTATCGGCTTTTTCGTCGCTGCGCTGGTCGCGGCAGTTTTCGGGTTCGGCGGCATCGCTTCGGCGTTTAGCGGCATCGCCGTTATTCTGTTTTGGGTTTTCCTTGGCCTGGTTGTGCTTTCGCTCGTGTTCGGCCGGTTCGGCGGGACGCATGCAGCTGGCCATGGCGGTTCGGGCCGCACGTTTGCAACGGTTGCGATGATCGCTGGCGTCGCGCTGGTGGTTTATGCCTGGGTCGACAACGAAATGTCGGCTGAACGCGTTGGCGCTTCGATCGATCGCACGGCGGTGCAACTTGCCGAAGGCACTTCGGAAGCTCTTGGCGATGCCGGCAACCGCGCCGAGCGCGTGATGGACAACACCGCTGAAGAAATTCGCGCCGATGCCGAGACGTTCGACGAGAACGTCGAAGCTGAGACGACTGACTAATTCCCTTTATCCCCCGTGTTGCACTTTGGCCCGAGCCTCGCTCGGGCCTTTTCTTTTGCGCCTGCGCCAGCGGCGCCACGTGGCGGGGCCACGGGCGTTAAAAGACCGGCGAAAGGCGGTGCGTGCTTAGGAGGAGTCGGCCGCGACGAGTGGCGTGAGCGCCGACGAAAAACGCGGCGCGTCGGCGCGCGCGCGATAGAGGATGCGCAGGCGCGAGAGGCCGCGGCGCAGGCGACGCATCAGCCGCGCGATGTGGCGCTCGGCGTCACGAATGAGCGCGAGAATGGCGAAGATGCGCGCTTGCCAGCTTTTGCCGCGCGTTGCGGCGCGCAGGCGCGCGCCAATCACGATGCGGCGGGTGACATGCTTTTTGTGGCCGTGGCGATTGCGCGACGGGCGCCCCGAAAGCCCGCGCGAAACGGCGGCGCAGACGATGAGGATGTGCGCCCTGCGCGCGACTCGATCGAGCGTGCGGCGCGGAATGGCGCCGCCCCATGCAATGCACGCAGCGACGAACCCGACCAGCCACAGCTGCGCCCAGGCAAAAAGCCTGGCGACCTTGTGGCGTGTGATGGGTGGGGTTCGGGTTTGCATGGCGCGAAGTGTGCGCCGGTTTTGGCTCGGTCGGATTGGTGCGGGTGTATCCGCGTAAATCTCGACTCTCCTCCCCCTTCGGGCCTTCGCCGCGCCGAAGCGCGGCTACGTCCGCGCGCAGGCGGGGAGGAGTTGGAGGTGGGGGTATCGGCGCCGCGTTCTGAACGCCCCGCGCATCACCCCCACCCTGCCCTCCCCGCAAGGGGGAGGGTTCAAACTACTTCTTGCCGCCGCTGCCGATGCCGCCGGCGGAGCTGGTCGCTTTCGGCGCCTTTTCCTTCTTCGGTTTGCGCTTTTCCTTGTTCGACTTCATCTGACCCTTGGCCATGAACTCCTCCGTCGCATTGAGCGGCGGGCAAGATTGCATGTTTCGTGAGTCCTGTCAGGCGGGTGTTGTTGTGATTACTTGCGCCGGTGGAGCGCACGCTCGACGGCGTCGGGTTCGCGGTCGATCACGGTGAGCAGGATGCGCGCGGCGCCGGTGGGTTCGCGGCGCTCCGATTCCCAGTTCTGAATGCTATCGAGCGTGAAGCCATAGCGTTTGGCGAAGCCGTCTTGGCTGAGGCCGGTGCGGGCGCGGATCGCCTTGACGTTCACTCGCGCGGGCGCATGCACGACCACCTTGCTCGGCTCGCCGCGGGCATGTGCGGCCGCTTCGCGAAGACCACGCAGAACTTTGTCACCCGCCTTTGTCATGGCTTTTCCTTTGCCTTCTTCAGTTCAGCCGTGAGCTGGCGCATCGCCTTGATCTCGGCCGCATCGAAATTCGCCCGCGTGCCTTTGCCGAGCAGCGCCAGCAGATACGCCGGTTTGTCGTCGCCGACATAGGCGACCATGACGCGCCAGCCGCCGCTCTTGCCTTTGCCGCGCCCGGCGAAGCGGCGCTTGAACACGCCGCCCGATCCTTGCACCAAATCGCCGGCCGCCGGATCCGCCGCCACGGCGCTGACGATCGCCGCCCGCTCAATGTCGGAGACGCCTTCTTGTTTGCAGTCGGCAATGAAACCGGGCGTTTCCGCCACGGTGTTCCCCGGCGCATCCATGCGCCTTTATACGCCAACGGCGTATGTACGTCAATGGCGTATAGGGCGCGCTAACTTGCGCGGCTTACCCGATAGCAGAAAGGGCGCCTCGCGGCGCCCTTTTTTTAGTTCTGATCGCGGCAGTCGCTGTCGAGGATGCCTTCGTCGTTGGGGCCGTTGCACTCGTCGTTGTCGTCCGAGAAATAGTCGACGGCGGCGGCGCCTACGGCTGCGCCGGCGGCGAGCGCGCAACCGCTGGCGAGCGGTGCGGTGAGGGCGAGAAGAGCGATGGCGGCGATGCGTGCGCGGGTGTTCATAGGGGTGGCTCCACCAGGGGTGATGGCCGCGAACGCGCGGGGGGCACGGAAGTTCCTCGAATTGATCGGCAAAGCGGAAGTCGTGATGACCCACGCGGTCGCACGTTCAAAAATCTAAGCGCCCCGAGCTGACCCACCAGAGGAAGCACCCAAACAGGCCCAGCACGATTGCACCGAACGCTGGAAAGATCAGCGCACGGAGATCGCGTTGGTTCACGCGCGTTGCTCGTTCACGCCGCGGCCGAGAGCGAGGAGCGCGGCGTTGGCGATGGCGTCGGCGTCGAGGCCGGCTTCGGCGTATTGGAGTTCGGGCTTGTCTTGATCCTGGAAGATGTCCGGCAGCGTCAGCGTGCGGATTTTGACGCCGCGATCGAGCAAGCCGTCTTTCGCCATGAAGTGCAGCACGAAGGCGCCGAAGCCGCCGATGGCGCCCTCTTCGATGGTCAGCAGCACTTCGTGCTCGCGCGCGAGGCGGCGGATCAGATCTTCGTCGAGCGGTTTGGCAAAGCGCGCGTCGGCGAGCGTGGTGGAAAGGCCCATGGCGGCGAGCTTGTCGGCGGCCTTGTGGGCCTCCTGCATGCGGGCGCCGAAGTTCAGTAGCGCAACGGACGTGCCTTCCCGCAGGATGCGGCCTTTGCCGATTTCGAGCGGGGTGTCAGCGTCGGCGCCCAGCACGCCGGCAGCGTCGCCGCGCGGATAGCGGAAGGCGCTTGGGCGATCATCGATCGCGGCGGCGGTGGCGACCATGCGGCTAAGCTCGTTGCCGTCGCTCGCGGCCATCAGCACCATGCCGGGCAGCGCGCCCATGTAGCCGACATCGAAGGAGCCGGCGTGCGTCGAGCCATCGGCGCCGACGAGGCCGGCGCGGTCCATCGCGAAACGCACGGGCAGCTTTTGGATGGCGACGTCGTGGACGACCTGGTCGTAGCCGCGCTGCAGGAAGGTTGAGTAGATGGTGGCGAACGGCTTCATGCCGTCAGCGGCGAGGCCCGCGGCGAAGGTGACGGCGTGCTGCTCGGCGATGCCGACATCATAGGTGCGATCGGGAAATTGCGCGCCGAAGAGATCAAGGCCGGTGCCCGATGGCATGGCGGCGGTGATGGCGACGATTTTGTCGTCCTTCTCGGCGTTGCGCACGAGCGCTTGGGCGAAGACTTTGGTGTAGCTCGGGGCGCTTGCGCCTTTGGCCTGCTCGCCGGTGACGACGTTGAACTTGGTGACGCCATGATATTTGTCGGCGGCGTTTTCGGCCGGCGCGTAGCCCTTGCCCTTCTTGGTGACGACATGGATCAGCACCGGACGATCGGTGAAATCCTTGGCGTTGGAAAGGATGAGGCGGAGCATGTCGACGTCGTGGCCGTCGAACGGCCCGAGATAATGGAAGCCGAGTTCTTCGAAGAAGGTGCCGCCCGTCACCATGGTGCGCGCGTATTCTTCGGCCTTCTTGGCGACGTCGTGGATCGGCGCCGGCAGATGTTCGGCGACGGATTTGGCCGTCTTGCGGATGCGGCGATAGGTTTTCGAGGACGCAAGGCGGCCGAGATACGAGCTCATGCCGCCGACTGGGGGCGCGATGCTCATGTCATTATCGTTGAGGATGACGATGAGGCGCTTGGTCGTTTCCGCCGCGTTGTTCATCGCCTCATAGGCCATGCCGGCCGAGATCGAACCGTCGCCGATGACGGCGATGACGTGGCTATCGTCGCCGCGCTGATCGCGCGCGACGGCGAAGCCAAGGGCTGCGCTGATCGAAGTGGCGGCGTGCGCGGCGCCGAACGGATCGTACTCGCTCTCGCTGCGCTTGGTGAAACCGGAGAGGCCTTGGCCTTGGCGGAGCGTGCGGATGCGATCGCGCCGGCCGGTGAGGATTTTGTGCGGGTAGGCCTGGTGGCCGACGTCCCAGATGATTTTGTCGCGCGGCGTGTTGAAGACGTAGTGGAGCGCCACGGTGAGTTCGACGACGCCGAGACCGGCGCCGAGGTGGCCACCGGTCGCGGAGACGGCGCTGATGGTTTCGGCGCGGAGTTCCTCCGACACTTGCTGCAACTGGCTCTCGTCCAGCTTGCGCAGATCGCTCGGCAGATTGATCTGGTCGAGCAGTGGGGTCTCAGGAGCCATGTAGCCTCGGCGCATTGATTTCGCTCAATCCTAGCCGCGATCCTCCCCCCTGGCGACCGCTAAGACCACACACAGGCACAGGATTTTTCGAGGATTTCGTGCGGCGAGACCGCGCAGAGGGGCAAACTCAGAAGCTGCAGACGAGGCCGTCCCGGGGTGGGACTTGGCCGGCGGCGAGCTTGGCCCAGGCGGCTTGGATGGCGTCGGCGCCGGTGATGCGCTGGGCGGTCACGAAGGCGTGGGAGGCGGGATAGAAGCCGCGCAAGTCGCGGATCATGGCGGCGCCGAGTTGCGGTTCGGCTTTGAGGCGCTCGGCGGCGTAAGTGGGAACGAAGAAGAATTCGGGCTTGGGACCTGGGAGTTGCTCGCCGCCGCGGGGCGCCGCCCAATCGGTGACGCCGATGACGATGCTGCGCGTGAGCGCGGCGCCAAGTGCGGTGTGGATCGCTTTGTTGATGTCGGCGCGCTTCGGCTTGGAGCGTGGCGGCATCATCGTAGAGCACGACGCGATCATAGAGGCCGCTCTCGCGCACGTAGGCTTCGTTGCCGGGCGATGTGAGGCCAATGAGTTCGGCGCCGCCGAGTTGGCGCAGTTGATGCGCGGTTGCGAGCGCGGTTTTGGATGAGGCGCTGGAGAGGACGACGCTCTTGGCGGCGTTTTGCTTGATGAAATCGGCGGCCCACCAGCCGGTGCCGTAGAGCGGGCGGAAGAGTGTTTGCTCCGGCTCGTACGCCGCATCGTAAGCGGGGTCGGCGCTGACGTCGGTATAGACGTTGTAGAGCGCGGCTTTGGCGGCGCGATGCGGGGCTGTGTCGATGAAGCCGGTTGCGGTTTTGCGCGGGGTGACGTCGAGCGTCTCTGCGAGCGGGTAATAGCCGTAGAAGCGCGAACCGACGGCAATGTCGGGGGCGTTGGATTCGGTGACGGTGGCGAAACCCCAGACTGGGACTTTGCCGAAGCCTGCGGGCGCGGGGAAGAAATCCCAATAGCTCAGCATGCCCTCGCCCAGGGCGGCGTAAGTGACGTTGTTGGAGGTCAGCGCGAAAAGATCGAGCTTGAGGCGCGCGGCGCCGGGCGCGAGCGGCGGCGATGCGACGTCTACAAGCGCTGTGTCGCGGATGTTGCTCTTGCTGATGTGAAGTTCGCGCATGGCCGCTCTCCCCTTTGGTTATGCGGTAGCGCCTCGTGCGGTCACAGTCGACCGTCCCGTTGCGGAACCGGCGCTGCACGTCGCAAGCGCCTTGGCGGCGCGATGCAGATCGCTAGGGTTGGCGCACAAAACGAGGAATTGCGGATGATCAGATTGAGCGCTTGCTTGGCGGCTTTGGTTTTGGCGAGCTGCGCGTCGCCAGGTGCGAGCACCGCGCCGACGACGCCCGTCGCGCAAGCAGAAGATCCCTATCTTTGGCTCGAAGAAGTTGAGGGTGAGCGGGCGCTGGCTTGGGTGGAGCAGCAAAATGCGCGCTCGCTGCCGGTGCTGGAGAATGATGCACGCTATCAAGGGCTGCTGAACGCGGCGCTTGAAGTGGCGCAGAGCCGCGATCGCTTGGCGACGGGCCAAGTGCGCGGCGGCTATCTCTTCAATTTCTGGCAGGACCCGGATCATGTGCGCGGCATCTGGCGGCGCACGCGGCTCGCGGACTATGCCGCGAACCGGCCGCGTTGGGAGACGGTGCTCGATATCGATGCGCTGGCGCGTACCGAGAATGCGAACTGGGTTTATCAGGGCGCGGACTGCGATCCGAGCGGCACGCGCTGCATGATTTCGCTCTCGAATGGCGGCTTGGATGCATCGACCGATCGTGAGTTCGATTTAACGACGCGGCGTTTCGTGGACGGCGGTTTTGTCGTGCCGGAAGCAAAGTCGAATCTGGGGTGGCTTGATCGCGATACGCTTCTGGTCGCCACCAATTGGGGCGAAGGTTCACTGACGGAGTCGGGTTATCCGTTCGTGCTGAAGGCTTGGCGGCGCGGCACGCCGCTGTCGAGCGCGACTGAGATCATGCGCGGCGAGGCGAGCGACGTTTCCATCTCGGTTTCGACGTTCGAAGATGAGAGCGGCGATCACATCGCCATCGCTGTTGAAGGCGAGACATTTTTCGAGACGGTGTATTCGCTGATCAGCGCCGAAGGTCCGGTGCGGATCACGCTGCCGCGCAAGTCCACGATCCATGAGTTTTTCAACGATCGGCTGATCGTGACTTTGGAAGAAGCGTGGACGATCGGCGGGCAGACTTATCCGTCTGGGTCGCTGCTGGCCCTGCCCTTGTCGCACGCCACTTTGGCGGCGCCGCGGATTGAAGTCGTCTTCACGCCGAATGCGCGTCAATCGATCGAGGATGTGGAAGCGACGCGCGATGCGATCCTGGTGGCGGGCTTCGACAATGTGCGCGGGCGGTTGCAGCGGTTCACGTTCAGCGGCGGCCAATGGCGCGGTGAGCAAATCGCGCTGCCGCCGACTGGCGTTGTCTCGCTGGCGGGCGCTTCCACGAGCGAAAGCCAAGCGTTTGCGACGTTCGAAGATTTCCTCACGCCACCGACGCTTTATGCATTGAACGGCACGCGCGCGGCGAGCGTGCGTTCGCTGCCCGCGCAGTTCGATGCTTCACCCTATGTGACGGAGCAGTTTGAAGCCACCAGCGCTGACGGAACGCGCGTGCCCTATTTCGTGGTGCGTCGGCGCGACACGCCGATGAACGGGCAGAACCCGACTTTGCTTTATGCGTATGGCGGTTTCCAGCTGTCGCAGACTCCCAGCTACAATGCGTATATCGGCCGGCTTTGGCTCGATCAGGGCGGCACGTATGTGCTGGCCAACATCCGCGGCGGCGGCGAGTTCGGGCCGGATTGGCACGCGGCCGGTCTGCTGACCAATCGCCAACGCATCTATGATGATTTCTTCGCGGTCGAGCGTGATCTGGTGGAGCGGCGGATCACGTCGCCGCGCCGCTTGGGGATTTCAGGGCGCTCGAACGGCGGCCTGCTGATGGGTGTGATGCTCAATCAGCATCCGGAAATGGTCAACGCGGCGATCATCGGTTCACCGCTTTTGGACATGTTGCGTTACGATCAATTGCTGGCGGGCGCGTCGTGGGTCGGCGAATACGGCTCACCGAGCGTGCCGGAGCAGCGCGCGTTTTTGGAGCAGATCACGGCCTATCAAAATCTGCGGCCGGGCGAGAATTTCCCGACCGTGTTCATCTACACGTCGACGAAGGATGATCGCGTCCATCCGGGGCACGCGCGCAAATACGGCGCTCGTCTGGAAGAGCTTGGCGTGCCGTTCCTCTATTACGAGAACACAGACGGCGGACACTCAGCCAACGCCAACCTGCGCGAAGCCGCACGGCGGCGGACGTTGGAGTACATGTATTTGACGCAGCGGCTGATCGATTGAGCGCTACTTTTTATCGATCAGCAGCGGGCCTTGTTGCTTGAGCTTGGCCGCGACTTTTTCGGCAAAGCCGGCGAGCAAGCCCGGGAGTTCGACTTCGATCTGTAAATCGCTGTCGCGCACGTCGATGCGGCCGGTGATGTTTTGGCCGAGCGCTTTGGCGCGGAAGCCGAGCTGATCATCGGTCCAAGCGTGTTGGATGTTGCCCAGGCCGGCGCCGCCGAGCTGCACTTTGAATTGATCAAGGCTCGCTTCAACGCGCTTGCGCGCTTCTTGGCGGCCGAGCTGATGCGGAATTGTGACGGTTACGGGTCTGCCCATGGGAACCCAACGTGCGAGCGGCCGCGAAGTTTCCGCGTTTGTGTCAGTGGCGACGCGTGATGATGAAATCGACCGCTTCGTTCAGCACATAAGCGCGCGGGCCGAAGAGCGAGAGATGCTGTTTGGCTTGGTCGGCGAGCATCGCGATACGATCGCGCGTGGCGTCGGCGCCGAGGACGGTGACGAAATTGACTTTGCCGCGGTCCTTGTCCTTGCCGACGGCTTTGCCGGTGTCGCGGACGACGCCTTCAGCGTCGAGCAAATCATCCACCATCTGGAAGGCGAGGCCGACATCGTGGGCGTAGCGTGAGAGCGCGGTCTTTTCAGCTTCCGAGGCGCAGCCGATCATGGCGCCGGCATCAACGGCGTAGTTGATGAGCGCGCCGGTTTTGAGCCGGTTCATACGCGTGACTGCGATGAGGTCGCTGCCAATGTCGCCGCCGGCCATGTCGGCGGCTTGGCCCGCCACCATGCCTTGAGCGCCGGCGGCCTTGGCGAGCGCAACAATGAGCTTGCAGCGCATTTGCGGATCCGAATGCGTGACCGGCTCGCCCAGCACTTCGAACGCGAAGGTGAGCAGCGCATCGCCAGCGAGCAACGCGGTGGCTTCATCGAAAGCGCGGTGCAATGTGGGGCGGCCACGGCGCAGATCGTCGTCGTCCATGCACGGCAGATCGTCGTGGATCAGCGAATAGGTGTGCACGCACTCGATCGCGACGGCGACGCGCATCAGCGCGGATTCGTCAGCATCGAAGATGCGGCCGGCCTCGAGCGTGAAGAATGGGCGTAAGCGCTTGCCGCCGCTGAGGGCGGCGTAGCGGATCGCCTCGACCAGCCGGGCGTCCGAGCCTTGCGCCTTTGGCAGCAGGGCATCGAGCGCGACATTGATCTGGTCGGCGGTTTCCTTGAGGCGGATTTCGAGCTTGGACATGGCCGCCGGGGTTAGCAGAGCGCCCGGCTGGTGCAAGCGCCGTTGACGATGCGCCTCAGCAGGGAATGACTTGGCGCTGGAGCGCGGTCTTTCCAACACGGGTCGTTCCGGGGCATCATGGCCCGACTAGGGCTGGGGAGCCGGAGGGCGCCGTTTCTGCAACGGCGGCTCTCCCGGGGCCTCGGGGGTTGATTGAATGAGGAATTTTGCATGCCAACGGTGGTGATCCTTCACGCCGCGGAAGACACCCTGCCCGCCCGTGCGCTGGCCGAGAAGGTCCGCCAAGCGAAGCTCGATGTCGTGCTGGAGAAGTCGGGCGAAGATATCCGTGAGGCGCTGAAGAGCGCCAATGTCACCATCGCGCTATGGTCGCCGCGTTCGGTGACGCAGGCCGAGTTGGCGGAAAATGCGAGCTTTGCCAAGGGCAAGACCAAGCTCATCCACGCCACCATGCAAAGCGCCCAGCCGCCGGCGCCGTTCTCCAACGAGCAGGCCGTCAACCTGACCGGCTGGCGCGGCGAAGACGATTTCCCGGCATGGCGCGAATTGGCGCAGCAAGTAACGTCGAAGGCCGGCGTGTCGCCGCTGCCGCCGCCAGCGCCGAAGCCAGCGTCTGGCTTCTTTCAGCCAGGCGTAGTCGCGCCGCAAGCGCAGCAGCCCGCGCCGCCGCCGCAACAAGGACAGCAACGCGGCCAGCAACAGCAGCGCGCCGCCCAACAGCAACAAGCGCCGCGTCAGCAAGCGCAACCGCGTCCGCAACAAACGCAAGCGCCGCGCCCTGCCCCATCCCGCGCGCCCGCCGAGGCGAGCGGCGAAAAGAAGGGCGGCGCCAATATGGTGCTGATCGCGATCATCACCTTCATCGCGGTCGCGGTGGTTGGCGGCGGCGGCTATTGGTTCATGACCAATAACAACAATGCTGCGGCCTACGCTTCGATCGATAATGACAGTGTCTCGGCGCTGCGTGAGTTCTTGGCCGCCGATCCGTCTGATGCAGATCGCGAGCGCGCGGAAGCCGATCTTGATCGGCTGGAAGCAGCGTCGCTGAGCGATGCGCGCGCCGCCAACACGGTGGAAGCGTGGGAAGCGTTCCTGCGTGATTTCCCGCAGAGCGATGAAGCGGTGTACGCACAGGGCCAAATCCAGCAATTGCGCTTGCAGCAAAGCGCTGCGCCCCCGCTGGGGCCTGATGGCCAACCCTTGTCGCCGGACGCAGCGCCGCTCACCGAACTCGAAACGCTGCCAGAGCCTGCTCCGACGCCAACACCGGCGCCCAGCGGAGCCGACGGCCCGGCTTCGCTGACGCCGCCCGCGGAAGAAACGCCGAACGAAGAGCCAGGCGACGCGCCGGTGAACTGAGGTTCGCCGGGCGCACGCGCGACGAAACACGACGCGTATTTTTGCTCGCCCATCCGGTGCGACCACGCCATAGTGGCGGCGTTGCACCGGGGGGAGACGCCATGATTGCGCGCCGTTTCAGCTATTTCATAATTGCATTTTTTGGTTGGTGTTGGCGGGCGCAGTCGCGCAAGCGCAGACGGATCTTGCGGGCCGTTGGGATGTCAGCTTCCGCTGGCACGATGGCGCACAGCAAGAAGGCGTGTTCACGCTCGATCTCGCGCGCAACGGCACGTGGCGGAATAATTACAACGAAACCGGCACGTGGCGCGCCAGCGGTGATTATTTCACGATGCGCTACGACGATCCGCCGAACTCGGAATATCGCGGCACTATTTCGGGCAATAGCATCAGCGGCGTGATCACGAATGCGCGCGGCGAAGCCGGAAGTTTCACCCTACAACGCAGCGGCGCGAGCGGCGCATCGGCATCGGATTTCATCGGCCGCTGGGGCGGCTCCACCGATTGGGCCGGCACTGACTATGACTCGACCGGCGCGTGGTGGCAGTTCAACAGCAACGGCACTTTCGTCGATAATAACGGCGAAGGCGGTGAGTGGAGCGCCAGCGGCAATCGGCTGATGTTCCAATATGTGCGCGCCAATGGCTCGCGCGGCTCGACCTATGTGGCCACGCGCTCAGGCAATTCTCTGCGCGGGACGATGACCAACGGCGAGATTAGCGGCACGTTCGCTTTGAGCCGCATGGACACCACTGCCGCGACCAACGTGATGCAAGCGCTTGTCGGTGAATGGAGCGATGCAACTGGCGGCAGCCGCTGGCGCTTTAGCTGGCAAGGCGACACGCTGATTTGGGAGACCAATTATAACGGCGAAGGCTGGAGCGTGCGCACACGCCAACGCGGCGCCGTGACGCCCGCAGGCTATGTTGGATTTATCCCGATCGAGGGCAATGCGTTCGAGGTCGTCGGCAACCAGCTCTGGCTGCACTATGACGACGGCACGCGCACGGAACGTCAAACAGCGATGACGCGCGTGCGCTAGTTCGAAGCATCAAGGGCGGCGGCCATGCCATCATGGAAGGCCGCCGCTTGTGTTGCGCTAAACTAACTACCCTCGCACGCCGGCCCGTAGCCATGGGAGCGGAGCGCAGAGCTCGCCCCATCCTGAAGGAAATCGAGGAACGCGCCCTACTCTCCCCCGCGCTTCACGCGCGAAGCTCAGCCCTCAGTAGAGGCGCCCGCCCGTTGTTGCGGGGCGATCGATGTTGAGGAGCACGACGTTGCCGTTGCGATCGGGGAAGCCGAGGCAGAGCACTTCCGACATGAACTTGCCGATCTGCTTCGGTTCGAAGTTCACGACGGCGGCGACGCGGCGGCCGAGCAATTCACCGAGATCGTAATTCTGGGTGACTTGCGCGCTCGACTTTTTGACGCCGAGCGGATCGCCGAAATCGATCCAGAGTTGGTAGGCGGCCTTCTTCGCTTCTTCGAATACTTTCACATCGACGATGGTGCCGAGGCGAATGTCGACCTTCAAAAAGTCGTCCATCGAAATGAGCGGCAGGCGCGCGTTGTCTTGCGGGTCGTCGGCCATCGCGGTTGTTTCTCTCCCTATTGCCCGATCTTGGCGGGCTCGGCGCGCGGGCCTTCAGGACCCATCACGATTTTATCGACTTCGAGCTGAGCGTCCTTCAACTGACCTTCGCAGCGCGCTTTGAGCGCGGCGCCACGCTTGTAGATGCGAATCGAATCCGCCAGCGGAACGTCGCCCCGCTCGAGGTGGGCGACGATTTTTTCCAGTTCGCTCAAGGATTCCTCGAACGACATCTGGGCTGGATCGCGTGCTTCGGTGCTCATGTTCGCAAAAATATGGGTTATAGCGGCGCTAGGGAATAGCCCGTGACGGGCCGATCTCACTTCACTTTCTCGTAGCGGCGGTAGCTCCAGTAGCGGTCACCGCCATCCTCGACCTCGCGCCAGCCTTGGGCGCGCAGGATCGGGCGCATCATGCGGTTGAACCAGCCATGGGCACAGAGCAGCACGTTTTGGCCGCGCAGCGCCTGGGCGGTCAAAGTCGCGACCGCCGCTTCGGCGCGCAGCTCGGCCTGGGCGCGGCTCTCGCCATTTTCAGTATGGCCGAACCACCAGGCGGCGCGGGCATAAACGCCCCAAGCGCCAGGGCGGCGTTTGCCCCAGATCGCGGGCGGCGGCAGCGGCGCTTCGACGAAGACTGGATCGGTGACGATTTCGCGGCCACCGGCGACCATCTGGGCGGTGTGGATCGCGCGCTGCAGCGTCGAGGCGTAGATCACGTCGGCCTTGCCGGCCATTTCCAACAGCTTTTCGGGCGGACGCTCATCCGGGTGCAGGCCGGCGAGATCGTAGCCCGCCCACCATTCTCGAAAGCCTTGCTGATCGATGCGCACGCTTCTGTCAGCGTGGGGCTGGCCGTGCCGCGCGATGACAATGAAGCCAACGCGAACGGCGGAACGGCGATCTAGCGTCTCATCGGGCGCCATGGTCGTCGTCATTCTGACCCTTCGCGCGAACGACGCCCCCTCCCCGTGAGCGGGTCTTTTAGTCGCGCTGGAGCGCCGCCAGATAAGCCGAGGCCGACCCCGCAAGCGCGGCCAAGTCGTAGCCGCCCTCCAGAGTCGAGACAAGCTTGCCCTGACAGTGCTTTAGGGCCAACGCGCGGAGTTCCCGCGCGGCCCAGGCGAAATCCTCCGTCTCAAGCTCCATCTGGGCGAGAGGATCGGCTTTGTGGGCGTCGAAACCGGCCGAAACGAGAATGAGCTGTGGCGCAAAGGCATCTAGCGCCGGGAGAACGCGAATCTCCGTGGCGCGCCGCCACGCGGCGCTACCTGCGCCGGCCGGTAAGGGCGCGTTGACGACGTTTTGGCCGATGCCGGTTTCATCGGCGGCGCCTGTACCGGGATAGAGCGGCGCTTGGTGAGTGGACGCGAACATGAGGCGCGGTTCGCGCTCGGCAACGGTTTGGGTGCCGTTGCCGTGATGGACATCGAAATCCACGACTGCGACGCGATCGAGATTGTGTGCGTCGAGTGCGTGCAACGCGGCGACGGCGACGTTGTTGAAGATGCAAAAGCCCATGGGCGAAATCGGCTCGGCGTGGTGGCCGGGCGGGCGCACCGCGCAGAACGCCATGTCATCCTCGCCTGCCATCACAGCGTCGACGGCGGCGACGCACGCGCCCGCAGCGCGATAGATGGCTTCGCGCGAACCGGCGGAGATGAAGGTATCAGGGTCGAGCCGCACGCGCGCGGATTGCGCTTCGGCGAAGGCGGACTCCAGCGCTTCGATGTAGCGGCCCGGGTGAACGCGCTCTAACGCTTCGCGGCTTGCATAAGGCGCTTCGCGGCGATCGAGCGGCATGCCCTCAAGCGCGTCGAGCACGGCTTGAAGGCGGCCAGAATGCTCAGCGTGGCCCGGCGGGGGCTGGTGCGTGAGCATGGAGGGGTGAGTAAAAAGAAGCATCGGGCAGATGTAGCGCTGATGGCTGCGCAAATCATCTGCCCGATATCAACTTAGCGAGCGCGATTGCCGCCCCGGCGATGGCTGTCGCTCTCGTTGCAATCGTCGTCACGCTCGATGCGGAGAATGCCGCCGCTGCGATTTACATCGACTTCAACACACTGGCCGGAACGGTTGAAGGCCTTCACTTCATAGTGGCCGTCGTCACGCTCGATTTCGAGCACCCGAAAGCCCCGTTCGCTGAGTCGTTCGCTGATCTGGGTAAGCGACATGTCTGGTCGATCGGAAACCGATTGCGCGTGCGCGGGCAGCGCGATGGCGGCGACGAGGACGGCGGCGGTGATGGAACGGGCGGTGGTGATCATGATGGTGTATTTCCCTCTGCTGAAGCCGAAACTCATCCGGCGTTAAGCTGACCTTCGCAGGGGGCCGCTGACATCAAGCAGGCGGGCGCTGTCAGCTTCGCGTCAGCTTCGGTGGGGCAAAAGCTACCGTCATGAAAAAGCTGCTCGCCCCTCTCCTTGCCGCACTTGCGCTCTCGGTCGCGCCCGCCGCCTTGGCGGCCGATCGCGGCAGCGGGCCGTCGAAGCACGCGAGGCGCTGCCGATTGCCCGGATTATGGAGATCGCTTTGCGGGCCGCGCCCGGTGAAATCGTCGAAATTGAGCTTGATCGCGAAGATGGCACGCTGATCTATGAGGTCGAAGTGCTAAGCGGTTCGGGCCGGGTGCGCAAAGTCGACATCGATGCGCGCACCGGCGCCGTGCTGGATATCGAAGACGAGGACTAATGCGCATTCTGCTGGTCGAGGACGATGACGACATCGCCGACGATGTCGTGCGCGCGTTGTCGGCCTCCGGCTGCCTGGTAGAACGCGCCAGCGACGGCGATCAGGCTTGGTTCCTTGGCGATACCGAAGACTTCGCCGCCGTCGTGCTTGATCTCGGCTTGCCGCGGCTCGATGGCATCTCCGTTCTAAAGCGTTGGCGCGCGTCGGGGCGGACAATGCCGGTGCTCATTCTTTCCGCGCGCAGCGCCTGGACCGAGAAGGTCGATGGCATCGATGCAGGCGCGGACGATTATTTGGCGAAGCCTTTCGAGATCGGCGAATTAGTGGCGCGTGTGCGCGCTTTGGTGCGGCGCGCGAGCGGGCATGCCAGTTCGGTGCTGACGTTTGGGCGCCTCACGCTTGATACGACGCGGATGAGCGTCGCGGTCGATGGCACGCCGCACAAGGTGTCGCCGCTAGAGTATCGGTTGCTCGACTACCTTGCACATCAGCCCGGACGCACGGTTTCTGCTGGCGAACTCGCTGAGCACCTACACGGCGCTGAAGGCGTCAGCGATGCGAACGCCGTGGAAGCGTTGGTGGCGCGGCTGCGGCGCAAGATTGGGCGCGACCTTATCGAAACGCGGCGTGGCTTCGGCTACATTTTGAGCGAAAGCTGATGCAGCGTTCGCTGCGCGTCCGGCTGCTGATCGGCGCGGCGTGCGCGATCTTCGCGGCGCTGGCGATCGCCTGGGTGGCGATGGGTTATCTGTTCGAACGCCACACGCTGCGCCGCGTGCAGGCCGAACTCACCACACGCGGCATCGAAGTGATCTCTGGGCTCTACGCAGAACCCGATGGCGCCTTCGGAGTCGAGCCGGCGCCGGCAGAGCCGCGTTTCAACACGCCGGCGAGCGGGCTTTATTGGCAGGTCAGCGGTGAAAACGTCTTGGTGCGCTCGCGCTCGCTTTGGGATGAGCGCTTGCCTGCGCCTGCGCTGCCAAACGCTGAGGGCTGGAGCTCCGGCACGATGGCCGGCCCCTTCGATCAGCAGATCTTCTATGTGGCGCGGCCCGTGCAACTCGATGCACAGGGCCAGCGGCTCGTGCTGGTCGTCGCGGCGGATCGCGCCAGCGTGAGCGCGGCGCGCGCCGAATTCACGCGCGAGCTAGCTTTGTTTTTGTTGCTGTTGTGGGTGACGCTCTCGGCAGCGGCTTGGATACAAGTGCAACTCGGCTTGCGCCCACTGGAAGACGTGCGCGTGGCGTTGGGCGCGTTGCGCCAACAAGCCAGCGCACGGTTGAGTGAGCGCGACTATCCCGCCGAAGCGGCGCCACTCGCGAACGCGATCAACGAATTGGCTGCGGCGCGCGAAACCGATCTCGACCAAGCCAAGCGCCGCGCTGCGGATTTGGCGCATTCGCTGAAGACGCCGCTCTCGGCGCTAGCGGCGCAAACGCGGCGCGCACGCGAAGCTGGCGCAACGGATGCAGCGGAAGGTTTGGAGCGCGCGATTGCGGCGGCGCGTGCGGCGGTTGAGCGTGAGCTTGCGCGAACCCGGGCGGCTGCGTCGCGCGGTGAGAGCGGCGCGAACGGGCGCGTGGCGGTGGCGAAAGTGGTGCAGGTGCTGGAGCGCACTGAGCGCGGCGGCACGCTGGTGTTCGACAATGATGTCACAGATGCGCCCTACCCGATAGGCGAAGATGTGCTGCTCGAACTCGCTGGGCCGCTGCTCGAGAACGCGGCGCGCTATGCAGCGACGCGGGTGCGAATCTCCGGCGATGGACGCGCGCTTTCTATCGAGGATGACGGGCCGGGGCTCTCCGACGCCCAAGCGGCGGCGGCGATGGAGCGTGGCAAGAGACTTGACGAAAGCGGCGACGGGCATGGCCTTGGTCTGCCGATAGCACACGAAATCGCGCTGGCTGTCGGGGCGGACCTCAAGCTTTCGCGGGCCGAGCTTGGCGGCCTCCGGGTCGATGTGGTGTGGCCGCCGGGCTGAGCTTCGCCGTACGGGCGGGGCGGCTGGCAGCAAAGGCCTTGCCCTGACGCAGGGGTGGCCGGCTAGGTGCGCTCTGAACACCAGGATCGTCTTCATGAAATTTCGCCCGCTCGCCCTTCTCGCCGCTGTTCTGCTCCTGGCGCCTGCCGTCATGGCGCAGACATCCGAGCGGCAATGGTTCGAAGGCGGGCCGACGCCGCTGCGCTACGAGATCGCGGTGACGCCGAACGCAGAAGCGGCGACGTTCGCGGGCGAAGCGCGGATCACGATCGAGACCACCGAGACGCAGAGCACGGTGACGATGAATGCGCTTGGCCTGAACGTCAGCCGCGCGAGCATCGATAATGCCGGTGTCGCGTTCGACACCGATCAAGAAGCGCAGACTTTGACGCTGACGCCTCGGCGGCCGCTGCGGCCCGGCCGCCACACGATCCGGGTGACATATACGGGCGTGATCCAGGACGATGCATACGGGCTCTTCCGAGTTGAGTATCAGGATGGCGACGTCACCAAGCGAGCGCTGGCGACGCAGTTCGAACCGGGCGATGCGCGCCGGCTCGCGCCGATGTGGGATCAGCCGAACCTGCGCGCAGTGTTTGCGCTCACAGTGACGGCCCCGACGAACCAGATGGTGATCGGCAACATGCCGGCAGCGCGGACGCAGAGACTGTCCGGCGGGCTGACGCGCACGACATTCCAAGATACGCCGTCGATGCCGAGTTATCTCCTGTTCTTGGCGGTCGGCGATTTCGAGCGGGTGACACGCGATGTCGATGGCGTCGAGCTTGGGGTAGTGGTGCGGCGCGGGCAGACGCATCGGGCCGAAGAAGCACTCACGGCGGGCGCGCAATCGCTGCGCTATTTCACCGAGTATTTCGGCATTCGCTATCCGCTGCCAAAGCTCGATATGATCGGCGTGCCGGGCGCCGGCGGCTTTGGCGCGATGGAGAACTGGGGCGCCATTCTCTATTTCGACCAGTATCTGCTCGTCGATGAAACTTCGAGTGAGACTGAGCGGCAGAACGTATTCGGTACTGTGGCGCATGAGATCGCGCACCAATGGTTCGGCAATCTCGTCACCATGACATGGTGGGACGATCTTTGGCTCAACGAAGGCTTCGCGTCATGGATGGCGGCAAAAGCCACTGAGGCTGTGCATCCGGATTGGAATCCGTGGCTCTCGCAGCTCGCGGGCGGGACGCAGACAGCAATGAGCCTCGATGCGCGCGAAGGCACGCATCCGGTTGTACAGACTGTGAACACGATTGATGAAGCGAACCTCGCATTCGATACGATCACCTACGAAAAGGGCCTCGCTGTCATCCGCATGCTTGAAGCGTACGTGGGCGAAGAGGATTTCCGCCAGGGCGTACGGGACTATCTGAACGCGCGCCATTACGGCAATGCGCGTACGGAAGATTTGTGGACCGCGATCCAGGCCGCGTCGGGTCAACCAGTGCTGGAGATCGCACGCAGCTTCACAGGTCAGTCCGGCTTTCCGGTGCTGACCGCGCTAGGGCGAGATTGCGTGACCGGGCGCGGACCGACGGTAGAGATTACGCAACGCCGTTTCGCTATGGACGATGTTTCGCGCACTGAAAGCTACTGGCATGTGCCAGTGGTGGCGCGCCGCGTCGGTGCGGGCGAGCCGATGCGGTTCGTGATGGGCGCTGGAAGTCAGGTCGAGCGCGTCAACGTGCTGCCAGCAAGGTGCTTGCCCTACATCCTGAACGCTGGCCAATCAGGCTTTTTCCGCGTCTTGTACGACCAGAGCAATTTCCGCGCGCTGACGGCGCGGTTCGCAGAACTGGATGACGCAGACCAACTCGGCCTGCTGCTCGATTACTGGGCGTTCGGCCGAAGCGGCGATGCGCCGTTCACGGACTACCTCGAACTCGTCAACGTGCTGCCAGCGGATGCCGATCCGATCCTTGTCGACGATACGGCGAGATCGATGGCGGCGCTGGCCAGCTACGCCGAGGGGCGGCCCAGCGAAGCGGCGGTGAAAGCGTATGGCATCCGCGTCCTTCGCCCCTATTTCGATCGCGCCGGCTGGGCGCCGCGGGCGGGCGAAGGCTCGAACGCTGCGCAATCGCGGGCCGGCTTGATCGCAACACTCGGCGCGCTTGGTGATGCCGACGTCATCGCAGAAGCGCGGCGGCGCGTGCGCAGCGGTGAAGCGCAGCCAGCTTCGATCCGCAGCGCAGTGCTGGGCGTTTATGCGCGGCATGCAGCTGCCGAAGATTATGAGGCGCTCCTCACACAGGCGCGCAGTGCGGGCGATTTCGTTGAACAACGCCGCGCTTGGCGCCTGGTGGCCAGCGCTGAAGATCCCGCGCTCGCGCGGCAAACCTTGCAGATGACGCTTGGCGAAGAGATTCCCCGTCAGATCAGAACGCAAGTGATCGCGATCGTGAGCGGCTCGCACCCGCGCTTGGCGTGGGACTTTCTGGTCGCCAACCGGCCGGCCATCGAAGCGCTGCTTGATCCGCTGACGCGGCTGGAGTTCCCGGCGGGGCTGGCGTCGAACAGCGCCGATCCGGCGATGGTGGCGGAGTTGGAGGCGTACGCGCGGAATTTCCCAGAAGGCGCCGGCGAGACCGTGGCCGCGGCGACGGCATCGATCCGGCTCCGCGCGCAGACGGCGTCGGAGCGGATGCCAGCCGTTGAGGCCTGGATTGCAGCGCATAGGGCGCCGCGCCGGGGGCGGTAAGCAATCGGCCCTCGCCAGCGGGCCGCCGCTTGACTAAAACGGCGGTTACAAAAGGTCTGGGGTGGCATCCATGTTGAACAAGATTCTTCGCAGCGCGGGCGTCGCCGTGGTTCTGCTGTGTGCGAGCGCGGCGCCGGCTGTGGCGCAGACGAATGCCCGGCTGGGCTGGCTGAATGAACTGGGGGGATCGTGCTGGCAGGGGCGCAATGCGTCGGGCGCGGTGGTCGATCGCCAATGCTTCCAAGTTCAGTTCGGCCGATTTTTGCGCGCCAGCATCACGCGTGGCGCGAACTATCGCGGCGACACGGTTTTGGGTTGGAGCCGAGAGCGCGCGCGTCTGGAGATGTACGCGTGGACCAACCAGGGCGAGCCGACGATCGTGACGCCGCATCTGGAGAGCGGCCAGCTTGTGTTCGATGGCGCCAACGGCAGCAACGAGCGCGCGGTATGGCGGCGTACCGACAACGGTTTTGAAGTGGCGGGCCAGCGGCGTTCGGGCAACACCTGGGGCGATGCTCAGGTCGTGACGTATACGCGCGACGGCGCGGCGCCTGCCGCCTATTCCGCCGGCGCCGGGCCGGCTGTGCAAGGCCGCAGCTTCGGTTGGCTTAATGGTCTCGCCGGCCGCTGCTATCGCCAGACCGAGCCGCGCCGCGCACAAGGCACGCGCGGTTGCTTTGCGTTCCAGCATCCGCCGGTTCTGCGTCAGACCTGGTATCGCGGCGGCACGACAACGGGCGAAGCCGCGCTCTTCCGCGGACGCGGCGGCGAGATCCAATTTTTCCGCTGGGACGAAGCCGGCAATTTCGGCGCCGGTTACTCGCAATTCGCCGGCCAACGCCTCGTCTCAACCTCAGATGACAATACGCGCAACGTGATGCGCCGCCGCCAAGGTGGTCTGGAGATCATGACCGAAGGCCATAGCGGCGCTGCGAACGCCGAATGGCAATTTGTCAGCCTCCACCGTTTCGAGCGCGAATAGCGCTTAGGCTTTACGCTGCAAGAATGCGCTGAACGCCTGCATCGCTTCCGGCGATTGCAGGCGTTTTGCGAAGATCTCGCCCTCTTCGCGCATCCGCGCGAGCAAGGCTTCGCGATCGCGCATCAATTTCTTGGTGTGACGCATCGATTGCGGCGGCTTGGCTGCGAGCGTTTGCGCCGCGGCGCGGGCGCGAGGCTCGACTTCGGCGGCGGGGAGCGCGGCATTGGCGAGGCCCCAAGCGGCGGCGTCCTTGCCCATGAGCGGCTCGCCCAAGCCGAAGAGCGCGAAGGCGCGCGTGTGGCCGAGGCGATCGACCATGGTGAGGCTGGATGCATTCTCGGGGACGACGCCGAGATCGATGAACGGCACGGTCAGGCGCGCGTGATCGGCGACGTAAACGAGATCGCATTGGAACAGCATCGTCGTGCCGACGCCGACGGCGTGACCCTGCACCGAAGCGACGATCGGCTTTTCGGCGTTGATCACTTCTTCGAGGAAGCGGCCGACATGGCGTGGGCCGTCGAAGGCGCCGGTGGATTGCGCGGCAAAGTCCTTGATGTCGTTGCCGGCTGAGAAGAAGTCGCCGTTCGAGGTGAAAAGGATGACGCGGATATCGTCGTCAGTCTGAGTCGAGGCGACGGCATCGGCGATGATTCCATACATGGCGTTGGTGATGGCGTTCTTCTTGTCGGGCCGGTTGAAGCGGATTTCGAGAACGGCGCCGTCGCGGGTGACGATGATGTGGTCTTCGCTCATGGGCGTTCCTCCTTCAGATCGATGATGTGTTGCAGCCAGCGGGCGATGATTGCCTGCTCGTCGCTGCTGAAGCCGCGCGCGGCGGCCGTGTTCATGCGATGCGCGCGCTCGATGGCGCGGGTGCGCAAGCTGCGGCCGCGTGCGGTGAGTGTGATCAGCACAGCGCGGCGATCGGCCGGATCGGTTTGGCGTTCGATCAAACCAGCTTGCTCCAAGCGCTGCACCAGCACAGAAGCTGCGCTCTGGGCGAGGCCCAAGCTCTCGCTGATAGCATTGACGCTCGCGCCGCCCTCGGCGGGGATCGTGAACAACGCGCCGGCTTGCGCCGATGTTAGATTTAGGTCGCTCAGCCCCTCATCCGCCACGCCCTGCGCCGCGCGCGCGGCGCGGGACAGCAGGTGCAGGAAGCGCGGCTTGGCCATAGCGACGGCTTAGCGCCGCCGGATTGCATCGTCAACGATACATCTATGACGATGCTTTTCCGCTGCGTCAGTTCTTCAGCCGGTAGCCGGTCTTGAATATCCACCATACTGCGGAGAGGCAGACCACGAGAAAGACGCCGATCGCGGCGAGGCTGACGGCGATGTTCACGTCCGCCGCCTGCTCACCGAAGAAGGCCCAGCGGAAGCCGCTGATCAGATAAACGACCGGATTGAACAAAGTGACCGTGCGCCAGGGCTCCGGCAGCATGTCGATGGAATAGAACGTGCCGCCCAGAAAGGTGAGCGGCGTCAAGATCAGCATCGGCACGATCTGCAGCTTCTCGAACCCGTCGGCGAGTACGCCGAGGATGAAGCCGAACAAGCAGAACGAGACACTGGTCAGCACCAGAAACAGCAGCATCGCCGGCCAGTTTTGCACCTCGTACGGCACGAAGAGCCGCGCGGTGGCGAGGATGACGAGGCCGATGATGATCGACTTGGTCGCAGCCGCGCCGACATAGCCGAACGCGGCTTCAATCGCCGAGACCGGCGCCGAGAGCAGTTCGTAAATCGTGCCGGCCCAGCGCGGCATGTAAATGCCGAACGAGGCGTTGGAGACGCTCTCTGTCAGGATCGAGAGCATGATCAGGCCCGGCACGATGAATTCGCCGTAGCTGACGCCGCCGATCGACACCATGCGCGAGCCGATCGCCGAGCCGAAGACGATGAAATAGAGCGAGGTCGAAAGCACGGGCGAGAACAAGCTCTGCCCAAGCGTGCGCAGCCAGCGCGCCATTTCGAAACGATAGATGGCTTGGACGCCGTAGGTGTTCATTTCGCGTGCACCAGGGAGACGAAAATGTCTTCGAGCGAGGATTGCTCGGTGTGGAGGTCTTTGAAGTCGACGCCGAGTTCGGTGAGACGCTTCAGGAAATCCGGGATGCCGGTCGACTCGGCCTGCGCGTCGAAGCTGTAGATGAGCTGGCGGCCTTCGTTGGCGAGTTCGACGTTAAAACCATTTAGGCCGCTGGGCACGGCCGCGAGCGGCGCAGGCAGATCGAGCATGAGCTGCTTCTTGCCGAGCTTGCGCATGAGCGCGCTCTTTTCCTCGACCAGAATGAGTTGGCCCTTGGAGATGACGCCGACGCGGTCGGCCATTTCTTCAGCTTCTTCGATGTAGTGCGTGGTCAAGATAATGGTGACGCCGCTTTTGCGCAGATTGCGCACCATCTCCCACATGTCGCGGCGCAACTCCACGTCGACGCCGGCGCTTGGCTCGTCGAGGAAAAGGATTTTGGGCTCGTGGCTGAGCGCTTTGGCGATCATGACGCGGCGCTTCATGCCGCCGGAGAGTTCCATGATCTTCGAATTGCGCTTTTCCCAAAGGGAGAGATCGCGCAGCACTTTTTCTATGTGGCCGGGATTGGGCGGAAAGCCGAACAGGCCGCGGCTGAAGGTGACGGTATCGATGACGCGCTCGAACGCGTCGGTGTGGAGTTCTTGCGGCACCAGGCCGATCTTTTTGCGCGCTTCTTTATAATCGCGGACGATATCGTGGCCGTCGGCGGTGATCGTGCCGGAAGATAGGTTCACGATCCCGCAGGTCATGTTGATGAGCGTCGTCTTGCCGGCGCCGTTGGGGCCGAGCAGAGCGAAAATCTCGCCTGACATGATCTCAAGCGAGGTCGGCTGCAGCGCTTGCACGCCGGATTTATAAGTCTTGCTCACATCACGGATGGATATGATCGGCTGCATGCGTTTTGGTTTCCCCCGGGAAGCGCCGCACATAGGCGCGCGAACCGGATAAGGCTAGAGGCGTTCGTTATTCCGCAGACGCAATGCGGGAATATCCCGCGCGGCGTCTTATGTGTGCGAGGACGATGCAGCCGGCCCAGATCCTACATCCCCGCCCCGAGGGTCTCTATTGCCCCAAGGCGGACCTCTACGTGGACCCGGTTAAGCCGGTGCCGCGGGCGCTGATCACGCACGGCCATTCCGATCACGCGCGCTGGGGGCACGGCAGCGTGCTCGCGACGCCCGAGACGCTAGCGATCATGGCGTCGCGGTATGGGGCTGACTTCACAGGCTCGGCACAGGCGCTTCGCTATGCCGAGCGGCTCGAGATTGGCGGCGTGAAGTTCTCGTTGCACTCGGCGGGGCACGTACTCGGTTCGGCGCAAGCGCTGGCGGAGTGCGGCGGCACGCGCGTGGTGGTGAGCGGCGACTACAAGCGCGAGGCCGATCCAACGTGCGCGCCATTCGAGGTGGTGCCGTGCGACGTGTTCATCACCGAGGCGACGTTCGCGCTGCCGGTGTTTACGCATCCGACGGCTGAGAACGAGATGCGCAAGCTCCTGGCGTCGGTGGCCATGTTTCCGGATCGGGCGCATGTGGTCGGCGCTTATGCTTTGGGCAAAGCGCAGCGCGTGATGGCGGAGCTGCGGCGCTGTGGTTGGGTTAAGCCGATCTATGTCCATGGCGCACTGCTGGCGCTGACTGAGCTTTACAAAGCGCATGGCGTTGAGCTGGGTGACGTGCGAACGGTGGAGACGGCGCCGAAGAGTTTTTATGCAGGCGCGATCGTGCTGGGGCCGCCGAGCGCATTGCAGACGCCGTGGGTGCGGCGGTTTCCTGATCCCGTGACGTGCTTTGCGTCGGGCTGGATGCGGATACGGGCGCGGGCGCGGCAGCGCGGCGTGGAATTGCCGCTGGTGATTTCGGATCATGCCGACTGGCCGGACTTGCAGCGCACGATTTTGGATACAGGCGCCGGCGAAATCTGGATCACACACGGCGAAGCGGATGCGCTGGCGCACTGGTGCGAGAGCCAAGGACTGACGGCGAAGGCGCTGCATCTAGTTGGCTATGGCGATGAAGAAGAGCCGGGAGCCGCGGCTTGAACCGCTTCGCCGCCCTGCTCGACCGCTTGGCGTATGAGCCGCGGCGGCTGGGTAAGCTGGCGCTGCTGGAGAATTATTTTCGCGAGACGCCTGACCCGGATCGCGGCTGGGCGCTGGCGGCGATGACGGGCGCGCTTTCGTTCAAGAACGCGAAAGCCGGATTGATCCGCTCACTGGCGGCGGAGCGGACTGACCCGGTGCTGTTCGGGTTGTCCTACGATTTCGTCGGCGATCTTGCTGAAACAGTCGCGCTGATGTGGCCGAGCGAGACGCGCGCGAATGCGCAGCTGACGATCACCGACGTGGTCGAGGGCCTGCAGACGATTCCGAAGGCGCAATTGCCGGAGACGGTGGCGCATTGGCTGGATCGTTTGGACGAGAACGGGCGCTGGGCGTTGCTGAAGCTAATTACCGGCGCGCTGCGGATCGGCGTATCGGCGCGGCTAGCGCGGACGGCGCTGGCGCAGATGGCGGGCAAAGACGCCGACGAAATCGAGGATGTCTGGCACGCGGACGCGCCGCCTTACACGCATCTCTTCGCGTGGCTCGAAGGCCGGGCCGAGGCGCCGAGTGTTGCGACGAATGTGCGGTTCTATCCGCCGATGCTGTCGCATCCCATCACGCCGGAAGAGTTGGCGGCGCTCGACCCGGCGGAATTTTGCGCGGAATGGAAGTGGGACGGCATTCGCGTGCAGGCGGCGGCGGGCAAGGATGCCGGCGACGCGCGCGTTGCGCGGCTTTATTCGCGCACGGGCGAAGATTTATCGGGCGCGTTTCCGGATTTGGTGGCCGGGTTTGACTTTAACGCAGTGCTGGACGGCGAATTGCTGATCAAGCGCGGCGGCGGCGTCGAGGATTTCAACACACTGCAACAGCGGCTGAACCGCAAGAGCGTGACGGCCAAGCTGATGGCGGAGTTTCCGGCCTTTATCCGCGTCTATGATCTCCTGGCGTTGGGCGACGAGGATGTGCGGGCGCTGCCGTTCAGCGAACGGCGCGAGAAGCTTGAGACGTTCGTGGCGGCGCATCCGCTGGCGCCGATCGATCTTTCGCCGATGATTGAGTTTGCGAGCTGGGATGAACTCACGTTCGCACGCGCCGAGCCGAAGGATGGCGGCGCCGGCATCGATGCGGACGCGGTCGAAGGCGTGATGATCAAAAGGCGCGATGCGCCGTATCTGGCGGGGCGACCGAAAGGCTATTGGTTCAAGTGGAAGCGCGATCCGATGGTGATCGATGCTGTGCTGATGTACGCGCAGCGCGGCTCGGGCAAGCGCAGTTCGTTCTATTCGGACTATACGTTTGGGGTTTGGGCTGAGGCAGGTGAGCTGACGCCGGTTGGCAAAGCGTATTTTGGCTTCACAGATGAAGAGCTGATCGAACTCGATAAGTTCGTGCGCAACAATACCGAGAACCGTTTCGGGCCGGTGCGTGAAGTGACGCACACCAAAGCTAAGGGCTTAGTGCTCGAAGTGGCGTTCGAAGGCTTGCAGCGCTCGGCGCGGCACAAGAGCGGCGTCGCGATGCGGTTTCCGCGTATATCGCGCATTCGCTGGGACAAAAAACCGAGCGATGCGGACACGTTAGAGGCATTGGAGAAGCTGCTTCGGAGTGAACCGGCTCAGCTTTGATATGGAGCGCGGGCGCCCTCGCCCGCGTTTGTTTCACAGATTTCGCGGGCGGGGCGCCCGCGCTCCATATTAGGCCGGCTTACGTCTCAACATGCGGCGCACAAGCAGCGCAACCAGCCAGAGCAGCGCCAGCAGCACGATGACCGCGATGGTGAGCACCCACCAATAATGCTCGAATTGCTTCGCCATCGCGTTGTGGGCGACTTGGCGTTGGACGTCGTAGCCGGGTGGCATTTCGAGGACGCCGTTCTCTGCGGCGTAGGCAGCGTAAGCCGCTTGCATCGAGGCTAGAAGTTCGGGCTCAGCAGCTGAGAGGTCGCTCGTTTCGCCGGGATCGGCGACGATGTTGAAGAGATGCCATTCGCCATCGCCCCAGCGCGGATGATTGCGCACGAGCTTATAATCGCCGCGATAAAGCGCGGCATTGCCGGAGACTTCGATGCCGATGACATCGTCGGGGCCTCGCAAGCTTGTGCTCTGCCCTGCGAGCAAGCTCGCCATGGAGCGGCCGGATATTGGGATGCGCTCATCAGCGGCGGCAGCGACGCCAGCGCGCTCCATCAGAGTCGGCGCGATGTCGGTGACGAAGGCGCGCGTGTCGATGCGGCCGGGTTGGATGCCGGGGCCGGCCATGATCAGCGGCACGTGGACGCCGCCTTCGGTGGTGTAAAATTTGAACAGCGAACCGGGGGCGGCGGTGGCGCTGGCGAATTCGGGGCCGATGAAAACGTAGGAGCGGCGCTCGCCCAGGTTTTCGATCTGACGCGTGTAGCCGTTGGCCCACATCCATTGCGTGAAGCCGCGTTCGGGCAGCGGGTTGGAGGGCTCGGGGCCGTTATCGGAGACGACGACGAAGATGGTGTTCTCGGCGAGGCCGCGCGTTTCCAGATAGTCCATCAAACGGCCGATGTGGTGATCCATCGACTCCAGCATGCCGGCGTGCACCTGCATGCTGCGCGCGTAGAGCGCCCGCTCTGCCGCTGGTAGATCGGCCCAAGCGCGCAGGTTCGGATGCATCGCCGCTTGCGGCGCGCCCGCTGGCACGACGCCAAGCTCTTGCGCGCGGCGCCAGCGTTGCTCGCGCAAAGCTTCCCAGCCGGCTTCGTACACACCGTCATAGCGCGCGGTGTATTCGGGCGGCGCTTGCACCGGGATGTGGACTGCCATGAAGCCGAGATAGGCGAAGAACGGCTCGCTGCTGTCGCGGTCGGCGTCCATGTATTCAATCATGCGATCGACGATGAGTTCGCTGGAATAGAAGTTCGCCGGCATCTCGGCGCGCTCGGCGCCCTCGTACCAGGGGGCATCGCGATAATACGGCATGTAGGAGCGCGGCTCCCAATTGTCGGCGCCGGATGCGTCGAGCACCAGCGAGCGATCAAAGCCGTGGCTGATGGGGAGATCGGCTTCCTCGTGACCGAGGTGCCATTTGCCGGTGATGTAGGTGTTGTAGCCACTGGCTTGCAGGCGCGTGGCGAGCGTGGTGACGCCAGGCTCGAGCCGCATCGTGTAGCCGGGCTGGCCGCGATGCTCGGGCGGCAGCACCTCGGGAATGGTGGAGACGCCGGTGCGGTGCGCGTCGACGCCTGTGAGAAGCATGGCGCGCGACGGCGCGCAGAGCGGCGATGTGTAATAGCGGGTGAATTGTGCGCCGCGTTCGGACAACGCTTCGATGTGCGGCGTGCTGGCCTCGCCGCCATAGGGCGAAAGATCGGTGAAGCCGGCATCGTCGATGACGATGACGACGATGTTCGGGCGCTGCGGCGCCTGTGCGGACGGGGTTTGTGCGGCCGAGCCGGCGCTGGCGAGCACTGCAACCACGGCCGCCGCGAGCGCCGCCAGTTTGCCGAATTGTCTCATCGCAACTCTCCCCCGAGCGCCCTGGGGTAAGCCCGCGACGTTGGGTAAGTCAAAAAGTTCGGGAACTTTGGGGGCTGTGGGAACTTAGTGCGCTGCAACAGGGAGATCCGCATGCGTTCGATGGGACTGGCCGCCGTGGCAGCGTGCGCGTTGGCGCTTGCGGCGTGCGGTGAGCGCGAGGGCTCGGTGGGTGAATTCTCCAACGACCTTCTGGGCAACGAAATCATGATCGAGGCGCTGCCCGACCCGGACTTGCCGGGCATCGTCTGCCACGTCGCGTATTTCGATCGCAGTTTTCTGGACCGAATGCGGCAGGGCAACTGGTTCGAGAACCCGTCGAACTCGGCGGTGTCGTGCCAGCGCATCGGGCCAATCAATCTGGCCGGCATCGATAATAGCCGCTCGGGCGAAGAGGTGTTCAACCAGCGACAAAGCTTGTTCTTCAAGAACGTCGCCGTGCGGCGGATCGTGGATGCGGAGAACCGCTCCATTCTTTACGTCTCGCACTCGCGCGAACTCGTGGAGGGCTCGGCCAAGCTCGATATCTCGACCATCGCGCTGACGGCGGAAGAAGCAGCAACCCTGGGGAACTAACCGATCCAGATGCAGCGTTGACGCGTAGACGCCTTATTCGTCCGGAAAACTCATCTCATGCGCATGATCAAGACCGCCCTCGCCGCCCTCGCACTCATGTTTGCCGCCGCTAGCCCGGCAGCGGCGAGACCCGCAGAAGTCGCCAGCGCCATACCGGGCGCGCAGCAGGTCGGCGAAGCGCGCTACACGCTGCTCGCGATCCCGCTCTTCCAGGCCGCGCTGTGGACCGGTAGCGGCGCATTCTCCTGGAACGCACCGTTTGCGCTGACGCTGACCTATGAGCGCTCGGCGCGGCAAAGCACCTTGATTAACCGCTCGCTCTCCGAGATGAGCCAGCGCGGCGCAGGCAGTGCGGAATCGCTCGCGCCGTTGCGCACGCGGCTCCAGCAATGCTTCCCCGACATTGCCCGCGGCGACCGCGTGACGGGCGTCAGCACGGGCGCGAACACGGCGGTGTTTTATCACAATGGCGCGCGGCGCTGCGAGATCGAGTGGCCGGGCTTTCGCCGCCACTTCTTCGGCATCTGGCTCGACGGCCGCGACGGCCAAGCCGCAACTTTGAGCGCGCGGCTGCGCGGCGAGGCTTAACGGCGCGGCTCTAGCGTCTGGCGCGCGAAGAAGTCCCAGATCACTTCGCTGGCGTTGATATCGAGATTGGTCGGGCCGAAATTCTCGGGCGGCATTATGTCGGGCGTGCCGGGCCAAGTGTGGCCGCCGCCATTGATCAAATAGTATTCCAGCGGCGCGCCGATGCATTGGTTTGGCACGAAGCGGATGACGTGCGTGCCAGGTGAGCGGCCGGATTCAGCGAACGTTGCGCTCTGCCCATCCATGCCGCAGCCGTTCCGGCGCGCGAAGAACGAGACCGTGTCGAGGACTCGCAGCGTGATGCGGATCGGCTCGCCGCCTTCGGGATTGGCGAGCGTCACCCCGCCATACGGGATGCTGGGATCGGCGGTTCCATGCATGAGCAGGATCGGCGAGGGCGGGCTGCGGCGGCAGACATCGCTCATCTCCACATAGAGCGCGGCGCCGACTTCCGCGAAGCCGGCAAAGGTGTCGGAGGCTGAACACGACATGCGCATCGTCATGAAGCCGCCGTTGGAGAAGCCGGCGACGTACATGCGTGTGCGATCGATGTTGAGATCGACGCCGAGATCGGCGGTTAGCGTCTTGAGGAAGTCCACGTCGTCCTGCGGCAGCGTCGAACGCGCGCCGCCGAGCGAGGCGTTGGAGCGGATGAGATCGAAGTGGGTGTTCCACTCATTGTCGATGCCTTCGGGATAAACGACGATGAAGCCGTGGCGCGCCGCGACGGCATTCATCTCGCTGATCGCAGCCATGGAGGCGGCGTTACTGGGGCGGCCGTGAAGGACAAAGACGAGTGGCGTCGGACGCGACGGATCGTAGTTCGGCGGGACGTAGGTGATCCACGACCGTGCGCGGCCATCGGCGCGGTTGGTTGGGAGCTGATAGGCGCCGCGCTCGAAGAAGAAGCGATCGATTTCGGCGGCGGCGTCGATGCGGTGGCGGTTGATGGCGTAGCCTTCGCCGTCGCGAAACCATTCATGCGCGCCGCGGGCAACGCCGATGTAGGCGAGCGCGCCCGCATTGGCGCACTGGATGTAGATCGCACTTTCGTTGCTAGCGGAGGCGCTGGGGCGATCGGCGCAACCGAGACGCGCGCGCCAGAACGCGACGGTTTGCGCGGCGCTTAAGCGGCGCGAGTTTGTACGCGCGCCGTCGATATCTCCGCCGCGCACCGGGAAGTTGGCGTCGTCGCGGCCGTGCAGAATGAGCAGCGAAGTGTGTTGCGCGGCAGTGCAACCCTCTTCCGCATAATCCCACATCAACGCGGAAACGACAGCGACGCCGGCCAACGGGCGCGCGGCGCAAGCCATGCGAAAGGCCATCGAGCCGCCGACATCGTAGCCGACCACATAGATGCGCGCGGGATCGATAACGCGCTCGGCGCTGAGCGCGGCGATGGCGGCCTCGATGAATCCGGCGTCGTCTTGCACCGGCTCGCGGCGTTGCAGTGCGGCGTGGCCGCCTTCGTTCCAGAACGCGCCGACGGTTTCGGGATAGAGCAGAACTGCGCCGCGCGCTTCGGCGGCGGCGGCAAGGCCGCTCATGGCGTGTAACGCTTGCGCCGATGAATAACGGCCGTGTAGCGCGATGATCAACGGCGCCGGCCGGTCGGCGGTGGCGCTGGCCGGCGTGTAGACGCCATAGGAGCGGCTGACGCCGCTGTGAACGAGCGTGCGCATCTCAAGGCCGCGATCGTAAGCGTGCGCAGGTGCTGCGAGCAGTATGGCACAGAGGGCGAGCGCGACGGCGAATGTTCGAGACAACATGGTCAACGCGATGCGCCACGCGCAGGCGCGCCGCCAGTCACAATCGCGGGAAATGCGCGTCTGAGCGACGAACCGCTACGGGGCGGATTTGTAGAACGGTGCATTGATCGCGAGCCCGGCCGCGATCAGTAGGCAGAGCGGCGCGTAATAGAGGCGATTCAGTTCGAAGAACGGCGCGCCGCGCGCGTATTCGAACACCGGCGTGACGTAGGGCGCGATGCCGCGCAGGCCGAAGACCAAGATGAGCACGACATAACCGGCAACCATGATCCAGCCGAAGCCGCTGGTCATGATGGCGCTGTGGCGCGCCCACACGACAGCAGCTGCGGCAGCGAGTGCGCCAGCGACCATCGCGCTCGGCAAAAATCCCGGCATCTGGCCGCGCGGGGCGCCGACAACGAGCAAGCGCAGGGACTCATCGTCCGTCCCGGGCCAGCGCCCGCCTACTCCCCAATAAAAATGCAGGCCCGCGAGCGCGAGCAAGACGGCGATGAGTATGCCCCCACTGAAGCTCAAGCCTTTGGGCCCATGCTGACGCCGGGCGGCAGCGGTGTGTTTTCTGGAACGAAAAAGTCCGGCATCAGCGGCTTGGTGGGATCAACGCGGTATTTGTCGAAGTCGCGCTCGCCTTCTTCGTAGAGCAATACGTCATCGATGAAGAAATTGCCGGTGCATTGGCGCGCGGGCTTGTTGAAGATTGCGTAGGCGGCGTCCGAGATGATGTCCGGCGTGCGGCAGTGGCGCATGCCCTCTTCGCCGGCGAGCGCGAACTCGATCGCGGCGGTGGCGACGCCGGTGCGTGGCCAGAGCGCGTTGAAGGCGACGCCCTCGTCCTTGAACTCCTCGGCCATGCCGAGCACGCACATGCTCATGCCGTACTTCGCCATCGTGTAGGCGACGTGATTGCCAAACCAGCGCGGCGACATATCGAGCGGCGGCGACAGCATCAGCACGTGCGGGTTCTCCGCTTTTAGAAGATGCGGCAGGCAAGTGCGCGTGGTGACGAAGGTGCCGCGCGTGTTGACCTGGTGCATGAGGTCGTAGCGGCGATAATCGGTGGCGAGCGTGCCGGTGAGTTGGATGGCGGAGGCGTTGTTCACGCAGATATCGATGCCGCCGAAGCGCTCGACGGCGGCGTCAACGGCGGCTTTCACGCTATCGGGTTCGCGCACATCTACGATCACAGGTAGTGCTTGGCCACCCGCCTTCTCGACCTCTTCGGCGGCGGTATAGATCGTGCCGGGAAGCTTTTTGTGGGGTTCGGCCGTCTTGGCGGCGATCACAATGTTGGCGCCGTCGCGGGCGGCGCGAAGGCCGATGGCGAGGCCGATACCGCGGCTCGCGCCAGTAATGAACAGGGTTTTGCCGGCCAGACTCATCATTTCTCTCCCGATTTCGGCTCACCATAGCCGCTCTGGGCCCGGGTTCCAGCGGCCCGCCGCCGCGTCGGGGCCTTGACGCCGCCATGATCAAGTTGTGATTCAGGCGCCACAGGGCGAGTTTGTGGAGGACCAGCCATGCGCACGATCGCGCTTGCAGCCATTCTTGGCGCAACATTTACATTTGCCACCCCGGTGGCGGCTCAGCAGTTCAGCGATTCCGCAGGACGGATCACGTTCAACACGCCGTCCGGCTGGCGCGCAGAGCGCCAAGGCCCGACAGCGCAAACCGTGGTTCTGCTCTTCAACGCGAGCAACGACTGCTACGTCTTCGGCACGCCGAATTCGGTGACGGCGAACGCCTCTCCGGATGCTGTTGTGCGCACAACTACGACGCCGATTGAAGCAAGCGCCTGGACGAACACCGCGAATTCCGTGCGCGACTTTTTCTCGGGAAATTCGGCGCAACTCGTTTCGCAAACGGTTGACACCAGCCGCTTCTGGCCAGTGCAGCGCGCGCAATTCAACGGCGCGGGCGGCAAGACTGTTTACGCAGCAATGACGAGCCGCCCGGGTTTTGACCTGATGGCGTTCTGCGCGCCTGCCAGCGGCGCCGGCGCTGCTTCGTCTTACGACGCGCTGTTCAATTCATTGGCGCACCCGAACGACGCAGCGTGGCAACAGGCAGCTGGCGATCAAGCCGCCGCCCGCCAAGCCGCTCAGGAAGCCGCGGCCGCGCAACAAGCGGCAGCAGCGCAGCAGCAGGCGCAACCGCAAGCTCAGGAAGCGGACGGCGTTAACGATGGCGTCGCGCGCTCCAGCCGCGACCCGCGCGCACGCCGCTCGCGGGGCAATTAACAAAAGGTTGCCGTCAATTAGCGTAAACGCTTGGTTATACTTGCGTTTACGCGCAATTCACGACGATGGCTCAAACCATGAGTCATGAACGGAAGAGTCTCTGAGTCTGCGGCCCTAGCTCCTGCCCTTAGCGGCGGGAGCGTAAGCCGCAGCGGCTTGGCGCTCTTAGCCGCCGCTTCTGTTGCGCTGGCGGCGTTCGTCGCGCCGCCTCTAGCTTTGCTCCTGCTAGCCGGCTTTGCAGCTTACGTGCTGATGCGCGTCGATACGCTTCGCATCGATTTCGCCTCGCTCGCTGGGCCGGCGTTCGCCGCGATCGCCGTAGGCGCCATTCTTGGTCTGGCGAGCGGCATCGGCGTTCTGTTTGTTTGGCGGATGTATTGCGACACGCGCTGGAGCGTGCGTGAAGCGGCTCGGCTTGCCGAAGCTGCTGGACGCCCGGTTGAGACGTCCTGGCAGTCACTAGCGCATGCGTGGCTGACGCCATTCTATGGCTTGACGCTGGTTGCGTATAACGCGCCGCACATGATTGCGGGCCTGCCGCTCGATCTGCCGCATGTGCCGATCTTCGTGCCGATGATCGCAGGCGCGCTCGCTGTGGGCGCGACATTCGATTGGGCGCTGCAGCGCGCGGCGGATTGGCGTCTGGGCGATTTGGCCAAGGCGCCGGCGGCGCACTTGCTGGCGCACCACGTCATTTTCCTGGCCGCGTTCGGCTTCGGGCTTGATCTTTCAGCCGGGATTTTCGCGCTGATGGCCTGGCGGCTCGCGCACACGGCGCTGGCGCGTCAGGCGAGCTTCACGGCCGTTCCGTAAGCCAACACTTCCGTCGCTTGGCCTTGGCCGGCGTCGGTGGTTTCAAAACGCACGCCAATCACAGCATCGGCGCCGAGCGATTGGGCGTGCTGGACCATGCGGTCGAGCGCCTGCTCGCGGCTTTCGGCCAAGAGCTTGGTGTATTCGTGGATCTCACCGCCAACGATCATGCGCAGGCCCGCGACGATGTCGCGGCCGATGAAGCGTGAGCGCACGACGTTGCCGCGCACCAGCCCCAAGTGCTGCGCGACGGTGCGGCCGTGAACGTCGAACGTGGTGGAAATGATCATGCTGCGCTCCGAATCAACGCTCAACGTCACGATAGCGCTTTTCTTCGGCGCCGCCGCTTTGATCGGCGATGACCTGGATGATCATCCAGACGCCGCCGACGAGCATCATGATAAAACCAACAAGGCCAGCTGCGCCAATGGCGATGGCTGAAAGCAGGCTGCCGGCGATAAGCACAGGATCGCCGCCGCTGAACGCCGCGCCAATCACCGCGCCGATGCCGAGGACATACGCCAGCACGCAAAGCCCCGCACCGATGCAGAAGCAAAGCATGGCGCTGTTTGAACGGCGCTCCGGGTTCGGGACGTCAGACGGCTTCATAACGGATCACGCCCTGTTCATCTTTCACGGCGCGGGCAAGGCCGCGGCCGATCAGGCAATTGGTATGGGCGATAGCTTCGCCCGTCGCCATGCCTAAAAGCTCCGGCCCGATCTTGCGCGCGAACAGCGCGATGAAGAGATCGACGGCGCGTTTTGGCTCCTGCTGCAAACGCTGGAGCACGCGGGCGAGCGCTTTTTCGTGGCCTTCGATAAGATTGGTGAGGCGCTCGTGCAGGCCGATGAACGGCTCGTTGTGCGAGGGCAGCACCAACACATCGTTTGGCATGACGTTGAGCAGCTTCTGGCACGACGCAATCCAATCGGCCAGCGGATCGCCATCGGGCTCAGTTGGAAACACCGAGACGTTGGACGAAATGCGCGGCAGCACCTGATCGCCGGAGATGAAAAGCTTCAGCTCTTCTTGCCAGAGGCAGACATGCTCGGGGCAATGGCCGTTGCCGGTGATGACGCGCCACGGGCGGCCGCCGATGTCGATGACATCGCCATCGCTCATGCGGCGATAGGCGTCGGGAATTTTGGAGACAGCTTTGCCGAACCCGCCGAAGCGGATTTTGTAGCTATCGAGCGCGTCCTCGTCCCAGCCCGCGGCGCGATAGAAGCGCACGCCCTCTTCCGGCGCTTCGCGGCCCGTATCGGCGACGAGCATGCGGCCAGTGATGTATTCAAGCCGGCTCATCCAAAGCGTGGCGTTGAACTTGCGGCAGATCCAGCCGGCGAGGCCCATGTGATCGGGATGCATGTGCGTGCAGATGACGCGCGTGACCGGTTTGCCCTTCAGCGTCTCGTCGAAAATCTTGCGCCAATATTCGCGCGATTGCTCGAGCGCGACGCCGGTATCGACGATCGTCCAGCCGTCGCCATCTTCGATCAGCCACAGATTGATCCATTGCAGCGCAAACGGCAGCGGCATGCGCACCCAGTGTACACCGGGAGCGATTTCACGCGCCTCGCCGGCCACCGGCGGCTCACCCAGTGGGTAGGTCAAAAGCGGCTTCACCCGCTCCGTAACCTCCTGCTCCAGCCCGTCCATCGACATAAAAACTTCTCCGTTCTCCAGCTTAGCCGAGCAAATCCCCCGACTAAATGGGGTGAGCAGCCGAAAAGCGGGGGCTGGCGGCTTTAACCCTGCGGGAAAAAGCGGCTAAACTGCCCTTCGCGCCGAGGCCAGGGGGAACGCATGAAGCGCATTATCGTCTGCATGGATGGGACTTGGCAGTCCCTGCATCAGCCGCGGCTGACGAATATCGGCATCATTGCGCGCAGTGTTGCGCACAAAGAAACGCGCGATGACGGCACGGAAGTGCACCAAACGGTGATCTACACGCATGGCGTGGGCTCATCGATGGGCGCGCTCGCGCAGCGCGGCTTCTTCGGCAGCCTCTCCTACGCCATCAACCGCTTTGGCGGCGGCGCCTTCGGCGAAGGCCTCGAGGACGGCATTCTCGATACCTACCTGCGTGTCGCCTTCGATTATGAAGATGGCGACGAGATCTACATCTTTGGATTCAGCCGCGGCGCATTCGCGGCGCGCAGACTCGCGGGGCTCATCAACACGGCAGGCATTGTCAGCCGCCGCCACACCGAAAAAGCGCTCGAGGGCTTTCGTCTCTACTATAATGCTCCAGGCGATGACGCGACCGACGAAAAAAAGCGCGAGCACGCGGAGAAAGCCGCGAAGTTCCGGCTGGATTACGGCAAAGGCTCGCGCCGGGATGACGGCACGCGCCTCGCGTCATCAGAAGTGCCGCGAATTAAATATCTCGGCGTGTTCGACACCGTCGCGCAACGCGGACTGGCGGAAGTCGTCGCCTCAATGACGCCGTGGACTGAGCCAAACCGCTTCAGCTTCGTCAATAACCGCATCTGCGCCAACGTTGATAATGCGCGCCACGCAGTAGCGATTGACGAAGCACGCATCGGCTTTCCCGCTTCGTTGTGGGAAAACCTAGATGACGACAACAAGCGCGTCGGCCGGCGCGCTTACGAGCAGCGCTGGTTCATTGGCACGCATGGCGATATCGGCGGCGGCGAAGCCAATGTCGCGCTCTCAGCCGTTGCGCTAAAATGGATCGCTGAGGGCGCACAGAACGCCGGCCTGCGTTTCTACGCCACCTATGGCGACGATGAATCGCCGCTCGACAAAACGCTGCGCGAAGCCGGCTATGAATCGCCGATTTCTAGGCCGCGCCTCGATAAGGCGTGGATGCCACTCCATTATCCGTTCCGCGTTCGCCGTATCTGGCGCGAAAAGGGCAAGCCGACCCGCATCGACGCCGAATTCCTGCTCGATGAGGCCGTATTCAAGCGCGCAACGGCGGAGAAGCTCCGCCCGCGTTACCTGCCATCACCGTTGCGGCCGTTCCGGACGGTGCTGAAAGAGTGGACGAAGGAACACCGCCCCTGAGCCGGGCGGAAGTGGAGAGGAAACGTATGCGGGCTTTGATCTTATCTGTCGTCACGGCGATTGCTGTCGGCGCTACTGGTTTGGCGCACGGGCAGTCGGCGGACACGCTCTCGCTGTCGTCGTCGCAGATTTACGATGCGTGCATCACGAACAACCAAGGTCCGCCGCTCGAGTGCGCGTGCATGGCAGGCTTCTACGGCGGGCGCTTGCAGGCCGACGAGTACCGCTTGATCTCTGTGCTGAACCGCTATGTCGGCCCGGGCGGAGAAGTACGCGATATGCCGGCCGTGCAGCGCGCCATCCGCGACGAAGCCACGACGATGGGCCTCAGCGATCAGCGCTTCGGCCAAATCATGCAACGCTTCTCAGTGATGGAAACCGACGGCGCCTATGGCGACCGTGTCTGCATGGTGATGCGCGGTAAGTGATCAGACACACAGCGCCGCGGCGCCTATGCTGATCTCAGCGACGCGGGCTTCGGCCCGCGTCAGCACGCTCTCACAATAGAAATTGTACAGCGACGCCTGCTCGACGTTGGGCGCCCGCTTGAGGCCGCGCGCCCAGAGCATGGCGCCGGCCACATCACCCGCGAGGGCAAGATAGGCGCTGGCGCCGGTGAGCGCGTCTTCGCGCGCGGCCGAGAGCATATGATCCGTCGCGCGCTCCAACGCGTCGGCGGCGCTCGCGAGGCGCGGGTGCGCACTGGCGATTGCGCGTGTGTCGGCGATCAGCGCGCGCATAGCGTCGCCACGATCGCTTAGCAATTTGCGGCCATAGAGATCGATGGCTTGGATGCCGTTTGTGCCTTCGTAGATCGGGGCGATGCGGGCGTCGCGGTAGAATAGGGCTGCGCCGCCCTCTTCGACGAAACCCATGCCGCCATGAATTTGCACGCCGAGGCTGGCGACTTCGACGCCGAGATCGGTGCACCAGGCCTTGGCGAGCGGGGTCAGCAAATCTTCGCGGGCTTTGTCGCCGGCATCGGCGGCGACGGCGCAGGCGTAGCAGATGGCGCGGCCGGCTTGGATTTTGGCGCGCATGGTCGTGAGCATGCGGCGGATGTCCGGATGCTCGATGATGAGCGCGCCGCCCTGTTTGCGGTCACGCGCGTAGGCGAGCGCCTTCTGGTAGGCGGCCTCCGCGACAGCGACACCTTCCATGCCGACATTGAGCCGCGCTGCATTCATCATCGTGAACATGGCGGCGAGGCCGCGGTTCTCTTCGCCTATGAGCCAGCCTGTCGCGCCTTCATAGGCCATCGTGCAGGTGGGCGAAGCGTGGATGCCCATCTTCTCCTCGACGCCGATGCAGCGAACGGCGTTCCGCGAACCATCCTCGTCGCGATATTTGGGCACGATGAACATCGAGATGCCCTTCGAGCCGGCCGGCGCGCCGTCGATGCGGGCGAGAACGAGGTGGATGATGTTGGGCGCAAGGTCGTGCTCGCCCCAGGTGATGAAGATCTTTTGGCCGGTGATGGCGTAGGAGCCATCGGCTTGCGGGACGGCTTTCGTCGTCAGCGCACCAAGATCCGAGCCAGCTTGCGGCTCCGTGAGGTTCATCGTCCCGGTCCATTCGCCGGAGATGAGCTTTTCGAGATAGAGGTTCTTTTGGTCCGGCGCGCCGTGCTGTTCGATCGCTTCGATGGCGGTGAGCGTCAGCATTGGCAGCAAGCCGAAACTCATATTGGCGCTGTGCACCGTTTCCATCACGGCGAGCGCGACCGCGCGCGGCAAACCTTGGCCGCCATAGGCGGGATCAGCCGCGAGCCCCTGCCAGCCACCGGCCTTGAACGCCTCGTAAGCTTCGCGGAAGCCCTGCGCAGCGACGACGACGTCGCCGCCAAGAATAACGCCTGCGCGATCGCCGCTGCGATTGATCGGCGCGAGGGTTTCAGCCGCGAGAGCGCCGGCCCCTTCCAAGATGGCGGAGAGCAGATCGGCGTCGAGGTCGGGATATCTTTCGCGCAGCCGCCACAGATCTGCGCACGCCTCCAGGGCAAAGCGCATGTCGGCGATTGGGGCGGCGTAGCTCATGCAGCGGTCTCCATCAGACAACATAGCGCCACTAGGGAAATGTGCGAGGCGTGCGCAACGTCATGTTGATAGGCGGGCGGCGACCTCTAGGTTACGTGAATGTGCCTTCATGGCGCGGAGCGGCAGGCGCGCTACATAGGCCGCTTCAGTGAGGAGAAACCTGAAATGAAATCTTGGATGATGGCCGCGGCGGCAGCATTGACACTTGCCGCGTGCTCGCAGCCCGCCCCGGCACCCACGGAAACGCCGGTTGCAGGGATCCCGGTCAACGCGCCGAGCGGCACTTACACACTCGACCCCCACCACACTACGGTGACGGTGCGCGCCAAGCACTTCGGCCTCTCCAATTACGCGCTGCGCCTCAATGGCGTCACGGGCACGCTCAACTTCAACGCTGACGATCCGGCTCAGAGCACTATCGAAGCGACTGTGGCGACGACGACGCTTGATACGCCCTATTCCGGCGACCGCGACTTCGACGCCGAATTGCAGAACTCAGAGTGGCTGGACTCGGCGCAATTCCCGACGGCGACCTTCCGCTCGACCGCTGTTGAGCGCACCGGCCCGAACACGGCGCGCGTCACCGGCGATCTGACGATCCGCGGCGTCACCCACCCGATCACGCTCGACGCTACGTACAATGCGAGCCACGCCAGCCACCCGATGGGCTTCCCCGGCGCGCTGATCGGCTTTTCCGCAACCGGCACGTTCCAGCGTTCGCAATACGGGCTCAACGTCCTGCAGCCGAGTGAGCCTGGCGCCAGCGACGGCGTCGCCAACGATGTCGAGCTGATCATCGAAGCCGAGTTCACCCGCCCGGTGGATGCGGGCTCGACCCCGCCGCCAGCGCAGCCGGCTGAACCTGTCAACTAAATGGCAGCGCCGGCTCAACGTTACGCCGCGATCGCGATCGTCCTGCATTGGGCGATCGCGCTTTCGATCGCGCTGATGATCCCGCTCGGTTGGTGGATGGGTGATCAGGCGGAGGATGGCGTCGTCAGCGACGCGCTCTTCCAGACCTATCAACTCCACAAATCGATCGGGCTCACAGTGCTGGCGTTGAGCTTGGCGCAGCTCACTTGGCGGCTGCTAAATCCGCCGCCGCCTCTGCCCGAGGGGATGCCGGGTTGGGAGCGCTTCGCAGCGCGCGCAACGCACGCGGCGCTGTATGCGCTGATGATCGGCCTGCCGCTAACGGGCTGGCTCTATGTGTCGGCCGGCTGGACGGACGACGGCCCGCTCGAAGTGACAACGCGCTGGTTTGGGCTGTTTGTGGTCCCGCACCTGTTCGGGCTGCCGGGCGCCGCGGCCGAAGTGCGCGAAGAAGTGGCCGATGCGGCGATGAGCGCGCATTCGTTGCTGGCTTGGGGCGCGATCGGGCTGGCGGCGTTGCACGCAGCGGCGGCGCTGAAGCACCACTTCATCAACCGCGATAATGTGCTGACACAGATGGTTCCGGGCTTGCGCGCGTTGGGCGACGGTGATGAGCCTGCACCGAGGAATCCTCTGCGACTGGCGGTGTTGGGCGGTGGCCTAGCGCTCGTGCTCGTTGGCATTGGGGCGGCGCTGTTCACATGGGCGCAAGTCGGCGCGAGCGGACCGCAGGCGCAGTCCGAGATCGAGATCGCTGCGCCGGTTGCCCCGCCGGAAGAGATTGCAGCGCCGCCAGAGCCGGGCGCGCCGCCGGTCTGGCGCGTCGATACGCGGGCAAGTTCGATCGGGTTTGCGTTTGACTACGACGATGGCGAGACCTCGTCGCGCTTCGAAGGTCGCTTCACCCGCTGGCGCGCCGACATCAGGTTCGATCCGGACGATCTCGCGGGCTCCAGCGCAGTGGTGACGATCGAGACGGCGTCGGCCACCGATGGCGTGGCGATGCACGACCGGGCGCTGCCTGGGCCGGAATGGTTCGATGCGGCCGCGCATCCGCATGCTGTGTTCCGCGCGACAGAGTTTCGGCGCAACGGCGATGGCTACGTCGCCGAGGGCGAACTGACCATCCGCGGACGCACCCGCGACTACGAACTGCCCTTCTCGCTGACGATCGAAGGCGATCGTGCGGTGATGACGAGCACGTCGCGCCTTGATCGTCGCGACTACGATATCGGCAAGGACACCGACGCTGACGACGTAATCTCGCGCGACATCGATCTCGCCATCCGCGTCGAGGCCGCGCGGCAGCCATGAGCATCGCCCGCGCCGCTGAGATTTTGCGCGCCGGCGGACTCGTCGTGTTTCCGACCGAGACGGTTTACGGGCTGGGCGCGGATGCGGCGAACCCTCATGCGGTGGCGCGCATCTATGAGGCCAAGGGCCGGCCGCAGTTTAATCCGCTGATCGCGCACGTGCCGGGGCTGGCTGAGGCCGAAACGCACGCAGAGCTGCCCGAGAACGCGCGCAAGCTGGCGGCGGCGTTCTGGCCGGGCCCGTTCACGATCGTAGCGCGGCGTCGCGCGGAGAGCAGTGTGGCGGAATTGGCATGCGCTGGGCTGGCGACGATTGCGCTGCGGGCGCCGTCGCATCCGATGGCGCGCGAACTGCTGGCGGCGTTTGGAGGGCCGATCGTAGCGCCGAGCGCCAATCGCTCAGGGCATGTGAGCGCGACGACGGCGCAGCATGCGGCCAAAGATTTGGGCGGCCGCGTCGATCTCGTGCTCGACGGCGGGCCGTGTGAGATCGGACTCGAGTCGACGATCGTCGCGGTCGCGGATGACGGCGGCGTCACGTTGCTGCGGCCCGGCGCGATCTCGCGCGCCGAGATCGAGGCGCTGGTCGGGCCGATTGAGTCGGCGCATAGCGGCGCGATCCAGGCGCCCGGCATGATGGAGAGCCATTACGCGCCGCGCGCGCAGCTGCGGCTTGATGCGGACGAGGCGCGGCCGGGCGAAGCGTATCTGTCCTTCGGCGCGGCGCCGCCAATCGGTGGCGAGACATTGTCTGCGACAGGCGACCTCGTTGAGGCCGCCGCCAATCTCTATGCCGCGCTGCGGGCGCTCGATGCGACTGGCGCCGCTGTGATCGCGGTCGCGCCGATTCCTGGCGAGGGATTGGGCGAAGCGATTCGTGATCGGTTATCGCGCGCCGCGGCGCCGCGCTGAGCTTCACTTGGACCGCCGGCGTCCTCGCCGGCGTAATGGCCGGCGCGATGCACACCCCCTTCCGCGTTTGAGCGCCTAGAAGCGCCGGCGAGGACGCCAGCGGTCCAAGGATAACGAGGTGTGCTATCGATTGGCGCATGAACACGACCGATCTCGTCGCCAAACTGACTGCCCGCCTCGGCCCCAAGGGGGTTTTGACCGAAGCGGATGCGCTTTCGCCCTATCTTACTGAGTGGCGTGGGAAATTTTCGGGACAAACCCCGGTCGCTGCGCTGCCCGCAAGCACCGAAGAAGTGGCCGACGTGGTGCGTATCTGCGTTGAAGCGGGCGCTTCAATCACGACTCAGGGCGGCAACACCGGTTTGGTTGGCGGCCAGATCCCGGATGGTGAAGTGCTGGTTTCGCTGAAGCGCATGAACCGCATCCGCGCCATCGATGCCCACAACGACTCACTCATCGCAGAGGCCGGATGCGTGCTGACCAGCGTGCAACAAGCGGCCGCCGATTCGGATCGACTCTTCCCTTTGAGCCTCGCGAGCGAGGGCAGCGCGACAATAGGTGGACTGATTTCCACAAATGCAGGGGGCGTGCATGTGCTGCGTTACGGAATGATGCGTGAGCTCGTGCTCGGCATCGAAGCGGTGCTGCCGGACGGTCGCGTGCTCAACGGACTGAAGGCGCTCCGGAAGGACAACACCGGCTACGACCTGAAGCAGCTGTTCATCGGCGCCGAGGGAACGTTGGGCATCGTGACCGCCGCGACCCTGAAGCTCGTGCCACGCCCGCGCGCCCGCGAGACCGTCCTGCTTGGGGTTGCCGAAGCGCGCCAAGCGCTCGCCTTGCTGCACCGCGTCAAGGCGATGACCGGGGCGGTCTCGGCGTTCGAAGTGATGAACCGGCTCTCGGTCGAGTGCGTGGTCAAGAACGTCCCCGGCAGCCGCGATCCGATGCCCGAGGCGCAGCTCATGGTGCTGATCGAGTTTGAAGCGGCGCATGCCGAAGGCCTGCGCGATGCAGTGGAAGCGGCGCTCGCCGCGGCGCTGGAAGCAGACGAAGCGCAAACCGCGCTGATTGCGGAAAACGCAGGCCAGGCAAGGGATTTCTGGCATGTGCGCGAAGCCATATCGGCTGGCCACAAGCCCGAAGGCGCGCAGGTGAACCACGATGTCAGCGTGCCAGTTTCGCAGACGCCGGAGTTCTTGACGCGCGCTGACGCGGCGATGGAAGCGCGCTGCCCAGGCGCGCGCATCGTCGCCTTCGGACACATGGGTGATGGCAACTTCCACTACACCGCGATGCAGCCGCGCGGCATGGACGCCGCCCTCTTCCCAGGCGCCGCCCTAACCCAAACGGTCTATGAGATCGCAACTGCACTCGGCGGCTCGATCTCGGCTGAGCACGGCATCGGAGTCGCGCGCAAAGCCGACCTCGTGCGCTTCAAGGATGCCGAATCGATTGCGCTCATGCGCACGCTGAAGCGCGCACTCGACCCGATGAACGTGATGAATCCGCGCGCGCTGCTCACAACAGAAGTGTAGCGAAACGATCCGTGCATCACGCGCGTTACACGTCACGTGATGTGCGAGTCGCTGTTGCAGATTCATCGCGCTGAATCTTTTCGCTAGCGAATGTGCTTGCGCATGACATATTGAAGACGTACTGCGGCTGCGTTGCCGTAAGCAAAAGGAGCCAGGGCATGGCTAAGAAAGCAAAGAAGGCGGCCAAGAAGGTCGCGAAAAAGGCGAAGGCCAAGAAGGCCACTCGCAAGACTGCAACCAAGAAGGCCGCCAAGAAGGCGCCGCGCAAGACCGCTGCCAAGAAGAAGGCGAAGCGTGCGAAGAAGGCAGCCCGGTAACGGCGCCTTCGAGTGCTCGGTGAACGGGCGCTCAAACGAACAAGGACGAATGTCCAATCGATGCGCGGCGCGAGAGCGTCGCGCATCTTTGTTTTTGCCGCACGCATGACGCGCGAGCGCCCAGATTTTTCCAAATAGTTCCAAAAATTTAGATCGCGACGCGCGCGTGCCGCCTTTGACGGGCTCAGGCTGACGCTTTTGCTGCTGCAGAAGCGCTCCGCGGCTCTTTCGGAGCGCGTCGAAGCACGGAGACAAGCGCCCGCCGACGATTGAGACTGCGCACGCGCGCTGCCTGCAGCGAATCGCCTGGAGAAAACCGACGTGACCGAACCCCGCCGACCGATTCCTGCCGTCGGCGTCGTCTGCCTGCGGGGCGATCAAGTCTTATTGGTCCGCCGGGGGCAGCCGCCGATGGAGAATCGCTGGTCACTGCCTGGCGGGCGCATCGAATGGGGCGAACGCGCCGCCGATGCGGCTTTGCGCGAACTCAAGGAAGAGACCAGCTGCAGAGGCGAGATTGTCGGACTGATCGATGTAGTCGACGGACTGATGCGCAGCAGCGAGGCGGCGCCGGACGATCCGCCATGGGCGCACTACGTGCTCGTCGACTACGCCGTGCGCTGGACAACCGGTGAGCCAATCGCCGGTGATGACGCGCGCGAGGCGCGCTTCTTTGCACCCGATGAGGTGGAGAGCCTCGGGCTTTGGTCCGAGACGCTACGCATCATCGAGGCGGGTCGCCGCCTGCTTGCGCGCGGCGGAAGTTGAAGTTCGGCATCTGCCCGCGCGCCTCAGCGACATCGAACGCGGTCTTCACCAGCGCCATCACCACGAGGCCGGCCACCGGTTCATCGAGCGCCAACAGCAAGAAGGCGCCGAAGATGATGGTGATGTGCAGGATGATGATGCGCGGGTACGGCGCGCCCATCAGAGACAAGGGATCGGTCTTGGCGAGGTCGCCGCGCACAATAGCTAGTATGAGTATGAGTATCTGCCAGAGCACAATGGAGGCGAGGCCGTAGCGCAAGCCTGGCAGAGTCTCGAATAACGCCCGCGCTGTAGCGACGAGGTCGAGCGAAGCGCCGCCCAGCTCATGATCGCCGAACATCCCGACGACGAAGCTGCCGTGCCCGAAGCAAAAGATGCCATAGTGCACGGTGAAGAACGCGCAGAAGAAGAGAACGCCCCACGGGTTCATCTCGCGCGCGACGATGCCGGAGATGGCCATACTGATCAGAGTGCGCACGCCGATGACGACGTTCTCGAGCCAATAGAGAAAGATGAGCGCGAACGCGCTCCAGCCCCAGAACGCGACGCCGATCAGCGGAATAAGGTTAAGCGCAATCGCGGCGATGACCTGCCATCCGCCAGCGAATGGAACTTTCAACGCTCCGGTGCGCTCAATGGTCATGCGGTTCGCCCCCAAGGCTTGCGCGCGGGCAAGCCGACCCAATCTGCTCTAAGACTAATATCGAACCCGGGGAATTTTTGTCATGTCGGACGAGCGAAGCACTGAACGCGCGGCGGAGGCTGCCGCGGACGCCGCGGGCGAGGCTTACGCCGCCGCGGAAGAAGCGATCAAGGACGGCCTCGACGAAGCCAATCGCTTTCTCCAGCGCCAACTTGACGAGCGGCCATTAACCGTAGCCGCGACTGCACTTGGCGTTGGGCTGGTGCTCGGCCTGCTGTTGAGCCGCAAATCATGATGGACCGTGTCGTCGCCACCGCCGCCGCCGCAGCCGCCGCTGTGCTCATCGTATTCGCGTGCGGGTTTGCCGTTTACGCGCTGCTCGAACCGACTATCGGCCCGGCGGGCGCGGCGGGAAGCGTGGCTATGGTAGCCGGTTTAGGGCTCATCATCTTCGCGCTCGTGCTCGAGCACCGAGCGCGCAAACGCGAAGCAGAAGCTGCTCTCGCCCGGGCACAAGCCGCAGAGGAAGCGCAGTTCACACTCGGCGACATCGCGCGCGACCGGCCACTGGTCACGCTGGCGGTCACTGCGGTCACCAGCCTGATCGCGGCGCGCAATCCCAGCCTGGTGCGCGAACTGGTCGGCTTCGTCGCCCGTTTCCGGCGCTGACGCAGCGGCACGAGCCGCCTTCGTAGCTTTACACCGCGCCTTTCAGCGGCGATTCTCCGTCCACAAAGAGGGGGGAGATAAAGATGAGGCTCATCGCAGCCGTCGCCGCGGCGACATTGATCATGGCCGGCGCCGCCGACGCGCGCACCTGGCGCATCCGCCCAGGCCCGGAGGCCGAGCAGCAATTGCAGACGGCCCTGATCGAAGCGCGACCGGGCGATACGGTGCAGCTTGGCCGCGGACGCATTGAGCTGACAGCCGGGCTTTCGCTGGATGTGGACCGCGTCACTATTCGCGGCGATGGCGAAGACCGCTCCATCCTCTCTTTCAACGGCCAGCGCCGCGGGGCTGAAGGCCTGCTGATCACCTCCGACGATGTCACGCTGCGCGGTTTCGCGGTTGAGAACGCGCGGGGCGATGCGATCAAGGCGCGCGATTGCAACGGCATCACCATCCGCGAAGTGCGGGTGGAATGGACGCGCGGTCCGAACCCGGAGAACGGGGCGTACGGCCTCTACCCCGTGAATTGCGACAACGTGCTGATCGAGCGCTCGATCGCGCGCGGCGCCTCGGACGCCGGCATTTATGTCGGCCAGTCGCGCAACATTATCGTTCGCGACAATCTGGCGGAGTTCAACGTCGCCGGCATCGAGATCGAAAACAGCTTCAACGCCGACGTCTTCGGCAACACGGCGACGCGCAACACCGGAGGCATCCTGGTGTTCGACCTTCCAGGCCTGCCGCAAAAGGGCGGCCACTCGGTGCGCGTCTTCCGCAACACCATCGTCAACAACGACACGCCGAACTTTGCCCCGGCCGGCAATATCGTCGCCGGCGTGCCGACGGGCACCGGGGTGCTGATCATGGCCAACCGCAATGTCCACGTGTTCGAGAACGAGATCGGCGATAACGGCACGGTGAACGTGCTGATCAGCGCCTATCGCAACGCATTCGATGACGCAGAATACAACCCGCTCGCCCGCGACATCGTCATTCGCGACAATGCATTCGGCAACACAGGCTTTGCACCGGCCGGCGATCTCGCGGCGCTGGCCCAGCTCGGCGTGCCGATCCCGGACGTGCTTTGGGACGGGGCGACGATGTATTCCGTAGGCGGCACGCCGCGCATGGAGACAGTGCGGATCGTGGTGCAGGACAATACGTCGACGCGGACGGGGCAAAGCTCGTTTCTGTCGCTCGGCATGCCGGTCGCCGGCTCGCCGCTGACGGAAGCGCAACCAAGCCCGACGCCGCCGCCGCTGCTGGCGGTCGAAGAGCCGGACGCGGTGCGGATTCGGTGATGCGACTCCTTATGGAGCGCTTCATTCTGCTGGCGGCGTTCGCACTCGCCTCGCTGATGACGTCCGCCACCGCGCAAGCGCCGCAACCCGTGAACGATCGCGCGATCCTGGCGGAGCGGCCGCCGGCGTTGCTCTCAGAGTATCGCCTCTTCCGCGATGCTGGCGCGCGCAGTCCGAATGGACGCGTGACTCCATACGACCTGAACACGGCGCTCTACTCGGATGGGGCGCTGAAGTTTCGCTACGTCTACATCCCGCAGGGCGCGCAGGCGCGGTACAATGCAGAGGGTGTCTTCGAGTTTCCGGTCGGCACGGTGCTGGTGAAGACGTTCGCATTCGCGGCGGACATGCGAACGCCGGCGGAGAATGTGCGCTTCATCGAGACACGGTTGCTGATTCGGCGAGCCGAGGGCTGGGTGGCGTATCCTTATGTTTGGAACGAAGCGCAGACGGAGGCGCGCTACTCGCCGATCGGCGCCGATGTGCCGGTGAGCTTCACGGATGAAGATGGCGACGCCATCGCGCTCGATTGGGCCGTGCCGAACCGCAATCAGTGCAAGGCTTGCCACGATCGCGACGGGGATTTGACACCGATCGGACCGAGCGCGCGCAATCTGCTGCGTGACTTCGCCTACCCCACAGGGGCCGAGAACCAAATTGCACATTGGAACCGCGCCGGCATCCTCGGATCGCTACCGGCGCGCGAGGTACTGCCGGTGCCACGTGCATACGATCCCACGAGCGGCTCAGTGAACGATCGCGCGCGCGCCTATCTCGATGTGAATTGCGCGCACTGCCATAATCCGCAGGGTCCGGGGCATACGTCGGGGCTGGATCTTTCGTGGAGCCAGACCGATCCGGCTTTGTGGGGCGTGCTGAAGCGGCCGGTGGCGGCGGGGCGTGCGTCGGGCGGATTTGAATTTGCGATCGAGCCGGGGCATCCGGAGCGCTCGATCCTGGTGCATCGCATGCAATCGACCGATCCCGGCGTGATGATGCCGGAGCTTGGCCGTCAATTGGTGGATGAGCGCGGCGTCGAACTCATGCGCGAATGGATCGCCGCGATGGACCGCGACGGCCGCACGCCGCAGTGAGCGACACGCTCGCCGAAATCACCGCGCTCGCCGCGCAGTTCACCGACAAGGAACCGGCCGACATCGCGCCTTCGGCGCGCCTCTATGCCGATCTCGGCCTCACTGGCGACGATGCGCATGGGCTGATGGCCGTGTTCGCGGATCAATTCAAAGTTGATATGAGCGGCTTCGTGTGGCTGCGCTTCTTCGATGACGAGGGCGCGGATTTCGTCGGGCCGGCGCTGGTGCTAGCGGCGCGGCTCATCAGCACGCGCTTCGACGAACGCTGGACGGCGGTGCTGGCCGCCGAACGCGAAATCACGCTCGCGCATCTTGCCAAGGTCGCCGATCGCGGCGCTTGGTTCGATCCGCCGCCCGGGCCCACGCGGCCGCGCCAATCGCCGCTGGCGCTGCCGCTCTCGCTCCTCATGCTGACGGCGACCGTGTTCTTGGCCTTGGTCGGCGCCATCGGCTGCTGGGGCTATTTTACCGGCCAGCTTGGCGGCGTGAATGTACTTACGGCGTTCGGGCTTGCCGCGATGGCGCTGCTGCCGCTCTTCCTGGCGTGGTCAAGCGTCCGCGGCATCCGCAGGAAGCTCGCGTCCGCTTGACTACACGCGCCGAGATCAGTGCATCCAACTCGTATCGATCATGCCCACTGCGATCGCCGCATGAAACGCCAGCGCCATCAGCACGAGCGAACCAAGTACGAAGATCAAGAATCGGATCGGAATGAAATTCACCGTGGCTTGCAGCAGCGAGTGTACCACGCGGATCACGACGTAGAGCCACGCCAGGCCAATATTGATGTCGTTGGCCTGATCCAGGAACTGGAGCGCAAAGCAGAGCGCGTAGAACAGCGTCGGCTGCTCCATCAGGTGATTGTAGTTGTTGGCGACGTTGGCGCTGGGCAGCGCTTCCATCGCGGCCTTGGTGGCTTGGCCGGGCTTGAGCTTCGCCTTCGACATCGCCGGGATGCGCGTGGCGTAGAGCCAGATCAGCATGATCAGCGACCAAATCACCAGCGCAACGACCGGCGCGATCATTCCGTGTTCGTACATGTTGTTTTCCTCCCCTGGCGGCGATCATCTGCCGGGTTCGGCGCGCCCACAAGCCTCCCCTAACGCGAGCGGGCTTGGCGCAATGCGCGCGTCCCCCTAGTTTCCGCCGCGAAGCGAGGGGACCTATGAGCCAAGACGAACAGCCAAGACACCGCACCAATTTCCTGGAAGCGATCATCGAATGGCTGATCTACACGAGCCGCTGGCTGATGGCGCCGGTCTATCTCGGCCTGATCGTGGCGCTTGGCATTCTGATCATCACCTTCTTCCGCGAACTCTATATCCAGGCGCCGCACGTCCTCAGCATGGACGAGACGGACATCATCCTGCTGGTGCTGACGCTGGTCGATCTCTCGCTCGCCGGCAATCTGGTGCTGATCATTCTGTTTTCGGGCTACGAAAACTTCGTCTCGAAGATGGAGATGGCGCACAAGGATCGCGATCGGCCCGAATGGATGGGCACGATCGATTTCAGCGGCCTGAAGATCAAACTGATCGCCTCGATCGTCGCCATTAGCGGCATCCATCTGCTCAAGGTGTTCATGAACCTCTCCAACTACACCGAGCAGCAATTGATGTGGTACACGATCATCCACGTCGTCTTCATCTTCTCCGGCGTCTGCATCGCGGGAATGGATTGGCTGGAAGAGAAGGCCCACGAGACCAACGCGCGCTATTCGAAGAAGCACTAAGCGCACGCCTGCGCGCAGGGACCGTTCATGGCAGAGAGCTCGGCGCGCGTCGTTCTGATCGATCAATCGAGCGCGCGTCCGGCGCCTTCGCGTGGACTGGTGTCCGACATCGTGCATCTGATATGCGGCGGCTTTCTCAGCATGAGCGGCTGGAAAGTGCGCGGCGATTGGCCGGCGATCGACAAGATGGTGCTGGTGGCGGCGCCGCACACGTCGAACTGGGACGGCCTCAACATGCTGGCGACGGCGGGCTATTTCCGCGTGAAGCTACGCTGGATGGGCAAAGCCAGCCTGACCAAGGGCCCGTTCGGTGGACTGATCAAATGGCTGGGCTGCGTACCGATTGACCGCTCGGCCGCGAACGATGTGGTGAAGGCGATGGCGGACGCGTTTGCGGCCGCTGATCGCATGGTCCTCGCGATTCCGCCGGAAGGCACGCGCAGCGCGACGCGCGAATGGAAGACCGGCTTTTATCACATCGCCTGCGCCGCCAATGTGCCGATCGTGCTCAGCGTGCTGGATTATGGCTGGCGTACGGCCAGCTTAGCAGCCGTGGTTTATCCAAGCGGGGACTACGAGGCGGACCTGCCGCTCATTCGCGCGTTCTATGCAAACGCCAAAGGCAAGCACCGCGACAAGTTCGTGGCCGCGTAGCGCGCTGACCTACATCCGCTCCGGCACGTCGATGCCGAGGAGGTTCAGCGTCAGTGTGAGCTGCTTCAGCGTCGCGGCGGCGAGCGCGAGGCGCGAGGCGCGCATGACGCCTTCCGATTGCAGGATCGGGCAATTGGCGAAGAAGCCAGAGAAAGCTTGCGCCAAATTGTAGGCGTGCTCGGCCAGGAAATGCGGAGCCTTCTTGTCGTAAGCGGCGCGCAATGCGCCGTCGAACGCATCGAGCGCCAGCGCCAAAGTGCGTTCACCTTCGTGTTCAATCGCAATGGCGCCGGCCACTACGCCCTGCTCCTCGGCTTTGCGCAGGATGCTTTTAATGCGCACAGCTTGGTACAGCAGATACGGGCCGGTCTTGCCTTCGAAGCTCATGAAGCGGTCGAGATCGAACACGTAGGACGTACCGCGGAAGTTTGAGAGATCGGCGAACTTGATCGCGGCGATGGCGACCTTGTGGGCGATGTCCTCGAACTCCTCCTTCGAGAAGTTCGCGTCGACCTCGTTCTCGCGCAGCCGCTCGCGCGCCTTTTCTTCGGCTTGACCGATGAGGTCTTGCAGTTTCAGCACGCCGCCAGCGCGGGTTTTGAACGGCTTGCCGTCCGCGCCGTTCATGGTGCCGAAGCCCACATGCTCCAGCTGATCGCGAGCGATGTAGCCGGCTTTGGCGGCGGCGCGATAGACTTGCTCGAAGTGATCAGCTTGTCGCTGATCGACGCAATAGAGGATCATGTCCGGGTTCTGATCGCGCACGCGCTGGACGATGGTGGCGAGATCGGTGGTGCCGTACATGGCCGAGCCTTCGGACGAGACCACGAGCAGCGGATCAGGGCTCTCGACCTCGACCACCGTGCCGTCATCCAGCTTCTTCTTTTTCGTTTCGCCCGGACCGGCGACGCGAAGGATGCGCGCGCCTTGATCTTCCTCAAGCAGGCCCTTGGCTTCGAGGTCCTTGACCATGTCGGGGATCAGCGGATCCGCATCGCTTTCACCGAGCCAAAGATCAAAGTCGACGCCCAGCGCCGCAAAGTCGCGCTTCTGCGCCGCCATCGACACGTCGTGCATGGCTTTCCAGATCGTGCGGTGCAGTTCACTGCCGCCTTGCAGCGCCGCTGTGGCTTTGCGCGCGCGATCACGCACGTCGATGTCGCCGTCCTTCACCTTAGCGGCGTAGGTCGGATAGATCGCTTCGAGCTGTTCAAGCGTCAGCGTCTTCAGCCGCGCGTCGAGCTTAGCGCGATCGTCAAAGCCGCCGAGCTCATCTTCGAGCGCGGTGATGACGAGGCCCATCTGAAAGCCCCAGTCGCCGAAGTGCGCGTCGCCCCAAACCTCGTCGCCGCGGAAGCGATAGATACGCTTGACGCTTTCGCCGATGATCGAAGCGCGCAGGTGTCCGACATGCATGCCCTTGGCGACGTTCGGGCCACCGTAATCAACAACAACGCGGCGCTTATGCTCCACCGGCGAAGCGCCAGCCAACGGATCGACCGCGATCGCTTGCGCACGAGCGGCCAATGCTTCCGCTGTGACTTTGAAATTCAGAAAACCCGGCCCGGCAATTGTCGGCGTGGGCGCAAGTTCGGTCGCGCGCCACGCGGCGGCGACGGATTGCGCAACCTCTTGCGGCTTCTTGCCGGCGGCCTTCGCCACCGCGAGCGCGCCATTGGCTTGGAATTCGCCAAGGTCGGGACGATCCGAACGGCGCACGTCGGCATGCTTAGGATCGAGCCCAAGCTCAGTGAAAACGGCGGCGTTAGCCGCGCTCAGGGCGCTAGCGATATCTGTCATGTAGGCAATAGGCAGTAGGCAGTGAGCAATCGGAAAGCAAGCAAGGCTGAGGCGCCGTGCGCCCCAGCCTCACACTGCGTCCCTGCTCTATTATTGTCCGCGCGCTGCCGGGCCGTCGCCGGAATCTATCCGGAAGCGGCGGCCGTCGCGGTTGAACTGAAGCTGCTCAGGCGTCAGTTCAAAGCCAACCAGGATTTCAAAATTCTCGCCCGAGATTTCCTCGTTGGCGCGCGGGATCACGATGCGCTCGATGGTCTCGGTGCGCGTGACCACCGCTTCGCCGCGATTCCAGCGGACGTCGACGTCAAAATAGACCTTCTCGATCGGCGCACGGCCACGGCGCGTGACCGCAACCCAATAGCGATAGGTTTGGCGATCCGAGGTCGCGGCGGGGCCGCGGCCGAAGGCCATGTCAATTTCCATGTTCATCGTGATCGGGTCAGCGCCGACATAGCGGCAGAGGCCGCGTACGCCTTGCAGTTCGCCGGTGAACTCGATGTTGGAATAGCGTATCTGGTTCGGCGCGGCGAAATCAACCAGGCGCGAATTGTCGTAAAGCACGCCCATCAGCGGGCACGGGCCAACGTTAGGACGGTCATCGTTGCCGACGAGGCGGTCGAGGAAGCCAGGCGCACGCGCCGGCTCTTGCGACTCCGGCAGCACGCCGCCTGGGAGTTCGACCGTGCGGTTGCGTGAGGAAGAGCCGCACGCGGCCGTCACGGCCAAGGCGAACGAAAGCATCAAAGCTGCCGGGAGCTTCATTCCAGAAACCTCTCTCGCCATATGTGCGTCCTTGGGGGTCCATACAGCGGCGGCCGCATGTCTCACCCCGCCCCAAGGCAAATGGCGTCGGGCCGTGATAGCTTTGGCCCGCCCTGGCCGCAACACGCCCAGGCGCCCCATACTGTCGATCTAACGAAAGTTCTCCTCAGAGCCGATGACCCCGCCAGAAAAACGCCCCATTTCAATCCTGTTGGCGGCGCCGCGCGGCTTTTGCGCGGGGGTCGACCGGGCCATCCAGATCGTTGAGCAGGCGATCCGGAAGTGGGGCGCCCCGGTCTATGTGCGCCACGAGATTGTCCACAACCGGCATGTGGTCGAGCGCCTGGAAGCGCTGGGCGCCGTGTTTGTCGAGGAGTTGGACGACTGCCCCGAAGATCGGCCCGTGATCTTCTCAGCCCACGGCGTGCCGAAAGCCGTGCCGGCGGAGGCGCAGCGGCGCGAGATGATCTACGTCGACGCCACCTGCCCGCTGGTGTCGAAAGTGCACGTCGAAGCGCAGCGGCACTTCGATGATGGACACGAGATCGTACTCATCGGCCATGCCGGCCACCCGGAAGTCATCGGCACGATGGGGCAATTGCCGGAGGGCGCGATCACTTTGCTGGAAACCGTGGCGGATGCGGAGGCCTATCAGCCGCGCGATCCGGCGAAGCTCTCGTTCGTGACGCAGACGACGCTCTCGGTGGACGACACGGCCGCGATGGTCGGCGTGCTGCAGCGGCGCTTTCCCAGCATCGCGGCCCCGCACAAGGAAGATATTTGTTACGCAACCACCAACCGCCAGGACGCGGTGAAGGCTATGGCGGAGCAATCCGATCTGGTGTTGGTGATCGGCTCGCCTAAAAGCTCGAACTCAGTGCGGCTGGTGGAAGTCGCCAAGCGCGCCGGCGCCCGCGATGCGCGGCTGGTCGGATCCGCCGATGAGGTGGATTGGATCTGGTTCGAAGGCGTCAGCAGCGTCGGCGTGACTGCAGGCGCGAGTGCGCCGGAAGATTTGGTCGAAGGCCTGATCGCCGCGATCTCGGCGCGCTTTCAGGCGCGCGTGGAAGAAGTGCGCGTCACCAAGGAAGACGTGGTGTTCAAACTGCCGCGAGTTTTGGCCGAGTGAGCGGCGACCCGATCCGAGAGCTTATCCTCGACCTCATCTTTCAGGGGCAGACGCGCAAATCGAACGCCCCGCCCATTATCGGCATCGCCGGCGCGCAAGGATCGGGCAAATCCTATCAGTGCCGGGTGATCGCGCGGGTCAATCCAGGCGTCCTGCACCTTTCGCTCGACGATTATTACATGGGCAAAGCCGCGCGCGAGCGCCTCGCTGCACAGACGCATCCGCTGTTCATCACCCGCGGCCCGCCCGGCACGCACTATCCGCGCTCGCTGCTCTACACGCTGCAGCACCTCACCAATGCGGACGAGATCACTGAACTGCCGCGCTTCGACAAAGCGGCGGACGATGTGGTGCCGCAGGATCAATGGTCGACGTTCAACGGCAAGCCGGAGGCGATCCTGGTCGATGGCTGGTGCTTGGGCCTGAAAGATTGTGACGAACTGACGGACGATCCGCCGCTGAATGCGCTTGAGGCAGACGAAGATGCCGACGGCCGCTATCGCCGGGCCGTACGCGCGGCGCTTGAAAGCTACGTCGATCTCTTCCGCGAGATCAGAACGTTCGTCTATCTGCAAGCGCCCTCTTGGGACGTGGTGCGCAAGTGGCGCGGCGAGCAGGAAGAAGAAACGCTCGGCCGGCCGCTGAACACAGCTGACAACGCGCGGCTCGACCGCTTCGTGATGCATTATGAGCGCATCACGCGAGCTATGATGGCGGGGCATCATCGTGCGCGCTGGATCGTGCACCTTGACGACAAGCGCCGCGTTGTGCGGGTGGAAGGGCGATGAGAACACCGCTCCGTCATACCTTCCCCCTTGCGGGGAAGGTGGCGCGCGGATGCGCGTCGGATGGGGGTGCAAGCGCGATGTTGTGCGACTACGCCGCCGTCACCCCCACCCCCGGCCCCGCCCCGCAAGGGGGCGGGGAGAAGCAATAGAATGGCCGTTTACACCGCCCTCTCCGACGCCGAGCTCGCGGCGCTGCTGGCTGAGTATGAACTCGGCCCGGCACTCGCATGCCAAGGCATCGCCGCTGGCGTCGAGAACTCAAACTTCGCGCTGACGACCGCGAAAGGCCGCTTCATTCTCACGCTGTTCGAAAAGCGCGTGCGCGCGGCGGATTTGCCCTTCTTCATGCAAGTGATGGCGCGGCTCGCAGAGCGCGGCGTGCCGGCGCCGCAGCCGATCGCGACCAAAAACGGCGCGCTGTTCACGCAAGCGAAGGCCAAGCCCGCCTGCATCGTGACATTCCTCGACGGTGACTGGCCACGCGCGCCCAACGTAGCGCACTGCGCGGCGATCGGTGACACGCTGGGGCGCATGCATGTGGCGCTGGAGGGTTTTGCGCTGGAGCGGGGAAACGCGCTGAGCGTCGATGGCTGGGAAGCCCTGATCACGCCGCGCTTGGTGCAGGCGGAGACATTGCGGCCAGGACTCGCAGCCGAGATCGAGGCAGATATGGCGGCGGTACGGGCGGCGTGGCCGAGCGGCCTACCGCGCGGGCCGATCCATGCCGATCTCTTTCCCGACAACGCGCTATTCGTCGGCGAGCGCCTCACGGGCGTCATCGACTTCTATTTCGCCTGCACCGATTTTCTGAGCTACGATTTGGCGGTGTGCCTGAACGCGTGGTGCTTCGCCGATGAGCGCGACTACGACGCGGCGCGCGGGCGCGCGATGATTGCAGCGTATGAAAGCATACGCCCGCTCAGCACCGCCGAACGCGCGGCGCTACCCACACTCTGCCGCGGCGCGGCGCTGCGCTTTTTCGCAACGCGCCTAGCCGATTGGTTCGACACGCCGGACGGGGCGCTTGTGAAGAAGAAGGACCCGCTGGAATACGCGGATAAGCTCGTGTTTCATCGCGGCGCGAAAGACGCGGGCGATTATGGCGGTTAAGAGCTGGCCACGCCCGCTCAGACGCGCGCTTTACTGGGCCGTATTCCTTGTGACTGCGGCGATCTCCTTTGCGCCACTGCTGCTCCTCGCGCAATCAGCTCGATCGCTCAGCGAGTCCCAAGCCTTCCAAGCCTCGTGGTCACAACTGCTGGGTGGATACGCCACAATCATAACCGTCCCGATCGTGGCTGTGGTGGCTGTCATTACCGCGGTTCATCAAACGAAGCAGCGTTTTCCAACCTTCTTGCTCGCCTACGTCACGCTCGGCATGTTGGAAGGCATATTTGTCGGCCTTGTACTATCGCTGCTTACTGGAGGATATTCTCTCTTGAGCGCGCCTGCGACTGGCTTTCTTACTTTGGCAGTGTTCTGGCTCATCCGTCGTCCCGATCGTGACGCGCCGCCGAATCCGCCTACATCGACGCCATGAGAACAGTCGATATCTGGACCGATGGCGCCTGCAGTGGAAACCCCGGCCCCGGCGGTTGGGGCGCGGTGTTGCGTTATGGCGAGACGGAGAAGGAATTTTCCGGCGCCGAGGCGGCGACGACGAACAACCGCATGGAGCTGATGGCGGCGATCATGGCGCTCGAAGCGCTGAAGACGCCGGTGCGCGTGCGGCTGCACACCGATTCCAAATACGTCCTGGATGGTCTCCGCCGATAAAAAGCCGGTGAAGAACGAGGATTTGTGGAAGCGCCTGGACGAAGCCAATGCGCGCCATGAGGTCGAGTGGAAGTGGGTCAAGGGCCACGCTGACGACGTCATGAACAACCGCGCCGACGAGCTGGCGCGCGGCGCGATCAAGACTTTGCGGGATTAGCGAACGCCCTTTCCCTCGAGGAGAAAGGCTTGCATCGCGCCTTTCGGGCGAGCAGCCTCGCCCCATGAATACCCGCCGCCACGTTCTTGCATTATTGGCAGCCGCACCAGCGCTCAGCGCTTGCGGCAGCAACGCGAACCTGCCTGATCCAATCGCGGGCTGGCGCGATCCGGGCGCGGGCGAAACCGATCCGCGCCGTTTTGCCCTCGCGCATGCAATCCTCGCACCCAACCCCCACAACACGCAGCCGTGGCTCGTCGACCTCGACGACGCAGGCGGCATGACGCTTTACTGCGATCTCGAACGCCGCCTGCCCTTCACCGATCCGCTCGATCGCCAGATCACCATTGGCTGCGGCGCGTTCCTCGAACTGTATCGCATAGCCGCGGCCGAACTCGGCCAGTTCGCGGAGATCACGCCGTTCCCTGAAGGCGAGCCGACGTCAAACTTGGATGCGCGCCCGCTCGCGCACGTGCGCTTCAATCCCACCGCCAACGCCGCGCGCGATCCGATGTTCGCGCACATCACAACGCGGCGCACCAATCGCAATGATTATGACGCGGCGCGGATTCCAGCCGATACCGATCTGGTGCGCATCACCAGCGCCATCGGCGGCTTTCCGGGCGCGGCGCAATGGACGATCGAGCCCGATAAGGTCGCGGCGCTGCGCGATCTCGTGTGGCGCGGGTTCGACCGCGAGATGCGCACCGAAGGCGCGCAGGACGAGACGTATGGCTGGCTGCGTTTTGGCCGCGCCCAAATCGCCGAGCATCGCGACGGCCTCGCCATCGAAGGGCCGATGATCCCCCTGTTCAAAGCCATCGGCGTGCTCGACCGCGAGGATTTCCTCAATCCGGGCTCCACCGCCAACAAACAAGGCGCCGACGAATGGCGCGCGAAAGCTGAGAGCTCGCCCGCCTTCATGTGGCTCACCACCGCCAACGACACGCCCAGCACGCGCCTTGCGACCGGCATCGCGTATGCGCGGCTCAATCTCGCCGCGACCGCCACGGGTCTCGCCATGCATCCGTGGAGCCAGACGCTGCAAGAATACGAAGAGATGGCGGAGCTTTACGCCGAAGCGCGCACGCTGCTCGATACCGGCGATCAGATCGCACAAATGCTGGTTCGAGTTGGCTATGCCGAGGCAGTCAATCCCGCCGCGCGGCGCGACGTGGCCGCAATTATTAGGTCCGCTTGACCCGCAGCGTCACGCCGTCAACGGAATCGATCTGAACCGCCTGTCCGGCTTCCAGCGCTTCTTCGCTGACAGCGCGCCAGATCGTGTCGCCCACTTTCACCGAGCCTGCGCCATTCGCGAAATCTGTCACCACGCCGCGCTCGCCGATCAGCGACGTCGAGCGTTCGTTCAAGCCATTGGCGGCGCCATCGCGCTTCCAGCGCTCCACCAACGGGCGGCCGAACGCAGTCAACGCGATCACGAGCACGGCGAAGATTGCGACTTCCGCGATCCAGTTCGTCGCGCCGAGCAAGGAGACAAGCGCGGTCGCGAAGGCGGCCACCGCGGGCCACAGCAGATACGTCGTGCCGCTCGCCATTTCGGCGATGAGCAAGATGAGGCCGAGCACCAGCCAGTGCTGCGGGCCGAGCGTTGTGAGGAAGCCAATCAGGTCCATGGCTCTAATGTAGCGATCCTGGCGCGCTTACGCGAGGGCTTAGCGCGTCGGCGGCACGGCCGTGCGCCCGCCACCGGCATTGGCCACGGTTTCGCCCTGCGCGTTGAGTGAGCGCAGGCCCTCGACCAAGCCGGCCAAGCCGCCCAGATCGGATGGGATGATCACCGTACGCTGCTGGTTCGACGTTGCGAGTTGGCCGAACGCCTCGACGTATTTGAGGCCGAGGAAGTAGCGGATGGCGTTCACATCGCCCTTAGAAATCGCCTGCGAAACCATATCGGTCGCTTTCGCTTCGGCCTCGGCTTCGCGCTCACGGGCTTCGGCGTCGCGGAACGCAGCTTCGCGGCGGCCTTCGGCTTGGAGGATCGCCGATTGCTTGGCGCCCTCGGCGCGCAGGATCGCGGCCTGCTTGTCGCCTTCGGCTTCCAGAATTTGCGCGCGGCGTTCGCGTTCGGCCTTCATCTGCCGCGCCATCGACTGGATGATATCGGCCGGCGGCGAGAGATCCTTGATCTCGACGCGCATGACTTTGGTGCCCCACGCATCGGTGGCGGAATCGACGACGCCTAAGAGGCGCGCATTGATCGAGTCACGTTGCGAAAGCACTTCGTCGAGGTCCATCGAGCCGACGACCGTCCGCGTGTTGGTCATGCAGAGGTTCTGGATCGCGAGCTTCAAATTTTCGACTTCGTACGCCGCTTTCGCTGCATCGATAATTTGAATGAACACCACCGCGTCAACCGAGACGACTGCGTTGTCCTTGGTGATGACGTCTTGGCGCGGCACGTCCAGCACCGTTTCCATCATGGAAAGGCGACGGCCGATGCGATCGACGAAAGGAATAAGAAAGGAAATGCCGGGCCGCAGCGTGCGGATGTATCGGCCGAAGCGTTCCGCCGTATATTGCCGGCCTTGCGGCACGACCTTGATCGAGCTGAAAGCCAGCACAATCGCCATAACGGCAAAAATGATTACGACCGAATTCATCGCTCATCCTCCGCCGCTTCTGCGGCTGGTCATGCTGCTTAAGATCAGCCTAACTGACTAAGCAGGTGCTCGGCGCTGGAAACCTTGTATTCACCAGCTTCTTCAATGTTGAGCTGTTCTACCACCCCATCCTTGACGAGCATTGAATAACGCTTCGAACGCGGGCCCATTCCAAACTTTGAAAAGTCAGCGTCGAGGCCGACGGCGCGCGCAAATTCGCCAGAGCCGTCCGCGAGCATGGTGATGGCGTCGGACACGCCTTCTTGCTTGGCCCAGGCGCCCATCACGAAGTGATCGTTCACCGCGGTGCAGGCAATCGTATCCACGCCTTTGCCTTTGAGGTCGCCGGCAAGGTCTCGGTAGCTCGGCAAATGGCGGGCCGAGCATGTCGGTGTGAACGCGCCCGGCACGGCGAACAGCGCCACGGTTTTGCCGCCGAACACCTCGGCAGTGCGCAGCGTCTTCATGCCTTCGCTGGTGGGGACGTTGAACTGGACGTCGGGCAGCTTCTCGCCAACTTTGATCATTGTAGGTCTCCTCGAATTTCCACCCCTATCTAGGGCGGCGGCGGCCGATATGCGAGCGCCCTCTTGCGCGCAGGCGCGCAGACTGGGAGCATTGGCCCATGTCAGACTCTCTCGCAGGCAAACTTCTGGTGGCGATGCCATCGATCGGCGACCCGCGTTTCGCCCATGCGGTGATTCTGATGTGCTTCCATGACGAAGACCACGCCATGGGCGTGATGATCAACCGGCCGAAAGAGGAACTCACGCTCAGCGACGTGATGGAACACCTCGGCTTGAAGACGGATGACGAGATCGCGTTCCGCAGCGTGCTTGATGGCGGGCCTGTCGGGCAGGATCGCGGCTACGTGCTGCACTCGGACGATTTCACCGCGGGCGAAGCAACGCTGGACGTGGCGCCGGGTGTGCGGATGACGTCAACGCGCGATGTACTGGAAGCGATGGCTGGCGAAACCGCGCCGGAGCAATTCGTGCTCGCGCTTGGTCACGCAGGCTGGGGCGCGGGGCAGCTTGAGGATGAGCTGAAGCACAACGCCTGGCTGGTCGTTGATCCGGACAAAGCGATCATCTTCGACGATGGTCACGACGATAAATGGAAGCGCGCAATCAACGCGCTGGGGTTTGATCTGTCGCAGCTCAGCGGCGGTGAAGGCGGCCGGGCTTAGAACCAAGGGCCGGCGCGCCTCCCGGCAGCTATGCCTTACGGCGAACGCGCTCGGTCGACGCCGGATACTTCACCAACGCCGCAGCAGGCCGAATTGGGCGGCGCTCGAGATTGCCGCCGCAATTGGGGCATTGGCCGCTCAGCACGCCATCGGCGCAGTCTGCGCAGAACGTGCATTCGAAGCTGCAAATGCGCGCCTCCGCGCTGTCTGGCGGCAAATCTCGATCGCAAGTTTCGCAATTGGGTCTGAGCTGCAGCATCAATTGGCTCCGCTGACGTAGGCGTCGATGGCTTCGCGGCGTTGCTGCGCAAATGCAGAGAACAGCTGCCTCACTGCCGCGACGGTTTTCTCTTCCGCGAGTTCTGGACGGCCGGAGTTAAATGGCGGCGCTGGCGCATATTCGATCGCGAGCTGAATCATTTTTGCGACGTCCTCGCCCGCGAGATCGGCGACGATGGTGAGCGCGATGTCGATGCCAGCAGTGACGCCGCCGCCGGTGATGGCGTTGCCGTCGCGCACGACGCGAGCGTCATCCGGGATAGCGCCGAATGGCGCGAGCAATTCCCGATAAGCCCAATGCGAACCGGCGCGCTTGCCCTTGAGCAGGCCCGCGGCAGCCAGAATGAGTGAGCCGGTGCAAACGCTGGTGACGTATGCCGCGCCTTCGCCGAGGCGCTTCACCTCAGACATAAACTGCGGGTCCTGCATCGCTTGCGTCTGACCCGGGCCCCCAGGGACCATGATCATGTCGGCGCGATCGACGTCCGCGAGCGCGCGCAGATTAGCGAATGTGAGCCCCATTTCGGTGACGAGTTCGCCGCCGTCTTTCGATGCGATGATGATCTCGGCGCCAGGCATGCGCGCCAACACTTCATACGGGCCGGTGAAATCGAGCTGCGTGAGGCGCGGGTAGAGAATGAAAACGATGCGGAACGGCGCGGCCATGGGGAGGCTCCTTGTTGACAGCGCTTTCATAGGCGCGCTTTGTCTTGGCTGAAATGTCAAAGAAGCCTCCTTTTCCGCCAAAGCTGATTGAGATCGTGCTCTTCCCGGAGTTTCAGCTGCTTGACGCCGCTGGCCCGATCGGCGCGTTCGAGATCGCGTCGCGTTTCAAGCCGGGCGCTTACACGCTGAAGCTCACCGCGACGGAGGCAGGTCTCATCCCCTCGTCTTCCGGCGCGCCGATGCCCGCGCAGAAGCTCGGTCGCGCGCGCGCAGACACGATCCTCGTTGTCGGCGGTCAGGGTACGGCGGACGCGATGCGCAACGCTGCGATGATCGCCGCCATAAAGTGCGCACCACAACGCGCGCGGCGCGTGGCGAGCGTTTGCTCCGGCGCGTTCATTCTCGCAGCCGCAGGCCTGCTCGACGGCAAAAACTGCACCACGCACTGGCGCCAAGCGCAGCGACTAGCCGCGACGTTTCCAAACGTGCGCGTCGAAGCAGATCGCATCCACGTGCAGGACGGCGCGATCTGGACGTCAGCGGGCGTGACGGCCGGCATCGATCTCGCACTCGCCATGATCGAAGCGGATCTCGGCGCAGATGTCGCCGCAGACGTCGCGCGCGAAATGGTGGTGTACGCCAAGCGCCCCGGCGGCCAAGCGCAGCACTCGGCGCTGCTTGAACTTGATGCGCCGCGCTTTGCCGCGCTGAACACATGGATGCGCGATCATCTCGCAAGCGATCTGTCCGTCGAAAAACTCGCGGCGCGCGCGGCGATGAGTCCGCGCACCTTTGCCCGCGCCTACGCTGCGGAAACCGGGGTGACGCCTGCGAAGGCGGTGGAGCGGTTACGGGTGGAGGCGGCGCGTGCGGCCTTGGCGCGCGGCGGCGGCGTTCAAGAGATTGCGCAGCGGACAGGTTTCGGCGATCCGGAACGCATGCGGCGCGCCTTCGTCCGCCTCTACGGCACGCCCCCTGCTGCACTGCGGCGGACGCTGCGTTCGGCTTGACGGCGCCAACGGTTCGGCTGACCACTTTTGCCTATGGCTACGACACAAAAGACCATCTTCGTCACCGGCGCCGGCTCCGGCATTGGCCGCGCCACGGCGCAATTGTTCGCCGAGCGCGGCTGGTTCGTCGGCCTTTCCGACATCAACCAGCAAGGCCTCGAAGAAACAGCCGCGCTGTTGCCCGAGGGCCAGCGCATTTCGGTGATGCTCGACACACGTGATCGCGCCGCGTGGGCGCGTGCGATCGAAACATTCGGTCAAGTCACCAATCGGCGCATGGACGTGCTGTTCAACAATGCAGGCGTCGGCAAAGGCGGCTGGCTTGAAGAGATGGAAGAGAACGACATCGATCTCGTGCTCGATGTGAATCTGAAGGGCGTGATCAACGGCTGCATCGCGGCGCTGCCACTGGTGAAAGAAGCACAAGGCCGCATCATCAACGTGGCGTCCGTCGCCGGCGTGTTCGGCGCGCCGAAGCTTGCAGTGTATTGCGCAACGAAGTTCGGCGTACGCGGCCTAACTGAAGCGCTCGACGTTGAGTATTCGCGCTTCGGCGTGCGCGTCGTGAGCTTGATGCCGTGGTTCGTCGAAACGGCGATCCTCGATAACCGCAGCGGCGACTCCAACCGCAATTTGCGCGACCAGCTCACCGAAAACAAAACGCCGATCTATCCCGTCAGCATGGCCGCCGAACGCGCCTGGGACGCGGCGCACGGCAAAGACGTGCACTACATGGTCGGCAAAGCGGCCGAACGCGCGCGGTTTGCGGCGCGCTTCTTCCCGAACAGCATGCGCAATCAGATCAAGAAGACGTTGGTCGACGACTGAAACGTCAAACGCCGCACTTTCGCGCGGCGCTTGTTCGAACTTCTAATGCTGAAGCGAGTTAGGTCGCGACTTCGGTCTCAGCGGCCGGCGTTGCTTCCGGGCTCGTGGTCGCCGTCTCGTCGGTCACGCTTGCGTCCGTCGCTTCCACAACTGCCGCCTCACCCGCTTCCGGGATCAGCGCATCAACATTGCGCCGCGCACCGCCAGCGCCACGGCGACGGGCCAGGGCCTCCTGGTAGTAGGCGCGCTCAGAGCTGTTCGGGAAACGATAGAAAACGTGGCTGCCGACATTGGTGGTTTCCACCAGGCCGGAATTCCAAACCGGGTTCACGGCATGGGTGTGATAGTGGGTGGCGCCGCCCGTGATCGGACGGGTGTAGCCCGACATCACGGCGGTCGCGACACGCTGCGCGCGCTCCCAGGCGCGGCCGCGCGGGCGGTGGTTCAGCGAGCCATCGCAGGTGAAGGTGAACTGGCAGCCCGTGGTGCGGTGCGATCCCTGATAGACGACACCGCAGATCGAGTTCGGATAAGCGCGCGAGCGCACCCGGTTCATGATCACTTCGGCGACCGCGACCTGGCCGCGTTGGCTCTCGCCCCGGGCTTCGTAGTAAATCGCTTGACTGAGGCAGGCTTGCTGGCGGGCGTCGATCGTCGGCTCAGCTTGCTGCTCGCTATGCTCCGGCGGCGCCGTCGGGCCGCGCAGAACAGCCTGCACCATCATGGCGCGGGCGTCGGCGCTCTCGAAGAGCGAGGCGTTGCCGCGGGCGCGGAGGCCGTCAGTGGTGCGGAAGGCGGTCAGTTCGACACGCGCGTCCGGCTCGGACGCGGCGAGCTGCTGCTGCAGCTCAGCCTGGAAAGCAGTGGACGTGGCGGCCCATTCAGCGCCCTCGCGCTGTTCAGCAGCGCGGTGCGAGATCACCGGCATCGCAACCGCAGCGGCTGCAAGGCACATGATCGTCGCTGCGCCCTGGCGTACTGCCAGAGGGTTCTTGTCGATGTGCACCATAGCTTGGGTCCGAATCTCGCCCGCAAGAATAGCCAGTCGACGCCAGAACAACGTTAAATGCATTAAGCCCCGCTTAAGAGCGTGCAGTTTTGGGACAGATGATCGCCAAATAACCGCAACAGCAGATTTCCATTTCGCCTTCGCAATAACAGCGACAGCGACCTGCGGGGGATACAGGACCGGAACCCGGGGGGCGATTGACTTTTTGTTCATAGTCTCGACTGCGCCCGGCTCGATCTGAATTACCTGATCCAGCGCGGCGCCTCCGCCACAGCCCGAAGGCCCAACAGGGGCACAGCCATGCGCGAAACGTGCCGGTTCACCCGTTTGGGGAGTTTCAGACTGGCTCAATGCCGCCAATTCAGGCGCCAGCTGACGTAGCGGAACCTCAACCGCGGCTAGTGGGCGCAGGGCGGCGGCGCGGACCCGATGGAGGCTCTTAAGCCGATTTAGAGAGGCCCGCCCAGCGTGCGGACGCGCCGTCGGGCCATCGCCCGTCGTGTAATCAGGAAGCGCCAACTCACCAGCCCCAAGCGTGGCGCGGCCCCGATCGCTTAGCCTGCGCCCTATTCAGGACTGCGGTTCAGGGACCACAGCTGCGAACGGCAGGCGGTAAAGCATGGCCGTCAGGTCTCGGTTCCGGGGCGGCTCCCGAAATTTTGGCAATGTTGGCTTAAGCGCGCTTTTTGGCGGCCAACGCGGCCTGTGCGGCGGCCAGTCGCGCGATCGGCACCCGATAGGGCGAGCACGAAACGTAGTCCAAGCCCACGCTCTCGCAGAAGCGCACCGAGTCCGGATCGCCGCCATGCTCGCCGCAAATGCCGAGCTTAATCGACTTGTCGGTGGCGCGGCCGCGTTCGGCGGCGAGCTTGATCATCTCGCCGACGCCCTCGACGTCGATCGAGACGAACGGATCCTTCGCCAGCATGCCTTTGTCGACATAAGCGCCGAGAAATTTGCCGGCGTCGTCGCGGCTAAGCCCCATCGTCGTTTGCGTGAGGTCGTTGGTGCCGAACGAGAAGAATTGCGCGCTGTGCGCAATGTCACCGGCCATGAGCGCCGCGCGTGGAAGCTCAATCATGGTGCCAACGAGATATTCGATCGTGCGGCCACGCTTAGCGAACACCTCTTCCGCGATCGCATCGACGCGCGCGCGCAGCGTTTCCAACTCTTTCCGCGTGATCACAAACGGGATCATGATTTCCGGGATTGGCGCATCGCCCTTCTCGGCCACATCGCACGCGGCTTCGAACACAGCCCGCGCCTGCATGTCGTAAATCTCGGGATAGACGATCGCGAGCCGGCAGCCGCGGAAGCCGAGCATCGGATTGCTTTCCGCGAGCTCCTTCGAGCGCGCGAGCAAAGCCTTCGCGTCAAGGCCCGTCGCTTTCGCAACATCAGCGCAATCTTCTTCCGTGTGCGGCAAGAACTCGTGCAGCGGCGGATCGAGGAAGCGGATCGTCACCGGCCGCGCGCCCATCGCTTCGAATATGCCAACGAAATCCTGGCGCTGGTGGGGGAAGAGTTTGTCGAGCGCCGCAACACGGGCGCTCTCTTTCTCCGCCAAGATCATCTCGCGCACGGCGGCAATGCGCTCGGCGTCGAAGAACATGTGCTCGGTGCGGCAAAGGCCGATGCCTTCGGCGCCGAACTTCACCGCTTGCGCAGCGTCCGCTGGCGTCTCCGCATTAGCGCGCACCTTCATACGGCGCGCGGCGTCGGCCCACGCCATTAGCGTCCCGAAATCGCCGGTGAGCTCGGGCTGCACCATTTGCGCCGCGCCGAACAGCACTTCGCCGGCCGAGCCATCCACCGTGACCGTCTCGCCAGCTTTGATGACCCGCCCGCCCGCGCGGAATTCGCCCGCCTTCATGTCGATGCGGATATCGCCGGCGCCGGAGACGCACGGCCGCCCCATGCCGCGCGCCACAACGGCGGCGTGACTGGTCATGCCGCCGCGCGCCGTGACGATGGCTTTCGAGGCGTGCATGCCGTGAATGTCTTCGGGGCTGGTTTCTTCGCGCACGAGGATGACCGCTTCGCCCGTCGCGGCGCGCTCCTGCGCTTCATCGGAATCGAACACCACCACGCCAACGGCGGCGCCCGGCGAGGCCGGCAGGCCTTTGCAGATGATGTCGCGCTTGTAGCCGGGCGAAATCGTCGGGTGCAGCAATTGATCGAGCGCCGCGGGATCGACGCGCAACACCGCTTCGTCCTGCGTGATCAGCCCTTCGCTCGCCATATCGACAGCGATCTTCAGCGCAGCATTTGCGGTTCGTTTGCCGTTGCGAGTCTGCAGCATGTAGAGCGTACCGCGCTCGACCGTGAACTCCAGGTCCTGCATGTCGCGATAGTGCGCCTCTAACTTTTTGTAGACGGCGACCAGTTCGGCGAACACTTGCGGCATCGCTTCTTCCAGCGACTCGCCCTGCTCTTTCATCTCGATGCGCGAGGCTTTGGTCAGCGCTTTCGGCGTGCGGATGCCGGCGACGACATCCTCGCCCTGCGCGTTGATCAGGAATTCGCCGTAGAATTTCTTCTCGCCGGTGCTCGGGTCACGCGTGAAGGCGACGCCGGTGGCGGAGGTATCGCCCATATTGCCGAACACCATCGCCTGCACGTTCACAGCCGTGCCCCAGCTTTCGGGGATGTTGTTGTGCTTGCGATAGAAGATCGCGCGATCGTTCATCCAGCTTGAGAACACCGCGCCGATCGCGCCCCAGAGTTGCTCTTTGGGATCAGCCGGGAACGGCTTGCCCAGCTCACGCTCTACCGCGCGCTTGAACTGCGCGACGACCTGTTTCCAATCATCGGCGGTCAACTCAGTATCGGAGCGATACTCGTTCGTGTCCTTATGCGTGCCGAGGATTTCCTCGAACACGCCGTGTTCCAGTTCGAGCACGACATCGGAATACATCTGAATGAAGCGGCGATAGCTGTCGTACGCAAACCGCGCATCGCCCGAGAGTTGGGCGAGGCCCTCAACGGTTTCATCGTTGAGGCCGAGGTTCAGCACCGTATCCATCATGCCCGGCATCGACGCACGCGCGCCCGAACGCACCGAGACGAGCAGCGGATTGGCGGGGTCGCCGAACGTCTTGCCGGTTTTCTTTTCGAGCGCAGCCAAAGCCGCATCGACTTGGCCCGCAAGCTCAGCCGGATAATTGCGCTTGTTCTCGTAATACGCGTTGCAGACTTCCGTCGTCAGCGTGAAGCCGGGCGGCACCGGCAGATCGAGCCGCGCCATCTCGGCGAGGTTCGCGCCCTTGCCGCCAAGCAGCGCCTTCAGCGAAGCATCGCCCCCGCTTTCGCCGCCGCCGAACCCGTACACCCACTGCTTTGTCATCGTGTTCCTCTTTGCTCGCGCGCCGGCGAGAGAGTTCAACCCTCGATCTTCGAGAAGTCCGCGACCGCGGACAGCGCTTCTCTAAAGCGCGAGAGCAGCAGAAGCCTGTTGCGCCGGATCTCAGCCTCCGGCGCGTTGACCAACACCTTATCGAAAAACCCATCGACCGGCGCGCGCAAGCCCGCGAGCGCCTTCATCGCCGCGGCGAACTCTTCGCGCTCCACCGCAGCGCGCGCGGCAGGCAGCGCTTTCTCCAGCGCCTCGTGCAGCGCCTTCTCCGCAGGCTCGGCGAGCAGCTTCGCATCGACTTGGCCTTTGGCCTCCTCGGCGCTCCACTTCCCCTTCTTCTCCTCCGCCGCGAGAATATTCGCCGCACGCTTATAGCCCGCGAGCAAGTTCGCGCCGTCTTCGGTTTTCAAGAACGTATCGAGGGCTTCGACGCGTGCAACGATGCGAACAAGATCATCATCGCCAAGCGCAAACACAGCATCGACGAGATCGTGGCGCTTGCCTTGGTCGCGGAGTTGGACTTTGAGACGATCTGCTAGGAAACCCAGCAGGGCCCGAAGCAGCAACACCGAACTGTCGTTACTGGCAAAGATCTCATCCCATGTTTCATCGCGCCGCTGGCTCTCCCCTTCAGGCGCCGGACCAGACAAATCGAGAAGTGCCGCCCCGATTTCACGCTCAGATGCGTCCATCTTGAGCATGAGGTTGATGATGTTTCGAATTGCCTCATCACCCCGACGTCGGGCCGCAAGGGTCTGGGTCTGAACCGTGCGAATTAATAGTACCGGATTGCGGAAGAGCGGCAGCCTCAGCCCGCTCTCGAGAATCAGTCGAACGACACCGAGCGCGGCGCGACGAAGCGCATACGGATCGCTGCTTCCCGTCGGCTTCTCATCAATCGCCCAGAATCCAACCAACGTATCCAGCTTGTCCGCCAGCGCTAGCGTCACCGCGACTTTGTCGTCCGGCACTCGGTCGTTCGGGCCGAGCGGGCGGTAGTGATCTTCGATGGCGGCGGCGATGCTGGCGTTCGCGCCCTTCTCCAGCGCGTAAAGCTGGCGCCCCACCTGCCCCTGCAACTCCGGAAACTCGCCGACCGTCTCGGTCACCAAATCCATTTTGCAAAGCTCAGCCGCGCGCTTGACCTGCTCCACGTCAGCGCCCGTCACCGCGCACAGCTCAACCGCCAGCGTCTTCACGCGCTCAACCTTATCCCACACCGAGCCGAGCTTCTGGTGGAAGACGATCTTCTTCAGCTTCTCGCGCCGCTCCGGCGTATCGAGCGCCGTCTTGCGATCCGTATCCCAAAAGAAGCGCGCATCATTCAGCCGCGCACTCAGCACGCGCGCATTGCCCGCCGCGATCGCCTTGCCGCCGTCCTTCGCTTCGACGTTCGCCACCGTCACGAAATGCGGCGCAAGCTTGCCGGTCTTCGGATCGCGCACCGCGAAATATTTTTGGTGCGTGCGCATCGAAAGCCGGATCACTTCGCCCGGCAGATCGAGAAACGCCGGATCCATGTCGCCGAGCAGCACCACCGGCCACTCCACGAGCCCCGCCACCTCTTCGAGCAGGCCGATATCGTCCACCAGCTCAAGCCCGCGCGCCGCGCAGAGCTTCCGCGCTTGCTCCAGAATGATCGTCTTGCGCTCCTCGCGCTCGATCAGAACTTTCGCGCCGCGCAGCTTCGAGGCGTGATCAGACGCGCTCGTCACCGGCATCGCCTCCGGCGCATGAAAGCGATGCCCCCAAGTCACGGCTTCCGAGCCCACGCCCTCAACCGCGATCTTCACCGCCTTGCCATCGAACACGCAGCAAATGTTGTGCAGCGGCCGCACCCAAGTCAGATCGCTCGATCCCGAGCGCATCGATTTCGGCCACGGAAACGCGCGCACGATCTCCGGCACGATCTCTTGCACGATGGCGCTCGTCTCACGCCCCGCGCGCTCGATCCGCGCCACGTAAAACGCGCCCTTCTTGTCCTCAACGATCTGCGCTTGATCGATGGAGGTCAGGCCCGCGCCTTTCAGAAAGCCCTGCAGCGCTTGCTCAGGCGAACCAACGCGCGGCCCCTTCCGCTCTTCGTTCACGTCCGCCGCTTTGCTCGGCAGATCGTCAATGACGGCGCCGATGCGGCGCGGGCTGGAGAACGTCTTGATCGCCTTCGCGTCGAGGCCGGCGGCTTTGAGCTTTTCACCCAACGCCTTCGCCAAATCCTCTTCCGCGCGCTTCTGCATACGCGCCGGGATTTCTTCGCTGAAAAATTCAAGTAGGAGTTGGGGCATTAGCTTTGCCCCTCCGCCCAAGCGCTCGCGCAGCCCTTCGCCAGATCACGCACCCGGGCGATGAAGCTTTGTCGCTCCGTTGGCGAGACGACGCCGCGCGCGTCGAGCAGATTGAACAAGTGCGAGGCCTTCAATGTGTAATCGAAAGCCGGCAGCACGTTGCTCTCTTTCAGCAACCGCGCCGCGGTCGCTTCCGCGTCACCAAACCAGCGCAGCACCATTTCGGGATCGCTGAGTTCGAAATTGTAGCGCGATTGCTGTTTCTCGTTTTCGAGAAAGATGTCGCCATAGGTCACCGGATATTCGCTATCCGGATCGTTGAACGGCAGATCGTAAACGCGGTCGACGCCGAACACGTACATCGCCAGGCGCTCAAGCCCGTATGTCAGCTCGCCCGACACCGGCCTCACATCCAAGCCGCCGACTTGCTGGAAGTAGGTGTACTGCGACACCTCCATCCCATCGCACCACACTTCCCAACCCAAGCCCCAAGCGCCGACAGTCGGGTTCTCCCAATCGTCCTCGACGAAGCGGATGTCGTGCAGCAGCGGATCGATGCCGATGCGCGCGAGCGAGTTGAGATAAAGCTCCTGCAGGTTCGGCGGGTTCGGCTTCAGGATCACTTGGAATTGGTAATAGTGCTGCAGCCGGTTCGGGTTCTCGCCATAGCGCCCGTCCTTCGGCCGCCGCGACGGCTGCACATACGCCGCGCGCCACGGTTTCGGCCCTAGCGAGCGCAACGTGGTCGCCGGATGCAAAGTGCCGGCGCCGACCTGCTCGTCATACGGTTGCAGGATCGCGCAGCCCTGCTCGGCCCAGTAATTCTGGAGCGTCAGGATCACGTCCTGGAAGCAACGGGGCGCTTTGTGGGGAGCCATGGCGGACGCCTAAAGGCGCCCGCCCCTCATATCAAGACTGGCTCAGCGGAGGAACGCCGCCACCGCTGCGCGGAACGCGGCCGGCTGGTCGAACATGACGAAGTGGAAGGCGCCGTCGATGCGGGTGAAATTGACGTTGGGGGCGCTGGCGTACCCGCCGCGATAGAGGCCATCGACCATGGGTTCCGGCCCCATGGCCGGGTCGTACGCATAAACCACGGTGATCGGCGCCGTGACGGCGGCGACCTCGGGCCGCATATCGGTGGTCATCACCTCGTACATCGCCTGCGCGAAGGTCGCGCGATCCGAGGCGATACTCCAAGCCACGACCTCGCCCTGGCGCGCTTCGGTTTTGACCAGCCGGCGCACACCGCCGGCTTGCTGCGCGGCGAACGCGGCGTCGTCCATCGCTGAGATCTGGTCGCGCATCATGCGCGCCTGCGGCTCAACGGCGGCGGCCGTGATCTGCGGGCCGAACATGGCGCTGAAGAACGGCAGCGAGTCCACGATCATCAGCCGGCCGACACTTTCAGGGTGGCGGCGCGCAAGCATGAGGCCGGAGAAGCCGCCCATCGAATGGCCGATTACGGCGGGGCGTTCGATATCGTTCGCTTCGATGTAGCGCGCGAGTTCCTCAACGAGCGGCGCGATTACCTCGCCTGCCGGCGCGCCGACGGGTTGGCCGGCGAAGCCAGCCACTTGCACGAGATGCACGCGGTGCGTGGCGACCAGCGCCTCCGCTTCGGCTGCCCAAACATCGCGGCTGGAGCCAAGACCGGGGATCAAGATCACATCCGGCCCCGAACCGCGCACTTCAACGCTGAAGCGCGTCGGCGTGAAATCCTCCGCCTGCGCCGGCGCGGGCCCGACCACTGAGCCGATCATGAATGCGGCGAACGCGGCCAGCACGAATTGACGAGCAACAAGCATAACCATCCCCTTGGCGCTCACGCGCCTGTTTGTTGATCCTGATTTGAAGACCGAAATTAGCGGCTACGCAGCCAATCGACGCCGCGCACGATGAAGAAGCCCGCCGCCATCAAAAGCGGCCCAAACAGCATGCCGGCGGCGAAGCTCTCCGAAGCATCGGCCGCACCGAACCACTGCATAAGCGTTTGCAGGACGGCAACGAACGGCGAGCCATCAAACGCAAACGCAACTTGCATTAGCGCAATGCAAATGAACCCAAGCAAGCTGCCCCAATACCAAGCGATATAATGCGCGCGCTTTGCGATTTCGTCGAAGGTCGCGAACTCCAGCACCGCGAGCACGCAGAACACAACGAGCGCGGCCAGCATTGGCCCTCGCACCTCCACGTCCCAAGCATGCGCGGCCAGCGCGAAAGCGACCAAAATGCCGCCGAACATGATCAACAACGAGCGAACCAGCGCGCGGCGCTTGTTTTGCGAAACCGGCAGAACAGACATGGCGCTTCTCCTATTCAGCAGCTTGCGCGACTTCGTCGGCGCTGAAGATTTGTTCGATCGGCAGCGAGAACACTGCGGCGATTTTGAATGCGAGCGGCAGCGAGGGATCGTATTTGCCGGTCTCGATCGCGTTCACGCTCTGGCGCGACACATCGAGCTTGTCGGCAAGATCCGCCTGGCTCCAATTGCGCTCGGCGCGCAGGACCTTGAGCCGGTTTCTCATTTGTAGCGCAGCCGCACAAACAGAGTGGCGGCGCTCCAGACCACGCAAAACGCTGGAAAAACCCACATCATCGATAGGTCGGGAAACCCGGCCATGTCTTCCAGTTGGCCATAGGCGAGCGTCCCGAAGGCGATGACGGCGGCCGCAATCAGCACCGCCTCACTTTGCACACCGCGCTGAAATTCATCGAGCGCACGCATGTAACGAAGTTGTGCAGCCAACATCAGCAGCGCCGGCGCGATCGGCGCCACCGCAAGCAGAGCGGCAAGCCATTGTGGCGGCGCAAATCCCTTGATCGCCAAACCCGCACCCAAAACCGCCGTTAGATAAATCATGCCCGCGCCGAACATATCGCGGAAAAGTCTCGCCGCGGCCGGCTTGCCGGCGCTCTCACTACAATTGCTCATGGACGTCCTCCTGTTTGTGGCGGCTTCTTATTTGTAGCGCAGCCGTAGAACGCAGGCGGCGAGACCCCAGATGCCAATCAGCGCCGGGAAAACCCAAATCAGCGGAAGGTGCGGAAAACCCGCCCACTCTTCGAGAAAGCCATAGGCGAACGAACCGAAGCCAACGACGCCAGCGGCGATCAGCATTGCATCGGTTTGAATGCGGCGCTGAAACTCATCGATGCCGTTGAGAAAGATCGCGTACGCACGCAGCATCAGCAGTGCAGGCAGAAGCGGCGCAAGCGCTGCGAGGATGGCCGCCCATTGCGGCAAGGCCTCGTTACGGATCGCAAACGCACCGCCGAACACGGCCGCGCTGTAGAGCACACCGGCCACGGCCATGTTGCCCATGTAGCGGCGGCCATTGCTGATGATCTTCGGATTGGTCTCGCGCGGCATCGTCGCCTCCTTAAATTTTGATCTTTATGGCGAGGTCTGCGGTTCGCACCTCGAGCGCCAGCGGCGCGAGCGAAACGCTGAAGGACATCGCCGGCGCGCTTGCGGCGGCGGTGCTTACGCCGGGGCGATCGTTCAAAAAGCCGGAGGCCACCGCGATCGCGACCACCACCGCAAACACCGATGCCCGGCTCCACCCTCTGCGCATTTGACCCTCCATCAAGCGTGCTTGTCTCGTTGACAAGCGACCTTTACCTGCCTGCCCGGCGCATGTCAAGCGTCCTTATCAAATAGCCATTCCTGCTTGCCTTTGCTCTCCGCACGGAATCCCGGCCATGCTTGCCCATGGCGATTTGTGGGATCGATGAGGCGGGGCGCGGGCCCCTGGCCGGGCCGGTAGTGGCCGCGGCGGTGATCCTGCCGGCCAAGGGCCGCCCCAAAGGGCTCGACGATTCCAAGCAATTGAGCGCCGAAGCGCGCGACGAACTCTACGCGGCGATCCGCGCGTGCGGGATCGTCGGAGTCGGCATCGCCACCGTCGAAGAGATCGACACGATCAACATTCTGCGCGCTTCGCATCTGGCGATGAAACGCGCATTTGAAGCGCTTTCGGAGCGTCCGGTCGCGGCGCTGATCGATGGCAATATGGCGCCTGACCTGCCGTGCGCGGTCGAGTGCGTGATCGATGGCGATGCGTACCTGCCGCTGATCTCCGCGGCTTCCATCATCGCCAAAGTCGAGCGCGACCGGATGATGACCGAACTCTGCGCGCAATATCCAGGCTACGCCTTCGCCAAGCACAAAGGCTACGGCACGCCAGAGCACCAAGCGGCGCTGAAGCGGCTTGGCCCTTGTGCGATCCACCGGCGCAGCTTCAAGCCGGTGCAATTGGCGATGGAGATGCGCCTCGCCGGCTGAGCGGCGTTTACAAGCGCCCGGCCAACACTATGTTCCGCCCCATGACGACAGGGGACACTGCCGCGGGACACCCGCAAACTCGCGATATTTCTGCGCTCGCCGTCTGGATTGCGTGCGGGCTGATTTTCGCGGCGATCATTGGCTTTGTGTGGTTCAACCCCGAAGCTCTGGCGGGCAGCGCGCGTACGACGGAACAAGGCTTGTTCGAGATCGCGCAGAATTTGTCGCTGATCATCGCGCTCGCGCTGACGGTCGACATGCTTGTGCGCGCCGACACGCCGATGCTGCGCGGATGGCTCGTGGTGGTGCTGCTCGGCCTCATCTTCCTGTTCGGCGAGGAGATCAGCTGGGGCCAGCACTTCTTTGGTTGGGAAACCAGCGGCATCTTCGCCGAGATCAACGACCAGGGCGAAACCAACTTCCACAACACCGCCGACGGCTGGCTCGATCAAAAACCGCGCGCCCTGCTGCTGCTTGGCATGATCCTCGGCACGATCGTGCACCCGCTGGTGAAGCATTTCCGCAAAGGCCGCGGGCTGTTCGACAATCCGTGGTGGCTGGCGCCAACCCTGGCGAGCCTCGCGCCCGTCATCTTCTCGCAGCTGGCGGCGCTGCCGAAGCGGCTCGACGACACGACTTGGTTTGCCGCCCTGCCTTACGTCCGTTGGAGCGAAGCCGAAGAGGTGTTCATCTACATCTTCTTCATCACCTACCTGCTCTCGCTGCGGACGCGCTTCAGCCAGCGCAAGGCGCTGGGGATAAAGCCAGCGGGCTGATCATTCTTTATGGTTAACGACTTGCGGACTCTTGATTCGCGAGTCCGGTCAATAGAGAATCCCCTGCTTCCGGGGGACCAATGGCGCGCCACTTCAAAGACAAGCTGATCGAAGGCGATTGCATCGAGGAGCTGAAAAAGCTCGCCGACGGCAGCGTCGATCTGGTGTTCGCCGATCCGCCCTATTTCATGCAGCTCGGCGGCGCGCTGACGCGGCCCGATCAATCGAACGTCGATGGCGTCGATGACGAGTGGGACAAGTTCGAGGACTTCGCCGCCTACGACAATTTCACCCGCGCCTGGCTGACCGAAGCGCGCCGCGTGCTGAAAGCGAACGGCGCGATCTGGGTGATCGGCTCCTATCACAACGTCTTCCGCCTCGGCGCTGCGATGCAGGACCTCGGTTTCTGGATTTTGAACGACATCGTCTGGCGCAAAACCAATCCGATGCCGAACTTCAAAGGCACCCGCTTCACCAACGCGCACGAGACTTTAATCTGGGCCGCGCGCTCAAAGGAAGCCAAATACACCTTCCACTACGACGCATTGAAAATGCTCAACGACGATCTGCAGATGCGCTCGGACTGGACGCTGCCGATCTGCACGGGTTCTGAGCGACTGAAGAACCGCGAAGGCCGCAAGCTCCACTCGACGCAAAAGCCGGAGGCCCTCCTCCACCGCGTCGTGCTCGCCACCACAAAACCCGGCGAGATCATCCTCGATCCGTTCTTCGGCACCGGCACCACCGGCGCCGCCGCCAAGCGGCTCGGACGCCACTATATCGGCATCGAGCGCGATCCCGATTACGCCGAAGCCGCCCGCGCCCGGTTAAAGAAAATCAAACCGGTTTCGATCGAAGATTTGGCCGTGACCAAATCCAAGAAAGAGGAGCCGCGCGTGCCGTTTGGCCAAGTCATCGAAGCCGGCTTCATCCATCCCGGCGCCTGGCTCGTCGCGCCCAACGGCAAACGCGCCCGCGTGCGCGCCGATGGCTCGCTCGTGCTCGGCGAAGAGACGGGCTCCATCCACCGCATCGGCGCCGTCGCCTCTGACGCGCCGGCCTGCAACGGCTGGACCTTCTGGAGCCTCGAAACCAAGCAAGGCCCCAAGCCGATCGACCTCTTCCGCCGCGAAATCCGCCGCCAAATGGCGATGGCGCCGGGGGCTTAAGCGCGCCAACGGAACTCTGTCGGCGAGAACGCCAACGGCCCAAGTATCCGCGCGCGCATCTGATTGACCGTTCGGCCCTCTGTGGCACAACCTTTCCCGCCGATGGCCGACAAATACGATCTCCAGAGCGTCGAAGCGGCGCTGGCGAAAGCCGAACTAATGGCGGCGCTCAGCGATGCCACGCGCGCGCGGCTCGCCAAGCAAGGCCAACCCTGCACCGTCGAAACCGGCAAGCTCCTCTTCGCCAAGGGCGACAAGGGCGATGCGCTCTACGTTTTGCTCGAGGGCGAAGTCGAAGTGCGCTCCTCCACCGAAGGCGGCAAGGACGTGCGCATGGCGTCGCTGAAGCCGCCAGCCGTGATCGGTGAAATGGCCGTGCTTGATGGCGGCGTGCGCTCTGCAGACATCGCCGCGATCCGCAAGTCACGCTTCCTGCGCATTCACCGCGACCAGGCCATCAGCGCGCTCGAAAGCGAGCCCGCAGCGCTCTTAAAACTCATCGCCGAAATGTCGAAGCGCCTGCGCCACGCCGACGCCGCGCTCGAAGACGCGCACACGCTCGATCTTGGCGGGCGCCTCGCGCAACGCCTGCTCGAAGAAGCCGGCGACAGCCCATCGGTGACGCTCACCCAAACCGAAATCGCCCGCCGCATCGGCGCGAGCCGCGAAAAGGTGAACCGCAAACTGCATGAATGGGTCGACGAAGGCTGGATCGCCATGGGCCGCGCCGGCATCAAACTCATCGCGCGCGACAAGCTAAAAGCGCTGATCCAAGAAGCGCGCGCGAACTAAGCGACGGCCTCGCGCCTCTATTCCCCCTACGGACGCGCCCCACGCCGGCGACGAGATAGAGCTACAATTCAGCGATTACGCGTTCCAGCAATCCACGAACCGGCTCGGCCACGGCAGCAAGTGCGGCGTTTTCCACGGCCTGCATCGAAGCGACCGGATCGACGGCGGCGACTTCAATGCTTCCCGGGGCAGCCTCACGCACGATCACGTTGCACGGCAACATGGTTCCGATCTTTGACTGAATCTCAAGCGCGCGATGCGCGTATTGCGGATTGCAGGCGCCGAGGATGACATAGGGCGCCATATCCACGCCGAGCTTGGCCTTCAGAGTTGATGCAACATCAATTTCGCTGAGGACGCCAAATCCATTCGCTGCAAGCAACTCTTTCGTACGCGCGACAGCGTCTGCGAACGAGGAGGCTAACGTCTTCGAGAATAATAGCTCATGGTCTTTGCCTCTCGCTTTGTCCCGTTCGTTTGAGCTCAAGCGTCCGCCCGGCAGCCTCTAGCCAATCTTCGTAAGACGCAAATAGGGCCTTACTGTTTCCCAGCCTTGAGGAAAGAGGCCCTTGGCCTCGGCGTCCGGGATGGACGGCGGGATGATCACGTTGTCGCCAGGGTTCCAATCGGCCGGCGTGGCGATCCGGTTCGCGTCAGCAAACTGCAGCGCGTCAATCGCGCGTAGTATCTCATCGAAATTGCGACCGACATTCATCGGATAGGTCATCGTAAGGCGTATCTTCTTCTTCGGATCGATTATGAACACTGAGCGCACCGCCTCGGTCGAACTCTGTTCAGGATGGATCATGTCATAGGCTTTGGCGATTTTCAGATCGGGGTCGGCGATGATCGGAAATTGCAAGTCTGTGTGCTGGGTCTCATTGACGTCCGATATCCACTTCAGATGTTCCTCGACGCTGTCCGTCGACAGGCCGAGCGGCTTCACATTTCGCGTTTCGAATTGTGCCGCGAGCTGCGCGGTGCGGCCCATCTCGGTGGTGCACACAGGCGTGAAATCGGCCGGGTGACTGAAGAAGAAGACCCAGCTCTCGCCGGCCCACGCATGCAGACTGATCTCGCCCTTGGTGGTGGCGACCGTAAAATCCGGCGCTACGTCGCCTATATGAAGTGACACTGCGAAGTCCGTTCTTTCAACCGGCCCCAAGTGCGGCCAAGAACGGACCTTCTTGCATGCGCGACCATTTGCATCTGTCCCCGATCGCACAGTCGCCACACCACACGCTGTTCACGGCGACGTGCCCACGGTCACATCGCGCGGGCCAATGCGCGCCTACCTTCTCTTCATCGAACACCGGGACGAGTTCGGGGAGACGAAGCAGATGACCACCGCATTCAAAATCAAGTTTGCAAGCCTGGCTCTGGCCGCCGCCTTTTTCCTTCCTGCGGCGATGGCCACTTTGAACCAGGCTGCTCTGATCGTCGCGTAAGAGCCCTACGCTACGATCGACAAAGCAAGGACGCGGAGACGAACCCCTCCGCGTCCTTCGCTTTTGGGAACCAGGCGCGGGATTTGGCCGTTCGCCGCCTATGCCTCAGACGACGGTTCCGGATAAAGCGACCTTCACTGGCCGCGTTGTCGTTGTCGCGTTCGCGGTGATCTTGGTGCTGCTGGCGGTCTCGCTCCGGCACGTTTTGCTGCTGGTGTTCGGGGCGGTTCTGATCGCGGTGGGCTTGCGTGGTCTTGCTGGCATTCTCCAGCGGCTTGCACGCCTCTCCAAAGGCGCCTCGCTCGCTGCAGCGTGCCTCATCGTGGTGTTGGTCCTTGGCGGCATTGTCTGGCTGCTCGGCGCCCAGATCGCAGCGCAGGTCTCGCAATTGACCGAAACGCTGCCGGCGGCATGGAGTGATTTTCGCGAACGCATCAGTCAAAACGAGTTTGCCTCCACTGTCGTCGATGAATTGCAAAGCGCCTTCACCGGCACGAACGGCAGTCAGATCGGCGCCTACGCCAGCCGCATCGGCGCTTTCACAATGAGCGCCGCCGGCGCCACGCTCGAATTTTTCCTCGTCATCGTCGGTGCAATTTTCTTCGCAGTGAGTCCAAATTCCTACGTAGACGGCGCACTGATGCTTGCCCCCAAAGAGCAGCGCGAAGATATTCGCAAGGCGCTCGGCGCCTCTGCGAACGCGTTACGCCGCTGGCTGCTTGGCACTCTGTTCTCAGTTGCGTTCCTTGCCGTCACCGTGAGCATCGGCCTGTGGGCGCTAGACGTGCCGGCGTTTCTGGCGCTCGGCCTGCTCTGCGGCTTGGCGCAATTCGTGCCGCTGATTGGCCCGATCCTCGCTGCCGCGCCTGCAGTATTGCTCGCGCTCACAGTTGGCCCGGAGACGGCAATCTGGGTCGTTCTGCTCTACTTCATCACGTCGCAAATCGAAGCGAATCTGCTGATGCCGATGATCCAGCAGAAGGCGGTCTCGATGCCGCCGGCGCTTCTGCTTTTCGGCGTCATCGCCGGTGCGTTGTTGCTCGGTCCCCTCGGCGCGCTGTTCGCGACGCCGCTGATCGTCGTCATCTCGGTGTTCGTTGTGATCTTCTACGTGCGCGGCGTGCTCGGGGATGACGAAGCCAAAATCCCAGGCGCCTAGCCGCGCCAAGGCGAAAAACGCGGCAGCCAGCGGCCGACGTTTTCGGTGTAGGCGGCGTACGCTTCAGGAAAGCTCAGTTTCAGCTTCGGCTCTTCGTAGCCAAGCACGAAGAAATGCACGGTGAGCGTGATGGCGACGCCATAAGCCAGCATCGCTGCGTTCGCGAACAGCAGCATCTGACCGAAGATCGCCAGCAGCACCGCGAGATACATCGGATTGCGCACGTAGCGATACGGCCCGCTGACAACCAATTCTTTCGTCGGCGCGAACGGCGCAGGCGTGCCGCTCCCCTTCAACGCAAACCGCACGAAGCAATCGACCAGAATTATGAGCCCTGCGATAATCATCAGCCCGCCGATAATCGTCAGCGTCAGCGAAGCGTCGCCGCCCGGCTGCCACTTGGTGATGAGCCACGGGATCACGCCAGCGACAACGCCGGGCGCGATAACGAAGAACGCGGCTGAGCCTACGAGTGCGTCACGCTTGGTCATCCGCGGCTCGCGGCTTCGCGGCGCGCCATGCTCTCGGCCGGCCATTCTTGTTTCATGTCGTAGAACACCTCAAACGCACGCGCGCCGTCCGGCAGCTTCACCCACGGGACTTTACTACGGGTGAAGATATGAACGTCCGGCTCGATCGCATGCGGCTGATCCAAAGTCGAAACGCGCACAAAGCGCAAATAGGGCCGACGCCCATAATCGCTCCACAGCGCGACTTGGCATGTCTCGCAACGATAGGCGTCGTGCCCTCGCCCACTCGGGCTCGGCATTTCAACGCGCTTGGGCTCGCCCGCCAGCATCTCGATGCGCGACGTTTCCATCAGCGCGTTGATCGCAAAGGCGCCGCCGCTTTGTTTCTGGCAATCGAGGCAGTGGCAGCAATGCGTGAACATCGGCCGCGACGTGAGCTTAAAACGCACCGCCCCGCACGAGCAGCCGCCTTCGAAGGATTCGCTCATTTCAGTTCCGCCTCTCAAGCGCGTCTGCAATCCGCTCCAACGCGCGGACTTGTCGCTCACTCATTTCAAGCTGGCGGGCCTGCGCGCTTCCTGGACGCGTTGCATGGCGAATAAAAAATGCCCATGCCCCGACAAGGAGCAGCATCGGCAGAACACCAAGAAGAATGTTGCTGAAACCCTCGCTCACGTTGCTCTCCCCGCTTGCGCCGCCTTCTTAAACACAGTCGGCAGCGCGCTGGCGTCGCCCCACCAGCCTTCATTCGGCCGCGCGTCCGTCGAGGCGTATACATCCAAGCTCAGCGCAAAGTGCGTGAAAACGTGTTCGACAGAGCCGATCTTCTTCCACTCCCCAGCGCCCGGCGCTTCGGCCAAGGCCTCTGCGCGAGTCCATTTCCTGGCCCGCCAATCCGTCGTCGGCAGCGCGGCCATACCGCCGAGCAAGCCCTTATCAGGCCGGCGCACGAGCCACAGCGCACCATCGCGCTCAATACGAAAGGCGACGCCATGACGGCGCGGCCGCTCAGCTTTAGCGGTCCGACGCGGATAGGTCTCCGGCGCGCCGGTCGCATAGGCCGCGCAGGCTTTGATCCATGGGCATACGCTGCACTTCGGCGATTTCGGCGTGCAAATGGTGGCGCCGAGATCCATCAAAGCTTGCGCCCAATCGCCAGGGCGCTCTGCGGTGACGAGTTTGCCTGCCAGGTCACGGAGCTCAACCTTTGCATCGGGCAAAGGCGTCTCAACCGCATAGAGGCGCGCCATCACCCGCTCGACGTTGCCGTCGACGACATTCGCCGGCTGATCCAGCGCGATCGCGGCAATGGCTGCAGCTGTGTAAGGGCCGACGCCAGGCAAAGCGCGCCAGCCGACCTCGTCTGCGGGAAGTCCCTGCTCGGCCAAAACTTGCGCCGCCGCATGAAGATTTCTCGCCCGGGAATAATAGCCAAGCCCGGCCCAGGCTCCGAGCAACTCCTCCCGAGGCGTCGCCGCCAAGGCCTTCACATCCGGCCAACGGGCCAAGAATCGCTCGAAATACGGGGCCACCGCCGCAACCGTGGTTTGCTGCAGCATGATTTCTGAAAGCCAGACACGGTATGGGTCTGCCGCCGCGCCGCGCACCCGCCAGGGCATGGTCCGGCCATTGGCATCGTACCACTTAAGCAATGATTTCCGCAGGTTATCCCGCAGGTTATCCCGAGTCGTGGATAACTTATCCACAGCGGGACGTGGGGTTCGGGCAAGCGCGGGCATCGAGCGTCTTTACCCTTTCTTGATGACTTTCCGATTCGATCAAGGGTCCATGTCCCTCCGTGACCGCTTCCGCCCGGCTGAGCCCGTGGCCGCCGACCCACGAGCGGAAACGCGCGCGGCGCAGGCTTTGGCGGCCAAACGCGGCCGCTCCGTCATGTCCGGCCCGCCTGCCGCCGGCAAGGCAGTCACTGCGGTCCTGAAGCCCCTGCTCAAAGAATCCGGCCTTGGCCTCAACGAATTGAAGCGCCGCTGGACCGAAGTGGCTGGTGAGAGTTTTTCCCGGGTCGAGCCCGTCAAACTGGCGGTTGGCGTGCTCACCCTCCGAGTTCCCGGCGCCCTCGCTCCCTTTATCGAAATGCAGACCCCTCTCCTTATAGAGCGGCTCAAGGTGGCTGGGGCGAAGATCAAGTCGATCCGGATCGAACAACGGACAGCCACTGCGCCCAAAAAGCCCAATATTCGGCCGCTACAGCGGGCGCTTACCTCGGTCGAGGAGGCCGCACTGGCGCAAGCGCTTGACCCGGTGGGCGACCCTAGCCTGAAATCGGCGCTGATGCGGCTTGGGCGCGCGGTCAAGCAGGGGTGAGTTTCCCTTACGGGGAAAAAACTCTATGCCTCCCGGCCGTATCTGGAGGTTCTGCATGATTGGCCGTCGCACATTTTTGTTGAGCGCAAGCGCGCTGGTTCTCGTCGGCTGCAATGGCGCTGGCGGCGGCGGTGCGGTGGGCGCGGACGAAATGGCGCTGGGCGACGCCAACGCACCGGTTACGCTGATCGAGTACGCCTCCACCACCTGCTCGCACTGCGCAGCTTTCCACGCCGAAGTGTATGAAGAGCTGAAAACCAATTACATCGACACCGGCCGTGTGCGGTACGTGTTCCGCGAATACCCGACGGCCCCGGCGCCGATCGCCGTCGCCGGCTTCCAACTCGCCCGCTGCGGCGGCGCTTCGTCCGAGCAGTATTTCACCCGCATCGGCGAACTCTTCCGGCAGCAAACGGCGATCTTCGCCACCGGCACGATGGAAGGCGTTCGCGGCAAATTCCTTGAGATCGGCGGCGCCGCCGGCCTCTCGGAAGAGCAGATCATGCAATGCATCACCGACGAGGAAGGCGCCGACCGCATCCGGCGCGTCGTTGAAGAAGGCAACCGCCAGTTCAACATCACCGGCACGCCGACCTTTATCATCAATGGCGAGAAGGTGACCGACCCGAGCGTAGTGACTTACGCTGGCCTCTCGCGCCTGCTCGACGCCGCTGGCGCCGCCACGAATTAAGAAGGGCGCGCAGCTGCCGTGAACATCACCGAGCTGCGCCTCCTCGGCTTCAAGAGCTTTGTCGATCCCGCCAAAGCGCCGATCGAAAACGGGCTGACTGGCGTTGTCGGCCCGAACGGCTGCGGCAAGTCCAACTTGCTCGAAGCCGTGCGCTGGGTGATGGGCGCGACCAGCGCAAAATCCATGCGCGCCTCCGACATGGAGGACGTGATCTTCGCGGGAAGCGCTGGACGCCCTGCCCGCGAGTTCGCGGAGGTCACGGTTGTGCTGACACAAGCGCGCGGGCGCGCGCCCGCGCCATTTCAGGGTGAAGACACGCTCGAAGTCACACGCCGCATTCGGCGTGGCTTGGGTTCGCTCTATCGCATCAACGGCAAGGAAGTGCGCGCTAAAGACGTGCAGCTTTTGTTTGCCGACGCTGCGACGGGCGCGAACTCTCCTGCGCTCGTGCGGCAAGGTCAGATCAGCGAACTCATCGCAGCCAAGCCGCAAAACCGCCGGCGCATTCTGGAAGACGCGGCTGGCATTGCGGGGCTGCACGCGCGGCGTCACGAAGCCGATTTGAAGCTTAAAGCGGCGGAGACAAACCTCACGCGGCTCGATGAAGTGCTGGCCGAGATCGAAGGCCAAGCGGCGAGCTTGAAGAAGCAAGCCCGGCAAGCGGAGCGGTATCGGGGCTTGGCGCAAACCTTGCGCGAAACCGAAGCGTTGTTGCTGCATCGGCGTTGGACTGAAGCGCGCCAGCGTGAGGCGGATGCTCATGGCCTCCTCCGCGACGCCGAGCGCGTGGTTGCGCAGGCGGCGGCGGATTCGAGCGCTGCCGAGCGTAGCGCGAACGAGGCGCGCGAAGCGCTGGGGCCTCTGCGCGAAGAAGAGATGGTAGCTGCGGCAGTGCTGCGCCGGCTTGAAGGCGTACGCGTTGGGCTTGAGCGCGATGTCGCGGAAGCGGACGCGGTGATTGCACGCTGCGATGAAGATGCACGGCGCGCGCAAGATGAGAGCCAGCGGCTGGCGGCGCTTAAGGGCGATGCGGAAGCAGCGCTGACGCGTTTGACTGCGGAATTGTCCGAACTGGGCTCTGGCGATGAGAAACATGCGGCCGCTGCGCTGAAAGCTGCGGAAACGGCACGAGATGCAGCGTCGGCAAAGCGTGCTGAGGCTGAAGCGAAGCTGGAGAAGCTGGCGGCCGATGCCGCTGCTAGCAAGGCGCGCGCGCAAGCGCTGAGCGATGCCGCAGCAACGGCGCGAGCACATTTGGCGCGATTGGCGGAGCGCCAGCGTGGGCTGGAGGCGCAGATCAAAGCGCTGCCGGCCAGCGCCGAACTCGAACAGCGCGCAAAGGCCGCAAAGGCGGCGACGGCCAAAGCGGCGGACGAAACCGCAAAACATCGCGCCGCACTGGGTGAAGCCGAGGCGGCGCTGCTGAAGGCGGAAGCTGCCGATGAAAATACGTGGGGACCATATCGCGCGGCGGAGACGGCTTTCAACGCGCTGCAAGCCGAGATGCGCGGGCTCGAGAAGCTGACACCGCCGGAAGCAGGCAAATTTCCGCCGGTGCTGAATGCTCTGGAAGTGGAGCGCGGCTATGAGCGCGCGCTCGCGGCGGCGCTGGGTGAAGATATCGAGGCCTCGGTCAATGTCGATGCGCCGTTGCGCTGGGCTGGCGCAGAGGCGCCTTTCGCTACATTGCCGTCTGGCGCGGAAGCGCTGGCGAAATTCGTGAAGGCGCCAGAGGCCTTGGCGGCGCGCCTCGCGCTTGTCGGCGTCGTCGATGCGAAGGATGGCGCCAAGCTCGCCAAGCAATTGGCGCCGGGCGCGCGCTTGGTTTCGCGCGAAGGCGATCTGTGGCGCTGGGACGGCTTTGTTCGCCGCGCTGACGCGCCGCAACCCGCGGCGGCGCGGCTTGAACATAAGAATCGCTTGGCGGCGGCGCGCGCTGAACTGAAGAGCGCTGAGACGAAACTGGCGGAAGCGAAGGCCGTATCGGAGAAAGCGAAGGCCGAGCGCCAAAGCATTGAGACGAAGCTGCGCGCGATGCGCGGCGATACGCAAAAATTCTTGGCCGCAGAAGCCCAAGCGGTGCGCGAAGCTGAGCGGATCGAGGCGGAACTCGCTCGGCTCGCCGAGCGCAGCGCCGATCTGGATGCGCAAACACAGGCGCTGGCTGCTGAAGTCAAAGAAGCCGAAGCGGCGGCAAGCATCGCTGCCGGCGCGATCGGCGACGCGCCTGCGCAAAGCGATGATGAGACCGTGCGAACGGCTCGGGCGGACGTCGATTTCGCGCGCGCCTCTGCGGCGGATGCGGCGGCGAGCGCCGCCGCTTTGGTGCGCGATAAGGCGCAGCGCGATGCGCGGCGCGGCGTGGTGGCGGCTGAAACCAAGCAATGGCAGGCGCGGATCGGCGATGCGGAAAAGCGCTTGGCGGCGCTGAGCGCCGAACTTGGCGCGATCGAAAAGCGGCGGGAAGCGGCGAAAGCTGCGCCCGTCGAGGCCCGCGCGAAGCTCGAAGCGCTGATGGACGAAGCTGGCGCAGCGGAGCAACGCCGCCAGGGCGCAAGCGATAAAGTCGCGCAAGCGGAAACGGCGGCGCGCCAGGCGAACGATGCGGCGCGCGCAGCCGAGCAAGCGCACGCAGCGGCGCGCGAAAAGCGGGCGAGCGCCGAAGCATACGCGGAATCGGCGCGAGCCCGCGTAGTCGACGTGACGACGCTTTCGCATGAGCAGGCGAGCGTGCCGCCGGAGCAATTGGCCGGCCTCGCGGGCGCATTGCTCAATGGGCCCTTGGGTGAAGCGCCGATTGGCGAAGTTGAGCGCCGGTTGGAGCGGCTGAAGGCGGAGCGTGAGGCGGCCGGGCCGGTGAATCTGCGGGCGCAGGAAGAATTGGCGGAAGCGCAGGAGCGGATCGATACGCTGACGCGCGAAAAAGAAGATGTCGCCCAGGCGGTCACCAAATTGCGCCGCGCGATCACGACTTTGAACAATGAAGGCCGCGCGCGTTTGTTGCGCGCGTTCGAAGAAGTGGACGCGCATTTTGCGCAGCTGTTCTCGACTCTGTTCGAGGGCGGCCAGGCGAATTTGAAGCTGACGGAGAGCGAAGATCCCCTCGAGGCGGGCCTCGAAATTTTCGCGCAGCCGCCCGGCAAACGGCTCACCAATCTCTCGCTGCTCTCCGGCGGAGAACAAGCGTTGACGGCGACAGCTCTGATCTTCGCGGTGTTCCTCGCGAACCCTGCCCCGCTTTGTGTGCTCGACGAAGTCGATGCGCCGCTTGATGACGCCAATGTCGATCGCTTTTGCCGGATGCTGGAAGAGATGAAGCGGCTGACGACAACGCGCTTTATTGTGATCACGCACAATCCGGTGACGATGTCGCGGATGGACCGGCTCTATGGCGTGACGATGCCGGAGCAAGGTCTGTCGCAGCTGGTGAGCGTCGATCTCGGGCGGGCGCAGGCGTTGGCGGCGGAATAGTATGGACCGCCGGCGCCTCGCCGGCATGTGTCCGATTGAACAGGCATAAGCGATTGGGCACGGGCGGCGCCGTGCGGGCGAGGGCGCCGGCGGTCCAGACGTGCGCGTCCGGTCGCGGCAAACTTGGTTTGTCGCGGTGCTAATTTTAGCGGTGTGCGTTTGGCCTACGAGGTGTCGGCTGCGGGCGTGGCGAACACCAGCGACGCTAGGCGCTCAGCCGGCGGGTGCGTCGGGATGAGCGGCGCGAGGCGGGTGAGGCCGGCGCGGAGGCGTCGCCACAGGACGCGCGCGTAAGAGTCGAGATTTGCGAGCGCTTCGGCGATGCGCGTGAAGCGCACGCCGAGATCACGCGCGCGCAGGTGACGGCGCAGGCGTGAGCCGATCGCGGCGCGTCGGACTTGGCGCGGGATCAGGCGCCGGCGAAAGCCGGGCGCGGCGAAGTTGCGGCGCTGGCGCGGCTGCCGCCGCCGCAACCGGCCGATCTGGGCGGCGCGCGCTAGAACGAGGTGCGCAACCAGGCGCGCCATGAAATCGAGGTCGAGCAATTGGTAGCGGCGTCGAACGTGACGCCGGTTCGGCCGGGCGGTGAGTGAAAAGAGCACCTGCCCGATCCAGACGAGCGCCAACCGCGCCCAAGCGCTGAGCCTGGAGACGCGGTGTTCGCTGATGATGGATCGGAAGGGTTTCATGCCCGCCAGTATGGATCGGTGGCGGATCGGTCGGATTGGTGCGGCGCTATCCCCGTATTGACGGGCCGGCGAGTCCCCGGCGGTCCATGAAATTGAGCAACAAATGTCGCACGAGGGTTTCCTTGACCCCCGGGTCGCCCCTGCTAGTTTCCGCGCGCGCGAACAGGGGGCTCTCGCTTGAGTCGCCCCTTTTGGGCGCGTGGACCGTTCGATGGCTGACAACAAACCGCCCGAGGACGCCCTTTCCGACCTGCGTCGGCGTGTGAACGCTGCGCGGGGCGAAGGCGCCTCAGACGCTCCCCCTCCGCAAAGCCCAGCTTCGCTGGCGATGCGATACGGCGGGGAGTTTGGCGCGGCTGTTATTGTCGGCGCGTTGCTCGGCTATGGCGTCGATCATTTCGTCCACACGACACCGTGGGGGCTGATCGTCGGCATGGGGCTGGGTTTCGCGGCGGGGGTCGTGAATGTGGTGCGCGTGGCGCAATCGTATTCGCGGGCCAATCCAATCGACCCGAATGCGCCGTCCGTCCCGGACGACGAAGAGGATTAAGACCGGCCGTGGCTGACAACCCGATTGAACAGTTCGGTATCCATCCGATCGCTACCAATGCGAGCCTCGCGATGGTGGGCGGCGCGGTGCTGGCCGCGTGGTTCTTCAATTGGGCGATGAAGCCGGCCGCTTTGGTGCCGAACCGCGCGCAAGTGGTGGCTGAAGGCGCTTACGGCTTTATCCACGGCATGCTGAAAGATGCGGCCGGCACTGAAGGCGTGAAGAAGTTTCTGCCCTTCGTGTTCACGCTCTTTCTCTTCATTTTCATGGCCAACATGCTGGGGATGTTCCCCGGTGTTTTCGGCGTGCATCACATCTTCACGCCGACCAGCCAGATCGTGGTCACAGCCGCCTTGGCTTTGATGGTGTTTTTCACCGTCATCATCGTCGGCTTCGCCAAGAACGGCATGAAGTTCTTCAAGCTGTTCGCGCCGTCCGGCGTGCCCGGCTACATTTTGCCGTTCGTGATCCTGATCGAAGTGATCTCGTTCTTCTCGCGGCCGCTCAGCCACGCGGTTCGTCTATGGGCGAACATTCTGGCCGGCCACATTCTGCTGAAAGTGTTTGCGGGCTTCGTGCCGGCGCTGATCGCCGCGGGCGGCTTTTACGGCATTCTCTCGATCCTGCCGCTGGCGATGACAGTGGCGCTCTACGGCCTCGAATTCCTGGTCGCGTTCCTACAAGCGTACGTGTTCGCGATCCTGACCTGCATCTATCTCAACGACGCACTTCACCCCGGGCACTAACGCTCATCATCACAGCAAGAGTTTTTTGAGGGAGTTTAATATGGACGCGGAAGCGGCAAAGTACATCGGCGCGGGTCTGGCTTGCCTTGGCATGCTCGGCGCGGCCATCGGCGTGGGCAACATCTTCGGCAGCTTCCTCTCGGCTGCGATCCGCAACCCGTCGGCGGCCCAAGGCCAGTTCGGCAACCTGATCTTCGGCTTCGCGGTGACTGAAGCGCTCGGCATCTTCTCGCTGCTGATCGCCATCCTGCTTCTGTTCGTGGTGTAAGCAACGATCATGGCCAGCCCAGCCGCTGACACGCATGCCGCCGACGCTGCTCATGGAGCGGCTGACGCCGTCCATGCCGCCGACGCCGCCCCTGGCGCGGCGGCGGCTGGCGGCGAGCATGCGGCGGCGACGTTTCCGCCGTTCGACTCATCGCTGTTCTCGAGCCAGCTGATCTGGTTCGCGATCACGTTCGCCGCGCTCTATTTCATCGTCTCGCGCTTCATCCTGCCCAGCGTTTCCGCTGTGCTCGAAAAGCGCGCGGCGACGGTGTCGGGCGATCTGGAAGCCGCCGCGCAGAAGAGCGCAGCCGCTGAAGAAGCGCGGACGCAAGCAGAGAAGGCTTCGGCCAAGGCTCGCGCCGAAGCGCGGGCCATGATCGATGCGGCGCGCGCGGACATGACGGCGAAGCTGACGGCTGAGCAGGAGGCTGCGGAAACGCGGCTGACGGCGAAAATCACGGCTGCAGAGGCCAAGGTCGCCGAAGCCCGCGCCAAGGCGTTGGCGGAAGTGCCGGGCATCGCGGAGACGCTGGCGCGCGACATCGCTGAAAAGCTGGCCCCCGCCGGCAAGCGCAACGCGGCCTAGGAGAAGCGCGATGGAAATCACCGCGACAGAAATCGCCTTCCTGGCCCTGCTGATGTTCATCGGCTTGCTGGTGTACCTCAAAGTGCCGCAGCAGATCGCTGGCGCGCTCGATCAGAAGTCGCAAGCCATCGCGCACGAACTGCACGAGGCGCGGCGTCTGCGTGAAGAAGCGGAGAAGCTGCACGCTGAGTATGAAGCGAAGCGCGCGGCCGCCGAAAGCGAAGCGAAAGCGATCGTCGCAGCCGCGAAAGAGCAAGCGGCGACGGTGGCTGAAGAAACGCGTCAGTCGATGATGGCGGCGATGGCGCGGCGCGAAGAACAAGCCGAGGATCGCATCGCTTCGGCCGGCGCTAAGGCGGCCGACGAAGTTCGCGCCGCGGCCGCGGAAGCTGCGATCGCTGCAGCCGAGCGGATGATCCGCGAGCGCATGAATGACGACGCACAAGCGGCTTTGGTCCGCGACGGCGTCGGCGAGATGGCGCGCAAGTTCGGCTGATTTTCCAAGTATTGAGATTTGGGTTTAGGGTCGGTTCCGGGAGGGACTGACCTATGAACCTTATTGCGCGCCTGCTCGTGGTGTTGGTGGCGCTGGCGCATGTCGGCTTTTTGGTGCTGGAGATGTTTCTCTGGTCCGGACCGATCGGGCAGCGCGTGTTTGCGATGACGCCGGAATTTGCGACGCAGACGGCGGTGCTGGCGGCCAATCAGGGCTTCTATAACGGCATCCTTGCCGCGGGTCTGTTGTGGGGCGCGCTGCGCAACGACCGCGCGTTCATGATCTTCTTCCTGCTGTGCGTGATCGTGGCCGGCGTGTTCGGCAGCCTCACTGCGAAGATGAGCATCCTCTACATCCAAGCCGCGCCGGGCTTAGTTGCATTGCTCGCAGTTCTGGCGGCACGGCAGAAGGCGGCTTAGGGCGCCGCCCCGCCGCTATTCCGCGGCGACCTTCGCGCCGGCTGTGTTATCGCCCCGTTTCCAGCGGAGTTTCGGTTGGCGGGCGGCGCGGGTGTCGTCAAGACGGCGCATCGGTGTGAGCTTTGGCGCTTGCTTGAAGAATTGCACGTCGCCGGCGTTCACGCGTTCGGCAAGCGCGATCATCACGTCGGCGAAGCGATCGAGTTCGCGTTTGGGTTCGGTTTCGGTGGGTTCGATCAGCATCGCGCCGTGGACAACGAGCGGGAAGTACGTTGTGAACGGGTGATAGCCTTCGTCAAGCAGCGCTTTGGCCATATCGATGGTTTCGACGCCCTTCGGTTTGATCGATGAATCATCGAGCAGCACTTCGTGCATGCAGGGGCCGTCGCCGAACGGCGCGTTGAAGTGCGGCTTCAGGCGCGCGAGCAGATAGTTCGCGTTGAGCACTGCGTCTTCCGCGACTTGCCGGAGGCCGTCGCTGCCGTGGCTCATCATGTAGGTGAGCGCGCGGGTGAACATGCCCATCTGGCCATGGAACGCGCACATGCGGCCGAATGGTTTTTTGCCCGTGCCGGCGAGTTCTTCGACGTGTTCGGCGAAGGCGAGCTGATGCTTGCCGCCGGTTTTGTCGATGACGATCAGCGGCAGCGGCGCGAAGGGCGCGAGCGCTTCGGAAAGTACAGTCGGGCCGGCGCCGGGGCCGCCGCCGCCGTGCGGCGTGGAGAACGTCTTGTGCAGGTTGATGTGCATCGCGTCGATGCCGAGATCGCCGGGGCGGACCTTGCCGACGATGGCGTTGTAATTGGCGCCGTCGCAGTAGAAGTACGCGCCGGCTTCGTGGATAGCGTCGGCGATGCGTTTGATCTCCGGTTCGAACAGGCCGCACGTGTTCGGGTTGGTGATCATGATGGCGGCGACGTCGGGGCCAAGCTTGGCTTTCACATCATCGAGATGGACGCGGCCATCATCGCGCGCGGGGATTTCGTCGACGGTGAAACCAGCGGCGGCGGCGGTGGCGGGATTGGTCCCGTGCGCGGAGCTGGGCACGAGCACGCGCTTGCGCTTATCGCCCTCGCCGCGCGCCTCGAGCGCAGCTTTAATCGCGAGCATGCCGCAGAACTCGCCGTGCGCGCCGGCTTTCGGTGAGAGCGCGACAGCGGGCATGCCGGTGAGCGTGCAAAGCCAGTGCGCCAACTCTTCCATCAATTCGAGCGCGCCTTGAATGGTGGAGGTCGGCTGCAATGGGTGGAGATCGGCGAAGCCTTCAAAGCGCGCGGCGCGCTCGTTGAGGCGCGGATTGTGCTTCATCGTGCACGAGCCCAGCGGAAAGAGGCCGAGATCGATGGCGTAGTTTTTTTGGCTGAGGCGCACGAAGTGGCGCATCGTCTCCGGCTCGGAGAAGCCAGGCAGATCGAGCGCTGCTTTGCGGCCGAGGCCGCCGAGTTTGTTCGGCGTGCCTTTGGGCGCCGGCAGATCGACGCCCGTGCCGGTGGCGTGGCCGGATTCGAAGATGAGCGCTTCGGCTTGCAGTAGGCCGCGATTGCCGGAGGTGGTTTCGGTGATCACGACAGTGCTCCATCAATATGGACCGCCGGCGCCCCGCCGGCCGGCGCTAAAATTCCAAAGAGTGGCGCAGGCCGGCGAGGGCGCCGGCCGTCCATATTGGCAGCACTCATGCCAGCACCTCTTTCAGCGCCTTGGCGTAGGCGGCGATGTCTTCGTCGGTGTTCATTTCGGTGGCGCAGGTGATGAGGACGTTGTCCATCTTCGCGTGCGGATTGAGGCGGCTCATGGCGACACCGCCGATGACGCCCTTCTCTGCGAGCGCATCGACGACGCCCTGCGCCGGCTTCTTCAACAGCAGCGCGATCTCGTTGAAGTAGCGTTTGGTGAGGATTTCGACGCCGGAGATTTTGTCGAGCGCGTCAGCGAGCGCGATCGCTTTCTCGTGATTGAGTGTGGCGAGTTGGCGGAGGCCCTTCTCGCCAAGCAGCGTCATGTGGATGGTCCAGGCGAGCTGGCAGAGGCCTGAGTTCGTGCAGATGTTGCTCGTCGCCTTTTCGCGGCGGATGTGTTGCTCGCGCGTGGAGAGCGTCAGCACGAAGCCGCGCTTGCCGTCGGCGTCAAGCGTCTCGCCGGCGACGCGGCCAGGCATTTGGCGGATGTATTTTTCTTTGACGGCGAAGAGACCAACGTAAGGGCCGCCGAAGTTGAGCGCGTTACCAATCGATTGGCCTTCGCCGCAGACGATGTCAGCGCCGTACGCGCCGGCCGGCTCGATCGCGCCGAAGGCGACTGCTTCGGTGAATGTCGCGATCATAAGTGCGCCAGCGCCGCGCGCCGCTTCGCCAATTTTGGTGAGGTCGGTGATCGTGCCGAACACGTTCGGCGATTGCACAATGACGCCAGCGACGTCCGCGTCGAGATGCTTCGTCACCGCGGCTTCATCATCGATGGCCGCAGGCAGCGCGACCACTTCAAGGCCGAGCGCTTCGCAGGCGGTGCGGGCAGTGTCCGTGTAGTGCGGATGGACGCCGCCGGAGAAGATGATCTTCTTCCGCTTGGTGACGCGCGCCGCCATCATCGCAGCTTCAGCGCAGGCGGTGGAGCCGTCGTACATCGAGGCGTTGGCGACTTCCATGTCGAGCAATTGCGCGACTTGGGATTGAAATTCGTAGAGCGCCTGCAGCGTGCCTTGCGCGATTTCAGGCTGGTACGGCGTGTAGGCGGTGAGGAATTCGCTGCGCTGGATCAAGTGATCGACGCTCGCCGGCACGTGGTGGCGATAGGCGCCGGCGCCGAGGAAGAACGCGGTGCGGCCGGCGGGCGTGTTCTTCTCCGCCAGGCGCTGCATGTGGCGATGCACTTCGATCTCGCCCTGCGCTTTCGGCAGTGGCACGAGGTCTTTCAGCAGCGCGTGCTTCGGGACATCGATGAAGAGATCGTCGACGTTTTTCGCGCCGATCACGCTCAGCATTTGCTGGCGGTCAACATCGGTGAGCGGGAGGTATCTCATTCAGCTTTGCTCGCCTTAAATTCTATTGATCTGCGTAATCTTGATGCCGCCGTCTGGATAGCGAACCAGGCGCACCCAGTGCTCTTCGCGCCCGGCCTGAGCCCATAGCCAACTGCGGATCGGCGGATCGGTCGGCTCATCCTTCGCGTGCGCATCCGAGGCCATTTCCTCGCTCAACAAGTCGAACCAGGGGCGCTCGTCAGATGCTTTGAAAAACCAGAGTTCTCGAAAGTAGGAGGATTGCGGACCTGTCGGACTGGGAAGATCAAACTCGCCAAACGCCATGCCCGATAGGCTTCCCTCTTCCAGCATTGCGACAGCAGCGAGTCTTGGAACAAGCGCACCCTTTGGTCCCATTGTGTCGATAAGATTGGTATCGAACGACACCTCGACACCCAACGCGTGCACCATCGCGCATTGATGGTCGAAGTTCACCCAGGGCGCACGCAGCCAGCCGCGCACCGCTTCCTCAGCAAGAGTGTCGCGCGCGGGGGCCACCATGAGCATCAAAGCCCCTTCACGTAATCTGCATACGCAGCTTCATCCATCAGCGCGTCGAGTTGGCTTTTGTCGGAAACCTTAAGTTTCACGAACCAGCCGGTAGCTTCGGGCGCTTCGTTGATGATCGGCCAATTTTCGCCAGTGATTTCGCTGTTGGTTTCGACGATCTCGCCCGAAATCGGCGCGTACACATCGGACGCGGTCTTAGCGCTTTCGACGACGGCCATGTCGTCGCCCTGGGCGAAGCTTTTGCCGACAGCCGGAAGCTCGGCGTAGACGACGTCGCCCAATTGCTCAGCGGCGTACGTGCTGATGCCGACAGTGGCGATGTCGCCGTCAAGGCGGACCCATTCGTGGTCTTTGGTGTAGCGCGTGGTCATTGTCAGGTCCCCTTCTTCGGGCGGTGATATTTGTGCGGCACGAATGGCAGTGGCGTGATGGTGGCGCTGCGCGGAACGCCGCGGACCATCAGTTCAACGATGTGGCCGGGTTCGGCATGTGCGGCTTCGACATAGCCCATCGAGATCGGGCCGTTCAGCACGGGCGAGAAGCCGCCGCTGGTGACGATCCCAATCGTCTTGCCGTCTTTCATGATCTCGACGCCCTCGCGCGCCGGGGCGCGGTCGTTCGGGCGGATGCCGACGCGTTTGCGGTCGGGGCCGAGTTCGTATTCGCGCAGGATGCGCTTAGCGCCGGGAAAGTCTTTGGCTTCGCGGCGGCGCTTTTGAATCGTCCAAGCGAGATCGGCTTCGATCGGCGACGTGGTCGGATCGAGGTCGTGACCGTAGAGGCAGAGGCCGGCTTCGAGACGCAGTGAATCACGTGCGCCAAGGCCGATCGGCTTCACTTCAGGATGCGCGAGCAGAGCTTCTGCGAGTTCGGTCGCGTTCTCCGCGCGCACGAGGATCTCGTAGCCGTCTTCGCCGGTGTAACCCGAGCGCGTGATGGTGAGGCGGCCGAACTTGTCGTAGCGCTTCACGCTCATGAAGCTCATCTCGGCAAGCGCCGGATCGATGACGGTGGCGGCGACGACGTGCGCGCTTGGGCCTTGCAGCGCCAGCAGGCAGCGATCGTCGGCGCGGACGAGATTGGCTTCGTCTTTCGTCGCCGCTTCGATCAGCGCCCAATCTTGGTGCTTACAACCGGCATTGACGACGATGTAGAGATCGCCGGCGGCGCCAGGCTCGGCGGGACGCGCGATCATCAGATCGTCGAGCACGCCGCCGTCTTCGTTGGTGATCATCGTGTAGCGGACTTGGCCGGGCTTCAGGCCCTGGATGTCCGCCGGCACGAGGCGCTCGATGAGCGACGCCACTTTTTTGTGCGCCTCTTCGCCTTCGAGGCCGTGGCCCTTCGGCAATGCGAGGAAACTCGGGCCCATATGGCTGACATCGAACAGGCCGGCGTGTTGGCGCGTCCAATTGTGCTCGGGGATCAGGCCCTCGAATTGGAGCGGCATGTCGTAGCCGGCAAAGTCGCCGAACTTGGAGGTGCGCGCACGCCAGAGCGCGTCGAGCGGCAGCTTCTTCGGTTCGGTGTTAGACATGGTTTGTCCCAGGTACGCGCGGCGCGTGCGAAATGGCACGCTGCCCCCGCTGTCCCTGGCGCCTGAGAGATTTACTCCTTCGGCGGCCGCACCCCCTTGAAGGTGCAGCTCTATCCAGCGTGTTCATCCCCCCACGGTCCGGTTCCCTGAGAGTTTCCGGGGCGGTTGCTCCTTCGGGGGCGGCTTTGTTGTGCCGCGCTCTCCCGTGGGGTTCATGTGTCTGGCCGGCGCATCGCGACTCGCGTCGGGGCGCTCCGTTGAGCGGAAACTGTGCGTCCGGCTCTTTAGAGTCAATCGCCCCAGATGAGCGTCGTTTCGCCCCGCAATAGCGCCTCAGCTTCGGGCGTGTGCTTGGCGCCAGAAGCGTCGTGAAGGTCGAGCCCTTTCAACAGCTTCAGCGGCGCCCGTGAGCCCTTTCGCGCACGCACCAAAACGCGCTTGGCCGGATCTTCGGCGCGCGGACGGACGGGGAAAATTTCGATCCCGCCCAAACGCCCCTCCAGCGCACTCAGGATTTCCGCGAGCTTGTGGGCGCGATGGATCATCGTCAGAGCCGCCCCGCCGGTAAGGCGATCCGACAACGCCGCGATCCAACGTTCGATCGGTTCGTCCGTGATATAGGCATGGCGGCGTTCAGGCGACGGCGCGCGGCCTTCGCCTTCGGCGTCGAACGGCGGATTGAAAAACACGCCGTCGAAGATTGCATTCGGCATGAAAAGATTCGCGCCGCGTCCAAGCACATCGCCTGTCACGATTTCCGCAACTGTGGACATCCCGTTCATGGCGAGATTTTCGCGTGCGATCGATGCCATGTTCGCATCGCGTTCGAGTCCGACGAACGAAACGTTCTCAGTGCGTGCTGCGACGGCGATAAGCGCGGCGCCAACGCCGCAGCCAACTTCGAGCAAGCGCGTACCCGGCTTTGCTTCCACCGCACTTGCGAGCAGCAACGTATCGACGTTGACGCGGTAACCGCGCTTGGGCTGGCGGATGCGGATGCGGCCGCCGAGCAGCGCGTCTTCGGTAAGTTCTTGTTCCATAAAGCGCGGATGCGACCCTTAAGCGCTGTGACGGGAACTCAGCTTGACCCTAAGCGCTGGGCTGAGCATCGTTTCGGTGTGAGATGAAGGCAAGCGGAGGCCCTTTGGGACCGGCGGTTCACCCAGCCAAGCAAGCCCCCGGCGCGCCGCACGCGGTCGACCGGTTGGCGGCGCTTTTGGCCGAGGATTTGGCCGCCGTCGACGCCATCATCCACGATTACATGACAAGCCCGGTCGGCGTGATCCCGAACCTGGCGGCGCACCTCATAGACGCCGGCGGCAAGCGCATCCGGCCGCTCATCACGCTGGCGGCGGCGCGGCTCGTGGGCGGCGGCGGCGACGGGCCCCGGAAATTGGCGGCGGCGGTCGAGTTTATCCACAGCGCCACCCTGCTGCATGACGATGTCGTCGATCTCTCCTCGATGCGGCGGGGCAAGAAGGCGGCCAACCTCGTATGGGGCAATTCGGCCAGTGTTCTGGTCGGCGATTTTCTGTTCGCCCGCTCCTTCAATCTGATGGTCGAGACCGGCGATATTCAGGTGCTCGATATTCTAGCGCGCGCGGCGAGCGTCATCGCCGAAGGCGAAGTGATGCAGCTCGCGGCGGCTAACGACGCCGACACGACACGCGAACGCTATATGCAAATCATCGAAGCGAAGACGGCGGCTCTGTTTGCGGCGGCGGCGAAGGCTGGCGCTGTGGCGGCTGGGCGGCCTGGCGTTGAGGCGACGGCGCTGGAGACGTTTGGGCGCGAACTCGGGCTGGCGTTCCAGCTGGTTGATGACGCGCTCGATTACGGCGGCCTCGCCTCGACTATGGGCAAAAATGCCGGCGATGATTTCCGCGAAGGCAAAGTCACGCTGCCGGTGATTTTCGCGCGCGATGCGGGCGATGAGGCCGAGCGTGGCTTCTGGCGGCGCGTGGTGACCGGCGAACGCTCCGACGATGACTTCCATCGCGCTGTTGCGCTGGTGAAGCGCCATGACGCAATCACGTTGACGCTCGACGCTGCGCGCGCGCACGCGGATGCGGCGCACGCTGCACTGCAGACCCTGCCCGCGAATGCATACCGCGAAGCGCTGGAGGCGCTGCCGGCGTTCGTAGTGGAGCGCGGGTACTAGGCTCGCGAGAACGCGCGCAGCGCGTCCTTGCCGTTCCAGCGTTCTGTAGGATCATCTGACTCCGCGAGTTGCTTCGCCAGCGCGCGCGCGGCGGCGCGCAGCTTTGGGCTTTGCTTGCCACCGATGGCGCGGAGCGCCCAGTTTGCGGCTTTCTTGACGAAGTTACGCGGGTCGGAAGCCTCGCGCTCGATCAAGTCGAGGCCGCGCAAAAATTGCGCGTCTGTTCCCTGCTTATGCAGCGCGCAGCTGGCGAGCAATGCGAAGGCGGCGCGCTTGACGAACTCGTCTTTGGACTTCGACCATTTTTCGATCTTGGCGAAGGCGTGTGGGGTGCGGTCCCAATAATGGAAGCACGCGGTGTCGACGAGGCCCCAATTGTCCATGCCTTTGACCCAGCGCTCCATCTGCGCGGGCGTGACGTCGGCGGGATCGTCGATCATGCAGGCAAGCATGCGCGCATCGTGGATACCAGTGGACCATAGCTGTTCGGCGAGCGCGTGGTCGTAGCCGATTTTCTTCGCCATCGCGCGGAGCTTGGCGACGGTCGTGCCGTAAACCTCCGCCTTGGTGACGATGCCGTAGCGCGCCGCCATATCTGCCTTGAACTTGGCGGAGCCGTTTTGCTTCAGCTCCTCGAGCACGGATTTGAGATCGGGCGCAGTCTTCGGCAGAGATTTTTTCTTGGCCGCCATCAGACGTGCTTGATCCAGGCGCGGACGATCGCTTCGAACGCTTTCTTGTTCGCGGGAATGTCGCGTCCGGCGCCGAGCGTGATCATGGCGCGGTCGGGGCCGAGCCACTTTATCAGACCGTTGGGGTCGGCGAGCTTAAGGGCTTTCTGATCGGCGCGCTTCTTAGCGCCGAGATGGAAGATGAGCTGCACGCTCTCGGTCGAGCGCACATTGAAGGTGGCGAACCATTCTTTCTCGGTGCGGAAGCTTGGCACATTCCACTTGATGCCTTCGCTGATCGCGGGGCTTACGGCGAGGATGATGCCGCGCACCGCTTCGATCTCGGCCTTCAGCGGGTGCTTCAGCGCACGCAGATAAGCCGCAACCGCCGCGGGATCAGCATCCCCCGGCGGCTTGGCGACTTTCTTTGCTGTGGCGTTCTTGGGCGCCGCCTTCTTCACCACTGACATGCGTCAGCCTTTGAACATTTCATCGAGGCGGACGTAGCCCATTTCCATGCCGTCGGTCATGCCGGTGCTGAAGGCGCCGTCGCGCGCTTCCTTCGACGGGAAGCGGATGGTGACGACCATGGTGGTGACGCCGTCCTTCTCGGTGAATTCATTGGTGACCAGCGCCGGCTCGTCCGAAGGCATCGCGCCGCCCACATCGCCCGGATCGTAGTTCTCTTCGTGCGACAGCTTTTCCGGCCGGTTCACTTCGGTGAACTTGCCGAAGAACCCGAACTCCTTGCCGTCCGCATCGTTGCGCCAGCGCCAGCGATACGCGCCGCCGACCCGGACATCCATTTCGCAGACCGGCATCGACCAGCCGGGCGGGCCCAAACACCATTTCTGAACGAGTTCCGGTTTGGCGTGCGCGTCCCACACCAATTCGCGCGGCGCGTTGAAACTGCGCACGACGCGAACGTCGCGATCGTTGGGCAATGTGGCTTCGGCTGGCTTTGGCATTGTCGTCTCCTTGGATTTTATGTTGGGCCGCCTGCTCAAGGAACGAACGACCGATAGCATCGCCGACATCGGCGTTAGTTTTTCCGTCGTTTGCGCTTGCGGGCGCCTGGCTTGGCTTGCATCTCCGCCAGCAGCGCATCGAGGCGCTGGTAATTTTCTTCCCAGACCTCGCGGTAGCGTTCGATCCAATCCATCGCTTCGTCCAACGGCTCAGCCTCCAGCTTGCGCGGACGGCGTTGCGCGTCGTGGCCGATGGTGATGAGGCCGGCGCGTTCCAACACTTTCAGGTGCTTGGAGATTGCAGGTTGGCTCATGTCGAACGGTGCGCCGAGTTCGTTCACCGTCGCCTCGCCTTCCGCGAGACGCGCGACGATGGCGCGACGCGTGGGATCGGCGAGCGCTGAAAACACTGCGTCCAGGCGGGCGGATGTTGCAGCTTGCTCAATAACCATTTGGTTATATAAATGGACGAACGACGCGCCGTCAAGCGTTTCGGGTTAAATTTCAGGAGAGGCCGTGCGTACGGGCGTATTTGCGCACGAAGATCGATGCGGTCACCGCAAGCCCCGCGAGCGCCGCCAATGTGATCCAAGGCGCGGCCGCATCGCCGGAGCGCGACAATGCATAACCGATCGCGCCGCACGCAGCCATCAGCGCCCAATAGAGCAACGAGACGCGTGCGTGGCTCCAGCCGGCGCGCATGAGGATTTGATAAAGATGCTCCTGGTGACCGACGAGCAGCTTGCGGCGATGACGCACGCGCCAAGCTAAAGTCATCAGCGCATCCGCCAGCAGCGGCAGAAACAGGATCGGTGGAATGAACGGCGAAAGATCGGCGCGCGAAATTAAGATCAGCGAAGCCAACGCAGCGACAGCGCCTGCGAACAAAGCGCCAGCGTCACCAGAAAAGATGCGGCCATGGGGAAAATTCCAAACCAGAAAGCCAGTCACGGCCGCAGCAGCGAAACACGCCATAGCCATCGCACTGTTTGATCCCGCCGCGTACGCAATGGCGCCAAGCGCGATCAGCCCAACACTGATAGAGCCCATGGCGAGGCCGTTGGCGCCGTCCATGAAGTTGGTGCAGTTTACCAGAGTGAACACCCAGAGCGCTGTTCCGAAGAGACCGATCGTAAGGCCGAGGCGCAAAGTCTGTTCGACGCCGATTTCGACAACGCTGACGATGCCCATGGTGATCGCGGCGCCAAACGAAAGCAGCGTAAAGAACAAGAACTTGATGCGCGGATCGATCGGGCGCGTGTCATCAATGAAGCCGATCAGCAGGAACGCGAAGGCGATCGCTGAAGCAAGCGATGTCAGCGCCATGTCTTGGCGCGTGAGGACTTCCGCCGCGGGGAATATCTGCAACAGCGCGGTCAAGCCCGCCGCATAGCCTAGTGCAATGCCGATGCCGCCGCTGGTCGGCGTTGGCCGTGTATGCGCCTTGCGCGCCTCGTCAGGCACGTCAAGCGGGCCGGCGCGCATCTGCACGCGGCACACGACAAGGCTCACGATTGTTGCGATCGCGGCGCTGCTTGCCAATTCCAGGATCAAACTTGCCACCTCGCGCGCGGGCCCCGGCTATCGGGCCGAAGCGCCGGGGTCAAGCGCCAAGCATCGCTTCGGCGACCCACCAGCCTGGATGGCGCTGGATCACTTCATCCGCCAACGTTTCGGCTGCGTCCCAATCGTTGGTGATGGCAAAGATGGTAGCGCCGCTGCCGGTCAACGCCGCGTGGCGCACGTGATCGGACCCGGCCAGCTCGGACAGCAGCTCGCCGATCTCCGGCATCAGAGCGCGGGCGGCAGGTTCGAGATCGTTGCCGAGCATGCGCATCTCCGCGATCGCCTCGTCCTCATCCTCCCAATGGGGCGCCGTGTCGGTGATGAGCGGCGACCCGAGTTTCATATCATCGAACGCGCGATAAACGTCCGGCGTCGGCAACGGCTTCAGAGGATTGATCAAGAGAGCGGCCAGCACCGGCAAATCGAGAGGCGCGCAAATCTCGCCTATGCCGGTCATGTAGGCGCCGACAGCGCCAGTGAAGAACACAGGCACATCCGCGCCGAGTGTGACGCCGACCTCAGCCAGTTGTGCGTTGCTGAGTTTTAGACCCCAGAGATCGTTGAGCGCGCGCAAGGTGGCGGCAGCGTCGGCCGATCCGCCGCCGATGCCTGACGCGACCGGCAGGTTCTTTTCCAACGCCAAAGCCGCATTGGGCGCGCGCCCCGCCTTTAGGGCCAGCGCCTGCGCGGCGCGCAGCACGAGATTATCGTCACCGCGGCCGATCTGTTCGGCAAAATCACCGGTGACTGTAAGCGACAAACTATCGGCAGCCTTGGCCTCGACGAAATCGCCAACATCGGCAAAGGCGACGACGCTCTGCAGCGGGTGCATGCCATCAGCGCGCGGCCGCGCGACCTTCAGCGTCAGATTGACCTTCGCCGGAGCGAAGATTCGCACACTCATCTGTTGGCCGAACGCGATGGCGGCAGCGCCGGCAAGCCATTGTCGATCTTGGCTTGAATGACGGCGGGATCGTCTGGCTCGAAGCTCAGTGCGCGCTGCCATTGGAAGCGCGCTTCGATACGGCGACCGAGACGCCAGTACACATCGCCCAGGTGGTCGTTGAGCGTTGGATCAGCGGGTTCAAGCTCGACGGCGCGTTCGAGATGATCTAGCGCCTGCGCATAATCGCCCAACTGATAATAGGCCCAGCCAAGGCTATCGATGATTGCGCCAGAGGTGGGGCGCAGCTCAACGGCGCGCTGGATCATGGCGAGGCCTTCCTCCAGCCGCTCGCCGCGATCGATCCAGGTGTAGCCCAGATAGTTCATCACATCCGGCTGCTCAGGCGAAAGCTCAAGCGCGCGCATGAAATCAGCTTCGGCTTCCGGCCAGCGGCCCAGTTGCTCGCGGGCCGCGCCGCGCGAGAAATAGAGCCGCCAATCTTGTGGGTTTTGCTCGATCAAGGCGCCGTAAAGCGGCTCGGCATCAGCGTGACGACCGAGATTGCGGTACATGTCAGCCAAAGTGCGCTGCGCGCGGGCGTCACCACCGGCGGCGCTGGCGCGCGCGAGCGAGACCGCCTCTTCCTCATCGCCAGCTTCGAGGACGATCCATGATTCCATCGTCCGCGCGCTGCCGGCATAGGGCGAATTGGCGGGAATGCGGGCAATCATTGCGCGCGCCGTCGCGGTGTGGCCGAGGCGCGCCTGTTGTTGCGCGAATGCCAAACGGGCGCCGTCGAAGTCAGGATCGAGCATGAGCGCGAGCGAGAGCGACGTGAGCCCGCTGGTGGAATCGGATTCCTGTTGGAACACCGCCGACAGACCGTAGAGGCCGACTGCCGCGCCGCGCGCCGGCGTCAGCGGCTGTTGCGAAGCCTGCCCGCCCGCGCGCACACGCTCGAGCGCTGCGGCGAGCGCGGGGTTCGGCCTGTTCACTTCAGCAGACAGCAACTCAATCGCTTGCTCACGTGCGCCGCGGCGCACCAAGAGATCGGCGTGGCGCTCAATGCCTGACGGCAGCCACAAGCCGCCGCGTAGGGCGACTTCGTAGGCCGCCAAAGCTTCGTCCTGACGCCCGGCATAGTCCCATGCCATTGCCTGCTGGTAGGCGAACAAGCCGCCATAGGGGCGGATTTGGGTGAGCGGCGCAAGATCTTGTGTGCCTTCGTCGACACGGCGTTCGCCGGTGCGCGCCCACACCAGCAGCATACGGCCGATAATTTCCTCCGCCGCAGCGCCCTCGACCTCATCGAGTTCTTGCGTGGCTGTGCGCCAGCGTTGCGCAACGAGCGCGTCCGAAGCGCGGATCAGATGCGCATAGGCCGGCGCATCCTCGCGCGACGCCATTCGCGCAGCACGGCGCGCGCGCGTTTCATCGCCCGCCGCCAAAGACGCGACCAGCGCGCCCTGCAGCAAGGCTTGATCTTGCGGCGCGCGCGCCAGCGCGGAGAAATAGCGATCGGATGCCGCGCCGTAATCGTCACGTGCATTGGCGACGCGTCCGATCAGGTAATCGGCATAGGCGCTTGAGCGCGCCGGAGCCGGCGCACTGATAGAGGCGCACGCAGCGAGGCCGATGCTTGCGGCAACTGCCGCCGCCGCGCGCAGCATTACAGGTCTTCCCGCTGCGACGGCCCGTCAGGCAGCGACACTTGCGGCAGCTCACGCGTCCGCGGCGCCGGCGTCGTCAAACCACGCTGCACCTTCTGCTCAAGATCGCGCCGGCGGATCGCATCTGGACGCGCTTCGAGCGCGGCGCGCCATTGCGTGCGCGCCTCATCGCGCCGATTGAGCCGCCAGTACACGTCGCCCAAGTGATCCAACACCTCAGCGTTCGGCTCATGCCGGGACAGATCGTTGGAGCGTTCGATCAGCGCCCGCGCCTGCTCGAAATGGCCAAGCTGATAATAGGCCCAGCCCAAGCTATCGATGACGGCGTAATCTTGCTGACCATTGTTGAAGCCGCGCCACAGCAGCCGGTAGCCCTCTTCCAGACCTTCCGGGCGCTGGATCAGCGCATAACCGAGCGCGTTGAGGCGCAAAGTAGAATCGGGTTGTTCGGCGAACAGCCCACGCGCGACTTGAATGCCATCGCGCCAACCCCGCGGATCGTCCATCAAGATGGAAACGTAGAGCAACCGCGTGTCGACGCTCTGATCAAGTTCGTACGCGGCGCGCATGTCGGCGGTGGCGGCTGAGATATTGCCGCCGAAGCGATGGGCGTAAGCGCGCCACCCCAACACATCGGCGCGGTCCTTCGGCTCGGACACCATGCCGAGCGCCCGATCAAACGCTGGGATCGCGCGGTCTGCGTGTCCTGCGCGGCGGTAGATGTCGCCGACTGAGGCGATGATCGACCAACGATCGCCAGCGCTTGCCAAAGCACGCTCGGCCGCCGCCATAGCGGCAGCGTCGTTACGGCGCTCAAGTTCGATGCTGGCGCGCACGATCTCCGCATCCGGTGCGAACACACTGCTCGACGGCACCAGATCGATGATGCGTTGAGCGCCGTCAGCGCCGCCGGCATCAAGCACTTGTTGGGCGGCGTAGAGGCGCCAGTCATCTGCGTCTGGCGCCAGTAGCACGCCGACCTGGAGCAGCGCCGATCCAGACGTGGATTGCAGCCCGCCGGTAGGATCCACCTGCGCGACCATGGCCTGCAGCGTTTCGCTCTGTGTGAGGTACTCGGCCATGAACAGCATCCAGCGGCCTGTCGCGCTCTTGATATCGAGCGGCGCTTCCACTGGCGGCTGGCCAGCGTCGAGGCGCGCGAGATTGGCGATGACATCCGCCGACCGCGGCGCAAATTGTTGGACGATGCCGTAATAGCGGCGCGCTTCAGCGGTGCGGCCAAGGCGGTGATGCACGAGCGCGGCGCGGTAGACCGAGTTGGTTACGCGCGCAGCGCCAAGCACGCGCTCGAATTCTTCTGGCGTGCGCGGCTCGCTATCGCCTGGCGGCGTGGTGTCGAGGTCTTCGACCATGAGCGCATAGACGGCAGCCGCCTCCGGCAAACGCCCCGCGCCTTCAAACACAAGAGCGCGCGCCACTTCCGGCAGCGGCGCCGGCAAACTATCGGCGGCGACGCGTTCAACACCGCGATCGACCTGACCTTCAGCGGCGAGCAGAAACGGCTCCAACATGTCGGCGATGCCGCCATTGATGCCGCCTGGCGCGGCTTCCAGCGTGCGGCGCGCATCGGCGTTGCGGCCGGATGCGAGATCGTCGGCGAACACCATTGCGGTCCAAAGCGCAGTGTTGTCACCACGGGCGATGGCGCGGCGGCCTTCGCGCACGAGATAATCGACATCTGCTTCCAGGAGCGCAGCTTCCGGCCCTTCGTAAGTGCGATCCGCCGCGGCGTTTGGCGGCGACGTTCGGCGCAGCGTCTCGTTCGGCGCGCGTTCGTCGGTCAACGCAGTTTGCTGCAACGTCGCGCGTTCCGCGTCGCGTTCGTCCGCTTTCGCCTGCGCATGGGCCGCGCCCGCTACGCCAGCCGCCGCCGCAATACTTGCCGCCAGGATCGCCTGCCAACGCATGAGTTCGTCCCTTCTGTCCGCCTAAGCGGGGTCACACTCGACTTAGAGGTTGGCGTAATTGGGTCCGCCGCCGCCCTCCGGGGTCGTCCAGACAATATTCTGGCTCGGGTCTTTGATATCGCAAGTTTTGCAGTGAACGCAGTTTTGAGCGTTGATCTGGAACCGGGGGTTCTGGCCGGCCTCGTCGTAAAGCACCTCGTAGACGCCCGCCGGGCAGTAAAGCCGCGCCGGCTCCGCGTACTCCGGTAAGTTGACCCGGATCGGGATCGTGGGGTCCTTCAGCTTCAGGTGCGAAGGCTGATCTTCCTCGTGATTGGTGTTGGAGAGATAGACCGAGGAGAGCTTATCGAAGGTCAGCACGCCGTCGGGCTTGGGATACACGATCGGCTTGTGCTCGGACGCCTTCTCAGTGGCTTCGGCGTCGGACTTGCCATGCTTCAGCGTGCCAAAGAACGAGAAACCGCCAAGCAACGTCGTCGTCCACATATCCATCATGCCGATGACGCCGCCCCAGAACGTGCCGAACTTCGACAGCATGGGCTTGGCGTTGCGGACGCGATTGAGATCCTGGAACACGCGGCTTTCGCGATAGGCGGTCTCGTAGCTTTCCAGCACATCGCGTTGGCGTCCGGCGGCGAGCGCAGCGGCGACTTCTTCCGCGGCGAGCATGCCCGTCTTCATTGCGTTGTGGCTGCCCTTGATGCGCGGCACGTTCACGAAGCCGGCTGAGCAACCGATCAGCGCGCCGCCCGGAAACGCGAGCTTCGGCACAGATTGCAATCCACCTTCCGTAATCGCGCGCGCACCATACGCGACGCGCTTGCCGCCTTCGATATGCGCGGAAATTTCAGGATGCAGCTTGTGGCGCTGAAACTCGTCGAACGGCGAGAGGTACGGGTTCTTGTAGTTCAGGTGCACGACGAAGCCGACTGAGACGTAGCGATCGCCCCAGTGATAGAGGAACGAGCCGCCGCCATTATCGTCGGTCAGCGGCCAGCCGACCGTATGAAGCACCAGCCCTGGCTTGTGCTTGTCTTTCGGCACTTCCCAAAGCTCTTTGATGCCGATGCCGTATTTTTGTGGATCGCTATCGGCGCAGAGATCGTACTTGTTCTGCAGCACTTTCGCGAGCGAGCCGCGCGCCCCTTCGGCGATCAGCACGTACTTGCCGTGCAATTCCATGCCAGGCTGGTAGTCCGATTTGCGCTCGCCATCTTTCGCTACGCCGAAGACGCCAGCGACTACGCCCTTCAGCGCGCCGCTCTCGTCGAACACCGCGTCCGACGCCGCCATGCCAGGATAAATTTCAACACCCAGCTCTTCGGCTTGCGTGCCGAGCCATTTGGTGAAGTTCGAGAGCGAGCCGATGTGGTTGCCGTGATTGTTCATCAGCGGCGGCATCAGGAATGTCGGGAGAGATGCGGCGCCTGCGGGGCCGAGAATCTTGAACTCGTCGCTCGTCACTGGCGTGTCGAGCGGCGCGCCCTTCTCTTTCCAATCCGGGATCAGCTCGTTCAGCGAGATCGGATCGATCACGGCGCCGGAGAGAATGTGTGCGCCAACTTCGGCGCCCTTCTCGAGCACCGCGACAGTGATCTCACGGCCAGTCTCGGCGGCGACCTGCTTGAGCCGGATCGCGGCGGATAGCCCTGCGGGGCCTGCGCCAACGATGACGACATCGTACTCCATCGAGTCACGTGCGATGTCTTCCTCGGCCATTGCATTCCCTTCATCTGCTGCGCGGCGTTTATCAAAGCGGTTGCGATGAGGCGCAAGGTGCGCGCGTTGCTTTGTCGTTTCGGACGAGTCCCTGCACAATGGAGCTGATGAACGCAGCTGAAACCCCGATCCAGGCCCAAGCCGCCGCCAAAGCGCTGCTCGCGTTCTGGCGCGCGGCAGGTGTCGACATGGATGTGGCGGAGGCGGTTTACGCTACGTCGGCCAAGACTGCCGGGCCGGCGCGGGCCGCCCCTCCGCCAGCACCTAAAGCGCCGGTCGCGCGGCCTCGGGCGAAAGCGACGTCGCTTGTGGATAACGCTGTCGCCCTGGCTAAATCGGCCCAAACCGTCGCGGAGCTGCGGGCTGCGGTGATGGGCTTTGAGGGCTGCGCCTTGAAGGCGACGGCCCGCAATACCGTCTTCTCCGACGGGGTAGACGACGCTCAAGTGCTCATCATTGGCGAGGCGCCCGACCGCGATGAGGACGAGCAGGGCAAGCCGTTCGCCGGCGCCGCGGGGCAAATGCTCGACAAGATGCTGGCCGCGATCGGCCTTAGCCGGCAGACCAATGTACTGCTTTCAAACACGATTTTCTGGCGCCCGCCCGGTAATCGCGCACCTACCCCGGGCGAGGTCATGACCTGCCTGCCGTTCGTGGAGCGCCTTATTGAGCTGAAGCAGCCGAAACTGTTGGTGCTGATGGGCAAGGCCGCCTCGAACACCTTGCTCAAGCGTGAAGAGGCAGTCACCCGGCTCCGCGGCCGGCGCATGAGCTATTCGAGCGAGGGATTAGCCTTGCCCGTCAACGCCATAGTCATGCTTCATCCGGCATACCTAATGCGTCAGCCGCAGCAGAAACGGCTGGCCTGGGCCGACCTGTTGGCCACCCAAGCCTGGCTCGAAGAGTTGGGTGTGGCGCGGGTCCCCTGATCCTGATTTTTTGAAGAATGAGCCCAGATGACGACGTTCCGTTTCGCGATCGCCGCCCTCTCCATCGCCGCTGTGGCGTCGCCCGCCATGGCGCAGACCCGCATCCTGGCGCTGTCCGAGCATGACGAGGCGGCGTATCGAGACGCGTTCGCGGCGGTCGAGGCCGGCAATTGGCGCGCTGTCGGCACCGCCCTGTCGCGGGCGGAGGACGATGTCCTCGAAGGCGCCGTGCGCGGGCGCATGCTTCTGTCGCGCTCCTACGGGGCGGACTGGGGCGACTTCACAACGTGGCTCAATCGTCACGGCGAATACGGCATGGCGCCGGCTGTGTACGAGCGCGCGATGGATTCACGCTCACGCCGCGCACGCCGCGCTGGCACACGGGCGCCGGTCCCGGTCCCGGGCGGGTCGCGCGCGCTCCCAGGAACGCCACCGCCGATCCCCGGAGACAGCGCCTCGGCGCGCGTCGGCATCGAACGCGTTCAAGAACGCATCGGCGCTGGCGATATGGACGGCGCACGGGCGCTCGCGTTGTCGCAAGTGGACGGCCCGCGCAGCGGCCAAGTGCAATGGCAACTCGGCCTCATCGCCTATCGACAACACGATTACGCCGAAGCCGTTCGTCAATTCGAAGCGTCGGCGCAATGGCGCCAACTGGGCCGCGCGCTCGCGTCTCGCTGCTGGTGAAACCAATGGCGTCGCCGCGCACCTTGAAGCTGCTGCGCAGCGTCCATGGACATTTTACGGCCAACTCGCCGAAGCTCAGCTTGGCCGTGAAAGCACGCTCCGCTTCGAGCCGCCGCAAGTTGAAACTGATACGCTGACACGCTTCCTGGAACGCTATCCGGCAGCGCGTCGCGCCGCGGCATTGGCGCAACTCGGCCGCCTATCCGAAGTGGAAAGCGAACTGCGCCGCCTGCACGCAGACTTGCCGCCGCAAGACGATCCGACATTTCTCGCCCTCGCGATCGCGCTCGAAGCGCCCGCGGCGCAATTGCGCGCAGCTGAGTATGGCACGCGCGACATGGCGGCCGGCTTCTGCCCGACAACGACGTTCGCGCCCGATGACGGCTTTGCCCTCGATCGCGCGCTGATCTACGCAATCGTGCGTCAGGAGAGCTATTTCAATCCGAAGGCGGTGAGTGTTTCCAACGCGCGCGGCCTGATGCAGCTCCTACCTTCGACCGCGCGCGACATGGACCGCTCGCACAATTATCGCCGGGCGCCGGCGCCCTTGTTCGAGCCCGGACTGAACATGCGTCTCGGCCAAAGCTACGTGCAGTGGCTGATGACTGAATTCCACAATGACGGCGATCTTGGCCGCGTCTTTGCCGCCTACAATGGCGGCCCTGGTTGGCTGTCGCGCTGGCTGGCGACGCAACCGGCCGACCTTGATCCGCTGATGCTGCTGGAAACGATGCCGCGCTCCGAGAGCCGCGACTACGCAGAGCGCGCGCTCTCGCACATGGCGCTCTGCCGCAAAAGCTATGGCCAACCGACGCCGGAAATGGATCGCCTCGCCGCTGGTGATCCGGCGATCTACACGCCGCTCGATAGCCGCGTCGCCTCGCGCTAGTCGTAGGCCTTCGCCAGCTCGACTGGATCAGCGCCGAGCAGATAGCGCGTCATCAGCGCAAGGTTGCGCCATGCGCGCTTGCCGTACCCTTCGCGGCGATATTTCTCGGCCATGCTCACCGCTTCGGTCTCGAGAATAGTGAGCCGCTTTGGTCCGATGCGACGCGCGAGCTCCACGTCTTCCATCAACGGAATATCGGGATAGCCGCCAAGCGCATCATAGAGCAGCCGCGATATCAGCATGCCTTGATCGCCATAAGGCAGCTTCATCACTTGCGCACGCATCCGCGCCCAGAACACGACCTGACGCGCACCCGGCGATGAATCTTCAAACGCGAGCCGAAACGCAGCGGCGCGCTTGCGCGCTTGCGGCTGGCTCATGAAGCGCTCTGCTTCCTTCACCCAGCCATCATCCAGCGCCGTATCAGCATTCAGAAACAGCAGCCAATTGGCGCGCGAAACATTGACACCGGCACGCAATTGTTTGGCGCGGCCCGGCTCGCTCACCACGATTTCGCAACCGGCGGCCTCGGCGATTTCCAATGTTTCATCAGAGGAACCGCCATCGGCAACGATCACCTGTTTGATCAAGCCATGCGTCATGCCCTGCACCAATGGCGCGAGCGCGCGCGGCAAATGCGCCGCGGCGTTGAGCGTCGGGATCACGACAGAGATCATCATGCCCGCCCACCATAATGCAAAGCCGGCGGCGGCGCTGAAAATTCGTGCTTAACGGATCAGGCGCCAGGTGCGGCAGCAGGCGCGGCGGCCGTTGGCGCCGGCGCGGGAGCGGCAGTGGGCGGCGTCGCAGGCGCAGCAGCGGCGGCCTCGGCAGTCATGCGCGCACGCAAGTTCTGCATGAAGCGATCAAGCAAATCAGTCCGCGCCACCGCGCGCGCTACATCGCGGATCGCCGCGCCATCGGCTTGAACACCAGACGCCACAACTTCGAATGCATCCGCTTCAGGCGTGCCCGCCAAATCGCCTGCGTACTCGCGGTAGAGCGCCCGCACGCCATCATCATTGCCGGCAAGCGTGTAAGCGACGGCGGCGCGCAACACGGCTTGGCGGCCATGCCCGTCGAGCGGCTGGGCGCTGTTGCGCGCGCCAAGCAGTGTGCGCAGTTCGAGCGCAGCGCGATCCCAGTCGCGGGCGCGCCATGCAGCTTCCGCGCGCACACGCTGCGCGTCCTCGCTGCGATCGCGTTCAACCAATTCAGCTGCAGCATCGAGGCGGCCGAGATCAAGCAGTGCGCGTGCTTCCAAGATGCGCCGATCAGCCAGAAGGGCCGCAGGCATATTGGCCTGGCGCGTAGTGGCAAGTGCGACAAGCGCTTGGTCGGGCTTGCGATCCATCAGATAGATGGCGGCGAGATCACCGGCGACTTGCGCCCTGCTCACGCCTTCGAGCCGCTCGGTGACTTGGTGATGCAGAAGCGTCGCCGCCTGCTCAAGAAGGTCGACGTGAACGAGACGTCCGGCAAGCAGACGGACGATGCGATCGCCGTTCGGGCCAACCGGCGTAAGATCGCTGAACTCGTAGAATAATCCCAGCGCTTGGATCGGCTCGATGCGATCTGCTTCGCCATCGAGGAAGAGCCGCTCGAACAAGGTCGCCATGTCGGCGCGCAATTGGCGTGAGGCAGGGTCGGTCGGGAAACGATCGGCGGCGATGCGCATGGTGGCGAGTGCTTCGCGCCAGCGGCCAAGCTCGGAATACACATCGCCAAGCATGGCGACGACCGCGATCTCCACCGCATCGCCTCGCCACCGGAAGCGCAACGCCTCAAGCGGCTCAACCGCATCGAGCGCACGCATTGCGCCGGTCGCGCGGCGCAGACGGATCGCCTCGACGGCCGCGCGTACAGCGACCTCCTCATCGCGCGCGCGGCCCAGTTCATCGAGCATCACCAGCGCGCGGGGTACATCGCCCCGCACTGCGGTGAGGCGGGCTTCGATCAAGCGCGCTTGTAAACGGAGCACTTCATCCGGGGCTTGGCCGAACGCCGCGCGCGCGGCAGCTTCGGCGGCAGCGTGATCATTCAGTTCGAGCGCAGCTTCCGCCAGCGCCAATTGAAAGCGTGCCCGCCAGCTCGGCGGATACTCTTCAAGGCCCGCAGCGCCGCGCTCCAGTTCACGCCGCGCCTCACTCCATTCCTTGCGCTGCGCGGCGGCATAACCGCGCCACAACGCCGCTGACGGATTGTTTGCGAGCGCCGACGCGGTCAGATCCGGCATTGCAGCCGCTGTGCGGCCCATCATGACGTTCGCGGCGCCGCGCATCAGCCGATACTGCGGATCGATCTCGACCAGTTCGCCCTGATTGATCGCCGCGATACGCAGCGCGCCGAGGGCCTCGGCCGCAAGTTCGTTGCGCAGCAGGAAGCGCGCCAGCTCCATCCGCGCTTCAACCGGCGCGCCTTCGCGGACGCCCTCGTCAGCGGCGCGGCGCATAAGCTCGTCCATTTGCTCGCGCACTTCGACAAGCGTTTGCCCAGACGGCGCCATCGATGGATCAGCGCCGGTCTCCATCGCCGCTTCGAGCATCGCCGCGTTGAGCCCTTGCGCGTCTGCCGCGGGCGCCGCCGCCAGCAGGCCACCGCCGCGGCTCACGACAAGATTGCCTTGCTCGAACACGGCCGTGACGCCGTCTGCCCGCGGCTCCATCACCGCACCGTGTGCGGCAGGCAAGATCGCAGCTTCGATCGTGGCACGGCGCGTATCTATGCCGCGCGCCGGGCCGCCGATAAGGGCAACGGCGATACGATCGCCTATCTCCGGATCGGCAATCCAGCGCACTGCGCCTTCGCGGCCGAAGCGCGCAACAAGTTGGGCGCGGCCATCACTTTGAACTTCGCGCACCAGCTGAGCAGGCTCTGCAGTCGCGGCATTGGCAGCGAGGGTGAACGACCAGACGCCATCGTGCGCCGCGGCGGACAACAAAATATCTGGCGGCGCCGGAATGCGTAGACCGATGACGCCTTCGCCGCGCACCACTTCAACGTCCTGGTGCCGCCGCCCGGCGCGCGTGACGCCAGCGAGATCAACGTTGCCGGTTGCGTCGAACAATAGCCAGATCGCCTCGCCACGGCGGAACGCCGCGGCGCGCGCGGGCGCCGGCCAGGTGACGTCGATGCGGGTGACGTTTGCTTCCTCAACCAAACGCACGCGCGCGGTGCCGCGCACGGGCGGCGCCGCGGGCGCTGGCGCTGGTGTTTCACCGCGCGCGTTTGAAGCAGCGGTGGAGGCCTGGGTCGCAGCGTCTGGCGCGAGCAGATCAACGACGACGCGATTGCCGTCGGCGAAGTGGCGCTGACGCACGCCCGGATCGAGCACCAATGTCAGCCTTACCGGCGCGCCAGCGGCGCTGGTGCGCCGCACTTCGCGCACGAAACGCGGTGGCGAGGCGCGCAGTTCGGCGATGTCGATGTCTGCGGCGCGCGAGAAGCGCAATTCAAGTCGGCTGCCTTGCGCCAACGGCGTCACCGTCGTCACGCCTTCAAACTGAAAAGCCAAGCGCGTGTACTCTTCCTGCAGGCCAACGCGAACGGTTGCGTTAGGCACGGAAACCATGCGCGGCGGTGGCGGCGGCGCAGGAGGTGGCGCAGGCGTCGGCGCAGAAGCCCGCTGTTCAGACGCAGGCGCTGGTGGTGGTGAAGGCGGCGGCGGGGGTGATGGGGCCGTGGCGGCGATGTTGACATCTGGCGGCAGCGGCGCTGCGCCGCGCAGTTCGGCCGGCGGCTCTGTTGTGGTGGACGGGATTGACGCCGTCGCAGAAGCTGGCGCCGGCGCCGCAGGCGGCGGCACGACCTCTTCCGACACGGACTCGCGCGTCTCTGCCGGCGGCGTAAGCTGCATCGGCTGGCCTGTCGCCGGCGTGGCCATTAAGGCCGCCGTGGCGATCGCCAAGGGAGAGCGCAAAGACTTCATCGTTTGTGAGCCGCACTCCAGTGTTCAGTGCTGCGGTTAAGCGGCGGTTTAACGGCCTGCGCCAGCAGCGGTCTGGCCCTGCCCTTGCCCGGCCGCGCGAGAGCGCGACAACAAATCATCACCGCCAGTTGGCGGGCGCGCACGGTCGGCGAGCAATTGGGTCAGCGCACGCGCGCGCTCGGGCTCCATGCGCCCCATGACCTCGGCAAGATTTGCCTGCCGCATCCGGCTCGCTACCTGCACCAGAACATCGTCCTCCAAACCGTCGAACACGGTGGCCGCATCCTTGGCGCGCATGCGCTGATAAACATCGACGAGGCTCGCGAGACGTTGCTCCTGGGCTTCGTCGAGTTGGCCGAGAAGATCGTTTACGTGCGTTTCGAGGCGGCGGAGCTCTGTGAGGCGCTCGTCCAAACGCCGTTCAGCCGCGAGCATCAGTTCGTCTTGCGTCTCGTATTGCTCGCCACGCGCATCGAGTTGCTCGCGCCGCTCGGAGAGCGCCTGCAACACCTGGACCTCGGCCGCGCTCAGGCCCGCTAGTTCAGCGAGCGTAGGCGCTGCGCATTGATTGGCGGCAGGCGCCGCAGCTTCCGCAGTGGCCGTCGCTGCGTGGGGTTCACTGGAGGCATGCTCGCCCGAGGCGGTCTCGGCAACCACCTCAGCCATCGCGACCGCTTTAAGGCCCAACACAACGGCGACTGTCGCCATTGCCGCCGGCATGAGGCGGACGCCTCTTGCCGGTTTTGCTGGTTTCGGTTTGCCGAGCGTGAAGCGCATCAGATACGCCCACGTGCGCCAGCGCCGGCGCCGACATCAGCGCCCGAGCGCAAACGCCCCGCGCCAAGCCCCAAGCGATCAGCGGTCGCGCGCGCATCGTTGATGCGGGCTTGCAGGTCGCGCCCAGCGTCACTCGCGGTGGCGCGCAAAGTGCGCACGGCCGCTTCTGCTTGCGCCGTGGCTTGCGCGAGATCAGCCGCGGCGCGCAAGGCGCCGTCCTGCCCCGAGCGGAGTTCAGCGAGCCTTTTGTCGAGGCGCCAAAAATAATAGAGGCACGCAGCCAACATGATTGCGAGCACGACTTCAATGACGAGAGTGAGCGGACTCATGAGCGCCCTCCAAGTTTCATAACGGCTTGCTGCGTCGCCTGCGCGATTGGCCGTTCGATTCGCACGGCTAAGGATTGCCCCATGCGGCCAACCCTGCCTTGGCTGAGATCAACAGCGCCGCATTTCAGCGTCACCGGCGCATCGGGACCGACATCCAGCATCAACGTGTCGCCGACCTTTAGATCGAGCACTTTGCGCAAAGGCTGCTTGTGCTCATCGAGCACAGCGCGAACCTCGACCTTGGTGGCCCAGAGTTCGCTGGCGAGGTGGCCTTCCCAGATATTGTCGCGGCCAAACTTCTCGCCCATGAATTGCTGCAACAGCATTTTGCGGATCGGCTCGAGCGTGGCATACGGCAACAGCAGCTCAAGGCGCCCACCGCGATCCTCCATATCGATGCGCAACTTAACAAGGATCGCTGCATTCGGCGGACGCGCAATCGCGGCGAAACGAGGATTGGTCTCGATCCGGTCAAGACTGAAGGTGACTTCCGTCAGTGGCGCAAAGGCCTGCTTGGCGTCCTGCAGCACGACCTCGATCATGCGCGTCACCAGCATGCGCTCGATCGTGGTGTAGGGCCTGCCCTCGATACGAGTCGCCGTGCCGCCGCGGCGTCCGCCGAGCAGTACATCTACGATCGAATAGATCAGGCTGGAATCAACAGTCGCGAGGCCGAAATTGTCGAGTTGCTCGGCGCGAAAAACGGCAATGATCGCCGGCAGCGGAATGGAGTTCAGATAATCGCCGAAGCGCACCGAGCTGATCTGGTCAAGGCTGACCTCGACGTTGTCAGATGTGAAGTTGCGCAGGCTCGTCGTCATCAACCGCACGAGGCGGTCGAACACGATCTCCAACATCGGCAATCGCTCGTAGGAGACGAGCGTTGAGTTAATAATTGCGCGCACGCCGGTCTTGCCGCTGGCGTCATCGTCGCCCAGGCCGAAACCCAACAGGCTGTCGATTTCGTCCTGATTGAGGATGCGCTCCGGCGTCTGCGCCTCCTCGGCGCCGTCGTTGGCGCCGCTGGCGGCCCATTCTTCAGCGGCTGGTGCGGGATCGGCGCTCATGCCTATTGCACCAGCATTTCTTCGATCAGCACGGCGTTGATGTGAAGCGGCGCGATCGTCAGGTTCACGCGGCGCAGCAATTCAAGCCGCAAGCGATAAGCGCCAGCCGAGCCAGCGAGATCATCGGTGCGCATTTCGCGCAGAAAGCCGTTGAATTGATCGCTGATACGCGGCACGTGCTCGCCGAGCGCGGTGACCGTCGCATCGTCGGGCGCTTCCAACGTGAGCTTCAGCTTCAGATAAGCCGGACGCCCATCGGGGCCGGTGATGTTCACCAGCATTTCCGGGAGCGCAACGAAGACGACGTCCTCGCCGTAACTGATCATCGTTCCGTTCGGACCTGGAACAGCTTCACCCGCGCCCTCCTCGCCGTGACCACCGCCCTTAGCTTTGCCGTGACCGCCTTCAGCCTCGGCATGTTGCTCCGCGCCGCCGCCCTGGAAGAGCAGCAGATAAGCGGCCGCACCGCCGCCGCCGAGAACGAGCACAGCCGGCAGCACGATGAAGAGGATGAGCTTTTTGCCCGACATCTTCTTCTTGGCAGGCGCTTCGCCTTCCGCGCCCTCCTCGCCTTCAGCCGGCGGCGTTGCGCCTTCGGCCTCATCGGCCTCCGGTGCTTCGCCCTTTTTCTTCTTCTTGCCTTTGCCGAACATGGAATCGCCCGCGGACTAACCTTCGCCCTTCGTGCGCAAGCTCTGGTTAAGGATTGGTAGCAACCCGGCAGAACTTGCCGGGCGACGGCAGAAATAGCCGAGCCAATTCACCATAGCGCCTGCCCTGACCCCATAAAAATCAAGGGCCGGCGGGGTGGCACGGCGCTTGCGTGGTTAATGCGCATGGATAACCAACTCATGCTTGGCCTGCAGTCGCAACGCGTACTGCAACGACGCATGGATGTTGCCGCCAACAATCTCGCCAACGTCGCGACCACCGGCTTCAAGGCGGACGGCATGCTGCTCGAAGAAGCAGAGCGCACCACCGCACACGCCGACGCCGACCCGCGCGAGATCCGCTTCGTGCGCGACATCGGCGTCATGCACAACATGACGCAAGGCCCGATCGCGATGACGGGCAATACGCTCGACGTCGCGCTCGAAGGCGAAGGCTTCTTCATGGTCGAGGGCCCTGGCGGCCAGACCATGTACACGCGCGATGGCGCGTTCAGTTTAACGGGGGAAGGACGGCTCGTGACCAGCGATGGCCGCGCAGTCCTTAGCTCCGGGGGGTGATCGGCCGCGACGGCGCTATTAGCGTGGCCGGTGTCGAAGCCGGCCGCATCGGTGTGGCGAGTTTTGCCGCACCGGGCGCGCTCGCAAAGGTCGGGGACAACCTTTGGGACGCGCAAGGACAAGCGGCGGGTGAGTTTCAAGGCGTCGTGCTGCAAGGCGCGCTCGAAGGGTCGAACGTTCGGCCCGTCCTTGAACTCACCCGTCTCATTGAAATTTCACGCGCTTACCAGTCAGCGGCGAAAATTGTTTCGAACGCCGATGATCTGCGTCAGCGCGCGATCGAGCGGCTTGCTCGCTAAAGCATAGAGGACGTCCCACGATGCGCGCACTGAATATCGCCGCCAGCGGCATGCAAGCTCAGCAACTGAACGTCGATGTCATTTCGCACAACATCGCGAACATGAACACGACCGGCTACAAGCGCCAACGCGCCGAGTTTCAGGACATGCTCTATCAGAACATGGAGCGGCCCGGTTCGACCTCGTCTGCATCAGGCTCGGTACTACCGCTCGGTATCCAGATCGGTATCGGCGTGCGCGCTGATGCGGTTGGCCGCGTCACAGAACAAGGCGGCATGGCCGCGACTGCAAATCCGTACGACCTCGCCATCAACGGCCGCGGCTATTTTCAGATCACACTGCCCTCGGGCCAGACCGCCTACACGCGCGCCGGCAATCTTGCGGTGAACGCTGACGGCGCGATGGTGACCGCGGACGGCTATGCACTCGAGCCTTCAATCACGGTGCCGCAGGAAGCCACCGCGATCCAGATCACGCGCGACGGCATCGTTGAAGTCACGATGGCCGGCCAGACCGATCCGCAACAAGTCGGCCAGATCGAGATTGCAAGCTTCATCAACGCGGCGGGCCTCGAAGCCATCGGCGACAATCTCTTCCTGGAAACGCCAGCGTCCGGCACAGCGAACACGGCGACGCCGGGCTCGCCCGGCCTCGGCACGATCATGCAGGGCTATCTCGAACTTTCGAACGTCAACGCCGTTGAGGAAATTTCAGCGCTGATCGTGGCGCAGCGCGCCTACGAGATGAACGCACGCGTGATCACGGCGGCGGACGAGATGCTTCAATCCACGACGCAGCTGCGCTGAGGGAGCTGACACACATGCTACGTTCACTCACCCTCCTCGCTTGCATCTACCTCTTCTTCGCTGCCGCGGTCGCGCACGCAGATCCAGTCACGTTGCGCGCGCGCGCGGAAACCAATGGCCCCGCGATCACAATGGGCGATGTGTTCGAAGGCGTGCCGGCCGACATCGCCGGCCGCGCCATCGCGCCGGCGCCGCCTGCAGGCCAACTCACTTCGCTTTCTATGCCAGTGCTCGTGGCTGCAGCTTCGGCCGCAGGACTCGATTTCACACCGCCCGCCGGCGTCAATGTCGTGCGCGTTGTGCGCCCAGGCGGGGCACGCGCAACTCTGCCAGCATCGAACTCTGGCGGACACAGTGTTTCGGAAGCTGCGGTGCGCCGCGGTGAAATGGTGACATTGGTGTATGCCGCGCCTGGCATGTCACTGACGATGCGGGCGCGCGCACTCGAAGACGGCGCTGTCGGCCAAAGCGTTCGCTTTCAAAACACCTCCTCCAACAGAACGATCGACGCCATCGTCACTGGCCCCGGCGCCGCAGAGGCAAACCCATGATCAAAGACACCTCAATGCGCGCACTCGTCCTGCTCGCCCTCGCTGCCGGCGCCACAGGCTGCGCCAGCGCAGGATCCGTCGCTCAGGACGCTGTAGCTGCCCCTGGCGTCGCATATGATGCAGCGCGCCGCGCCATGGCGCCGCCGCACCTGCATCCGGTGGGCACGCCAGCCGCGCTCACGGGCGGCGACCAGCAAACCATGCCGCAACCAACGCCCGCTGCTTATGAATCACCTGCGCCAAACTCGCTGTGGCGCGCCGGCTCGCGCAGTTTCTTCAACGATCAGCGCGCATCACGCATCGGCGATATTCTCACGGTCGAGATCGAGATCGACGACAGCGCCGAGCTTTCGAACTCGTCGAACCGCAATCGCCAAGCTTCGACGTCCGCGGGCGTGAGCAACTTCTTCGGGCTTGAGAGCATAGCCGGCCAAGTGTTCAACAACGCCTTCGATCCGGCCAACATGATCAGCGCCGACGCGGACTCTGAGCATCGCGGTTCGGGCGCGATCAACCGGGAAGAAAAGATCGAACTCACCGTCGCAGCCGTGATCGTCGATCGTTTGCCGAACGGCAACCTGGTTATCGCAGGACGCCAAGAAGTTCGCATCAATGGCGAGCTTCGCGAACTGACAGTCAGCGGCATCATCCGTCCAGAAGACGTGACCAGCGACAACAAGATCAACCACACCCAGATTGCCGAGGCGCGCATCTCCTACGGCGGGCGCGGTTCGATCAGCGCTGTGCAGCGGCCCGGCTGGGGCCAGCGCCTAGGGGACGCCATCTCGCCCTGGTAGGCTATTGCCGTCCGGAACAATCGCCCTAGTTCCCTTGCATGAACCTAGACACACCACACGAGCGCTTGATCCAGCGCCTCGGCGCTCACGGCAAGCTTGAGGACGAGCATAAGGCTGCAGTGCGCGCGCTGCCGATGCGCGTGCGCGACTTCGCAGACGATGCCGATCTTGTGCGCCAGGGCGATAGACCAAAGGAATGCTGCCTGATCGTTCGCGGTATGGCGTGCCGCTATAAGCTGGTGTCTGGCGGCAAGCGCCAGATCCTATCCATCTGCTTCACTGGCGACTTGCCCGATCTGCAAAGTCTGCAACTCGAAGTGATGGACCACAGCATTAGCGCACTCACCGTGGTGCGCGCCGCGTTCATTCCCCACGAAGCGATGAAGGCGCTTTGGGCGGAGCATCCCGCACTGGGGCAGCTCTTTCTCAAACATGCGCTGATCGACGCTGCGATCTTTCGTGATTGGGTCGCCAATGTCGGCCGCCGCAGCGCTTACGAGCGCATCGCGCACCTTTTCTGCGAGGTATTCATCCGAATGCAGAGTCTCGGCCTCGCGGCAACGGACTCATTCCGTTTGCCTATGACGCAATCCGAGTTGGGCGACGCCACGGCGCTTTCGACCGTCCACGTCAATCGCGTGCTCCAGCAATTGCGGCGCGAGAATCTAATCGCGTCGCAAGGTGACGTACACGAGATCGTCGATTGGGAAGGCCTGAAGCAAGCCGGCGACTTTGATGAGAGCTATCTCCATCAAGGCCGCGGTGGCGACGTGAACTAATTCACGTTCCGCTCGCGGCCCACCCAATACGGGTCACGCAGCTCGCGGCGGAGAATCTTCCCCGACGCATTGCGCGGCAGAGGACGATCGAGGAAGTCCACCGTTTTTGGCGCTTTGTAATGCGCGATGCGTGAGCGCGCGAATTCGATGATTGAGGCCGCGTCGGGCGTCACATCCGGCTTCGGCACCACAATGGCCTTCACCGCCTCGCCCCAGGTATCATCGGGCACACCGATGACGGCGACTTCGGCGACGTGCGGGTGGCCGTGGATCGCGTTTTCGACTTCGGCCGGGTAGACGTTCTCCGCACCAGAGCAGATCATGTCCTTGATGCGATCCTGGATGTAGAGATAGCCGTCCTCGTCCAAATAGCCGGCATCTCCCGTGCGCAGCCACCCCTCATTATCCACGGTCGCGGTCGTTGCGTCAGGCTTTTGCCAATAGCCTTTCATGTTGGCCTGGCTGCGGGTTGCGACTTCGCCGATCTCGTTGGGGCCGAGGCGGACGCCATCTGCGCCAAGGATGGCGATCTCGACGCCAGGCATCGGAATGCCGGCCGAGCGCATGCGCTTGTTGCCTTTCGGATTGTGATCTTCTGGTGGCAGATAAACGATGGTGCCGGTGGTTTCGGTCATGCCGTATTGCTGCACGAAACCGCAGCCAAACACCTCCATGCACTCACGCAACAGGTCGACCGGCATTGGCGATGCGCCATAGAGGATGTGCGTGAGGCTCGAATAATCGATCTCACGCGCGCGCGGCATCCGAACGATGAATTGCAGCGCCGCCGGCACCATGAACATCTTGGCGATGCGGTCCTTGGCGACGATCTCAAGCACGTCGACCGGGTTGAACTCCCGCGTGACGATGTTCTTCACGCCGTTGATCAGGCCAACAAGCCCCCAACCGGTGCCGCCAATGTGCGCGGCCGGCATGGCGACAAGATT
>LNEK01000036.1 GCA_001464425.1 Alphaproteobacteria bacterium Ga0077535
ATCACGCCCTTTGGGCGGCCGGTGGTGCCTGATGTGTAGAGCAGCAGCGTCGTCGCCTGCGGCTCCACTTCGATATTCAGATCGCGCGCCGGATGCGCATCGCGCCAAGCTTCATATGTCGGGGCATCATGCGGCGTCGTCTCCATGGCAATGAGTTGAGGCGAGCCTTGCGCGATCTCAAGCGCGGCGTGCGCGCACTCCATGCATTCCGGACCGACGAACAGCATCTTCGCTTTTGTATCGTCGAGGATGTAAGCGACTTCGCCAGGCGCCAGGCGCCAGCCGATCGGCGCCATCACTACGCCCGCTTTCGAGGCGCCGAGGACAAGCTCAAAATAATGATCGCTATTCTTGCCGAGGTAAGCGATCGCCTCGCCCGGCTCGACGCCAGCCGCCATCAACGCATTGGCGACTTGGTTGGTGTGCTGGTCGAGGTCGGCGTAGGTGGTGGTGCGCCCCTCAAACACCATCGCGATCTGCCCGCCCCGGGTTCGGCCATGATGGCGCGCCAAATGCCCGAGCGTCGGCATCTGATCGAACTCTTCTGGCTTTAGTGATGCGGCCACGCCGTCCTCCCTTTTTGTCTTTTATGGGAGCTTAGCGCGGATGTGTGAGATGTGGAGCGTTTAGCTACCGATTCCGCGCGCCATCAGCGCCGCGAACAACGGCACAAGCGCCAGGAGATGAAGCTCGATCATCACGAGGCGGCGCATGCGCGCAACATCGGCCTCAGCAGCCATAAAGGCCGGCGTGGCATTGGCCTCCCGCACCCACCGCATGAAGCGGCGTGTCGGGATCGCGGAGATCACACCAATGACGAGAAACACTGCCATCTTCGCCCAGAAGAAAGGCTGCGCCATATAGAACTCGGCGCCCCGCACGCCCCAGACGACGCGGGCCACCCCGGCGAGGATCACGCCGACTGCCGAGATGCCGTAGAAAAGGTCGATCCGCAGCAGGAGCCGCGCAACGCGGTTATCGACCGGCAGCCGTAGGACGAAAACTTCAGCGGCCAGCGCGCCAGCAAGGATCAGCGCAAATACAAAGTGCAGATACGAAAAGGCTGCGTCGTGCAGAAGCATCGACGCAGCCTAATCGTTCAAAATTACCAGCGCGAGCCTTATTGGTCGCGGCGAGTCTGCACGCCGCTGCCGCGGGCAAGTTCAGCAGCGTCGCGCTCTTGCTGCTCCCACTGCGCGCGCGTCATGCAAATGCGCTCACGGCGCGAACGCAGACGGCTCTCGGTGCGTTGGATGGTTCGGCAAATCTGCTCGCTGCCATCGTTGCCGGCGTTCATGGCTTGCGTGTCGCCTTCGGTCGGCGTTTCGGAGGTGGTTTCCGAGGCCGTCGGCGACGGCGGGATCGTGGGGGTGGTCTGCGCTAACACGGGGGCGGCAGCCATCACCGCAGCTGCAAAAACCAGAACCGCAATACGCATAGGGTACCTCTCCACCTCAAATTCGGGGCGGATCATATCCAACGGCCCGGACCGGTAAAGAGCATTACACTACCAAACGCAGCAAATCCGAGGTCAGTCGTCGCGGTGGACGCGCTCGCGGCGCTCGTGGCGCTCTTGCGCCTCAAGAGAGAGCGTCGCGATCGGACGCGCGTCCAGGCGGGAGAGCGAAATCGGCTCACCCGTCTCCTCGCAATACCCGTACGACCCGTCTTCGATCCGGCGAATAGCATCGTCGATCTTGGCGATCAGCTTGCGCTGGCGGTCTCGGGTGCGCAGTTCGAGCGCCCGGTCGGTCTCGCTCGTGGCCCGGTCCGCAAGGTCGGCTTCAGCGACCGTATCCTGCTGCAAAGTCGCGATCGTGGAGCGACTTTCTTCCAGGATTTCCTGCTTCCAAGCCAAAAGCTTGCCTCGGAAATACTCCCGCTGCCGCTCATTCATGAACGGCTCGTCGTCGCTCGGGCGATAGTCTTTCGTCACGGTCGAACCCATGTCGTTACTCCCGGCGCTCAGCGAGGCGCCGCCTTATAGCGTTGCTCCCATGGGCCGTCCATTGAGCAAGGACGGCGCCAATCTTCTTCTGTTTTCCGGGCGTTGCGATGCAGCATCAGGCGCGACCGAGCATGCGGTCGAGCTTGGCGGCCTCCACCGCAAGGCGAATATCGATCTCCAGCAGGACCTCATCGAGCCCCGCCTCCCCGGTTGCTTCGGCGCCCTTCTGGACCCGTTCCAGCTCGGCCCTCAATGCTCCCGGCGCGTGCCCTAAGACGAGGGCCTGTTCAAGCTTTTCCAGCACATCAAGCGCCTCACGGCCCCGCCTGGACTGCCGGCCACGGCGCTGATTGGAAGGTTCCTCGGATTGCAGGGCCAGAATCGCGTCCAGTGCCGTGACGCTGGATGACGGCGCGGCCGAAGACGCTTTCGCCGCGCCGTCGACCGGCACTGAAAAGCCGCCCGCTGCGCTGGCGTTGGCTCGTTTCGATCCCGATGTTGAGCCGACTCCGCGGCCGCCTTCGATCTTCATAGCGCGGACCTTCCGCTGCGCCTGTTTCCGATCGCTTAACGTTTCGGGCTTGAACGCCTCGTTAACCGAACTGGCTGCGTATCGCTCAGATGAGATTTGCCTCCCGCGCTGCGCGCTCGGCGCTCCTGGCCGTCGCATCTATCGCGGCGATGACATCGCCGTTCGCCGCACCCAATGCCTGGGCCGGGCCGCGCATTAAAGATGTCGCCGACTTCGAAGGCGTCCGCGAGAACCAGCTGGTTGGTTATGGGCTGGTCGTCGGCCTCGCCGGCACCGGAGACTCGCTGCGCAACTCGCCATTCACACGCCAGAGCTTGGCCTCGATGCTGGAGCGGCTGGGCGTCAACGCGTCCAACGGCAATCTGAACACCCGCAACGTCGCCGCCGTTATGGTGACGGCGAACCTCCCGCCATTTGCGAGCCAAGGCTCGCGCATTGATGTTACGGTGTCGGCGCTGGGCGACGCACGCAGTCTGGCTGGCGGTCAGTTGTTGGTCACGCCGCTGATGGGCGCGGACCAGCAAGTTTACGCGGTCGCACAAGGCCCGCTGGCTATTGGCGGCTTTCAAGCTGCCGGGCAATCCGGCAGTTCAGTGACGCGCGGCGTGCCGACGGCGGGACGGATTGCATCTGGCGCGCTTGTCGAACGCGAGATCGAGTTTGATATCGCCGGCGCACAGGAACTGCGCCTCGCCCTCCGCAATCCGGACTTCACCACTGCGCAACGCATCGCTTCGGTAATCAACGCGACTGTTGGGGCTGACGCTGCGCGCGCATCGAACCCCGGCACCGTCGTGTTGCGCCGACCGGCCGATTATGCGGGCGACATGGTTTCCCTAGTCGGACGCATCGAAAATCTGGAAGTGGAAGTCGATACGCCTGCGCGCATCGTCATCGACGAGAGTTCCGGCATCGTCGTCATGGGCGAGAACGTGAAAGTGTCCACGGTCGCCATCGCGCAAGGCAATCTCACGATATCGATCACAGAAGATCCGTTCGTCAGTCAGCCCGCGCCGCTGAGCCGCGGCGAGACCGTGGTTGTTCCTGACACCGGCGTCCAAGTTGAGGAAGAAGAAGGCGGGCTGGTGATCGTGCCCGGGGGCGTGCAATTGCGTCAGCTGGTGAACGGCCTCAACGCGCTCGGTGTCACGCCGCGCGACATGATCTCGATCCTGCAGGCACTGAAAGCCGCTGGCGCGATCCAAGCTGAAATCGAAGTGATGTAATGACTGGCCCTATCGCGCTTCCTGGCGCGCTTCCCGGAGCGCCGCTGACCTTTTCAACAGCGCAACGCGCCGCGACGCCGCCGCAAGTCCCGGACGAAATCCGTCGTGCGGCTGAAGAATTTGAGTCGGTGTTTCTCTCTGAAATGCTCGCCCCAATGTTTGAGAGCCTCAGCACAGATGGCCTCGGCGGCGGCGGCCAGGGCGAACAGATGTTTCGGCCGATGCTCGTTGAGCGATATGCAGAAGCGATCAGTCAAGCTGGAGGCATAGGCATCGCAGACGCCGTGGTACGCGAAATGCTGCGCATGCAGGGCATGACCATTCCGCCGGAGGCCGCCGATGGCGCTGATCGCTGACGATTGCCGTGATCGCGCTGAGCAACTGATCCTTTTGACGGAGCGGCTGACCACGCTCATCAATGCTGAGGCCGCCCGGATCGACGCGCGCCTACCGCCGCTCGAAGGCGCTGAAGCAGACGAGAAGAACCGCCTCTCGAATGCCTATCGGCTCGAACTTGCGCGCATCAAGCAGGAGCCGAGCCTGATCGAAGCTGCGCCCCCCGAGCTGCTTTCCGCACTACGCCAGCGCACTGTTAAGTTGCATGAGAGCTTAGCCGCACACGAGACCGCCCTTAACGCCGTTAAGCTCATCAGCGAAGGGCTCGTGCAGGCGATGGCCGAGGAGGTCGTGCGTCAGCGCGGCGCCGGCGGCGGCTATGGCGCGAATGGCGCAATCGAGACACCCACTGGCGCAATCCCCACGATCATCGACCGCAACGCTTAACGCGCGCCGCGAAAAAACCCCGATCCGGGGACGACTTCGCCTTTCCTGCAATTCATGTTGCTCCTGTGGCTTTGGCGCCGTTCTTGTAGCGTTGCGGTCTTTGGGCGAGGCATGAAGCACTCGAAAGTTTCAAGTGCGTGGCGCCCTCAGCGGGCGCAACGGAAGCGGCGGCGCGGCCTCGATGGCGCGCTGAGTGCGCTTGCGTTCAACATTTGCCTGCTTCTATTGCCGCTCGCCGGCGCCGCTGCGTTAATCGTAATCGCGCGCGATAATCTCTATGCCTACGAATTCTCCGACCAAGGCGCACGCGCTGTGGCGCTGCGGGTCGCGCGGCTCAATGGCGAACTGATCCAGGTAGATTTCGACCGCCAGAACCAGTGGGACGGCCTCGTCGATATGGAATTGCGCGCCAACGACGTGCACGCGGCGCGCGGGTTTCTGCTCTCCGGCGCCGGTATTCTGCCCCGCCGTGCGGCGCAAGTGTTGAACCAAGCCGATGCCAATGACGCCGAACTCGAGATCGCAGCGTTGCAATTGCTAACCCCCAGCACACGGGCGCGGTACGAGGCGGCGGGCCCCCTGCTTTCGCAGCGCGACGCAAATACGACGGCGGCAGCGCCCACGCCGGCGGGGACAGCCGAGGATTTCGAGCTTTTGGCGCGCGCGCTCTTGGCCGAGCCCGAAACCGACACGCTGCAATTTGTGCTCACCGGCTTCAGCCTAGGTCTAGCCGGCGACCTTTCGCCCAATATGGCGATCGGCATCCAAGTGCTGCTCGACGCCAGCCGCCGCGAGGATTTTCCCCAAGCATTGGGCGCCGAAATCCGGGCGCTGTTCAATGACGCCATGCCGTTAGCGGCCTTTCGCGATGCAGCGCGCGCGCGCGCAGAAGGTGCGGCTGCTGGCAGCTTCGCCAATGCGAGCGCCGCCTTCGGCGAAATCGCTACGCCTGAACGCGCCGCCGCCGCACGCGCCTTCCTCGAGCAACTTGGCGCCATTAGCGCCGCGACATCACCCTCCGGCGCAGCAGCGCTTTTGACTCACGCGACTTCGCTCCGCGACCTACCCCGGCTCGAACTACTTGCGCAGGCTGCTGGTGATCGCGCCGTTGCCGCAGCCAAACGCTTGCCGCGCGATGGGCGCCTCGTCGAAGCAGCGCGCGGCCAGCTGACCATGACGCAAGACCTCATGGCGACGCTGATCATCGCCGGCGCCGCGCTTTTGGGTCTCGTATTAATCGTGTTGCTCAAAGGCGTGCAGACCGCTCTTGGCGCATGGCGGCGCTTTCGCGCCGATAGCGAAGATGAGCACGATTATGCTGGCGGCCAGCTGATCGAGATCAGCACCAATAACTGGCGCCCGCTCTAAGCTCGAAAGAGTGAGAGCACGGCTTGCGGTTCAGCGTTAGCGATGGCGATGCTCGGTGAGGCTTCGAGCCCCTGGCGCACCTGCAGCGCCAACAAGCGCGCGCCATCCGCATCGAGATCGTGGCGCACAGCGCTCGTATTCTGCGCCGCACCCAGAAAGCCTTGATGCGCTTCCAACGCGCGGGCGCTGTCGAGCAATTGACTCATCGCCTCTTGCAGCGCCTCAAGCCCGCGCTGCGCCGCCTGCGCCAAAGCCGGATCACTTACCTTTGCATTCGCCGTCAGGCCAAGCGCGCTTTCTTCCCCGAGACGCATGTCGAAGCCGTCGACGCTGACCGGGCTGGCGCCGGGTTCAGCTTGCACGTTCACCGTCTCGCCGGACACTAGGCGCGCGCCTTCGGCCATCGCCTTTTCAACGCGCTCTACGAATCCCGAAAGAAGCGTCGCGAGTTCTGCTTGGGCGCCTTCGCCGCCGCTGCGCGCGAGTTCTTGCGCTTTGACCAGCATCGCCTGTGCGTCCTGGCCCAGCGCCAACGCCTGATGCACTTGCATCAGGCCTTCGCGAACACTCTCGCGCGCGGCGTTGAGGGAGGCGGCCGTCAGCTCGACGCGATCGCCTTGCGCGCTTTCGCGCTGCTGCAGCGGTGTCTGCGGCTTGGTGTAACGGGTCTCAGCGCCAAGCGTCGTGACGCCCGCGTTTGTGGGATTGATGCTCGAAACCATGCCAGCCGCCCCTTCGGATCGCGCGCCAAGCGAGGCGCGCAGCGTTCTTCACCGCGGCGGCGAACTGATAGCAGAATCGTTAATGAAACGTTAACACTAACGCTTCCGAAACAAATAAATTTAGAGTTTGTTTACGTTCGTGTTCACGACTGTCCGACAGTCAGCGCACGCATATAAGCCATGACGGCGCGCGCGTAAGCGAGCTGAGACTCGCTTGGATAGCGGCGCAACGTCTCTGTTGTCACCGAATCTGTCAACGTGGAGACGAAACGGCCCGCCTCAACGTCGAGCTGAATCACGACGTCGTCCGGCAACACCTTGCCTTGGAGCGAGGTGACGTGTTCGGCGAAACGCCGTTCGGCCGCTTTCGCGGCCGGCCCTGGTTCCGCATCGAGTTGCGGCGCTCGTACTTGCAACTCGGGCGGTTGGGTCACTGGAGCGATACGATCCATGGCTCAGCCCTAACCCGGGAGATCGGTGGGAGGCCCCGAAGCCTCCCACCTTCCCATTCCGTTTAGCGGAAGAACGACAGCACGATCGACGGCGCCGAGTTGGCGATCGACAAGGCTTGCGCACCCAGCTGCTGCTTAACTTGCAGAGCTTGCAGGCGGGCCGATTCCTTGGCGAGGTCAGCGTCGACGAGGTTGCCGATACCAGCTTCGATCGAGTCAGAGAGCTTGCCGAGGAAGTTCTTCTGCACGTCCAAAGCCTTGGACTGAGCGCCGAGAGTCGCGAGATCGCGGTTCAGGGCGGTGATCGCGTCGTCGATCGCGGTGGCGGCAGCCGAAGCGCCGTTCGAGGTCGAGATGTCGAGCAGCGAGGTCACATCTTCCAGCGCTTGGCCAGTGGCGCCGAGCGTGAAGTTGAAGCCCGTCACGGCCAGTGAGTTCGAGCCGGCGCCCGGCGCGACGACTTGCGTCATGGCGGTGCCGGTCACGTCGTCGGTGCCGTCGAAGAAGCCGTCGTCATCGGCCGGGTCAGTGCCGTCCGTGAAGGTGACGGTGAATTGTTCCTGCGAGTGATAGCTGATCTCGCCGGTTTCGGCGTCGAACGTGGCGGTCACGCGGCCATCTGACTGCGTGCCAACGCGCGTGATGAAGTCTTCGATCGTGTCGGCCGCTTCGACGTCGACCGTGAAGGTCGTCGTTTCGTTGCCGTTGGTGATCGAGAACTCGACCGCATCGGTCGCGCCGATGGTGAGGCCAGTCGCATCTTCAATGTTGGCGTACAAGGAGAACGGGTTGGCGTTGCCGTCGACCATAGCTTCGCCGGCGAGCGTGAAGCGGCCGGAAGAACCACCGCTGGAGTCGGTCGTCAACACCGTGAACGGCGTCGAGCCGCCCGAAATGTTGGTGCCGTTGACCAGGTTCGAGCCGTTGAACGTGGCGGCGTTGGCGATTTGGTCGACCTGGTTGCGCAGGGCGTTGAAGTCGGCCTGCAGCGCGGCGCGCTGGTCGGACGAGAGGTCGGTGGCCTGAGCCGCGACCGCTTTTTCCTTCAATTGCTTCAGAATGTCGCCGATGGACTCGCCGGCCGACAGACCAACGTCGATCACCGACGTAGCGCGATCAATGCCGTCCATGACAGCGCCAAGCGACGCAACGCGGGCGCGCTGACCTTCGGCGATGGCGAACACAGCGCCGTTGTCCTTCGCGGACGCGACCTTCAGGCCGGTGTTCACGCGGTTTTGGACTTCGGAAAGCTCGCGGCCAGTTTGATTGAGGGATTGCAGCGCGACGAGCGCGCCATAGTTCGTGTTGACGCTAGTCATATGTCAGGTCCTTCTGGACGATGTAGCCAGGCGTTTTGCCTGGGCGGGCGAGTACCCACTAAGCTTCCAAAAAAAGCATCGCAGCGTTGAAAATTCGTTACCGAAGCGAACGAAATCGACTCCGCCGTAAAATTTTTTAGCGCACGCGAACGGGCGCCCGGCAGTTTTTGCCGACGCGGAAAATTCTGCCGATCCGCGTGCAGGCTAGCTTTATTCTCTACGCGCACACGCGCGAGACGCCGTCGCAAAAAACGTGGAACAAAAATCTTCGCGGCCGCTCTTAAACCTAAAGCACTCGGAAACCAATTGACCATACAGCTGGCGTCACGCGCCATCTTTGTGCCGCCGGCAGAAAGCGTGGGGCGTGGGTCGATCGAATGTCGACTCTCTTGACCAGGATGGTCCGAGAATGACGATTTCGAGTTTGTCTGCCGCGCAAATTGGCGCGCTGTCGGTCACGGCTATTCAAAGCCTTTCGACCACAACCATCAGCTCCCTCAATTCGACGCAAGTGGCCGCGATCAGCGCCACCGGCATCGGCGCGCTTGACGCGACGCAAGTCGCGGCGCTCTCGACGACGCAAGTCAAAGCGCTGACCACCACGCAGATCCCGAACTTCTCGAGCTCGGTCTCTTTCTCGGCCTCCCAATTGCTGGCGCTCGGCGCGCCGCAGATCGGCGTCCTGACTGAGACGCAAGTCGAAGGCTTCCAAGCCACGGCCATCGCGGGCTTCGCGACCACCCAAGTGCGCGCACTCTCCGCGACCAATCTTTCCGCGCTCGACGCAACTCAAGCCGCCGCCCTCACCGCACAACAAATCGGCTCACTCACAACCGCGCAAGTGGAAGGCCTCAGCGCCGATGACATTGGCGAGTTCACCAACACACAGGTTTCAGCTTTTAGCGCCGCCCAACTCGGCAAGCTGAGCGAAACCGCCGCCGCAGCTTTCGACGCCGCCCAATTCGCGGCGATTTCGACTACGCAATTGCGCGGCTTCACCGCGACCCAACTCGCGGCGCTCGACGCCGGCGACATGGTCGAGTTCACGGTCACGCAGATCGGCGCCCTCTCCTCGACACAGCTGCAGGCGCTGAACGACACCAACATCGCCGCGCTGACGACGACGCAGATCGCGGCCTTCTCAACAACGCAATTGCGCTCGTTCTCGGCGACAACGATCGGCGCGCTCGCCGACACCCAGATTGGCGCCTTCAACGCCACACAAGTCGGCTCGTTCACGGCCGCTCAAATCGGCGCGATGGATGCTGCCGACCTCTCGAAATTCTCCGTCGCCAATCTGCAGGCGCTGACTTCGGCACAGATGAAGGCGCTGACGCAAACGACTCTCGGCTCGCTGGTCGACACGCAGATGGCGGCCTTCTCCGCCAGCCAACTGCAGGCGATCTCCTCGACCACGCTGTCGGCCTTGGCCGACACACAACTCGCAGCCCTCACTACAACACAGATCGCGGCGATGTCGACGAGCCAAGTCCGTGGCCTCAACGAAACCAACATCGCCGCGCTCAGCGACGCTCAAATCGGCGCGCTCACGACAACGCAGATGCAGGCGCTTAACACAGCGGCGCTCTCGGAAATCATCGACGGCAGCGTCGATGCGCTGGGGACAGCCCAAGTAGCGGCCTTGAAGGCGACGCAGCTTGCGGCGCTTTCGGACACCAACATCGCCGCCTTTGGCAGCACCCAGATCGAGGCGTTGACTGCGACCCAGATCAAGGGCCTCAACGCCACCAATATGTCGGCGCTGGCTGAAACCCAGATCGCGGCGCTGAACACCACGCAGTTGCAGACATTGTCGTCAACGCAGCTTGGAGCCTTCGATCAAACGCAGTTCAACGCGCTCAGCGAAACCCAAATCGCTTCTTTCAGCACCCGCCAGGTCCGCGACTTCAGCGTGACCGCGATTGGCAACATGGCTGAAACGCAAGCTGGTGCGCTGACCGCTTCGCAAATCGCTTCGCTTTCCACCACCGCCGTCGCCGCCTTCGATGAACGCCGCGTTCACGGCGGCGCAGGTCGCGCGCATCAACGTCACCGCGCTCTCGGCCCTTGACGCGACGCAAGTCGGCGCAATGACGATCACGCAGGTGAAGGCCTTCACGGCCACGCAGATCGCGGCGCTGACAAGCAGCGACGTCGCCGAACTGACCACCGGACAGATTGCAGCGCTTTCGACGCAGCAAGTGCAGGCGCTGACGGCTACGTCGGTCGAGGAGCTCTCAGAGACCCAAGTCGCAGCGTTGACGGCGAACCAAGTCAAGGCGCTAACCAACACCACCCTCGCCTCGCTTGCCGATACGCAAATCGCGGCGCTGACCGCGACGCAGGTGACCTCGCTTTCCACGACCCAAGTTGGCGCGCTGACGGCCACCAATACCGCGGCGCTGACGACGACGCAGATCGGCGCGCTAAACGCCACGCAAATCGGCCGCCTCGCCACCGAAGCGCTCAATGCTTTTGACGCGGCCCAATCGACGGCGCTCAACGCAACGCAAGTGCGCGCACTCACGGCGACGCAAATCAACGGCCTCACGGCCAGCGACATTGCAGATCTGACGACGACGCAGATTGCGGCCTTCACCACGACCCAGCTCGCCGGCGTGACCGCAACGACTGTGGAAGGCCTGGTCGAGACCCAGATCGCCGCCCTCGCCGCCACGCAAGTGCAGGCGCTTTCGGGCACGAACCTCTCGCATTTCGCCGACACGCAGATCGCTGCGCTGACCACGCAACAGGCCGCAGCGCTGACGACGACGCAGGTCCGGGCGCTCAACGCCACGAACATCGGCGCGTTCGCTGAAACTCAGGTCGCCGCCTTCACCACGACGCAGATCGCGGCGCTCTCTACCACCAACCTCTCGGCGCTGGCGGACACGCAGACCGCCGCGCTGACCAGCACGCAGCTTGGCGCACTGACGGCGGCGCAAGTATCGGGTCTCAACGAAACCGATCTCGGCGAAATGCTAGAGACGCAGATCGCGGCGCTCAACCAAACCCAGGTTGCCGCAATCTCGAACACTAACTTCGCGACTTTGGCCGATACTCAGATCGCGGCGCTGACGGTGACGCAAGTCGGCGGCCTCTCGACCGGCCAACTCGGCGCCATGACAACCGAACAGGCGACCGCCCTTGCCGGCACGCAACTCGCGGCGCTTGGCGATACGCAGATCAAGGCAATGACAGCGACCAATCTCTCGGCGCTGGAAGCCACTCAGTTCGCGGCACTGACCGCGACGCAGATCAATTCGCTCACCAACACCCAAATCGCGGCGCTTTCGGGCGCCGATGTCGGCGAGATGACGACGACCCAAGTGGCGGCGCTCAACGCCACTCAGGTGCGATCGTTGAACGAAACAACGTTCGGCGCACTGGTTGAGACGCAAGTCGCCGCCCTCACCGCCACGCAAGTCGCTGCGATCAGCGCCACCAATGTCGCGGCGCTGGCCGAAACCCAGCTTGCCTCGCTGACGACGACGCAGATCGGCGCCATGAACGCCTCGCAGTTGCGTGCGCTCACTACCGAGAGCCTGTCGGCGCTCACCGGCACGCAAATGGCTGCGATGAACGTCACGCAAGTGAAAGCGCTCACCAACACGCAGATCGACGCGCTCACCGCCGCGGACGTTGCGGAGTTCACGGTGACGCAGCTCAGCGCGTTGACGTCCAGCCAGATCGGCGCCCTCACCGCGACGAACGTCGAAGACTTGACCGCCACGCAGATCGCAGCGTTCTCGACTTCGCAAATGAACCGCTTTGGAACCGGGGCGCTTTCTGCTTTCAACAGCACGCAAGTTGCGGCAATGAGCGCGACGCAAGTCGCGCGTCTCTCGGTCACACAGATCGGCGCACTCTCAGAGACCGATGTCGGCGAGCTCACCACCGCCCAGCTTGGCGCCTTCGCCAAGACCCAGATCGCGGCGTTGAACGCCACCAACATTGCCGGTCTGACCGAAACGCAATTGGCCGCGCTTTCGACGACCCAAGTGCAGAGCTTCTCGCTCACCAATTTGCAGGCCTTCGCCGACACCCAAGTCGCAGCGCTGACAACGACACAAGTCGCTTCCCTCGCCTCGAACCAACTCGATGGCCTCGACGAAACTGACATGGCGAAGTTCACCGCCGCCCAGGTTGGCGCATTGACGGCAACGCAAATCAAACGCCTCAGCGCGACCGCAGTCTCGGCGCTGGATGAAACGCAAGTTGCGGCGCTCAACGCCACGCAAGTCGGCGCCCTCACCACGCAGCAGATCGCGGCGCTCAGCGCCGACGACGTGGCCGAACTGACCACGACGCAGATCGGCCAATTGGCGACGGGCCAGATCGGCGCGCTCACCACGACCAACATCGCGGAGATCACCGCCGATCAAGTCGCGGCGTTGAAAACGACACAGATCGCGGCGCTCTCGACCACCAATCTCGCAGCGCTGAACGAAACTCAGCTGCAAGCGCTGGCTGCAACGCATGTGGCGGCGCTCTCGACGCAGCAGGCCGCCGCGCTGACCGAAACCAATATCGCCGCCCTCGCCTCGACCCAAACCGCGGCGCTGACCGGCGCCCAGATCGCAGCGCTCTCGCTCGATGCGGCAAAAGCGTTGAACGCAGAGCAACTTGGCGCCTTCAACGTGACGCAGGTGCGTTCGTTCACCAACTCCCAGATCGCCGCCTTCGAAGCGGACGATGTGGGTGAGATGACCGAAACCCAGGTCGCGGCGCTCGCCACGACGCAAGTCGGCGCGCTTTCGGCCACCGGCTTCAGCGCGCTCGTCGATACACAGATCGCAGCCATGACCGTCGGCCAGATGCAGTCGGTGTCGGTCACTAAGATCGCATCTCTGGATGAAACCCAGGCCGCAGCGCTGACCACGGCACAGATCGCTGGCCTTTCCACCAGCCAAGTACGGGCGCTGAACGAAACCAACCTGTCGGCGCTCGACGCCGCGCAGGTCGCGGCGATCACCACGACACAGGTGGCGGCGCTTACCAACACGCAGATCGCGGCGCTCAACGAAACCGACGTGGCTGAACTGACGGTGACGCAGATCGCGGCGTTGACAACGGCGCAGGTTGCGGCGCTCACGGAAACAACGATCGGCGATCTCACCGAAACGCAGGTCGCGGCGCTGACGGCGACGCAGGTGGCGGCACTTTCGGCCACCAACGTCTCGGCGCTGGACGCCACGCAAGTGGAAGCCCTGACGGCGACGCAGGTCGCCGCGCTGACGACGGCGCAGATCAACGCGCTCGACGAAACAGATATCGGCGAATTCACCGCACCGCAGATCGCAGCGATGACGACAACGCAGGTGCAGACGATTTCGGCGACCAACCTTGCCGCCTTCGCCGACACCCAGATCGCGGCGCTGACAGCGACGCAAATCTCGTCGATCGCCTCGACCAAGCTCGCTTCGCTGGACACGACGCAGGTTGCGGCGATGACCACGGCGCAGGTTGCGGCGCTTTCGGCGACGCAATTGCGCGCCTTCTCGACCGACAACCTCTCGGCCCTGGATGCAACGCAGGTCGGCGCGCTCACCGCCACCCAAATCCGCGCCCTCACCGCAACGCAGGTGAACGCCTTCAACAGCACCGATATCGGTGAGTTCACTGAGACCCAGATCGCGGCGCTGGCCACGACGCAAGTTCAGAACCTCACCACCGACATCGTCGGTGCGTTTTCGGACGCGCAAGTCGCGGCCCTGCTCGACACGCAGATCAAAGCTCTCTCGGCCACTAACATCTCGGCGCTGAGCGACACCCAAGTTGCGGCGATGACGACGGCACAGGTCTCCGCGTTGACCACGACGCAGATCGCCGGCCTCGATGAGACCGACATCGGCGAACTGGCGGCGACACAGATCGCTGCAATGAACACGACACAGATCAAGGCGCTCTCGGCCACCAACGTCGGCGCGCTTTCAGAAGCGCAGGTGCAAGCGCTGACAGCCGCGCAAGTCGCAGCGATGACCAATATTGCAGCGCTTGACGCAACGCAGCTCAGCGCCTTCTCGGCGACACAGCTGGGCGCCCTCGCCGCAACCCAAGTCGCTGCGCTGGAGACGACGAGCTTCGCCGCCCTCGACGCCGATCAAGTCGCAGCGCTCAGCACGACGCAAGCGCGCGCGCTAACCGTCACGCAGATTGGCGCCTTGGCGGCGGCTGACGTCGCCGAGTTCACGGAAACGCAGATCGCTTCGCTGAACACCACGCAAGTGGCGGCGCTGTCGGATACTAACGTGACGGCGCTGGCGGAAACGCAGATCGCAGCGTTCACGACCTCGCAAGTGGCCAAGCTGACCACGACGGCCCTCGCCGCGCTCGACGCCAACCAAGTCGCCGCCCTCTCCGTCACGCAGGTGAAGGCGATCTCGGCGACGCAGATGACGGCGCTGGGCGCGGATGATGTCGGCGAATTTACCGATACGCAGATCGCGGCGCTGACCTCGACGCAGATCCAGGCCTGGTCGAACACGGTGATCAGCGATCTGGCGACGACGCGCTGGGCGGCGCTGGACGTGACCCAGATCCCGTCCTTCACGGCCACGCAACTCGATCACCTGTCGACGACCAACATCCAGGCGCTCAACGCGACCCAGCTCTACGCCTTCACCTCGACGCAGATCGCCAGCCTCGATGGCGATCAGATCGAAGCGTATCTCGGCGCGGTCTAACCGCCGCGCCCGAGATTGCCGCGTTAAGGCCCTGACAACCCAAATCGCGGAAGCGTCCGCGCGCGCGCCCGCATGAGATCATTCGCGAGCCGGAACGGTGCGCGCCCGCTCGCCAGGGTCGCGTTTCGATGCAGCAGAACCTGCTTGTGCAATCCTTGCAGCGCGCGACGACGGGCGAGCTTTCCTTCAACGAATTGATCGCCGCAGCGCAGCAGCTTTCGGCCAGCGGCCAGCCGGAACACGCGCGCCAACTCTATCAAGTCTGGATCGCGATGAACGAGAGCCATCCGCTGCTCTTCATTGCGCAGTTCAATTGCTCGACGATTTGCCAACTGCTCGGCGACGATGTCGGCGCGGAATCGCTGCTGCGCGGGGCGCTGGCGGTGAACCCGACCTTTGCACCGGCGGCGATCAATCTCGGCAGCGCGATGGAGCGCCGCGGCGCCGTGCGCGAAGCGGTCGAGATGTGGCGCGACAGCGTCGAGAAGATGGGCGCCATCACTGGCGACACGATCGAATACAAGATCACCTTGCTGAAACAGATCAGCCGCGTCTTGAGCGACGCGCATCAGCAGGAGGCCGCCGAAGGCACTTTGCTCCAATGCCTCGATCTGCGCGCCGATCAGCGCGATGTGCTTGAGCAATACGGCGCGGTGCGGCTGGCGCAATGCAAATGGCCGATCGCCGATGTGCCGGCGAAGATTACGCGGCGCGATTTCGTTTCACGCTTCCATCCCCTCTCGGCCTGCGCTTACGCCGATGATCCCTTGCTGCAGCTGGCAATCGCCCACGAATACACCGAACAGATCGCGCCGCTCGCGAGCATCAATACGCGCTTCGACCGCCGAGATGCGCCGATCGCGCCCGGCGGCCGGCGTCTGCGCATTGGCTATGTGTCCTCGGACCTGCGCACGCACGCGGTTGGCTATTTGATGGCGCAATTGTTCGAGACGCACGATCGGGACGCGGTCGAGGTTTTCGTTTATTACATCGGCATACCCGCCGACGATGCGATCGCGGAGCGGATCAAGACTGACGCCGAACATTGGACCAATCTCCGCGGCGTGAGCGACGATGACGCCGCCGCGCAGATCGCGGCGGATGAGATCGATATCCTCATCGACGTGAACGGTCACACACGCGAAGCACGGCTTGGCATATTCGCGCGCCGTCCGGCGCCGATCCAAGTGAACTGGCTGGGGTATCCCGGCACGATGGGCTCGCCCTATCACCACTACATTATCGGCGACGACTGGGTGATCCCGGAAGGCGCGGAAATGCACTATTCCGAGCAGGTTCTGCGCCTACCCTGCTATCAGCCGAATGATCGCAAGCGCGTCGTTGCCAACAAAGCCATGACGCGCACAGAAGCCGGGCTGCCGGAAGATGCGTTCGTGTTCTGCAGCTTCAATGCAGCGCACAAAGTTACGCGCTATTCGTTCGAGCGCTGGATGCAGATTTTGGCGCGCACGCCGAACAGCGTACTGTGGTTGCTCGATTACAACGCCGAGACCAACACGCGCCTGCGCGAAAAAGCGCAGAAGCTGGGCGTGACGCCGGAGCGGCTGGTGTTTGCGCCGAAGATCGCCAACGCGCACCACCTCGCCCGCTATCCGCTGGCCGACCTCTTCCTCGACACTGTGCCGTATGGCGCGCACACGACGGCGTCGGACGCGTTGTGGATGGGCGTGCCAGTGATCACGTATTCGGGCCGCTGCTTCGCGGCGCGCGTATGCGGCAGCTTGGTGCGCGCCGCTGGCCTGCCGGAGTTGGTCACAGATACGCCGGAAGCTTTCGGCGAGCGCGCCATCGCCCTTGCCACGACGGATCGCCTAAGCCTGCTCAGCTATCGCGAGCGGCTCATCGCTGGCCGCGATACGTGCACATTGTTCGATATCGGATTGCTGACGCGCAGCCTTGAAGCGCTCTATGCCGAGATGGCGGCCGCGCACCGCGCCGGCGTGCGCATCCGCCCCAATCTGCGCAATCTCGACGCCTATCACGACATCGGCACGCGGTTCGATCACGATGCGGTCGAGATTGGCGTCCAACGGGATTACCATGACATCTATCGGCAGAAGCTGGCGGAGCGGCACGCGCAGCGACCGATGCAAGCGGACGGACGCCTCTGGACGGAGGAGGATGCGACCGCAGGCGCTGTAGCCTGGGCGCAGCTAAGCGCTGAGCGCGCCGCTTAAAGCGCCGGCGCAGCCGTCTCGCGCGCAGCGAGACCTTCCATCATGGTACGATTGATATCGATCAGCGGTTCGACGTCAGCGCCTTCGCGCATCACCGCGCTCGAATAGCGCGCCACCCAAAGCGCGAGCGAAATGATCTGCGCGCGTAAACTCATCGGCAGCGCGTTTTCACTGGCCGAACAATCAGCCGAAAGCAGATTCCAAAGCTTGCGGTTGGCGTCGAGAACTTCCGCCACCGATGCCGGGGGAAGCTCGGCGTCCTTAATCCGCACCAGCCCGGCCGTGACCTGGCCGAAGGCGCGATATTCTAGTTCTCTCGGATTTTCAGCCTGCGTGGCTGCGCGCTGGTACGCTTTGATCGACATCCGTTAACCCCAGCCGCTCGGCCTCATAGGTGATGAGTTTCCGGCAGCGCATCAGCGCACGGTAATATTCCCCGCCCATTACTTCTTTGGAAACGCCGATGCATTCTGTGAGCACGGCTGGGTCGCGGACGGCCCCCATGAACTCGGCAAGCCGGGCGGCGAACTCCGTATAGGCTTTGTCCCTGCCCTGGTCGTCCAGGTACATGAGCATGATCGGGAAGTAGATCCGCTTGGCTGGCGTGTCGGCCTCGTCCGGCTGCATGATATCTTTCTCACGCAGTACGGACGCCTTGTTTTGCAGCACCAGGGCGGCGCGGCGGTCACCGTTTTGAACAACGGCCCCGTTGACGACGAACTTCTCGCCAGGACGCAACGACAATTTGAGCGGCATTCGGCCCTCCTCCCGATTCTGGGAGTCCATCGGCGTTAACGTTTGCAGCGCAGCGGTTAACGAGATGTTGCGAAGGGCGCCGCGCACGTTATTGCTGGTGCGAAACACTGGGAGCACAAATGCGGTTCGAGGGCACCAAAGACTATGTCGCTACGGAAGACCTGAAGGTCGCCGTCAACGCGGCGATCACGCTGGAGCGCCCGCTCCTGGTCAAAGGTGAGCCCGGCACCGGCAAGACCATGCTGGCGATTGAGGTGGCCAAGGCTTTGGGCGCGCCGCTGATCGAATGGCACATCAAGTCGACCACCAAGGCCGTGCAAGGCCTCTACGAATACGACGCCGTCATGCGCTTGCGCGACTCGCAGCTGGGCGACACGCGCTCCAGCGACATCGCCAACTACATCAAGCGCGGCAAACTCTGGGAAGCGTTCGAGAGCCCGGTGCGCCCGCTGCTGCTGATCGACGAGATCGACAAAGCCGATATCGAGTTTCCGAACGACCTTCTGCAAGAACTCGATCGGATGGAATTTTACGTTTATGAACTCGATCGCACCATCAAAGCCAAGGTGCGCCCGATCATCATGATCACCTCGAACAACGAGAAGGAATTGCCGGACGCGTTCCTACGCCGCTGCTTCTTCCACTACATCCGCTTCCCGGACGACGAGACGATGCGCCAGATCGTGGAGAGCCACTATCCAGGCGTGAAAACGCGCCTAGTCAACGAAGCGCTGAAGATTTTTTACGATATGCGCAAAGTGCCTGGACTGAAGAAAAAGCCCAGCACGTCGGAATTGCTCGACTGGCTGAAGCTGCTGCTCACCGACGACATCGATCCCGAAACACTGAAGACGCGCGATCCGTCCAAGCTCATCCCGCCAATGCATGGCGCGCTGCTGAAGAACGAAGCCGACGTCATGCTGTTTGAACGCCTCGCCTTCCTGGCCCGGCGGGAGCAACGGGGCGACGGGCACTGATGCTGCGCGCCGCTCTCCTCGCGTTCGCACTCTTTGCCGCGCCAGCCTTCGCGGATCCGCTGGAAGGCGAACTCTTCGCCGCCCCCGGCTCAATCGCCACCGGCATGATCGAGGAAGCCGACGCGATCGGCGTGTTCGACATCATTCACAATGGTCAGGTCAGCGTACGCCACACGGCCAGCGGCTTGCGCTGTGATTTCGAGCGCGACGGCGAAGGCGGGCGCCTCGCACTCTTCCCGGGTCTGCCACGCGGCGATGATGTCGCCTGCGACTACGACTACGACAATTTCGATGTGACGCTCTACGCCTCGCGCTACCCCGGCCCACCGCCTCTCGATGGATTGCTAGCCGGCTCGGCGCAGGCCATCCGCCACGTCTACCCGGACGCACGCGCGATCGAGCCCGCCTATGACGTTGATACCCAAGGCATGCCACCGCACCGCGCGGCGCGCTTCCTGCTTACGAAGGATGGCATCTGGTATTTCTCAAGCGTCCACATAGCGCAGGTCGGCGAATGGACCATCAAGCAAAGATACTCCGCGCCAGCCGAGTCCGCCGATGCCGCACGACAAGCCGATCTCGCCGCATCGCTCATGTTTCAAGCAACGCTTAGTGAACTCGTCACGCCACCGAACCTTTAGAGCCCATGTTCCAACGCTTCTTCACCGAACTGCGCGCCGCGCGGGTGCCCGTTAGCCTCAAGGAATACCTTGTGCTGGTCGAGGCGTTGGAGAAGGAGGCGATCTCCACCAACGTGGAGGAGTTCTACTATCTCTCGCGCGCGGCGCTGGTGAAGGATGAACGCCACCTCGACAAATTCGACCGCGTGTTCGGCCAAGTGTTCAAGGGCTTGGAAAACACCGGCGATGCGGTCAACGCCGCCATCCCGGAAGAATGGCTGCAAGCGCTCACGCAAAAATTCCTGACCGACGAAGAGAAAGCGCAGATCGAAGCGCTCGGCGGCTGGGACAAGTTGATGGAGACGCTGAAGGAGCGGCTCGAAGAACAAAAGAAGCGCCACGAGGGCGGCAACAAATGGATCGGCACCGGCGGCACGAGTCCGTACGGCAATAGCGGCTTCAATCCCGAAGGCATCCGCATCGGCGGCGAAGGCGGCCAGCGCAAAGCCGTGAAGGTTTGGGACAAGCGCGAATACAAAAACCTCGACGACAGCGTCGAGCTTGGGGTGCGCAACATCAAAGTGGCGCTGCGGCGCTTGCGTAAATTCGCGCGCACCGGCGCACCCGATGAACTCGACCTCGACGGCACGATCAAGAAAAGCGCGCGCGAGGGCTATCTCGATCTTGTACTGCGGCCGGAGCGGCGCAATGCAGTGAAAGTGCTCCTCTTCCTCGACATTGGCGGCTCGATGGATTCACACATCAAGCTTTGCGAGGAGCTATTCTCCGCTGCGCGCACTGAATTCAAGAGCCTCGAATTCTTCTACTTCCACAACTGCCTCTACGAAGGCGTGTGGAAGGACAACCGCCGCCGCCATGAAGAGAAGACGGCGACGTGGGACGTGCTGCACAAATACCCCAGCGACTATCGCGTCGTGTTCGTCGGCGACGCCACCATGAGCCCGTACGAGATCACCTATCCCGGCGGCTCCGTCGAGCACTGGAACGAAGAAGCCGGCGGCGTCTGGCTGCAGCGCGTGGCCGATGTGTACGAGCGCGTGGTTTGGCTAAATCCAACACCAGCCGCCCACTGGGACCACACACCCTCGATCCAGCTGGTGCGTGAAATCATCGGCCGCGACCGCATGTTTCCGCTCACCATCCAGGGCCTCGATGGCGCCATGCGTGAGCTCAGCCGCTAGGGTTGGCGCGCCGGGCCCGCGCGCCTAGGTTAAGGCCATGCGCTATGTGTTTCTCATCCTCATCATCGCATTTCTGGTGCTGATCGCGACGTTCGCGTTTCAGAACTTGCAGCTGGTCACGGTCGTGTTCACCGGCCTGCAGCTAACTGCGCCGCTCGCAGTGCTAATCGCGATCGTCTACCTGCTCGGCATGGCTACGGGCGGCAGCTTGTTCTCGTTCCTGCGCTATTCCATCCAGAAGGCCACGACAGACCCAAGGCGCGTTCGGGTTGCAACGGCCGCAAAAGAAATCGACCATCCGTCCTGACTTGCCGGGCGCTTTCCTACATCTAGACTTCCCCCAACGGGAGTGACCATGCTCAAGACTTTTGCGCCTGCGGCTATAGCGTTGGCAATTCTGACAACGGCCTGTTCGCGGCCGGCGGAGCAACAAATCGAGACGGGCGGCGCCGATCCGCGTGTCATCCAGGCGCGCGGAACGCTGGCTGAAAGCGAGCAAGCGACGATCGCGATCTTCCAATCCGCTTCGCCCTCGGTCGTGCTTGTGGTCAGCCGCAGCGTCAGTAGTTTCAACCAGGAGGAAATCGGCGCCGGCACCGGCTTCGTCTGGGATGAAGCTGGCCACATCGTCACCAACAATCACGTCGTGCAAGCACAGCAAATCGTCGTCCGCACGCCCGGCGGCGAGGACGTGCCGGCCACCGTCATTGGCCGCGCTCCGCAATACGACATCGCGGTGCTGAGGCTTGAGCGCCCAACTGGTGCGCCTCCGCTGCCGCTTGGCACATCGAATGATCTGCAAGTTGGCCAAGCGACATTTGCTATCGGCAACCCGTTCGGCTTTGACCGTACGATCACCTCCGGCATCGTCAGCGCCCTCGGGCGCCAGTTGCCGACGCAACAAGGCCGAGAGATCGCCGACGTTATTCAGACCGACGCGGCAATCAATCCCGGAAATTCCGGAGGCCCGTTGCTGGATAGCGCCGGCCGCGTCATTGGCGTGACGACCGCGATCTATTCTCCCTCCGGCGCTTATGCAGGCCTCGGCTTCGCCGTGCCGATCGACACAGTCGCGCGGGTCGTCCCGCAGCTGATCGAAAGCGGCCGCGCGCCCATCGCCGGCATTGGCGTGATGGCCGCGGACCAAGCGATAGCAACGCGGCTTGGCGTTGAAGGCGTGCTGGTCTGGCAAACCGCGCGAGGCTCTCCGGCGGAGCGCGCGGGCCTTCGCAGCACCGATCCGCAACGCGGGATCATGGGCGACGTGATCGTTCGCGCCGAAGGCCAGCCCGTGCGCCGCCTCGTTGATCTCACCAACACGCTCGACCGGCTTGGCGTCGGCGCTGACATTGACCTCACAGTACAGCGCGGCAATCAGACCGTCGAACTCAGCATTCCGATCGAAGATATCGGCAGTGGTGAAGGCGAAGGTCAGACTGGACGCAAATAAACGCTACTCACGCCAGATCAGATCGCTCGGACGATAGCCAAGCGCGGAGATCCGCCGCTCAAAGTCAACGCGCTGTGCGGGCGTAATCGTTTCCGCGCGCGTTAGCACCCACAGGAAACGTCCTTGCGGCTCACCGACAATGCTCCACGCATAATCGTCTGCGCGTTCAAGCACCCAGTAGTCGCCCCAGAACGGGCCGAAGAAGCTGACCTCTAACTTGCCTTCGCCGGGCGCGCCCACGAAGCGCGCTTGGCCGACAGCGTCGCGGCTTCTCCCCTCTTCGTTGACGCAACGATTGGTGACCGAGATCCGGCCATCGTCGCGAGCGCCGTACTCAGCGGTAACATACACACAGTCGCGCTCGAACGAATTCGGCAGCCGCGCTTGCTCGTGCCAAAGGCCCAGATACCGGGCCTGGTCGATTGTTACGACGGTGTGGGGTTCGCCGCTTTGGCGATAAACCGGGTTTCCAACGCATCCCGCTAAGGAAACCGCAAGTGCAATGATGAGGTAACGCATTGTGGTGGTACGCGCAGCTTGTCGGTTTGGTTTCCTTCTAGGACACTAGCGCCACGGGGAGTCGGGATGAACCGGCGGACATTTCTTTCAGTCGCTGCGGCCAGCAGCGTCGTCAGCGCGTCAACCGCGCAAATGGCGCGTGCGCAGCCTGCCGGGCGTTTCGCCGAGGCGATCGCTTATAGCGCTCAGCGCGACGGCGCCGCGTTTCTGGTGGCGCGCCACGGCATTATTCTGCGCGAGGAATATCACGGCGGCCATGCGGACCTGCGCTTTCCGATCGGCGCCGGCACGCGCATGTTTACGCCGCTGCTCGCAGCGTCGTTGGTTGAAGATCGCCTGCTGTCGCTTGATGAGATGGTGGCGCTCACCTTGGGCGACTGGGGCGCCCATCCCGTCAAGAGTACAATCTCGATCCGATCGCTACTGAGCGGCGCCAGTGGCATCACGTTTGGACGCAGCCGCGATCGCACGCTGGAAGCGGCGCTCGCGCTTGAACCTGTCGAGCCGCCTGGTGTTCGCTTTCACGCCGATGAAGCGCCCTACGTGCTGTTCGCCGAAATCGCGCGTCGCAAGCTGCAAGGCTCAGGCGGCGAATCCGATCCGGCACGCTGGCTGACGACCCGTACACTGCTTCCGGTGGGGTGCGTGCCGATCGGCTGGGCGCGCGGTGCGGATGGCGCTGCACGTTTTGATGATGGCGCCGCAGTTTCCGCTCGCGGGTGGGCGCTTGCGGGTGAGCTGTTGCGGCGAGACGGCGTATGGCGCGCACAACAACTTATTGATGAGAACGTGGTGCGCGAAGCGATGCGCGGCTCGTTCGCCGAGGCCCGCGCTGGCTTTGGCGTGTGGCTCGCCGCTCCCGGCCGCACGCGTGATGAGCCTGACTTCGAAAGCGATCTGTGGCGCGGCCGCTCGCCAGCTCCGGCGACGCTCGCCATGGCCGCGGGCCGATCTGGCCAACGGCTTTACATTTCGCCGACAGAGGGGCTCGTGATCGCCCGCCTGTCGCGGGACAGCGAGGGCGCCAGACAATGGTCTGACGCCCAGTTTTTGTCGCTCGTCTATCGAGACCTTTAGGCGCGCGGGCGGATCAGCAGGCCGCCGATCAGCCCAATTATGCCGCCGCCGACACCGCCGGTGATGGCGTTCGAGATGTGGCCCGAGATGGTCGGGTCGTCCGGCATCAAGTTCGACCAATTGCGCGCGATATCGGCTACAGCGCCAACGTTGGCGCCATCGGGCGAGGCCACGAAGCCAAGTGCCACGCCTCCAAGAGCACCGATGATCGAGCGGCCAGCGATACCGCCGCCGCCACGCGTCACCGCACCCGTAATATTTCCAGCTATCGCGCCGCCAACAGCTTGCACGACGTAAGCGAGGATTGTCGGATCCATGCTCGTTCCCCTTCCCTCGTCGCGGTTCCCCCCGCGCGAGCCAGCTGAGCTTACGGCGTTTACCAAGATACTCAACAAAGATTGCACCCGTGTAATGCGGGAACCTACAAGAGCGCCTGCCCCAAACGCGAGAATCTGGGGTTCACCGTTCCTTTGCTGCAACGGCACGCACTGCCGCTCAGTTATACACAACGCAGTGTTGCGTGGCGCCGTGCGTTCATTCCGCGCCGTGTTAGATCAAGCCTCACTTCCTCGGCGGCTTGTATGATCGGCATCCTCATCGTCTGCGCGCACGACGCAGTGAAGCTGGCGGAGACGCTGATGCGTCTGCTTGAGGCCGAACAGCATCAAGTGCGCTTGAGCTTCGGCCGGCAGTCCCAAGCCGAAATCGAGGCCGCGAAAACCTCCTCTGACGCCGTCATCCTGATCTGGTCCGACAACGCGCCAAGTCAGCACTACATGCTCGAATGGGCGCGGCAGATCCCGCAGGAACGCCTGATCGAGCTTGCGCGCACCACGAATTGGCCGCGTAGCGCGCGGAAGCCGCCGCCAATCGACTTCACCAATTGGCGGGGCGTTCGAGGGGCGCGCGCCTGGAATGCGCTCAATGATCGCTTGCGCGCAATCGCCCGCTCGCTTGAACCCGCTAAGCCGCAGCCCAAGCGCGCGGCGCTGGCTCTGGGGCTTGCGAGCATAGCGGCCGTCGGCGGCGCTATCGCCGTTCGCATCAATGATGCGCCAGTCGCGTTGCAAATGGCCGAAGAAGAGCCGCAAACCATCATCGCGCTCGATGATATACATTCGGGCATCGGCGGTCCGCTAAGAGCGATCGAGCCTGCGTCCGCCGATGAGATCGATCTTGCGCCGCTCAGCGCACCGCGCTTTGTGCCGATCGAAGGGCACGCGCCCGAGCTTCTGGAAATTTCGCCCTACACGCCGCCCGACGTCCGGGACGCTACGTTGATCGAGCGTTTGAGCAGCTTCAATCCGCTGCGCCGCGAAGACGAAGAGAACTAGACGCCGCGCCGCGCGCGCAGCCAGTGCAAAATCGCCCAACTGTGTGCCTCATGGCGCATCTTCGTGAGCGCCTCCTGCGGCGTCATCCACACCAGCGCATGGTCCGGCTCTGACGGCGCGCTATCGTCAGCCGAGAGCTCGACTTCGTAGAAGGTGGAGAGCGAGTTGCGCGGCTCGCTCTTATTGACCCAATACTGGCCAGCGCGGCCGATGATGCGCGTCGGCCAAATAGTAAGGCCGGTCTCTTCCAGGAATTCCCGCATCAGCGCAGCAGCTTCGTCTTCATCAGCTTCGATGCCGCCACCCGGAAGATCGTACTCGTACGGCGCTTTCTTGCCGATCTGCGCGATCGCGATGTTGGCTTCTCCGCGCGCGCAGACGCCATATGCGCACATGCGCTCGAGATAGGTGAGGCCGGATTGAGTCTGGCCGAACTGCAGGGCAAAGCGGGTCACCCGGGCGATATAGCGCACACCGGGCGGCGTGGCGATGTTGAAAGCCGCGCCGACGCGTGGCCTCATGCGCCTATGATAGCGGACAGGCTCAATCCGGTCGTTCTGATCACTGGCGTCTCAGCGCACGCCGGCGCCACGTTCAGCCGCATTCTCTCAAGCCGCGCCCAAGGCGGCCTCATCCTGACCGACGCCGACGACAAGGCGCTCGCGGCAGTAGCCGACGAACTTGAAAGCCGCGGTGCTGTTCCAGAACGCGTCTCCACACTTGCCTTCGACGCCGCCGATGAGGCGCGCTGGGGGCAAGCGGAAGCCTTCATCGAAAGCCAATATGGGCGCCTCGACTGGGCAGTTATCGATCTATCTGCAGCCCCGCCGCCGGCCGATTCCGACCTGGTGCAGTGGGGCCGCCCATCCTCGCCGGCGATCGACACGGCCTATCTCTCGCTGCGCGCGGTGATGCGGTTGATGCAGACGAACTCGAACGGCGGCGCCGTAATCGTCACCGCGCCGGCAGCGCTGTTGAACGGGGCGGACACGGTGCTGCCGCGGTTGGTCACATCGGCGTCCAGGGAAGCGGCGCACGACAATATTCGCATCAACACGCTGGTGTTCGATGCCAGCGATACGTGGCCTCAAGCGCCGCATTTTGACGATCTTGTCCGCCAGGGCGGCAGTGAACGCGCCGCCCTCGATCTAATCACAGCCATGGCTGCGCCCGCCGTCCGATACGCCAGCAGCGGCGACATCACCCCGCTAGCCGCCATTTTGCTCTCGGACGCTTCCCCACTCACTGGCGCCACCCTCATCGTGGACGGCGGCCACGCGCTATAGTCAGGCTTTCCGGACGCGATTCGCGAGGGCCGACCGATGAATTCGATAGTGCAAAGCTTGCTGAGCTTTGATCGGCTGCTCGGCCCGACCCTTGTGAAAATCGTCTACTTCGTCGGCGCCGCGGGGATCGTGTTGGGCGGCGCTTTCTCGTTGCTGACAGCAATCTTTTCTCTCGCCGGCGGCAATTTTGGCGCGGGCTTGATGCAATTGCTCGCCGTGCCCGCGGTGTGCGCCGTCGCGTTTGTCTATTGGCGCTTTCTGTGCGAACTCTTCATGCTGGCGTTTCTCGCTTACGAGCGCCTCGGCGAAGTCCGCGATGCGCTCACTGGCGTGCAAACGCCCGCCCCGAACCATCCGCAGTTTTAAACAAACCGGGCTACCAGCTCCGGCGGTACCCGTTTGATCCTGCGCGTATGCGCATCGAGCAAACACCAGTTCGATTTGATCTGCGCTGACGGCTTATCCGCGCCGGCTTTGTAGATATCCACGAAGCGAGCCCATGCCGGCCCGCGCGCCGCGTCATCTACCCGAGTAAGCACCTCGACTTCATCGCCAAGCATCAACGCGGCGCGATAATCGATCTCGTGGCGCATCACCACCCACACATAGTTCGCCACCATCTCTGGCATCGCGCGCGAACGCCAGTGCGCGATCGCAATCTCCTGCGCGTAGCGCAGGTAGACGATGTTGTTGACGTGTCCCAACTCATCGATGTCGGCGGCATCGACGGGGAAGCGCTGCGTGAAAATTTCTGTGGCCATGGCGCCAGCCTAGCGCAAGAGCTCAGGCGGCTTGAGCGGCGAATTGCTCCAACGCACGCAGCGCCTCAGCGAGCGCAACGCGGACATGCTCAAGCGCGCTGGCGCGCTCTGCATCGGGCGCACTCTCCGCACGCTCACACGCGACGGCCAAAGCGTTGAGCCCAATGCCGCGGGCCGAGCCCTTCATTGTGTGAACCGCAGCGCGCCAATCGGCCGCCCCTGCGATCGCATTGGTCCAGCCCTCGACCTGCATACGAAAAAGACTGAGGACCTCGATCTGCAGCGCCCGGTCAGAGCCTGTCATCATGTCGAAATGCGTGCGGTCTAGGATCATGCGGGCGAGACTATGCGCACCGCCCGTTAAAGCGGCGTTAGAGCACCGAGAACCCGAACAGCCAGCCATGGGCCCAGGCGATGGCGAACGCCGCCGCCAGACCCACAAGCCCGCGCCAGCCAATCTCGCCGAGCGCCAGCCGGTTGCGTCCCTGAGCGATTGCAGCGAATGGCACGTTGGAGGTGACGTCCTCGAACGCGTCCCAGCCCTCCGCGTTACGGGCCCGCGCCTTGCGGTCGATCGAACGCGCGCCAAACACCACCATGAGCCCGAGCGCGCCGAACAGCATGAGCGCAAAGCGCTCGCCGTTGACTAGCAAATGCCCGAGCGACCACAGCGCCACGCCCCAGAGAAACGGATGCCGGCTAATGCGCAGGATTCCATGCGCCGGGTCGGGCCGCTTGAGGCTGCTGGTCTCAAAGCCCGCATAAGTCGGCCCCGGCGTCAGCACACCGGTTATGGCCAGCGCCACGCCGAGCAAGGAGATCACCAAGCCGGGCCAGTGCAACCAAAGCGGCGGCGCCCACACGGCCTCGTTCAGCGCGTCGAACGGATCGTCCCGCATGGCGGCAAAGCCCTGGATCATCCAGGCCAGCAGCGCCAGCGAGGCCAAAGCAAAGAAACCCCGATACGGCCCCTCGCCGATCCGTCCAACCAGCTTGGCGCGCAGGCCCGTGGCGGACAGCCCAACGTGGATCAGAACGAAAAGCGCCAGCGCCCAAGCAAACCCGTTCATGCCGCCCTCCGACGCAAAGCCCCGCGCCCTACTGGCGCACTGGACGCGCGCACACAATCCCCTTATCTCCGTCGCTTCCGCAAGGAATCGGGTGATTAGCTCAGTTGGTAGAGCAGCTGACTCTTAATCAGCGGGTCACAGGTTCGAATCCTGTATCACCCACCATCCTACGCTCGCGGAGCGCGTAGGATGTCCTCCGAAGCCTTGGCGTAGGAGGACCGGAACGCTCCACACGCGAGCTTCGAATGGCCTACGCCTCGGCGAAAATCCTGACGAAAGCAAACGCTAGCTAGCGCCGACCACGCTCCAACAAAAAGCGCGACGCACCGGAGTACGCCGCGCTGATTTTGGTTGTCGATCGCCTGCTTAAAAGCGGAAGCGGATCGCGGCGTTGAGGCTGTGGCGTTCGATCTGATCGCCGAATTCGCCTTCGTACCCGATCGAGATCGTCGAATAGCCGTTGGTGGCGTCGAGACCGATGCCAACCAGCGGACCACCATCGCCCACGCCTTCGTCCGTCAATGTGAACGGCGCGCCGCCGGAGACGAACTGGAACGTGCGCTCGGCTTCTTCGTCGAGCATGTTGCCGCGGTAGCCGACATAGAGGCGCGGCGCGATCAAGCCGCCGCTGCGCGTCTGCCAACGCGCGCTGAACTCAACACCCGCATCCGCCCAGAGGCGTTGCGAAGTGCTGGAATCTGCTTCCATGTCGAAGGCGGCGCCGCCGCCCTCTTCGGTGTAACCCTCTTCGCTGAGATAGACGTAGGTCAGCGCCGCCTGCGGCGTGACAACGAACCAATCCGTGACCGCCATCGGCACCGAAGCGCGCGCTGCGCCGTGGCCTTCGTACGACCACCACTCCGCATCGGTTTGCGCAGCGAACGTGGGTCCAATCTGGATGAAGCGGCGCGATTGCAGACGGCCAAAGCCGGCGCCGACAACGAAGTCGAGATCGACAGGCCCCAAAGCCGTGCCGAGATAGGCGTTGCCTTGGCCAAGCCAAGACGAAATCTCACCTTCCGGACGCCCTGGCTCCTCCGCTTCCGACGCCAGGAACGACGCCGACAGACCGAACATCGCGCCATTATCGAGCGGACCATCGATACCGACTGCGAGGCCGAACCCGTTGCCTCGGAATTCCTGGCCGTTCGGCGATGACGGTTCGCGGTTCAGGCCGTAGGCGATTTCCTGCACCCACGCCGAAACTTCATCGAGACCGGTAAGGCGCGTGTGCGCCATGCGGTTGGTGGTGGCGCTTTGGGATTGCTGGATCGCCGTCGCCGCCAACTCCGTCGACGCCGCAGCGTAGCTCGGCATCAGGTCGGCGTAAGCATCGAAGAAGTCGAATTGCGTGCTCAGCGCGGCGAAGGCCGCGGCGGCGTCATCATTGAGGCGCAGCGCCGCGATGATCGGATCGAACGCGATCGATTGATTGGTGTTGAGGCCAAGCTCGGTCGTCGTCCGCATCGCGTACGTGGCTTCGAGTGAATTCGGATCGCCGAGCACGACGTCGATATCGAGATTGTAGAGGTACGGCGCACCAACCCCATCAACCACACCGGTCACGTTACCAGCGCCGATAAGTCCGCCATCCGCGGTCAGGAAGATGTGCGAGCCCGACACCGGCAAGCCCGCCGGCACCAACGGAATTATTTCCGCACCGGCGGCGAACGTCACTGTGCCGCTCGCATGCAGATAGGTTGAATCAATCGGAAGATTTGCAATTGAAACGCCCAGCACCGCGTCCGCACTGAAATTGGCGCTGGTGAAATTCAGCGTCCCGCCCGTGTGATTGAGGATGCCGTCCTGGACATCAATGGTGAGGGCGCCGTCGCTATCAGTGATGCTGCCAGAATAGATCGCGCCGTTATCGACAAACATCGCGTCAGCGCCGGCGCCGAACGAGATGTCGCCGCGAATCTCGCCGTCGAGCAAGTTCACCGTATCGGCGCCGCTGCCAAACAGGACGTCGCCGTAGATGAGCGTGGTCGGACGCAGAAGCGCGTCATTATCGACGCCGTCCTCGTCGGTGAAAACCACGTCCGCGGTCTGATTCAGCGTCACGCCAATAGTCGAGGCTGAGACATCGATCGCGATCCGGTCGCCCGTGATTGCTGGCGGGGGAATACCATCGTTGGGATCGGAGTCTGTTGCGTAGATTTCGGCCGAGATCGTGCCCGTGTTATTGATAACAGCGAGCGTGTTCGAACTGTCGGTGATCACGACCGCGTCGGCCGCTTCACCGAACACTTGCGCGCGCATGATGCCGGTGTTGCTGAACGAAGGCACGCTGGCGCCCGCGTCGATTACGACGCCGTAAGCCGTTTGAGCGTTATCCGAGACTACGACTGATGTCAGCGAGCGACGATTCAAAATTTCCGAAATGATTGAATCGGCGCCGATGCTCACCGCTGTAGCATCGCCATTCGTTGCGTTTGCGAGCAGAACGCCGTCGAGCGCAATGCCGTCCGCGATGGTCACTGTGTTTCCACCGAGCCCCTCAATACGCACAGCGACGGCGTCGATATTGTCATACACGCCAATAGCGCTGATGCCGCCCTGCACGTGCACGCCAAAGCCCGTGCCGGTCGTGCCAATGGCAATATTCGACGTATCCGCCTGAACCAAAAGCGCTGGCGCTGAACCGTAAGATACGATCGAGGCTGAGGCGTCGTCATCCGGATCGCTTTGCGACTCCGTCACCCCATCATTGTCATCGTCCTCGTCGTCTTCGACGCCAACGCCATCGATAAGAATGCCGCCAGCGACGTTCGAGCGTATGGCGACTGCTGGGCCGCCGATCAGAAGATCGTCGGCGTCCAAATTTGAAATATTGGATGGCCGATTGATGCTGGTGAAGCCAGACGCGTTCCAGGCGCCGTTGATCACCAATTCTCCGCCAATGTCGCCGTCAATCACGATGGCCGAAGCATTCTCGCCGCGCGCTGAACCGCCGCCACGCAAGTTAACGTCGCCAGTCACGCCGCTATTGATGCGGATAGCGTCCGAGTTATCGCCAACTGTGCTGACGGCGGCAGTCGTCGTGAAATCACCGACGAGCAGGCCATCGAGAGTAATCCCCGAGGAGTTCTCGCCTTCGACAATGATGACGCCGCTGCTGGAGATATTGCCCGTGAACGTCCCCGGCGCGAGGAAGATGCCATGACGGTTAGTGCCCGTCGCGAACGCACCGTCAAAGTCACCGTCATTGTCCGCGTCAGTTTGCTGGTACGTCTCGGTGAGCGAAATCGAACCAGTGTTCGTGATGTTGCCCGCGAAGCCGTTCTGCAAGCGGATGCCGGTAGTGTTGCTGGCGTCGCTTGAAGAAATCTGGCCACCATTGGTGACGTCGTTGTTGCTGTCGACCGTGATCGCGGTCTGGCCGGCAGTGATCGTGATCGAACCGCCAGAGGCGATGGTGATGTCGCCGGAAGCGACAGGCGCTCCCGCGCCAGGATCGGAAGTGGCAAGCGGTGTCGTCGTCGCCGTCGTGATGGTGACGTCTTCAGCGTTGGCGCCGGTCGCCGTGACGCCCGCAAGCACCACCGCCAAACCCGCGAGCTGAATTTTATTGATGCGCATGCCGGCTTCGTCCCCTTCACCTCAAGCGGGTGGAGCAGCGCTTAAAGCGCCAGAGGCACACCTTCCCACCCGGCCGCAACCGGGCCCGGAAGAAGGCCCCCATACCTCACCCGCACTGCCCCCGCTAACGGGCGGCGCTTTGGGTTGGCATGCAGGCTTTGCCGAAATTTGTCCAGTGCGCGACGCACGCTGGAAACGTTCCGGGAGCGTCAAAAAGGCGACACTTACCGAGCCGTATCAGGCGCTGAATTCGCCGCTCAGGTGCGTCTCACGGCGTGCAGATCCGTCACGGTAGCCGGGCGCTGCTCTTCTTGTTGCGGCGCCGCAAGGCCATCGACCAGGGCGGTGACCGCATCGGCCGGCACGGCTTGCGAGAAGAAGAAGCCTTGCAGCTCGGTCACGCCAACAAGGCGCATCACCGAAGCCTCGGCTTCCGTCTCGACGCCCTCCGCAACGATATCCATCCCCAGCCCGCGGCCGAGGGTGACCACGGATTGGATGATCGTCATGGCCCGCTTGCGCTCGTGGATGCCGGTGACGAAAGCACGGTCGATCTTGATCTTGTCGAAGCGGAAATCGCAGAGATAGCGCAGCGAGGAGTAGCCGGTTCCGAAATCGTCGAGCGCGATCTTGAAGCCCATGCCGCGGACCGTGTCGAGAATCTGACGGTTCCGATCCGTCGATTCCATCAGCACGCCCTCGGTCACTTCCAGGATGATGCGGCGCGGATCGATCTCGTGCTTGCGCAGCAGATCTTCCAGCAGCTCGACCAGGTGGACGTGACGGAACTGGACTGGCGACAGATTGATCGCCACGTCGAGATCGGGCCAGCGCTTGGCCTCTTCGAAGGCGCGCTCAAGCACGAAGGCGCCCAAAGCCGGCATGATCCCCGCCTCTTCGGCGATCGGCACGAACACGGCCGGCGAGATGTCGCCCTTCGTTGGGTGCTTCCAGCGCAGCAGCGCTTCAAGACCCGTAACCTTGCCGTGCGCGCACGACACCACCGGTTGGTAGTGCAGGCACAAATCGCCAGAAGCGAGCGCAGCTTGAAGCTCGAGTTCGACTTCCCGGCGCTGTTCGACCTCAGCCGCCATCTCGGCACAGAACAGCATAGCGCGGTCGCGACCTTGGTTCTTGCCTTGATAAAGCGCGATATCGGCGTGGCGCATCAGTTCTTGCGGCGAGACACCGTGCTCAGGCGCCTGGGCGATGCCGATCGAGGCCGTCATGCGCACATGCTGGCCGTAGACGTCGAAATTCTCTTCGAACGACCGGCGCAGCCGCTCGGCCAGATCATCAGCCGCGTTCGGATCGTTGGACACGCGCAGCACCGCGAACTCATCGCCGCCGAAGCGCGAGAGGAAGTCGTTGTGCGTCACGTGATCTTGCAGCCGGCGCGCAACCGCCATGATGAGCGCATCGCCAGCGGCGTGGCCCATCGTGTCGTTCACGTCCTTGAAGCGGTCCACGTCGATATAGGCGACGAACACGCGGCTGTTATTGCGCGACTGGACCAGCCCATCGAGGCTTTCCTGCAAATGCTGCACGAAGTGGTGGCGGTTCGGCAGCCCCGACAACGCATCATGGAGCGCCTGATGGCGAGACTCGACTTCGCGATCCGCGAGTTCAGTTGATGCGCGCTTTAGGCGGCTGATCATGAGCCAGGTCAGGAACCCAACGCCAAGCACGCCGAGCCCAACCATAGGCAGGACAAACATGAGAAGCGTCTGCCCGGGCTTCTTCGGGGTCCACGTCAAAAACCCGACCGGCGCGCCATCGTCGGCTACGAAGGCTTCTGAGAGCACGCGGCCGGACGGATTGGCTTCTTGCGCGAGCGAAAGATCGGAGATCAGCAGCGAATTGCCGACTTGCGCCATGAAGCCTTCGTCGATGCGCACGACGCTCAGCAGCAGGTGCGGCTCGCCTTGGAGCAAATTAGCGTCGAGGTTCGGCACGATGGTGATCGCGGCAACCACAGCCGGTTCGCCATCGACGCTCATGATGTGCCCGGCCCAGCGGCCGAAGCTGGCGCCGAGCAGCGCACTGTAATTGCTTTGGCTCTCGGCGAAGGCGCGATCGCGTTGGCGCAGGTGGCCATCCGCCCCGCCCCGCGCCTCAGCCACGATCTGATCCAGAACTTCCGCGCGCGCAGCATAAGCGGTGGCCGGGTCCGAGAGCGTGCCGTCGACGTTCGCGTAGACCGGCCGATTGTTACCATCGACGATGATGACTTCGTCGTGGCCGTAAGTTTCGAAGAAGTAGACGCCGATATTGGTCTCAAGCCACTCGGTCGCCAGCGGCCGCGCCTGAGCGTTAGCGACGGCGTCATCCCACCACGCGATCGCTTTTTGCTGGTCGAGAACCTGACTCACGCTCTGGTCGAGTGCGTTTTCCACGAGCTGGCGCTCGCGCACCACGGCAGTTCGGTTCGCCGACCACCCCGCGTAGGCGACAATTACCAGCAAGAGCCCGCTGAACACGGCCAGCGCAGCCGCAATAAGGCCAGTTAGCCGGCGCAGATCGCTCTTGTAATGATCGGTGCGATAGGTACTAGCCGACATGGTTAAGCCAAGTTAAATGAAGCGGACACACAACTTCATACCAATAATCACACAGCCAGTACGAATATAGAGTTACGGTAACCGCTGTCCGGTCCACCTATTTATCCTCAATACTTCGCTAATCGGCAGCGGCGCTGCACACCGGTCGCGCTCCAGGAACTCGCTGTTAACTAAGGTAAATACGCTTTTAGGATTGTCTTTTCTGGATTTACCCTTTATTAGGGAAATCGCTCGGGCGCGGATAGCAACAAGTAATCGCGCCTCCGGACCCGAGTAATATGGTTAACAATTCTTGGGTGGAACATGACGCGGTTCGTGATGAAGACGCGGGCCGATAGCCCTGAGCTGCGCAAAGCGGCCATGGCAATCGAACAAGCTGCCTGGAGCTCCCTCGGCTTCCTCAATTTCACCCGCGCGCACTTCGCGTTCTACGAGAAATTGCTCGAGGAGCACGCAGACTGCCAATTGGTGATGGTGGATGAAGCCACCGGCTATCCGGTTGCCGTAGGCAATTGCGTTCCCCTCACCTGCGACTTCGACAATCTGCCGCCCGAGGGCTGGGATTGGATCGTCGAGAGCGCGGCCAACAATAATGGCAAACGCCGCAACGCGCTGGGCGCCCTCGCGATCTCGGTGCCGAACATCCACCGCGGCAAGGGCGTCGCCCGCCGCATGATTGAAGAGTTTCGCGCCCTTGCCGAGCGCAAGGGTCTCGACGGCGTAATCGCCCCGGTGCGCCCGTCGGAGAAACACCGCCATCCGTTTATTCCGATGGAAGAGTACATGACCTGGAAGGACGAAAGGGGCCGCCTGTTCGACCCTTGGCTCCGCAGCCATTCCGCCGCGGGCGGTAAGCTCCTCAAGCCGGCGTCACGCTCGATGGTTGTCGAAGAGCCGGTGGCGTTCTGGGAAATGTGGACGGGCCGTCCGTTCGAGCAAACCGGCGAGTACGCTCTGCAAGGCGCGCTCGTGCCGGTCGCGATGGATATCGAGAGCGATGTGGGCCGCTACGTCGAACCGAACGTGTGGTTCGCTTACCGCGCCGCCGCCTGAAGCTGCGCCAGCGCCATTGAAGGCGAAAGATAGGACGGCAGCACCGCAGCGGCTCCGTAGAGATAGCCTTGCGCGAACTCGCAGCCCATGGCGCGCAGCGCCTCAGCCGTTGCTTCGTCTTCGACGCCTTCGGCCGTGACTTTGAGCCCCAGCGCTTTGCCGAGTCCAACCAGTGCGCCGACGATCGTCGCGTTCTCACGGTCCGTCAGAATGCGCGCCACGAACGAGCGGTCGATCTTCAATTTATCGATCGGCAGTTCGCGCAACAGAAACAGCGACGAATAGCCGGTGCCGAAATCATCCAGCGCGATCTGCACGCCCTGATTTTTCAGTGACATCAGCGCCAACTTGGCCCGCGCCACATCACCGATCATGGCGCTCTCAGTCACTTCGATTTCAAGACGCTGCGCCGGGAAGCCGGTTTCACGCAGCGTGCGCAGCACTTTTTCCGGGAACCATTGATCGCGGATTTGGCTCGGCGAAATGTTGACCGCGAGCACGAACTCGCCAGGTGCGTCGAGCGCTTTGCGGCAGGCTTGCGCGAGCAGCGCCCAGAACATCGCGTCGACCAAGCCCGCATCTTCGGCGACAGGGATAAAATCGACCGGCGAAATCATGCCGCGAACAAGATGCGGCCAGCGCGCTAAAACTTCGAAGCCAGCGAGTTCGCCCGTATCGAGGCGCACCACAGGCTGGAAATACGGAATGATGTCGCCGTTCGGAATGGCGGAACGCAATTCCGTCTCGAGCGCAGCTTTTGACTTCAGCTCTTCATCGATCGAGGAGTCGAAGAACTTGAAAGCACCCCGCTCCTCTTTTGCGCGCAACATGGCGGCATCGCCGCGTTGCAGCAGATCGGCGGCGTTGCGGCCATCTTCAGGGCACAGCGCCACCCCGATCGAGGCGCCGACCGTGAGCTTCAAGCCGTTGACCAGAATAGGCGCTGCAAGTTCGTGCAACACACGACGCGCCGCCGAAGCAACGCCGTCGCGTCCGCCCGGATCTTCCACCAGAATTGCAAATTCGTCGCCGCCAAGACGCGCCGCAAAGCTGTCATCGCGAATGCAGGCGCTGAGGCGCGTGCCGATGACTTGCAGCAATTGGTCGCCAATGGCGTGACCGTGCACATCGTTGATCGGCTTGAACCGGTCGAGGTCGACGAACATCAGCGCAAACGCGGTGCTTTCGTCGCCGACGAGGGCAAGGCGTCGCTCAAGCTCTTCCAGAAAGTGGCGACGATTGGCGAGGCCGGTCAGCGGATCGTGGCGCGCGAGCGATTGAGCCCGGGCTTCGGCCGCTTCGCGTTCACTGATTTCCGCTGAAAGCGTTTCGTTGGCGGCGACCAGTTCGTGCGTGCGCTCCTGAACGGTGCGCTCAAGATTGTCGCGAATAGCGTCCAGATCGAGCACGGCCTTGCGGCGATCGAGCTGCGCTTTGACGCGCGCGGTCAGAACGCGCAGATCGATTGGCTTGGTGATGTAATCGTTGGCCCCGCCTTCGAGCGCCTTGGAGACGATATCGCCGTCATCCAGCGCGGTGACGACGATCACCGGCACGTGCTCGGCGTCGTAGCGTTCGCGAATGCCGATGAGCGCATCAGAGCCAGAGCGATCCGGCATCATCCAGTCGAGCAGGACGAGTTCAATGTTTTCTGCGCTGATGACCTCTTCAACGCCCACCGCGCTCTCGCGCAATACGACGTCGTAACCCCGGCGCTCCAAACGGCGGCCGAGCATGTCACGGTTCTGCGCCTGGTCATCGACCAGCAGAATACGGCCGAGGCGCGTCGGCGGTGACGCGCCATCTTCGCCTTGTGCCGAGGACATGTCTCCCCTGGCCCCCAATCCAACCATACCAGCCATCGAATTTACGATGGGGTGGTTGAGGTCACGCTAATGCGGAGCCGCAACGAGTAATTTTTTTCGTAGCCAATTCGCTAATATTGACGCGCGTTCACCACGTTTAAGCAGCGTACTTCTCGATCAGCGCAACAAGGCCGGCGAAATCGACGGGCTTGGTGGCGAAATCATCGCAGCCGGCTTCCATGCACTCGCGGCGGGCGCTTTCCATGGCGTGAGCCGTAAGCGCGACGATCTTCACCCCAGCGACATCCGGCGTCGTGCGGATCACTTTCGTCGCTTCGATGCCCGACATCACCGGCATCGAGATGTCCATAAGGATCAGATCCGGCGCGCAGCTCTTCGCCATCTCGACGGCCTCAGCGCCATTCTCGGCGCAGTGCACCTCATAGCCGCGCCGTTCGAGGCGGCGGGTCAGCATCTCACGATTATCGGGATGGTCTTCGGCGATCAAAATACGCATTGGGCCCTCACGCAGTCTTAGATATCGGCAATGCCGGCGCCGCCGGCTCGGACGTTTCAGAAGCACGCGCAAAGCGCAACGCCGCGGCCGCAAGCACATCGCGATCGGCTGGCTTCACAAGCAGGTCGCACGCGCCAAGCGAAATGGCGTGCTGGCGGTCGTCATCGACGGAGTGAACAATGACCGGGGCGTCAATCTGCTCAGCGCTAAGCTGGCGGATGACATCCCAACCGGTCATGTCCGGAAGATTGATATCGACAACGATTAAGCTCGGCTTCAAAGCGCGCGCCAGCCGCAACCCCTCTTCGCCATGTGCAGCGCCGCGCACATCAAAACCAAGACGCGTCAACGACCGCGCGGTCAGATCGCGCGCGCTCGCCTCATCATCGATGACCAGCACGATGCGCTTGCCGCCCTGCCCGGCTGCTGTCGCCATATCGACACGCGCCAGCGTCTGCGCCGGCGCCGCTGGAAGCTCTGCAGGAAAGCGCAAGGTGAACGTCGAGCCCTGCCCCGGCTCACTAATGGCGCTGACATCGCCGCCGAGCAATTGCATGGTGCGGCGCGTGATGGCGAGGCCAAGACCGGTGCCGCCATAGCGACGCGCGGTGCTAGCGTCAGCTTGAACGAACGCGTTGAACAACCGGCTCATTTGATCGACGCTCATGCCGATGCCGGAATCGGAAACCGCAATCTCGAACCAATCACCGCCAACGGCGCGATCGCGCTTTGCACGCACGACGATATCGCCGGACTGGGTGAACTTCACCGCGTTCGCCAGGAGATTGAGCAGGCACTGATTGAGCTTGAAGGCATCGGTGGACGCCTCACCGAGGTCATTGCCGAGTTCGATTTTGATCGCGTTGGCGTTCTTTTCGGCGCTCGGGCGCACGATCGACGCCGCTTCGGCAATGAGTTGGCCAACATCAAAATCTGACGCGGCCACATCCATGCGGCCTGCCTCGATCTTGGAGAGATCGAGAATGTCATTGATCAAGTGCAGCAACTGGCGCGCTGCGGTAAGGACACGCTCGATGTCAGCAACATCGGTATCGCGGCCATCGGCCGACGCTTCTTCGTGGAGAATTTCGGAATATCCGATAATGGCATTCAGCGGCGTGCGCAGTTCGTGGCTCATCGAGGCCAGAAATTGCGATTTTGAAACGTTGGCTGTCTCCGCCGCTTCGCGCGCGGCGCGCAGTGACGTCATGGTTTCCGCCAACATCGCGTCGCGTACATCGACTTCTGCAATCAAGCGCTCAAGCCGCTCGTACATCTCGGCGAGATTGACCGCAGCCTCGTCGATCGCTTCAACCGCGTCCACAGTGTCGCCAAACAGCGCGCGCTTGCCCTTCAGTGCTTCCTCAGCGCGGTGCATCGCTGTGATGAACGCGGCTTCTTGGCGTTTGCGCTCGGTGATGTCCTTCGAGAGAATGACGACCTTGCGTACTTTGCCAGTGCGGCCGAGCACGCGGCGCGCCCAAACCTCGACCCAACCGATGTCGCCATTGTCGCGAATGACGCGGTGCTCGAGCGAATGCTCGGCGCCGGCGATCACCGCATCGAAATAGGCCTTCAGCGCCGGACGGTCGTCGGCATGCAAGATGGGTGTGAACCCGACAAATTCTTCAAACGTGATCTCGTGGCCGTAAAGCGGCGTGGCGTCGCCGTACCACGTGTTGCGCTGCGTTTTGAAATCCACTTCCCAGACGACGCTCTGGCCAGCTTCGAGCGCAATTTTCAGGCGCTGCTCGTTAGCAGCGGCGGCGGCTCGTGCTTGCACGAGCGAGGTGATGTCGCGCCCGTGCGCCAGCACACCGCATATCTCGCCCTGCGCATCGCGCCATGGGAGCGCTTGCCACGCAAAATAGCGCACGCCCTCTTGCGTGTGAGCTTCATCTTCCTCGTAACGCACGTGCTCACCGCGGAGCGCGCGCACGAAACCATCGCGCCAGCGATCCGGCGACCAGGCAATTAGGTCTTCGAGTTTTGCGCCCACGGCTGTCGCGTCGACACGCAGCCCAGCGCTCATATTCTTACTTATCGCAACCACCCGGCCGCTTTGATCGACCAACACGGCGGCGAGCGCATCGTGCTCGAAGATCAATTTGGCGAGGGTCTGTTGCGTTGTTTCATCGCGCGCGCGTTCGCCAAGTTTGCGTTCAGCCTCGGCGGCGCTGACTCGCGCTTGCGTTACGTAGGCCATCAATGCGGCGCCGCCGACGGCGGCGATAATCGCGAGATCCCAGTCTGGCTGACGCGACAGTGACGCCATCGCGATCGGCGCCAACACCATCGAGAGCGCTGGCGGCGCAGCGCCTGCAATTGCGATCGGCAGCGCCCCGGACACACCAGGGCTGAAGTGGCGCACTACGCCCGACACCCACAACACCATCGCGGCCGCAGCGCCAGCGGCTTGACCATCGAGCCACAGCGCGGCCGGGAGCGCGGCATAGAAGGCCGAACTTGCGAACGCCCACCCGATCAGGCCGGCGAGCACGCCGCCCTTGAGTTTGGTCTCGGCTGCGTCGAGGCGGCGATAAAGTTCGGTATCGAGGATCAGCAGCAGGGACATGATAGCGGCCCAGCCGACTGCGCCGACGCCGTCCATGATGGCGGCCGCCAGGCCCCCGGTCAGGATCACCAAAGCGATCGAGGCCGGCATCTCGCGCCGGCGCGTCTCGGCGGCGCTGGCCAGCGCCGTTGGCGAGAAAGTGGGCATTAGCGCGCGGTCTCCGCCGGAAATCAGTAAGGGCCGACGCTGCCAGCAGGGCGTGAAGATTGGCTAAACCATAAGCCGCCGGCGCTATGCTGAGCGCGATTCGATGCCCAGGCTCGCTGACCCCGCTTTGCCCGAACGCCGCCGCGGCCAGATCCTGGACGCGGCCCGGGAGTGCTTCCGCGAGCGGGGATTCCGGCTGACGACGATCGAGGAGATCTGCGCGCAAGCGCGGATCAGCCCGGGGGCGCTCTATCGGTATTTCGACTCCAAGGCCGATATCGTGGCGGCGATCGCGCTGGATACGCGGGCGCAGGCGGAAGCGGCGCTGGACGCCCTGCCCGATGACCATGGCCTGATTGACGGCATCGCGGCGCTGGCGCGAGCGTTTTTTGAGGCATTTGAACAGGATGCGACGCTGTTTGCGGACATTTGGGCCGAGGCGGCGGGCGATCCTGTGCTGGCAAAAGCGCTTGGGGCGCGGGATCGGGCGACGCGGGAACGGCTGACGGCAGTGATCGAGCGGGCCCAGCGCGCTGGCGCTGCGTATCCGAGCCTTGCGCCAGCCGATGCGGCGGAGGCGCTAATGGCTGCGTTGGAGGGCTTTGCTCTGCGGCGAACGCTCTGGAAAGATAGAGATATTTCAGAAGCGGTGCGGCGGTTTCGGACTTTAGCGCTGCATCTGCTGAAGCCTAAACGATAGCGCTTAGCCGGCCCGATGCGCCAAAACGATCGCGACATTGGCCAGAAAGCAGCCCACGGAAAACGCAAAAAGCCAAGGAAAACCATGGGTATGCGCACTGCGGCGGGCCAGCACCTCAAGCACGCCGCCGCTGACTACAAGCACGGCCGAGCCCACCAAAATCCAGACTTCGTGGGTGTGGAGGAGCGCGTGGAGGGGCTCGAACACACCGGACATGAGGGCGGCCCCGGAGGTGAGGCCCGAGACGGCCGCCGCAGCCATCGCCAGGGCCGGCAGGCCACAGCACAGCGCATGAAAGCCGATCAGCGCCGCGTGGGCGATGTGCGCCCTCTTGCCGGCCTGCGCGCTGTTATGTTGTAACATCGCACGGTATTTAGCGTCTGAGGCGCCGGCGTCAAGCGGCGTGGCGGCGTAACAATGGCTTCGTAATTTCGCGTTTATGTCACCGTCCGCGCCTTGTAGTGGGACGCAGTTCAGCGCAAATACGCGGTGCTGCATTGAAGGTAGAGGGCGATGCTGACGTTTCTCGTCGCGATCCGTGATTTTCTTCTGGTTGTCGCCCTGGCTTGGGTTGGCATCACCGTGGAGCAACGCGTGACTGGCGAAGCTTGCGGCGGCGAGCAATGCCAAACGCAGCGGGATCGCTGAACTCTCCTCCATCTCCGCGCATTCAGTGCGCTTCGCTCTTGAAATGGCCGCACTTCTTTCGTTTCCGTTGACGCGATTAACGCGCTGTCTTGAGCGCGCTTCTGTTGGCGGGACGCATCCATGACGAACACGACGCCTAAAGCTGGTCCGCCCCGTGAAGACGGCGGCCTTGCCGGTATGTTGGCGATGGGCGTGGCGGCCCTTTGGGTGGTCGGCTCGATGGCGGCGGCGGTCGCGTTGATCGGCGCGTCGGGATTGCAGGCCTTGGCGCCGGTTGAGATGGGCGCGTTGGCAGCCGCGGTGCTGCTGCCAGCTTTGATGGCGCTGTTCGCCGGCTTTTCTGCGCGCGACAGCGCCCGCGCCCGCGCCGAAGCGCGACGCTTGGCTGATGCGACCGATCGCCTGCTCAATCCCGAACGCAGCGCCGAGACCGGCGCGCGCCAATTGGCGATGACGGTGCGCAGCGAGATCAACACGCTCGACAAGGCGCTCGAACAAACGCTGTCGCGGCTTCAGGAAGTTGAAGGCCAGATCGCGCGGCAAGCGCAGGCTGTCGACAACATGGCCGATCAAGCCAAAGCCGGCGCCGGGAAGATGATCACCGGCATGGAGCGAGAACGCGAAGAGCTGATGCGGATTTCGCAAGAGCTCACCACGCAAGCGCAAACGATCGGCAATTCGATCGGCAAACATACGCACTCGATTTCGGAAGCGGCAAAGCTGGCGGAAGCCGAAGTACGCGCCGCCGATCAAGCGCTCGATCACCGTCTCACCTCGTTTGGCGCAGCGGCGGCATTGATCAGCGATCGAACGCACGGACTTTCCAACGCCGCGCAAGCGAGTGCGGATTCGGCGCTGCGTCTGGAGCAAGCACTGTCGACGGCGCTCGATGTGCTGGCGAAGGCCACCAATCTTACGGACGCAGCGCGGCAATCGGCGGAAGCTGCGTCGTTGGCTGCGAACTCGACGGCTGGCGCAGTGCGCGATACCACGCATCGCGCCATCGACGACGCCAAGCGCGCGGCGGATTTGATCCGCGGCGAAGCGGTAAACGTCGAGCGCGAAGCGGCGATTGCGCTGGAGCGTCTGCGTGATGCGGCCGATGCGGCGCGCAACGCGGCCGTTGGCGCGCGCCAGGCCGTTGAAGACGAAACGCCTGCCCCGCAGCGGACACGGTCGCGTCAGCAGAGCCGTGACGATGCATCTTATGACGCGTCTTGGCGCGATCAGCCCGATCCGCTGGAAGGCCCGCCGCCTTCGCGGCAACGCCGGCAAGCGGGCGGCGGCGCAGATTTTGGCGAACGCGCACCGCCGCCGCGCCGCGCGAGTGACCGGGTCGAGCCGGGCGGCGATTGGACGTGGCGCGATCTCTTGTCCAACGTCGATGAGAATGGCGCACCTGCGCCGGCCGCTGCGCAGCCGCGCCAAGCGGAAGATCCAGTGGCGCATTTGCGCCGCCGCATCAGCGAGCCGCGGCCGGCGACACCGGCTTTGCCGATCGTCGAAACCATTGAGCATGCGGGCATGCGGCTTGATGAGGTGTTCTCCCCTTCTGGCTTGGAGCGCATCGCCCAGCGCGCGCGCTCCGGCACGCAAGCACGCCGCCGCGCCGTTTACGATGCTGCGCCGGATGCGTCGCGGCGTCTGGCCGAGCACCTTCAGCACGACCCGGTGGCGAACCAGGAAGCGATGCAGTTCCTGCGCAACGAAGGCGCGCGCATTGCTGAATTGATCGCACGCGGGCGCGCATCGATGAACGCCGAAGCCACGCGCGCGTTTCTGCTGATCGACGCGGCGGTTGGTTAAACGCTGCGCACGACAAGGCGCCCGCATCTTGCGATGCGGTTCCGAAAGCTGTCGGCCTCCCGAGCAAAATGGGAGAGCGGCGCGCGCGATCCGCGCTGAGTAGTCTCTGTTAGGTGCGCTGGAAGTCTCCAACCAACGCTGCGCGCTGCGCGCGCCCCACGTTCCGATCGTTTTTCCCGGCTTGGGCCCGAGGAGTTGTAGAACGCTGACGATGGCCAGCTCGCCTCCTTTACGATGGGCGCGGGTGTTATGTGCGCTCCGATGGTCTGGACCGCTCCCGCTTTCGCCACGGACCCGCCATCGGCGGATTCGCAACGCAGGGCTTAGCTCCATGCCCTTTTCGCCGGTGCCGCGGGCAAGGT
>LNEK01000037.1 GCA_001464425.1 Alphaproteobacteria bacterium Ga0077535
GACGCGCGAAGCTCCGTAGTCCTCGGCGCCATCAGTAGCGCGAGGTTGATGGCGATGCGGGTTTCTGGTTCGCCGTCGTAACCGGCGAGCCGAATAAGGAAGTCTCCGACCTGCGATCTCGCCAACGCTTTGTGGTGCTTCGGTCGGGGCGGCGGCTTCAATGCGCCCTTCAGCGGGGCGGCGGCGTCGTGCTCGCAATATTGGCTGGCGATGCCAAAGCGGAAGATCGCGGAACAGTACTGTTTCAGTCGGCGGTTGGTTTCGAGCACCCCTCGGGCTTCAACCGCCTTCAAGACTTCCAGCATCTTCGCCGGTCTGATTTCGGCGATATCGTCCTCACCCACCTTGGGAAAAATGTCGGCCTCAAGACGTTTAAGAATTTGCGCCGCATAGGCTGGCGTCCATTCGTGCAGATGAAGTTGGTGCCACTCAAGAGCGACCGACTTGAAGGTGTTTCGCTTCGCTTGCGCTGATGCGGCCTTTGCCTCTGCCCGCGCCGCCGCCGGATCAATTCCGGCTTGAATGTCTTCGATCGCCGCATTGCGCTTCTTGCGGGCGGCAGCGAGACCAACTTTCGGATAGGCCCCGAGTGTCAGCAGCTTCTCTTTGCCGTCGAACTTGAAGCGCATGCGCCAGAGCTTCCCACCGCTCGGCGTGACAAGAAGAAACAAGCCCTCCGAGTCGTAGAGCTTGAACGCCTTCGCGGCGGATTTTGCTGTTCTGACTTGGGCTTCGGAAATGGGCATGATGCGAAGTGGGGTATGTTGTCGTGCGAAGTGGGGTATGTGCCCGAAACATACCCCACACTTGGTGAGACAGGCCGACATCGGGCGATCTCACGTGAGCAACAAATCTTTTGAATATCAACCCGGTGGGTGTCTCAGCTTGGATCAGGCTGGAGCATGCTGGCGGACAGAGAGGGATTCGAACCCTCGTTAGGCTTGCACCTAAACACGCTTTCCAAGCGTGCGCCTTCAGCCACTCGGCCACCTGTCCGGCGGGCGGTTTATGACGGGGGCCGCCGCCGCGCGCAAGGCGCGTAACCGGCAAGGCAGAGCCCGCGTACTCCTTACTCGCAGCCCGCCGCGCCCTTCTCCTCCCCCGAGACCAAAGCCCGCACCCGTTCTCCCGGGGTGCGCGCCGCGCGCGGGCTGCCTACATTAGGCTCACCCGCAAACGAGGTTCTTCATGGCCCGCTCCACAGTCCTGCCCAGTCCCGACCAAGCCCTTCCCGGCCGCAACGAGCCGCTCGCGATCGGAAAGACCCATTTCGTCAACGGCAACGCGCTGAAGCCGCCGTTCCCTGCCGGTCTCGAAGAAGCGGTGTTTGGGCTTGGATGTTTCTGGGGCGCCGAGCGCAAGTTCTGGCAGACGCCCGGCGTCTGGAGCACCTCTGCCGGCTATGCCGGCGGCATCACGCCGAACCCGACCTACGAGGAAGTCTGCAGCGGCCGCACCGGCCACACCGAAGTCGTGCGCGTCATCTTCGATCCGAAAATGATCAGCTATGAAGCGCTGCTGAAGCTCTTTTTCGAAAACCACGATCCGACCCAAGGCATGCGCCAGGGCGGCGACATCGGCACGCAATACCGCTCCGCCATCTACGCCACCTCACCCGCACAGAAAGCGGCAGCCGAAGCTGCGCGCGCAGCGTATGCGGACAAGTTACGCGCCGCCGGTTACGGGCAAATCACTACGGAAATCACAGATGCGCCGGCCTTCTACTACGCCGAAGACTATCATCAGCAGTATTTGGCGAAGAACCCGAACGGTTACTGTGGGCTCGGCGGAACTGGCGTGAGCTGCCCGATCGGCGTTGGCGTCAACTCGGCGTGACGTTGGTATCCGCTTATTAAGCAAGCTTGGAACAAGCAAGCATACCTTCCGCGCTGCGAGACTTCCACTTTCCCCTATGTTACCAATCCAAGGTAGTTGCGAGGATGGTGGATGGCGGCGCGTGCGAAGGTCTGCCTTGTTGATGATGACATCTTCGTCCGCGATGCGCTGGCGCTTGGCCTCAACGACGCTGGCTTTGACGTTGTGACCGCCCCCGGCGCTGCAGCCGGATTCGATATCGTCCAGCGCGGCGGCATCGACGCGATCGTCACCGACATGAACATGCCCGGCACAGATGGCGCGCAATTCATCTCCGAAGCGCGCGGTCGCTGGCCAGACATCCCGATCGTCGCGATCTCCGGCGCCGTCACTATCGACGGCCAGGAAACCGCCGCGATCGCCGCCTCACTTGGCGCCAACGCCACCTTGATGAAGCCGTTCCGCGCTCGTCAACTTGCCGAACTCCTCAGCAGCCTCCTACCGCCGTCGTCATCCCAGTCCTGAACTAATATGCACGCCCATCAGGAACAGTCGCGTTTCAGAGCAGTGGTCGATACAGCGGTTGACGGCGTTATTCTGATCGACGCTGTCGGCACAGTGTTGATGTTCAACCCGGCTTGCGAGCAGTTGTTCGGCTACGCCGCATTCGAGGTCGTCGGGCGCAACGTGAAAATGTTGATGCCAGATCCGCATCAAGCCGGACACGACACCTACCTCTCCAATTATCAGTTGACTGGCGAACGCAAGATCATTGGCATCGGTCGCGAAGTGTTGGGCCGCAAGCGCGGCGGTGGAACCTTCCCGATGGACCTCTCCGTGGGTGAGGCATCCGAAGATGGAAGGCCGATTTTTGTTGGCATCATCCGCGACCTCACCGAACGAAAAGCGGCTGAGAAGGCGTTGCGCGAGGGTGGCGAACGCTTGCGCGCCGTCGTCGACACCGCCGTTGATGGCGTCATCCTGATTGACGCCGTCGGCACGGTGTAGATGTTCAATCCAGCGTGCGAGCGGCTGTTCGGTTATGCGGCCGAGGAAGTACTTGGCCATAACGTCCGCATGCTGATGCCGCTGCCATATCGCCACGAACACGATGGCTATCTCACCAACTACCACAGGACCGGCACCGCAAAAGTGATCGGCATCGGGCGCGAAGTGTCTGGCCTGCGCAAGGACGGCACAACGTTTCCGATGGACCTTTCGGTGGGCGAGGCCAAGCAAGAAGGCGCATCGATTTTCGTCGGCATCCTGCACGATCTCACCAGCCGCAAGCGCACCGAGCAACAATTGGTGCAGGCGCAAAAGATGGAGATGGTCGGCCAACTCTCCGGCGGCATCGCGCACGATTTCAACAACCTGCTCACCGCCATTCTCGGCAACGCCGAGGTGCTAAGCGCGCGCCTCGAGGAGCGAAGCGACCTGAAGAAGCTTGCTGATGTCATCATCAGCGCAGCGGACACGGGCGCCGAACTTACTCAGCGCCTGCTCGCCTTCAGCCGCCGCCAAGTGCTGCAGCCTGATGTGCTGGACTGCAACGCACTGGTGCAGAGCATGGATCTTCTGGTGCGCGGGATGGTGCGCGAAGACATCGAGCTTCGCATCGGCGTCGCGCCTCAGCCTGTCCTGGCGCATGCGGATTCCACGCAGCTGGAATCAGCGGTGCTCAATCTGGTTCTCAACGCTCAGGACGCCATGCCGCTCGGCGGCGCGCTTTCGATCATATCGAGCGAAATCGAACTCGACGCAGAATCGCTTGGCCCCAGCATCGAGGTGCGGGCCGGCCGCTACGCGATGATTGCCGTCACCGATGAGGGCGAAGGCATGGGGCGCGAAGTGCGCGAGCGCGCGTTCGAGCCATTCTTCACCACCAAGGATGTCGGTAAGGGGTCGGGCCTCGGGCTTTCGATGGTGTACGGTTTCGTCAAACAATCGAACGGCCACATCACGATCTATAGCGAGCCTGGCATTGGCACGAGCGTGCGGCTTTTCCTGCCGTTATCGGCCGACGGCGAGGTGCAGGCCAAGGCGCGTCCAGCAAGCGGGCCCGTCATCGGCGGCACGGAAATTGTACTCGTTGTCGAAGACGATCCGTTCGTGCGCAGCCATGCTGTCACATCGCTGGAAGGGCTGGGCTATCGCGTCAGCTTCGCGGCTAATGGACGTGAAGCGCTCGATTTTCTTCACCACGGCGCGCGGCCGCATCTTCTGTTCACCGATATCGTGATGCCAGGCGGGGTCAGCGGCTGGGAACTGGCGCAACGCGCGCGCGAAATAGCGCCGGCGCTGCGCGTGCTCTTCACATCGGGTTATCCGGCGGAAACGCTCACCAGCCGCGGCCACATCGACGCCAAGGCGCGGCTGCTTTCAAAGCCGTATCGCGTTTCAGAACTGGCACGCCGCATACGCGAAGCAATCGACGCCGACGATTAGCCCGGCCAGCGCAGGCCGACGCGGCGGCGTTGCTGCAGCGTTTGCTCTGCGCGTTGCAGCGCGCGCAGCGCCACTTCGGCCTGTTGGAGCGAATCCGTCGAACGCAGCGCATCCATCGCCAGACGCAGGCGCGATGCGCCCTCCTCCAGCTTGTCGCGCGCGCCTTCGCGTTCGCCCAACGCCGTCAACGCGCGGCCGATCTCTTGCTGCGCCGCGCCCCAGGCGCCCGGATCGGTCGTGCGATCGACCTTGTCGAGATATTGCTGGCGCGCATCGAGCGCTTTGTTCAGCCATTTGATATGGCCGCCGCGCTCGCCGAGGCTGAGCGCGCCGGACGCGAAGTCCGAGAGAATGTCGAGATGGAGATTGTCGCTGATCTCCGCCGGCCGCGCTTCAACCATCTTGTCGAGACCTTCGACAATCGGTTGCAAGCGATCCGGCTTATAGTCTTGCGGGCGGTGCAGCACCGGGCGCGCCTTGCGCGCCAGCGCGAACGCGAGCGCTCGCTGCACAGCTTCATCGGGGCGGCCGGTTTTCCAGCCGAGCTGAAAATCCTGTACATCATGCGTGCGACCGTATCCCGGCAGCGTCGTGATGCGCAGATCAAGCTTGCCCAGCATGTTGCGCTTGCCCCAGACGATCACGTCCGCGGCAGAACGCTCCAGCGCGTCTGCGGCTTCCACTGCAACCCGGCGGCGCGCTTCCGGATGCGCGCGCGGCGCAACCGTCTTCAGCCGCACCGGGAAGAGATCGACCTGCACATCATTCTCGAATGAGAACATGCCGAAATTATCTTCGACCGCTTCTTTCATCTCCTGACGGAGATCGTTGCCGGCGCCTTCGATCTCGGCGATCAGCACCAATGCGCGGTGATCCTTGTTGCGCTTCAGCGCTTGCGCGCGCAGCGCAATGCGGGCGGCGCTCGACGCCTTGCCCATGCCGGTGAGCATCCAGAACGCGGCGATCAAGACAGCCGCCAAGCCCATCGACATGAAGAACATGAAGACGTTCGGCGATTGTACAAAAGCCTCTTGGAGCTCGCGCGGCATCAAGCGCATCGCGCTCGAGGCCATCTCCGGCACGGCCGCCGTAGCTCCAGTAATATTAACCATTTAGCGTTCGTGGTCCCTGCCGAGCGTTGACCTCTAGCGTGGCGTTGGGCGGCGCACAACGGCTTGCGGCGCCCCGCGTTGCCGCGCGACGCAGCTCGCCCCTGAAGCGGGAAAAGCCTCTCCCGCCTGGCGCCCTATTGCCCGCCCTGAGCGCGCTCGATCATGCCTTGCATGGCCGAGCCCATGTTGCCGAGGTCCAGAACCTCGACGCCCGACGGCAATGTGAACAAGTCGGCGCTTTGCGCGCCGCGCTGAACGCTGGTCGTCTCCCACACGGTGCGGCCAGCCTCGGTCGCGCGCAGGATGATGCCGTCATTGGTGACGCATGCCGTACGCGCAGGCTCGCCTTCTTCGGTGCGGGTCCATTCGGCGCCGTTTTCCCCAGCCGCTGAGCAATTGCCGGTGCGGGTGGCGTTTGTCGCCATCTCGCCTTGCCATTCGGCCGACGGGTCGGTGACCGGTGCGCCGGTCTGCGAGAGGCGCATCGCAATGCGCTGACCGCCAGCGCTGGTGATCGCGTAATCTTCGCCGCTATCCGGGTTCGTGATGATGACCATATCTCCCTGAGGTGTGGACATCTCCATGCGCAGTTTGTTTCCGTCCCGGATCATTACGATTGGAGCGGTCTGACCGTCCTCAGCGGTGATCGTCGCTTCGGCCCGATAGGCGCTGCTCGTCAGGTCCGGGAACAAGCCACCGCCGCCACCGGCTTCGGACGCCGTTTGCCCGCTGGGATTGCAGGCCGCCAAAAGCGCCGCTGAAATCACGACCAAAGCTGCTCTACGCATAATGTCCTCCCGGATTTGGCCCTTCCGTAGCAGGCGCGGCCGGTCGCTGAAACCCCGGCATTCGTCGCAAACAAGCCGGCCCTCGGCCCCGGGATGCCCGCCGCGCTTGCCCCCGCCACCCCCACCGGCCAAAAAGGCGGCCAACCGACCGGCCGCCCGAGCGCTTCGCTCCGGCGCGGCTCAGTTTTGGGGGTTTCATTTTGAGAAAACAGATCCTAGCCGTGTGCCTCGCCGCGAGCGTTCCGCTGCTCGCCGCCTGCGCCACCACCGCCACTGAAAACGCCGGCAGCTTCGGCGACTCCGCCGCCTATCAAACCGCACAGGCCGAAGTGACCCGTCTCGCCCAACAAGCCAACCAAGACCCGTTGCTGAAGCCTTGGACCGGCCCGCACGGTGGCGTGCCGCCGTGGGATCAAGCTCGCCCAGAACTCGTCGCGCCGGCGCTGGAGATCGGCCTCGCGCTGCAGGAAGCCGAAGTGCAAGCGATTGCCAACAACACGGCGCGCCCCACCTTCGACAACACCATCGCCGCGATGCAGGACGCCGGTCGCCATCTCGATCGCGCCACGACGATCTTCGGCGTCATGACCGACAACGTCAGCAACGCTGAAATCCAAGCGCTGGAAGCGGAATGGTCGCCGCGCATCACCGCCGCGTACAACCGCATCACCTTCAATCGCCCGCTCTTCCAGCGGATCGACTATCTCTACCAAAACCGCGCCACGATGAACCTCACGGCCGAGCAGAATCGCCTGCTCGAACGCACGCGTGACCAATTCGTCCGCGCTGGCGCTGCCGCCACGCCGGAGCAACAAGCGCGTCTCGGCGCCATCAACGAAGAACTCTCGACCAAGTTCGCCGATTTCGGCCGCCGTCTGCTGGCGGACGAAAGCACTGCGATCATGATCACCAACCGCCGCGATCTCGCCGGCCTGCCGCCGAACATCGTTGCAGCGCTCGCCGCCGCCGCGACCGAGCGTGGCCACGAAGGCCAGTGGGCAATCGTCAACACGCGCTCCAGCGTCGATCCGTTCCTGACCTTCTCCACCAACCGCGCCCTGCGCGAGCGTGTGTGGACGACGTTCAAGAACCGCGGCGACAATGGCGACGCGAATGACACCAACGCGGTGATCGCTGAAATCCTCGCGCTCCGCGCCGAACGCGCGCAAATCCTCGGCTTTCCGACGCACGCGCACCTGCGCATGGCCGACACGATGGCGCAAACGCCAGAGCGTGCTCAGGATCTGATGATGCGTGTGTGGCCGGCCGCCGTCGCGCGCGTGCGCGAAGAAGTGGCGGACATGCAAGCCATCGCCAACCGCCAAGGCGCGCGCATCACCATCGAGCCGTGGGATTATAATTTCTACGCCGAGCAAGTCCGCCGCGACCGCTACAACCTCGATCAGAACGAAGTGCGCCAGTATTTCGAGCTGAACAACATGGTCAACGGCGCCTTCCACATGGCCAACCAGCTCTATGGTCTCAGCTTCGTCGAGATCACCGGAACGGTGCCGGTGTTTGAGCCGAACGTGCGCGTCTTCCAAGTCAACGATCGCGACGGCTCCTACCAGGGCCTGTTCTACCTCGATAACTTCGCCCGCACCGGCAAACGTTCGGGCGCGTGGATGAACACCTATCGCAGCCATGAGAACTTCATGGGCCAAGAAATCACGCCGATCGCCTCGAACAACAACAACTTCGTGCGCGGCGCACCGGGTGAGCCGATCCTGATTTCACTGGATGACGCGGAAACTCTGTTCCACGAGTTCGGCCACGCCATCCATTATCTGGTGTCGACCGTGAACTATCCTGGCCTCGGCAACACGCCGCGTGATTACGTGGAGTATCCGAGCCAGGTGCACGAGCATTGGGTGCTGTCGCGTCCGATCCTCGACCAGTTCGCACGCCACTACCAAACCGGTGCGCCGATGCCGCAAGCCTTGGTCGATCGCATCAACAACGCGTCGACCTTCAACCAAGGCTACGCGACGGTGGAGTATCTCTCCTCCGCTTTGGTGGACATGAACCTGCACCATCGCGCCGAGCCGGTGACGGACGTCGACGCCTTCGAGCGTGAAACGCTCACCGCCATCGGCATGCCGCGGGAAGTCGCCATGCGTCACCGCCTGCCGCAGTTCGGGCACTTGTTCTCGAGCGACGCTTATTCGGCGGGCTATTACTCGTACCTCTGGTCCGAGACGATGGACGCCGACACCTGGGAAATGTTCGAAGCCACCGGCAACGTGTTCGATCCGACCGTCGCCGCCGGCATGCGCGACATCATCCTGGCGCCGGGCAACACCACGGACCGCGCGGAGGCCTACCGCCAGTTCCGCGGCCGCGATCCGGACGTGAACGCTCTGCTGCGCACGCGCGGCTTCCCGACCGGCGAGACGAGCGAACAACGCTAAGCCGATCGGCACTTACAATTCGGGCGCGGACAGCAATGTCCGCGCCCTTTTTGTTAGCGGCGAAGCTCGATGAACGGCACGAAGCCGCCCCAGATCATGCGTTTGCCGTCGAACACATCCTTGTTCATCTGCGCCTTCATGCGCGGGTCTTCCATGACCTTGGCCATGCAGGCGTCGCGGGCAGCGCGATCCTTGTAGGTCACGAAAGAGAAGATCACGACTTCGTCGTCCTTGGCCTGCACGGCGCGCGGGAACGACGTGAGTTCGCCATAGGGAACATCGTCGCCGATGCATTCGTAATAGTCCTCGGCCCCGTGCTCGCGCCAGACATCGCCGGAAAGCCGCGCCATTTCCTTGTAATCGTCGAGCTTGGCCTTCGACACCGCCAGGATGAAACCATCGACATACGACATGAGCGCTCTCCTTCTGTTCTCGGTATAAAGACGCTGGCGCGCCGCGTGATCCGACACCGCGGAAAATAATCCGCTGAAACCATTCAGCCAGGATTCAGCCGTCTAGGCCGAGGCTGCTGGCGGGAGCACCCACATGATGCGCAAGTTTATCACTCTCTTCGCGGCCTTCGCCGTCGTCGCCACCGCGCTCGCACCGGTTTCCGCCGCCGCCCGCGATCATCGCGGCGGCTATTATGACGGCCGCGGCGACCGCTACCACCATCGCAACCGCCACCGCGATGATGACAACGACGCCCTCGCCGCCGGTGTTGTCGGCTTGGTGCTGGGCCTCGCCGTCGGCTCGCTGGCCAGCCAGGACCAACGCCGCAATGACGGCTATTACGACCGCGCGCCGCCGCCGCGCCAAGATTATTATCGCCAGCGCTATGAAGAGCCGCCGCGCATCTATCGCGACGAGAGCTATTACGACCAGGAGCCCTACGAAGCCTGCACCGAGCGTTCGTGGGACACCTACAACCAGCGTTACGTGCTGACAGAAGTGCCCTGCTGATCACACTACGGGGTGGACGCGGCGTTGAACTGCGCTGCGTCCATCACTTGTTGAAAGTTCCGCGTTACACTGTTCGCATGCGTTACGTGTGCGACGCGCCGGGCGGCGCGACATGGTTCAGTCTTGAAACCGAAGCTGAGGCCGAAGCGGAAGCGGCGCTGATGCGCCACGCCGTCGATAAATACTTCCGCCGCCACGAGGCCGCAGCGCGCGAAAGCTACCGCGCCCCACCGAACACGCCCGTGTTCGAACAAGCCATCGGCCTCAAGGGCCACATCGCCCGCACCATGCCGCTTTTCCTGACCCTACGCGCCGATGACGGCGAGGGCCTCGCCACCGCCATGCTGCCGCCCGAGGGCCGTAACCAGGCGAACTTCCGCATCGTCATCGTCGGCCCCGAGAACGGGGATCCCTACACCGCTCATGCCGCGGCGATCGCAGCCCTCGCGCGTCATTTCAGCTTGGAGCTGGAGCGCGAGGACTGCTTTCCGTACGCCTAGGCGTTACTTGCCGGCCTCGCCCGCGCTGGTGGGATGCGCCAACATGCGTGCGGCGGTGTAGCAAGGCGCGCGCGTGCAGGTCTGCATCATCAGCCGCACCATGTACTCGCCATTGGCCTGCGGCGCGTAATGCACGACCGGATAATCGTCATCGAGCAGATCCGAACCGACCACGCCGCCGGTCCTCATATCGATCAGCTCGATATCGACATTGCTGCAATCGGCGTCGCACGCGCCGATGAAGCTATAATTCGTGCCGCCGGTGAGGCTGACGACGAAGCGGTGATCCGTCCCCGGCTGCAGCGCGACGATGCGATCTTCAAACCCTTCCGGCGGCGTCGCCCCGCGCGCCGCGCCTTCGCCAATCTGATTGAGCAGATCGACGACGTTCGCTTCCACCGCGCGGCGGTTCTCATCCGAAATCCGCACCTGCTCGACGTCCCCCGTCGGCGGCGTCTGTGTTGACGGCGCCTGTGCGCCTTCTTGCAGCGGCGGCAATTCCGGCCCGCTCGCCAACGGATTACACGCCGCTAGCGCCAACACGGCCGCGGCCGCAAACATCATCGAACGCATGTCATCCTCCACAAACCCGAGCCCGCCAGCGTTAGTGCGGCGCGCCCGGCCTGTCCACGCACCGGGGATCGGCTATCCCCGGCGGCAGCGCTGTGCCCGCCGTCACGCACCGCGGCGCTGGACGGCGAATCAACCGCTCGCGCTAGCGCCCTCGCTCCGGATCAGCGCCTGCATACGCTCGCGGGCGTCGTGCCATTTATAGTCGAGCGATAGGCGCACCTCCTCCGGCAAATTCTCGACCCAGCTGCCGTCGAGAAAATGCTGCGACGCCCGCATCGTTTGCTGCGCGCGCGCCTCTGCGTCGGCTTCGCCCTCGCCGAGATTGATTTCGCGCCAGCGTTTGACCAGCAGCACGAAGGCGTGAGGCGCGCAGGCCGGCCCGGCCAAAATGCTCCGCCACACTCACATCGATCCGATCGGCGCGGGCCTGCTCGGCCTCCGCCTTCGCCGCCTCGGCCGCGCGTTGGCTTTCAATGCGTTTGCGCAATTGGTCGGCCAATCCGGTCAGCACTTTTGCGTCCGCAGCCTTGCCCTGCGCCAACGCTTCGCCCACGCGCGACAGCGCCCTCTGCTCCAAGTCCTCAAGCGAAGCGCCTTGCAGCTCTGCCTGCTCCATCAGCTGCAACGCCTCGTCCGACGCGCGCGGCGCAGCGCTCGAGGCGCCATATCTGCGCATGCGGTCCGCCATCGACGCCAACGCCTGCGCCTCTTTCGAGCGCCCCTGCACCATCGCTGCGCTCGCCTGCGCCAACGCCCGCCGCTCGATCGCGGCCGCGATCCCGGCCGCGTCCTCCTCCGACGCGATCTGCTCCACCAACGCGTTCATCTCGGCTTCGCGCTTGGCCGCCGCAAGCGCCTCAGCCGCCAGGCGCATCTCTTCGCGCAGCACGCCCTCCTCGATAAAGTTCGGCTTCTGCTTTTCGCGCACCACCCCGCGCGCCTCTAACGCCGCCGCATAGGCGCGCTTCGACCACTTCTCAACCGTGATGCGTTTCCTAATCGCGTGTTCGCTCACCCCGAACCGCTCCGCCAACGCCCGCGCCGACTCGCCGCCCAAATACGCCGCGCGGATCAACTCCCACGTCGCCGGCCCTGCAATCTTGTACTGGTTTCTCTCGGTTTTGCTCATGGACGCGAGTGTACGTCCATATATCTCCCGGTCGGATCGGGGCGCTCTCCAGCGCAGGTTTCTCGTTTTGTAGCGGGGATTTAGCGGAAGTAGAGGGCGCGGGTTTAGCGGGATTTATCCTCGTTTAGTGGAGCGCCTTGAATCGCGGTACCATCCTTCCATGAAGACTCAGTCATGCAACGCGAAAACTGCATCCGGACGATCATGCACCAGGCCTGCGAAGGCGGATGGGCTCTGTGCCGCGCATCCGCGTTCGCAAGTGCGAGGCAAAAAGCAACAGACTTACCGCTCAATAGCAGATATCGCCCTCAAAGCATGCGCCGCTATGGGCTGGACAGCAGATATCTCTAACGAGGATCCTGATTTCGACTTTCTGACAATCGAGGCACGTCGCGACTACAGCCAGGATAGCGTCGTCGCAGTCTTAGAGTTCGCATTTGGAACAGACGGCATCGCTTACAGCGTCCACAAAAGCTCATTCAAAGGCTACGGCATCGAATCTCTTATGGAGGGCCTGACGGCACGCCTGACGCAAGCAGGGTGGCTAAAAAAGGACTCCGCGACATCGCAAGCCAAAGAGGCACAGAAAACGTTTCACACAACGTTGCTGTCCGTACTCAGAAATTTTGACCGATCTGCACGACAGCTCGCACGCGCGCGAAGAGAAGACAATCAGTTCCGAATTCGTGATGAGCACGACGCTCAAGACTTACTACACGCACTATTGCGCGCCTATTTTGACGACGTGCGTCCCGAAGAATTTTCCCCCAGCGTCGCCGGTAGCTCTTCGCGAATAAACTTTCTGCTCAAGCACGAACAGGTTGCCGTTGAGATCAAAGTTGCTCGCGAATCGCTCAAACAGAAGCAGATCGGCGAACAACTCATTGTCGATATCAGCCGCTACGATGGGCACCCCAGTTGTAAGTCGCTATATTGCCTTGTGTTTGATCCGAACAATCACATCGCCAATCCAACAGGTCTCGAAGCTGATCTCAGCAAGAAACACAACGACCTCGATGTGCACGTCATAGTGACGCCGAAGTAACTACGCCCCGGAAGACGGATCATCGAAGGCCTGCGGTCTTCCGGAGAGCACATGCTCAACCATCTGTTCACGCAACTCGTCGGCGCCCGGAGTACTTAGAGACACGCGAAAAAGACGTCGGAATATTCCAGCGATCCACGCAAGCTCAGAGTACATTTCGGTATCTCGTTTGAAGCTATAGCCATGCGCAACTGCTGACCTGAGCGCGTAGGATTTCTTTATCCTATCAAAATAGGATGCTCGCTCGGCGACGGGCGATAGCGCCGACAAGGCAATCGCAACCTGTACGCTAGTCTCGTGCCTAAATGGCAACAATCGCTCAACTGCCATCCAGGTGTGCGCGAACTGAAGCGGCACCGCGGAGCCTCCCCTTGCGTCAGCAGCAGTTTCAAGAGCAAGGAGTCTGTAGTCCTCTTTCGCAGACAAGAACTTTCCCGGCGTCGTCTCGCCTAGGAGCTGGAGTGTCGCATTGAAAGACTGATCCTGAACATCGGCGACTATCAGAACGGTTCGACTGTGTTCGAGAAACGGCAAATACCAGTTCTCTGCTTGGCGAAAGCGCGTTGAAGAACCATTCGGCAGCTTGCGAAATTCGCCGGAAACGGCGCCGCGCACACCGTGCGTCAGCGCTACTGCCGCCAACAGACGACAGCATATTGCCCAGGAATACTGCTCGTCAGTGCCAGGCTTTTCGTCAAGAACTAGCGCGCCCCAGAAATTTTCCGGCAACGAATAGGATGCCTCGGATAGCCCCCCCCCCCGCATTGCTATCGTCGTAAGCAGATTTGACGAAATCGCTCCGCTCAATCAACTCACGAGGCGAATAAAATGCGGCTCCTTTGAACAGCTCCGAGCCACCGGAATTCCAGAACGCGACGTGATCCAAAAGGAAGACGACTTTTCCCAGAAGCTCGATCTTACTTTCGACCTTTCGAACCTCAAAAAGTTGCGGACATATAGCCTTGAGATCCGCTTCGGGGACAACGAATGGCGACTTGCTGAGCGCCCGTTCCGTTATCGACGAGTGGCCATAAAACCAGACCGCCCGATCAATGAACACATCTCCGGGCACTGTTTGATACAAATGCAGCGCACCCTCGACATCTCCGCGAACGGACCTCCGTCGAATGTTCGACTTAAACTCGCCCCGAAGCTCAGGAAACTGCCGCCAAATCTCTTCGTTGCCGATTGCCAAACGGACGGCGTTCGTCCGTATCTCTTCCAACTGTGTCTCGTCTCTGCTCAAAAGCTCAAGGATAACCAGGCCACGGTGATGTCGTGAGGACGACTGCACCCACGCGTCGCTGGACCCCACCGGCATGTAAGCCTGATCGATCGGCTCTAGTACCGCGATGTGACGAAGCCCCTCGCTCACTGTATACCTCAACTCACTTCACCGGCGATACTCAGTCGCTATCCATCTTCAGCGCCGCGATGAACGCTTCTTGCGGGATGTCTACTTTGCCGAACTGGCGCATCTTTTTCTTGCCGGCTTTCTGCTTGTCCAGCAGCTTGCGCTTCCGGCTCGCGTCGCCGCCGTAGCATTTGGCGGTCACGTCTTTTCGCAGCGCTGACAGCGTTTCGCGGGCGATGATGCGGCCGCCGATGGCGGCTTGGATCGGGATTTTGAACATGTGCTGCGGGATCAGCTCTTTGAGCTTTTCCACCATCGAGCGGCCGCGGCTTTCGGCGCGGCCGGCGTGCACGAGCATGGAGAGCGCGTCGACCGGATCGTCGTTCACCAGGATCGACATCTTCACCAGATCGCCGACGCGGTGATCGATGATGGAATAATCGAAGCTGGCATAGCCCTTCGAAACGCTCTTCAAGCGGTCGTAGAAATCGAACACGACTTCGTTGAGCGGCAACTCATAGACGAGCATCGCGCGTGAGCCGACATAGTTCAGCTCCTTCTGCACGCCGCGCCGATCCTGGCAGAGCTTGATGATCGAGCCGAGATATTCATCCGGCGTCAGCAACGTGGCTTTGATCCACGGCTCTTCGATTTCCTTGATGTAAACGACGTCCGGCAGGTCAGCCGGATTGTGAAGCTCCTTCACTTCGCCGCTGTTCATGTGGACTTTGTATACGACTGAAGGCGCCGTCGCGATGAGATCGAGGTCGAACTCGCGGCTGAGGCGCTCTTGGATGATTTCCAAATGCAACAGCCCAAGGAAGCCGCAGCGGAAGCCGAAGCCGAGCGCGGCTGAGGTTTCCATTTCATAGCTGAAGCTGGCGTCGTTGAGCCGCAGCTTCGACATGGCGGCGCGGAGATCTTCGAAGTCCGCGGCGTCTGTCGGGAAGAGGCCGCAGAAGACGACGGGTTGCGCCGGCTTGAAGCCTGGCAGCGCTTGCGCTGTTTCGCGGCGGTTTTCGGTGATGGTGTCGCCGACGCGCGCGTCCGCGACTTCTTTGATGCTGCCAGTGAGAATGCCGATCTCGCCGGGGCCGAGTTCGGCGACGTCTTCGCGCTTGGGGCGGAGCACGCCGAGCGTGTCTACGTTATAATCGGCGCCGGTTTGCATGAGCTTGATGCGCATGCCCTTCTTCACCACGCCATCGATGACGCGGAAGAGCACGACGACGCCGAGATACGCGTCGTACCACGCGTCGACCAGCAGCGCTTTCAGGGGCGCATCGCGGTCGCCGGCTTTCGGCGGCGGCAGGCGCGTGACGATGGCCTCTAAGAGATCGGTGATGCCCTCGCCGGTTTTGCCGGAGGCGAGGATGGCTTGCGACGCGTCGAGGCCGATGACGTCCTCGATCTGCTGCTTCACGCGCTCGGGCTCAGCGGCGGGCAGATCGATCTTGTTAATCACCGGCACGATGTCGAGATCGAGATCGAGCGCCTGATAGACGTTGGCCAGCGTCTGCGCTTCAACGCCCTGACTCGCATCCACAATCAGCAACGCGCCTTCGCAGGCGGCGAGGCTGCGGCTGACTTCGTAAGCGAAGTCCACGTGCCCAGGCGTGTCCATGAGGTTGAGAACATAGTCGTTCCCATCCTTGGCCCGGTAATCCAGACGCACCGTCTGCGCCTTGATCGTGATCCCCCGCTCCTTCTCGATATCCATGTTATCGAGAACCTGCTCGGTCATCTCCCGAGCCGTCAGCCCCCCCGTCGTCTGGATCAACCGATCCGACAAAGTGGATTTGCCGTGGTCGATGTGGGCCACGATGGAGAAGTTGCGGATTCTGTCGCGCGGAGTCATGGAGGCGGTGGGTACAGGAGGCTGGCGCGAAGGCCAAGCATACACCCTGCCAATGGAGGGGCGGATAGATTGCCGCGCCTCTCCCGGCACCCCCTCCGTGGCCAGATTGACGCCCCGCCCGGCCTCCCTTAAACCCCGCCGACTTCTACCGACTAATGTGCCCGGATGGCGGAATTGGTAGACGCACCAGCTTCAGGTGCTGGCGCTCGCAAGGGCGTGGAGGTTCGAGTCCTCTTCCGGGCACCATCCTACGCTCGCGGAGCGAGTTTCGGATGGCAGGCCATCTCATCGCAGTGCCCTTGGGCCATCTTCGCCCGCGTGCTACGCGGCCTTATGCGTATTTCTGTCTTGGCTCTGAGCCTTATCCTTGCCGCTTGCGCCAGCGCGCCGGCCGCGACCACGACAACCATTTCCACGACCGGCATCGCGCCGGCTTGGGATGCCGCGCGGATCGAGCCGATCCTGGCGCGGACACAGCGGCTGCATCTGAACGCTGACCTATCGGCGCTGACGCCCGGCGAGCGCGAGGCGGTGCGGGAATTGTTGGCGGCGGGCGAGCGGATGCATCGGCTCTATCTCGACCAGCGCCATCCGCAGGCCGTGGCGGGGAGCGTCTATCTGGAGGCGCATCCGGAACTCAGCGCGCATCGCGATCTCTTCCGGCTCAACTCCGGCCCGATCGCATCGACGCTCGACAATACGCGGGAGCCATTCCTGACCGTGGAGCGTGAGACGCCAGCGCGGAATATTTATCCGGCGGGCACGACGCGCGCGACAATGGATGCGTTTCTTACAGCGCACCCTGAACGCCGCGCCGAATTGATCGACGATCGCGGCGTTGTCTGGGCGGCGACGCCGGAAAATCGTCGCCGCGCGCTGGCGGCGCTCGATCGTTATCCGGCGCTCGACACGTTGCATCCGGGTTTGCGCGATCGTTTGCGGACGAGCGAGACCTATCTCGCCGTGCCCTATTCGGTGGCCTATGCCGAGGACATCTACTTTATCTATGAGCGCTTGATCGCGGCGGCGGATCATGTCGAAAGCGGCGATGCGGCGTTCGCGCGCTATTTGCGGCTGCGGGCGCGTGATTTGCTCGCCGACGATTACGAAGGCGGCGATGCGGCTTGGGTGACGGGCGATTTCACCGGTAATCTCAACGCACAGATCGGCGCTTACGAAACGTATGACGACGCGCTCTATGGCGTGAAGACGTTCTTCTCGCTCTCGCTGCTGGTCCGCGACCGGCCGCGCAGCGATGAGTTGCAGGCGGCGCTGGCGGATATTCAGGCGGTCGAGAATGCGCTGCCCTATAGCGAGCACCGCGAAGTGCGCAGCGACATTCCGGTCGGCGTTTACAACATCATCGCCGATTTCGGCCAAGCGCGCGGCGCCAATACAGCGACAATCCTGCCGAATGACGCTTACCTCGCGCGTCAGTATGGCCGCACGATCCTGATGCGTGGCAATACCCTGCTGAACGATGATCTCTTCGCTGAAACGCATCGTGCGTTTACGGCGGCGGTCATCGCGGACCAGGCCGCCGATCTCACCGCTGAGGGCGGCTTCTACCGGACGCTCTGGCACGAAGTCGGCCATTATTTGGGCGTGGATCAAACAGCCGATGGGCGTGATCTCGACACGGCGCTCGAAGATACGTCAGCATTGCTGGAAGAGATGAAGGCCGACCTTGTCTCGCTTTCAGCCGTGCGTCTCCTCAACCAGCGTGGCCGCATCACCGACGCGCAGCTGCGCAGCATCTACGCCTCCGGTATTCGCCGCGTGCTGCAGAAGAACCAGCCGCGCCGCGAACAGCCGTATCAGACCATGCAGTTGATGCAGTGGAATTGGTTCCTCGATCGCGGCGCGCTGAGATTTGAAAATGGGCGCTTGCGCATCGATTATCGCCGCTACCCTGAAGCGGTGACGAGCCTGTTGCGCGAAGTGCTGGCGGTTCAGCGCAGCGGCGACCGTGTGCGCGCCAATGCGTTCATCGACCGCTGGACGACTTGGGACCCGGCGCTGCACGAGGTCATCGCCCAGCGCATGCGCGAAACCGAGCGCACGCGCTATACGCTGGTGACGTATGAGGCGATCGATGGAGCGCAGTGAATCCTTCAAGACGCTCTCGGAGATGATTCATGAGCTGGCTGCCGCTCAACCTCAGCACGCCGCGCTGATCCAGGACACGCGACAACTCAGCTATGCCGAACTCGACGCCATGATGGATCGCGTGGCGGTGGCGCTGCAGCGCGATGAGATCGCGCCGGGCGAGTCCATTGCGATCTGTGCGGCGACTTCACTTGAATACGCCATCGTGTTTCTCGGCGCGTTGCGCGCGGGTGTGGCAGTGGCGCCGATCGCGCCCTCATCTACGCCGGAGAGCATCGCCGGCATGATCGCCGATTCCGGCGCGCATATTTTCTTTGCTGATGCTGAGGTGAGCGCGGCCCTGGAGGGCGTGCGCGGGAGCGTTGCAGCGGCTTGGGTGGCGCTTGATGGCGCAGCGCATGGGCGCGCGCTCGGCGACTGGCTGGCGCCGGAAGGCGCCGAGCCCAAGCCAGTCGCGATCACCGAGGCGATGCCGTTCAACATCATCTATTCATCCGGCACCACCGGCGCGCCGAAGGGCATCGTGCAGAGCCACGGCATGCGCTTCCATCACATCATGCGCGCGCAATCGATGGGGTATGGGCCAAGCGCAGTGACGTTGCTGTCGACGCCGCTCTATTCAAACACGACTTTGGTGAGCTTCTTTCCCACGCTCGGCCTCGGCGGCACGGCTGTGCTGATGAAGAAATTCGAGGCGGGCGCCTATCTCGACCTGGCGCAGCGCCATCGCGCGACGCACACCATGCTGGTGCCGGTGCAATACTCGCGGCTGATGGCGCGGCCGGATTTTGACAGCTACGATCTCTCCAGCTTCGTGATGAAGTTTTGCACCTCGGCGCCGTTCGCAGCGGCGCTGAAGGCAGACATCATCAGGCGCTGGCCAGGCGGCCTGATCGAATATTTCGGCATGACCGAGGGCGGCGGCACCTGTGCGCTGATCGCGCACCTCTTTCCGGACAAGCTGCACACGGTCGGCACGCCGGCGCCGGGGCACGATATCCGGCTCATCGATGACGATGGCAAAGAAGTGCCGCGCGGCGAAGTTGGCGAATTGGTGGGCCGCTCACCGATCATGATGAACGGCTATCACAACCGCAAAGAACAGACCGACGCTGCGACCTGGATTTCACCGGAGGGCCTGGCGTTCATCCGCACTGGCGATGTCGGCCGCTACGATGCGGACGGCTTTCTGGAACTCATGGACCGCAAGAAGGACATGATCATTTCGGGCGGCTTCAACGTCTACCCAAGCGATCTCGAAGCGGTGCTGCGCGAGCATCCGGATGTGGCCGATGTCGCCGTGGTTGGGGTCGCGAGCGCCGAATGGGGCGAGACGCCGGTGGCGTTCGTGGTCTCGCGCGGCGCCGGTGCGGACGAGCTGCGCGCCTTCGCCAATGCCAAGCTTGGCAAGACGCAACGGATCAGCGCGGTCGAGCTGATCGACGAACTCCCGCGCAGCCATATCGGCAAAGTGCTGAAGCGCGAGCTGCGGGATAGCTGGGTGGCGCGAACGGGCGGCTAGCGCACGGCGCGGAATTGGACTAATCCCCCGCCATGACCCGCAAGCTCTCTCTCACCGTCGATGGCAAGAACATTACGGTTCACCTGCACAAGGGCGATCTGCCCGCCAACGTTTCGTTCAACGGCGCGGTCGCTGTCGATAGCGAGACGATGGGGCTCTCGCTGATCCGTGATCCGCTCTGCCTGGTGCAAATCTCCGACGGCCAGGGCGAGGCGCATTTGGTCCAGCTCGACCGCGGCAGCTATGACGCGCCGAACCTGAAGCGGGTGCTCTCCGATCCGGACGTGCTGAAGCTGTTTCACTTCGCCCGCTTCGATGTGGCGATGTTCATGCGCGACCTTTCGGTGATCGCGGCGCCGATCTATTGCACCAAGATCGCGTCGAAGCTCGTGCGCACCTATACTGATCGCCACGGCCTCAAGGATCTCACCAAAGAAGTGCTCGGCCGTGACATTTCCAAGGATCAGCAATCAAGCGATTGGGGCGCGCCGGAATTGAGCGACGCGCAACTCGCTTATGCCGCGTCCGACGTGCTGCACTTGCATGCGTTGAAGGAGCGGCTCGACACCATGCTGGTGCGTGAGGGCCGCGTTGAAGTGGCGCAATCGTGCTTCGACTTCCTGCCAACGCGCGCAGCGCTCGATCTCGCCGGCTGGGAAGATACCGACATTTTTGCGCACTCATGACCGTTGAGGCGTCAGAGCTGCAGCGGCGCTGGCGCGGCGTCGCCAAGCACTTTCCGCTATGGCGCTTCGTGTTCGACATATTCTTCGACCTGAACGCGTGGCGCATGATCGGCTCTGACATCACCACCATGATGGTGGAGAGCAAGCATACGCGCCGCGCGGCGCAGGCGCTCGAAGGCGCATCGCCGGAAACGCTGGAGGCGCTATCGACGATCGCGCGCGTGAACGAGCAACGCACAACCGATCTCTTCCGCGCGATATTTTTGGGCTATGTCTCGGCCCCGTTTGCTTTGGCCGCCCTGCTTTCGGATGCTGCGCCGGATGCGCTCAGCGCATTCATCCGAGAATATCAAACCGTTATCGTGATTATGCTGATTGGCAGCTTGGTCTTCCCGATTTTGTATTTCTGCGGCAATTGGCGGGCCAAGCAGATTGGTTGGGCGATCGAGCTCTACCGGGCCGGCGCGGTGAAGCCGTTGGAGCGGTGATGGCCGACAAAATCAATCTCGCCGAGAAGCTCTCGCTGTTTGAAGGCCATTGGCAGCCGCGCGTTGTCGGCGCGTTCAATGGCCACGACTTGATGGTAGTGAAGCTCCAGGGCCAATTTCCCTGGCACAAGCACGACGACACCGATGACTTCTTTCAGGTCCTGAAGGGCGAGATGATCATCCGCTTGCGCGATGGCGATGTGGCGCTGAAAGAGGGCGAAATCTACGTCGTGCCGAAAGGCGTTGAGCACGCGCCCTATGCAGAGCGCGAAGCGCATGTGCTGCTGATAGAGCCGAGGGGCACGCCGAACACCGGCGATCCGGCGACGGCGGCGCCGCGCCGAGAGATTTAGCCTGCCGCGCTGCGGCAGCGGTCTGAGCAGAAGCGCACGTTCTCCCAATCACGCGCCCACTTCTTGCGCCACACGAACGGCCGCCCGCACGCCGCGCAGATTTTCTGCGGCAAGTTTGCCTTATCGCGCCGCTCGCCGTTGGCGTTCTTGACCATATGCAGCTGGTAAAGCGGATTGCGGCCCGATCCAAGACCCACGCCCACGCGTATCGTCAACGTGGTTCAAACTCTGAGACTTCTGTTAGGCGACCAACTCTCGCCGCGGATGGCGTCCCTGCGCGATCTCGATCCCGCACGGGACGTGGTGATGCTGGCGGAAGTGGCGGCGGAAGCGACCTATGTCCGACACCACAAGAAAAAGATCGCCTTCGTTTTTGCGGCGATGCGCGCGTTCGCTGACGAGCTCGCAGAAAAAGGCGTAACCGTTCGCTACATTCGGCTGGACGACCCGCTGAACACCGGATCGCTCGGTGCGGAGATCGCGCGGGCGGTCCCAGAGCTAAAGCCGGCAGAGCTGGTGCTGACTGAGCCGGGCGAACATCGGCTGGCTGCGGAGATGGAGAGCTGGGAGGCGATCCTGGGCATCCCGGTCGAAGTGCGTGAGGACAGCCGCTTCATCTGCTCGCACGCGGCGTTTCGCGCTTGGGCCAATGGGCGCAAGCAGCTGCGCATGGAGCATTTCTATCGCGAAATGCGGCGCGGCGCTGGGGTTCTACTCGACGGCGAAGAACCGGCGGGTGGGCGTTGGAACTACGACAGCGAGAACCGCAAACCCGCTGACGCTGATCTCTTCATGCCGAAGCCGCCGCATTTCGCAGCAGATGCCCGCACGCGCGAGGTGCTCGATCTCGTTGCGACGCGCTTTGCCGATCATTTCGGCGATCTAGAGCCTTTCTGGTTTGCAGTGACTCACGCGCAAGCGGAAGAGGCGCTGCAGCATTTCCTCGCGAACGCCCTGCCCTCGTTCGGCGATTATCAGGACGCGATGCTGAGCGGCGAGCCGTTTCTCTACCATTCCGTGATCTCGATGTATCTCAATGCGGGCCTGCTTGATGCGCGGGATATCTGCCGGCGCGCGGAGGCGGAGTATCGCGCAGGACGCGTCTCGCTGAACAATGCCGAGGGGTTCATTCGTCAGATCCTGGGCTGGCGCGAATTCGTGCGCGGCGTCTATTGGCTTCACGGACCCGATTATCTCCACGAGAACGCACTTGGGGCGACGCGCAACCTGCCGTGGTTCTACTGGAGCGGCGAGACCGACATGGCCTGTCTCAAAGCCGCCATCGGACAAACCAAGCGCGAAGCCTACGCACACCACATTCAGCGCCTGATGGTGACCGGCAATTTCGCTATGCTGGCCGGCGTCGATCCTCACCAGGTGCACGAATGGTATCTTGCTGTTTATGCGGACGCTTACGAATGGGTCGAGGCGCCGAACACGATCGGCATGAGCCAGTTCGCAGATGGTGGCGTCGTCGGCTCTAAGCCATACGCCTCCAGCGGCGCCTACATCGATCGTATGTCTGATTACTGCGACGGCTGCGTTTACGATGTGAAAGCCAAGGCCGGGCCAAAGGCCTGCCCCTTCAATTATCTCTACTGGGACTTCCTCGCGCGCAATCGAGACAAGCTCGAAGGCAATCCGCGAATGGCGCCGATGTTTAAAACGCTGGAGCGCATGAGCGAGGAGCGGCGCGCGGAGATTGCGGACGATGCAGGCAAATTCCTGGAGGCGCTTCGGTGACGCGTCTCACGTCCTTTCAGCCGGGCATGCGAGCAGCCGTATTTGGCGCGAGCGGCGGAATAGGCGCCGCACTGACCGAGCTGCTGGCGACGGACGAAAGCGTCGCGCAGATCTACGCCGGCGCGCGGACCTCGGCTGCCGCAGTGCGCGACAAGATTGTCCCGTTTCGCTTTGACCTGACCAATGAAGCCTCTATCGCGGACGCTGCGGCACGCGTCAGCGCGGATGGGTCGCTTGATCTGGTCATCGTCGCGACCGGCGTGCTTCATGATACGGCGCTGCAGCCGGAGAAGACTTGGCGCGACATCTCACCCGACGCATTCGCGCGCGCCTTCGCGATCAACGCAACTGGGCCTGCGCTTATCGCCAAGCATTTCCTGCCTCTCCTAGCGCGCGATCGACGCGCCGCCTTTGCAGCGCTCTCGGCGCGCGTTGGTTCAATCGAAGACAATCGGCTTGGCGGATGGACGGCGTATCGCGCATCGAAAGCGGCGCTGCACCAAATTATTCGCACATGTGCGATAGAGCTCGCGCGCAAGAACAAGGTTGCGCTGTGCGTGGCGCTGCATCCCGGCACGGTGGACACAGCGCTCTCGGCGCCCTTCCAACGCGGCGTCACACCCGAAAAGCTTTTCACACCAGCTTATAGCGCCGAGCGCCTGGTGAGTGTTATCGATGGCCTCTCACCGGCCGACAGCGGTCATGCGTTCGCATGGGATGGCGCGCGTATTCCGTTTTAGTCGCGCGATCAGTTGCCGGAATAATCGGCGGGGCATTCGCCGTACATCTCGCGCATGCGGGCGGCGTATTCTTCGATCGGGACGAGGCCGATCTCGGCGCGGCGGGCGGCCAGCGTTTCGACGGCCTCGATCGGCTTTGGCTGATACACGCCGTGATGGCACTCGAAATTGGTGCCGTAGACTTGGGCCCGGTTTTCCATCGTCGCGATGTCGTCGATAAGCATGGCGTAATAATCGCCTTCCATCCGGCCGGCGCGGACGAGCGGCTCGAACGTCGCCGCCATCTCGCGCTTGAAAGCGATGTCGCTTGAGTGGCTGATCAAAGTGCGCGCCTGGTCGGCGGCGTGCGGGCTCAGTGCATTGAGCTCGGCCCAGCCGATTTCGCGAATGATGACGCGCAGACGCGCGCTGTTTTCGCCGTCGATGCGATCGAAATGGTGGCGGGTGCCTTCGATATACGCTTGGCGCTCTTCGCCGGTCATCTCGGTGCGGAATCCGCGCATGATAATCTCGCGCAGCAAGCGGTCGCGGCCAGCCATAGCGCCAATTTCGGAGACGACACTTTCGCCCCGCGCAATGTCAGCGTCGAACGCGGCGATGGGGCCGGCGGCGGTGCGCGGTTCTGCTTGTGTCGTTCCGCAGGCCGAGAGCACGAGAGCGAAAGCGACGAAGCAGAGGCGCATGTACCTACCCTTTCACGACTTCCTGCTCGATGCGGCCGAAGATGGAGTGGTTCTTGGCGTCGCGCATTTCGATCTCAATGCGGTCGCCGTGCTTGAGGAATGACGTCGCCGGTTTGCCGCTTTGGATCGTCTCGATCATGCGTTGCTCGGCGATGCACGAATAGCCGCGGCCACCCTCGCTGATTGGTTTGCCTGGGCCGCCGTCTTCTCCGCGATTGGAAACAGTGCCGGAGCCGATAATCGTGCCGGCGGCCAGGTCGCGTGTCTTTGCGGCGTGGGCGATGAGCTGGCCGAAATCGAAGGTCATGTCTTCGCCAGCGTTGGCGACGCCAAAGGCTTTGCCATTCAACACAACGTGCATCGGCAGATGCAGTTTGCCGTCCTTCCACGCATCTCCGAGCGCATCAGGTGTGACCGCAACCGGTGAGAACGCCGAAGACGGCTTCGATTGGAAGAAGCCGAAGCCCTTCTCCAACTCAGCCGGAATGAGATTGCGCAAGCTGACGTCATTCACGAGCATGACGAGACGGATGCGCTTCTTCGCGTCGGCTGCACTGATGCCGGCTTCGCAATCATCGACGATGACGGCGACTTCCGCTTCGAAATCGCAGCCCCAAGCTTCGTCTTTCAGCGGAATAGCATCACGAGGGCCGAGAAAGACATCACTGCCGCCTTGGTACATGAGCGGATCAGTCCAAAACGTATCCGGCATCTTGGCGCCGCGCGCTTGGCGCACGAGCGCGACGTGATTCACGTAGGCCGAGCCATCGGCCCATTGATACGCGCGCGGCAAAGGCGATGCAGCTTCGCGTTCGTGGAAGCGTTCGCGTAGGATTGTGCCGGCGTTCACCCCTTCCGCGACAGCACGGAGCCTTGGCTCGGCGTGTGTCCAATCGTCGAGCGCGCTTTGCAGCGTCGGCACTTCGGGGCCGGCGTGCGCATACCAAGCCAAATCGTCAGAGACGACTACGAGACGGCCGTCACGTGCGTGACGCAGAGATGCGAGTTTCAATGGCGCCAATCCTTGCTTTCGTGTGCGGGCGGCAGCGTATCGTCCCAGCCATCACAGCCGGGATTGAGTTCGCGCGCAATCGTTTTTGCACGCGCGAAGTCCGGCTCGACCTGGCCGTTGAAGGTGACGCGGGTGGCGCCGCGCTCGAGCCAGACGAGTGCGGTTTCGAAATAGCGACTAAGCGTTTCCGAGCGGCGATAAAGACCATCGCCGTGGATGAGTTCATAGACCGCCCCGTGCGTCGGCGAGCCGGGGATGCAATTCACAAGTAAGCGTGACCCGTCCCCCGGCGATGCGACCGGAAAGAAGCCCGCCGGCCAATAGTCGCGAAACTCCTCTTGATCCTGCAGCGTGAGCGCGCCGCGATAGTCTTCGATCGCTTCAGCTTCGGCGAAGAAATAAAACACGCCGTCGAGCCAAACATCGCCAAGCGGGGTTTCGCCAGATGGCGCGACGCCGTTAAACGCGCGCCAGAGCGCGATCACGTCTTCGGGCACATCGAGATCGGGGAAGGCAGCGCGCAAAGCGTCGCCGGCGCTCGGATTGCCGGGCTGCAGAAACATAGCGGCTTTCGCGTTCTGGCGGCGCAGCGCGTCAACATAGGTGAGAAACGGATCGCCGATCACGCTTTGACGGCGTCCGGCTGGTTCTCCGGCGCCGCTTTGATGAAGGCAGGATGCTCGCGGGCGTTTTCGTCCCACGCGACGAGGCGCGGAAATGGAGAAAGGTCCGTTTTGAAACGGCGCGCGTTGGCCATTTGCGGCACGAGCATCACATCGGCGAGCGTGGGCTCATCACCGAACACGTACTTCGTCTCCGCGTGCGCGGCGACCTGATGTTCGAGCGCGTTAAAGCCGAGCTTGATCCAGTGGCGATACCATTCGCCGATATGCTCTTCGCTTGCGCCGAACTCCAGTTTGAGGCGCGTGAGCACGGACGTGTTATTGAGCGGGTGAATATCGGTTGCGATCGTGGTGGCGAACGAGCGCACTTGCGCGCCAAGCCACGGATCGGCCGGCATCAGGCGCGGCTCGGGATATTTCTGATCTAGATAGACCAGGATCGAGAGCGACTGGGTGATGATCCCCTGCTCCGTCTCCAAAGCCGGGACGCGCATTTGCGGGTTTTTGGAGCGATACGGCTCGCGCATCTGCTCATCGACGCCCGGCATGATGTTGACCGGAATAGATTCGTAGTCGACGCCCTTCAGGTTCAAACCGATGCGGACGCGATAGGCGGCGGAGGAGCGCCAATAATCGTAGAGCTTCAGCATGCGTCCAACCTAGCGCGGACGCATGCTGGCGTCATGCCGATTATTCCCCAATTCGTGACTTCGTGGCGTGCGCGGCGCGGGCTTTCTCGTGGAGCCAAGCGGCATGCTGCGGCGCTTTCTTTGTGCGGCTCCACTCTTCGAGCATGGCGGGCGCGACGCGCTTTAGTTCGGCGTACTCCTCAGCCGTGCCGGTATCGGCGGTGAGTTCGAGGCGGTGGCCGTTCGGATCGAAGAAGTAGATTGATTTGAAGATGCCATGGTCCGTCGGGCCGAGCACGTCGAGGCCTTTGGATTCGGCTCGCGCTTTCGCGGCCATCAGAGCATCGAGGCTCTCAACCTTGAAGGCGATGTGCTGAACCCAGGCCGGGGTGTTCTCGTCGCGGCCCATGTCTTTCTGGTTCGGCAGTTCGAAGAACGCCAACACGTTGCCGTTCCCCGCATCGAGGAAGACGTGCATGTACGGATCGTATTCGCCCGTCGATGGAACGTGATCCTCCGCGAAGGCGGTCGTGTAATCCATGTCGAACACGTCGCGATAAAACTCGACCGTCTGCTTTGCGTCTTTGCAGCGGTAGGCAACGTGGTGGATGCCAGAGGTTATTGGCATGAGGCGCACTCCCGCGGCGCGGGAGGCGCGCCAGCTGCTATTGATGATCGGTAGGGATGTCCTTGGCGCGCGTCTTGCCGACGCCCATCGCGATGCCGAGGCCGAGCAGCACTAACCCGCCGACGACGATCCACTGGGTTTGCACGCCCAGAAGAAACGCCCCGTAGAGAAGGCCGCCCAGAAGAATGAGATAGCCGATCGCGTAAATCACGAACGTGGACATGAGGTGCTCCCGTAAGACCGAAAAGTTCCGGCCTATCAACGGGCGACATCGGGTTTAGTGCCATCGGCGCGGAACAATTCGTCATTGCTCGTCCGCAAATATCTGAACCACCGGCTCCCCACCGGCCGAAAGCTGCGCGCGATACATGCCTGGCGTGTTCATCGCCCAGGCGAAGCGCCCCTCGCCATCGAGCACGATAACGCCGCCGTCACCGGGTTGGCCGGCATTATTTCTGAGCGCGCCGACGTCGGCGATGACATGGTCCGCAGCCTCTTGCGCGCTTTCGCCGTTGAACTGCATGCGCGCGCAGATATCGCGCGCGACGCCTACCCGAATGAAGAACTCGCCCGTGCCAGTCGCGCTAACGCCGCAAATGCCGTTCTGCGCATACGTGCCAGCGCCGATGATCGGCGCATCACCGACGCGGCCCCAGCGCTTGCCGGTGGTGCCGCCGGTTGAGGTGCCGGCTGCGATGTTGCCGTGCTGATCGTAAGCGACGACGCCGACGGTGCCGAACTGGTGATCGTCAGGATAGGCAAGTTCAGCGCGCGGCGCTGATGGCGCGCCGGCGGGGGGCTCCGGAATCGGCAGATTGTTCGCGCGTAAATTTTCTTCGAGCTGCTGCCAGCGGCGCTCAGTGAAAAAATAGGACGGCGCAACTTCCTCGAGCGCTTGCGAACGTGCGAAAGTTTCGGCCCCTTCGCCAACCAGCATCACGTGACGCGAACGCTCCATGACGGCGCGTGCTGCGCTGATAGGGTGGCGAATGGTGGTGACGCCAGCAACCGCCCCCGCGGCGCGGGTGCGGCCGTCCATAATTGATGCATCAAGTTCGTTGCGACCCTCAGCTGTGAAGACCGCGCCGCGGCCCGCATTGAACAGCGGGTCGTCCTCCATTTCGCGGATGACGGCTTCGACGGCGTCCAGCGATGAGCCACCGCTTTCGAGAATGCCGCCGCCAGTATCGAGCGCGCGCTGCATGGCGGCGCGGTATTGGGATTCAAGTTCGGGCGTGAGGTTCGCACGCTCGATGATGCCAGCGCCGCCGTGAACGACGATGGACCAACGCGGCGCGGGTTCGGGCGCTATGGCGCAGGCCGCAAGCACAGATAGCGTGAGCGCGAGGAGAGCGCGCATCATCCCGCCTTCAACACGCCGCGGCGGATTTGATCGAGTTCGATGGACTCGAACAGCGCTTTGAAATTGCCCTCGCCAAAGCCTTCATTGCCTTTGCGTTGAATGAACTCGAAGAAGATCGGGCCAATCGCGTCCTTACCGAAGATTTGCAGCAGAAGACCCTGCCCTTCACTCGGCGCGCCGTCGATCAAAATGCGGCGCTTGCGGAGTTCTTCGACAGGTTCGCCGTGACCCGGCAGGCGCTGATCTATGAGGTCAAAGTAGGTTTCGATCGTGTCTTGCAACTGCACGTCGCGCGCGCGTAAGCGATCGACCACGTCGTAGAGATTGTCGGTGCCGAAGGCCAAGTGCTGGATGCCTTCGCCTTTGTAGCGCTGCAGATATTCTTCGATCTGATCGACCTTCTCCGGGTCGCCCTTGCTTTCGTTGAGCGGGATGCGGATTTTGCCGTCCGGGCTTGTCATCGCTTTCGAGAAGAGGCCGGAGACTTTGCCTTCGATGTCGAAGTAACGGATTTCACGGAAGTTGAAGATCTTCTCGTAATAGTCCGCCCACGTTTTCATGTTGCCGCGGAAGACGTTGTGCGTGAGGTGATCGAGATAGGTGAGACCGATGGAATTCTTGGATTCATCGGCGCCTTCGATCGGCTTGAAATCGATGTCGTAGATCGATTGGGCTCCGTATCGATCGACCAAATAAATGTAGGCGCCGCCGATGCCTTTGATCGCCGGAATATTCAGCTCCATCGGGCCGACTTTGCCTTCGACGGCTTCGGCGCCGCGCTTCACCGCTTCGCGCAGTGCGTGCTGAGCATCGCGCACGCGGAACGCCATCGCATTTGCAGATGGGCCGTGCGCTTCACGAAACTCGGCGGCTTGCCCGCTCGGCTCCATATTGAGGATGAAGCTGATGTCGTTCTGCTTGTAGCGAACGACATTCTTGGAGCGGTGCTTGGCGACCGCGGTAAAGCCGATCTGTTCGAAATACGCGGCAAGCTTTTCTGGTTCGGGCGAGGTGAATTCGACGAACTCAAAACCATCGGTCCCAATCGGATTCTCGAACAGGTCGGCCATGGACGTTTCCTCAGAGCTTGCTTTTGCAGCTGATTTAGTTTCATCTGAAACCAATGGCAAGCGCGAAACGAAAATCTGCACCGGGCGATGAGCTGGTTCTCGAAGAGTTCCTGCCCTATCGGCTCTCGATCTTGTCCAACCGGATCAGCCGCGCCATCGCCGCGCGCTATGCCGAGACGTTCAATCTCACCATCCCGGAATGGCGCATCATCGCCGTGCTCGGCCGCGCCGAGGCGCTGAGCGCGAAGGACATCGCCGAGGCGACGGAGATGGATAAGGTCGCGGTATCGCGTGCGGTCGCGCGGCTCGTTGCCGCCAAGCGCGTGACCGCGCGCGCCGACCGAGCTGACGCGCGCCGGCAAAATCTCTCGCTCACCCGTGAGGGCGAGAGCGTCTACGCACGGATCGCGCCGATAGCGTTGGCCAGCGAGCGCAAATTGTTGGCCGCGCTGGACACGGGCGAGCGCGCCCAGCTCGACGCTTTGCTGGATCGCCTGCTCAGCGCGGCGCGAAGCCTCTAACGATTAGCGCGGCGTTAGCCGCAATAATCTCCCATTATCCTCGTCCGTGACGACCCAAAGCGCGCCATCAGCGGCTTCAGCGATGTCGCGGATGCGTCCGTATTCGCCAGCGATCAAGCGCTCCTCGCCGATGACGCGTTCGCCCCCGAGTTCAAGCCGAACGATCGTGCGCGTATTCAAACCCGAGATCAGCAAATCGCCGCGCCATGGAAAAAGATCACCGCGATAGAAAATCATGCCGCCCGGCGCGATCACTGGGTCCCAATAATAAATCGGTTGCTCAAGACCATCGCGCGCCGAGATACCTTCATTCACCGCACCGCCGCGATACTCGATGCCATACGAAATCACCGGCCATCCGTAGTTCAAGCCGCGCTGTACGATATTGAGCTCGTCACCGCCGCGTGGACCGTGCTCGACTTCCCATAGCACGCCCGTCTCCGGATGCAGCGCGGCGCCTTGAATGTTGCGATGGCCCGTCGACCATAGCTCCGGCCGCACCCCGGCGCGGCCAACGAAAGGATTATCGGTCGGCACGCTGCCGTCGGCGTTGATACGCACGATCTTGCCAATGTGCGTGGAATTATCCTGCGCGAGTTCGCGCGAGTCATTCTGCTGGCGGTCGCCGAGCGTGACGTAAAGCCGGCCTTCGCGATCAAACACGAGACGCGAGCCGAAATGGCCCGTCGATCGCCACGCCGGCATCTGCCGGAAGATCACCTGCACGTTCTCGACGCGCGCCGCATCTTCACTTAGCCGCCCACGCGCAACGCTCGTGCCGTTGCCGCCGTCACGGGCTTCGGCATAACTCCAATAAATCAGCCGATCGGTGTCGAAACTTGGGCTCACTTCAACATCGAGCAGGCCACCCTGTCCGCGCGCATCTACCGCCGGCAGACCCGCGACAGGCTCTGAGACGCTGCCATCCTGACTAATCACGCGTAAACGGCCCGCGCGCTCGGTAACCAAAACCCGGCCATCCGGTAGCGGCGTCACCGCCCACGGATGCGACAAGCCGTCCGCAACTTCTGTCGCGACGATATCAACATCCGTGCGTTGTTCGGGCGCACGGGTCTGGCCCGCAAATGCTGGCGAAAACGGAGCGTTTGCAGCGCCCTGCTCAACGGGCGCGCCGCTGGCCACGTTGCGTTGGCCGTTGCTTTCACCGCTGCTGCAGGCGGCGAAGACGAGCGTCAACAAAAAGGCGAATGTCCGCATCAAGGTTACTCTCTCGTTGGGGGAACACTAAAGCTTTGCAGCGGCGCCATGGAAAGGCGCGGTTTTCTCTCGACCCTCAACCTTGCATCGCGGTAACATCGCAGCCTAGAGCTGGAGGGGAGTATTGGCCGACATCTTCATCTCCTCCTCGCGTCTTGATCAGGATCGCGTAAAGCCAATCGCCGATCGGTTGAGTTCTCTCGGCTACAGCGTCTGGTGGGAACGCCCGCCGCGCACTGGTCACGCCGCCATCGAAGAAGGCGCAAGCCAGCTCGACAGCGCCAAGGCCGTGCTGACGATCTGGAGCGCGAACGCACGCAATTCCAGTCTTGTGTGCGCTGAATCCGCAAAAGCCTTCGATGAAGGCAAACTCGTGCAGTTGCGGCTCGACAATGTCACGGCGCCTGCGCCGTTTGCCGCTTTGCCCATCGCCGATATGCGCGGCGCCGGCGAATGGGGCGTGCTGGAAGATTCATTGGCGCGTCGCGTACGCGGCGGTGACGAGTCGCAAGAGCCAGACACTTCGCGCGCATTGCCAACGCCTGCCGCGGGCGGCGTCCCCAAGATTTTGACGGTCGCGATCTTCGCAGCGTTGCTTGCGTTCGTCGGCGCACTTAGCGCTGCGCTGAATGGCGCGATGTCCAGCGCGCAACTTCAAATCGCCGCCACCGGCATCCTGGTGATCGGCCTCATCTGCGCAGCGATCAGCGGCTTTCGCCTCATCACTGTTTTGCGTGCGGGGGGCTGAACATGAAACGCTCAGCCATCGGCGCGTTTGTCAGCGGCGTGCGCGGCATGCTGGCGGCGCAATTGATTGCGAGCATTCTCGCGATCGCGCTTGCAGGCTGGACGCTCACTGTCACCAATGAAGTCATTCGCGAGCGCGACCGTTCGCGCGAACGCATCATCCAACTCGAAACCGCAATGGCGGAGCGCGGCGTCGTGGTGCCGCCAACCCCTGCTGTGGTCACCGCGCCGGCGAGCGAAGACACACCTTATCCCGGTGCAATCGGCGCAGCGGCCAGCGCTGTTCCGAACGCCGATGCCGCAATCCCAATTGAATCCAGCATCGAAACACCAGCCGAGCAAGCAAGCCGGCTCAACTTGGGCCAAGTCTTTGGCGACCTCTTCGCACCGGCGCCGCCGATGCGGCTTGTAGTGCTTCATGTCCGCGCGGCTGCTGACGCGGCATACGCGCAGCAAATCGGCGAAGAATTGCGCCGTGAAGCTAATGTGCAGGTTGTCGTTGATGTGATCAGCACCCGCGAAGGCCGCCAATCCGGGTACGCTTATTTCGACGGACGACAGAACCGCGCCACCGCCGACCTTGTCGCGCAATTCCACGAGATTGCGCGACGTGCGGGAATTGCGCCTTGGTCGGCGCAGCTGCGCGGCGTCGCGCTGCCGGCGCAGGGTGAGTACACCGCCGATCGGCTGGACCTCACATTGCCGCCGCTACCACCGCCGCCTGCCCCGCCGCCTGTGGCCGTGCCGCCCCCCGAAACCGCGCCCGTCACCACTGCAGCCCCGCCAGGCTAGCCCCAGCCACGCCTTGCTTCCGCCCTCGGCCCGGGCGAAAAGCCCGAAGATCCGATGACCGCAGCAGCCGTCCATTACGCCAATTTTGATTGGGAGCCGAAGCGGGCTCAGACGCTGCGCAAGGCCCGGCGGCGCTCGCGGCTGATAGCGCTTTTGCGGCGCGTATTCGTCGCCGGCGCAGGCGCATCGTTCGCGGCGGTCTTCGTGTTCATGGCGCTGTACGCCATCGAGGGCGGGTTCAACGCCGGCTATTACGCCCCCTCCGAGCCGCTCCGGATGATCAATCCGCGTTTTATGGGCAGCACCGAGGACGGCGGCCCCTATCACCTCTCGGCCGAGATCGCCGAGCAGGCCCCCGGCGAGGGCCAACCGATCGAGCTGATGTCGCCCGTCTACCGTACTGAGGCCGGAACGATCATGCTCGCCCCCAGAGGGATTTATGACCCCGTGGCCAAAACGGTGGTCTTCGACGGCGAAGTGCTGTTCTCCGACACGGGCGGCAACCGCTTCACCACACCGAACATGGTGGTCGACCTGGACGCCGGCACCCTAACCGGCCGCGGCGGCGTCACTGGCGCCGGGCCCCTTGGCGTGCTCCAGGCCGACAGTTATGAATTACGCCGGAGCGATAGCGCACTTGTGCTTCGCGGCGGCGTCCGGGGTCAGATCCCGGACCGCGATCAACAGAATGGGGAGCCGTCGCCATGAGGCCCGCAGCGTTTTTTATTGCCGCCGGCGCCCTCTTCGTGGCGGCGTTCTCGGCCCCTGACGCACACGCTCAGCTGAGCGAAGGCGGCGGGCCGGTCTCCTATTCGGCCGACAATCTTGAGTATTTCGACGGCGAACGCCGCCTCGTGCTGACCGGCGATGTGGATATTGTCCAGAACGATGCGCGCTTGCGCGCCGACCGCATCACGCTGTTCTTCAGTGGCTCGACCGCCGCCGGCGCGGGCCAGCAAGGCCTCGGCTCCGGCGACATCGAGCGCATGATTGCCGAAGGCGAAGTTTACTATGTTCGCCCGGCGCAATCAGCGCGCGGCAACCGCGCTGTCTACGAGATCGCGCGCGACAGCGTCACCTTCTCCGGCAATGTCGTGGTGGCTTCGGACGAAAACGTCATCCGTGGCGAGACGCTGGTGCTCCAGATCGGCACCCGGCGCACCACCATCCGGCCAACGCCGGGCCAGCGGGTGCGCGGGGTTTTCGTGCCCAGCCAGGGCGGAAATCAGCCTGGCGGCAACCGTTGAAAGCCAAAGTTTCACGAAATCTTAGCGGCGGATGGGCGATATGAGTCCTGAGGGCGCTACAAGCCGTTCGGCCAAGTCTGAAACCGCGCAAGGCGGTTTAGGGGCGGTCTCGATCGGGAAATCCTATCGCGGCCGTCGTGTGGTTCGGGACGTTTCTGTCTTTGTGAATCGCGGCGAAGTCGTCGGTCTGTTGGGCCCCAACGGAGCAGGCAAAACCACCTGCTTCTATATGATCACGGGGCTCGTACGCGTGGACCAGGGGCAAATCTTGTTGGACGGCCAGGACGTCACAACACTGCCTATGTACCAACGCTCAAGGCTTGGCGTCGGCTACTTGCCGCAAGAAGCTTCGATCTTCCGTGGTCTGACCGTCGAACAGAATGTCATGTCGATCGTCGAGCTGCATGAGCGTAACCACGCGAAGCGGCGCGAGATCGTTGACGGGCTGCTCGCTGAACTGCGCGTCGACCATTTGAAAGATGCGCCGGCTTCCGCCCTCTCGGGTGGTGAGCGGCGCCGGGTTGAAATCGCGCGGGCTCTGGCGACCAGGCCGTCCTTCATGCTGTTGGACGAGCCTTTCGCTGGTATCGACCCGCTCGCCATCAACGACATCCGAGAGCTCATCCTGTTTTTGAAACAGCGCGGCCTCGGCGTATTGATCACCGACCACAATGTGCGCGAGACGCTGCAGATTGTTGATCGCGCTTCGATCATGTTCGACGGTGAAGTGATGTTCGAAGGCACTCCGCAAGAAGTGCTCGCGAACCCGGTCGTCCGCGAAAGGTATCTCGGCAAAGATTACCACTAGACCGGGGCCGCAGATGGCGATGACCCCTCGTCTGGAGATGCGCCAGGGCCAAGCCCTGGTGATGACTCCGCAATTGCAGCAAGCGATCAAGCTGCTGCAGCTCTCGAACGTCGAGCTTCAGGAATTTGTCGAAGGCGAGCTTGAGCGCAATCCGCTGCTCGAGCGCGAAGAAGGTTCGGCCGAAGCCAAGAAGAGCGACGATGGCGGCGACGCCCAGGCGCTCGAGTTCGATAGCGGCATGGCGCCGAGCGAAGCTGCACTCGATGTTTCCGTTGCCGACATGGCGCCGGATCTGAGCAGCAATGAACTAGCCGAAGCGGGCGCAGCGCCTCTGCAGGATTGGTCGAAAGCTGGCTCCGGCAAAAGCTTCGACGAAATGCCCGGCATCGAAGAAACGCTCGCAAGTGATAAGACGCTTGCCGAGCACCTCGATGCACAACTCACGGAAGCGGGCCTTGATGCAGTCGAGCGCATGATCGGCGGCGTGCTGATCGATGCGGTTGATGATTGGGGCTACATGCGCGCCGACACGCGCGAGATCGCCGATCGCATCGGCGCGCCGGAAGCGCAGGTGCTTCACGTGCTCACTGTCATGCAGGGCTTCGAGCCCACCGGCGTGATGGCGCGGGATATTCCGGAGTGCTTGGCGCTGCAGCTGAAAGAGCGCGGCCGCTTCGATCCGGCGATGGAAAAGCTGCTCGCGAATTTGGATTTGCTGGCCAAGGGCCATGCGGAGCGGCTGCAAACGATTTGCGGCGTCGATCGCGAAGATTTGGGCGACATGATCGCCGAAATCCGCGCGCTGACGCCGAAGCCCGGCGCTGGGTTTGGCGGCGGCGTGGTGCAATCGGTGGCGCCGGACGTTTACATCAAGCAAGCGCCGGACGGCACGTGGCTGGTCGAGCTCAATTCCGACACCATGCCGCGCGTGCTGATGAACCAGCGCTATTACGCGACAGTGTCAAAGACGGCCAAGCGCGAAGAAGACAAGCTCTTCCTGACCGAATGCGCGCAGAACGCTTCGTGGCTGGTGAAGAGCTTGGATCAACGCGCCAAGACGATCCTGAAGGTGGCGCGCGAAATCGTGCGCCAGCAGGACGGCTTCTTCGCGCATGGCGTTGCGCATTTGCGCCCATTGAATTTGAAGACTGTCGCTGCGGCGATCGAAATGCATGAATCGACGGTGAGCCGCGTCACCTCGAACAAGTACCTCTCCTGCGCCCGCGGCGTCTTCGAGCTGAAGTACTTTTTCACCGCAAGCATCAACGCATCGGACGGCGGCGAGAGCCATTCCGCCGAAGCCGTGCGTCACCAAATCAAGGGCCTGATTGACGGCGAGAACGAAGTCGATATCCTCAGCGACGACCGCATCGTCGAAATCCTCCGCGAAAAAGGCATCGACATCGCGCGACGCACCGTCGCGAAATATCGCGAGAGCTTGCGGATACCGAGCTCGGTAGAGCGCAAGCGGAAGCTGGCGAGCGGGATTTAGGGCTGGCCCTGCCCCGCGGGCGCTTTAAAAGCGATCGTCACGAAACAGAGGTAGCCCACCACGAGTGTATATTCTGATCGTGGGCCATCATAGCGATCCCGTGTGTTGATCGCACTCACCGACGCGATCGTCGCTGCCTCCATGTCCACGTCGCGGATACCAATCGTATCGTAGCCACGATCTCTGTCGCGGGATCGTGGACGCGGGAACGTGCGCACACGGGACATGGCGCCCGCGCTCACCTCTACCGGCTCACTTCTGCGCGTCGCGGAGAGCGACGGATGTATGTTCTCCAGATTTCCCGGCGCGAACGCCCCCAAGCTCGGCTCCAGTGCCGCAATCGCACTCGATAGTTCGGTCGCGCATTGGTCCTCTCGCTCGTAGCGGCGGCCGCGTGTGAGTTCAAAACTGTACGTGAACGCGCTGTCAGATGAGTTCGTGGCGCCAAGTCGCACCGTCCAGCGCTCTCCGGCAAACGCCACAGCGTCGGATGCGATGGCACCCACGACCGTGTTACTAACAGGATCGCGATAGAGCCTCCATCCAGCCTCTGGCAAGGAGTCCACTATTTGTTCGATGCTTTGGCCTGGAACTACTGGTCCGAAAGCAATCGATGGCTCAGCGCGCGCCGAGTTGCCAAGGGCGAGGAGCATACAAAGCGCAAGACAAATGTGGCGCGTGAAGGATAGTCCGGGCACTCGAACTGTCCTCCCGTCAAGCGAATCTATCACGCCTCTTCCTGCGCCGCCCAGCCTTCCTTCGCCAGCATCACCGTTTTCGGGATCACCTTTTCGCCGCTGAGACGAGAACAGCGCTGTCAACATGGACCGCTGGCGCCCTAGCCTAGCATGGCACTCGGACAGCGCCGGCGCGTGTTCAGAATGGCGCGTCCTACTCCAACGGCTGGAAGTGCTGTGCGTTAAACCGGTACGACACCGCTGCCGGCCGCGCGGTGGAGCGCGCGACGTTGACCGAATAGTTGGCGGCGCTGCATTCGCCGGGCGCGGACGGCAGCGCACGGTTCAAGACCATCAAAGTCGCGTTGTCGTAGCCGGTCGTGTCGAACACGCCGCTGCGACCGAGGCGAATGACGTGGATCTCGCCGGAGCGGCGGCCAAGCGCGACCAGCTCCATGTTCTCATCGCCGCCAAGCGTGAAGGCGTAACGGCCTTCAATGCCAAGCCCGACATAATGGGCGCCGAGTTGCTCGAGACGGCCGCCCTTGGACGGCCATGCGCCTTCACGCGTGATGCGGTCAATCTGCGCCACAGCGCGCGGGAAACGCGGCGCGAGATCGTAGTCGCGGGCGAAGTTTTGCGCGCGCCAGCGCTGGATCGTATCTGGAATGTTGGTGCGCACTTCTGACAGCGTGCGCGACATCGTCTCGAAGCCATCATACGTGACCGCATTTTCCCACATACGCACGACGATGCGTTCGCCGTGGCTATCCGCCATCGACTGCAGCAGCGTCCATTGCGCGTAGTCCATCCCATCGGCCGTGGTTGTGAAGCACAGCTGCGGCGCGGCGAAGTCGGTCTCGGTGTAATCGGTCGCGTCCTGATCGACGCCGACCGTGGTGGTTTCCGTCCACGAGGCTGTCGCCTCGTAGAGCCAATTCAGCCCCTCTTCGGAATCGTAGCCGAATTGGACGACGTGATTGAACTCGTGCGTGGCGGTGGCGCGCGCGAGGCTGGCGGGCGTTGCTTCCTTTTCGACACCGGCAAAGTCGTTGTCGATCACGAACACGGTGCGCGCAGCGGTGCGCTCGCGAACGTTGGATGTGCGCGGATTATCGAACACGATCTGCACCGGCTTGGTGTAGCCCATCGAGCCGTCGGCATGCGCAACATAGGCGCGGTAGCGGCCGTCATCGTCACGGATTGGTTCAGCCCAACCGATGCGACGGATCTGCGCCTCATAGATTTCCTGCAGGCGATCCGCGACCGCGCGTGCATACTCTTGCGATGAAGCGTCCTCACCTTCGAGAGTGTAAAGCACGCGGAAATCCCGCGTTTCGATCACCAATTCGGGACCACTGAGCTCGACAGCGTTCTCGATCAGCCCTTGCAGCGTCGTCACCACAGAAGCATCGACCGATGAAAGGTTGAGCGTAAACGCGCCGCTGGTGCCCGATTGGCGATAGCGCTCAAGAACCAATGTGTAGGTCGCCGCGGTGCGCGACGTGAAGGCCAGCGCGGAATTGAGCGAGCCATCGCCGCGATCATCGTTCAAGGCCACCGGGTAGCCATCGCTATCAAGCAGTCGCAGCACGGGATCGAGATCGCCGCCCGTCGCATCGGCCACAGCCAGCAGCGTTTGCCCGGCGGCCAATTGCACGCGGTACTCGTGCGAGGGGCGCGCGTCATCGATCGTGCCCTGGTGGTTCGCGATCGGTCGGCCAGCGATGGCGGCAAAGTTAAATGGCGGTTCGGCTTCCGGGTCGGTCGCCAGCGACAACAGCATCGTGCCGATGCCCGTGCTGCCATAGGTGCCCGCGACAACCTCGTAACGGCCCGTGCGAAGAATTTCGTAGACGATCTGCGAGTTCAGACTGCCGTCGCCGCGATCATCGTTCTGCGCGAGAATGGCGCCCGTGGAATCGACCAGCGCCAAAGTCGGATCGAGTTCTTCAGTCAGTGCGTAGGTCGAAGCGACGAACACATCGCCGGCGCGAAGGTTGACGGCTGTGCGATGCTCACGCGCTTGCGCGGTGAACGTCAGCGATTGCTCACGCAGCGAGCGCGCGGCCTCGGAGAGGCCGACATCCAAGCCCGATGTAACGTGAAGCTCAAAGCGGCCGGTGGCGCCGCCATATCCGGTGACCACCGCGGTGTAGGCGCCGCGCTGCTGTGCAACGTGCACGATGCGCGACGTCAGCACGCCCTGGGCGACATCGTCATTCTCAGCGCGCGTGCGGCCATCGGGGCCGACAAGCGCCAGCACAGTATCGACGTTGCCAGTGGAAGACGTGGTGAGAGTTACGACCTCCCCAGCCTCAAGCCGGATCGGAAAGCTTGCGCGAGGGGCGGTGGCGGTGAGTTCGCCCGACAGCGTCCGCCGCTCGGTCTGCGCCTGCGCCGAGGCGCACGCTGCGATTAGGACAAGAGCGATGGCTGCGAAACGCTTGCGCACGGTGATCCCCCATTCTGGGGCGGCCGAAGCAATGTCCGCCGCCGCACCCTCGCTACAAGGAAATCACGACGGCGCCGAGGCCCATCGCACACTTTGCGCCTCCGGAACGAGCGTCGCGCGCGCTGGCTCCAACCCGGTTTCGCGCTATCAGTGAGGCAAGTGAGTCGTAACGGAGGCGCGCGTGAGCCAGGACATCGACGAAGTCGAAGAAATCGAAGAAGAATGGGACGAAGTGCTCATCGACATGCGGCGCTTTGCGGTTGAGCAAGCCGTGCTGATGCGCGCGCCGGGCGAGACGATGGATCAGATCTTCGAGCGCGCCGATCATATTATCGATTACATCACCGCCGGCCGCCGCTGACCTCACGTTCTGGGCGGTTCGTCGCATCGGCTTTGCCGTTCGGCGCGGGCGCGCGCCTCTTTACCGCATGAAGCGCCTCGCCGTCGCCGCCGCCCTCCTCGCCCTCGCCGCCTGTGCAACGGCGCCGGCGCCGGCGCAGGCGCAGAGCGCATGTCAGCCCGCGGGCTATTCGCGGACGCAACTCGATGCGCTCAAGGCGGCGGAATGGGCGCTCCCCGATGACACCGTACGCAATCGCTTGGCGTTGGCGCTGGCCTCGTGCCTGGGCTCACCCGACCCCACACTCCGCGACGGCATCGCGTTCGAGGGCCTGCAACACTGGCTACGCGCGCGCCAACTCACGCCTGAAACCATGCGTATGTTGGCCGCGGACCTCCAAACCCAACTCGGCGCGCCAGACGCACAGGGTTTTCGCCAGCCCTTCGCGGCGCTTGTGCTTTCAGAAGTCGCGCGCGCCGATCGCGTCGAACCCTACCTTGATGCATCAGCTCGCACACGCTTGCTCGACGCATCGCTCGCCTACTTCACCAGCGTACGCGACTATCGCGGCTTTGATGCGCGTGAAGGCTGGCGCCACGGCGTCGCCCATGGCGCAGATCTCATGCTGCAGCTCTCGCTCAATCCGGCATTCGGCAAGCCTGAGCTTGAGCGCATTCTTGACGCCATCGCCGGCCAAGTCGCGCCGGACCAGCATTTCTATATTTACGGCGAGAGCGAGCGCTTGGCGCGCCCAATCATCTTCATGGCGCAGCGCGGGCTGATCAGCGAAGAAGAATGGACGCACTGGTTCGCGCAATTCCCCACGGCTGGTGAAAACATGTTCGCATCGCAAGCGGGCTTGGCGCGCCGCCACAACGTGAATGCGTTCTTGCAAACGATTTGGCTGAACGCCCGCTTGAGCGAAAGCACTGCCGATGACGTGCTGTTGCCCGGCGCGGAAGCCGCCATCCGCGCGATGCCCTAACTTCGCCGCGCGCGCATCAGCAGCACCTGCCCAAGCAGCACCAGCCCGACGCCGCCGAGCGCCAAGAGCCCCCACGTTTTGTCTTCAAACAGCGCTGACACCGTCATCGCCACCGGCGGCGTCAGCGCGGAAATATAAGACGCCAGCGCATATCCGCGCCGCCGCGCCAGCCCGTAATAGAGCAGAAACGCGATCACCGATCCGATGATCGAAAGGTGCAGAAGCGAGAGCACGTACGGCCAGGTGAACTCAAACGTCCATGCACGCCCGGTGAACAGAGCAAATAGAGCAAGCAATCCGGCGCCATACGCCATCGCCCAACCGGTGGAAGCCGCAACGCCGGCGCCGGCAAGTTCAGCGCGGCGCGCATAGACATTGCCAACGCACGCCGCCAGCACGCCAGCGCACGTCAAGCCAATGCCGGTCCACGCACGCGGGCTCATGTTGGAAGAGACCAACTCCTCCCACGACAGCAGCGCAACGCCGACAACACCGAGGCCGGCCGCGAACCATGCGAGCGGCGCAGCCTTCTGCCTAAACACGATGCGAAAGACGATGAGATTGATGAACGCCATCGCCGCAAACACGACCGCAACGACAGCCGACGTCACCCGCTCCTCGGCCCAATACACAAACGCGTAGTCGATCGCGAACGTGAACATGCCGATGCCGAGTGCGGCGAGATGCTGCGCGCGGGAGAGCTTCAATGTCTGCCGGCGCAGCACACACCAGGCAAACAACAGCGCCGCCGCCAGCGCGAAGCGATACGTGATCGAGACGACCGGATCGACGACACCCAATTGCAGCGTGATGGCGAACCAGGTCGTTCCCCAAGCCAGTGTGCAAAACGATATGGCGATAAAATCGAGCCAAGCGGTTTTGCTGACGCGCGGCGCGGCGCGCGTATCGGCGCTCATGGACAAGGCCCCCTCGGACGCTCTCTTAGAGGTTTTCGCGGTCGCAGCGAACGCGATTCATTGGCGCCCTTAACGATCTCCGCGCGTTGACCGGCCCCTGCCCCAGGCCTACCTTTATCGGGATGGCTACGGGGCGTCCTCTGGGGGCGGGACCCGGTCCGGAGTCCTCCCCTACGGTATCCCAAGGAGGTCACTAGATGCGCATTCAAATCGCCGGACGGCAGATGGATGTCGGCGAAGCGCTCAGGACCCGTATCGAAGGCGAACTCGCCGCCGGTGTGGGCAAATATTTCAATCGTGCGACCGATGCGGTGGTGACAGTGGCCAAGAATGGCGGCGGCCAGGGCATTGAGGTCGATTGCACGGTCCACCTCCCTTCGGGGATTTCCCTTCAGGCCGAGGGCCATGGCGGCGACGCCCACAGCGCCTTCGATGACGCCCTGACCAAGCTCGAAAAGCGGGTCAGGCGCTACAAAAGGCGCCTGCGTAACCATCACGCAGACAACAAATCCCCCCTTCCCGCCGAAGACGCTTCGGCCTATGTCCTCGCCCCGTTAAACGAAGAAAACGAGGCCGATGAGGATGAGTCGGCCGAAGCCGACGCCCAGGCGGCGCCGCTCGTCATTGCTGAGAGCACGGTCGCCGTGCGCACGATGACGGTTTCGATGGCGGTGCTGCAGCTCGATCTGTCCAAAGATCCGGCACTCATGTTCAGAAACGCCGCTCATGGCGGTCTGAGCGTTGTGTACCGGCGCGCGGACGGAAACATCGGTTGGATCGATCCGGAGCGGGATTCGAACAAAGCGAAGAAGGCCAACGGCGCCGGCTAGGCGAGCGGTAACCACGCTGGTGGCGCCGCTCTCGCATGCGGCGGCCCACGGGGTGAATATGAACGACTTGAGTGACCTGATCGCCGCCGACGCCATTGTGCCGCGTCTGCTCGCGACGTCCCGCCGTCAAGCGATCCAATCGCTATGCGATGCCTTGGCGCGCGCCGCTGGCATTGAGGCCCGCATGGCGTTCGACGCGGTACTGATTCGTGAGCGCCTCTCCGGCACCGGCATGGGCGAAGGCGTCGCCGTTCCGCACGCCATCTTGCCCGGCATCACTCGCCCGATCGGAGCATTCGCGCGGCTCGAACCTGCGCAAGACTTCGAAGCGCTAGATGGCCGTGCCGCCGATCTGGTCTTCCTGCTGCTCTCTCCTGCGGACAAAGGCGGCGATCACTTAAAAGCCTTCGCCCGCATCTCGCGCTTCATGCGCCGCGCCGACATGCGCGAACGGCTGCGTGCGGCGCGCGGCGCAGACGAAATTTACGCGCTCTTCTCCGGCCCGGCGCGCGACGCGGCATGATGACCGGCGCGGATCGGGTATTTTCCTACTTCCCGCTGATGATGACGGCGGCGTCGCTCACGGCGCTCGGCGTATTCGCGCAATGGCCTTCGGGTTGGAGCGCGATCCTGCTCCTCTTCATTCTGTATGTGCTGCCGCCGATCGTGCTGCGCATCATGTTGCGCTGGGCGCCGCTGCAACAGGGCGTCGGTTGCATTGACGGGCGCAAATTCTGCCCGTGGCTGGCGAGCCATCATATTCAAGCCTTCTACGACGCGTTGCCCTATCTTGAAGCGCTGCTGCGCGTGATCCCCGGCTTCTATTCGATGTGGCTGCGCATGTGGGGTTCGCGCGTCGGCTACGGTGTCGAATGGCCGGTGCGCATCGACGTGCTCGACCGAAATCTGATGGACATCGGAAACCGCGTCGTCTTCGCGCGCGAAGTCGAACTCGCAGCGCACGTGCGCCAGAAAATGGACGGCGGCGGCTCGCGCGTTCTGGTGCGCACGGTACGCATCGGCTCGCACGCATTCTTAGGCGCCGGCGTCCGCATCGGCCCGGGAGCGAATGTGCCGAACAACGCCAACGTGCCGGCGCTCACCGTCGTCGGCGTGAACGAAACCTTCGGCGAAACCGCGCGCCACCCAGTGAAAGAAGAAGCGGATTTCGCGCTGAGTTAACTCAACCCTCGTCCGGCCCTTCGGGCCACCTTCTCCCGCCCATGCGGGAGAAGGAATCTCCGCGCTACTCTTTCTCCAACTTCGCCAACAACACGCCCTCACTCACCTGCGCACCAGCTTTCGCGTTGAGCTCCGTGAGCTTGCCGTCGAACGGCGCGGTGAGCGTGTGCTCCATCTTCATGGCTTCGAGCACGAGAATGGGGTCGCCCTTCTTCAGCTTCGCGCCAGCTTTCGCGGCGACGGAGACGATCTTGCCCGGCATCGGCGAAAGGATCGCGCCATCGCCGGCGGTCGCTTCGTCCGCGCTGCGTTCGCCGGTGTCGAGGGTGAATTCGTACGCTTCGCCGCGATGGAAGACGATTACGGCTCCACTCGCCAGCGGCGATGACCTTCGATCGACTGACACTCCGGGAGAAATGGTGAAGTCTTTTCCATCGAAGATCAGGCGCACACTGCTGGATGGCGACGCGTTCAGTCGGAAACCTTCCAAGCGACCCCACGGCGATGCCGCTTCCTCGGCGCTAGGTCGCGCACGTTTGACGCCTGGCCTCTTCTTCGAAACGGAGATGAAGTGCACGGCCGCAGCTGTCTTCTCCTTGTCGGATGGCTCTGGGCGTCGCGAAATGGAATCGCCATGCTTCGCGAGGAATTGGGTATCAATCCCTCCCTCGATGAACTCAGCTGTGGAAAGGCAGCGCGCTAGAAAGCCCGCATTCGTCTTCACAGGCGCGATCTGCATTTCCGCGCAAGCATCACGTAGTTGCTCGACTGCGGCGGCTCGACTCTTCGCGTGCACTATGAGCTTCGCGATCATTGGATCGTAGTAAGGCGTGATCGCATCGCCCTCCTCTACCGCCGAATCCGTCCGCACCTTCGGCTCGTCGTCGTAAAGCCAGGGGTAGTACATCCACTCGAGTGTCCCCGTTGACGGCAGGAACCCGGCGTCGGGATTCTCCGCATACAACCGCGCTTCCATCGCCCAGCCGTTGATCTTCAACTCTTCCTGCTTCAGCGGCAACTTCTCGCCACTGGCGACGCGGAGTTGCCATTCGACCAAGTCTTGGCCGGTGATCTCTTCCGTCACCGGGTGTTCGACTTGCAGGCGCGTGTTCATTTCCATGAACCAGATGCGGTCGCCGCGCAGGCCTTCGCTGGCGTCGGCGATGAATTCGATGGTGCCGGCGCCGACATAGTTCACGGCCTTCGCCGCGAGCACCGCCGCATCGGTGACGGCCTTGCGCGTGGCTTCGTCCATGCCTGGCGCCGGCGCTTCTTCGATCACCTTCTGGTGGCGGCGCTGCAGCGAGCAATCGCGCTCGAACAGATGAACGACATTGCCGTGCGTATCGCCGAACACCTGCACCTCGATATGGCGCGGCCGCTGCACGTACGTCTCTAACAGCACGCGATCATCGCCGAACGCCGCTGCAGCTTCGCGCTTTGCCGATTGCAGCGCGGCTTTGAAATCGCCCTTCTTCTCGACCTTGCGCATGCCTTTGCCGCCGCCGCCGGCGACGGCTTTGATCAGCACCGGATAGCCGATTCCGTCGGCCTCCTTCTGCAAGCGCTCTTCGCTTTGATCTTCGCCGAGATAGCCGGGCGTCGTCGGCACGCCGGCTTCGGCCATGAGTTTCTTGGCGGCGTCCTTCAGGCCCATGGCGCGGATGGAATCTGGACGCGGTCCAATCCAGATCAGCCCCGCATCGATGACGGCCTGCGCGAAGTCCGCGTTCTCGGAGAGAAAGCCGTAACCCGGATGGATCGCCTCGGCGCCGGTTTGCTTCGCAGCGGCGATGATCTTCTCGCCGCGCAGATAGCTTTCCTTCGCCGGCGACGCGCCGATATGCACCGCTTCATCCGCCTCGCGCACATGCAGCGCGTGGGCGTCAGCGTCAGAATAGACGGCGACGGTGCGGATGCCGAGACGCTTGGCGGTGCGGATGATGCGGCGCGCGATCTCGCCACGGTTGGCGATCAAAACACTCTTCAACATGCAAAACTCTTTTCGTCATGCCGGGGCATCGCGCAGCGATGAACCCGAAAACCAGGGGCAAAGGACGAGCTTGTGGCCCCTGGGTTCCGGATCGCGACTTCGTCGCGTCCGGAATGACGGTCATGGGTGCGGTTATTCATTGGTCTTCACGCGCCGCAATCTCGGCGCGGATGCGTTCCATTTCTTTGTCTAACTTCTTGTCGCCCGGTTTGCGCGTTTTCAGCCACTTGAACAGCGCAACCAGCGGAACACCCACTACCAACGTTACGGCGATTGCGAGGGTCAAATTCGCCGCGTACGCGGGCACGTCCGCCCAAGTAAGCTGCCACAGATCAAATACCAGGAAGACGAGGAGGACGTTCGCAAAGGTATAGAAAAGCAGAAAACGATACTCCGGCCTGATCCAAAGCAAAAACATGATCACGCCCCATCCCGCAGCGAACCGGGTCAGGAACAGAAAGAAGGTAAGAAGAATTTCCATGGCTACATCCTAAACACGCCAAAGCGCGTCTCCGGGATCGGCGCGTTCAAGCTCGCACTGATCGCCAGCCCCAACACGTCGCGTGTTTGCGCGGGATCGATGATGCCATCATCCCACAGCCGCGCTGTCGCGTGGTATGGGTCGCCTTCGGCTTCGTAGCGGGCGCGAATGGGGTCTTTGAATTTTTCTTCGTCCGCTTTCGCCCAGCTGTCGCCTTTCGCTTCCATGCCGTCGCGCTTCACTTGCGCGAGCACGCTGGCCGCTTGTTCGCCCCCCATGACGGAGATGCGGGAGTTGGGCCAAGTGAAGAGGAAGCGCGGGGAATAGGCGCGGCCGCACATACCGTAATTGCCGGCGCCGAACGAGCCGCCGATCAGCACGGTGAATTTCGGCACTTCGGCGGAGGCGACGGCTGTCACCATCTTCGCGCCATCCTTGGCGATGCCGCCGGCTTCGTATTTGCCGCCGACCATGAAGCCGGAAATGTTTTGCAGGAAGAGCAGCGGAATGCCGCGCTTGCACGCGAGCTCGATGAAATGCGCGCCCTTCTGTGCGCTTTCGCTGAAGAGGATGCCGTTGTTGGCAAGGATCGCGACGGGAAAGCCCCAGATGCGCGCGAAGCCGGTGACGAGCGTCGGGCCGTAGAACGGACGGAATTCGTCCAGCTCGCTGCCGTCAACGATGCGGGCGATGACTTCGCGGACGTCGTAGGGCGTGCGCACGTCGTCGGGAATCACGCCGTAAATGCTCTCGGCATCGTACGCCGGCGGCACTGGTTCGCGCAGATCGAGGCCGACTTGTTTAACCGTGTTGAGGTTCGCGACGATGCGGCGCACAATGTGCAGCGCGTGCGCATCGTCTTGCGCGAGGTGATCGACGACGCCGCTTTTGCGCGCGTGCATGTCGCCGCCGCCGAGATCTTCGGCGCTGATCACTTCGCCGGTCGCGGCTTTCACCAGAGGCGGCCCGCCGAGAAAGATGGTGCCTTGGTTGCGGACGATCACGGTTTCATCGCTCATCGCCGGCACATAGGCGCCGCCCGCAGTGCATGAGCCCATAACGCAGGCGATCTGCGCGATGCCCTCCGCGCTCATGCGCGCTTGGTTGTAGAAGATACGGCCAAAGTGGTCGCGGTCGGGGAAGACTTCGGCTTGGTGCGGCAGGTTCGCGCCGCCGCTGTCGACGAGATAAATGCACGGCAGCTTGTTCTGCATCGCGATCTCTTGCGCGCGCAGGTGCTTCTTCACCGTCATTGGAAAATAAGCGCCGCCCTTCACCGTGGCGTCGTTGGCGACGATCATGACTTCGCGGCCAGACACGCGGCCAATGCCGGTGATCACGCCGGCGGCGGGCGCTTCGCCGTTGTAGAGATCGTACGCCGCGAGCGCGCCGATTTCGAGAAACGGCGCGCCAGGATCGAGCAAACGCTCAACCCGCTCGCGCGGGAGCAGCTTGTTGCGCTTGGTGTGACGCGCGCGGGATTCTTCGGAACCACCGAGCGCGATCTGCGCCGCACGCTCACGCAGCTGTTGCGCCAAGCCGCGATGATGCGCGGCGTTCTTGGCGAAGGCTTCGGAGTTCGGATCGATGTTGGATTTGAGTTTCATGGAGCGGATTGCCTCCCCAAACGCTGAGCCAAGGCTTCTCGCTCGACATTCCAGTTGTGCTCGCAGATTGACGACTTCCATTGTTCTGGCGCGGGGACCGCGTCGATGAGCACCAGCGGCGAACCTCCAGGACCGACGATCGGTTCGCCGAGATAGTTTCTGGCGAGTTCGCTTGCCGTTTCGGCTTCACCCTCACCAAACCATCTGGCGCTGCCACCATCACAGTCCACTTCGAATAGGTAGTTTCCGGGCTCCTCCTGCCCAAACACGAACGACACAACTCGGAAACGGTCAGCGCTGATTGGATCGGGAGAAGCGAGCGCAATCTGGTGCGTGCGGCTCTCGATGAAGGACCAGGGTGAACCTAGATCGCTGCTCTGCCCTGTCCCAACCACTCGCGCGAAGGGAACCTGCGCCTGATCTACCATGACGCGATCTCGGAAAGCTCGATACGGAGCCTCGTTCCAATAGGACCAACCCAGCACGCCGCAAGTGATCAAGATGATCACGAGCAAAGGCTTCAATTTATCGAGCATACTCCCCCGCCAGATGATGTCGCGAACTAACCACCACCGATGATTTCGCGGCCAATGAGAAACCGCCGCACTTCATTTGTGCCGGCGCCGATGTCGTAGAGCTTAGCGTCGCGGAGGAAGCGCTCAACTGGGAAGTCCTTGGTGTAGCCCGCGCCGCCGAGGGCTTGGATGGCTTCGAGGCTGACCTTCACCGCGTTTTCCGACGCGAACATGATCGCTCCGGCCGCGTCGTGGCGGGTGGTTTTGCCGGCGTCGCAAGATTTGGCGACAGCGTAAACGTAGGCGCGCGAGGCGTTGAGCGCGACGATCATGTCGGCGACTTTGGCTTGGATGAGCTGGAACGAGCCGATCGGCTTGCCGAATTGTTTGCGCTCACGCACGTACGGCAGCACGACATCTAGGCAGGCTTGCATGATGCCGAGCGGGCCTGCGGCGAGCACGGCGCGCTCATAATCCAAGCCGCTCATCAGCACGGCGACGCCGCGATTGAGGCCGCCCATGACGTTCTCTTCCGGCACTTCGCAATCTTCAAACACAAGTTCGCCGGTGTCCGAGCCGCGCATACCCATTTTATCGAGCTTCTGACTGACGCTGAAGCCCTTCATGCCGCGTTCAATGATGAACGCAGTGATGCCGCCGGAGCCTGCGCCGGGTTCAGTCTTGGCGTAGACGACGAGCGTGTTGGCTTCGGGCGCGTTGGTGATCCAGAACTTCGTGCCATTCAGCACGTAGCGATCGCCCTTCTTCTCGGCGCGCAATTTCATGGAGACGACATCAGAGCCCGCGCCCGTTTCGCTCATGGCGAGCGAGCCGATGTGTTCGCCGCTGATCAGCTTCGGCAAATATTTCTGCTTCTGCTCCGGGGTCGCCCAGCGGCGCAGCTGATTGATGCAGAGGTTCGAGTGTGCGCCGTAGCTGAGGCCGACCGAAGCGCTGGCGCGGCTCACCTCTTCCATCGCGACGACGTGCTCGAGATAACCGAGCCCCAAGCCGCCATCTTCTTCACTGACGGTGATGCCGTGCAGGCCAAGCGCGCCCATCTCCGGCCAAAGCTCGCGCGGAAACTTGTTGCTCGCGTCGATCTCGGCCGCCATCGGCGCGATCCGGTCCGCGGCGTAGCGGCTGGTGGTCTCGCGGATGGCGTCGGCGGATTCGCCGAGCTGGAAATCGAGCTGGTAGGAATCGGACGGCATGGGCTCCCTTCAGGCGTCTAGGGCGCCTTTGCGCTCAGGCTTATCGCAAACCGGGCGGTCGGCGAAAGCGCCGCGTTAACCACGCGTCTTGTGGGTAACGGAACCTCCCGTTACGGTGCCGGAACGTCGGGTCACTCTAGGGCGTTTGAACTTCCATGGCACCTCCAGCTCGTCCCGTATGGACTGGGCAAATCCGGCTCGCGCTCGTTGCGCTGCCGGTGAAGCTCTATTCCGCTCTCGATTCCCGGGAGAAGATCTCGTTCAACCAGATTCACGAGCCCTCGAAGCAGCGGATTCGCTACGAGAAGGTCGCGCCAGGCATCGGCGCCGTCGATAAGGACGAGATCGTCAAAGGCTACGAGTACCAAAAGGGCCGCTACGTCCTGTTCTCGGACGAAGAGTTCGAGGCGCTGAAGGTCGATTCAAAGAAGACGCTGGACATGATCCAGTTCGCCCCGGCCGACACGATCGACCCGATCTATTTCGACAAGCCCTATTACGCCCTACCCGATGGCAAGATGGCCGACGAGCCGTACCGCGTCGTGGTCGAGGCGTTGAAAAAAACGAAAACTGTCGGCCTCGGCCAAATCACCATGCGCGGCCGCTCTTACGTCGCTGCGGTAAAGCCGTATGAGAATGGCCTCGTCGTTGAGACCGTGCACTACGCCGAAGAGATCCGGCCGGCGAAGGCTTTCTTCGATGATCTGCCGAGCGGCAAGCTCGACGCTGACCTAGTCGATCTCGCGCAGGAGCTGATCACGCGCAAGAAGGCGAAGTTCGATCCGGCCCGCTTCGAGGACGAATACGCCATCGCCATCGAGCGGCTGGTAAAAAAGAAGATCGAACGCCACGGCGAACTTGTGCTGGACGACCAGGAAGAACCGGCGCGCGATTATGGCGACAACGTCGTCTCGCTCGTCGATGCGCTGAAAAAGTCGCTGGCTAAGAAATCGCCGAAAGCTGCTGTGGACGACGAAGACGAAGCGCCGCCGAAGCGCCAACGCGCCGCCGCCGAAAAGCGCAAACCCGCCGCACGCGCCAAAGCCCCCGCCAAAGCGCCGGCCAAGCGCGCGAAGAAGTAAGCCGCGCGCATGGCGCGCAAAGCCGCAACTTCGAAGCCGGCGAAAGAAACGCTCGACGCCTACAATAAGAAGCGCGACTTCAAGAAAACGGTTGAACCCGCCGGCGGAACGCTTAAAACCGCCGGCGACATGTTCGTCGTGCAAAAGCACGCAGCGACGCGGTTGCACTATGATTTCCGGCTCGAACATGACGGCGTCCTGCTGAGCTGGGCGGTGCCGCAAGGCCCGAGCTACGACCCGAAGGTCAAGCGCCTCGCCATGCGGACAGAGAATCATCCGCTCGAATACGGCTCGTTCGAGGGTGTGATCCCAAAGGGCGAGTATGGCGCCGGGGCCGTGATCATCTGGGACACCGGCAAAATACGCTGGGTCGCCGATCCGCACGAGACGATGAAGAAAGGGGAGCTCAAATTCATTCTCGATGGCGAGCGGCTGAAGGGCGAGTTTCACTTGGTGAAGATCAAGCCGCGCGAAGGCGAACGCGGCGAGCCGTGGTTGTTGTTCAAATCGAAGAATGACGACTATGCCGGCGCTGACGATCCCATCGCGGGCGCGCTCACCAGCATCGTCTCTGGACGTACGATCGAGGATGTCCGCGCTGACGGCGGCGCACGTTTGTGGACACGTAAGGGCGAGCAGAAGCCGCGCGCCTCGAAGCCGCCGAAATGGGACTTCGTTGAGCCGATGCTCGCCACGCGCATCGAGGAAGCGCCAGACGGCGACGAGTGGCAGCACGAGATCAAATACGACGGCTATCGCTTGCTCGCCGCAGCCTCGGGCGAGAGCGTCAAACTCTACACACGCAACGGCCTCGACTGGACCGGCAAATTCCAATCCATCGCCGACGCACTCGCAGCGCTCAAACTGAAAGATGTGCTGATTGACGGCGAAGTAACAGTCGCGCAAGCCGATGGTCGCACCGATTTCGGCGCGTTGCAGCGCTCATTGGAAAACGGCGTCGCTAAGGGCGTCACCTATTTCGTGTTCGACATGCTGGCGGATGGCACAAAGGACATCCGCAAACTGCCGCTGAGCGAGCGGCGCGCACGACTGGAGAAAGCGCTCGCGAATGCCAAGGCGCCAGTGCGCTTAAGCCCGGTGCTGCACGGGAACGGCCCTGAAGTGTTAGCGGCATTCACCGAACGCGGTTTCGAAGGCGTGATCTCCAAAAAAACCGGCAGCGCATACGCGAGCGGCCGCTCAAAATCCTGGCTGAAAACCAAAGCCGTGAACGAACAGGAGTTCGTCATCATCGGCTATCAGCCCTCCGCCAAGGGGCGCGCTTTCGCCTCGCTCATGCTGGCCGATTATGAAGAAGAGAAGTTGGTTTATCGCGGCAATGTCGGCACGGGGTTCAACGACAAATCTCTCGCCGACATTTCAGCCAAGCTTGCAAAACTCGCCCGCACCAAACCAGCGCTGACAGTGCCGAAGGAAGCCGCGCGCGGCGCCAAGTGGGTGGAGCCGAACGTCGTCGCGCAGGTAAAGTTTGCGGAGCTCACGTCGGACGGCGCCGTCCGCCACGGCGTATTTCTGGGTCTACGCGGCGACAAAAGCGCGAAGGACGTTGTCGCGGAGACTGCGTCTCCGGCCATGAAAACGCGCGTCCGGCTCACGCACCCAAACAAGGTGCTCTTCCCCGACGCGGGCGTCACCAAGGCAGAGCTCGCCGCTTACCTCGATCTCGCCGCCGAGCGCATGGCGCCGCATCTTTACGGCCGCCCAGTCAGCCTCGTGCGCGCGCCAGACGGCGTCGGCAAACAAACCTTCTTCCAAAAGCACGCCATGAAAGGCATGTCCGAGGATATCAAGACCATCCCGATCGCCGAGAGCGACGGCGATGAGGAACACTACCTCACAATTCCAAACGCACAGGCCCTCGTTTCCTGCGCGCAAATCAGTGCGCTGGAATTCCACCTCTGGGGATCGCGTAACGACGATCTCGAACACCCCGATCGTCTCGTCTTCGATCTCGATCCCGATGAGGGGCTAGGCTTTCAGATCGTCAAACGCGCCGCGTTCGACATCAAAGCCCTGCTCGACTCCGCCGACCTGCCCTCCTTCGCGATGATCACCGGCGGCAAGGGCGTCCACATCGTCCTCAATCTCAAGCGCCGCCACGAATGGGAGGATGTGAAAGGGTTCGCCATGGCGCTGGCCGAACAAGTGGAGCGGCTCGACCCAAAGCGCTTCGTCGCCAACATGTCGAAGGCCAAGCGTGTCGGGCGCATCTTCGTCGACTATCTGCGCAACGGCCGCGGAGCGACAGCGATCGCGCCCTATTCGCCCCGCGCACGCGGAACGGCGCCGATCGCGGTTCCGGTGAGCTGGAGCGAACTCAAAACCATCCCCTCAGCCTCGGCCTTCAAGTTGCGCGACATGCCGGCGCGTCTCGCTGCACCCGATCCTTGGGCGGATTACGCCAAAACCAGCGTCTCGCTTACCAAAGCCGCGCGCGCCAAACTTGGCCTCGACTAGGCGTTTGATCACCGCCGCCGCCATGCTACGGAGGCCCAAAGGGAGACCCATTATGCGCCGGATTGCTATCGCCTTTGCACTCACCCTCGCCGCGTGCGGTCAGCAAGAGCAAGCGCCGGAAGCGCCGGCGGAGGAAACGGTCGTGGTTCGCGTGCCGCCGCCCTGGTTCATTTGCGACTCGATCAACCAGCCGGCCATCATCGTCTTCGAGCGCACCGGCGCTGACGTGCGCACGGCCGAGTACGACAAGCCCAACGGCGCGATCGTCCAACGCATAGGCTATTTCGTCGGCGAAGAAGAAGGCGCCGCTGGCAGCGTCATGACCGAGTTGATCCGCGACGAAGGCTCCGACGGCGCGATCCGCCAAATCAATCCCGACATGCTCGCGACGCCTGGCTCGGCTTATACGTTGCCGTTCACCTCCGTGCGTCTCGACAATCGCGACATCGAATGCCGCTGGATGCCGCGTACGCGCGTAACCGGCTTCACCGGGCGTCGCAGCTTCGTCGTCTCCGAAGATGCAAGCGGCGATCTCATCTACAATTCCTACAATTTCGCCGACGCAGCCGGCGCGCGTCGCATCGATGTCAGCGACAATGGCCGCACCACAAACTTCTCCGTCGAAGTACGCGACGGCGCCGAGTCACAAACACCGCAAGCGCTGACCTACACATTCGAAACCCAAGGTTTCCGTTATGTGATCACGTTGAACCGCGACGGCACCGGCACGCTCGACGCTTTCCAGAACGGCACATTGCTGCAGTCCGAAGAACTCATCGGCTACCAGCAAGGCACCGCTGCGGCGACCGCGCAATAATTTCACCAACGAGAACCCGCATGACCACTTTCGCCACCTTCGAAAAAGCCGGCCGCGTCGCCATCGTGACGTTGAACCGGCCAGAGAGCCGCAACGCCATCGCCACGCAGCAAGATTGCGATGATCTCGCCGGCGCGCTCTGGCAAGCCAATGACGATGCCGACATCAACGCCGTCATCCTCACCGGCGCCGGCAAATCCTTCTGCGCCGGCGGCGATCTGAAAGCGATCCGCGAGCGCACCGGCATCGGCCCGCGCGCCACGCCGGACGGCACCCGCGCAAACTATCGTCGCGGCGTGCACTCGATCATCAAAGCGCTCGCCGACATCGAAGTCGCCACTATCGCCGCGATTAACGGTCACGCCATTGGCCTTGGCCTCGACATCGGCGTGCTTTGCGACATCCGACTGGCCGGCGCGTCCGCAAAGATGGCGTCGAGCTTCGTCAAAGTCGGCATCATTCCGGGAGACGGCGGCGCATGGATCTTAACCAACGCGATCGGCGCATCGCGAGCCGCTGAGCTGGTCCTCACCGGCGACACGATCGACGCTGATGAAGCCGCGCGCGTTGGCCTCGTCAGCCGCGTCGTGCCGGATGATCAGCTGATGGACGAAGCGCGCAAGTTGGCCGAACGCATCGCCGTCAATCCCCCGCGCACTGTACGGCTCGCCAAGCGCCTCTTGCGTGAAGCGCAACATGGCCGCCTCTCCGACGTGCTCGAACTCTCCGCCGCCTTCCAGGCGCTTGCGCACGAAACCGCCGACCACAAGGAAGCGGTCGATGCGTTTACAGAAAAGCGCCCGCCGAAATTTACCGGCGCTTGATGCCATCTCCAAAGCCGCCCCTGGCGGTCGATCTCGACGGCACGTTGATAAGGGGCGATCTGTTCGGCGAGGCGATGCTGCGCCTCGTATTCGCAAAGCCCTGGAAGCTGCCGCTGCTACTGCTCTGGCTGCTGCGCGGGCGGGCGCACGCGAAAGCAACGCTCGCAATTGAGTTTCCGCCGAATGTTGCCGCGCTGCCGTACGACCAACGCTTAATCGAATGGCTACGCGAAGAGCACGCTGCCGGACGCGAGATCGTACTCGCCACCGCCTCCGATCAACGCGCGGCGCAGCGAGTGGCTGATCATGTCGGCGTGTTCGACCGCGTGTTTGCGTCAGACGGGCGCACAAACTTGAAGTCACGCAAAAAAGGCGAAGCATTGGCCGCGGCCTATCCTGGCGGCTTCGTTTACGCCGGCAATGAGCACGCTGATCTCAAGGTGTGGTCGCGGGCGCGCGGCGCGGTCACCTGCAACTGCGCTCCAGGCTTCGCCCGCAACGCAGCTGCGCGCTTCGAGATAGAGCGCGATTTTCCGCGCGAACATAATCCCCTTCGCGCGCTGCTAACTGCCATCCGCCCGCGGCATTGGGCGAAAAACCTGCTCGTACTCATTCCCATGCTCGTCGGCCAAGGCTGGTTCGACGCCGGAGCTGTGCGCAATGCTTGGTTCGCCTTCGCTGCGCTCAGCTTGATCGCGTCCAGCGTCTATCTCGTGAACGACGCAGCCGACATCGAGTCAGATCGCCGCCACCCGCGCAAACGCACGCGCCCGTTCGCAAGCGGCGCCGCTTCGCCCATCGCTGGTCTGGCGCTTGCGGCGCTGCTTCTCACCGGCGGACTCGCACTCGGGGCGCTCAGCGGCGCCGGCGCGTGGATTGTCGCTTATCTCATCGCGGCGACGCTCTACACGTTTGTATTGAAGCGTATTGTGATCCTAGACGTGTTCATCCTCGCGGCGCTCTACGGCCTGCGCGTCGTTGTCGGCGGCGAAGCGACGGGCTATATCGCCAGCGATTGGCTCATCGCCTTCAGCGGCTTCTTCTTCCTTAGCCTTGCTATGGTCAAACGCGCCGCCGAAGTGGACGCGCTGCAAGCCAACCTCGTCGGCCGCGGCTATCGCGCAGGTGACGGGCCGGTGCTGAAACGTTTCGGCGCAGGCGTTGGCGTCATTTCTGCGCTGGTTCTGGCGCTTTACCTGCAAGACGCAACAAACGCCGCGCGATATGACTCACCGCATTTCCTGTGGGCGCTGCCAGCGATTGTGCTGCTCTGGTTCGCGCATGTTTGGCTCAAGGTCGAGCGGCGCGAGATGCATGACGATCCGCTGCTGTTCGCGCTGCGCGATCCTGTCTCTTGGGGTGCGTTTGTCGCAATGGCGATTGCCTTCGCGGCGGCGGTGCTGCTCTAGCGAAACACGATGTAGCGCGCGCCCAGAAAATTCCACGACAAGATCAGCGCCACTGCAATGATCTGCGCCAGGATGTACCACAATCCCCACGCAATCAGCGCCGCCATGATCGCGCCATTCAGAAAAATGCCGACCGCATAGAGCGCCGCATACTTCGCGAACGTCGCGCCGAGCGCTCCGCGCTTCTCAAAAGTGAAGCGTCGGTTCAGGCTGAAGCTGACCACCACGCCAAAACAGTACGCGATAGTCGATGCCAATACCGGCCCGAGGCCGCCCCACTCCACCAGCGCGATCAGCACGGCAAAGTGCACAGCTGTGGCCGCTACGCCGGCGAGCGCAAAGCGCCACACTTGCCGCGCAAGGGCGCTTTCGCGAAAGCGACGGAGCTGGTCCGAGATCATGATCGGGGCGTAGGCCAGCGCCGCCGCTGCTGCAAGAGCGCGCGCTTGCGCACGCGCGCGCCTTGGCCGATGTTCGCGCCAGGAGAGCGCACATGATCCGGGTTGGCATTGGCGGTTGGAGCTACGAGCCGTGGGAGGAGACGTTCTATCCGTCCGATCTGCCGGCCGCAAAGCAGCTCGAATATGCGGCCAAGCACGTGACCGCCATCGAGATCAACGCCACCTTCTACCGCACGCAGAGCGCCACCTCATTCAAGAAATGGGCGGCGGCCACGCCGGACGATTTCATGTTCTCCGTCAAAGCGCCGCGCGCGGCCGTGCAGCGCAAAGATCTCCGCGAAGCGGCGCAATCGATCGAATGGTTCTTCAATAGCGGCGTCGGCGAACTGGGCTCAAAGCTCGGGCCGATCTTCTGGCAGATGGCGCCCTATAAGAAGTTCGAAGCCGCCGAAATGAACGCCTACTTCGACATGCTGCCGGCGAAACTCGGCAAGCTGAAACTGCGCCACGCTATCGAAGTGCGCCATGAGAGTTTTGCCTGCGATGAGTTCATGGCAATTGCGAAGAAGCGAAACATCGCCGTGGTGACGGTGGAATCAGAAAAGCACCCGCTGATCGTCGAACCGACGGCCGATTTCGCCTACGCGCGTCTCGAACTGACGCAAGCCGATGAACCGACCGGCTACCCAAAAGCCGCGCTCAAGAAATGGGCCAAAACCGCGCGCGATTGGGAAAAAAGCGGCGACGTGTTCCTCTATTTCATCAGTGGCGCGAAAGAGCGAAATCCCGCCGCCGCGCAAGCCATGTTGGCGCTTCTGAAGGCATAACGCCCACAACTGAGCCACAAATTAACCGGATTGAAGCGCGTTCATGCTTCGTTAGTACGCTCATGTCCGAAAACCGCATTGGCCATATCCGCATCACGTCCCACCCAGGGGCTGGCGCGCCGTTGCGCTTCCCGATTCAATGGGGCGCAGCAACAGCGCAAGAACGCGGCCCGGTGATCGGCGCAGCAACTGCAGACCGCAACGCCATCGGCGCGTACGGCGGCGCATATTCAGTCTATCGCGCGCTCGCCGTCTCAGCCGGCGCGCTCAATCCAAACCAACGCCCCGATCTCACCGACACAGCGCCGACATTCAACTTCGGCCCGTTCGAGCAATGGCGAGATGCGCACAAGATCGTCGCGCTCGATCCGTGGGGACACCGCGTCGCCGAAGATTTCAAAGCCGAGATCGAAAGCGGCGTAGATATTCGCCCGACTATCGCCGTCACCAAGGCGCGCTTGTCGCTGCCGGAAGTCCGCGAAGCGATTGCTAAAGGCCGGCTCAAAGTTGACGGCACTGTCGTACACGAGAGCGGCGACGTCGCCGTCACCAAAGCCGCAATCGATCCGGTGTGGCATCTACCCGGCATCGCCGAACGCTTCGGCGTCAGCGAAGAAAAGCTGCGCCACACGTTGTTCGAACAGACCGGCGGCATGTACCCCGAACTGGTGACGCGCCCCGATCTCAGCGTCTTCCTGCCGCCAATCGGCGGCATCACGCTTTACATGTTCGGCGATCCCGCCGCGATCGCAGACCCCGCACGCCGCCTCACCTGCCGCGTACACGATGAATGCAACGGCTCCGACGTGTTCGGCTCCGACATCTGCACCTGCCGCCCATACCTCACGCACGGCATCGAAGAATGCATCCTGGAAGCGCAAACGGGCGGCGCAGGGCTCATCGTCTACAATCGCAAAGAAGGCCGCGCACTCGGCGAGGTGACGAAATTCCTCGTTTACAACGCGCGCAAGCGCCAACCCGGCGGCGACCAAGCCGCCACCTATTTCGAACGCACCGAGTGCGTCGCTGGCGTACAAGACGCGCGCTTCCAGCAATTGATGCCAGACATCCTGCACTGGCTGGGCGTCAAGCACATCGATCGTTTCGTCTCGATGTCGAACATGAAGCACGACGCGATCACCGGCTCAGGCATCAGCATCGGCGAACGCGTGCCGATCCCGCCGGAGCTTGTGCCGCCGGATGCGAGCGTTGAACTCGAAGCAAAGAAAGCCGCCGGCTATTTCACGCCGGAGTCCACGGCAGAAGATTTGACCCGCGTAATTGGCCGTGACCTCAAAGATTTCTAACGCCGCCGAAGCGCGCGCGCTGCTCAGCGCCGCCGCCGTGCGCGCGAAAGCGAATGAACTCATCGCCTTGGCCGAGCGTGATGGGCTGTCGGAGTGGACGCTGCACTTGGACGCGCTGCCAGCTTGCGCGGATTATGTCGGCGCAATCGTGCGCCAACGTTACCCGACGCTCGACGTGCCCTTCCACGCCCGCTGGCGCCATTTCGTCTTCGCCGGACGCGATCTCTGGCGCGAGACGGCAAACGGTGCGCATTGGCGCGACCCACACGCACGCGCCCGCGCCGCCTTTGATCTCGCAATTACATCAGTACTCCTCGACGCCGGGGCCGGCCCAGCGTGGCGCTTCCGTGATCCAAACACAGACATCGTCGCCGCACGATCGGAGGGGTTGGCGCTTGCAAGTCTGCGCTTATTCGAATGGGGCGGCTTCTCCGCCGATCCCGCCGATCCGCTGCGCGCCGACGCCGAAGCGCTAGCACGACTCGATGCGGCCTCACTTGGCGACGCGTTCCAGGTTGATCCACGCAATCCGCTGCAAGGCCTCGACGGCCGAGCACGTCTGCTCAATCGCCTCGGCCAAGTCGTTGATGCGCGACCCGATGTGTTCGCGCGTGAGGACACGCCGCGCCCTGGCGGCTTGTACGATACGTTGCGGGCGCGCGCGCAGAACGGAAAGCTTCCCGCCGCCGCCATTCTCGACGCACTGCTCGACGGCTTAGGCGACATTTGGGACAGTCGCCCGCGCGTGTTCGGCGTGCCGCTTGGCGATTGCTGGCCAACGCCGAACTATGGCTACGTGCCGCTGCACAAACTCTCGCAATGGCTGGCCTACTCGCTGATCGAACCTCTGCAAGACGCAGGCATCGAAGTCACTGACATCGACGGCCTCACGGGCCTCGCCGAATATCGCAATGGCGGCCTCTTCGTGGATATGGGCGTACTCGCGCCCCGCGATCCTGAAGCACTCGCGCGCGTGCATGACGTTTCCGATCCGATTGTCGTCACCTGGCGCTCACTAACGGTAGCACTACTTGATCGCATCGCGCCGTTGGTGCGCGAACGCCTCGGCGTCACCGCGGAGCAGTTTCCTCTCGCGCGCGTGCTCGAAGGCGGCACCTGGGCTGCCGGCCGCGCCATCGCGCGCGAAAAGCGCCCCGACGGCGGCCCGCCCCTTCTCATTCACAGCGACGGCACGGTGTTCTGATGCAAGACGTCACGATCGTCGATCACCCCTTGGTGCAGCACAAGCTCACCATCCTGCGCGACAAGGAAACGTCCACGCGCACGTTCCGCGCGCTGCTGCAGGAGATTTCGGCGCTGCTATGCTACGAAGTCACGCGCGATTTGCCCCTCCAAAGCGTTGAAGTCGAAACACCGATCGGCCCTACGCAGGGCCGAACGCTCGCCGGAAAGAAGCTTGTGTTCGCGCCAATCCTACGCGCGGGCATGGGCATGCTGGACGGCATGCTTGAGCTCGTCCCCTCCGCGCGCGTCGCGCATATCGGGCTCTATCGCGATCCGAAGACGCTGAAGGCCGTCGAATATTATTTCAAAGCGCCGAGCGATATTTCTGAACGGCTCGTCATCGTCATCGACCCAATGTTGGCTACGGGCCACACCGCCATCGCCGCCATCGATCGGTTGAAGGAAGTCGGCGTCAAGGACATCCGCTTTGCTTGCGTGCTCGCAGCGCCCGAAGGCCTCGATCTGCTCCGCGGCTATCATCCCGACGTCGCGATATGGACCGCATCCATCGATGAGCGCCTCAACGATCACAGCTACATCGTGCCTGGCCTCGGCGACGCCGGCGACCGCATCTACGGCACGAAGTAATCAGACCACCTGAAAGCCGTGCGGGAATGGCTCGTCGTCGTCGATCCAGATTTCATTGCGCCCGGTCGCATAGGCCGAGCCTTCGATGGACGGAATAATCGCACGCTGCCCTGCGATCTCCGTCTCCGCTTCGATGCGGCCGATGAAGCGACTGCCGATATAACTTTCATGCACAAAGGCTTCGCCAACACCGAGACGGCCTTTGGCATGCAGATGCGCGAGTCGCGCCGACGTGCCGGTGCCGCACGGGCTGCGGTCGATAGCCTTATCGCCATAGAACACGGCGTTGCGCCCATGCGCACCTTCGCCTTTCGGCACATCGGCCCACAGCACGTGGCTGACGCCGCGAATGGTGGGATCGAGCGGATGCACAGGTTCAATCTGCTCGCGCACCAACCGGCGGATGATCGGCGACAACGAGAGAATGCGCGCAGCGCCTAGATCATCAAGCCCGAGGTAAGTGCCTTGCGGTTCGATGATGGCGTAAAAGTTTCCGCCATACGCGATATCGACGCTAACCGCGCCAAAGCCGGGCACATCGATGCGCACGTCGCTCGCCGCCAGATAGCTCGGCACATTGGTGATGCGCACGCTACGTACGCGGTCGCCGTCTTGCGTGTATTCGAGCGCAATCGCGCCAGCCGGCACGTCGGCCACGAAATGCCCCGGCGTACGCGGCTTAATCAGCCCTTGCTCCAAACCGAACGTCACGATGCCGATCGTGCCATGCCCGCACATCGGCAGGCAGCCGCTGGTTTCGATAAAGAGGATGCCGACATCCGCCTCCGGGCTGCACGGCGGATAAAGAAAGCCACCACTCATCATGTCGTGCCCGCGCGGCTCAAAGCAGAGGCCGGTGCGAATCCAATCGTAGCGCGCAAGAAAGTCCTGCCGACGCTCGCTCATCGTCTCGCCGCGCAGTTCGGGCGCACCTTGGATAACGAGCCGTACCGGATTGCCCGCCGTGTGGCCGTCGATGCAGTGAAAGGTGTGCCGCGTCACGCCACACCTTTCAGCTTAGGCCGCGTCGCTGCCGCTTTCTCGACCATTTCGATCACCTGCGCCCGGCGCGCGCCGGTGAGCGGATAGCGAGGCGGACGCACGCGATCGCTGCCGCGCCCCATCACCTGCTCCGCCAGCTTAATCGACTGCACCAGATCATGGTCAGCATCCAAATGCAGCAGCGGCATGAACCAGCGATAGATCGCCAGGGCCGCTTTCAGATCGCCCGCGATCGCCGCCTCATAGAGCGCGATCGATTCTTTCGGGAAGGCATTGGTGAGCCCTGAGACCCAGCCCCGCGCGCCGAGCAACAAGCCTTCGAGCGCAACATCGTCGAGACCCGCAAACAGCACGTAACGATCGCCGAGCGCGTTATAGAGATCGGTGAAGCGGCGCGTATCCGGCGCGCTTTCCTTCAGACACACAATGTTAGACTGATCGGAAAGCCGCTTCATCGCCTCGACGCTGACGCTCACCCGATACGCTGGCGGATTGTTGTAGAGCATGATCGGCAGCGCCGTCGCCTGCGCCACGGCGCGGAAGTGCGCGACCAACTCCTCTTCCGCCGGCACATACACCATCGCCGGCAACAGCATCAGCCCATCGGCGCCAAGCTTCTCGGCATCACCCGCGAACGCGATTGCGCGGTTCGTGTCCAGCTCTGAAACCCCCGCGATCACCGGGGCGCGCTTACCGACGGCCTCCACCGCCGCGCGCAACACGTCACGCTTTTCCTCGGGCAGAAGCGAATTGTTTTCCCCCACCGTACCCATGACGATGAGGCCATGCACGCCGTCGCGCACCAATGCATCCTGCACGCGTTGCGTTTCGGCGATGTCGACGGACAGATCCGGCGCGAACTGCGTCGTCGCCGCGGGAAAAACACCGGCCCAGTCTACGCGCATCGAAACCTCGCTTGCCAATGAGCCGAACCTATACGATCCATCGCCGTCATGAAATCCATTCTGGTGATCGGCGGCGGGCTTGTCGGCGCGGCCTCGGCGCTGCAGCTGCAGACCGCAGGCATCCAGACCACTTTGATCGATCCCGGCGACAAACGCCGCGGCGCCTCGTTCGGGAATGCGGGACACATCGGCACGGAGCAAGTCAGCCCGTGGTCGAGTTGGGAGAACGTGCGCCGCTCGCCGCGCTCAAGCTTTTTGGTTGGCGGCCCGCTCGATTTCCGCTGGCGCGACGCAGCGCTACTGGCGCCGTGGGTGCAGCGCTTTCTCGCTTCGTGCAGCCCCGCGCATTTCGCACGCGGGCAAGCGGCGCTCGCGGCGATCCTCGGCGACGCGCTCGGCGCCTGGCATCGGGTCGCGGAATTGTCCGGCGCACCTCACTTGGTGATCCCGCACGGGCACGCGACCGTATGGATGAACCCGGAAGCCGCCGAGCGCGGCCGCGGCGCTTTCGGCGAAGCGCCCGCCGGCCCGGCAAAGACGCGCGAGATGAGCGCGGCGGAGCTTGAACGCTATTCCACTGTGCTGGGCGCGCCGCCCGTCGCAGGTGTCTTGTTCGAAGGCACAGGTCAGGTCAGCGAACCGCAAGCGGCGCGTGATGCGATGCTGGCGGCGTTTGTGAGCGCGGGCGGCGAGATCGTGGCTGACAGCGTGGCGCGCGTTGAAGCGAACGCGCGTGTGAAGCTGCAAAGCGGCGTAACGCGTGAAGCGGATGAAGTGCTGATCGCAGCCGGCGCATGGTCGGGACGACTGATGCAGCAACTCAGCGTCAACGCGCGCGTCATTGGCGAGCGCGGCTATCACCTGCAAAGCGCCGACACCGATTGGCCCTTCGATCTGCCGACGACCGTGTTCGAAGAAAACTTCGTCGTCTTCACCCGTTTCACCAGCGGCCTACGCGCTACCAGCTTCTTGGAGTTCGGCTCCCCCGACGCGCCGGGCGATGCGCGCAAATGGGCGTTGCTACAGCGACGCATCGCCGATCTCGGCGTGCGCTTCTCCCCCGAACCCGATCGCTGGGTCGGCTCGCGGCCAACGCTGCCGGACTATGTGCCCGCGATTGGCCGCTTAGAGCGCGCGCCGAAAGTGCTCTACGCCTTCGGCCACGCGCATCTCGGGCTGACGATGGCGCCGATCACGGCGGAGTTGGTTCTAGCGCTGGCGACGGACCAAGCGCCGGCGATTGACCTCGCGTCGTTCGCGATCGAGCGGTTCAGCTAAACCTACGGGAGCGTGGTCCGAAAAGGCTAGCGCAAACTATCGTTGATCTTATCCAAATCAGCCGCGCTTGGAATCAAATCCGCGTCCGTCAGCTTGTTCAGCGGCACGGACACGGTGTTCATGCCGTCGTGCAGATCGTGCGCATTCGGATCGACGAAGAGCAACCCCGTCACGATCTCACCATCCGCCGCCTTACGCGCGAGATAAGCGAGCGCCGCGTTGCGATCGGTTGAATCGTAATCATCGGCGATCTTGCGCAGGCGCAAAATTGAGCCGTCGTGCTGCGTGACTTCCTTCAGCTCACCCGGCGCGTACTCCGCGCGGATCGGCGCGCGCGGGCTGATCACGTCCAGCCGGTTCACCGCATCATTGTGTTCGCGCACATAGTCGAAACTCTTAGTCGAGCCGACATGGTTGTTGAACGCCACGCAGGGGCTCAGCACATCGAGGATCGCCGTGCCCTTGTGCGAGAGCGCACCTTTGATCAGGGGCACCAGCTGAGTTTTGTCACCCGAGAACGAGCGCCCCACATACGTCGCGCCCAGCTGCAGCGCGAGCATCACGAGGTCGATCGGATTGTCCTTGTTCTCCGCGCCCTTCTTGGCCTTCGAGCCACGATCGGAAGTGGCTGAGAACTGGCCCTTTGTGAGCCCATACACGCCGTTATTCTCGACGATGTAGGTCATGTTCACACCGCGCCGCACTGCATGCGCAAATTGGCCGAGGCCAATCGAAGCTGTGTCGCCATCGCCGGAGACGCCAAGATAAATCAGATCGCGCGCCGCAATGTTAGCGCCGGTCAGCACCGACGGCATGCGACCGTGCACTGCGTTAAAGCCGTGCGCGGGGCTGACGAAATAGTCCGGCGTCTTGGATGAGCAGCCGATGCCCGAGAATTTCGCCAGCCGATGCGGCGCGAGATCAATCTCGAAGCACGCTTGGATAATCGAAGCGCTGATCGAATCGTGGCCGCAGCCTGCGCACAATGTCGAGATGCGTCCTTCATAGTCGCGCCGGGTGAAGCCGAGCGCGTTCTTTTCAAGCGAGGGGTGATGCAGCGATGGCTTGGCGATGTAGGTCATTCTGCATTCTCCCGCAGCGTGGCCTGCCCGGCCTGCAGCTTTTCGGTGATGTCTTTGATGATGAACCGCGCCGTGATCGGCGTGCCGTCATAGTGCAGCACGGAAACGAGCCGCGCCGGATGCACGCCGCCTTCATTGACCAGCAGCGATTTCAGCTGCGCATCGCGATTCTGCTCGACCACGAACACTTGCTCATGGTCGCGTATAAACTCGAACACATCATCGCTGAACGGAAAGCCACGCACACGCATCGCATTGAGATGGATGCCCTGGCCTTGGAGTGCCGCAAGCGCCTCCTCCATCGCAGGATCAGTGGAGCCCATATAGATGACGCCGTCCGGCGTGCGTTTCGGCGCTTTTTTCACGATCGGCGCCGGCACGTGAGACTTCATCGTCTCCCATTTGCGCAGCAGCCGCTCCATGCCCTCTACGTAGTCGACGCCGCGCTCCGTATAGCGCGCATCCTTGTCGTGACTTGAGCCGCGGGTGAAATAGCTGCCCTTGGTCGGGTGCGTGCCGGGATACGTCCGATACGGCACCGCGTCGCCATCAACATCGCGGTAGCGCCCGAAGGCGACGCCCTGCTCCAGGTGTTCGTAGTTCAACACCTTGCCGCGATTGAGCTTGCGCGTCGGGTCCCATTTGAACGGCTCGGTCAGCCATTCCTGCATGCCGATATCGAGCTCGAGCATGACGAAGATCGTGGTCTGGAAGAAATCCGCGAGATCGAATGCAAGCGCGCCGAACTCGAACGCTTCGGTCGGGTTCCCGGGAAACAGCATCGGATGCTTGGTATCGCCGTGGCTGGCGTAAGCCGCGAGCAGCAAGTCAGATTGCTGCGTCCGCGTCGGCATTCCGGTCGACGGCCCGCCGCGCTGCACATCGAAGATCACAGCAGGAATTTCAGCGTAATAGGAGAAGCCGACAAATTCGTTCATCAGCGAAATGCCCGGCCCAGATGTGCAGGTGAACGCGCGTGAACCCGCCCAGCCGGCGCCCATAACCATACCGATCGACGCAATTTCGTCTTCCGCCTGCACGATGGCGAACTTGTTCGTGCCGTCAGCCTCGGTGCGGAGCTTCGTGCAATATTTCTGGAAGCCCTCGGCCAACGAGGTTGAAGGCGTGATCGGATACCAGGCGCAGAACGTCGCGCCGCCATAGACGGCGCCGAGCGCAGCGGCCTCGTTGCCCTCAACAAAGATGCGGTCGCCTACTTTGTCCGTGCGCTTCACTCTGAGGCCAATCGGCGCGAGATGCTGTTCGGCATACGCGCGGCCAAGTTCGAACGCCTTGAAGTTCGGCTGGATCAGCTTGTCCTTGCCTTTGAACTCCTCGGTCAGCAGCTGCTTCACCACCTCCGTCTCGAAGCCGAGCAATTGCGCCAGCACGCCGACATAGCAAATGTTCTTGAACAGCTGCCGTTCGCGCGGGTTGATGAACTCGGACGCGATCAGCTCCGTCAGCGGCGCGCCTATAATGGTGATGTCGTCGCGAAACTTCGAAGCGGGCAGCGGCTTGGACGAATCGTAGATCAGATAGCCGCCCGGCATGATCTCCTTCACGTCGCCGTCCCACGTCTGCGGATTCATCGCCACCATGAGATCGACACCGCCGCGCCGGCCAAGCCAGCCCGCTTCGGAGACCCGAATTTCGTACCAAGTCGGCAGACCTTGGATGTTCGACGGGAAGATGTTGCGCGCGCCCACGGGGATCCCCATGCGCAGCAGCACTTTGGCGAATAATCCGTTGGCGCTGGCCGAACCCGAACCATTCACGTTGGCGAATTTGACGACGAAATCGTTCGTCGCGGCGATCGGCTTCGACAAGGAGGGCGCCTCGCTAGAGGTCAGGCGCGCGGCAGCCAGCCCACCGCGTGTGACCGTCCCTCAATAGCGGGTCACGGCAGCCAAATGAAGGGGCCGGATCAGGAAACGCCGCTATCCAGCGGAGGCCGCAGCGCCGCGCCCGGCCGCCGGCGGGGCTGAGCCGCTAAAGACGATGGCGGCGTTGCTGAATGCCCGCCTGTAGCGGGCCAATCGCTCGAAACTGATGGTCCGATAACCCAGGACCGGCTCCACAGCCACGAACGTATCGTCCTCGTAGCCGACGATCAGGATGTAGTGATTGACCATCGCGGTGTTGGTCCATTGCGAGACGTCGGCCACCCGCGAGGTGATAATGTTGGACGGCACGCCCAGCACCGGCACGTTTGCGCCCGGCAACGACCACGTCTGCACGAAGACCGAAGGCACCCGTACCGGGACAACGACCGGACGCCCTGCTTCCAATTCGCGGATGATATCGTCTTGGCTCAAGCGAACGCCGCTGGCCGTGAGGCCATATTGGCGCGCCAGCGTCATCATCTCATTGATGTTGTAGCCATCGCGCGCAGCAGGCGTGTGCGCCGCGAAGATCGCATCGCCAGTGACTGTGCCATCGCCGCGCCAGTAATTCACAACGCTGGCGAGCACATGCGCGCCGCACGCAGAGGGATCGGTCTGCCGATCATGCGTAACCGGCAATACCAGCGTGTCCGGCGGATCAACGGACCTGCCGATAAGCTCGAAACTATTGTTGGAGCTGCGCTGCGCGAAGGTGCCGATGTCCGACACCGGCGCCGTCGCGCAAGCCGCAAGCCCCAACAACAGCGGAGCGACGAAGATCCGTCGCTTCAGCATTAGGTGGCGGCAACCACCACGATCAGCACGACTAGGCCGATAATCAGCCACTGGCTGTTGCTGAACTGGCCGGCGTTCATTTGCGCAGCTTCTTCCGGCGTGATCGTTTGCACGGTGTAACCGGCGGCTTGATACGCGGCGACTTGATCAGCGTCTTGGGCCGAGAGGCCGTAGCGCTGCAATTCGTCGGTGGAGAAAGTTTGCGCTTCGACGGAGCGGAATTGCTGCGCCGGTTCCTGCGCGAAAGCGGCCGGAGCCGATACCGAAGCGAAAGCGAGAGAAAGCGCGAGCGCGCTGGTGAGACCGAATTTCATGGGGATTCCCCTTAAGGTTGCTCAAACGTACGATGATGAGCGGCGCCGAAGGCCTGCCTAAAGGTCGTTACGCCGTCTTTTTGGCGGCCGCCTGTTCTGGCGGTCGCAAACGCGCGCCTAAGCACGCCCACACACAAATGCCACGACGGCCATTACGCCATCGCACCTCACAGACAGACGCGTGGGGCGGTAAATCGTTCCCTACTTAGCCAGGGCAGGTTCGCGCTTTTGTGTTTTCGGCGATTTCGGCGCGCATCCGGCCTGCGTGACGTCCAGATAAAAGTGCTGCATGTCCCACGCACCGGTTGGGCAACGTTCCGCGCAAAGCCCGCAATGCAGGCAGACATCTTCGTCTTTTGCCATGATGCGCCCGGTTTTCAGGCCATCGGCAATGTAAAGGTCCTGGGTGAGATTGGCCGCCGGCGCGGTGAGACGCTCACGCAGTTCGGTTTCTTCGCCATTATCCGTGAACGTAATGCAATCCATCGGGCAAATGTCGACGCAGGCGTCGCATTCGATGCAGAGCGGCGCGGCGAATACCGTCTGAATATCGCAGTTCAGGCAGCGTTGCGCTTCCTTGTACCCGAGCAGCGGATCGAAGCCCTTCTCGACTTCAACCTTCACATTGCGCAGCGCCACTTCCGGCTCGACCATCGGCACCTTGTAGCGAAGGTCGAGCGACACATCGTTGTCGTACGCCCATTCGTGGATGCCCATTTTGGTCGAAATCATCGACGTGCCGGGCGGCAAGCGATCGCGCACATCCTTGCCATTGCAAAACAGATCGATCGACACCGCCGCATCGTGGCCGTGCGCCACCGCCCAGATGATGTTCTTCGGCCCAAACGCGGCGTCGCCGCCAAAGAACACATTCGGCAGTGAAGATTGGAACGTCACCTGATCGACAACGGGCATCCCCCACTTGTCGAACTCCATCCCGAGATCACGTTCGATCCACGGGAAAGAATTCTCCTGGCCGACTGCCATCAGCACATCGTCGCACTCATAGTGCACATCAGGCTCGCCCGACGGCTCAAGCTTCTTGCTCCCGTCCTTCTCCACCCAATGCATCTTGGTGAACCAGACGCCGGTGAGCTTGCCATTCTCGTGCGTGAACTCACGCGGATTGAGGAAGTTGATGATCGGAATGCCTTCGTGCTGGGCGTCCTCTTTTTCCCACGGCGAGGCCTTCATCTCATCGAAGCCCGATCGCACGATGACTTTCACGTCCTCACCGCCCAAGCGACGCGAGGTACGGCAGCAGTCCATCGCAGTATTTCCACCGCCTAGAACGATAACGCGCTTGCCGATCGTATCGACGTGTTCGAACGAAACGCTCGACAGCCAATCGATGCCGATATGGACGTTAGCGCCGGCTTCCTTCTGTCCCGGCAAATCGAGATCACGCCCGCGCGGAGCGCCAGTGCCAACGAAAACCGCGTCCCAGCCCTGCGCCAGAAACTCCTTCAGTGAATTCACCCGCGTGCCGAAGTGCGTCACCGGCTCGTAGCGCAGAATATAATTCACCTCTTCATCGATCACGCTTTCCGGCAGGCGGAAGCGCGGGATCTGCGTACGGATCATGCCGCCGCCTTTCGCGTCGGCGTCGAAGATGTGAACTTCGTAGCCAAGCGGCAAAAGATCACGCGCCACCGTCAGCGACGCCGGCCCCGCGCCAATGCACGCTACGCGCTTGCCATTCTTCGTCGCTGCCTTCGGCGGCAGCATATGTTCGATCTCGCCTTTATTGTCGGCGGCGACCCGCTTCAGCCGGCAGATCGCCACCGGCTCCGGCTTGCCGTCCGCATCCTCGACGCGCCCACGCCGGCACGCCGGCTCACACGGCCGATCGCACGTGCGCCCGAGCACGCCGGGAAACACGTTCGACTTCCAATTGATCATGTACGCGTCAGCATAACGCTGCGCCGCGATCAGCCGGATGTATTCCGGCACTGGCGTATGCGCAGGGCACGCCCATTGGCAGTCCACGACCTTGTGGAAATAGTCAGGGTTAGTGATGTCGGTGGGCTTCAAGCGGGCGCTCCGTGATTGGCCGCAAACTACTCCGCACCGGAGCGGCCCGGCAATCGCTAAGCGCTTGATCGCCAGTCATTCACTGGCGATGGTCCGCCCGCATGAAACACGGCTGGCACTTCTGGATCGACCGCGGCGGCACCTTTACCGACGTCGTCGCCCGCGCGCCGGACGGTCGCGAAGTGGTCAAGAAGCTGCTTTCGGTCAATCCCGGCCGCTATGAGGACGCCGCACTTGAGGCGATGCGACTCATTCTCAAAGAGAATGGCGACAGCTTCGCCGATATTACCGAAGTAAAACTCGGCACGACCGTCGCCACCAACGCCCTGCTAGAGCGCAAAGGCGCCGATGTGGTGCTGGTCGTAACTGAAGGCTTCGGCGATGCGCTCGAGATAGGCGTGCAGGCGCGGCCGCAGATCTTCGCACGCCACATCGTCAAGCCCGATTTGTTGCACCGCCGCATAGTCGAAGTGCGCGAGCGCGTGACGGCTGAAGGCGAGGTGCTGACACCGCTCGACGAGCCACAAGCCCGCACCGCACTGCAACATGCGTATAACGAAGGCTTCCGCGCCGCCGCCATCGCCTGCCTGCACGGCTGGGCCTATCCCGCGCACGAACGCCGCCTCGCCGCCATCGCCCGCGAGATCGGCTTCACCCAAATCAGCGTCAGCCACGAGATCAGCGGCCTGATCAAGTTTATCCCGCGCGCGGATACGACGGTGGCGGACGCGTACTTGTCGCCGGTGTTGCGTGAATACGTGGAGAAGTTTGCTGGTGGTTTCCTTGGACCGCCGGCGTCCCCGCCGGCGAACGGTGTTTCAGCTGGCGACAGCGCCGCAAGGTCGGCCAACGTCGCCGGCGAGGACGCCGGCGGTCCAAGATTATTGTTCATGCAATCGAACGGCGGCCTCGCCCAGGCGAACGCCTTCCGCGGCCGCGATGCCGTCCTCTCCGGCCCAGCCGGCGGCGTGGTCGGCATGGCCGCCGCCGCACAACGCGCCGGCTTCGATCACGCGCTCGGCTTCGACATGGGCGGCACCTCAACGGACGTTTCGCACTTCGCCGGCGCCTTCGAACGCACCAATGAAACCATGGTCGCGGGCGTGCGCCTCTCCGCACCGATGCTCCAGGTTCACACCGTGGCGGCCGGAGGCGGCTCGATCTGCTATTTTGACACCACCAAGCTACGGGTCGGGCCAAACAGCGCGGGCGCTTACCCTGGGCCTGCATGCTATGGCCGCGGCGGCCCACTCACGATCACCGATTGCAACGTGCTGCTCGGCCGCGTCAGGCCGGAATTTTTTCCCGCCATCTTCGGCCCCAACGGCGATCAACCACTCGATTTGCACGTCGTCGAAACAATGTTCGACGCAATGTGCGCTGAAATCAGCCGCGAGTTCGGACGGCCAATTTCACACGAGGAGGCCGCCGAAGGCTTCCTCCGCATCGCCAACGAAAACATGGCCGAGGCGATCAAGAAAATCTCGATCCAGCGCGGCTACAACCCCGCCGAATACGCGCTCGTCGCCTTCGGCGGCGCCGGCGGCCAGCACGCGTGTGCAGTGGCCGACGCCGTTGGCGTTGTGACAATCCTGCTCCACCCGCTGGCCGGCGTGCTCAGCGCCTGGGGCATGGGCCTCGCGGATGAGCGCGCGGTAGTGGAAGAGACGGTTGAGATAAAGCTCAAAGAAGCCGCTGGCATCGATGCGAACATCCAATCTGTTCGCGCACGCGCGGAAGCCGCGCTCGACACGTCAAAGCATGTCGATGCTGCGATCCATGTGTCGGCTCACTTGAAGTACGAGGGTGCGGATTCAGCCATTCCGATCCTGCTCGTATCGTGGAGCAACGGACGAAGCCTGACCGAAGCGTTCGAGGCGGAGCACAAGAAGCGCTTCGGCTTCATCGATCCGGCACGCGAGATCATCATTGCTTCGCTCTCAGCGGAGATTGTCGGGCGAACCGAAACTAGCCAACCGACGCTGACTACCAAACAGATCGCTGGAACGCGTGCGGAGCCGCGCAGCATCGCCGCCCTTCACGCGAACGGTGTGAAGCAATCGGCGCCGGTCTTTGAGCGTACAGCGCTAGAGCCAGGTTTCACCATCGACGGCCCCGCCCTCATCCTCGAACAAGGCGCAACCACCTACGTCGTGCCGGGCTGGCGCGCTCGGATTAGCGAGCACGGCGACATCATCCTCACCCGCGCCACACACATCGAACGCAGCGCCATCGGCACGCGCGCCGACCCGATTCTGCTCGAAGTGTTCAACAATCGCTTCATGGGCGTCGCCGAAGAGATGGGACTTGCGCTCCAAACCACGGCCTCCTCCGTCAACATCAAAGAACGGCTCGATTTCTCCTGCGCCGTCTTCGATGAAACCGGCGGTCTCGTCGCCAACGCACCGCATATTCCGGTGCACCTCGGCTCGATGAGCGACAGCGTGCGCGAGATCATCCGCCAACGGGGCGCCACGATGCGCGCCGGCGACATCTACATGCTCAACGCCCCCCACGCTGGCGGCACACACCTGCCCGACATCACACTCATCGCCCCCGTCATCCTCGACGGTGAAACTGCGCCCGCCTTCTTCACCGCCGCCCGCGGCCACCACGCCGACATTGGCGGCATCACCCCCGGTTCGATGCCGCCAGATTCCAAACATATCGAAGACGAAGGCGTGTTGATCGAGAACTTCCTGCTCGTGCGCGACGGCGCGTTGCTGGAAGCAGAAACGCGCGCGTTGTTCGCCAGCGGCCCGCATCCAGCGCGCGACATCAACCGCAACATTGCCGACCTCAAAGCTCAGATCGCCTCGTGCGTGCGCGGCGTTGATGAACTGAAGCGCCTCGTAGCGCATTACGGCCGTGAAGGTGTCGCCGCTTACATGCGCCACGTGCAGGAAAACGCCGAAGAACAGATCAAGCGGGTCATCGATACGCTGAAGCCTGGCGCCTTCGCTGTCACCATGGACAATGGCGCGACCGTCAAAGTCGCCATCACGCCGGACCACGCCGCCAGCACCGTCCGCATCGACTTCACCGGCACAAGCGAGCAGCAGCCCAACAATTTCAACGCGCCGCTCGCGATCACCCGCGCCGCCACGCTCTACGTCTTCCGCACTTTGGTGGACGATAACATCCCGCTCAACGAAGGCTGCTTGAAGCCAATCGAGATCGTCGTGCCAGAAGGCTCGCTGCTTAATCCGAAACGCGGCGCGGCTGTCGTCGCCGGCAATGTCGAAACCAGCCAAGTCGTGGTCGACGCACTCTACGGCGCGCTGGGCGCACTCGCGGCCAGCCAAGGCACGATGAACAATTTCACCTTCGGCGATGAGCAACGCCAATATTACGAAACCATCTGCGGCGGCTCTGGCGCCGGGCCGGGCTTCGACGGCGCAAGCGTCGTCCAAACGCACATGACCAATTCGCGTCTCACCGATCCCGAAGTTCTGGAAACGCGCTTTCCTGTTCTGGTCGAACGCTTCGGCGTGCGCCGCGGCTCCGGCGGCGAAGGCGCGCATCACGGCGGCGACGGCGCCATCCGCCGCATCCGCTTCCGCGCGCCAATGACAGCCGCGATGCTCGCCAACCGCCGCAGCACCGCGCCGTTCGGCCTCGCTGGTGGCGGCGACGGCAAGTCTGGCGCAAACCGGATCGAACGCACCGATGGCAGCGTCACCAAACTCGGCGCCACCGGCAAAGCCGAAGTCGCAGCTGGCGACGTCTTCGTCATCGAAACACCCGGCGGCGGCGGGTTTGGCGTACCAAAGTAGAGTTTAGCGGGGGATCAAACGTGCTCGTACTACTCGGCATAGCCGTCGTCGTGTTCGGCTTCATTGTCCGCGCCAACCCGTTGCTCGTGGTGATGGGGGCTGCGCTCACCACAGGCCTCGCAGCAGCATGGACACCCGAAGCTGATCTCACCGCTTACTACGTCGCCGGCCGCGACACGCTCGCCGCCTTCGGCAAAGCCTTCAACGACGCACGCTACATCAGCCTCACCTGGATCCTGCTCGCCGCCATCGGCTTGCTCGAACGCGCCGGCCTGCAAGAACGCGCCCGCATCACCATCGCGCAAGTGAAAGCCGCAACCGTGGGGCGCCTGCTCTGGGTGTATTTGGTCATCCGCCAAGGCACGTCGGCGCTCGGCCTCACCTCGCTCGGCGGCCACGCGCAAATGGTGCGGCCGTTAGTGGCGCCGATGGCGGAAGGCGCGGCGGAAGCCAAATACGGCGCGCTACCCGATCGCGAACGCTACCTCATCCGCTCGCACTCAGCCGCCGCCGACAATATCGGGCTCTTCTTCGGCGAAGACATTTTCATCGCCATCGCCTCGATCCTGCTGATCAAAGGCTTCCTCGAAGCCGAAGGCATCTTCGTCGAACCGCTCGAACTCTCAATCTGGGCCATCCCGACGGCGATCGCAGCTCTCCTGATCCACAGCCTCCGCCTCTGGCTGCTTGATCGGCATCTAAAAGCCCGCCTCTCCGCCAAGACGGAGAGCGCGCAGTGATCACGCTGCAACACGCTTACATCGTGGGCGGCTTCTTCTTCGCCGCGCTGGCGCTGCTCTCGATCCTCGATCGCGCCAACGCGCGCCGCCTGCGCAACGCCGCATTCTACGCGCTGCTCGCGCTCAGCTTCTGGGCGGGCCACGCGCTCGGTGATCTCGGCAACGGCCTGCTCGCGCTCGGCCTCGTCGTCGTCGCCGTGTTCGGCCTCGGCCAAGGCAAACCGCCCACCACCACACAAGAAGAACGACGCGCCAGCGCTGAAAAACGCGGCAACGCCCTCTTCCTCCCCGCGCTCATCATCCCCGCCGTCGCGCTCGCCGGCACGCTGATCGTGCAGCACACTGAATGGGGCGGGCTGATCATTCAGGATCAGCACAAAACTTTGGTCTCACTCGTACTCGGCGTGTTGATCGCCATCACGGTGCTGATGGTGTGGCTGAAGCCGCCGCTGCTCGCGCCGCTGCAAGAAGGGCGACGGCTGATGGATTCGGTCGGCTGGGCGGCGATCCTGCCGCAAATGCTGGCGGCGCTCGGCGCCGTCTTCCTCGCCGCCGGCGTTGGCGATCAGGTCGGCGCGCTTTTCTCGCAATACATCCCGCTCGATACACGCACCGTCGCCGTGGCCGCTTATTGTATCGGCATGGCGCTGTTCACGATTCTGATGGGCAACGCCTTCGCCGCCTTCCCGGTGATGACCGCCGCGATCGGCCTGCCCTTCGTGATCAACGAACTCGGCGGCGATCCGGCGCGCGTCTGCGCCATCGGCATGCTCGCCGGCTTCTGCGGCACGCTGATGACGCCGATGGCCGCCAACTTCAACGTCGTGCCCGCGAACCTGCTCGAACTGCCCGACCGCAACGCCGCACTCAACGGCGTCATCCGCGCACAAATCCCAACCGCGCTTCCGCTGCTCCTCGCCAACATCGTCCTCATGCGCTTCCTGGCTTTCCCATGACCACACTCACCCGCGAGATCGCAGAGAAATTCACCGCCCTCGCGCTCGCGCATGTCGGGCGCGAGTTTCCGCACAAGATGGATCACGTCATGGCCAGCGCCGCCGACGTCATCGGTCCGCGCGCCGCGCATCCGATCTTCTTCGGCAGCTATGACTGGCACTCATGCGTGCACGGCTATTGGCTGCTCGCCCGCTTGCTGCGCCGCTATCCAGACTTCACGCACGCCAGCGACATCACGGCGCTCTTCAACGAGCGCATCACCCCAGCCAACGTCGCCGCCGAATGCGCCTATCTCGCGCGCCCGGCGTCACGCGCGTTCGAGCGCTGGTATGGGTGGGGTTGGCTGCTGGCGCTGCAGGCAGAGCTTGATCAGCACACAGACGGCGCAGGCAAGGCAGCGGCGCACACGCTACTGCCGCTCGCGGAAGCCTTCGCTCAGCGCTTCAAGGATTTCCTGCCCCTCGGCGATTATCCGATCCGCACCGGCGTCCATTCTTCAACTGCCTTCGCACTCCGCCTCGCCGCCGATTACGCCGAACCAAACGATCCCGATCTCTTCGCCCTCATGCGCGACAAAGCCTTCGCCTGGTACGCTGGCGATCGCACCGCGCAAGCTTGGGAACCGAGCCAAGACGATTTCCTCTCACCAACTTTGATGGAAGCCGAATGCATGCGCCGCTTCCTGGCGCCAGCCGCGTTCCGCACGTGGTTCAATGACTTTTTGCCCAACGTGCAGAGCAGCGAACCCGCATCTCTCTTCTCACCGGCCCGTGTCAGCGACCGCACCGACGGCAAGATCGCGCACCTCGACGGCCTAAACTTCTCCCGCGCCTGGTGCTGGCGCAGCATCGCTACCGCGCTCGACAATCCCCGCACCGCACAAGTCGCCCGCAACGCAGCTGACCTGCACATCGCCACCAGCCTCCCCCACGTCGCCGGCGACTACATGGGCGAACACTGGCTCGCCACCTTCGCACTGCTGGCGCTGGAGGCGTAAATACGCCCGCGCAACGTGGGATGTCGCACCGCACGAAGCGCGCAGGCAAGCGCGGAAAGCCGACCAAACTGCCGCCCGTTTCACGCAGAAACGAAGTATGTTTTTGGCCGCAAACGGGCCTTGGTGAATGAGGACGGTGGGTTTCCCTTAAGCGCTTGTTACGCTCGGCTGGAATTAACCTGCGGCCCGGCTTACCATGATTGCCAAGCCGCACGACCCAACCGAAAGTTCTCGTGACCGACGACGTCCACGCCCGCAAACTTGCCACTATTGTCGCGCTGGACGTCGCGGGCTATTCCGCGCGCACCGAAGCCGACGAAGCAAAAACAACCGCCGAAGTAGCGGCGCTGAGCAAGGTAATCGAAGACGTAGCCGCCCGCCACGGCGGGCGCGTATTCAGCACAGCCGGTGACGGCTTCATGTTGGACTTTGGTTCGAGTCTTGCCGCTATCGAAGCCGCGTTCGAACTCGCCGCAACGTGCGAACCGAAAGTGCGCGTCGGTGTTCACCTGGGCGACGTTGTGGTGCAACCAAATGGCGATCTCTTAGGCCACGGCGTCAATGTCGCGGCGCGCCTCATGGCGCAATCGTCGCCAGGCTCAGCTCTGGTCTCAGCCGCTGTTCGGCAAACGATCCGCGGCCCGATCGCCGATCGCCTGCAATCGCGTGGCATGCTCAAGCTCGACAAGATGGCCGAGACGATCGAGGCGTTTGCGCTGACCGTCGCCACATTGGCGACCACGGCGCCGGCGTCAAAGGATGCCGACCCCATCCTCACTGTGCTGCCGTTCGACAATTTGTCGATGGATCCAGAGATGCAATTCTTCTCCGATGGCGTCAGCGAGGAGATCATTCAGCGTCTGTCGCGCGGCGCGAAGCTGAAGGTCATTAGGCGCACCTCAAGTTTTCAGTTTCGCGGCGAAAAAAAGAGCGAGGCGGCGCGCATGCTGAAATGCAGCCACTTGCTCGACGGCTCGGTGCGCCGAGCGGGCGCGCGCGTGCGCATCGCGGCGCATCTCGTCGAAACAGCCTCGCACACCACGCTGTGGTCCGAGCGCTACGACCGCAGCCTCGACGATACGTTCGCTGTGCAGGACGAGATTTCCGAAGCCATTGCTGGCGCCTTGCAACAAACGTTCACCAGCTTCTCGACCAAGGCTATCGATCCGGTGGCCTATGATCTTTATCTGCGCGCCAGCATCAAGTCGTATGCGCCGGACGAGTTGCGTGGGCACGTCGAACTCTTGGAGGCCGCGGTTCAGCTTGCGCCCAACTTCGCGGAGGCTTGGGGGAGGCTGGCGTACGTCCGCACCTGGGCGCGCTTGTATCAGCCGTTCGCCGAACGCGCCGCGTCCGCCGCCCTGGTGACACGCGAAGCGGAGCGGGCCTTGGCGCTCGACCATGAAAATGTCGATGCGCTGACCGCTCAGTATTTCATCTTGCCGCCGTATGGCAGTTTCATTGCGTCGGACGCCGCGATGCAGCGCATTCGCCGGGCGCCTGGTCGCGGCGAAGGGCACGCTTATGTTGGCTGGCACGCGCGCACCATCGGTCGCGCCCGCGAATGCGCCGAGATCACGGAGGAGATATACGCGTCAGATCCGCTGAACCCGATGTTCATGATGATGACGGCGCTTGCCCGCATGGCCATCGGACAAGTGGCCGAGGCGATCCCACTTCTCCAAGACGTCATGGCGCGCGCACCGGGCATGCGGTTTCCGGTCGCGACACTGCTCCGCGCCTTCGCTCTTCTGAACGATTGGCCGGCGGTGGATAGACTGCTCGCAACAGTGGCGAACCAGCCGGCGCACGAGTTTGAGGATGGTCTGATGTTCGTCCGCGCCAAGCGCGATCCGACGGCGGAGAACATTGGCGCGTTGCGTGACGCGCTTGAAGCGCATGTCGCAACGGCTGGCTCGGTGGACGTCGCGCGGCTCGTGTATGCGGCTCATTTGGGCTTGGCGGACGACGTCTATCGCGTCGTCGAAAGCGCCCGCCTTGGACCGCGCTCCGTTGCTGACGACATGATCGGCCCCGACGCCTACCGAACCGGCATGCTGTTTTGGAAGGGGATGCCGGAAATCCGGAACGATCCGCGCTTCGTGCGTCTCTGCGCACGCCTCGGCCTCGTGGAGTTCTGGCTCGCGACGCAGAAATGGCCCGACTGCGTGAACGAGGTCCCTTACGACTTTAGGGCCGCGTGCGAAAAGGCGCGGGACATTCCGAAGGACGCCTTCGCGTTCTGAACGACACCGCAATTTCGCGCCTCACGCCATCGCCAGCGTACACTTGCGGATAATGCGCTGATCCGGCGCGCAAACATGAATGCCGTCTTTGGGCCAATAGCGGACCACCAGCCCTATCCCCCACAAACCGGCCACTTCACCCAACAAAATCAAGCACCGCGCAAAAACGTATCCCTCTGGGAGCTTCGCTTTCACCGACGCACACGCGTGCGACGGCCACTTACGCATTCGCGACGCATCAACCGGCGCTAGTCGCGCGACCTGTCGGACCTCGCAAGGTCAGCCTGATGCGCGGCTGAGACCAAAGGCGCGTTGAGCCGTTGGACGGCGTCGCTCACCGCCTCCGCTTTGCAGGTATCAATCCACCGCAATTGCACCGGATGGACGATGTCGGAGGGGCGGCCACACAAAGTGTCGGCGGTGCGCTCGATTTCGATCAAGAGCCGGCGCGCGTCGGCCTCTTCATTCAAATCGAAGTTTCGATGCGAGACGACCGCCTGCTGCAGATCTCTCGCCGCCGCGGTTGACGGCGCGCTTGCACAAATCAACCCTACCGCCATGAAGATATGCTTGATCATGCCGAGCCCTCACTTGCATAAATCAGGCGCGAACCGCGCGAGTCGTAGTCTCGCTCGCAGCATTTCTGTGCGGCAGGACCTGAGCCTGATCAGAAGCCGATCAAGCGCTGATGATTTGGATCCAAGGCGTTCAAAGAAACTAGGATGACGACTTCAAGCTCCGCCCGTCGCCGCATCGTCCTCGCCGAGGAACCGGCCTTCCAGCTTGGCCAAGTTGAGATTCGACCCAGCTCACGCGTAATGGTCGGGCCGCACGCACGCGAGACGATTGAGCCGAGAGTGATGCAAGTACTGGTGGCGCTCGCACGCGCGAGCGGTGAAACAGTGAGCCGCGATGAACTGATCGACAGTTGTTGGGAGGGGCGCGCCGTCAGCGAAGACGCCATCCACCGCGTCATTTCTCAATTGCGCAAACTCGGCGGCGGCCCAGCGGGCGGGGCGTTCGAAATCGAAACCGTGACCAAGGTGGGCTATCGGCTCACGAGCCAAGCACAAAGCGAATTTGGCGAACGACCATCGTTGGCGATTATGCCGTTCACCAATCGCGCGGGCCTCCCTGAGATGGAGGCTTTGACCTACGGCATGGTCGAAGACATCGCCTCCGCGATTTCCCTGTGTTCTTTTGTGCGCGTACTGGCTTCCAGCACGACGCGCGCCTGGGCCGGGAAAACGCCGGATCTGCGTGTCTTAGGGCGTGAACTCGGCGCGCGTTACGTGCTCGAAGGCAACGTGCGCCGGATTGATCACATGTTGCGGGTCGCAGTGCAGCTCATCGAGGCTGAGACAGGCGCCATTTTGTGGGCCGGCCATGTCGAACGCCCGGATTCTGAACTCGCCGGCCTACAAGAGGACCTCGTCAAGGAGGTTGCCGCGCGCCTCGGCGTACAAGTGCATGAAATAGAGATGGCTCGCGCACTTAGAAAACCGAGCGATATAACCGCCTATGAGGCCCTGCAACGGGCGCTCGCCCTCTGGTACAATCTTACCCTTGCAACGCTTCCAGCCGTCGTGACCGAGGCCCGCCGTGCGGTGTCGATCGTCGCTGACTACGCCCCTGCCCACGGACTCTTGGCGTACGCTCTGGCGCTCCAATTTCTTTGGACAGGCGCCACTGATGAAACGCTCAAGCACGACGCGATAAGTCACGCGCGCCGAGCTGTCGCCCTTGATCCTCATGATCCGACAGTTCTCGCATTCGCAGCGGGCGCACTAAATTGCCTCGATCTTCTTGATGAAGCCTTTCGCCACGCTCAGCGTGCCGTCGAAGTAAACCCCAACTTCCCGATTGGACAGCAGCAACTTGGCCTTGTCTGTCTGCGATTGGGCCACAATGATGAAGCTGTCGGCTGCTTCGATGTCGTAGAAGACCTATCGCCCGGCCATTCCAGCCTGCACTTCACGTATCTGCGTCGTGCTCACGCGCACTTTCAGGCAGGGCGCATCGAGCAAGCGATGGCGGATATGGAAGGTGCGTTTCGCCTGAACTCCGGTTACGCCCCGACGCTCGTTCTGCGCGCCGCGCTCTGCACTCTATCAGGTCGAGACGCGGACGCCGCCGATTGCGTGCAACGGATCAGAGCTATGGAGCCCAACACGCCGGCGGACGCTCACGTGACGCGCGTAATGGCGTGGCTGCACCCGACACAATCTGCGGCGTTGGTCGAAGCCTTTCGCCAAAGCTACGAACTGCATAAATGATGACATCGAAACTGCGCGTAGCTCAAGTTGCGACCCGTGATGAATGAAGCGTGTTCTCTCGGCGCACTGTATCGCGGACTGTTGGGGTGACGCACACGACATCACCTGCGAAGGCCTCGCGCCACACGTAACCAGAGCGGCAAGTTGCTGGACCATAAGGTCCGCCATTTGGCGAGACGTTTTCAGCAGCGCGCGCGTTCTCCTGCTCTGTCCGCGTCCGGGCCGAGGGCGCGACGCAGATGTAGTCAGTTGAAGAAGCCATGCGCCAAACAAATCCGGACCGGCATGAGGGCGCGCTCATCGATACCGGCGGCGCTCCAACCGCCTCGCCAAGCGACGGTGCGGTGTATGAGGGGCCGCTCTGGCTCGCCTCGACCGCAACGCTCGTTCCTACCGCTGGCGATGAGGAGCCGCTATTCCGGTAAGGATCAATCACTGCGCAAACGAGCCCGATGCTGTCGATGAAGTCGCTGGCGCTGCCGTGAATGCCGATGACGGCTTCCTCTGGCGCACAGCTTTCCTCCGGCATTCCCTCCCCGAACATCATGCCGAAAGACGGCTGGGTGTTGGGCGAGGGCGTCAACAATTCAATTCTGACGAGCGGCTCACTGGGGCGCGCCATGAACACGCAACTGAAATGGAGCTCATCAAGCAGGCGGTTTCGCGATCTCAAATGGCTAGACCGCAGACTGCGCACGGCATGTCCCGAGGGGCAGTTTCGAATTTCCTCCCGCCCCCCGTGCGAGCGGCCCACGGACGCATCCAATCGGATCGAAGGGCCTGACCGGCCCGTGTTTGCATTGAAGCTCGCACAGTTGATCCACAGGCGATCGAAATACGCGCCGACGTAGGCGCTAAACCCAGAAACGAACGACCCCGGCGGACATTCCAATCTGAAGGGCGCGCCGCCGGAGAGGTTCCCCCAAGCCCGAAGATCGCGCGCCTGGACTTCGCCAACTCCCCCTATCATCACCATGCAAATAGCAAGCAAAGCGACACGTCTTTTCGATCCAGTCATCGCCAACTCCAGTATCCTAGGCGTTCATGCGATCCCTGAACGGCCGATAGGAACTGGCTGAGGCTGATGATTCTCCGATGATCCGCCGATGACCAAGGACGCTGAGCTGGTCATCTGGTCAGTTTAGCCTGAAGCCGCTTGGCAATGTGGCGGCATCTAATCGCCGATTGAAAACGTAAGCGGCGCCAGTCCATCGACGCCGCAGGCGATCACATCGCCCGTCGCAATTGCACTGACGCCTTCCGGCGATCCGGTGAAAATCAGATCGCCCGCTTTCAGCTCCCACCAGCGCGAGAGCGTTGCGATGATTTCCGGCACGGACCAGATCATGCCGCCCGTATTCGACTCCTGCCGCGTCTCGCCATTCACTGTGAGCCAGATTCGCGCGTTCAAAACGTCGCCAGCCTCAGCCGCCGGCGTCAGCGCGCTGATCGGCGCGGAATGATCGAAGCCTTTTGCAATATCCCACGGCGTGCCGGCCTTCTTCGCCTCCGCTTGCCGGTCGCGCCGCGTGAGATCAACGCCAACGCCGTAACCCCACACGTGCGCGAGCGCCGCACCCGCATCGATGTTCGCGCCGCCTCGGCCAATCGCGATCACCAGTTCGACTTCATGATGGAAGTTCGCAGTATTCGACGGATAAGGGATCACCGCGCCGCTCTCGACCACGGCGTCGGCCGGTTTGGAAAAGAAAATCGGCGGCTCGCTCTTGGGGTCATTCCCCATTTCGCGGACATGGTCGGCGTAATTTCGCCCGACACAGAAGATGCGTCGCACCGGAAATTTCGCGGCGCTGTTGACGATGGAGACGGCAGGCTGAGGCGCCGGATCGAAGATAAAACTCATGGCCGCTTTGAGCATGCTCGCGCGGCGGGCGCAAACTCTCTTCGGTGGCGAAATCGCCGCCGCTTCAATGGCGCAAGCCCTTGCCTTGCGCGCTTCGGCGCCGGAGCTTGCGCCGTTAAAACCGCGCGTTGAGGGGCGGCGCACGCATGGAATGGTTGGCCATCATTGGCCTCGCCGCCTTCGCTTGGTGGCAGCAACAGCGGATCGGTGCGCTGACGCACAAGCTCATGGAGCTTGAGTCGCGCCTGATGCTGCAAGAACGCGCGCCGATGGAAGTCGGCCCGGCGCCGGCTGCGCCGCCGCGCCCAGCGGAAGAGCTCGAGCCGCTGCTGCTCGACACCCCGCTCCCGCCGGACGAGCTGGTGCTGGATACGCCCCTCCCCGTCGCCTCCAACGACGATGAACCGCTCATCCTCGATACGCCCGCCCCGCCGCTCGAAGAGCCGGTGCGCATGCCGCCCGCTGCCGCCACCCCGCCCCCGCGCATCGCCAAACCGCGCGACCGCAAACTCGAAACCTGGCTCGCCCAAAATGGCTTCGCCTGGCTCGGCGGCGCGCTGGTCGCCATCGGCGGCATACTCATGGTCTCGTTCGCGAGCCAGCAGCCTTGGTTCACGCCGCAAGTGCAACTTGTCTGCGCACTCGCGCTGGGCCTTGCGCTCATTGGCGGCAGCGAATGGGCGCGCCGCCGCAATGTAGCGCAGCCGCCAGGAAATCCGCTTGTGGCCGCCATGCTCGCAAGCGCCGGCGTCGTCACGCTTTACGCCATCGCTTGGGCCGCACACGGCCTCTACGGCCTTGTCGATTACGCCGTCGCCGCTTTGATGCTGACATTGTGCGCCGCGATCCTGGCGGGCTTGTCGCTGTTGCATGGCCAAGCGCTTGGCGTGCTCGCAATCGCGCTGGCGCTGCTGGCGCCGCAGATCACCGGCACCGATCTTTGGCCACGGCTGCCGCTGACGTTCTACCTTGTCGGTGTTGGCGGCGCGGGCTTTGCGCTTGCGGCATGGCGGCGTTGGCCATGGGTGGCGATCGCAGCGATGGTCGGCCTCTATTTCTGGTTCTCGATCGCGCTCGCCGCCGAAGAGATCCGCCGCGCACTCGCACTGGCAAGCTTCACCGCAATGGGCGGCGTCGCGCTCGCGTTTCGTAAGCCACTTGCCAACGAAGCCGCCTCGCGCCTCACCTGGACGCAGACGCACGCGCATCTGCCCGCCGCCGTCATCTGCATCAGTAGCGTGCTGCTGATCTGGACGTGGATCGCGATCGCCACACTGCCATCTGGCGTCATCGGCGGCCCCGCCTGGGTCGCAACCATGTTCGTCGCTCTCGCCGCCGCCGCTGTTCGTGCGCGCGTTGCGGCGCCGGTGACGCTGCTGATCGCCATCGCCTCGCTGGTGCTCGGGTTTGCGTCTTATCTTCAGATTCGTTTTGCGCTGCCGCCGCTTGGGCCGGATTTTTACCCGTTCACGCTATTCTCCTCAGCCGTCATCGTTGCAGCCGCGCTCGGCGCCCGTCCGCATCGCAACAGCCGCGCCTTGATCGCAGCATCCGGTGCGATCGGCGCTGCGGTTCTGACGGCGCTCGCGGCCTTCTCGCGCGAGAACTGGCACGGCAACACCGCCTGGACGCCACTCTTTCTTGGCGCAGCGCTTCTGTTCGTCGCCGCCTGGCTCACTGCGGACGAAGTGCAGGACTCGCGCAAAGATCGCGCGACAAGCTTTTGGGTCGGCGGCGGTGCAGCGCTTCTGCTGCTCGCGATCGAGTCTGCATTCCCGGCCTCAGTGCGCACAGCTGCGCATGCCGGCGCTGCGGCATTGTTCGCTTTTGGCTTCGGCCTGCGTGGTTGGACGATGCTGCGCTACACAACACTGGTCGCCGGCGCACTCGCGATCGGGCATGCGCTCTCGCCGAGCCTAATCAGCTCTACGCTTTCCGGGCAAATCCCCTTGAGCGGCGCGTTGATTACACTTGCGGTCGCTGCGGTGCTGCTGTTCATCGCCAGCGCCTTCGTAGGCCGCGCCGAGCCGCGATCGATTGCAGCTGAATCGCTCAATGCCAGCGCAGTTTTCGTAATCCTGATCGCCATCTTCCTGGCGTTGCGCGCGTTCACCGCTGGGCCGGATCGCGATGGTATCGACAGCTTCACTGAAGTCAGCTTGCGCGTGATCGCGCTGATCGCCGCCGGCCATATCCTGATGACGCGCCCTGGCGTTGAGACCGGCTTTATCGGCCGCTGGCGACATCACGTACTCATTGGCGCGGGTTTGCTCTACACGTTCGCGGCGCCGGCCCTCTCCGTGAACCCGTGGTGGGGCGCGACGCCGGCGACCGTGTTTGGTCCGCACATCATCAACACGCTGCTGCTCGCTTTCGCCGCACCAGCGGCGCTCGCATTGTTCGCAGCGCGACGCGTTTATGAGCACCAACGCTTGGCAGGCCGGATCTACGCGACGGCAGGCGGAATACTGCTGCTTATCTGGACGCTGCTTGAGACACGCCGGCTCTTCCACGGCGGCGCCATGGCGCGCGCCGATGTCGGACTGTTCGAAGGCGCCTGCTACGCCCTCATCCTGCTGCTCACAGCGCTCGCCGTTACGATGTTCGCACGCATGCGAGAAGCGCGAAGCCCCGAGCGCCCGTTCACGCAAGACGCGCTCACGGCCTCACGGGCAACAGCGTGGTTCGGCATCGCAAGTGCGGCGCTGATTCTGCTTGCGCTTCGCCATCCTTGGTGGGGCGCACAGGATTCAGATACGACCAACGCGCTCTCAACATTGCTCGCAGTGCTAGCGCACGGCGTAGCCATCGTCGTGGCGCTCTTTCTCGGCCGCGCCCTTTCGCGCAGCAAGGAGGTCGAGCCCACGCGCTTCGCCGCCGCGGCGGCGGCGAGCATCTTCGCATGGAGCTTTGGGCACCTCGCTATCCGCTGGTTCTATCATCGCGGCCTGATGGACAATGGCGAGCCGCTCGCGCAACTCGAAGGCTTGGCGCATGCAATCTGGCCGCTGGCGTTCGTGCTGGCCGCAAGTGCTGTCTCAGCGCGCGCACCCGGCCGCGATACGGTGCGGGCTTATCTCTATGATCTGCAGGCGCTGTGGGCGTCAGCCATCTGGCCGGCGCTGGTGTTCTCCGCGCTTGGACTCTGGCTGTTGTTCAATCCGTGGTGGGGCGTGCTACCCGCTACACTCACAACGCCGCTGAGCGCCCTATACGCGCTTGCCGCACTCCTGCTTGCAGCTTGGATGAGCACACGCGCGACCAATGTCCCGCACGCGCGCTGGCCGGACTGGCTGACGCGTGCATCGACGATCGCTGTCGTGGGCCATCTCTTTGTCACCGCGACCTTGATCGTGCGCTGGCTCTATCACCGCGAAGCGATGTTCAGCGGCGCAGCGCAAGGCGCTGAGATGTGGATCTATTCAGCCGTCTGGGCGCTCTTTGGAGCAGCAGTGTTCTGGCTCGGCATGCGGCGCAACGATCCGCTGCTGCGCTGGATCGGACTTGGACTTCTGCTGCTAACGACGCTGAAAGTGTTCCTGGTCGATATGGCGCGGCTTGGCGGCGTGACACGGGTTGCGTCGTTCGTGGGCCTAGGCCTCGTCCTGCTCGCGATTGCTTGGGCCGCGCGCCGTTTCGCTGCAGCGCCGCCGCCTGCGCCCACCGATCTTCTCCAGATCAAGCCAAGCGCGCGGCGTGAAAGGCGACATGGTCGGCGACAAAGGTCGTCATGAAGAAGTACGAGTGATCGTAGCCTTCATGCCGGCGCAGCGTGAGCTTTTGCCCCGCCTTTGCCGCCGCTGCTTCGAGCAATTCCGGCTTCAACTGGTTCTCTAGAAACTGATCGCCGAGACCTTGATCGACCAGAATATCATCGAACGGCGCGGCTTGCCCGGCCTCGATCAACAACGCGGCGTCATGCGCTTTCCAAGCGTCGCGCTTGGCGCCGAGATAAGCGCTGAACGCCTTCTCACCCCACGCACATTGCGTCGGTGATGAGATCGGCGCGAAGGCCGATACACTTTTGAACAGAGAAGGATGCTTCATCGCCAATGTCAGCGCGCCATGGCCGCCCATCGAATGACCAAAGACAGAGCGCTTCGGCGCCAGCGGAAAGCCCTCTTCAACCGCGGCGATCAGATCACGGGTGACGTAGCTCTCCATCTTAAAGTGCGGCGTCCACGGCGCCTCTGTCGCATCGATATAGAAGCCCGCGCCCTGGCCCAGATCGTATGCCGGATCATCGGCGACACCGTCACCGCGCGGCGAAGTATCCGGCGCAACGATGGCCACGCGATGCGCCGCTGCCGCGCCATACGCGCCAGCTTTCGTCGTGAAATTATCCTCCGTGCACGTGAGACCCGAAAGCCAGATCAGATACGGAAACGGCCCAGCGCCCGGCGGCGTAAACACAGAAAAGCGCATCGTCCCGCCGGTCGATGCGCTTTCGTGTTGCACATAGGAAAGCGTGCCGCCGTGCACGCGATGTTGCGCTCTGATGTCCATGCGCACTCACCTAGTGCGCTGCTGCACCGATGTGAAGGCTTAGCGCGTGACCGGGCGGCTCGCGATGTCATTGTGTGCGGCGTCGATTGCGAGAGCGAGCGCGGCCGCTTCACCCGCGGTCGGCGAACCTGTCACAAAGCGCAGACGCAGCTGGCCGTTACTCATTTCCAACGTCGCCAGGCGTGTCGCATCGCGGATGAAGAACGGAACGGCGAGATCAGTCAGCACACGGTGATCGTTCACGCCAAGATAGATGTGCGAGCGAACGCACAAGATGCCATCGACATCGCCCTCCGGCCGCGTCATCGGCGGGCGCGCCCACAAAATTGTGTAGCCGACGATCGGCGTGAAGCTCGAGCTTTCGGCGCCGGTCGAGAGAATGCCGCAGGTTTCGGGCGGGCGCGGCTCGGCCGGCGCTTGCGCGGTTGTGGTGGCGGGCGGCGTGGTCTGATCCTGCGCGAGCGCCGGGGCTGCCAGGCACGCTAAAGCGCCCGCGATCAAAAGCTTACGGATCATCAAATCACCACCCAAAGCGCGGGCCCCGCGCCGCAAATGTCCCTCGGCCAAGCTCTATACCGGCCCCGCCGCTCCAGCAACGGCGGAGGGCAGGCTCAAGCCGGCCGCGCGCCCTCTTTGGCGAATTCCGCCATCAGCGCCGGGTATTGAGACGGGTCGGGGAAGCGTTCAAAGCTGTGCTTGGCGCCGGTTTGAACGCCCGGCAGCTTTTCCGACACATAGGACTCGATCAACGGGATGAACCAGCTTGCGTCGTCCAGCATGGTCGGCCGGAAGTTGATGAACTGGCCGCCGGCGATGCCGGACGTGTAGAGCCAATTCTTACAGTGCGCGCAGAAGTGATGGACGCTTTCATCGCGATGCAAGCCGCCGATCTCGGTTGCGCCCTCCACTTCGAAGCCCGCAGCGGAGATCATCAACGACAGCGAATACGCGCCGCTGGTGAGCTTCTGGCACCCGGTGCAATGGCACGCCATCGAGATGATTGGCACAACGGTGATGCGCATCTTCACGCGACCGCACATGCAGGCGGCAGATAATGGGAGCTTCCAATCGCCCATCAATAAACCACCACGCTCCGAATGCTCTCGCCTTTATGCATCAAATCAAACGCTTCGTTGATGCGCTCGAGCGGCAGCGTGTGGGTGATCATCGGATCGATCTCGATTTTGCCGTCCATGTACCAGTCGACGATCTTCGGCACATCGGTGCGGCCGCGCGCGCCGCCGAAGGCCGTGCCCTTCCAGACGCGGCCTGTCACCAGCTGGAACGGGCGCGTGGCGATCTCTTTCCCGGACTCGGCGACGCCGATGATGATGCTCTCGCCCCAACCGCGGTGGCAGGCTTCGAGCGCTTGACGCATCACCGTCGTGTTGCCGGTGCAGTCGAACGTGTAATCGGCGCCGCCGCCGGTGAGTTCGACGAGATGCGCGACCAGATCGCCGCTGACATGTTTCGGGTTGACGAAATGGGTGATGCCGAAGCGTTTACCCCATTCCTCACGCGCCGGGTTGATATCGACGCCGACAATCATGTTGGCGCCGACGAGTTTGGCGCCCTGCACGACGTTGAGGCCGATGCCGCCGAGGCCAAACACAATGACGTTCGCGCCAGGCTCAACCTTTGCCGTGTTCGTCACCGCGCCAACGCCAGTCGTAACGCCGCAGCCGATGTAGCAAGCCTTGTCAAACGGCGCGTCGGTGCGGATCTTCGCCACCGCAATTTCCGGCAGCACGGTGAAGTTCGAAAACGTCGAGCAGCCCATGTAGTGCGCGACCGGCTTGCCCTTGTAGGAAAAGCGCGAGGTGCCGTCCGGCATCAGGCCTTTACCCTGCGTGGCGCGGATGGCGGTGCAGAGATTGGTTTTGCGCGATAGGCAGCTTTTACATTGCCGGCATTCCGGCGTGTACAGCGGAATAACGTGATCGCCGACCGCGACGCTGGTTACGCCCGCGCCGATCTCGCGCACAATGCCTGCGCCTTCATGGCCGAGAATGCTTGGAAAGATGCCTTCGCTATCGAGCCCGTCGAGCGTGTAGGCGTCTGTGTGGCAGATGCCGGTCGCTTTGATCTCGACCAGAACTTCGCCCGCGCGCGGCCCTTCCAGATCGAGTTCGACGATTTCCAAAGGCTGCTTGGCTGCGAATGCAACCGCCGCTCTCGTTTTCATGAAGCGCGCTCCGAATGTTTCGGGCGCTTATAGCCGTGCTTAGGCGGATTTTCCTAGCTTTTTGCTCTTGCCGGCTTTGCGCTTTGCGCTCGCCTTCTTCGGCTTACGCGCCGGGCGCGCGGCTTTCTTCGCCGCTGCCTTTTTCTTTGCCTTCGCGACCTTAGCGCGCGGCTTACGCTGCGGCGGCGCACTGGCGAGGAAGAGTTTAGCCATCCGCACAATCCGCGCGCGCACCGCCGGATCGACATCGCCTGATTGTCCAGCGAGCATGCGTACCGCTTCTATCGGCGCAAGCACCGCAACCGGCGTGCTGTAACGCGCAAAACCGACAATCGTTTTTTCTTCCGAGGTGGTTTCCAGCGCGCGCGCGAAATTTGCGCGGCCCTGCGAGGTGGAAAACGAGGTGGTCTCGCTCTCTGCGCCGCGTTTGCGCTTCGACGGCTTGCCAGGGCTCATAGTACTAACCGCTCGCGGGTTCGATCTGGCGGCCGAATAGCCCCGGATCCCAAAGTGTTTCGGACGGTGCGTAGTCCGCATAGCTCCACAGCGGGCCGAGATAGACCAACGCCGTATTCACCTTAGAGCGAACAAGAAGCACAACGTTTTTGCAGCCGTGTGACCCTTGTTGGGCAAAAGCGTTGAGCATTTGTATACAAGATGTAACGTGCGTCGATACTTCCGTTGCTTGCGTGTACTTTGTGCTCGCTTCGACACGCCTCGCGAAACCTGTACGTGTGTCCTGCAGGAACATCTGCAATTCTCGCGCGATACCGGTCATCATATGATGCAGCATGCGCCAGCTACGGCGCTCATAGCCTACGGCGCGCCGGCTGCCGCCTGTGCCGCCCCGTCCACCCGGCGCGGGACGCTTGCGGCCGCAGTCCGGTGAGTCAAAATCCGGCTGCATGATCACTTCGAGCTTCCAGGTTTCTCCCTCGAAATCATAGGTGAGCGAAAATCCGTACTCGAACATTTCGAAGGGAATGACCGTGCAACGATAGCCTTCCCCTTCCAATTCGGGATTGGTGAAGTCCCGGATCAGCTTGCGGCAATGTTTTTCCAGCGCCCTGATTTCCGGCGTGGCGAAATGATGTAGGATGGCCTCTACGCTGACACCCCAGCCAAATCGCTTCGTGACATCAGGCATCGCGTCGTCCTCATCGGTTCGGGGGGCGTTTAGAAGCGCGGGCGAAGGGACACGCAAATCTCTGCGCCGTCAACGAAACGCTGCGCGAACACCCGCGCAAGATTGTGTAATGTTTTGAAAGTGTGGCTTTGCCGCTGTTAATCGCAAAAAACGGCGCGCAAAAACTTGTACAAGAATTGTTTCTGGCTTGACCGCACGCCGCTGGCGGCGTTTGCTGGCGATGGCACGGGGGTGCTGACTGCGCTGGCGGGGCGGCCGCTGAACCGGAAGTCTCGCCGGCGCTTTTAACTTCTCACTCGTCCGGGAACTCGGCGCCCTCGTTCCCTGCCTTTGTCCGGAATCGGACAATCGCTCCGTCTGGTCAGAGAGGCGAAATAATTCAGTCTGGCGCGGAACGACTTTGCCAAGGCGACGTTTTATCCACGGCGCCGACCTACTCCCCCCGCCCAAGGCGCCACCGCAGCAAGGGCCGGATCGAGAGATCCGGCCCATCTGCATTTAGGGACTTGGCGTGCGCCGCCCTCACAATCCCATGAAATGGCTGACGAAACCGTCTTGCTCCGACCAGATATGGAGCATCCAGCCCGGCTGTTCTGAGGTTTTCGGTGCAATCGGCTGCGCATCCGTCAGCGCCAGCCCATACGCCCACGACGTCGAAGGGGCGATGATCACCGGCGCATGCGCGACTTGCCCGAACACCACGCGGTGGTGGTGCCCGCAAATAATCCTGCGCACGTGCTTGTGCTTAGAGATTACGGTTTTGAGAAGTTTCGCATCACGCAGACCGATCTGATCGAACAACACGTCGTGCGTGGCGATCGGCGGATGATGCAGCGCCACAATCGTAGGCCGGCTTGAGACGGAGAGCGTGCGATCCAGCCACTCCGCCTGCGCGTCGGTGAGCATGCCATGCGTTTCGCCGGGCACGATCTGGTCCACACACACGATGCGCACCGGAAATTGGTCCAGTGCGAAGGATAAAAAGCCGTCCTGAGGCAGATATTGGTGCGTTGGGAAATGCGCGCGAATGCGCGCGCGCTGATCGTGGTTGCCCGGCATCAAGAACAGCGGCGCAGGCGGATCGATAAGCGCCGTAGCGAGCGCTGCATATTCCTCATCGCGCTCGTCGTTGACGAGGTCGCCGGTCATCAAGATAGCGTCGGCTGCGTAGTCACGCGCCTGCGCCAACGCGCGCGTCAGCTGACGGAGCGAGGCGCCCTCATCATCGACACGGACATGCGTGTCGGAAATCTGCGCAAGCAAAAACCTTCTGCTCATGCCGCGTTACGCCCCAAGCTTGATCCACCCCTGAAGGCGCGACCATGGGGAGCCGGCGCTGAATCGTCTGTGCCCGCGGTCACACCAAGCGCTTAGTCCAGGGCGCGGGCCACGCGGAAGCCAAGGCCCTGGGCGCGTTGATCGGGGCGGACAGCCTGACGCGCCGCAGCGCGGAGAGATTGCGCCTGATCGGCGAACCCGCCGCCGCGGAAGACACGGCGCGGGCATTCATCCGCCTGCACGGCCCCGCCGTCGATCGGCGCGAGCTCATAGCTGGGGGCGTAGCAATCTTCGACCCACTCGCCGACATTGCCGTGCATGTCAAACAACGTGAACGCGTTCGCCTCATGCGCACCGACCGGCGTCGTTTGACGCGCACGGAACGTCGCTTGCGTGGCTGTCACGCGCGGGCCAAAGCCGTAAGCGTCGCTGACGCCTGCACGCGCAGCGCAGGCCACCGACCTGAGAGTTTAGCCACGCCAAATAACTTTGGGCGTCTTCCCACGACACGTTCGTCACCGGACGATCGCCGCGGCCCCAGCCGCCGTCCGACGGCGAATAGCCATTGCAGCCGCCGGCCGCGAGACATGCATCCCACTGCGCGAAGGTGACTTCATACTTGCCGACAGCAAACGAGCGCACCGTGACTTCGCGTTGTGGGCCCTCATCGCGGCCGCGGCCAACCTCCGTGGCCGGCGAGCCCATGGTGAACAGGCCGCCGCCAAGCACCACCATCTCCGGGCAATTGTCGCAATCGCGGAACGTGTGACCCGGCGTGTAGGTAACCGGCACCATATCCTGCGCCTCGGTTTGCACCGGAACTTGCGGAGAAACCGCACTGGATTCTTGCGGCGCTTGCTGTTGCTGTTGTTGTTGCTGCTGTTGATATTGCTGCACCATCGGCTCGGCAAAGCGCCAGATCGCGGGGCTAAAGTAGATCCCGACCGCAAGCACCACCGCCACCGCCGTGAACCACGCGATCTTGCGCGAGAGCCTTGCGAATTTCTGACGCTTGGAGAGAATCTCGAACGTCTGAACGCGCTGCTCCATGTTATCGAGCGGCTTCTGGCCCCGCGATTGGAACGCCGCCGTGGGCGATGAGCGCGCCATCGAGCGGAACTCCGCCGAGACTAACGCCGAGCCGGGCTCCGCCAATTCCTGCAGCCGCGCCGCAACGTTCACGCCATGGCCGAGCAGATCGTTCGTCGCAGTGACGACAACATCGCCAACGTGCGCGCCAACACGGATCGGCGGCTCGCCTCTGCCGCGTTTATCGAGAATGTCTTGGATCGCGCCGAGCGCCGCGCCGGCCGAGGCGAACTCGACCATGAAGCCGTCGCCCGCTGTGTTGAAGAGACGGCCGCCGTGCCTATTGGCGGTGGAGTCGATGCGCGCACGGAGCGCTTCAACCTTGCGCGCCGCATTGCGCTGGTCGCGCTCCGACATCGTCGAGAAGCCGACAATGTCGACCGCTACGATGGACGCCAGACGGATCGTCCGGTCTTCGCTCGAATTTGCATTGATGGGCGGAGCCGGAGGGCTCGGCGCCCGCGCGGCGCTGTTGGCCTCGACGTCGTCAGACCGATTTTCTTGTTCTTCGCTCACGGCTCATTCCCCACACGCGGTGAGAATAGCCTCCTCCCAGAGGCATTACCACCGCCGACCCTCCTCTCACTCGCCTGAATCGACCATGAGCAGAAGCGAACTCATGTTCTGGATGAAAGCGCCGGTTGAAATGCCGGTGGCTGGGGTCGAAGTCACGTAAGGCGAGGTGTCGTACTGGTCGCCCACCAGGGTTTGCGCGAAATCGCCTGGGCTGGCTGGTGGCCGTCAGCGGCGTCGGCCAATAGCCCTCCGCATTCAATGTCGCGATCAGTTCGCGCGTGCGCTCCGGCGTCGGGGCCTGCACCGCACCAGCGCCAGCATTCGAGGTCATGTCAGAAACCTCGATGTTTTGGGTCGTGAAGAAGCGCGGCAACTCGAAATTCGCACGCCGGTGGAACGGCGACGCTGCCGCCAAAGTCGTGGGGTTGGCGCTGCGCAGCCGGTCGTAGCGCGCGCGCAGCGCGGCGACATCGAGCGCGCGCCATTGCGAATAGTGCGTGATCGGCCGCTCTGGGTTGTAGTCCCAATAATATGCGCCGCTCACGACATTGGAGCCGCGGCGATGATTGATGCGCGCGCGATTGGTGCGGAGCTCGATGAAGGTTGGATAGTGACGTCCAGCAACGCGCACTTGGTTGTCTGGCAAGCGCAGACTATCGAGCCAAGCTAATGCTTCCGGCACGCGCGCGATGAAACGCTCGTCGCCAGTCCATTCATAGAAGTTGAGCAGCTGACCGATATTCGTCGCGGTGGTGTGCGTTGCCAGCGATTCCGGTTCGTAACTGCGCGCGCCCACTGGCGCGAGCGTTTCGGCATCATGCTGCAAACTCCAGCCCGCTTGCGGCGCGGGTTGGTGGGTAGCGAGGAAAACGTCCATCGCTCTGCGAATTGCGCGTAGAGCGCGATCATCGCCCAAAGTCTGATGCGCCATCAGCAAGAACTTGATGTTCTCGCCCGCAACATCGTCGTTGAACGTAATCTGGCGGATATAAGATTCTTCTTCGGAATGGCGCGGAAAGCGCTGCGGCCAGCCGCCATTTTCGTATTGGCTGTCGAGCACGAACAGGATTGCGCGTTCGAGCGGCGCACGCAGGCGCGAGGCGCGGCGTTCTAGGTAAAGGCGCAACAAAAATTGCGACGCCTCGCTCGTGCCTGCGTCATCAAACGTCGCGTTGCCGTAATAGTGGTGGAATTCTTCGAGCCGCCAGCCGTTCTTGCCGATCGTATCGTACCAGCGCCGCGCGCTCTCTTCGCCCGCAAAGTCGTGCAGATAATTCCAACCGCCTGCTGGGTGTTGCGCCGCGATCAAACCATCGGCCACTTCCATCGCGGCCTGATAGTAAAATTCATCGCGCGTTGCGTGATAGCAATCGAGATAAAGATGCCCGACCGTGGCTGTGCCCGGCGGCTGGATCCAAATCATCGTCTCGTACGCTTCCATCTCGCCCCAACGGCGCGAGAAGTCTTCCGCGTAGCTCCACACGTAGCCGCCGCGATATGCTGCCAGCTCGCGCATGAATCTCGCGGCACGCTTCATTGTCGTCCGAGCATCGCGCCGCAGATCGCTGTTACCGGTGTCATCACCCGCAATAAAAAAAGACGAGCACGCACTCGTCAAAACCGCGCCCGATGCGCCCGCAAGCAGCGCGCGGCGCGAGGTGTTTCGCACTTCGGTCATGATCGTCTCGCGTCCCCTAGCGCTCAACGCACGGGCGCAACCGGCCCAGGCGCGAGCATGTGTTTTCTTATCTTGCCCGCAGCCGTGCGCGGGAATTCATCCACGAAGGTGACGTGGCGCGGGATTTTATAACCAGCCAAATTGGCGCGGCAAAACTGAATCACCTCATTGGCCGAGATCGGCGCCGCATCGGGTCGCAGCAGCACGAAAGCGTGGCCAACTTCGCCCCACTTTTCGTCCGCCACCCCGAGCACCGCAGCTTCCAGCACCGCAGGGTGCCGCGCCAACGCGTTTTCCACTTCGGCCGGATAAACGTTCTCGCCGCCGGAAATGTACATCTCCTTGATCCGGCCAGCGACGTAGTAGCAGCCATCCGCATCGCGCCGGCCGATATCGCCGCTCTTCAACCAGCGATCAGCCGTGAACGCCTTCGCCGTTTCTTCGGGCCGCTTCCAGTAGCCGGGCGTGAGTCCAGCGCCGCGCATCCAGATCTCGCCGCTCTCGCCTTCGGCGACATCTTCGCCATTCGCATCGACGATGCGCACATCCAGCAGCATTTGCGGTTTGCCGACTGAGCCAATTTTCGTCAGCGCATCTTCAGGCGCGGCGACGAATGCAGTCGGCCCGGTCTCGGTCATGCCGTAGCCATTGCACACGCGCACGCCGCGCGCCGCGAAACGCTCGACCAGCACATCCGACAATGGCGCGCCGCCGCAGCCCCAAGCGCGTACACGCGATAGCTCGGCGCTTTCGAACGCAGAATGCAGCGCAAGCTGCTGATAAACAGCCGGCACGCCGAAAAACACATCGAGACGCGGCATCAATTCAAGCGCACGCGCTTCGTCGAAGCCCGGCATGACGATCACCGTGCCGCCTGCGATCAGGGTCGGCAGCGTCACCAGCTGCAAGCCCGCGGTGTGAAATAGCGGCAGGAAATTGAGTGTCGTATCGCTGGCGCGCACACCAAAGGCTTGCGTCACATGAAACGCATTCACCGCCGCCATTTGATAGGTTTGGATCACGCCCTTCGGCGTCCCCGTCGTGCCTGACGTATAGCTTAGCGACCAAATCGCATCGCCTGGCCAGCGGCGCTCCGTGCGCAGTGGCGCTAAGTTTTGGAGGCCGTTTTCATAGGTTTCATCGAGCCCGAGGAGCGCCAGGCGGTCGCGCTTGAGCGCCTGCGCGCATGCGGCGTCTTCAACGCCAAACACCAAAACCCTCGGCGTGCAATCATCCAGCAACGGCGAAAGTTCAACCGCAGGTGCGCGCCAATTCAGCGGCACGAGAATGGCGCCGAGCTTGCCGCAGGCGAACATGATCTCGAAAAATTCGATGCGGTTGCGGCAGAGGATCGCCACGCGATCTTCGCGCGCAACACCAAGCGCCGCCAGCACGGCAGCGGCGCGAGATGCGCGATCGTCCAGGGCTGCATAGGTAAGCGTACGCCCGGTCAGCGCGTCTTCAAACGCGACGCCATCCGGCGTCAGCGCCGCGCGCTTGGCTGTGATGTCGACGAGGTCGACACTCATTGTCACCTCCCTTGGCCCGCTTCTCTTAGGAAGCGTCGCCCTTCTTGGCCCGCGGCGCGAGCCCGTTGATCATCAAATCTGCAGCTGCCTCTGACACCGCGCCGATATCGGCAGCATCATCCCAAATGCCGAACTTCAACCCCAAGAAGGTCGAAGCGCCCATCAGCGCCCAGACGCGGACATCATCATTGCCGTCACTGATCTCGCCGCGCTTGGAGGCTTGCGCCAACTGCTGGCGATACGCTTCGGAGAAGGTGCGGTAGTAAGCGCGGTACGCTTCCGGGGCGACGAACTGCGCCTCCATTACGATGCGATAGAGCGCCTTATGGGAGCGCACGAACTCGACGTAGGCCTGGATGCCCAAACGCTCGGCTTCGAGCCGGTTTGGCGCGTCCTTTACGCTTTCGCTCAAAGCATGGCGGGTGCGCGCACCCATGTCCGCGACCAGCGCTTTGAACACCTCCTCCTTCGACTTGAAGTAGACGTAGAAGGTGCCGAGCCCGACGCCCGCCGACTGCGTGATGTTGGAGATGGCTGTCTCGTGATAGCCGCGCGTCCCGAATTCCTCACCGGCCGCATCCAAGAGCCGCCGGAGCGTGCGCCGGCCGCGCTCCGTCTTGGGGCCGCTGCGCTCCTCCGTAGCCGCCGCCTCGGAACCTGAATGTTGACTCATGTTTCAAGTCTCCGTTATAAGTCGCGGCAAGACAAGAATAATTCGGCCCGAGAACCAGGCCGAAGGGGGGAATACCGGGCATGCCGGGCCACGTTTTGCCAGATGGGGCGACTATGTCCTACGCCGACACCGGCGCAGGTTCGCCCATCCTTCTGGTGCACGGCTGGGCGGCAAATGGCGGTTTTTTCCAAGATCTGAGTTCCCGCCTCTCCGGTTCGCATCGCGTCCTCACGCTGACGCTGCGCGGACACCCAGGCTCTGGGCAAGGCAGCTCACCGCTCACGATCGAAACGCTCGCGGACGATATCGCGCATTTCGTTGAAACGCTCGACCTGAAAGGCGTTATCGCGCTGGGTTGGTCGATGGGCGCGATGGCGCTTTGGCGTGCAGCGCCAAAACTGGGCTCACGCCTCGCTGGCCTCATCATCGAAGACATGGCGCCCCGCCTGACCAACGATGAGAAATGGTCCCACGGCCTCTCTGGCGCCTACGCCACATCAGACGTCGCCGGCACGCTCGGCGAAATTGAAGCCGATTGGCCCGCCTACGTCGCCCGCTTCGCTCCGCGCATGTTCGCCGCCGGCTTGAAAGACACGCGCCCAGAACTCGTCGATTGGGCGACCGCCGAAATGTCGAACGCCAACGGCCGCGCCATGGCGTCGCTTTGGGCCTCGATGGCCAAACAAGATTTCCGCGCCGATCTCGCGCGCATCGCTCAGCCGATGCTCGTGATCTCCGGCGGCGACAGCCAGGTCTACCCCGACGGCGCAACCGCATTCGTGGCGCACACCGCCCCGAACGCATCGCGCGCCGTCATCCAAGGCGCAGGTCACGTCCCGCATCTCGAAGCGCCAGATGCATTCTTCAACCACATCGAAAATTTCGTCCGCTCGCAGCGGCGGAGTGAATTAAAAAGCGGAGGAGCAGTTCAATGAAACGGTTTGGCGATCCGGCGCGGCTAGCGCTGTTGTTGGCGAGCGTATGTGCATCGCCATTTGTGTTCTCGAGTCCCGCCTTGGCGCAGGAAATGGCCGTTGAGGAAAGCGACGAACTTATCGTCACCGCCCGCCGCCGTGAGGAGAACCTGCAAGACGTTCCGATCGCGATCACGGTGCAAACCGCTGAACAGCTCGACCAGCGCGGCGCCTCCGACATCACGGTGCTGCAGCAAACGACGCCAAACGCCACCGTTCAGGTCGCGCGCGGCTCGAACTCGACGCTGATCGCGTTCATTCGCGGCGTCGGCCAGCAAGACCCGCTCTGGGGCTTCGAACCTGGCGTCGGCCTCTATGTTGACGACGTTTACATCGCCCGCCCGCAAGCGGCCGTTCTCGACATCTTCGACATCTCGCGCATCGAAGTGCTGCGCGGCCCGCAAGGCACGCTCTACGGCCGCAACTCGGTCGGCGGCGCCGTGCGTTACGTGACATCGGAAATGGACACCGAAGAAGCGCACCTGCGCGCGCGCTTCAACTATGGCTCCTACAATCAAACGGACGTGATCCTCTCCGGCTCGCTGCCGCTGACTGAGAATCTCGTCGTCGGCGGCGCCCTCGCGCTTTACGTGCGCGACGGCTACGGCGAAAACCTCACCACCGGTGAAGAGCACTACAATAAGGACGTCGACGCCTATCGCATCAGCGCTCAGTGGACGCCGACTTCGGACCTCAGCATCCGCTTCACCGCCGATGGCGTTGATGACGATTCAGCGCCGCGTCACGGCTATCGCCTTGCCGACTACCCGGCCGGCGGCCCGAGCTATGCGCCGCTGGACGATGTCTATGACACGCGCGCTGGCTCGGGTGACGAGAACCACGTCGAAACCCGCGGCTCGGCGTTGCACGTCGATTACGAGATCAGCCCGAGCCTCACCTTGCGTTCGATCACGGCGCACCGCGAAGGCCAAACCAACGGCACGATCGATTTCGACAACACGCCGAACCCGACATTGGATATTCCGGCCTTCTATTCCGACGAACAGTTCACGCAGGAATTCCAACTGCTGTTCGAGTATGACCGGATCCAAGGCGTCGCGGGCCTATTCTATCTCGACGGCATGGCTGAAGGCGCGTTCGACACGGTGCTTGGCGGCCTCGCCACCACCATCTTCACGCAAGGCCGTGTCGACACCGAATCTCTCGCCGCCTTCGCGGACGTGAGCTTCGATGTCACCGATACGCTGGCGCTCTCAGTCGGCGGCCGTTGGACGCGCGATGAAAAGACTGGCCAAGTTTATCGCCAGAACTTCACCGGCATCCGCAGCCCATTCTTCGGAAACAGCGCGGCAATTCCTGGCCTCGTGCGCACCAACTACACCAACAGCGCCGAGTTCGAAGAATTCACCCCGCGCGTCTCACTGACCTGGGAGCCAAGCGACGATCTCACCGTCTACGGATCGTTCAGCCAAGGCTTTAAGTCTGGCGGCTTCGACATGCGCGGCGACGCGGTGTTCACGCCGGATACGGTCAATGGCTACGCGCCGGAGTTTGTCGATACCTACGAAATCGGCTTCCACTCGTCGCTGATGCAGGGCCGCTTCAATCTGAGCGGCGCGGTCTTCCAGTCCGACTACACGGATATGCAGATCACCCGCCAAGAGCCGACCACGTTGGGCGGCATCGCGAGCTTCGTCGACAACGCCGCTGCGGCTGAGATCCGCGGCGCCGAACTCGAAGGCCGCTTCCACTTCACCGACAACCTCACCGCCAACTTTGCGGTCGGCTACATCGACGGTGAGTTCAAGGAATACATCTCCAACACGGTCGTCGCGAACCCCGCGCCGCCGCCGGCCACGATCGTCGTGCCGATCGATCTCTCGGGTTCTGCAGCATTGCAAAACACGCCGGATCTGACTGCCTCGCTCTCGTTCACGTATTCCGTGGAAGTGGCGGGCGGCCAACTCGCGATCACGCCATCGGCCGCCTATCGCGGCGACAGCCAAATGTTCGAGTTCGCAACACCGTTGCTCGATCAAGGCGCCTACACGCTCTACAACGCCTCCATTACTTGGACGTCTGAGAGCGATCGCTTCCGGCTCGGCCTGCACGGGCAGAACCTGGGCGACGAAGTCTATCGCGTCGGCGGCTACAACTTCCCGGGCGCCACGTTCGGCAACTCGATCATCGGCTTCTACGGTCCGCCGCAGACCGTGACGGCCTCTGTGGAAGTTCGTTTCTAAATCTCTCCCTGAGACACCTCAGACACGGCGGCGCGAACACCCTCGCGCCGCCGTTTTCTTTTGCGTATGAGCAGTCCCATGACCAAGACGACAGCAAACGCCGCGAAGCCCGAAGCGCCCGCCTATCGCTATTGGGTGCTTGGTCTCCTGTTCATCGCCTACACGTTCAATTTCATCGATCGTCAGATCATGGGCATTTTGAATGTGCCCATCCAAACCGAACTCGGCGCCACCGATGAGCAAATGGGCCTGCTTGGCGGGCTCTCGTTTGCAATGCTCTATTGCGGCCTCGGCATTCCGATCGCTTATCTCGCCGATCGCTGGGATCGCTCCTGGATCATGACGGCGGCGCTGGCGCTCTGGAGCGGCTTCACCGCGCTCTGCGGTGTCGCGACGACCTACACGCAGCTCTTCCTGGCGCGCATGGGCGTCGGTGTCGGCGAAGCCGGCGGCGTCGCGCCTGCCTATTCTCTGATATCCGATTATTTTCCACCGAAAGAGCGCGCGCGTGCGCTAGCCGTCTATTCGTTCGGTATTCCCATCGGCAGCGCCGCTGGCATTGCCTTTGGCGGCGTGATCGCGGCGACATTCGATTGGCGCGTGGCGTTCATCGCCGTTGGTCTCGCTGGCGTTTTGTATGCGCCGCTCTTCCGCCTCGTGCTGCGTGAACCGCCGCGCGGGCGCTACGACACCAAAGCCGGCGCGGCGCCTGATGCGCCCAAACCAAAAGCCGCGAGCTTCTTCAGCGCCATCAGCTACATCAGCAAGAAGCCGAGCTTCTGGCTGCTCTCCACCGGCGCAGCGTTCTCATCGATGATGGGCTACGGCTCGTTCTATTGGATCCCAACCTTCCTGCAGCGCTCGTACAACTTCACCCTGACCGAGGCAGGCTTCTATTACGGCGCCATCCTGCTCGTCGGCGGCGTGATCGGCGTCTGGCTCGGCGGCTTCCTCGGCGACAAATTGGGCGCCAGCCGGCGCAGCATGTTTGCACTTGTGCCGGCGTGCGCGTGGTTGCTTGCAATGCCGTGCTACGCGCTCGGCCTGCTCTCGCCCTCGCCGCAGATCGCGTTCTTCCTGTTCCTGGTGCCGACGGCCCTTGGCTTGGTGTGGCTCGGCCCCGTCATCGCGGCGGTTCAGCATCTCGCACCAGCAACGATGCGCACGATGGCTTCAGCGAGCTTTCTGCTGATCAACAACCTGATCGGCATCGGCGCCGGCACATGGTTGCTCGGCCGCATGTCCGTGGAGCTCAGCGCCCGCTTCGGCGAAGAATCGCTGCGCTATTCGATCCTGGCCGGCACCAGCTTCTACATCGTCGCCGCGCTGCTTTACCTCGTCGCCAGCCGGACGCTGAAGCGCGACTGGGTGGATTGATCATCTCTCTTCGCTGACAGCTTGCGCCGGCCGTTTTTCGAGCGGCTGTCCCTTCATTTCGACCTTGCATATAACTGACTGGTCAGTTATATGCTTTGAATGGCTCCCAAATCCGCCGCCGCCAAGGCCCGCAGCCCCGCCCCGCGCTGGCAGCGCCGCGCCGACGCGCGACCAGAGGAAATCCTGGAAGCGGCCCTGGCCGAGTTCGACGAGCGGGGCTTTGAAGCCGCCCGCATGGAGGATATCGCCAAGGCCGCCGGCATCTCGAAGGCCGCGATCTACCTCTATTTTCCAAGCAAGATGGCGCTGCTGGAGGCGCTGATCGAAGCCAAGGTCGCGCCGCTAGCGGCACAGGCGCAAAAATTGGCCGCCGCCGGCCAAGCGGATCCGCTCAACGCGCTCAAACTTTTCGCAACCGTCGCCGCAGCACGCATGGCCGATCCGAAGGTGATCGCCGTGCCGCGTCTCGTCATCGGCATCTCCGGCCGCTTTCCCGAGATCGCCGAATATTATCGCACCCACGTCGTCGCCAAGGCGCGCGGCGCGCTCGAAAAGCTGATCGAAACCGGCATCGCCAACGGCGCCATGCGCAAAGTCGATACTGCGGCCGTGGTTCGCGCCTTCATCGGTCCGCTCTTCTTCGAAGCGATGTGGACGCATGTCCTGAAGGGCGAAACCGCTCTCGCCGATCCGCAAAAGCTGATCGAACAGCAGTTCGATGTGCTGCTTCACGGATTGGAGCCACGCGCATGAAGCGCCTAATACTTCCGCTCGCATTGCTGCTCGCCGCCTGTGGCGCGCGTGAGAGCGATACGCTGCAAGGCTATGGCGAGGCCGAATACATCTACATCGCCAGCCAAGAAACCGGCGTCGTGCGCGAGGTGCTCGTGCGCGAGGGCGAGCAGGTGGAAGCCGGCGCGCCAATCTTCACGCTCGACCGCGACCGCCTCGCCTTCAGCGCCGAATCCGCCAGCGCACAAGCGCAAGCCGCCAGCGCGGGCATCCGCACCGCACAGGCAGAAGCCGCACTCGCGCAACGCAATTTCACGCGCGGCTCTGAATTGTTCGAGCGTGGCTTCTACCCACGCGCGCGATTGGACGCTGACCGCGCTGCGCGCGACACCGCCAATGCGCGTGTTGCACAAGCGCGCCGCGAAGCCAGCGCCGCCGGCGCCGCGACCGGGCTCGCGCGCCAGCGCCTAAGCGACACCGATGGTGCAGCGCCCGTCGCTGGCGTGATCCAACAAATCTACCATCGCCCCGGCGAAGTCGTCGCCGCCGGCCAGCCGATCGCCGCTTTGCTCGCGCCCTCCAACATGAAAGTGCGCTTCTTCGCGCCGCAAGACATGCTGGCGCGCTTGCCGGTAGGCGCGCGCGTCAATGTGAGCTGTGACGGCTGCGATGACGAGATCGTCGCGACGATCAGCTACGTCGCCACCGATCCGCAATTCACGCCGCCGGTGATCTACTCGCTCGATCAACGCGAGAAGCTGGTCTTCTTGGTCGAAGCGCGCTTCGACGGGCCGAACGCCGTGCGCCCGGGCATGCCTGTCGATATCCGGCTCGCGGAATGAGCGACGAGATCGTCATCGATGTGCGCGGGCTGACGAAATCGTTCGGCGGCCGCAAAGTCGTCGATGACTTCGATCTGAAAGTGCCGCGCGGCGCGATCTACGGTTTCTTGGGGCCGAACGGCTCCGGCAAGACAACGACGATCCGTATGGTCTGCGGCCTGCTGAAGCCAGAAAGCGGCGAAGGCGAAGTGCTCGGCTTCGATGTGCTGAAAGAGAGCCTCAAGATAAAAGAGCGCGTCGGCTACATGACGCAGAAATTCTCGCTCTACGAAGATCTCTCGATCCGCGAGAACCTTGAGTTTATCGCTCGCCTTTACGAACTCGATCACCGCGACGACCGTGTCGATAAAGCGCTTGTCGATCTCGGCCTTGCCGAGCGCCAAGGTCAGCTCGCCGGCAAACTCTCCGGCGGCTGGAAGCAGCGCCTGGCACTCGCCGCGTGCATGATCCACGAACCGGAATTGCTGCTCCTAGATGAGCCGACCGCCGGCGTCGATCCCAAAGCGCGGCGCGATTTCTGGGATCAAATCCGCCGCTATTCAGCGCAAGGCGTCACTACGCTCGTCTCTACGCACTACATGGACGAAGCGGTGCAATGCGATTCCATCGCCTACATCGCCTACGGCAAAAAGCTGATTGACGCCCCGACTGGTGACATCCCCGCGCAGATCGGCCTCTCGTGCTGGCGCATCGCTGGCCGACCGCTGATGCAGGCGCACGCGATGCTGGAGCAATCTGAAGGCGTCGAACTCGTCGCTCGCTTTGGGGCGGCCATGCACGCCTGCGGCAAGGACGCCGCTGCGCTGGAACGCGCTGTGCGCGCTGTAAAGGTCGCGCAACCGCATCTGCAAATCGAAAAAATCGAAGCCGGATTCGAGGAGATCTTCATCTACCTCATGTCCGGCAGCATCGATAACTTCCAATGAAGTTGCTCGACCTCTCCTGGTCGCGCGTGTTTGCCGTGTTCTTGAAAGAACTGGTGCAGATGCGCCGCGACCGGCCGACGTTCGCGATCATGATCATGATGCCGGTCATGCAGCTCGTACTCTTCGGCTTCGCCATCAACACCGATCCGCGCCATCTGCCCGCTGTCGTAGAAATGCGTGAGGACGGCCCGCTAACGCGCGCGTTCCTCGCTTCGCTGCACGCCTCCTCCTACATCGACATCGTCGCCATCACGCAAGGGCCGGATGAAGCAGAAGCGATGCTGCGCTCCGGCGACGCCACATTTCTGATCTCCATCCCCGAAGGCTTCGAGCGCCGCCTCGTGCGCGGCGAGCGCCCGCAAATGCTGATCGCCGCCGACGCCAGCGATCCAGTCGCCGCGGGCGGCGCCATTGGCGCCATCGAGCGGATCGCCCAATCCGCGTTCGCGCCGGAATTTCAAGGGCCCCTCGGCTATCTCGCGCGGCCGCCGCCTGCGTACGAGATCGTCGTCCATCGCCGCTACAACCCAGCCGGCGTTAGCGCCTTTAACATTGTACCGGCATTGCTCGGCGTCATTCTCACTATGACCATGGTGCTGATCACCTCGATCGCGCTGACGCGCGAGAGCGAGCGCGGCACGATGGAGAACCTGCTCGCAACGCCAATCCGCCCGCTCGAAGTTATGATCGGCAAGACCACGCCTTACATCGGCGTTGGCGCGATCCAGGTCGCCATCGTGCTGATCGCAGCGACATTGCTTTTCCGCATTCCGTTCGCCGGCTCGTTCCTAGCGTTCCTGGTCGCCGTTACGCTCTTCATCTTCGCCAACCTGATGCTTGGCTATCTCATCTCCACCGCGGCGCGCACGCAGCTGCAGGCAATGCAGATGACGTTCTTCATCTTCCTGCCGTCCATCCTGCTTAGTGGCTTCATGTTTCCGTTCCGCGCCATGCCGGATTGGGCGCAAGCCATCGGCACGGCGCTGCCGATCACGCACTTCCTGCGCATCGTGCGCGAGATCATGCTGAAGGGCGCAGGCTTCACCGACATTGTCGGCGACCTCTTGCCGCTTGCGCTTATTTTGCTGACTTTAGCGACGCTGGCGCTGCTGCGCTTCAGGCGTACGCTGGATTAGACTGCCACAGCGGCGGCTTTTGGCGCGGCAACCGATGGCGCGATCGCATCGAACACTTCGCGCGCCACATCGGCATCAGCGCCTTCGCGCGCGAGCATCACCAGTCGCTCCATGGCTTCGTGCAACTCTGCAAGCCCGCGCGGCGGCGAGCCGACGGCAATCACGTTCGGCGCGGGATCCGGCTCACGCCATTCCTCCACGCCGACCAGCGCCTCATGCAGCTTCTCGCCCGGTCGTAAGCCGGTGAAGACAATCGACACGTCCACATCCGGACGCAGCCCCTGGAGCCGGATTACTTCGCGCGCCAGCTCCACCACCGGCAGCGCTTCGCCCATCTCAATCACCAGCGCCACACCGCGCGTCGGCGCGCTCAGACCTATGGCTGCCGCCTGCAACAAAGCATCAGCGGCTTGCGGAATAGACAAGAAAAAGCGGGTGACTTCAGGGTCGGTGATGGTCAACGGCCCGCCGGCAGCGAGCTGTTGTTCAAACGTCGGGATCACTGAACCCGTGGAGCCCAGCACATTGCCGAGCCTGAGCGACACAACGCGCTGATCGCCCTTGCGATCGAGCGCTTGGCAATACAGTTCGCCAAGCCGTTTGGAGGCGCCCATTGCGCCGGAAGGATCGACAGCTTTATCCGTCGATACGAACACAAGGTGCGCGCCAATGGACTGCGCCGCCTCAGCGACATTGCGTAAGCCGCCAATGTTCGTCAGCACGCCTTCGCTTGGAAACATTTCGACGAGCGGCACCTGCTTCAAAGCCGCGGCGTGAAACACGATCTCCGGCCGCTCGCGCTTGAACCAGCGCCGCATCGCTTGCGCATCGCGGATATCAGCAAGGACCGGCGCTGCGTCCGGCAAGTCTTGGCTGATCCGAAAGAGATTAAACTCAGAGCTGTCGAGCAAGGAGAGCCGAGCTGGCGCAAACGATGCAATGCGACGCGCAAGCTCGCTGCCGATCGAACCGCCGGCGCCGGTGATCAACACGCGCTTGTCAGCGATCAGCGACCGAATACGCGCGACGTCGATATCGGCGATCGCACGGCCCACGAGATCATCGATGCGCAACGGGCGCAGCGCGCCGCCGTCGATCACGTGCACACGCATGCGCGCATCCGCGGCGCGTTCGAGCAGCGCCCGCGCGGCAGGGCCATCAGCCATGCGTTCCGCCAAAATGAGCGTGCGTGCGCCCAGGCCGGAGAAATCAAACTCTTCCCAACGGGCCGCACGAACCAACACAGGCAGCGCGCACGCGCCCTCGCCCAACATTGCAGCGCCGATAATATTCACGCCGGACAGGGCAGGAGAAGACGCGGCCTCGCGCAGCGCCTGCGCGTTCCCAGAAAGGATACAGTCCCCCGTCATTCCCGCACCGCAAGAGCCGACTTGATGACGCTGTTATGAGCCGCCCGCGAAGACTGTCCACCCAGTTCGCCAGTGAATCCCATAACGTTTTGATGACTGTTGTTTCAGCGCTTGATTTCCAGGCGGACGAAAAGTTCCATTGCCGAACTCTGAGGCTCAATCCGGCAACGCAACGCGCCCATTTCCGGCGGAAACCTCCAACGGCTGGTCCAGGGCATCGCCCCCGATGCGGAATTCCCCTCCGGCGGCTTTGACCAAGGCGCAGCCGGCGGCGACGTCCCAGATCATCGAGCCGGACTCGCGGTACGCTTCGGCCCGCCCCGCCGCCACATAAGCCAGCGCACTGGCGGCCGAACCGATCATCCGCACTTTGCGCCAGGCCGTGAGCCGAACTTCAAACAGCTTCATGGACTCAGCGCTGGCGCGTGACGGCACGCCTGTCTGCAGAATGCCGCCCGCAGGATCGGCGATATCAGAGACGCGCATGGGCTTGCCATTCAGCCACGCGCCTTCGCCGACGATGCCGCTGAAGCGCTCGCTCATGACAAAGCAATCGACGACGCCCAGCACCGGCACGCCATCATCGAGCAACGCGATCGAGACCGCACAATGCGGATAGTCGCGCAGATAATTGACGCTGCCATCGAGCGGATCGACGGCCCATACGTAGCGATCGCCGCGCTCGCGCACGCGGCTCCAGCCCGATTCTTCGGCGATCGCCGCGAAAGGGGTCGCTTGCTCAAGCGCGCTGAGGATGATGGCCTCGGCCCGCTTGTCGGCGTCGATTTTGACCTCGCGGCCGATCTCGGCTTGGACCACCGCCCAACTCTGGCGATGCTCCAGCAAGGCCGCGCTGGCCGCCGCCGCTGTCCGCTCGGCGATGGCCAAGAGATCCCTCAATTCGCTCAAGATTGGCTCCTCACCGCCTGCTTAGCGCCCCTCTTGCTCTTGGAGAAGCGCGCCATCCGCGCTTTAGTGCGCTGGGAGCTGGGTTTATGGACGGCGGGCAACAAGCCAAAGCGTCTCCTCCGCGCCCTGCGGTCAAGCTACCGCAGGGCCTGAGTGCGGCTGCGCTCGAAAAGAAGCTGCAGCTGCGCAAGCGCGCCCGCGAAGACGCCGCCCGCAATCTGCCCCGTCACGACGCCGCCGATCTTTCTGGCGCCGAACTTTCCGTGCTTGAGGCCGTCGCCATCGAGCGCGGGCACATTGATCAAGCGCGCGACCAGGCCAAGGCCGAAGCCGAGCGGCGCTTGCGGGCGCTCGCGCCAACGCCGCAAGATTTCTCAGGTCCCGCCCTCGATGCACGGCTTGGTTTGGCGCAAGCGGAAGGCCGCATTGCACACGATTGGCGCGCCGCCGCCGCCCGCGCCGCTCAGGCGCGCGGCGATATGGAAGCATTCAAGCGACAGCACGGCCTGCGACGCGCCGCCGTATATCCGCGCTCCACTTTGTTTCAGGCGGGGCTCTTGTTTTGCGCCGCCGTGTTCGAAGCGTTGTTCAGCGCTGCGCTGTTTGCCGAGGACGACGCGCGCGGCTTATTGGGCGGCGCCATCACCGCTGTTGGGCTCTCCGGCGCCAACGTCACGCTCGGCTATCTCGCAGGCTTTCTGGGCCTGCGCTACATGCAGCACGCGCAAATGCCGATCAAAATTGCGGGCGGCTTAGCGTTCGGCGCGACAGCATTGCTCGCGCTCATGCTCAATCTCTTCGCTGCCGATTGGCGTGATCGCCTCGCTGAAATTGCGGGGCGCCAGATCGACATGGGCTCCGACGCCGGCTTTCAACTCTGGTCACTGCTGCAACTCGATTCACCGCAAGCCATTATTCTCTTGATGCTCGGCGCTGGCGTCTGGGTGTTCGCGGCTCTCAAAGGCTATTCCGGCTTCGACGATCCCTATCCAGACTTCGGGAAGATGGCGCGCGCCACCGAAGACGCCGCCGACGACCTCTCGGATTTCCGCACTACTGCGCGCCGCGAACTGGAAGGGCCTGTCGACGCTGCGAAATTGGCCATCGCGGCGCGGCTTGAAAAAATGCGCGCCGAATTCGAAGCGATGAGTAAAGCGTTCGACGCCGCCGCCGCGAAGATGGAAACGCTTGACGCCAAAGCGCGCGCGCTCGATGCAGCCGCCGGCGCCGCGATCCATCTCTACCGTCAAGAGAACATGGCGGCGCGCACCGCGCCGGCGCCAGCTTACTTTAGCGCCGAGCCGCCAAGCGCAGGGCCTGCCCTCGATGCGCTCGCGCCGTCGGCGGCGATGCTGGACGAAGCGCGGGCGCGCCTCACCGATAGCCAGCGCCAATCATCGCAGGCGCTGGAAGATCTGCTCGCCGAGCTCAACAGCGCCACTGCACGCCTCGACGCAGGGGACGCCGCGTGAGCCGGCGGCGCGGCGCCGAAGGGCGCAATGCGCTCGGCCTGATACTCATCGCTGTCGCTGCACTCGTGCTCGGCGGCTTAGGCGCCGCGGCGTTCGTGCTGCGGCCGCCGCCCACCGATCCAGAAACACTCTGCCGCACCGACGCACCGCTTGCTGCGCACACCGTGATCCTGGTTGACGCAACAGATCGGTTGGAGCCGCGCCATCGCCGCAAGTTGCGCGCGGTGCTCGCACAAGAGCGCGGACGCCTCGCGCAATACTATCGCCTCACCATCATGCGGCTCAACATGCGCAGACCACAGGAGCCGACGATCCTGTTTTCGAAATGCCTGCCGCGCCCGCCCGAGCAAACCAATCCGCTGTTCGAAAATGCGCGCATGACGCAGGCGCGCTGGGAAGAAGACTTCGCTGGCGCGCTCGACGATGCCTTACGAAGCGCCGCCTCCGCCGGGCGCGCACGGGCTTCGCCAATCATCGCGGGCCTGCGCGCCGTCGCCGCCGATCCGGATTACGATCCGTCCATCCCCGCGCGGTGCCTCGTCATCGTCTCCGACATGCTCGAACACGATCCACAGGGTTTCTCGCTCTACGTTCCGGAAGCGAACTATGCCGCGTGGGCCGCGCAAGCGCCGAGCCGAGCCCCGGATTTCGCCCGCGTCGACCTACGTGTCGTTCCGATTGACCGCCCTGACCATGCCGCGCAACAGGCCGCAGCCATGGATCATTTCTGGCCCGCATTCTTTGAGGCGGCGTCTGTCCAAACTGTAAGCACCGACCCCGCCCCCTGACCGTTTAGCTTCGCAAGCGCGCGACTCACCTTACCGTCGCGTTTCAGGTCGGCACCCGGAGGGGCATTTGAACACGTATAATTGGCAAGGCGCGAGCGGGCGCTGGTACGAGTTCGAGATCGCGCGCGCGCAACGTGCTTGGGAGCCGGTCGGCGGCGTCTACATGTTCGTTAAGCCGCCTGAGCAGCCTGCGCTCGATTGGGGCGGACCGATTTGCCTGTTCGTCGCGCGTGCGGAGGATTTCTCCAAGACACTCGCACGCCACGAGATGTGGCAAGCCGCAGAAAATCTCGGTGCGCGCGAAATCCATCTGCTTGTGATCAAGGACGATCAAACCCGCGCCCGCGTTGAGAAGGACTTGCTCGAAGCGCAAGCTCCGATCCTCAACCGCAACATGCTGCGCCGCGTCGCTTAACTAGCGCGCGGCTACGGCCGCACCCGGAAAATCGCAAAACACGCCATCGACACCGAGCGCGTAGAATTGCTGCAGTTCCGCTGTCAGCTGCCCATGTTGGCGCATGTAGTCCGCGGCGCCGGTATCTCCGGCGCGCATCTCGAGCGGCAAGAAGTAGTTCTCCGCTCTAAACGTCCACGGGTGCACCAACAAATTGCGCGCATGCGCACGCGCTACCAAATCCGTGGCGCGCAGCGAGCGGCCGCCGCCATCACGAGGCACGATCAGCGTCTTCTCCGGGCCGATGCCGCGCGCGTATTCAGCAATGCGATCCAAGCCGGCATCGCTCATCATCTCCGAATATGTGAGGTCACGCCGATCCCACGGCCGCCCGTCAAACGCCACCAGCTGCACGCATTGCCAGCGGATCGATGACACCCGCGCCAGCTGCTCCAACGCGCCAATCTCGAAGCATTGAACGAACAACGAGTCCGCCACTGGCTGGCCACCCGCCTCACGCACCGCAGCGATAAACGCCGGCACAGGATCAAGCCCCTGTTCACGCAGGAACGTTGGATGCTTCAGCTCCGGATAAACACCAACACCCACCTCACGCGCCAGCGCCAGCACTTCCGCGAACGTCGGCACAACCTCCTGCCCATCGAACGCCATGTTCGTTGGACGCAATTGCGGCAACCGTTCCTTGCAGCGCAGCGTCCTTAGCTCCGCCAGCGTGAAATCTTCCACCCACCAGCCCGTCGCGGCTACGCCGTCGACCACCTTCTCGGCACGTCGATCCGCAAACTCCGAGCGCGTGCTTACGTCCGTTGTGCCGCTGATCTCGTTCTCGTGCCGGCACACCAGAACGCCGTCCTTGGTCATCACCAGATCTGGCTCGATGAAGTCTGCACTTTGCGCAATCGCAAGCCGATACGCCGCAAGCGTATGCTCCGGCCGCTCGCCACTGGCGCCACGATGCGCGATGATGATTGGCCGTGTCGATTGCGTCTGGCTGCTCACACCCGCACATCCTGCCGCCAGAGCTGCGCCGCCGATGACGACATCGCGTCGCCTCATATTCTCTCGTCCTGCGGGGCGAGCTTCGTCGTCCAAAGCCCCATGAACAGGATCGAACCGCCGAACAGCAGCGACCAGGCGCCGTACGTGGCGTCGAGCGTTTCGTCCAGATTCGGAAACGCAGTGGCGAACTCGTGTGTGAGAAACCCGTTCAGCAGCAAAACCGGCAGCGCCAGGCCAATCGCAGCTTCGCCTTCGTCTCCGGAAGCTTCGCCAAGCAGCTTCAGGAAAATAAACGCCAGCACCAACCCGACAACTGGCCCTGAGAGAAACGTCACCAGCCGCAAGGACTCATCAGGTAAAAAGAAATACTGCCCAGCGAAGCGAAAGGCGGCAGCGACCGCGAGCCACAACACAAAGCCAAGCGCCATCGCCCGAATGATCATCTTCCGCTTCCCCTATAGCGCCATCAATTTATCGACGACGTGCGCCAGCTTCTCTTCACTGACAGGACAGCCAATCGTATCCGCCGCCGTGTCCCGGAGATAGGCCGCGACAACCTCTTTCGGCGCTTTTTCGATTAGCAACCGCAGCGTCGGGCCGACATAATCGTCGTATTCATCAGCCGGGACGCCGCAACCAATCGGGTCCCAATCTTCCCAGAGAATCTTCCGCACGCCGCGGAAATCCGCGCTCATGCCTTCAGCATCTCGCGCGAGATGATCACGCGCATGATCTCGTTGGTGCCTTCCAAAATACGGTGCACGCGCAGATCGCGAACGATGCGCTCGACTTCGTAATCGGCCAGATAGCCATAGCCGCCATGCAATTGCAGCGCCTGATCGGCGACCTTGAACGCGGTGTCGGTGACGAAACGCTTCGCCATCGCGCAATACTTCGTCGCGTCTGGCGCCTTCGCGTCAAGCTTGCGCGCGGCTTGGTGCAGCAGCGCGCGCGACGCAGCGAGATCGGTCTCCATATCAGCCAAAACGAATTGCGTGTTCTGGAAATCGGCGATGCGTTTGCCGAATTGTTTGCGCTCTTTCACGTATGAAAGCGCGCGATCGAGCGCATCCTGCGCGCCGCCTAGAGCACACGCAGCGATGTTCAGGCGCCCGCCATCGAGCCCCTTCATCGCATATTTGAAGCCCTCACCCTCGGGACCGACGCGATTGTCCGCCGGCACGCGGCAATCTTCGAAGTTCACAATTGCGGTCGGCTGCGCGCGCCAGCCCATCTTGTCTTCGGCTTTGCCAAACGAAAGCCCGGGCGTGCCGTCTTCGACCAGCAAGGTTGAAACACCCTTGGGCCCATCTTCACCGGTCCGGCACATCAGCACGTAGAGATCAGAAAAACCCGCGCCAGAGATGAAGGCCTTCGAGCCGTTGACGACGTATTGCGAATTGCCATCCGGCTTAGCCGTCGTCCGCAACGCGCCGGCATCGGAGCCCGAGCCCGGCTCAGTCAAACAATAAGAAGCAATCTTCTCGCCCGCCGTCAGCTTCGGCAGCCAGTGTGCGCGCTGCTCGGCCGTGCCGAACGAGTCGATCATCCACGAGCACATATTGTGGATCGAGAGAAACGCCGCCGTCGCCACACAGCCACGCGACAATTCTTCGAAGATCAACGCCGCATCGAGCCGCGTCAGCCCCGAGCCGCCGTGCTCTTCGCCAACATAAATGCCCGCGAACCCCAAGCCCGCGAGCTCCTGCAGCGCGCCCCGATCAAGTCCCTCGTCTTCCCAACGCGCCGCGTTCGGGCGCAGCCGCTCCTGCGCGAAAGCGCGGGCGGTCTCGATGATCATGGTTTGGTCTTCGGTGAGTTCTGCGGCCATTGTTCCCTCTTTGGCCCGCTTATAGCCGCTCAACCCCGCGGCGCCAGCGTTCCCACACGGAACAATCAGTTCCCTCACCCGTTTACCGCCCCGCCTAAGAGGAGACTGGGAAATGATGAAATCACTTGTGACCGCCGTTGCCGCCGCCGCCATGTTGAGCCTCGCTGCCTGCGGTGACAGCGCCGAAAAGACTGGCGAGAACCTTGATTCCGCAATCGAAGAAGCGACTCAAGGCGAAGAAAATCTTCAGGACGGCGCGCTCGAAAACGCCGGCGAAAGCATCGACAACGCCACGGGCGCCGAGCGTAGCGACGATCTCGGCGACACGGTCAACGACGCCACCGACGGCAACCCGAACACCAATCCGTAATTTTCGTTCGGAACCCCAATCATAAACGAACGTTGACTAATCCGGCGGCGCTTGCCGTCAGACTGGGACACTCAGGAGAAACGCATGTTGAAGTCTGTGCTGGCCGCTACGGCCGCTGTCGCGCTGCTGGGCGTTGCCGCCTGCGGCCAAGGCCCGAACGAAGAAGCGGGCGAAGCCGCGGACACCGCGTACGAACAAACGACGACCGGCACCACCGATCTGGGCCAAGGCCCGGCGGAAGAAGCCGGCGAAGCAATCGATGAAGCTGCTGACGGCGCTGACGCAGTGCCGGGCGACACGACCACCACCACGACCCCGTAATCGCCCTCGGCGATTGCAACGAAACTCCCCGTGGGCTTTAACGCCCGCGGGGAGTTTTCATGTCTGGCCGTACGTTTCCGCCGGCGCTCATTTTGACGCTGGCGATCATGGCCGGCGCGTCGATGGACGCGACGATAAAGTTTCTCGGCCAGAGCAATCACATCCTGCTGGTGGGGTTTGCCCGCTACGCCGTCGCAAGCGTTTTTTCGTACGGCATTTGGGTTCACGCAGGCCGCCCGGTCATCACAATTGAGACGTGGCGCGCACACGCGCTGCGCGGCTTCGTCATTGCCGGCTGCGCCATGATCTTCTTCTGGGCGCTCACGGTGCTGCCACTGGCAGAAGCGGTGACACTCTCGTTCATTTATCCGCTCATCGTGCCGTTCGTAGCGTCGGCCCTACTGGGCGAGCGTGTTAGGCCTGCGAGCCTCCTGGCGGCCGTCATTGGCTTCGCCGGCGTCATTATCGCGATGCAAGGCGCGCCGCCTACAGAAGAGTCGCCTCAGCACACGCTCGGCATCATTGCCGTGCTGGTATCTGCCGCGCTCTTTTCTGTCGCCATGGTGCTTTTGCGCGCCCGTGCGCAAACGGATGGCGCGCCGATTGTTGGTCTAATGACCAGCACCATCCCTGGCCTGATCGTCGCCGGCCCAGCGATCGCCTTCTCGCCGCCGCCCCAGGTGAACGACTGGCCCTACTTCCTGCTGCTCGGCGCGCTCGCGGCCGTGTTCATGTACTTGATGGCGCGCGCCTACGCCAAAGCGGAGGCGCAACAGCTCGCGCCAATCCACTACACCGAACTTATCTATGCCAGCGCCATCGGCTATCTGATTTTCCACGAAACGCCGCGCGGCGAAATCTACATCGGCGCCGCCTTCATCATCGCAGCCTGCCTCTTCAACGTTTATAACGAGCGCCGCCTGACGTTGGCTAACAAAGAAGCGGCATGACGTTCGTTCTTGATCCAAGCTGGGAAGCCGCACTGCGCACAATCGCCGGCTGGGCAGTGCCCATATGGTTGATAGCAATCGGCGTTTATTTCGTCGTCAATGCCAAAGAAATTCGTTCAACATGGTTCTTTTCAGATAGGGGAGCTCTCGGCCAGAGAGCAATGGGAGTGATACTCGTCGCCGCCGGCCTCGGTACGCTCTTTCTCGTGATCTGCAACTCAGGGCTCATCTTCAATTGCTCGACATAGACATCATCCCGTTCGCAAAAACTATCGGCGTGGAGATCATCGAAGCAACGCCCGAGCGCGTCGTGGCGAAACTCGTCGTCCGCCCTGATCTCTGCACGACCGGCGGCACGCTGCACGGCGGCGCTGTGATGGCGCTCGCGGATTCGGTCGGCCGCCATTGGCGCCTTCCTCACGCTCCCGTCCGGCGCCAGAGGCACCACCACGATCGAGAGCAAAACCAATTTCGTCGGCGCAGCCAAGGTCGGCACGAGCGTCACCGCCGAGGCGACGCCCGCGCACACCGGCCGCACCACCAGCGTCTGGCAAACCAAGATCACCAGCGAAGACGGCAAAACCGTCGCGCTGGTGACTCAGACTCAATTGGTGCTGCGCTAAGCCGCGCTCGCCTGCACCTTCTTCGCGACATCCTCAGCACGCCGGCCGCTGACTTCGACCATGTGGTCGAACTCAGCCTCGAACGTCGCCAGGCCTTGCGTCAGCGAACGTAGCTCGATGATGAAGTTCTGACGCTCCGCGTGCGGCAGGTACACATCGACCTTGTCCCAACCCTGCCAACCGTCGCGCGCCTCAAATCCAAGGATCTGCCCATTGTGCGCCGAGACGGCCGAATTGATTTTGGGTGTGCCCCAGTTCGGAGTGTAGATCGTCAGCTTCTCAATCGGCTCCAGCAGCACCGAGCCGCACTGCGCCATCGCCTCCTGCATGCCGATGCGCCCGGCCTGCTGGAACGAGTGCTCGGATGAATCCACGGCGTGGAACGAGCCGTCGATCAGCGTGACCGAGACATCGACGACCGGAAATCCGATCGAGCCTTTCTGCATCGCGTCGCGGACGCCGGCTTCAACCGCGGGAATCCACTGCCGCGGAATCGCGCCGCCTGTGATCTTATCGACGAACTCGAAGCCTGATCCGCGTGGCAACGGCTTCACCTGAATGACGCAATCGCCGAACTGGCCGTGTCCACCGGTCTGCTTCTTGTGCCGCCCGCGTACTTCAACCGGCTTGCGGATGCTCTCTTGATACGGCGTCTGTGGCGGGGCCGTTGAAACATCGACGCCGAAGCGGCTCTTCAAGCGATCGAGCACACTGCGCAGATGCGGTTCGCCCTGGCCTTGCAGCAATATCTCGTGCGTCGTCTGATCGTGCTTGATCTCAAGCCCGGGATCTTCGTCCACCAATTTCTGTAGCGCGCCGGAGAGCCGCACGTCGTCCTTGCGATCCTTAGTGGCGATTGCGAGTTGATAGACAGGATAGCGCTTCTTGAACGAGAGCTTGATCTCCTGCTTGCCGTTCGACGCCAAGAGATCGCCCGCCGCAACAGGATCAAGCTTGCCGATCGCCGCGACGTCGCCTTCCGGCACGCGCGAGACCTTCTTCACCTGCGCGCCATTCACCGAAAACAGCGCCGCCGCCCGTTGAGGTGCGCCATCGCTCAACGTGAGCTGATCGCTATCGTTCAGCGCGCCGCCAAACACACGCGTATAGGCAAGCTTCCCCGCCTGCCCCGCGTGCGAGATTTTCATAACGTAGGCGCCATTGCCCTCAAGGCCGAGCCGGGCGGCGGCGTAACTTGGCGCCGGCGTATCGTGGCGCAGCGCTTTCAACAGCCGGCGCACGCCATTGCCTTGCGCCGTGCAGCCAAAAAACACCGGCACGATCAAGCCTTCGCGCATCTCTCGCACCAGATCGGCAAACACAATGTCGCGATCCGGCGTCACGTCCGAGAGCAATTGCTCCATCAGCGTGTCATCGAAGTCGGCGAGCTGCTCCATCATGTGAAAGCGCGCTTCGGTTTCGCGCTCGGCGATGTCGCCTGGAATATCGATCACCTGCGAGGGCTTGCCCTGCTGGTACAAGAACGCGCGCTCTAGCGCGAGATCAACGAAACCACTGACCTTATCGTCCTTCCAGATCGGAATCTGCCGCGCCACCAATGGCGTCGTCGACACCGGCTGCAGCTCCTGCAGTAAATCACGGATGCGGCCGCGGGCTTGATCGATCTTGTTCACGAACAGCAGGCGCGGCACGCCCATCTCCTCAAGCACTTTGAGGAACGGCTGCACCAACATGGCTTTGTCTGGATCAGGATCGGCGACAACAATGGCGAGATCGACGGCCGGAAGCGCGAAATCGGCATCGGCCAAAAAATCCACGGCGCCAGGCGCATCGATCAGCGCGTAATGGTCGCCCATGAAGTCGATCGCGGTGAATTGAGTTTCGGTGGACTGGCCCGCTGCGTTCGGGACTGCGCCCGAGCCGCCCGAAGCGGCGGAAGCCAGAGCTTGGGTCAACGCCGTCTTGCCCGCTCCGGTCGGACCGACGACGGCAATAGCCCTCACGATGTTAGCCGATTTGCTTGTAGGCATGGCGCACACTCCCTTGTTTCCCGCTGCGGGGTTGGGGCGGCGCTAGCGGCTGCGCCGCTTCTCGCTTATGCCGGCCTTTCAAGGCCGAATGGCTCACTGTTTCACGGAAGCAACAAGTGCGCAACGGCGCTCGCCTGACGCCTTAGTCATGTTGCGAAAACGCGCATCGTCACCCCGCGCTTCGCACACGCGAAGACGCAGAATGACGACACCGCTCAGCCGCGCTTCTTCAACTCGGCGAACACTTTGCCCATGAAGGTCCAGTGCGCTTGCGCCGGCAATTGCGCCGCCAACGCCGGATCGGTCATCGCTTCACGGTTCATCGCGCCAGCCGCTTTGAAGAGCGAGGGATCGCCTTGTGTGAACTCGCCGATCAGCGCTTGCGCGCGCCGGCCGACCTCAAGCGCCGCATCCGATGCAGGATCAGCGTTGGCGCCGAGCGCATCGATGTCCGCATACACTTGCGCCCACGCCGCGCCGACGCGGGCTTGATCTTCGGCGGTAAACTCACGCGCACGCAGCTCCGCCAATTGTTCAGGAGTGTAGTGCTTCTGCGCCAACGCCTCCATCTTATCGTTCCATTTAAATTCCGACATCGCCGTGCTCCTGACAAGTTTTCCCAACTCGTCCGGGGAAAGGCTGCGCTTGTCCGCGAGCTTCGCCCGCGCCGCGCGCACCAGCGCCAACGCTTGCTCGGTTTCGCTTTTGGCATCCTCCAGCGCCGCTTCTTGCAGGGCCAAAGCCGCCGCCAGATCGCCGCTGCCGTGCAACAATTCGCCGATGCGCTTCAGCGGCAGCCCGAGCTGCTTCAGCGCCAAAATCGCGCCGAGCCGCTCCAACTCCGGCTGACGGTAAATCCGCCAGCCCGCTACCGTCCGCGCCGGCTTCAAAAGCCCGGCATCCTCATAAACGCGCAGCGCCTTGACGGAGACGCCAAAGCGCTTCGCCACCGCGGCTGCGGTTTCCTGAAAGATATTGGGCTTCATCACGCGGCCTTTCCTCGAACGGCCCCCTTAGAAGGCCAGCCCCAAGGGCCGGCTCAAGCGCTTTTTTCGCGGCGCATGATCAGCGTCGCGACCACCCAACAGATCAGCGCCCACGCGGCGCCGAGGCACCAGCCGGCGAGCACGTCGGTCGGCCAGTGCACACCGAGATAAACCCGGCTCACGCCGATCAGCAACGTAACGAGAATTGCTGCACCCAAGATGTACCCGCGCACGTGCCTCTGCTCCTGCGAGCGCGCGAGCAACGCGCCGAGCGTCAGATACGTCACCGCTGACAGCATCGCGTGGCCGCTTGGAAAACTCATGCTGGTCACGTCGACAACATGCGCAACGAGATCGGGGCGCGGCCGCGAAAAGCCGACTTTCAAACCTTCACTGATCAGTGTGCCGCCTATGGTCGCCACCAAAACCAGCGCCACATTCCCCCATTTGCGCTGCATCGCCAGAAAGCCAACGACGAGCAAAGTCACCAGCGCGAGCACGCCAAAGCCGCCGAGCGCCGTAATTTCCGCAACCGTTTCCTCGAACCAGCGCGGCCCAATTGGGTCAGCTGGATCGGACGTGCGCAGCGCAAGCAGCAAGCCATCGTCGAACCAGCGCACCTCGCCTTCGCCCTCCGTCACCTCATCGGTGATTTCGATAAAAGCAAGCAGCGCCAAGGCGATACCAAGAAACGCTGCGACCGCGACAATCTCCCGGCGCGCCAGTTCAAGCCAAGATTTCAGATTGAGTTGCACGCGCCCTCCCGACCAACACGGCGAAAATGCGGTAAGGGCGGCCTAAGTTCCCATCCATTCGATGCGCCAAGTCCGGCACTTTTGGAACTAGTTGTATTGGCGCCGCACGTGTAACGAATGCGGGCGTGGGCAGACCCCAAGGAGACGCACTATGAGAATTTTGATCGCCGCTATCGCCGCCGCTTCGCTCGGCCTCGCCGCTTGCAGCCAAGCCGACGTCAACGAAGCCGAACAAGAAACCGGCCAAGCCGCTGACGCCACGGGCGAAGCCCTCGGTGAAGCCGCCGACGAAACCGGCGAAGCTCTGCACAACGCTGGCGAAGCCGTCGAAGGCGCAGCCAACGACGCCGCCGGCGCCGTCGAGCGCGCGACCGACGACAATGAAGCGACCACGCCGTAAGGTGACACACTTTCTCTGCCCTCTTGCATCCGAACGCCGCATCCGCGGCGGTGAAGAGCCAGACACAAGGGGGATTGATATGAAACGGCTAGCTCTCGCCGCTGTAGCTCTGGCGCTCGCCGCCACACCGGCTCACGCGGAAACCCGCACCTTCACAGTCACCACGACAGACGGCGCGCCGATCAACGGCCAAGCCGATCTGCCCAGCGCGAGCGCGCGCACAGCGATCATCTTCGTCGCCGGCACCGGCATGTTCGACCGCGACGCCAGCTTTGGCCGCAGCGGCACGCCGCGCGATCTCATCTTCGCCGATCTTGCTCAACGCATGAATGCGCGCGGCCTCGCCACCGTGCGCTAGGACCGCCGTGGCCTGCGCTACGGCGCAACCGGCGCCGATCGCATCGACGCCGCACTCGCCAGCGCGGCCACCAACGAGACGCAAGTCAACGATCTCGCCGCCGTTTATGCCTGGGCGCAAGCGCGCGATGGGCTGAACGCACGCTGCGTCATCTTCTTCGGCCATTCCGAAGGCATGGCGCATATCGGCCGCCTCGCCGACACCGGCGCGCGCCGTCCGCTTGCCGTGATCGGCATGGGCGCCCTCCTCGAAAGCCCGCGCTCAGTGTTTCACTGGCAGCGCACCGGCCGCGACGCGCACTCGCTTCGCATGATGGACACCGACGGCGACGGCCGCACCACCAACGAAGAAGTGCAAGCCAATTTCATGCGCACCCCATCCGGTGTGTGGGAAACCGTAGCGCCGTTTCTGTCCCCCAGTGGAGCGTGGACTGCCGCCGATATGGAAGCGCTGCCTTCACGCCAAGAAACTTTGCTCTACGCGCCCGAACGCGCACAAATCCTTGCTCAGGCAGACGATGCGCCTTTCCCCAATGCCCAAACGCCGATGGCGTCCTACGCTTGGATCAAAGCTTCTTCACCGACGAAACACCGATCGCGCAGCGCCTTGCGCGCTGGGGCGCGCCGATGATCTTTCACTATGGCAGCTACGATTCACAAACCGTCGCCGCGCGTCAGGAAGCCGCCGCGGCGCCGATAGCTGGGCGCGCGCGATTCACCGTCCACGCCAACCGCGGCCATAGCTTGGGCGAGCATCCGCTCTTTGGCCCGATCGATGAAACGCTCGCAGATCAGATCGCGGTGGAGGCTGCTGAGGCGGCGCAGGGATGCCGATAGTTAGTCGCTACGCGGCCGCCCGTTCGCTCGCGCCGTTGAACAGGAAGTCATTCCCGTCGAACGTCACGGTGATGTGGTCGCCGTCCTTCACGCGCCCTTCGAGGATGAGGCGCGCCAACGGGTCCTGCACATCCTTCTGGATCACACGCTTCAGCGGCCGCGCGCCCCAAGCTGAATCGTAGCCGCGTTTGGCCAGCTCGCCCTTGGCGCGCGCATCAAGCTCGATCGTGATATTGCGCGCCGCCAGCAACTGCACCAAGCGCTTCAACTGGATGGTGACAATGGCGCCCATCTGATCGCGCTCGAGACGGCGGAAGAGAATGATCTCATCGATCCGGTTCAGGAATTCCGGCCGGAAGCGCGCACGCACTTCGCCCATCACCAGATCGCGCACATCTTCCACATCGGCCCCGTCCGGCTGCTCCGACAAGAATTGCGCGCCGGCGTTCGACGTCATGATCAGGATCGTGTTCTTGAAATCGACGGTGCGGCCCTGGCCATCTGTGAGGCGGCCATCGTCCAGCACTTGCAGCAGAACGTTGAACACGTCCGGATGCGCCTTCTCGATCTCGTCGAACAAGATCACCTGATACGGCCGACGCCGCACCGCTTCGGTGAGCGCACCGCCCTCTTCATAGCCAACGTAGCCCGGAGGCGCGCCGATCAGACGCGCGACCGAGTGCTTCTCCATGTATTCGGACATATCCACGCGCGTCAGAGCGTGCTCATCATCGAACAAGAACTCGGCCAACGCCTTCGTCAGTTCAGTTTTGCCAACGCCCGTCGGCCCCAAGAACATGAACGAGCCGATCGGCCGATTTGGGTCCTGCAGGCCGGCACGCGCACGCCGCACCGCATCGGCAACCGCGCGCAAAGCCGGCTCTTGGCCGATCACGCGGCCACGCAACGCATCTTCCATCGCCAGGATCTTGGTCCGCTCGCCTTCGAGCATTTTCTCAACCGGCACACCCGTCCAGCGGGACACAACACCGGCGATGGCTTCAGCATCGACGACTTCTTTTACGAGGCCAGTCCCGTCACCGCCCGCGCTCTCAGCGTCAGCGATTTGCTTTTCCAATTGCGGAATGCGCCCGTACTTCAGCTCAGACGCGCGCGCGAGATCGCCGCGGCGCACCGCGTTCTCGTACTCGGTCTGCAGCTTCTCCAACTCTTCCTTCGACTTGGACGTCACCTGCAGCTTCTGCTTCTCCGCCGACCAGCGCGAGGCAAGCTCCGCCGATCGCGTCTCGATCTCGCGGATTTCCGTTTCCAGCTTGCCGACGCGCTCTTTGGACGCAGAATCCTTTTCTTTCTTCAGCGCCTCGAGCTCGATCTTCAGCTGCAGTGCGCGCCGATCGAGTTCGTCCAGCTCTTCGGGCTTGGAATCGACCTGCATGCGAAGCCGCGATGCCGCTTCATCCATCAGGTCGATGGCCTTATCCGGCAGAAAACGATCGGTGATGTAGCGGTGCGAAAGCTGCGCCGCCGCCACGATCGCGGCATCCGAAATGCGCACGCCGTGGTGCTGCTCGTAACGATCCTTGAGCCCGCGCAGAATCGAGATCGTATCTTCAACGCTCGGCTCGTTCACGAACACCGGTTGGAAGCGCCGCGCCAAAGCCGCGTCTTTCTCAACGTGTTTGCGATACTCATCCAGCGTCGTCGCGCCGACGCAATGCAGCTCGCCGCGCGCCAAGGCCGGTTTCAGCAAGTTGGACGCATCCATCGCGCCATCGGCTTTGCCGGCGCCGACAAGTGTGTGCATCTCGTCGATGAACAGGATGATCCCGCCCTCGGCGGCGATGACTTCGTTTAGCACCGCCTTCAGCCGCTCCTCAAACTCGCCGCGGAACTTCGCGCCGGCGATCAGTGAGCCCATATCGAGCGCCAGCAGCTTCTTGTGCTTCAAGCTCTCCGGCACGTCGCCATTGACGATGCGCAGCGCGAGCCCTTCGGCGATGGCGGTCTTGCCTACGCCCGGCTCACCGATCAGCACCGGATTGTTCTTCGTGCGCCGCGAGAGCACCTGGATCGTCCGCCGAATTTCTTCGTCGCGCCCGATGACTGGGTCGAGCTTGCCCTTGCGCGCATCCTCGGTCAGATCGCGCGCATATTTCTTTAGCGCATCATAGCTATCTTCCGCCGACGAGGATTGCGCCGTGCGCCCCTTGCGCAACTCCGCAATGGCCGCTTCCAGCTTTTGCGGCGTCAGCCCCGCCTTCTTCAAAATCTCCGAGGCTTTGCCATCCGCAACCGCCAGCCCAAACAGCAATCGCTCTGCGGTGACGTAACTATCGCCCGCTTTCGTCGCGGCCTGCTCCGCCATATCGAGCGCCCGGTTGAACGAGACCGCCGCGTACATGCGATCGCCGCCGCCTTGCACTTTCGGCAACGCCTGCACGGCCTTGTCGACCTCGTCGGCGGCTTGGCGCGCATTGGCGCCGGCAGTGGTGAGAAGCTGCGCCGCGAGACCTTCACGGTCGTCCAACAGCGCCTTCAGCAAATGCTGGGTTTCCAGCTGCTGGTTCTGTTCGCGTATCGCGATCGTTTGAGCGGCTTGCACGAATCCGCGCGCACGCTCGGTGAGCTTTTCCAAATCCATGAGCGACCCCTAAGGCGTCCCCGCGCTGACGTCCTTGAGGCCCGTCAACGCGGCATGAGTGTTGTGGCTAAGACTTAGTGTGGCGAATGGGGCACACAAGGGGGCCGCGCCTGGTTTTCAACTCACCCAAACCGCAGCCCAAATTCCTGGAAGTTCACGCCCATAAACAGCGCCGCCAGCACCACCACAATCACCAAGCCCAGCACCAGCCGCGTCACCAGTTTTAGCGCCGCCCAAACCACGACGATCACCAGTCCAACGATGATCGCGATATCGATCCACGAAAGATCGAGTGAGCCGATCTGCACAACGCTTTCCATCCAGCCCCCCGCCTGCTCTCAATGCGCCATTAGCAACGGCACGGTCGCCGTACGCAACAACTCACGCGTTGCGCCGCCGAACACCAATTCGCGCAACCGCGAATGCGCATAGCCGCCCATTACCACGAGATCGGCGCCCAGCGCCGTCGCTTCGTCCATGATCGCCAGCGACGCCGAACGCCCCATGCTGTCGACGTTCCGCACCTCAGCCGGCAGCCCGCGCCGCGAAAGGTGCGCTGCGATATTCGCGCCCGGCTGATCGCCGTGGCCGAACATTTTCGGCTTGGCGTCCACCGTCAGCACCGTGACCGCTTCGGCGAACTCCAAAATATCGTCCGCCTCCGAAAGCGCCCGCGTCGCTTCGCGGCTCGCGTCCCACGCCACCACAACGCGCTTGCCGATGCTCGTCCCTTTCCATCCGGGCGGCGCGATCAGGGCCGGCCGCCCCGAGTGAAACAACACGCCCTCGATAATCTCTTCGCGCAGATCGGCGCCCGCGCCCTCCACCGGCCGCGCCATCACCGCGACATCGGCGTAGCGTGCATGCACTGCCGCGACGCGTCCTAGATCGCGCGACAGCGCCTCGGCATTGCGCAATTCCACAGGCTTGTCGCAGCGCGCCAGCCGCGCCTCGACACGCTTACGCTCAGCGTCAGCCTCCTGACGCGCCCGGCCGAGCAATTCCGCCCAAACGCCGGCGACGACTGTCGGCTCATAAGCCAAGGGCTCGTCCGGCAGTGGCGTCAAAAAAGCCGCGGAGAGATGGCATTGGCCGCTTTGCTTGGTGAGCGCCTCCGCCAGCGCCAGCGCGGACTCATCCTCCTCGGCCTCGGAAACGATGACCAGAACATCTTTCCAGCTCATGCGCGGTCTCCTGTGCTCAAATCTATACGCCCGCGTTCGGCGGCGCGCCACATTTCCGGAGCAAGATCGCGGACAGGGGTTGAAGCCGCTTTGCGCGTGCGCAATGTCGTCTCATCCGAGATAAGGAAACACGTAAAATGGCCCTCGCGTTCCGGTCTGACGCCTATATCGACGGCAAGTGGCGTGCGAGTGCGAAGCGGTTCCCGGTCTACAATCCGGCGACTCAAGAGGTGATCGCCCACGTCCCCGATCTCGGCGCGGCCGAAACCGAAGAAGCGATCGCCGCCGCGCACGCCGCCTTCCCGCTCTGGGCCGCCAAACCCGCCAAGGAACGCGCCGCGATCCTGCGCAAATGGTACGATCTGATGATGGCCGATCTCGATCGGCTCTCGCGCCTCATCTCGCTCGAAGGCGGCAAGCCAGTCGCCGAAGCCAAGGGCGAAGCGGCGTACGGCGCTTCGTTCATCGAATGGTTCGCCGAGGAATCGAAGCGCGCCTATGGCCGCGTCATCCCGACGACCACCGACACCCGCCGCTATGTGACGCTGAAGCAGCCGATCGGCGTCTGCGCTTCGGTGACGCCGTGGAATTTTCCGATGGCGATGATCACGCGGAAAGCCGGCCCCGCCATCGCCGCCGGCTGCACCATCGTGCTGAAGCCGCCGCACCAAACGCCGCTCACCGCTCTCGCGCTGGCTGAATTGGCCGAACAAGCCGGCCTGCCGCCGGGCGTGTTCAACGTCGTCACCACCGAGAACGCCTCCGCCGTCGGCAAAGTGATGTGCGAGAGCGAGCTGGTGCGCCACTTCTCGTTCACCGGTTCGACCGAAGTCGGCAAAAAGCTCGGCGCCGCCTGCATCGGCTCGACGGTCAAGAAAGTCTCGCTCGAACTCGGCGGCAACGCGCCGCTCATCGTGTTCGCCGACGCCGATCTCGATCTCGCCGTCAAAGGCACGATCATGTCGAAGTTTCGCAACGCCGGCCAAACCTGCGTCTGCGCCAATCGCATTTTAGTGGAAGACAGCATCTATGATGCCTTCGCCAAGAAGCTGAGCGAAGCCGTCGCCAAACTCAAAGTCGGGCCAGGCGATCAGGACGGCGTCGAGATCGGGCCACTCATTGATCAGAAAGCCATCGAGAAAGTCGAACGCATGGTCGCAGAAGCGCTCGCCTCCGGCGCCACCGCCCTCACCGGCGGCAAGAAGCACGCAGCCGGCGCGCAATTCTACACACCCACCGTACTCGCCGACGTCACCCGCGAGATGCGCGTCAACACCGAAGAAATCTTCGGCCCGGTCGCGCCGCTCATCCGCTTCAAAACCGAAGACGAAGCCGTCGCCATCGCCAATGACACGCCCTTCGGCCTCGCCGCCTACTTCTTCACAAAGGACATCCACCGCGCCTGGCGCGTCGCCGAACGCATCGAGTCCGGCATGGTCTCGATCAATGACGGGATCTTCTCGAACGAAGTCATCCCATTCGGCGGCGTGAAACAAAGCGGTTTAGGCCGCGAAGGCGGCGTCGAAGGCCTGGACGAATATCTCGAACCAAAGTTTGTCAACTTTGGAGGCTTCAACTGAGCGTGACAAAATACACATCGTCATCCCGGGCGAGCGAAGCGAGACCCGGGACCCAGGGGCCACGAGCTGTGCGTTTTGCCCCTGGGTCCCGGATGCCGCTGCGCGGCTCCGGGATGACGATGTGAGTTTTATCCAGCGCGTGACATGAGCACTCACGGCTACGTCTACGTCCTCGGCAGCGCGCTTGGCGCCGACCGCCGCACCTATGTCGGCTGGACCGTCGACATCGACTCCCGCCTCGCGCTGCACAATGCCGGCCTCGGCGCGCGCTCGACGCGCGGGCGCGCCTGGGTGCTGCTCTACGCCGAGCGCTACGACACGCGCCGCGAAGCGATGAGCCGCGAAGTCTTCCTCAAACGCGACCGCCGCTTCCGCGCCGCGCTCGCCAAGCTGCTCTAATTCGCGCCGTAACGCACGCCGTTCACAAAGATCTCTCCGCCAAGCTCCTCGATCTCGAAGCCGCGCCAGCCATTCGCCGTCCGCCGCCAGATTTCGCGATGCCGCTGCGTCGTCAGGATACGATCCGTGCCCGGCTCGTTATCGGGCCGCAGCATCGTCCGCTCCCAGGTCTGGTCGACCATCACCACAGCCTCATCGCAGCCATTCATGGTGACATCGCCAACAACATGCTCCAGCCGTAGCGTCTCGGGAATAATCGCCCAGTCGCGCAACACGTTCGCGCGCAGTTGATCTCGATCCACAAGCTCACCACTCGTGTCATCGATCACCGACTCCTCCGGCACGAGCCGCATATAAGCGTCGATATCCTTCGCCCGCGTCGCCCGCGTGACTTCGGCCAGCACTGCCACTACGTCCGCCCGCACAGCGTCGGCGCTGCACACGTCAACCGCGCTCGGCGCCGTCCGCTCCCCACATGACGCCAACAGCGCCGCCGCAATCAGCGATCCTGCAAATCTCTTCATGCCGAGATTGATAACCCGGCAATATTGCTGCTGCATTTCAACCGCCCTACAAGCGGACCATGCAACTCCCTTTCGCCACCTATGACGTCTTCACCGACACCCGCTTCGCCGGCAATCCGCTGGCCGTCGTGTTCGAGGCCGACGCGCTCAGCGATGCGCAGATGCAAACCATCGCGCGCGAGTTCAATCTGTCCGAGACCATCTTCGTGCGCGCCGCCGAATACGCGCAGCACGAAGCCAGCGCGCGCATCTTCACACCGACCAAAGAGCTCCCCTTCGCCGGCCACCCCACCATCGGCTGCGCCGTCGCCATCACCGAGCGCCGCCACGCGACCAAGAGCGACATCATCCTCATACTGGAAGAGCGCATCGGCCCCGTCCGCTGCGGCGTCACACTTGATCCCGATGGCGCGAGCTTCGCTGAGTTCATGGCGCCGAAACTCTCTGAGCCCGCCGGCGCCGATCCAACGCCACAAGTCTGCGCCCAAGCGCTTGGGCTCGACGTCGCCGATATCGGCTTTGGCCGCCATACGCCGTCGCTGTTCTCGGCCGGCGTGCCGTTCGTGATGATCCCGGTTGCCGATATCGCCACGCTCGCACGCGCCCGGCTCACCAGCGGCGAAATCTCAACCACGCTCGGCGCCACCGAAGTGTTCGTCTACACCCGCGCCGAGCGCAAAGCCTCCGAGAGCTTCCGCGCCCGCATGTTCGCGCCGGAGATCGGCATTGTCGAAGATCCGGCAACCGGCAGCGCCGCCGTCGCCTTCGCCGGCCAGCTCGCGCGCTGCGAAGACTTGCCCGACGGCTGGCACACATTGCCCATCCTGCAGGGCGTCGAAATGGGTCGGCCTTCTTTGATCGGCCTCGAAGTCCAAATCACGGACCGCAAACTCAGCGGCGCACGCATCGCGGGCAAAGCAGTGAAGGTCAGCGAAGGCGTGCTATACGTCTAGCGCATGCAGCCGCAATCGCTCCCCGCTTGGCTTTACACCGACCCGCGCTTCTTCGATCTGGAGCGCGAAAAAATCTTTCGCCAAGCCTGGCACATCATGGGCCACGTCAACGACGCGCCCAAAGCCGGCGATTATCTGACGCTCGACATTCTGGGCGACCGGGTCGTCACCGTGCGCGGCGAAGACGGCGCTCTGCGCAGCTTCCACAATGTCTGCCGCCATCGCGCTGGCAAGATCGCCACCGAAGCGCGCGGCTCATGCGGCCACCGCCTCGTCTGCCCGTATCACGCCTGGAGCTACAAACTCGACGGCAGCTTCGCGGGCGCGCCGAAATGGCAGGGGTTCGAGAATCTCGATGCTGATGCGCTCGCGCTGAAACCGATTGAGCAAGAGATCGCCTACGGCTTCATCTTCATCCGCTTCGCGCCGGGCTTGCCGAGCGTGGCCGAGATGACAGCGCCTTACGCAGACGAACTCGCCGCGTTCGAACTGGAAAAGCTCATCCCCAACGGCCGTGTCACGCTCCGCCCGCGTCCGGTGAACTGGAAAAACGTCGGCGACAATTATTCCGACGGCATGCACATCCCGGTCGCCCACCCCGGCCTCTCGCGCCTGCTCGCGGGCAGCTACAAAATCGAAGCCAAACCCTGGATCGATAAAATGTGGGGCGAGGTGACGGAAACGCCGTCGAACCACTGGCCCGAACGCCAATACCAGCAGCTGCTCTCCACGCTCACGCATATCCCGCCCGAGCGCCGCCGCCTCTGGGCCTATTACAAACTTTGGCCCAACGTCGCCTTCGACATCTACCCGGACCAAGTCGACTTCATGCAATTCGTGCCCGTCTCGGCCACGCAAACCATGATCCGCGAAATCGCTTACGTGCATCCGGAAACCAGCCGCGAACTCCGCGCCGCGCGCTATCTCAACTGGCGCATCAATCGCCAGGTCAACGCCGAGGACACCGTGCTGATCGAAGGCGTGCAAGCCGGCATGGAAAGCTCAAGCTACACCACTGGCCCGCTAGCGCCGAGCGAAGTCTGCCTCATCTCATTCGGCAATCGCATGCGCGCGCTGATCCCCGACGCGAACCTCGAGCACGCACCGGGCTAGTAGCCCTCAGATCGGCGCAAGCTCCGACGGGAAGGCCACTGCCTTCTCATCATCGCGCGCAAGTTCAAACGAAGAGCAGCAACGGGCGCAGTAGGCGATATCGCCGGCGACAGTGCGAAACGTGGAGCGGCGCCGTTGCAGCGGCGTCTCGCAGGTCGGGCAAGGCTCGCCGATTTTTTTCTCGAGCATTGGCGTACTCCGAACCCTTTCACGGTGCGCGTTAATGCTGAACAAAACCTTTCACGGCGCGCCAGCACACGATCAACACGAAGGATGCACGCAAGGTCCACGCCGGACGCGCTCCGCACGCAGATGTGACTACCGCACGCTCAGCGCGCCTATTTCTTGGCCTTCTTTGGCTTCGGCAACGCCAGCGCGTGCGCGGCCTTCAGCGCCGAATGCGCGGTCGCTTCGTCTGCCAGCTTCAGATTGCAGCGGCTCATGCCCATGCGGCCCCAGCCGCCTTCGAGCGGCTCAATTACGCCCGGCGCCTGTTCGCAGAAAAATTCCTGCGTCGGCGGATCGAACATCAGGTTCACCGCCTCGCGATCCGGCGGCAACGTCGCGAAAATCTTGCGCTTGGTTCGAAATGCCGGCCGATCGACATGCACAACCTCGCTCGCGCCCTCGAGCGCTAACGCCAATTTCCGCACACGCGCCTTGGTCACAGCCATGCCTTATCCTGTCATGTCCGCCGGCGAGGGTCAGCAGCGTTGCGAGATCGCCAGCGCCCGCCTAGCATCTGGCCGGACGAACGCGGGGGATACGATGCGATTTTTCAGCGCGATAGCGGCGGCCGCTCTTGCGATTTGTGCGGCTGGTATCGCCAAGGCCCAGCCCCTCGACCAGTTCGCGCAGCTCCGCACCGAAGTGCAAACCAGCATCCATTACGCATCGTCCTCGCCCGATCCTCTGCCTACGCCGCCCTCCGGCGTGTTCGAGCGCATCACTTATCCGTCCGCGGTGGGCTCGCTCGGCGCGTATATCACCCCCAACCCCGGCGATGGCGTACGCCGTCCAGCGATTATCTGGATGACAGGGGGCGAGACAAACACGATTGGCGATGTCTGGAGCCCGCGGCCCCGCGATAATGATCAATCCGCCGCCGCCTATCGCAATGCAGGCATCGTCATGATGTTTCCGTCGCTACGCGGCGGCAACACCAATCCGGGTCAGCTTGAGGGATTGTTCGGCGAGATCGACGACGTGCTGGCCGCTGCCGATTTCCTCGCACAGCAGCCGCACGTTGATCCTACGCGCATCTATCTGGGCGGTCACAGCACCGGCGGCACGCTGGTGTTTCTTGTCGCGGAGGCCAGCGACCGCTTCCGTGCGGTATTCTCGTTTGGCCCAGTGGCGGCGGCGCATGCTTATGGGCCCGATTTCATTCCGGCGGACTTCGCCGCCCTGCCCGATTGGGAGCGCTTGCTACGCGCACCGATCGTTTGGATGCCGTCCGTGCGAGGACGCCTGTTCGTGATCGAGGCGACAGACGGCAATATTGATCAGCTACAGGCCATGCGCGACCGCAATCAGAACCCCAACATCAGTTTCGTGGAGGTGGCCGGCGCCGACCATTTCAACGTGCTCGCGCCAGCCAACGAAATGATTGCTCGGCGCATCCTCGCTGATACTGGCCCGACAACGAACATCACGCTGACCGCCCAGGATCTTCAACAAACAGCGCGCCCGCGGCGCTAGCGCGCAGCAGCTGCGAAATCACGGCGTCACGAGGAACCCGTAAAGGCTCCAGCCGCCAAACCAAAGCACGGCGCCAAGCGCGAATGCTGGCCAAGGAAGAGATTTCACGCCGCTTCGCATGCCGAACTCCGAAGCGAGAAAACTCTCTCAGCCGTCGGAGCGCTTCAAAGAAGCCGACGATCCGTTCATGGTAGAGGCGCCCGCGTGGCATTGCGCTGCAATTAAGCAGTGGGCTCGATGATATCGATGCGGGATGTGCGCCCAGGCGCAAACGCACGCCGCGTATCCTCGACGCACTCCAATGCATTCGATTTCGATCTGAAATCGCCGAAGAACACCCCATCCAGCATCACGCGCCAGATGCTGTGCCGGCGCGACAGCACGAATACGGAATCCATTTTATGCCTTGGGCGTGGCGCCGCGGCCTTTGCATCAGGTCGGCGCGCATGAGACAAGGCGCCGTGCTTTCAGAGCCATGTCTCTCTGCTATAGTCGAGCCACGGCGCAGCTCTGCGTCTTAAGAACGGAACCGCCTTGATGCCGCGCAGCCTATTCATTACCCTTGCCGCCCTGGCCGCCGCCTGCAGTCAGCCGGCAGAGACGCCTGCATCAGCTCCCGCCGCAAGCGCAGCCGCACCGCTCACCGCCACAGGCGAACCTACGGCCTTGATGCAGACCGACGTGGACGACAATCTCAACGGCGCGGTCCAAGTTGTCAGCGTCGACGATCTGACGCTGGAAGAAAACAGCGGCGTCAAACTCTTCGGCACGGCCGGCGGCGATCCCGCCATGAACGGCCTTTACACCTACATCGCGTTCTACATGAACCCGGCCGAAGGCTGGCGGATCTTCCAGCTCGGCGACTTTCTCGACTATCGCATCGTCAGCGAAACCCCGGGCCGCGTTGACCTAGAACTGCGAGAAAGCCTGTACGACGAAGCCAGTGGCGAGATCAGCAGCCGCACCCGCCACATCATCGTAGCATGGACGCGCGACGCCGAAATCAACCCACCAAACGAGCTGATGATCAGCGCCGCGACAGCGCCCTGAAAATTAGAGCCCGCTCCGCGCCTTGACCGGCTTATCGAGTTTGGGCGCCGCCGTGCGTGATCGCGCCTTGGCGACGCAACACGGTCTCCTGCCCGGGCCAGATTGGCGCCGGCAGTGCGGCCAGCGCGGGCTTCGCAAACAAATAGCCCTGCATCAGATCAACACCCCGCTCGCGCAGCGCCTCATACTCGCCGACGCTCTCAACGCCCTCGCAGATCGGCGTAATGCCGAGGTCGCGCAGCATGTTGATCGTATTGCGCAAGATGGTTTGCTTCACGCTGCTGGTGTCACCAGATCCGGCTGAAACGCCGAAAGCAGAGCAAGACCAGCGTAGCCAGCGCCAAAATCATCGATCGCGGTCTTGAAGCCCATCGAGCGATAGACGCGCAAAATATTGAGCACGTGCGCTGTATCCAGGCGCTCCGCTTCGGTGAACTCAAACATGATGTTCTGAGCTGGGAACTTCGTGCGCATCGCCGCCGCGAGCGTGAGGCGGATGCACGCGCGCGGCTCATAGACAGCGTTTGGTAGAAAATTGATCGAAAGCAGGGCGCCCTGCTCGGCGAGCTTCAGGTCAGCCGCCAGCTCGATCGCCTTAACGCGGCAATTCTGATCGAACGCGTAGCGGTTTTCCTCTGAAACGCGGGCCAAAACCGCGCCCGCGCCTTCTCCCCCCACGCCGCGCACCAAAGCTTCGTGCGCAAACACGGTCTCGGTGCGGACGTTTACGATGGGTTGAAACGCCATCGTGATCGGCAGGTCAAACGCGGCGCCATCGCGGCAGCCATTGCAAGTCGCGGTCATGATCAGCTCACACGAATTAGGTGTAAGCTGCTTTACCTTAAGGGCGCTGAATAAACCGTCTACGCAACTGTATCTGGCGCCGCGATGGCTCAGCCCAGCCAGCTCGGCCGCTTGAACGGCTTGTCCAGATCGCGCGCCACCGCTTCGTGGGTAATGGCGCCTTCATAGACGTTAAGACCATTCGCCAAATGCGGGTCGTCCTTCAGCGCTTGCTTGTAGCCTTTATTGGCCAGCGCCATCGTGAACGGCAACGTCGCGTTATTGAGCGCAAACGCTGACGTGCGCGACACCGCGCCCGGCATGTTGGCGACGCAATAGTGCACGATGCCATCGACCACGAACGTCGGCTCTGAGTGCGTCGTCGCCTTCGACGTTTCAAAGCAGCCGCCTTGGTCGATCGAAATATCGACCAACACAGAACCCGGCTTCATCGTCTTCAGCATGTCGCGCGTGATCAGCTTCGGCGCGGCTGCGCCGGCAACCAGAACGGCGCCAACGACAACATCAGCATCCTTGATCGCTTCGGCGATTGCGGCGCTGGTCGAATACACCGTCTCGAGACGGCCATTGAACTCACGATCGAGCTCTTCCAATCGCCCCGGGTTCTTGTCGAACACTTGCACGCGCGCGCGCATGCCGACTGCGATCTGCGCTGCGTTGTAGCCAGAAACGCCGGCGCCGAGGATCACGACATTGCCCGGCTGCACGCCCGGCACGCCGCCCAGCAACACGCCGCGGCCGCCGTGCGCCTTCTCCAAGAAGTACGCGCCAACCTGGATCGCCATCCGGCCAGCAACTTCCGACATCGGCTTCAGCAGCGGCAAGCGGCCGTCACGATCCGTCACCGTCTCGTACGCGATGCACGTCGCGCCCGATTTCATCAGCCCTTCCGCCTGCTCCGGATCCGGCGCCAAGTGGAGATACGTGAACAGCACATGGTGCGGCTTCAGCCGCGCGATCTCGACCGCTTGCGGCTCCTTCACCTTCACGATCATCTCGGCCTTTTCGAACACGGCGTCGGCGTTCGGCAGAATTTTCACGCCGACTTTTTCGTACACGCTATCCGGCGCGCCGATGCCCTCGCCGGCTTTGGTTTCCAGAAACACCTCATGCCCGGCGCGCACCAATTCGGCGGCGCTCTCCGGCGTCAGGCCGACGCGATATTCATGGACCTTGATTTCCTTCGGGCAGCCGACGCGCATTGGAATTCCTCCTGTTGGCGGGGAAATATCCCGTCTGCGACGCTTTTTCTTAGATATTTTGAGCCCCAAAGGCTCCTCAACGCCTATTTTTGCGCGTATATGGCGCCATGCCGGAAAATTCTCCCGTCTCCCTCGACGAGTTCGACCACAAAATCCTGGTCGAGCTTGAACGCGACGGCGCCATGACCGCCGCCGTCTTGGCCGAACGCGTCGGCCTTTCGCCTTCCGCCTGCCACCGGCGCGTCAAAGCGCTCGAAGCTGCTGGCGTCATCGAGGGCTACGCCGCGATCCTCTCCGAGAAAGCCATGGGCCGCAGCGCCACCGTCTTCGTCGCGGTGACGCTCGAAGATCAGCGCCGCGAGACCATGGCCAAGTTCGAACGCGCCGTCGCACAATGCCGCGAAGTGCAGGACTGCCACCTGATGACCGGCGAGAGCGACTATCTCCTCCGCATCGTCATCCGCGACGACGACCGCTACGAGCGCATCCACCAAGACACGCTCTCGCGCTTGCCGGGCGTGCGAAGGCTCGTGAGCAACTTCACCATCCGCACCGTATTTAGACGCGCAGCGTCAGTGGCGCGCTAATCACAAGCCGACTGCTTTTCGCTGTGACCTCAACTGGTCGCTGCAACACTTTAGTCTTTTTGAGACGACTGGAGTGAAGGCCGATGAAGCAGCGCCGCCGCATCTATTATT
>LNEK01000038.1 GCA_001464425.1 Alphaproteobacteria bacterium Ga0077535
GCTGAAAAACCGATTTCGCGATATCCAACCCGATTGTGACTACGTTGCTCATGGCTCTCCTCCGGCTCAAACCGGAAGCATACGCCGCCGGTGGGGGGAGAGCCGTCCACGGCATCGAATGCGGACGTTGGCCTACGCCTTCACGAACCGAGCGACGCCATCAAATCCGCTCCCGCGAATCTCAATCTCAAGATGGTCACCTGGCTGCGGAGCAGCGGTTTCATTAAGCGGCACTATAATCTCGTATCCGACTGGAGCGTCCGGGTATGTGAACGAACTGACGCAGCGCTCCGCATTCCCTCGCGCGATACTCCACAGCTCAACCCGGCGCTCTGATCCCGTGCGATATAGCCATGCCTGCTCTATGCAAGGTCCTTTGAAGCTCCAAGAGCGCTCCGTCGCAGCAATCGCTAGGCGGCCATCGGGGAGCTGCTCGACATCGACTCCGACCGCGCGATAGCACCCCGCGACGAACAGGAGCGCGACGAACACTGCGCTGCGAATCCTCATAGCTCGATCTTTCTGATACCGGCCCGGACTAGCTCTTATCACGGATCCGCTAGTGTCCGCTTCCGGCGAAAAGCGGACTCTGAACCGCCTTCGCGTGCCGGCGCGCATTAATGCTTCCCACTTCGCGCGAGCTGGATTGAGACCGGCGTCTCGCAGCAACGCGCATCAACCTTAATTTCCGCGCGTAGAGCGCTTTGCGGCGCGGGGTTTGCACCAGATCGGGGCACGCTTGGTGCGGGAAAGCCACTCGCCTCGCTGGCATGGCCGTTGCAGCCGCCCTCGTTAACGCCCGCAAACCGCGGGCTGCGCGGGAGTTTACGATGTACTTCGATCAAGAGGACGATGAGCGCGATCCGTTCGCGGCCTTCGGCGATCTCGACGCCGATACTGACACGGACGCCGATCCGGATTTCGGATCTGAAGACCCGGTGACGGCGCATGACGAGCCGACCGTGGTTGAACCGGAAACACAAACCAAATTGAAGACTGGCTTCTCATGGGCCGCCTTCATGGGCGGATTGACCGCCATTCTCTGGATCGCCGGCGCTGTCGGCGGCCCGATTTCGTATTTCGGCGTCGATGCGCTGATGAATATGGACCCGGCCATGCAAGCCGGCCTGATCGCGCTCGCGATCGGCCCTGCCCTGCTGTTCTGGGTGACGGCTTCGGCCGCTGGCGACGCCATGAAGGCGCGCCGCATCGCAACGCACCTGACGCAACGCATGACGAGCGAGCCGCGCTTCCCGACCGAAGCGACCGAGCAGCAAGCCAAGCAGCTCACTGAAACGGTGAAGGGCGAGATCGAGTCGTTGAACGACGCGGTGTCGTCGGCGCTGAACCGCCTCGCTGAGCTGGAGAGCGCGGCGCAAAGCAACGCGCATCTCTTTGGTGAAGCGGTCGCGGCCTCGCGTGACAACGTCGAGACCATGACGCACGCGCTGAAGAGCGAACGTGACGCTGTGGTGGCCTTGAATGGCGATCTGAAGAACCAAACCGAAACGATCGCGCATTCGATCGGCCGGCAAGTGCGCTTGCTGCGTGAAGCGTCGAAAATGGTGAAGACCGAGGTCGTCGCTGCTGAAGATGCGCTCGAAAGCCACCTCGCCTCGTTCACGGCTTCGGCCACGATCATGGGCGAGCGCACCGCGCACTTCCATGTCGTCGCTGACAAAGCCTCTGCCGCGACCTCGCACCTCAACGGCGCGATGACGGAAATGCTGGAAGGCCTGGCGCAAGCGACGCGTCTGACCGAAACGGCGAAGAAGGCGACGGCGGAAGCTGTGCTTGCGGCGAACGAAACGGCCGGCGCTGTGCGTGAAACCACGCGCACCGCGGTATTCGAAGCCAAGCGCGCGGCGCAACTGATCCGCGCCGAAAGCGTCGCCATGCAGGAAGCTGCGAACGACACGCTGGCCAAGCTGCAAAGCGCAGCGAGCGCGGCGCGTGCGGCTTCGGTCGAAAGCGAAGCGGCTGCTGACCGCTACACCGCCACGATCGAAAAGCGCCTCAACGCGCTGGCGAGCACGGCGAGCGCGAAGAAGGTCAGCGTCCAGCGCCAGCCTGAGCCGGCTGTGATGGAAGAAGCGACCTCGTTGCATGCGGCGGCCCGTGTGGCCGTGGCGCGCGGCGCCGGTGGTGGTTCTTCCTACGCCGAAGTCGAGACGCAGCCGAAGCGCGCTTTCAAGGGCTTTGGTTCGTGGGGCAATTTCATGCCGCCGCAACAGCGCGAAGAAGAAATCGCGCCGACCGCGGCCAATGAAGGCGGCTCGCTCGAACTGGCTTCGTTCGGCAATGCCGATGACGAGCTGCGCGCTGGCGCGATCAATCTGGTGATCAATTCGGGCGTCGATATCGACGACGTGTTGGCGCCGGTCGATCTCGACCGCATCGCTCGCTCTTCGCGTGATGGCGCAACTGCCCGCCGCCGTGCGGTGGTGGACGCAGCGCCGGGCGCCGTGGGCCGCATCTCGCGCCACATGAAGCGCAACGCCAATGCGCAAGAACTGGCCGCCCAGTTCCGCTCACGCCCGGACCTCGCCAAGAGCGAGAAGAAGGGCGAAGGCTCGGACCTGGTTCGCGCTTACCTGCTGATCGACGCGGCGCTCGCCTCGTAATCAGTCTTCTGCAGCGGCGGAGGCCAAAGCTTCCGCCGCTGCATCTGCCGCAAACTCCCCAATGCGCGCGCTGCCTTCACGGGCGGCGCGCGCAAGCGCATCAGCCGCTATTTGTGACGAACGCGCGCTGACTGGCGCTTCAGTCGAGATGATGCGCGAGGCGACGATCTGGCGGCCGCGGCGGACGAGCCGCACTTCGGCGACGAAACGCGCCGTCATGGTCTCTTCCTGCACCTCAAAGTCGAGCACTTCCCAGCGCACTTCGAAATCGGCGCTGGCTTCGCCTGCGCGTGTGGCGGCGCGGAAGCGGCCTTGGCGCACCATGGTTTCAACCAGCATTTGCTGGAGTGCATCGGACGCGCGCGAGGACCACTGGGTTTGATCGACGTAAGCGATGCTATCGCCGGTGCGCCAGATGAGGTCGCCGCCAAGAATGGCGCGTTCGCCATTGGGAGTGGCGACACCAATGACGGCGTCGATAGGCGCGCCTTGTGAGGCGGTGACGTTCTGAGCCTCAAGGATGAAGGTGCGCGGCGGCGGCGGCGGCTCGGGCAGCAGCGTGATGCAACCACCGAGCGCGGTCAGCGAGGCGAGAAGAAGGGCGCGCATCATTGATCGAGCTCCACGGTGGGCCGCGGCGCGCGCGGCGTAAGGACGGATGGGTTTTCATCGATATTGTTGGCGACGCGGCTGATCGAGGTCGCAGCGCGGCGGATTTCCTCGGCGGCGAGCGCAAGTTCCGGCAGCGTTTCGCCTGAGGCGACGCTAGCGGCATTGTTGATCTCGCGCAGAGTCGTATCGAGTTCGGAGAGATCGGACTGCATTTGGCGCGCGAGCGTGGCGATTTCTTGCGCCGCTTGCCCGCCTTGATTGATCACCGAATCCTGCGCTGCGAGTTGCGACGACACGGTTTCGAGGTTCTCGATGATGCGGGTGACGCGCTGGATGTTTTCGTCGGTGAGCAGATCGCGGACCGAGGCCATGGCTTCACTGGCGCGCAGCGCGATGTCTTCGGAGCGCGCGAGTAATTCATCGACTTGCGAGCCGCGACCTTCAAGGCGCGGCGGCGGGCCGCCGAAGCCGGCACGCAAAAGCTCGGCGTTGGCGCTGCCCGGCGAAAGCTGAATGAGAGTGACGCCGGTCAGGCCGATTGGTTCGAGCTGGGCGGTGGAATCGGTTTTCACCGGCACGTCTGTCGAGACGCGGATGCGGGCGATGACGCGATTGGTGTTGTCCGGGTCGATGCGCAAGGTATCGACTTCGCCGACCTTGATGCCGTTGAAGCGCACTTCGCCGCCTTCGGTGAGGCCGCGCACGGGATCGGCGAAGACGACGTCAAACTCGTTGAAGCCGCGCCGCAGCTCGCCGCCCGTGATCCACATCGCGAACAACATGATCAGAACTGCGCCGAGCACTGTCGCCGCACCGATGAAGACGTAATTGGCTTTCGTTTCCATGGGACTACCTTTCCGCTGCGCCGCGCGTTGCGGCGCGGCCTCGCGGTCCTGAAAAATACTCCGCCACCCAACCGGTGGCGTCTTTCTCGATTTCCGGAATGGTGCCGATCGCTGCGACCTTGCCGCCGTAAAGAACAGCGACGCGATCGGCGATGGCGTGAAGCGTGTCGAGATCGTGGGTGACGAGGAACACGGTGAGCCCCAGTGAGCGGGCGAGGTCGCGCGTCATCTCATCGAAATTGCCGGCGGAGATCGGATCGAGGCCGGCGGTGGGTTCGTCGAGGAATAGCAATTCTGGATCGAGCGCGATGGCGCGCGCGACGGCGGCGCGTTTGCGCATGCCGCCGGAGATCTGCGCCGGCTTCTTGTGGTGGGCGCTTGGATCGAGGCCGGCCATGGAGAGCTTCAGTGCAGCGATGTGTACGCGTAGTGGCGCCGAAAGCTGCGTGTGCTCGCGCAAGGGCGCTTCGACGTTTTCGAGAATGGTGAGCGTCGAGAACAGCGCGCCGTCCTGGAACATCACGCCGCGGCGTGGCTCAATGTCATTCTCTTCAAAATAAGGGAAGGTGATCTCCCCTTCCGTCGCTTCGTCGAGGCCGACGATTTCGCGCAGCAGCACGGACTTGCCGCAGCCGGACGGACCGACGACGCCGAGGATTTCACCGCGGCGCACGTCGAGGTCGAGGCCGTCATGCACGGTCTGCTCGCCGAAGCGAGTGACGAGGCCCTTGATGCGAATGGCGATTTCTTCGCTCACCAATTCATCTCCAGGAACCAGAGGGCGAAGATCGCATCCAAGAGGATGACCATGAAGATCGCTTGCACGACGGATGTCGTGACACGCTGGCCGAGGGAGCCGACATCACCGCCAACGCTGAGGCCCTGCTTGCAGCCGATAATGGCCAGTGCGAGCGCGAACGCTGGCGCTTTGGAGAAGCCGACCCAAAAGTGCTGCGCCGGAACGACTTCGGCGATACGCGCAAAGAACATGGCGGGGCTGATGTCGAGTTCACCCCAGCACACCAGCAAGCCGCCAAGGATGCCGGACATCATCGCGCCGAACGTGAGGATCGGCGTCATCACCAGCATGGCGATGACACGCGGCGCAACCAGGGCATCCATCGGATCGATGCCCATGACGCGCATGGCGTCGATTTCCTGGCGCATCTTCATGGCGCCGATCTCGGCGGTGAAGGCGCTGTTGGTGCGGCCAGCGAGAATGACAGCGGTGATGACGACGCCGAATTCGCGCAGCATGGAAAATGCGACGAGATCGATGGTGAACACGGTCGCGCCGAAATCGCCGAGGATGCGCGCGCCGAGATAAGCGACGACCATGCCGATGAAGAACGAAAGCAAGAGCACGATCGGCAGCGCGTTGAGGCCGGCGACTTCCATCGTGTGGACGATCGAGACCCAACGGATGCGGCGCGGATTGGTGATCATGCCCGCAAGCACGGTCAGCGTCTGACCAAAAAAGCCGATGGTTTCGATGATCTCTTCGCCGACGGCGCCGACGCTGCGGCCGACGCTATCGAGGACACCGACGACGCCCGTTAACTTTTCTGGCGGCGGCGCGGGCTCGGCATTGGATTTGCGCGCAGCTTGAAGAAGTTTAATTGCGTTAACGTGTTGGCCGCGAATGGCGATGCGGGTTTCTTTGCCGGCGGGGCTGTCGCGGAAGGTGCGATCGATCAAATACGCGCCGGCGACATCGAAGCGGCCAAGCTCGCCGACATCGACGACAGCGCCAGGTTTTAGCCGTGCAGCAAGCGCAGACAGGTCATCCTCGAGGCTGGCGATGGTGTCCACCGTCCAGTCCCCGCGCAGCGCCAGCACTGGCGCGCGGTCATCCTCGCGGAAATCGAAAGTGGCCGTTGCGGCCATATTTGAGTCGTTCCCTGTACGGTTGGGCGTGCCTGCCCACCCAACCGATAAGCGCTAACAGAAAATATTAGGCAAAGAAGCCAAACGCGCGCAGCGGGCGATGTTCCCGCGCGACGGGCGATTTCTTAAGGCTGTGGTGTGGCGGGAACGCGTTTGCGCGGTTGCAAAAGCAAGATCGCGAGGCCGCCGCCGATAACGCATAATGCGGCCATGGCCCAGTAACCACGCGCGCCGACATGATCGTAAAGATAACCTGAAAGCAGCGTCGAACAGCCCATCAGCACGCCGGCCGATAGCGCTGCGTAAAGTGTCTGCGCCATGGTGGCGGAATGCTCCGCGGCTTCGCGGTGCACGAGGCGCATGGCGCCGACATGCGCCGCTGCAAAGCTTAACGCGTGCAGCGCTTGCAAAGGCCAGAGCGCAAAGCCAAGCGGCGCAAAGCCCATGGCGAGCCAGCGCGCAATGCCGCCGCCAGCGCCCATGAGGATCAAAGCTTCAGACGATACGCGCCGCTCAATGAACGGGAGACTGAAGAGAAACGCGATTTCGATGGCGACGCCGAAGGCCCAGAGGATTCCGACCATTTCCGGCGATATGCCCTGCCCGCGCCAGACGATAGTCGAGAAGCCATAATAGAAGCCGTGCGCGCTTTGGATGAGGCCGCACGCGATAATGAGAATGACGAAGCGGCGATTGCGGAGCAGCTCGCCAATGGCGCCGAGGCGCGCAGCGCGCGTCTGCACGAGTGGCGGATCGTGCTTCAGACCAAGCCACGATGTGGCGACGACGAGCGCTAAGCCGGAGAGCACCCAGATGACGACGGCGCCTAAGCCGAAGCCGGAAATGAGTACGCCGCCGGCGATGTTAGCGACGATGAAGGCGAACGAGCCGATGCCGCGCGCGACACCGTAGCTGAGCTTGCCTTGCGCGGTGGCGCGCAAAGTTGCGGCTTCGATGAGCGGCGTCAGCGCTTGCGTGAGCGAAAGCGCGATGAAGCCGAGAACGAGCAATTGCCAGAAGCCGTGCGCGATGAAGAAGAACGCGGCGTAGGCGATCACGGCGGCGACGGAGACGTATTTCAGCGGCGTGCCGCGGTCGCTGGCGCCGTCGGCCCAATAGGCTATGGCGGGGCCGGTTAGGATGCGCGCGAATTGCGCCAGCGACAGCACTGCGCCGATTTCGGCGCCGGAGAGCGCGCGTTCGACTTCGAGCCAGCGCGGCAGAAAGACGAGGATGACGCCCGTGGTGCCGAACAGCGCCGACATCACCATGGTGACGCGGGCGGCACGGGAGTTGAGGATGGATTCGGCGGTCACGGTCGCTAGCGCGTAGCATTGTGACCGCCGTGACGCGAGGCGCCCCTCCCCCAAGGGGGAGGGGAAGTAGCGCTAGCCTTGCTCCTGGCGCCTCCTGCCCGTAACCAAGCGGCATGTACGGATACACGCCCCCACACCGCCGCGACCTCTATCCCGCGATCGAGGCCAATCAGACCGAGATGCTGAAGGTCTCCGATCTGCACACGGTGTATGTGGAGCAGAGCGGCAATCGATCAGGCCTGCCGGCGGTGGCGCTGCATGGCGGGCCGGGCGGCGGCTCCTCGCCGGAGATGCGGCGGTTTTTTGATCCGAAACGCTATCGCGTGGTGATGATGGATCAGCGCGGATGCGGGCGCTCGACGCCGCACGCGGAGCTGCGTGAGAACACGACGTGGGATTTGGTCGCTGATATCGAGCGCGTGCGCGAGAAGCTCGGGATCGAGAAATGGCTGGTGTTCGGCGGCTCGTGGGGATCGACGCTGGCGTTGGCGTATGCGGCCAAGCACCCGGAGCGGGTGGCGGGACTAGTGCTGCGCGGGATTTTTACGCTGCGCAAAAGCGAGATCGACTGGTTCTACCAGAATGGCGCAAGCCAGGTGTTTCCGGATGCGTTCGCGCGCTACGCGGCGGCGATACCGGAAGCGGAGCACGGTGACTTTCTCGCTGCGTATCACAAGCGCCTCACCTCTCCGGATTGGGATACCCGCCTCAAAGCTGCGCGTGCGTGGGCGCGCTGGGAAGGTGAGACGATTTCGATCGCAGGGCCGAGCGCGCTGCCGTCACGATTTAACGAGGATCGGTTCGTCGAAGCGTTTGCGCGGATCGAGAACCATTATTTCGTCAATCACGGCTTCTTCGAGCATGATGGCTGGCTTTTGGATCAAGCGCCGCGCATGCGCGGCATCCCCTGCCGCATCGCGCAAGGCCGCTATGACATGTGTACGCCGATGACGACGGCGTGGGAGTTGAAGCAGCGTTGGCCGGAAGCAGAGTTGGAGGTTATCCACGATGCCGGGCACAGCTCGCTTGAGCCTGGGATTGTGGATGCGCTTATCCGCGCGACGGATTGGATGGCGGAGAAAGCAAGCTGGTAGGTGTCAGGTATCAGGTGTCGGGTGTCGGATGAGCGGGGACGACAGCGCTAACGAGGGTCACGGACAATCGGTCTGGGACCTGATCGTCTTTCAAAAGGCTTACCAGGGCGCGCTGGATATTCACCGGCTTGCAATGACCTTTCCTGCCCATGAACGCTTTGAACTCACGAGCCAAGTCCGTCGATCAAGCAAAGGCATCTGCGCAAACTTGGCTGAGGGGCGCGGCAGACAACAAGGATCGGCGGCAGAGTTCAGGCGCTATGTAGTGATGGCGCTAGGAAGCACGGACGAAACATTGCTTTGGTGTCGTTTCGCCAAAGATCTGGGCTACATCACCAAGCCCAGCACACCGAACTCAACCGGACCTACACCGAAATCGCGCGAATGCTGAACGGCCTAATCGCACGCCTTCGCTGACACCCGACACCCGACACCCGACACCCGACACCTGCCCCCTACCACAACCACCCGCGCGCGCCGTGTTGGTCGCGGTGCAGGTCGATGCTGAGGACGATGGCGTAGCCGGCCAGCAATGTGAACATGGCGGTGCCGCCATAGCTGATGATCGGCAGCGGGATGCCGACGACGGGCACGAGGCCGATCACCATCGCCGTATTGATGAACACATAGCACGCGAGCGTCGCGGCGATGCCGGCGGCGGCGAGTTTGCCGAACAGCGAGCGCGCGCGCAGCGCCACTTGCATCGTCAGCGCCATCAGCGCGCCGAAGAGTGCGAGCACGAGGAAGCCGCCGACGAGGCCGAATTCCTCGACGATCATCGTGAAGATGAAGTCGGTATGTTTTTCCGGCAGGAAGTCGAGCTGGCTTTGCGTGCCTTGCAGATAGCCGCGGCCGAACAGGCCGGCCGAGCCGATGGCGATCTTCGACTGCAGCACGTGATAGCCGGCGCCGAGCGGATCGTCGGTGATGCCGAGGAAGACGTTGACGCGATCGCGCTGATATTCGTGCAGGATCGAGGTGTAGGCGAAGATGGCGCCGCCGACGGCGACGATGGCCCCCGCTGCAATCACACGCCAAAGCAAGCCGCCGAGGAACATAATCGACACGCCGGCGAACAGGATCATCAGCGCGGTGCCGAGGTCAGGCTGGTGCATGACGAGCGCAACCGGCGCTGCAATCATCAGGAACGCCGGGACGATCCACAAAACGGTGCCGGTCTTGCGCGCGTCGAGCTGGTGATAATAGCGCGCCAGCGCCAGCACGATGGCGACCTTCATCAACTCGGATGGTTGCAGCGACAACGGCCCGATATCGAGCCAACGCTGGGCGCCCATGCGCGTTGCGCCAAAGAGCTCGACACCAACCAGCAACAAGAGCGCCGCGCCGTAGAGCGGATACGCAATCGCCAACCAGAAGCGCGCATCGAGCAGCATCGCCCCTAGAATGATGACCGACATCATCGCGGCGAAGCGGACGGCGTGCGTCAGCGGCATGTCCGTCCAGGCGCCGGATGAGACGGAGAAGTGCATCAGCACGCCGACAAAGGCGATGGCGCAGAGGATCGTGATGATCCCCCAGTTCAGTTTGGCGAACCGATCGAACAGCGTGTTCGAGCCTTGATTGAGGGCGATCGTCATACGCTGCGCCCCAATTGTTCTTCGAGTTGGGCGAGCCTTGCCGGTTCGCGGCGCGACGGATCGCGCAACAATGTCGCGCGCATGATCTCTTTGGCGATCGGACCGGCGACGGATGAGCCGGCGCCGCCGTGTTCGACGATGACGGCGCACGCATAGCGCGGCTCGTGCCACGGGCCGAAGCAACAGAAGAGCGCGTTATCGCGGAAACGCCATTCGATCGTGGAGAAGTGGCGGCCCCGGTTGGAGCCCAGCGCGCGCACCTGTGCAGTCCCGGTTTTGCCGGCGATCTGAACGGGCTGCCAAGAACGGTTCTCGGCCGTGAGCGGGACAGCCGCGCCGGTTTCAGGATGGCGCACGAGTTCGAGCGCGCCAGCGCGCATCGCCGTGCCGCCTGGCTCGTTGCAGACGCCGTACATGCCATCGCGGACGCGCGCGAGATATTCAGCTTCGACGCCGGCGATATGCGGCGGCCGCGGCGGATCAACGGAAGCGGTGGCGCGCGTTTCGCGCACGAGGCGCGGTACGACTGCAAGCCCATTATTGCCGAGGCGTGCCGCCATTACAGCGAGCTGTAACGGCGTTACGCCCATGGCGCCCTGCCCGATGCCGTAGTTCACGGTGAGACCGCCGGTCCATCCTTCGTTGCGGTTGGCGCGCCACCACACCGGATCGGGGATGAGGCCGTCACGGATGTTCGGCACGTTGATGTCGAAATGCTCGCCGAGGCCAAACTGGCGGGCGACGGCGGCGATGCGTTCGGGACCCGCGCGCAAGGCGGCTTGATAGAAGTAGACGTCGCACGAGTGCTTGATCGCGTCGTGCAGGTTCATGCGGCCGTGACCACCGGCGCGCCAGCAGTGGAACGTGCGACCGCCGTAGAAGAAGCCGCCCGAGCACCCGACCGCCCAATTGTCTTCGACGCCGGCTTGCTTGGCGGCGATGCCGACGATCATCTTGAACGTCGAGCCCGGGGCGTACACGCCGGTTACTGTCTTGTGGTAGAGGGGCTTTTTCTCATCGAGATTGTAGCCGTCGAAATTAGCTTGGCTGATGCCGTTGACGAAGAGGTTCGGATCGAACCCCGGCGCTGAGGCCATCACCAGAAGATCGCCGCTATAGATGTCCATCACCACGGCGGAGCCGGATTGCTCGCCGAAATTCTGCATGGCGATGCGCTGCAGATCGTGATCCAGCGTCAACACGACGCCAGAGCCGCGGATGGGATCGCGCCGCTCGGTTTCGTCCTCGCCCTGCTCGACACCGCGCGCGTTGACGATGACTTTGCGCCAGCCGGCTTCGCCGTGAAGCACATCTTCCATCGACGCTTCGAGGCCGGCTTTGCCCACACGCACATGCGGATTGCGCAGATAGACTGAGCGGCTCTGCCCCTGCTCCGGATCAGCCATGGCGGCGTCGAGATCGCGTTGCGTTGGCTTTTGCACGTAGCCGATCGGGTGGCCGTAGACGATGTCATACGGGTATGCGCGCACGTCGGCCGATTGCGCGACGATGCCGCGTAGTTCCGGCAGGCGCACGTTGATGGCGTTGAACTGCTCCCAGGTCAGACCTTCCTGGAGCGGCTGCGCTTCGTAACGAGAAGAGCCGCGGACGCGGAGCACGGCACGGCGCGCCCACTCGGCATTGAGCCCCAGGATTTGGCCGACGCGGCCGACAACCTCTTCGAGATCGTCGACATCGTCCTGAATGACAGCGACCTGATAGTCCTTGCTGGTTTGCGCCAGGATGGTGCCGAAGCGATCGTAGATAATGCCGCGCGGCGGCGCGACGATGCGGGTGTCGAAGCGGTTTTCGTCGGCGGCGGCGGTGTATTCGCGGCTGATCAGATTGGTGGCTTGAAGCTGGCCAAGGCGAAACAGGATAGCGCCCATGACGCCGGCGCCCGCGAACGACAGCAAAGCCGCACGGCGATTGAAGATGACGTTCGCGTCCCGCTTGGGGAGCGTGGAGCCGACGCGTTTGCCCTTCATCTGCGCCCTCCTGACGGGCTGTTGGTCGAGGTCATGTAGAGCGGCCGCACCAACGGAAACAGGATCGCGGTAATCAGCGCCGCCTCAGCGTACGGCACGACTGCAATCGGCACGATCAAGCGTTCGACCCCGACCACGATCAAAATACTCAAGAGCGCAGTGACGATAAAGCCGCCCCAGAGCGAAACCAGATTGGGCGCTGACATCGCGACAGCTGCAATGCGGCCGATCAGATAGGCCGAGAGATAAACCAACACGAAGAGCCCGTACGGGCCGCCGGCGAGCTGATCGTGCAGGAGGCCAAGCAGCGTGAGCGCGAGCGGCGCACGCCAGCCGCTCTCATCTTCCGCGGCCCAGCCATAAGCGGCCCACAACACTGCGAGCGGCAAAGGCGGCTGTGCGAACAATGGGCCGAGCGGCAACGCTGGCAGGATCACGCTCGCGACCGCAAGCGCCAGACCCCACGCGCGCAACGCGCGCCGGCTCGGCGCACGAAGGCTAAACGCGTTCACTCTTGCGGCTCCGCGGCTGGGGTCGCGGGCGGCGGCGTTTCCTGCGCGGGCGGCGTGGTGGCGGCCGGCTGTTGTTGCGGACGCGGTTGCTGTTGTTGCTGCGCGGGACGCGGACGCGGCGGCGCTGCGGCGGCCGGGGCCGTGCTCGGCGCCGTTGGCGGCGGCGCCATGGTTTGGCGCGTGATTGAGGAGACTGAGGAGGATGCGGTCAACGGCGGGCCTTCGCCCTGGACGGCGTCAGCTTCCGGGGCCGGCACAGCGATGAACGGGATCAAGCGCACGAAGTCGATCGGCTGCTGCGCAGCGGCGAGCGCGACGCGCCAGCTGCCGTCATTCTGGCGGCGCGCGATGCCGACGGGAATGCCTCGCGGAAAGAGCCCCCCGTCACCAGAGGTGATCACGCGCTCGCCTTCGCGCAGCGCTTGCGCGCCGACGATGAAGTCCATGCGCGGCGCCTGCATTTGGTAGGGGTGGGTGACCAGTTCGGGCGGACGCGTCGCCTGCCCTGCGAGCACGGCGCGCACGCGCGAAGCTTCGCCAAGAACTGGAATGCGGGAATTGTAATCGTCCAGCATCAGCACGCGCGAGGAGCGGCGGCCAACAGAGACGACGCGGCCGATGAGGCCGTTTTCGTTGACGGCGATGAAGCCGATACGGACGCCGTGATCGGCGCCGGCATTGGCGACGAGCGTGCGGGTGAACGGGCCGCCGCTATCAAGCACCAGTTGCGCAGCGATCGAGTTCTCGATGTCGGCGGATTCGCCGAATGCATCGGCCGGCATACGCAGCAATTCTTCGTAGCGCGCATTGCGCTCGGCGAGGCGCTCAGCGAGCTGACGCCATTGCTGTAATTCGCGGTTCTCGCGCTCCAGCTCCTGCACGCGCTCGGAGGCGTTCCACATGCCGCCAATGCGCTGGAAGAAGTTTTGGCCAGCGCGAGCCGGGCCGGTTGCAACGCGGCCAGCTGCGGCGGCGCTGTCATCGCCGGCTTGCATGGCGACATCAGTGCCAGGCGTCAGGCCGACACGCGCGACGATGAGCGCGAGCGCGCCGATCACCAGCACGATGGCCAGGAGTACGCCGGCGGGGATCCGCCGTCCCCCACCTGTACGCCGCAAAACGCTCCTGCGTCTGGCCACCTAAGCCGCCTCTTTTAAACCGCGCGCCGCAGCCGGTGCGCGGTGTCTGCCTCTACCTGAGCGGACGCTGATCCGCACCTTCGCGCCGCAGTCAGACTTCTTCCGTCAGCAAGCGACGTGCTTCCGACGAATTGAAGGTGTCGAGCGCGATGCCGCAGCCTTTCACGACGCAGCGCAGCGGATCGTCCGCCACCGAAACGCGGATCGAGATGCGCTCCTGCAAGACGGTGTCGAGATTGCGCAGCAATGCGCCGCCGCCAGTCATCATCAGGCCGTGGTCGAAAATGTCGGCGGCGAGTTCGGGCGGCATTTGCTCGAAAGCCTGGCGCACGGCGTCGACGATGCGGGTGACCGGCTCGGCCAATGCATCGGCGACCATCGCTTCGGTGACGATGATTTCCTTCGGCACGCCGGAGAGATTGTCGCGCCCCTTGATCGGCATCGACATGCCTTGGCCGACATCCGGCGCTTTGGCGGTGCCGATTTCCTTCTTGATGCGCTCGGCGGTGGAGTCGCCGATCATCAAGTTTTCCTGACGGCGCAGGTATTGGATGATGGCTTCGTCCATCTTGTCGCCGGCTTCGCGGAGCGAGCGCGACCAGACGAGGCCACCGAGCGAAAGCACCGCGATTTCCGTGGTGCCGCCGCCAATATCAACAACCATGCAACCGGACGGATCGTCGATCTGCAGGCCGGCGCCGAGCGCGGCCGCCACAGGCTCTTCGATCAGCTTCACGCGGCGGGCGCCTGAAGCTTGCGCGCTTTCCAAAATCGTGCGGCGCTCAACTGGCGTTGCGCCCGTCGGCACGCAGATGACGATCTGCGGCGAGATCAACGCCGGGCGCGGCAGCACCTTGCGGATGAATTGTTTGATCATCTCCTCGGCCACGTCGAAATCGGCGATGACGCCGTCACGCAGCGGGCGGATGACTTCCATGTTGCGGTGGGTTTTGCCGAGCATGGTCTTGGCTTCGGCGCCAACGGCGTAAACGACCTTGCGGCCGCCTTCGTTGACGTACGCCACCACCGACGGCTCATCGAGGACGATGCCGCGGCCTTTGACGTGAATCAGCGTGTTCGCGGTCCCGAGATCGATCGCCAGATCCGGCGCAACGAGACCGAACATGTTGCCGAGCATAAGTTGAAAACCCTCGCCGTTAAGAAGCGGCCGAATCAGCCCCGATTTGGGCTTAACGCGGCAAGCTTAACAATCCTGAGACGGCGTCGACCGTGAGGCCGAAATAAGGGCGTTGGGGGCGTCACGCGCGTTAAGCTTTACGCTTCGCGCTCAAGCGCCACCGACCGCCCCCAGTCGCCGACGCCCCTGGACTTGCCGTGATGCTATCAGGGATGCAAGGGGCGGGCCGCGTTTGGTCGCAGCCCTGCCGCATTTGTTCAGAAAGACACACAACACACGAAGCTGGCGCGCGCGCTTGCAGCGCACGCTTAGGCGCCCGATTATTCCGGTCGGGCAACCGAGGCCCGTTGGGGAAAAGCTTGGTCATCAAGACGTTAAGGTTCCTGGCGGCCGCTTTGGCGCTCGCCTTCGTCGGCACGGCGGCGGCGCAGACCAGCGTCGACGAGGCCGAACGCGGAATCGTGCGCGTCGTTGTGATCCTGCAAACCAGCGAAGGACGGATGCTTTACGGCTCCGGTTCGGGGTTTGTGGTCGCGCCAAACTTGGTTGTGACCAACGCACACGTGGTAGCGGCGGCCCGCCAGCAGGGTGAATATGGCGTCGCCATCGTGCCGCCAGAGGGCGAAGGCCTGCTGCCGGCCAACATCATCCGCTATTCGCCGCTTTCGGAACTCGCGCTGCTGGAGTTCCGCGGCGGCCCGGTGATGACGCCGCTGACGATATCCACCGTTGAGCCGCGGGCCGGCGACGGCGTGGTCGCGCTGGGCTATCCGGATGTGGACTATCAGGGCGCCACCGGGGCCGACCTACTGCGCCCTACTCCAGCTTCGCGCACCTCCGGCGCCATCGCCTCGCTGCGCGATCGCGCGCCCACCGGCGACGAAATCCCGACCATCAACCACCAGGCTGTCATTTCATCCGGCTCTTCGGGCGGCCCTTTGCTCGATGAATGCGGCCGCGTGATTGGGGTCAATTCCTGGCACGTGTCCGGCGCCGACACACGCGAGACGCGCGGTGTCTCGACCCGCGCCAACCAGTTACTCCAATTTCTCGACGAAGCGGGCGTGACACCGAACCTCAGCGACGAGCCGTGCTTGCCGCTCGAGGCACGCATCGCGGCCGAGCATGACGCCACCGTGGATGCGCTGCGGGCGCAGAATGAAGAACTGGCCGAGAAACTCGACACCGCCGACCGGCTGACGCGCATTGCGGTGGTGATCCTGATTGGCGGCACGTTGGCGCTGTTCGTCGCCGTGTGCGTGCTTGGCGCGATCCTGCTGACGCGGCGCCGCGGCGGCGGCAATGGCCACGCCGTGCATCAACCGCACCATGAGCCGGAACCGTTCGAAGCGCCGCGGCGGCGCATGGGCGTGATGACGGTCGTCGGCGGCGCGGCGGTGGCCGCCATCTTGATCGTGGCGGCAGGCATCGCGCTGATGCGCGCGCAAACGGCCGCGCCGGAAGAAGTGGCGGAGACCCCCGCGTTCGCGGGCGCCATCACCTGCACACTCGACCGCGAAGCATCCACCGGCGCACAAGGCGTCTCAGATATGAGCTTCAGCGCCAGCGGCGCGCTGTGCGTGAACGAACGCACGCTCTATGCACCAATCGATGAGGGTGCGCGTTTTCGCCGCGCTATCGTGCTGGGCGAAGCGCGAGCGCTCGACATTCTGACGATTGATCCGGCAAGCGGCGAATTCCGGCGCGAGCGCTATCCGCTCAGCGACCAAGCCTTCGCCGACGCAAACGCTGCCGTCTCCGCCTCAAGCGCAGGGCGCGGGTGCACCGGCGAAGGCGCGGTCGACGCAGTATCACGCCGCAACGACACGCTGATGCAGTTCGCCCAAGGCAATCCCTCGCAGCGGCTGGTGTGGCGCTGCGAAGCGCGGAATTGATTTCCTATTCCCGCGCAGGCGCGTCCGGATAAGCAACGCGCCAGATGATGTCGCCGGCGTCGTCGGCCACCAGCAGCGCGCCGGTTTGATCCATGGCGATGCCGACGGGGCGGCCTTGGGCTTGGCCGCGTTCGTTGAGGAAGCCGGTGAGGAAATCTTGCGGCGGACCTGAGGGGACGCCTTCCGTGAACGGTACGAACACGACTTTGTAGCCGGCGAGCGCACGGCGGTTCCATGAGCCGTGTTGGCCGATGAAGGCGCCGTTCCAGTAGCGTTCTGGGAAGCCGTCATACTCGTAGAAGAAAAGGCCGAGCGATGCGGTGTGCGCGCCAAGCGCGTAGTCTGGCGCTGTTGGTTCACGCAGGCGCACATTGGCCGGGATCTCGACGCGCTCATCGCGGTTATTGCCGTAATAATAATACGGCCAGCCGTAGAAGGCGTCTTCGCGCACGCTGGTCATGTAATCGGGCACGAGATTATCGCCGAGCATGTCGCGCTCGTTGACGGCGACCCAAAGCGTTGTCGTTCCTGGCGCCCAAGCCATGCCGACAGGGTTGCGCAAGCCCGAGGCGAAAACGCGCGCTTCCGAACCATCGGGATTGAATTCCCAAACCGCCGCGCGGCCCTCTTCGATCTCCATGCCGTTATCGGCGATGTTGCTGGCGGAGCCGACGGCCACATAAAGCTTCGTGCCATCAGCATTGGCGACGAGGCTGCGCGTCCAGTGGCCGTTGTCGCCTTCGTTGTAGGGCAGTTCGAGAATGGTTTCGCCGCCGCTGACGCTGGTGGCGCCCTGTGTGTACGGGAAACGTAAGACCGCATCGGTGTTGGCGATGTAGATGTGCTGGCCGACCAGAACCATGCCGAACGGCTGGTTCAAGTTCTGCGCGAATACGTGGCGCTCCTCGGCGCTGATCTGGCCGTTGCCGTCACTATCGCGCAGCAGCGAAACGCGATTGGCGTTTTCCGAAATTGCGCCAGCGCGGCGTTGCACCAGATTGCGCGCCCAGCCCATCAAGCCGCCGCCCGTCGACGGCGTGGTTGAGCTCTCGGCCACCAGCACGTCGCCGTTCGGAAGGACGTAAATCCAGCGCGGGTGCTGCAGACCCTCTGCAAAGCGTGTGACGGTGAAGCCTTCCGGCGCAACCGGCGCTGCGCCTTCTGGCCAGCCGACGGCCTCAGCGGTGCGCAGCGTTGGGATCGCGCCGTCTTCCTTCGGCGCGGGCAGTTGCGGGTTCGCGCCATAGCCTTGGTCGATTGGCGGCGGCGGGCCGCCACAGGCGGCGAGGGCGAGAGCGGCGGCGAGGACGAGCTTCTTCATGGGCCCTGATCTAGGGCGGCTCGGCGCACTCGTCTCCCCCGCCGTACGAAGAATTTAGCTGCCCGCAGCGGGCGGCCGGATCCATTTGCGCACGACGACAACGATCACGAGCCATAGCGCAACGGCAAGCACCGCCATCGCAGCGGCGGCCAAGAACTCCCCCTGCAATGCGTCGAGGATGCTATCGCCGGCGAAGGCCACGAGCGCGGTCTTAGGCAGCACGCCAATGGCGAGGCCCGCCATGAACGCCCAGAAATTCACGCGGGCGGCGCCGAAGGCCATGTTCACGACCACGAACGGCGCTGTCGGGACAAAGCGCACGATCAAGCTGGCGAGAAAGCCGTTCTTGCCCATAAAACGGGTGAAGCGCCCGCCGGTGGCGCCGCCGAAGCGCTTTTGTGTTTGCGCACTGGTGAGGCGGCCAGTGAAATACGTGGCGGCGCCGGACACGATCGTGGCGGCCCAGGCATTCCAGAACCCCTGCTCTGGCCCGAACGCCACCACGCAGGCGCCAATCAGCACGATCTGCGGTGCGCCGACGTAAGCTGTCAGCGTGAAGACCAGGATGGTGGCCAGAAGGCCCCAATGGCCGCGGCGGGCTTCGCCGAGCGTGCCGTCGATAAAAGCGCGGACCTCTTCGCCGTAATAAAACTTGCCCAGCAACAACAAGATCAGGACGACGACTACCATCGCGATCGACACCGCGACGGCGCGCCAGGCACGGGCGTCCATGTTGTTGGCGAAGTCCGTGAGCTTGGCCCAAAGGCCAAGCTTTTCGGGTTCAGGTGGCGGCGTATCCGTCATTCGGCGCGGTCGTCGCGCGCCGGGGCGGCTTGGTCAAGCGATCACGCCGTCCGCTGTGCACGCCGGCCCATCAGTGCGCTCAAATCGAACGCGCGGGTGGCGGCGGCGGTGCGGCGCGGGGCGGAAGACTTGGCCTGCGGGATGGCAACATCGTTCATCCGCGGCTTCAGGCTGCGGATCAGGTCTTCCTCGATGCGGCGGCGATCAGCCTCGTCGCGGATGGGGCCAAGGACATAACGTTCGGTGGCGCCGTAATACCAGTAGGCGCGGCCCCACTTCTCGTGCCCGAGCAAGCGCGAACGCAGATCGTGCGCCTTGCCGACGTAGAGTGTCTCCAGAAAGAAGCCCCAGCGGCGGCGGACGAAAATGTAGATGCCGCCCTGGCCACCGGGCGGCAGGCCCTTCTTGGTCAGAACGCACTTGAAACGATAGCGCCGGCCGCTTTCGCCGCGCCAGGAATGCGCTCCGAAGAAGAACATGGGCTGCTCCTTGTCTTGGCCGGAAGCTCGGCCCCGAATCGTAAATGCGCCGTTAAGACATTGCGCCCGCATCGCGGCGGCGCGATGCTTTCGACTCGATGGTCCTGGACGCCCTTCCCGCCCTCTCGATGCGCGAGCGCCGCGATGATCCGCATGCATTCGCGCAGAAGATGGGCGAGAGCTACACGCGGTTCGGCTTCGCTATAGTCCGCGATCATGGGCTCGATAGCGCAACGATCGCGCGGGCGCTTGTTGCGACGAAGAATTTCTTTGCGCTGCCGGAAGAAGTGAAGCGCCGCTACCACGTCGCGGGCGGTGCGGGACAGCGTGGCTACATTCCGTTTGGGGTTGAAGCAGCCAAGGGTGCGAAGGCGGTTGACCTCAAGGAGTTTTGGCACGTCGGGCGCGAGCTCGGCGAGGGCCACCGCTTTCGGCAATTCATGCCGCATAATTTGTGGCCGGAGGAAATCGCCTCGTTCCGGGCTGATGTGTACGGGCTCTACGAAGCGCTCGATGCACTTGGTGCGGAGCTGCTGCAATCGATCGCGCTTTATTTGAACTTAGCGCCGGACTTTTTCGCCAGCGCGACGCGCGATGGCAATTCAGTGCTGCGTCTCCTGCACTATCCGCCGACGCCGCCGAACCCGACAGGCGTGCGCGCTGAAGCGCATGAGGACATCAATGTCATCACGCTGTTGCTGGGTGCGGAGGAAGCGGGCTTGCAGCTGCTGACGCGTGAAGGCCAATGGCTCGCGGTCAATCCGCCGGAGGGCGCGCTTGTGGTGAATGTCGGCGACATGCTGCAGCGGCTGACCAATCACGTGCTGCCGTCAACGTCGCATCGCGTCGTCAATCCGGCGCCGGAGCGCGCGCACCTGCCGCGCTACTCGATCCCGTTTTTCCTGCACTTCGCGCCGGATTTTCTGATTGAGACGCTGCCAAGTTGCGTGAGCGCGGAAAATCCGAACCGCTATCCAACGCCGATCACGGCGCAGGATTTCCTGTACGAGCGGCTGCGCGAGATCAGGCTGGCTTAAGCGTTCAGCAACGCGCGCAGAAACGCAGCGTCGGACCAGGCGTTTTCGCCGCGCTCGCGGCGACGCATCGCGCGGAGGATGCCGGTGGCTTGGCGGGCAATGACGAGACGCTGTTGCGGCAAGAGATAGAGCCGCTGATCGCCGGCGCCGGCGGCCATACTGATCGGGCCGAATTGGCGGACGAGCGCGGGATCGGTGTCGACTTCCTGTGTGCGGCCGGGGCGCACGAGGCCGGGACGCCACAGCCACCATGAGAGGCCATAACCAGGATTGGCATTTGTGCCGATGAAGCATTGGGCGAGTGCGTCAGAGTCGAGCCTCCCCTCGCCGTCTTGCATCACGAACCAGCCGAAGCGGGCCCAATCGCGCGCGGTTAGGCCAGCGCCCGAGGGCATGTGCGGATTGCCATCGCTGCCGCGGCGCCAGTGCGTTGGGTTGATGTTGAGCGGATCGAAGACGCGGCGCTGCAAATAGGCGAGCGGATCGCTGTTGGTTTTGCGCTTGATGATCTCGCCGAAGATTTGAAATGGCGTCGGGCCGTAGGCAAAGCGCGCGCCGGGCGCTGCGCCGCTCTGGAAGGCGATGGCGTCCGCATAATTCGGCGGGCGGCCGATTGGGCCGCCTTCGATGCCGCTGGTGAGCGAGAGCAAATGGCGGATGGTGATACGGCGGCGATCGTCGTTGCGCCATTCGCTCAGCGTATCAGCGCAGGGCTCGTCCCAGCGGAGCAAGCGATCTTGCACGGCGGCGGCGGCGATGATCCCGGTGAAGCTCTTTGTGCCGCTGGCGAGTTCGTGGCCCGAAGTTGCGGCGCCGCCATTGGGATAATCTTCAAAGACAGTGCGCCCCTCGTGCATGACCAAGAGCGAGACACCGCGCCGCGCGGAAGAGTAAGCAGCGGCGGCCTGAAAATCGAGAGCCTGCGCAAAGGCCGGCCCAGCGACGCATGCGGCGGCGCCGGCGGCGAGGAAGGTTCGGCGGTGAAGGCTCGGTGTCATGAGGCTTCTAACGCGGGCGCGCGCGATTTCCGTCGCTATGCCGGTGCAAAAACAACGCCGGTCATCCGTTCGCTGAGCGACCAGAGCTTATCTGCCAGTGCGGGATCGACGGCCCAAGGGCGCACGCCGGAGAAGTCCTTGGAGTCCGGCGGAACGAGTTCAGCGATATCGCAGTCTTCACAATAGACACCGCCCTTTCCGTCGAGCTGCGCGTTGGTTGCGCACCAGACGCTGGTGGCGGCGCCTTGGCTTGGCGTCTTAAAGCGCTCGTTGACGTTTCCGTGTTCATCGATCCAGCCCATGGCGCGCTTTTCTTCTTCGGGCATGTAGCGCTGCAGGTCCGTCATGATGCCGCCGGGGTGGACGGCGAAGGCGCGGACATTGTGCGGCGCGCCGCGTTTGTCGAGGCCGATGGCGAAGAGCGCATTGGCGGACTTGGCGCGGCCATAGGCGACCCACTTGTGATACTCCGTTCGTTCGAAATTTGGGTCTTCCAGATCGGACGGGCTGATGCGGTGGCCGATCGAGGAGAGCGCAACCACGCGCGCGCCGTTGCCTGCGGCAGCGAGCGCCGGCCAGAGGCGCGCCGTGAGTTGGAAGTGGCCGAGGTGGTTGGTGGCGAATTGCGCCTCAAAGCCGCGCACATCGCGCATCAATGGCGAGGCCATGATGGCGGCGTTGTTGATGAGGATGTCGAGCTTCTTGGTCCGGGAGAGAAAACCGCCGGCGAACGCATCGATGCTTTGCGGATCGGAGAGATCGAGCGCGGCTTGTTCGACATTGGGAATACCGACCAGCGCTTTTTGCGCCTTCTCGGCGGAGCGCGCCGGCACGATCACGATTGCGCCAGCAGCGGCGAGCGCTTTGGTGGTCTCGAGGCCAAGCCCTGAATAGCCGCCGGTGACGATCGCGACTTTGCCAGTGAGATCGCGACCGCCAATGGCGTCACGCGCCTCGGTACGCATGCCATAGCCGGAGTTGATGGGTTTTTGTTCGGTGGTCATGCGTGCGTCTCCCCTGCTGGAAAAACGCTAGCGCCAGCGTACGCCCAAGGCTAGCGCTAAGCGGCGTTGATCAGGCTGACGCAAGCGCGACAACGCTCACTATCAGCGTCCACGCGCTCAGTGATATCTTGGTACATCCCGATCACGCCGATGATGTCGCCTTCGGCGTTGCGCAGCGGCCATTTGCTCGTTTCCAGCCAAATAATCTCGCCGCTGTCCTTGGTGATTTTTTCCAGCAAGCCGACCTTGGCGACGCCGGTGAACATGATCTCCGCGTCATCTGCGCGGAAAGCCGCGGCTTGCTCTGGGTGATAGAAGAAATAATCGGAGCGGCCGACAAATTGGCTCGGGTCAGCAACGCCGGCGTCCTCCGCGAAGAGCCGATTGCAGCCGATAAAGCGCGAGTCACGGTCCTTCCAAAACAAGCGCACGGACAGCGTGTCCAGTACTTGTACAAGAACTTCCGGGGAGAGAGCATTGAACATGGCGCCAGCCTGCGCGCGGCATGGCTTATTTTGCGCTAATCTAACTGCAGATTTACCCTATGCCGTTCGGCCTATGGGTCGCCTAAACCTCGATGGGGCGGACACAAGCGGCGGATTGCTTGGCGCGCTGGCGCGCTTGGTCCGTGTCGAGGCCGCGCGCGAGCGCTACGCCCATGCGCCGCTTTTTGAAGCTTTCGGGTTTTCCGAAGAGGCGCAGTTCGGTTTCAGGAATTGCGAGCGCTTCCGCAACGCCGTCGAACGCGATGCCTTGCGCTTCCATGCCGCCATAGATCACAGCACTAGCGCCGGGCGCGCGGAGGCTGACATCAACCGGCAGGCCAAGAATGGCGCGGGCGTGCAGCGCGAATTCGCTTTGCTCTTGGGAGACGAGCGTGACGAGGCCGGTGTCGTGCGGGCGTGGGCTGACTTCGGAGAACCAGACGTCGTCGCCTTTGACGAACAGCTCGACGCCGAAGATGCCAAAGCCGCCGAGCGCTTCGGTGACTTTACCGGCGATGTCGCGCGCGCGTTCGAGGGCTTTCGCGCTCATCGCTTGCGGCTGCCAGCTTTCGACGTAGTCGCCATCGACTTGGACGTGGCCGATGGGTTCACAAAAATGCGTGCCGGATGCGGAGCGCACGGTGAGCAGCGTGATCTCGAAATCGAAATTGATCTGCCCTTCGATGATGATGCGGCGCTGCTTCACGCGGCCGCCCGAGGTGGCGGTTTCCCACGCAGGATAGAGATCATCCGGCCCCTTCACGCGGCTCTGGCCTTTACCAGAGGACGACATCACCGGCTTGATGAAACACGGATAGCCAATCTTTTCGACCGCCGCCTTCATCTCGGGAAACTGTGACGCGAACTCGTAAGGAGACGTCGGCAAGCTGAGCTTGTCGGCGGCGAGCTCGCGGATGTGCTCGCGGTTCATCGTCGTGAGCGCTGCATACGCGGTAGGAATGACGCGAACCGGAATTTCGTCTTCGAGCAGCAGCAGCTGCGTTGTATCGATCGCTTCAATCTCTGGCACGATGATGTGCGGACGCTCCTGCTCAATCAGGGCGCGCAGGGCTTTGCCATCAGTCATATCGACGACGTGGGCGCTATGGGCGACTTGCTGCGCCGGCGCATTGGCGTACCGATCTACGACGATGGTCTCGACGCCAAGGCGCTGCAGCTCGATGACGACTTCCTTGCCGAGTTCGCCGCCGCCAAGAAACATGACGCGGATGGCGGAAGGAGAAAGCGGGGTGCCGATGCGAGTCATTCGGTGATCCTAATTATCTGGGCGGCCAATTGCCATCGTAGTCGATCGGCTCGCAAGCCAGCGACACCTTCTTCGCGACGATCGCGCCGCCGACTCCGTAAACCGGATCGAGATCGACCGAGAAGCCAGCTTCGACTTTACGGATGTTCAATTGATCGAGAATGCCAGCGTCGCCAGTGAAGCCATCGAGATCGACGTCCTGAATTCCCTCGAACTCGAAACGCACCGCGCAGTGCTTGTCCTGGACGTAGTGCCCCCGCGCATCGAGCTCGCGCGTCATCCGAAATGCGCGAACACGCATACGACCGTGACCGGATAGGTCGATGCTGAGATCAGTGATGTATGCATCGTGAAAGCTTGGGATGTATCCGAACCAATCGCGCAACTCAGTGGCGCCCGGGACATCATCGATAGAGTCGATCGCCATGCTACCCTCCTCCCAGCAATCCGCGCACAGTGCGTCCCGCGCCTTCGATCGGATGCTGTGCGGCGGCTTCGCGCATCTTCGCCAAGTTCTGCGCCCCGGCGCGGTGTTCGGCCATCCATTGCGCGGCGAATTTGCCGCTTTGAACATCGGCCATCACGGCGCGCATGGCGTCTTTCACACGTGCGTCGATGATGCGCGGGCCGGTGACGTATTCGCCGTATTCGGCGGTGTTGGAGATGGCAAGGTGCATGCCGGCGATGCCGCGTTCGTGGATGAGATCGGACAGCAATTTCACTTCGTGCAGGCAATCGAAATAGGCGAGCTCCGGCGGCGTGCCGGCTTCGACTTGCACCTCCCATGCTGTGCGGATGAGATGCGTGAGGCCGCCGCAGAGGACGACTTGCTCGCAATAGAGATCGCCCTCGGTTTCGATCTTAAAGGTTGACGGGATCATACCGGCGCGGCCGCAGCCGATGGCTGCGCCGTATGAGTATGCGAGCGCTTCGGCGCCGCCGGTGTCTTGCGCCATGGCGACGATGCACGGCAGGCCGCCGCCTCGTGTGAAGGCTTCACGACGTTCACGTCCGCCGGTGGTTTGATGAAACCAAAATGATAGGCGAAGCCGTGGACGAACATGAGCGTTTGGCCGGCGCGCAGATGCGGCGCGATTTCAGCGGCGTAGAGATCGGGCATTACTTCGTCGGGCGCGCACATGACGAGGATGTCCGCTGTTTGCGCGGCTTGCGCGACGGTGATGGGTGAAAAACCATCGCCCCTCGCCTGCTCGGCGCGGCGGGCGGCGGCATGGAGCGCCACCGCGACATCGACGCCGCTGTCGCGCAAGTTTAGCGCGTGCGCGTGGCCTTGCGCACCGTAGCCGATCACGGCGACGCGTTTGGCGCGGATCAACGCAAGATCGGCGTCGCGTTCGTACAGCACGCGCATGGCATTTCCTCGGGTTTGGCTCTTTGCGTCTCTAGCCCGGGCCACTAGCTTAAGCAAAGAGGAGCGAAGCAATGGCGAGTGCGGGCGAGATCGTGCGCTTTTGGCGCGATGCGGGGCAGAAAGCGTGGTTCGTCAAGGACGAGGCGTTCGACGGCCGTTGCCGCGGCTACGAGGCTGAGCATCACGCAGCGGCGCGGCGCGAGTTGACGCATTGGGAGCTGGATGCCGAAGGCGCGCTGGCGCTGCTCATCCTGCTCGATCAGATCCCACGCAATATCTTCCGCAATTCTCCGCACGCGTTTGCGACCGATGGGCTGGCGCAAGCGATTGCAACGCGCGCGATTGAGCGGCGCTTCGATGCCGCGACAGACACCGAGATGCGGATGTTCTTCTATCTGCCGTTCGAACACGCTGAGGATTTGGCGCTGCAAGAGCGCTGCGTGATGCTGACTGAGGCGCTGCGCAATCCAGATTATTTGAAATACGCAATCGTCCACCGCGACATCATCGCGCGGTTTGGCCGTTTCCCGCATCGCAATTCCGTTCTCGGGCGTAAGAGTACGCCAGAGGAATTACAGTTCTTGGCTGAAGGCGGGTTCGCCGGTTAGCGGATCGGCGCGTCGAACGCGTATTTCCAATTGCCTTCGTAATCGCGCGTCCACACCGAGATGTAACGGCCGGTTTGGCGCGTGCCATCGGGCAGCGTCATCACTGAATTGCCCCAGGTCCAGCCCATGTCGCCGCGGGCGGAGACGCGCGCGGTTTCAGGCGTCCAGGTCAAGCGCGCGCCCTGCGGCCAGCCGGTGTAGGTGTGCGCGATGCCAGCGCGGCCGCTGGCGATCTCGGTGCTGGTGACGATGAGCGCGTCTTCGGCGGCGTAGTGCTCGAACGCTGCCGGAACGCCATCGGCCTGTGCTTTGGCGTTGAAGGCGCGGTCTACGGCCAACAATTCGGCGACGGCGGCGGCGGCCAATTCTTCCTCGGTGCGCGATCCAGCAAGCTCCGAGAGACGCAGCACCAAGCGGCCCACCGCATCCGTGTTGCCGACGCAGGCGCGCGACAACGACGTGGCGCGGCCCTCAAACGCGATCTCGACGAAGGCTTGCTCGCCATTCGCGCAGACGTCCGTCGAGCCGCCGACTTGGCCAGCGACGCCTGAAACACTGCGCGCCAGCGCCGCGATTTCGGTGCGCTGAACAGCGGCGACTGTATCGACGCGCGGCGCGTCACCGCCCCAGAGCCACCAGCCGGTCGAGGGATGGCCGGTAAAGCGGCGCACGTAGAGCAAAGCGCTGTCGGCGCGCTGGTCATAGCGAATGACGCGCGCGACGCCGCCGCGCGACGGCGCGATGGTGACGCGCACGGAAACCGGGATGCCTTCTGCGACGATGAGTGAGCGGCCGCCAGTTGTCGGCGTAACATCGGCAGAGAGCAGCGCCTGCGCCCATTGCGGCGCACGGAGCGCGAGATTTTGCGCTAAAGCAGGCGCGCTCATCAGCAATGCCGCACCGCACAAAGCGGCGCCAAGCCAGTGTCTCATCGCCTCATCCCCCGAAGTCCTAAAGCTGGCCGAAACCTAGCCTGCCGAATTCGGAGGCGGAAGCCGCAAGGTCAGTGCTCCGGGGGCGTCCGGACCGGCTGGCCATCGCGCAGCACCCAGCGCGCGGTTCCGGCCACCCGGTCAATCTCGGCCTGCAGATCGCGTATCTCGCGCGGCATGCCGGCGCTGGTGCCGCCATAATCCACAAGCCGTTTGGTGCGGCCGTCGCGGATGAGCGTGATGGTGGTGGTCGGCAAGTCGGTCATCTGGCCGCGATATTCGTCGTTCAATTGATCGAAGCCGACAGCGTCGAAGCGCTCCAGCAAACGCGCGACATCGGCGCTTGGAACTTGCGCGGTTTGACGGCCGGTAACGTTGACGAAGGCGCGGCCTTCATAGGTGACGGCGCCGTCGCCATCGATAGTGACGGTGTAGGCCGGACAATAGCCGTAGCACTCAGTGCGCTGAAGTGTGATCTGCATCGGGCCCTCCTCGGCCGGCGCTTCTGTCGGCGCACACGCGACCATCGCGATCGCGGCAACCAAGGCGCCGAAGGCGCGTCTCAAACCCATGCGTCAACTCCTTGGAGCAGTGACGACCTAGCACGCCGAACACCTCGGCGCACCCAGCCCTGCTCTTCGGGCCAGAGTGAGGCAAAGACGCGGCGAAGCCCCTATCGCGAGAGCTCCGCTTCGGCGGCTGCGATGCGGGCGGCTAAATCGGTCTCGGGAACTCGCGGCCAATCCGGCATCTGGCCGCCGATCCAGGTGAATTGGCGTTTGGCGTAGCGGCGGGTGTCGCGCTGGCCGATTTCGGCGGCGGCTTCGAGGCTGATCTCGCCGTGGAGATAAGTTGTAAGCGCGGGCGCGCCGTGGGCTTTTGTTGCAGGTAATGCAGGATCCAGATTGCGCGCGGCGAAGGCGCGGACTTCGTCGAGCGCGCCGTGTTCGAGCATGGTTTCGAAACGGCGGTTGATGACGGCGTAGAGCGCTTCGCGGTCTGGCGTCAGCGCGATCCCGGCCCACGCCTCGCGCGGCAGCGGCGGCGCGGTGGCGGCTTGTAGAGAGGTGATGCTTTCGCCGGTTGTTTCCAGCACTTCAAGCGCGCGTAGAATGCGCGGCGTATCGTTGGGTTCGAGGCGCGAGGCCGTGATTGGATCGCGTGCGGCAAGTTCGGCGTGCAAAGCGGGCGCGCCTTCGCTTTCAGCACGGGCGCGCAATGCGGCGCGAGTCTCGGGATCGGCGGCGGGGATGTCGGCGAGGCCTTGGGTCAGCGCTTTGAAGTAGAGCCCGGTGCCGCCGACGATGATCGGGGTTTTACCGCGCGATTGGATATCGGCGATGGCGGCGAGCGCATCGGTGAGCCAGCGGCCTGTGGAGTAAAGCTCAGCGGCGTCGATGTGGCCGTAGAGGTGATGCGGCGCTTGAGCCTCCTCCTCCGGCGACGGGCGCGCGGTCAGGACGCGGAAGTCACGATAGACCTGCATCGAATCCGCGTTGACGATTTCGCCGCCGATACGCTCCGCAAGGGCAAGCGCCAAAGCGGACTTGCCGCTGGCGGTGGGGCCCATGATGAGGAGCGCGCGCTTCATGCCGCGTCCAGTAGCGCATAAGCGCACGGCGCCCTAGAGCAGAGCCTCAAAAGCGTTGGATTCTATGACTGCACACGCCCTCGTTTTCGTCGCCTCCCCCGAGGATAAGCCCGCTTACCGCGAGGCGCTGTTGATGCTTGGGCGGGTGGCGCTGAACCGGAAGCTGCCGCCGCCGGAGGTGCTGAGCGGCTGGGAAAGCGCGCAGTGGATTTACGAACGCGTCGATGGCGAGTTGCGTCAGGAGGCTGCGGCGGCGGTGGCGGAGCTGCCGGTAGATTGGGCGCTCGTGCCGGTAGAGGGGCGTAAGAAAAAACTGCTCATCGCCGACATGGATTCGACCATCATCAATGTTGAATGTCTGGACGAGCTGGCGGACTTCGCCGGCATTAAGGCCGAGATCGCGGCGATCACGGAGCGCGCCATGCGCGGCGAGTTGGAGTTCGAGCCGGCATTGCGCGAGCGTGTTGGCAAGCTAAAGGGGCTGGCGCTCGATGCGTTACAGCGCACGTATGACGAGCGCGTGCAGTTAAATCCGGGCGCGGCGACGATGGTGAAAACCATGGCGGCGCATGGCGCGCGGTGTGTGTTGGTGTCAGGCGGATTTACGTTCTTCACGTCGCGCGTGGCGGATGCGGCGGGGTTTCACGCCAATCGCGCCAATGTGCTGCTGGATGACGGCGCGGCGCTGACGGGCGAAGTACAAGAACCGATCCTGGGACGCAAAGCCAAGCTCGAAGCAATGCGCGCCGAAGCGGCGGCCTTGAAGCTGAATGACAAGGATGCGCTGGCGATCGGCGACGGCGCTAATGATCTCGATATGATCAAGGCGGCTGGTTTGGGCGTCGCCTACCGCGCCAAGCCGCTGGTGGCAGTCGAGGCGGATGCGAAGATCGATTATATGAGTTTGGAAGCGGCTTTATTCTTCCAAGGGTATCGCCGGGGGGAGTTCGTTCAATGAAGCGTTTGATGATTGCGGCTGCGGCCGTGCTGATGAGTGCCTGCACGCCGCCGGCGCAAGATGAAGCAGCTGCGCCGGAGCTGCCGGCGGTGACGTTGCCGATGGCGGATGCTGCCGGCAATCGTATGGAAGCGCTGAGCGAGCAGAACGGGCGTTGGTGCAGCGGTGACGGCGTTTGGTGCGTTACGCGCGGCGAGAGCACGGTGGCGATATCCCGCGGCCGCATCGAGTTGCTGACCTTCGACGAAAGCACCGGCACGCCGGAGGTTTGGCCGGTGATCATTCGCGAGCCGAATGATGCGAGCGTGGTGATCGGTTTGGGCTGGACGCAGAGCCAGATGTATTCCGGCGGCGGCGGCGATGCGACGAAAGTGACGCTCTATCGGATCACGCAAGGCTCGGCGCTGATCCCGGAGGTCGGCACGTGGCCGAGCCGCGCCAACATCACCATCCGCGCCTGTTTCGATGAAGACGATCAGCGCGCGCGCCGGGAAGCCTGCGTCGACGACTACAGTTTCGTTGGCCAGCTGGCGCTCGACACCGAAAACGCGAGCGGCCCGCCGCGGCTGCTGCTTTCGACCCTGGCGACGAGCTATCCGGGCGTGCGCAGCCGCAGCTCGGACTCGACCACGGAAGCGCCGCTGCAAGAGAGCGATCTTTTCATCGCGCGCGATGACACGTGTTCGTACCAGCGGGCGATGGTTTGGGATCAGGAATCCTTCGCCTACGATTCAGAGCCGCCGGCCTGCACGGATTATCTTGAACCGTGACACTGCCCCGTAAGCCGCTTGCCGTTGTGTTCGATCTCGACGGCACGCTCATTGATTCCGAAGCGCTCGTGAAAGAGGCGCATTTCGCTGCGTGCGGGCAGCTGGGCTTTGCGATGAGCGAGGCGCAGTTTCTCTCGCTCGTGGGCATGCACCGCGAAGCCAACGACACACAGCTGCGCCTCTATTACGGCGATGATTTCCCACTGGAGGATTTCATCGCCGCGACGCGCGCGCATGTTGGCGAGCGCGTCGCGCCGCTCAAGCCTGGCGCGGTTGAGGTGATGGATGCGTTGGACGCGCTGGCCCTACCCTATGGCTTGGCGACATCGTCGCGGCGGCCTTGGGTGGAACGTCACTTTGCGGCCCACGGTCTGACCGCGCGCTTTCGCGCCGTGGTGACGCGGCAGGATTGCATCGAAGGCAAGCCGCATCCGGAGCCGTATCTCAATGCGTCGCGGCTCTTGAGGGTCGCGCCGGAAAATGTGCTGGCGTTGGAGGACTCACATCCAGGCGTGCGGGCGGCACATGCCGCGGGCTGCATGACGGTAATGGTGCCGGATTTGCTGGCGGCGGACGAGGAAATGCACGCAAAGGCGCGCGTGGTTGCGTCGCTGCATGACGTGTTGGCGCTACTGCGCTAGCTCCGCGCTTGCAGGCGCCGGTAGGTGATCGCGCCGCCGCGATTGATGCGCACGACAATCGGGTGTTCGCCGATGGCGGCGCGGCCGGCGACGGCGCGGGCGGACGCAAGCGAATCTACAGGCTCGAACGCGATCGCTTCGATCACATCGCCAGCGCGGACAACGCCCTCGTTCTCGGCGCCGACATCGACGGCCAGCACGACAAGCCCTTGCACGTCCGGTTCGATTTGAAATTCCTGGCGCAGACCTGAATCAATTTCACTCAGCGCGATGCCGAAGACGCGGCCGCCGCGCGGGCCGCCGTCACGACGCGGCGCCGGGGAGCCGTCTTCACGGGCGACGCGTGCGCCTTCGATTTCTTCCAGCCGCTCAATGGTGGCGGTCAAGGTTTGGCGGCGGCCGTCGCGCACGATCTCCACCTGCGCACTGGAGCCCACGACGGCTTCCCCGACCATGCGGGTCAAAGCGCGGCTATCGGCTACATCGCGGCCGGCGAATTTTAGCACGACATCGCCCGGTCGCAGGCCAGCAGCTGCTGCTGGGCCGCCGGGCGTGATGCGCGTCACCACTGCACCGGAACTGCCATCGTAACCGGCGCGCTCAGCGGTAGCGCGCGTCAAGTTAGCGAGGCGCACGCCGAGCCAGCCGCGGCGCGTTTCGCCATAGCGGATGAGTTGATCGACCACAGGCCGCACGATCGATGTCGGCGTGGCAAAGCCAATGCCAACGCTGTTGCCGGTGGGCGAGATGATGGCGGTGTTGACGCCGATGACGTCGCCATCGGTGTTGAACAAGGGGCCGCCAGAGTTGCCGCGATTAATGGCGGCGTCAGTCTGGATGAAATCGTCGTAGCGCCCGGCATCGATGTTGCGGTTGCGGGCGCTGACGACGCCGACGCTGAGCGAGCCGCCGAGGCCGAACGGATTGCCGATCGCGAGCACGATGTCGCCGACGCGGGCGGTGTCGCTGTCGCCCATGTTCACATAGGGCAACGGCGTGCGCGCGTGCATGCGCAGCACGGCAATGTCAGTGGCGGGATCGCGGCCGACAACGGTGGCTTCGAAGCGCTGGCCGTTCTGCAGGATGACTTCGATCGCGTCGGCCGCTTCGATGACGTGGTTGTTGGTGACCACAACGCCGTCCGCCGAAATGATGAAGCCGGAGCCGAGCGAGGTGATCTGCGCGCCACCCTCGCCTTGGCCTTCGTTGAAGCGCTCCATCGGCGAGCCGGGCGGGAAGCGCGGCAAGTCTTCCAAGCCCTGGACACGCTGGCTGGTGGAGATGTTCACAACAGCCGGCGAAAGCCGCTCAGCCAGATCGGCGAAGCCTTCCGCAGGCAATCGCGATTGCGCCAACGCCGGTGCGGCGAGCGCGAACAATATCAAAGCCGAAACGAGAGGGCGCAAACGGAACATGGCGCGACACTAGCCGAGCGCACGCGCCGCGCAATCGCTTGCGTCAGGAGAAAATGCGCGGGCCCGAAGACCCGCGCATTATCAACCCCGGCGGCGCTGCATATAGCGGAAGAAGTCGCTATCCGGCGGCACCACGATCGGCGTGCCAGCTTCGAGTGCGGTGTCGTAAGCGCGCATCGACCGGTAGAAAGCGGCGAATTCCGGGTCGCGATTATAGGCTTGCGCGAAGATGCGGGCCCGCTCGCCGTCGCCTTCACCACGGAGGCGCTCGGCCTCCTGGTTGGCGGTGGCGCGGATGATCGCGGCGTCGCGTTCGCCTTCGGCGCGGATGCGGCCGGCGACTTGCTGGCGTTCCGAGCGCATGCGCGCATAGACGCCGTCGCGGGTTTCATTCGGCAGATCAGCTTGGCGGATGCGCACGTCGATGACGCGGACACCGAGTTCGGTAGCTGCCGAGGCGTTCAAGTCGGCCTCGACTTGCTGCATCAGCTCGGCGCGGCGGCCGGAGATGATGTCGTTCGAAGTGGCCGAGCCGAGCGCACGACGCATTGCGGCTTCGGTAAAGGCGTTGAGCCGGCTGGCGCCGCCCTCTTCCGAAATCGCACTTTGGTAGAAGCGGCGCGGGTCGGCGATCTGCCAACGGACGATGGCGTCGACTATGAGGCGTTCCTGGTCGGACGCGACGAAGGCTTCGCCTTCGATGGTGAGGCCAAGATTGCGACGGTCATATTTTATCACGTTCTCGACGAACGGGAGCTTGAAGTAGAGACCCGATTCTGCCCGGCTCGGCGGATTGAGCACGCGGGTGAACTCGCCGAAGCGCAGAACGATGGCTTGCTGATCCTGGCGCACGATGAACATCGAGTTCATCAGCACGATGAGTACGGCAAAGCCGATGATGGCGATGAAAGGCATAGAGCGCGGCATCAGCGGTTTCCTTCCGGCTGCGCCGTCGCTGGGCGACGGACCATGCCTTCGAGCGGTAGGTACGGCACCGCGCCGCCACGCTGATCGAGAATGATCAGGTTGCCGCGCTGGTACACGCGTTCCATGGTTTCGAGATAAAGCCGGTCACGCGTGACTTGCGGCGCCTGGCGATACTCGGCGTGGACGGCGATGAAGCGCTGCCCTTCACCAGTGGCTTGCCGCACGACCTGCTCACGATAGGCCTGCGCTTCGTTGAGAATGCGGGCGGTGTCGCGCTCGGCGTTGTTGACCAGGGTTGAGGCTTCCTGGCCGGCGATGACGACATCGTTGAACGCATCGATCACGACCGGCGGCGCAGCGGCATTCAGCAACTCGACCTGCAGCACCTGGACGCCTGACTCATACTCATCGAGCGTGGCCTGCATCAATTGCTCGACGCTGAGCTCAACCGCGGCGCGCTCGGTGGTGATGACGGGTTCGAGCTGGCGCCGGCCGATGACTTCGCGCATGGCGCTCTCGGCAACCTGGCTCACAGTGAGATCAGGCTGGCGCACATTGTAGGCGAACGCGACCGCGTTCTTGATGTTGTAATAGATGCGGAACTGGATTTGGACGATGTTGCGATCGCCCGTGATCATCAGGCTTTCGTCCGGCACGTCGCGGATCTCGCGGTTGGCGCCCTCTTCGAAGCCGATGGTCTCGGTGCGCTGGCCGGTGACGTTGATCACTTGGCGCGCTTCGAATGGCACCGGCAAATTCATATGAATGCCTGGGCCGGTGGAGCGATTGTAGCTGCCGAAACGCGTGATGACGGCTTGCTCGCCTTCATCGACTGTATAGATGCCGGTCATCAACCAGCCGACGAACAGCACGCCTGCGATAATAGGAAAAGGAATGCCGCGGCCGCCGCCCGTGCGCCCAGAGCCGCCGCCGCCATTGCCGCCGCCGTTCATATTGAAGCGTTCGCGCATTTGGCGAAGCCAATCTTCGAGGTCAGGCCCCTGCGGACGTTGCGGTGGACGTGGGGGCTGACCCCATGGACGGCGCGGACCGCCGCCCCAAGGCCCCTGGCCGCCACCCTGCTGGCCGCCGCCCGACTGATCATTCCAAGGCATCAGATATTCTTCCCGCCCTTTTCAAAGCGCGCCCTTCTGGCGGCTTGCCGGGGAGCTTGCAGCGCCCCCGTGCGCGCCGATATGTGGCCCATGTTGTGAAGGATCAAGCATGAACAACCAGTTGGCGCTCCTCAGAGAAAGCGTAGAAGCGCGCCTCGATGCCGTGCGAGACCCTACAACTGGCAAGGGTTTGTTCACGTCTGGCCGCATTTTGGGGCTGGATGTGCGTGATGGCGGAAAGGTCTCGTTCACCCTCGAAGCGCCGGCCGATGTTGCGGAACATTATGTCGCGGTGCGCGATCGCGCGGAACAAGCAGCGCGCACGGTCGATGGCGTCACCAGCGTGACGGCGGTTCTAACAGCGCATGAAGCAAAACCGGTGAGCGCCGCCGGCATTGGACGCGTGAAGCATGTGATCGCAGTGGCGAGCGCAAAGGGCGGCGTCGGCAAATCCACAGTGGCGGTGAATTTAGCGGCGGCGTTCGCGGGCCTCGGGCTGAAAACCGGGCTTCTGGATCTGGATGTGTACGGGCCTTCCGCCCCCACTTTGCTTGGCGTTGGCGCCCGACGACCGCAGATGAGCCGCGAGAAGATCCTCGATCCGCTCGACGCATTCGGCATGAAGACGATGTCTATCGGTTATCTCGTCGATACCAATTCGCCGATGATCTGGCGCGGCGCGATGGCCACGAGTGCTGTGCGCCAAATGATCGATGAAGTGGCCTGGGGCGAGCTTGATGTGCTGGTGCTCGATATGCCGCCGGGCACGGGCGATGTGCAGGTGACGTTGGTGCAGCGTGTGCCGCTGGCGGGCGCCGTGATCGTCTCCACGCCGCAAGAGATGGCGCTGGCGGATGTGCGGCGGGGGCTTGCGATGTTCGAGAAAACCCGCGCGCCGATTTTGGGCGTGATCGAGAACATGGCGTATTTCGAAACGCCGGACGGCAAACGCACGCACATTTTTGGCGAAGGCGGCGCGCGGCGCACGGCGGAAGCGGCAGGCGTTCCCTTCCTGGGCGAAGTGCCAATCGATGTGAGCTTGCGCGTGAGCTGCGATGCGGGCGCACCGCTGGCGGCGACGCAGCCGGATCATCCCGTTTCGCTGCGCTTCCGTGAGATGGCGGAAGCGGCGCTGGCGAACGTGGCGCGGTTCAACAAGCCGGCGCCGACGATTCAGGTGCGCTAGCCGGGATTGTACTCCCACCACCATGGCATGTCCGTTTCGCCGAGCACGAAGCGCACCATCTCGGGATAAATCAGCTCAGCACGGACGCTGTTGGCGAGCAGTACGACGCAGCGCTGGCGGGCATCCTGGCAAACGACCATGTTGCCAGTGAAATCATTGTGGCCGCCTTTGAACCACATGAGGCCAGAGGCGTCGGCGAAGGTGATCATGCCAAGGCCAGCAGAGAGGTTGATCGCGGGCCCGCGCGGATCCCGATCCGGACGGAACGACGGAAACTGGTGCGCACTTTGGACCGGAAATTGCGGGCGTGTGAGTTCGGCGCGTGACGCTCGCGTGAGCCCCTCACCACGTACGATGCCGGCCCACATGCGCGCCTGATCGGCGATTGTGGTGTCCATTGAGCCAGCGGCGCTGACGTTGGAGCGCTCATCATGCGGCTCGTATGTGCCGTCGATGCCGTAGCCATCCGCTAGGTTTGGACGAAAATCCGCGCGCCACTGCATCGACGTGCGCGTCATGCCGAAGCGATCGTAGACGCGCCGTTGCATCTCGGCCTTCACGTCGAGGCCAAGCCCCTCCTCCAGAACCATCTGAAGAATGTAGAAGCCCTCGGCTGAATAGCCGTACTCCGCGCCGGGATCGCGGTGAAAGCGCAGGCGCCGGCCCTCATCGATCCAGCGGAAGTTGAGAAAGCCAGTTGTGTGGTTCAGCACATGGCGGGCTGTGAGCAGACGCCAGCGATCGTCACCGGCGAGATCGGTATAATCCTCATACTCGATCAGCGGACGTGGCAAATACTCGTGCATCGGCCGATCGAGATCGAGCCGGCCTTCGTCGACCAATTGCAGGATCATGTAGGCGAATGCAGTCTTCGTCAGCGAGGCCCCATACATGACGGTATCGAGATCGAGCGGCCGGTTCTCAGCGACGTTGGCAAATCCATACGCCGCGACATGCACGATCTGACCGTTGTCGATCACGGCGATGGCCATGCCCTTCACATCTTCCCGCGCCATCAAACGCGCGGCCTCTGCGTCTATGGAGGCGTTGGAGGGAAGCGTTGGCGCAGGCGTGGTGGCGCAGGCGGCGACAAAGGTAAGAGCAACGAAAGCGAGATGGCGGATCATGATTGCACGTTACGCCAGCTCGAAAGCGATGGGCAGGGTTTTGAGGCCATTGACGAAGAAGCTTTCGACATAGCGCGGCTCGCCGTCGAGGCGGACGCTTTTGAGACGCGGCAACAATTCCTCGAAGAGGATACGCATCTCCATGCGGGCGAGGTGCTGGCCCAAGCAGAGGTGCGCGCCATTGCCGAACGCGATCTGACGGTTGGGTTTGCGGTCGATGTCGAAGCTGTCGGGATTGGCGAAAACTTCCTCGTCGCGATTGCCGGAGGCGTAGCAAAGCATCAGCCAATCGCCCTGCTTGATCTCACGCCCACGCAATTCGGTATCAGCGCTGGCCGAGCGCATGAAGGTTTTGACTGGCGTCGCCCAGCGTATGGCTTCTTCGATCAGAGCCGGCACGAGCGAAAGATCGGCGCGTACGCGCTCCAACAAGCCGGGAACCGTCGCCAGGCCCCACATGGCCGCTGCTGTCGAGGACGACGTCGTGTCGTGCCCGGCAGTGGCAACGATGGTGTAATAGCCGGTGCGCTCGAACGGCGGCAGCGGCGCACCATCAATCTCGGCTTGCGCGAGCAAGGTGGCGAGATCGTCACGCGGGTTGGCGCGGCGGTCGGCGGTGATCTGCTCAAAATAATCGGTGAAGTCCTGAACGACGCTGATCAGCAATTGTGCGAATTGCTCATCGCTGAGCGCAGCTTTGAAGCGTTCTGTGTCGGGATCGGAAGCGCCGAACAATTCCTGCGTGAGACGCAGCATGCGGCCGAAATCTTCTTCCGGCACGCCGAGAATGTTCATCACCACGCGCAGCGGGTAGTGCGAGGCCACGTCCTTGATGAACTCGCAACGCCCCGGCAGCGCCGCGAAATCGTCGGCCGCTTTCTTTGCAAGCTCGCGGATCGCCTCCTCGCGCTTACGGATATTGGCGGGCATGAACCAAGCTTGCGTCAACAGCCGGTATTTCATGTGATCCGGCTCATCCATCTGGACGAGCGAGCGCACCAGATGCGGCGTGCCGGTGACAGCGCGCGCACGCGCCTCCCCGTCCTTGTTCATCAGCGTTGTGCCGCGCTCGCCGCTCAGAAACAGCGCGTTGTTGCGGCTGATCTCGAGAATGTCGGCGTGCTTGGTGACCACCCAGAACGGATCGAAACCCTCAGGCTCTGCGACGCCCAGCGGATTGTTGGCGCGCAACCAGCGATACGCGTCGTAAAGTTCCTCCGAAGCGTAGGTGGGCGCCGCGACGAGCTTGCGCGCGATATCGGCGGGAATGCTGCGTTCAGTCATAGAGTGCGCCTCGCGACTTGGTTCGGCGCCAATCTGACCGCAGTCGCGCGCGCGGCGCAACTGCACGTCGGGGAAGCCGGCTTAGTTGCTTTCCGTCTCGATGCGCTCGGCAAGGCGCATTGCCGTCTGGCGATCATGCGCCGACAGGTCGGAATAGACGCGGATCGTGCTCATCCAAAAGCGCAGGCCACGCAACACTTCCGGCGCCGCCATGTATGTGCGCAGGATTTCGCGGGCCTCGGCTTCACTGATCGGAGACTCGCACGGCAAGAGCGCTTGCGCCTCTTCAGTGCCATCGACGACAGCGCGATGGCAATTGGCCCAGATGTGGCTTTGAACGTGCATTGGCGTCAGCCCGCGAATGGTTTCGCGATAGGCAGGCAGTTCTGCAAACATCGGATCGAGCCGGCTCTTGCGCACGACGTAATAATCGGCGAGCGCAGCGCGCATAGTATTATCGCGGATGAGACTGAGTTCGCCGGCGCCGGTGAGTTCGCGGTAGGTCGTGTCCGTCGCGGTGTACGGCCAGATTTGGCTTGCCTGAAAGAAGGCGAGCACGGTTTCCCAAGCCGAGCCATTCTTCAGCGTGCCGCGTTCGGCATAGGACAGCGCATCCTCGCCATAGCCGGCGACTTGGCCCCAGAACACGGGGCGGCGCTCGATGGCGGCGGCGTCCGTGAGCAATTCACCATGGATGCTCGCGAGGTAGCCCTCCCCGCGCGCGCGATCGCGGTTGGCGTCATTCCAATTGCTGACTTGCGTGGCGACGAAAACACCGACCACGACGATGACGAAGTAGATGCCGACTGCCAGCCAGTTCTGCGTTTTCACGTGCGCGAGGATGCGGCGGAAGATCATTCCAGCCTCAGCACGCGGATCGTGTTGGTCTTACCCGCGCGGCCGAAGGGGATGCCGGCGATGATGGCGACGCGGTCGTCGGGGCCGGCTGCGCCGAGGGCGCGCACGGCGGCTTCGGCTTTCGCGACCATGTCTTCGACGCTGGTGACGTCTTCGGTGACGCGGCTGCGCACTCCCCACACCAATGAGAGTCGCCGGGCTGTCGCTAGCACTGGCGTCAAGCCGGTAACGCCGCAGCGTGGGCGTTCGCGCGCGACGCGGATCGCGGTCGAGCCTGTCGCGGTATAAGCGACGATGGTGGCGCAGCCGATCGTATCGGCAATGTGGCGGGCGGAGAGCGCGATAGCGTCGGCGGTGGTGGCTTGCGGCGGCGTCATATCGCGCGGCAGCGAGGACCAATATTCCTCGTCCTCCTCCACCGCGCGGATGATGCGATCCATGATCGCGACGGCGCTCTGCGGGTGACGACCGACTGCGCTTTCGGCCGAAAGCATCACAGCGTCGGCGCCCTGATAAACGGCGGTGGCGACGTCAGAAGCTTCGGCGCGCGTTGGCGTTGCGGCTTCCACCATGCTTTCAAGCATGTGCGTCGCGACGATCACCGGCTTGCCGGCGGCGCGGGCGGAGCGAATGATTTTGCGCTGCGCGATCGGCACTTGCTCTGGCGGGAGTTCAACGCCGAGGTCGCCGCGCGCGACCATGACGGCGTCGGAAAGCTCGACGATCTCATCGATCTGCGTCAGCGCGCTTGGCTTTTCGATCTTGGAGATAATGCCGGCGCGATCGCCGATGAGGTGGCGGGCTTCGCGCACGTCTTCCGGGTGCTGCACGAATGAAAGCGCGATATAATCGACGTTGAGATCGAGGGCGTAGGCAAGGTCTTCGCGATCCTTCGGCGTCAACGCTGAAATCGGAATGCGCCGCGTCGGGACGTTGACGCCTTTTTGGTTTTTCAGCGTGCCGCCGAAATCAACACGCGCCTTTATTTGGTTGCGACCGCGCTCGATCACCGTGAGCTGCATCTTTCCGTCATCGAGCTTGAGGATGTCGCCCTCCTCCAGCGCGTTGACGAGTTCGAGGTGCGGCAGCCGGATGAGCTTGCCGGAACCCGGTTGGTCGGAGGCTTCCAGCGTGACGATGTCGTTGAAGCGCAGCTTGATCTCGCCGCCTTCAAATGTGCCAACGCGAATTTTCGGGCCCTGCAGATCGGCGAACACGCCGACGGCGGCGCCGGCTTTGGCTTCGGCGACGCGGATCGCGTCCATGCGGCGCGCGTGGTCCTCGCGGCTGCCGTGGCTGAAGTTCAGCCGGAAGCAATCGACGCCAGCTTCAATCAGCATGGCGAGCCGCTCTGGCGGGTCGCTGGCCGGGCCCATAGTGGCGACGATCTTACAATCGCGAGTACGCATGATCTCTCCGTTCGCGGGAGACTTTCAGTGCGTTGCGCCGAAAGGCAAGAGCTATGCGCCCATCTTGTACGGCCCGCCCTTTTCCAGCGCTTTTTGATACGCAGGACGGGACTGTTGCAGTTTTCTGACGCGGGTCAGGTTCGGATAACGATCCAATCCGCCGCGATTGTTGCCGGCGTCGAGCACGAAGCTCATCTGGATATCGGCGGCGGTGAAACGATCGCCGGCGAAATAGTCGCGGCCTTCGAGGTGGGCGTTGATGAAGCTGAAATGATTGTCGATCTCCGGCTCGACACGCATCTGCATCAAAGGCGCGCCGTTCTCCCCCAAGAGGCTGACATAGAGCTTCAACAAGAGCGGCAGCATGGCTGAGCCTTCGGCGAAGTGCAGCCAATAGAGATAATCGAAGCGCGCCGGATCGCCGGCGGCGATGGCGAGCGAACCGAAGGCTTCGCTCTCGGCGAGGTATTCGATGATGGCGGCGGACTCGGCGAGGACTTTGCCGTTGGCTTCAATCACCGGCGATTTGCCGAGCGGGTGAATTGCTTTGAGCTCCGGCGGCGCCAGACGCGTCTGCGGATTGCGCTCGTAGCGGCGCACTTCGTACGCGGCGCCGAGTTCTTCGAGCAGCCAAAGGATGCGTTGTGAGCGCGATTCTTCGAGGTGGTGGACGATGATGGTCACGCGCATCTCCTAGTGTTTTGTTCTGTACGTCTCAGTACGGCGCGAAGTTCAGCTTGAGCCCCGCTTCCGGCCAGCGTGCCTTGATCAACTGGCCGGTGGCGGAAAACGTTATGTAGGCGTCGCGCATGTCAGGTCCACCAAAGGCGATGTTAGTGACGAGCGGATCGGGGAACGCAGTGTGGCTTGAGGCGCCCGCCGACGTGAGCGTAGTGATGCCGCCATTGCCGATCGTCGCGACGCAGATATCGCCGTTGGCCTGTACCGCGAGGCTGTCGAACCGGCACATCTGAGGCTGGCCGGACACGAAGCGCCCGACATTGCCAGGCGGCGGCGGCGCTATTTCGCCTGCGCCGGCAACATCGAACGCCCAAAGCCGCGCAGTGTCGGTTTCCGCGGCATAGACAACACTTTCATCAGGAGAGAGGCCAACACCGTTCAGGCCGACCGATCCGTAGGCAATTTCCTTGACCAGAGAGCCATCGGGTTTTGCGTAATAGAGCCCGCCGCGCTCTTTCACGCGCGGACGCCATTTGCCGAGATCGGTGAACCAGAACGCGCCAGATTTTTCGAATACGATATCGTTGGGTCCAGAGAGGCGCTCGCCAGCTACACTCTCATAGACGCGCTCGAACTTTCCGGTGGCGAGATCGACGCGCTCGATGCGGCCGGTCGTGTAGTCGGCCGCTGCGTCGCCGGGGATGTTGTAGATTCCGGCAATCTCATGCCACGCAAAGCCGCCATTGTTGCAGACATAAACAGCGCCGTCCGGACCAAAGGCGGCGCCGTTCGGGCCGCCGCCAAGATTGGCGATGACTTCACTTTTGCCGTTCCACACGCGCGTCAACGTCCCGCGCTTGATCTCAACCAAGATGACGCTGCCGTCTGGCATGACGATCGGGCCTTCGGGAAATTGAAGGCCGGTGGCGATGACTTCGAATTCGGACATGGGGCGAGCATACGCGCCCGGACGCTGGGCGCTAGTCGCGCTCCAGCACCCGCACTACGAAATCCGCATCATCGTTCGGGCCTGCCGCAACGGCCTCGCGACCGACTTCGCGCCAGGCGGAGAGATCGAGATCGAGGCGCGCATCGCCTTCGGGCGAGAGGTTCACTTCGGTGAGGATGATGCGGTCGGCCTGCGGGAGCACTGCATTGTAGAGCTGCGCGCCGCCGATGACGCACGACTCCTCGGCGCCAGCCGCTTGCGCCATCGCACGTGCGGCGGCGAGCATGGCGGTGAGATCCGTGTAAACCCACGCGCCATCAGCTGTGAAATTGGCGTCGCGCGTGAGGATCAGGTTCTGGCGCCCCGGCAGCGGCTTTTTGGGAAGCGAGTCCCAAGTCTTGCGCCCCATCAGCACCGGCTTGCCCATCGTGGCGGCCTTGAAGCGCTTCATGTCGGACGAAAGCCGCCACGGCAGATCGCCATCGCGGCCGATGACGCCGTTCTTCGCGACGGCGACGACGAGGGTCAGTTTGGGAGTCACCCCGCCCCTTTAGCCTTGGCGCCGGGCGCCGTCACCCATAAGGATGCGACATGCCACGCAATCTCATGCTCTATGGCGCCGCTGTCATCGTCGGCCTCGTCGTCTACTTCGTGCTGAGATCGCTGCTCGGCCCCGAGATCATGTTTATCGTGGCGCTGATTGGCGTGGTGATCGGCGGCGTCATTATCTTCCGCAATCTACAGACCAACCGAAAGGTTGCCGAAGCGACGCCCGAACAACGGACGCAAGCGCTCACCTTCGCGCCCGTGCCGGACAAAGCTGCGCTCTATTTGTTTCGCAACCAGTTTGTCGGCAAGGCGGTCGGAATCAACGTGCTGATCGATGGGCGCGAGGTGGTGCAGCTGAAGAGCCCGCGCTTCACGCGCATCCTGCTGACCCCCGGCCCGCATCGCATCGCGGGTTATACCGGCACCAACAAAAAGCCCGGCCACGGCGAAGGCACGGCGCTGAACGCTGCAGCCGGCGAAGTGCTGGTGCTGAAGTGCGAAGTCGAGCCGCAGCTGGTGGGCGTCACGATCAAGTTCACACCGATGAGTGCCGATGCGGCGCGTGCAGATATTCAGAAGATCACGAAGATGGTCGTGCCGGACGTGGCTAAGGTTTAGCTATACGAGAAGCGACCAGATCGTGGCCACTGCAGCAACAATGGTCAGCCCGACGACGATTCCCAAGATAAATTTGTGCTGCCGGGTCATCGCACTTAGCCCCGGAAGAGCAGAACAAAAGCAACCGCAGCCAAGGCTAGCGAAGCGACAACCAGGATGATCGGCATCAGGCGCCGCGCCTGCTCTTTATCTTTCTCTTCTGACACGTTGAACGCCCCCGGAAGCCGATCCTTAGGCTGCCGCCTTCGCCACCGCTGGTCAACGCTTCAGCGTGCAGCGGCACGGCGGAACAACACCGCCGACACGGCAAACATCACCACCAGCAACCCGCTCGCACCGAGAACATCGAACGGCCAGATCGGGCCGTCAGCGCCCCAGCCGGACATGACTGCGACGATGGCGATCGAAGCGGTCGCCAATGCGGTGACGGACAGAACCCAGGTCATGGGGCGCGGCTGAAAGCGCGTGATCGCGGCGCCGATCAGAGCAAACGCCAGAACGCCGACATAAAGCAGGTTGGCATCGTTGTCTTCGCTGCCGATGATGCCGACCGCGCCGGTTGTCATGACGACAAAGATGGCCGCCATGACTGCAATGCCGACGCCCAAGCGATACGAAAAACTCTGCGGGCCCTTGAACAAAAACCAAGCCGCCAGCGACCAAACCGCAAGCATCGCGCCGGCGAAGGCGAAATCGAAAAGCGTCCAGTTCATCCCGGCTCTCCCTGTGTGGAGGCAAAATACCCGGCGGTCGCACGCCGTGGTGCGGGCTTTTCTAGGACTTATTGTGCAGAAGCGTCAGGCGCGGCGGCGAACCAGATGACGTGCCGCGCGCCTTTGCCTTTGCGGGCGCGCACGACGACTTCCTCGACATTGAAGCCAGCATGTTTCAGGCGGCGTGCGAACTTTTCGTCCGGCGCAGCGGACCAAACCGCGAGCGTGCCGCCAGGCTTGAGCGCAGCTTTCGCGGCAGCGAGGCCGTGGCCGGCGTAGATTTGATCGTTATCGGCGCGGGTGAGGCCATCAGGGCCGTTGTCGACATCGAGCAAGATAGCGTCATAGCGGGCGCGGCCTCTGATCGATCCGCCAACATCACCGATCACAAGCGTAACGCGCGGATCGTCGAGGCAGCCGGCGGTGAGCGCCGCCATCGGTCCGCGCGCCCACTCGATGATCTCGGGCACGAGTTCAACGACCGTGACCCGCGCGCGCGGCCCGAGCGTGGCGAGCGCGGCGCGGATCGTAAAGCCCATGCCGTAACCGCCGATCAGCAGATGCGGATCCTCGTTGCGCAGACGTTCGCACGTCATCTTGGCGAGCGCTTCTTCGGAGCCGCTGACGCGGCTGTTCATCAACTCGTTGCGGCCGAGCAGGATGATGTAATCGCCGTCGTGGCGGAAAAGCTGAAGCTCCTCGCCGTGTGGGATTTGGGCTGTGCCGATGAGTTCGCGCGGTTTCATGCGAGCCGGTATGACACCGACAATGGCCCACGCCCAGCACCTCGCGCCACCCTCGACAATACCAAGCGAGACTGAATATGCGATCGATCCTTGGGATGGTTGTGCTGACCTGCGCGCTGGCGGCGTGCACGCCCGCGGCGAACACCGAACGCACCTGGACGATGGACGATGGTGCGGTCTTTCCGGCGGCGCGCGGCCTCGCCCGCGCCGAAGATGGCCTCGCACTCGCCGACCGCAGGCTCATCGTCGTCGATCAAATGCATGGCCTGCGCCTCATCGCGCCTGACGAGACCTCACGCCCCTTCGGCCGCTTCGCGGAAGCAGGCTATGCACATGCGCCGCCCGCGCAGATCGCCGGCCCGAACGGCGTGTCGCTTGAGCCGGACGGCGTACACGCCCTGCTCGCTGATGTGTTCACCGGCGCGATCTATCGCATCGATCTTAACACCGAGGCGGTGGAGCTGATCTACACTCACCCGTTCGGCGTCAACACGGCGGTGGCCGATAGCACTGGCGCGATTTGGTTCACGCAATCGGCCGCCAATGCCGCGGGCCCTCATTCAGAAGAGCGCCTCTTTGAACCGCTCAACAATTACGCTGCCGAAGGCGCGCTCTTCCGCATCCCGCCGCCTGACGCCAATGGAGCGCGCGGGTCGGCGCAACAATTGGTCGACGGCCTGCAGTTCGCAAACGGCATCGTCATCGACGAAGCGCGCGGCCAGCTCTACTTCGCCGAAACCATGGGCGACAAGATCAACGCCTATCCCGTTACGGTGGCGAGCGGTGAATTGGGCGAAGCCCGCGTGCTCGCCACGATCGTCGGACCCGACAATGTCGAACTTGATGAGCACGGCAATCTATGGGTGGCCTCACCAATCCAGAGCGCACTCATCGTGGTCGATCCAGACACTGGCGAGATGCGCACGGCATTTCGCGAAAGCACGCCTGAAAGCGACGCGCTTGTCGCCGAATGGCGCCGCCGCGGCGCTGCGCGCGAGGGCGCGCTTGAATTGTTCGGACCGGCGTTGTGGGGCCGCCTGCCCGGCGCATCGACGGGTATGATCCTGACGCCTGGCGATGGCCCCGTGTACGTCGCCACTCTGGGCGATGCGCTGGTGAAGATCGAGCGATGATGATGGAAATTGGACCCGCGCTGATGACGATCGGCATTCTGCAATTTACGGTGATCCCGCCGATTGCGGACCTCAGCAAATCACACGCGCTAAATCCAGCTTGGCCGGCTCATGCGCGCTTTCATGCAGATTCTGACGACATCCGCGCTGGGAATGGCTGCGCTCTTTTTCTTGTGGTCCGGCAGAGTCGATCACGCGCTCGGCGTTTGCATCGCGACGATCCTGAGCGCGATCGTGCTGAGCGGCTTCTTTGTGAGCGCGGCGCTGTCGCCCCGCTATGGCGGCGCCGTCCGCGCTGAATCGGGGTTCGCCGCTTCCAAGCTCGGCCGCATCGACGGCAACGTCGCCAACTTCGCGCTCGCGGGCATCTTGATACTCACGGGCCGCTTGACGGTACTTTTCTGATAGGCGCTTTCGCTGGGGCTAGAATGCGACGGCTGCTGAAGTTTCTGCATAGCGCCGCAGCTGCGGGCTTGATGGGCGGCGCGGCGGCGATGGCGATCGTGTTGATGTTCGCGCCCGCTTCGATCGACGACGCGGGCTATGCCGCGATCGTGCTTGGCATGTCGAAGCTCGCCGCGTGGGTCATTGGTCCATCCATGGTGCTGACGGTCATCACCGGTCTTTTGGCGATGGTGGTGCATCCGCCGTTTCAGGACGCCGGCTGGGTGTGGGTGAAAGCCGCGACCGGCATTCTCGTTCTTCAAGCCGGCTTGCACATCATCGGCCCGCTGCAGGAAGAAGCGGCGCGTGTGGCGCGCGGGCTGGCGATCGCCGCCGATGCAGCAGAGACAGCCCGCCTGTTCGAAGCCGAGATCAACACGGCGTGGGTGCTGCTCGGCGTATCTGTCGCCAACATCGCGCTGGGCGTTTGGCGGCCCCGCTTTCCGCAGTATCCGGTTTGAAGAGAGCGCTGTGGCCCTTCTGCGGGTTAAGGAGAAGGGGCCAAACTTCTCCTCTCTGGTCATACGCACCGCAGGCACCATAGGGATCCAGAAGCAAACGACGAGGAGGCGGCCCTGGGTTCCGGTCTCTCGCTCGGAATGACGATGGGCTAAAGCACCTCCATCACGGATATCGCGTATTTCGGAGCCAGCATCGCAGTGACATACGCCTCTAGAATTCCGCGTTGACGACGACCGTCCAGCCGAATCCAACGTGCAGCGCAGGCGGTGGCTATGAAGCGCTTGGCGCTCTCTTCGTCGGCGCACTCCTGCGAGGCACAAAGGTATCGCTTGAGGCGAGCGTTAGAAGTCGGCCCCATCAAGTGATTTCGGTACAATCTTTCGCTGAGGTTGCTGCTTTGGCCGACATAATAGGCCGTCTCAACACCGTTGATGGTTGCGGAAATGAGGTAAACGCCGCCGCCGCTTGGTACTCGCGTAGGCGTAAGCGTTGCAAAGGCTACGGGCTCGAAGGCGAGCAATGCCTCCATCTGGCCATCAAGTAGTAATCGCTGCTCCGCAATTCGTTCGCGCACTAATCCTCTCCTCGCCAATGCGAGCGTCGCTGAGCTGCGGTTCGCGTTTGATGCCCCAGCTTAAGGCGGCGCTTCTGATGTCGCGAGAATGCCTTTATCGAGCGAAGCCTCCGCGGCCTTGGCGATTTCGATCAGATTTCCAAACAGCGATTTGATGACATTGATCCGCGTTCGAGGCACCACAATGTAATCAACGGGTGCGCTTTGATCTTCGACTAGGACCGACAGCCGTTGAGGAATTTCCTGAAGCCAAACGTACACCGACGTAACCTTCTCGATTTCATCATCTGTCAATAGGTCAATTCGATCAGACAATTTTTCGAATAGCGGAAAAGGTGCACGTTTCGGAAAGAGGAAGTCATGCTTTCCGTCCAATCCCTCGGTCGCATGACTCGCATACTCCGCGACTTTGCAGATTTCAGTCTTGAGAGCCACCAGCAGCCTGTGCCTAGCTCGTTGTTCCTTGCGGTCTTCAAGACTTAGATCGTGTTGGCGCTGGACGATGAGTGTGACCATAATGCCAGCAAAACCAGCCGCGACTGAGACCAACGTAGCCCAAACCTGATAGTCCAGGAAAAACCCCTGCAACCACTTGGACATCACTACACCGCAATCGGCGCTTTGATGATCGGATGCGCCGTGTAGTTCTGCAGCGCGAAATCCCCGTACTCGAACGCAAAGATATCCTTTCGCTCCGGATTGATCATCATTGTCGGCGGCGCGTACGGCGTGCGCGCCAGCTGTGTACGCGCTTGATCAAAATGATTATGATAGAGGTGCGCGTCGCCGAAGGTGTGGACGAACTCGCCGGGCTCTAGCCCCGTCACCTGCGCCATCATTTGCGTGAGCAGCGCGTAGCTGGCGATGTTGAACGGGACGCCGAGAAATACGTCGGCGCTGCGTTGGTAGAGTTGGCAGCTGAGCTTTCCGTCAGCGACGAAGAACTGGAACAGGCAATGGCACGGCGGCAACGCCATTTGATCGACTTCGGCGGGATTCCAGGCCGACACGATATGGCGGCGTGAGTTCGGGTTGGTTTTAATCGCGGCGACGACATTGGCGATCTGATCGATGACGCGGCCGTCCTTGGTTTCCCACGAGCGCCATTGCTTGCCATAGACGGGGCCAAGTTCGCCCTCTTCATTGGCCCACTCGTCCCAGATCGTGACGCCCTGCTCCTGCAGCCAGCGCACGTTCGAGTCGCCGCGCAGGAACCAGAGCAGTTCGAGAATGATGCTTTTGAGGTGCACCTTCTTCGTCGTCAGCAGCGGAAAGCCGGCGCTGAGATCGAAGCGGAGCTGGCGGCCGAAGACGCCGCGCGTGCCCGTGCCGGTGCGGTCGCCGCGGTCGACGCCGTTTTGCAGGATATCGTCCAGCAGGCCGAGATAGGCGATGTCGGCTTGCGACGGGCTGCCTTCTGGCAGAGGTGCGGGTTGGGCGCTCATTTCAGAGCCAATATGGGCTGACTCGGCGCTGTCTCCTACCTGGGGCGCTGCAGGGCGGCGCAACTGGTCCGCCCCGTCTCCTCCACGGCCCGAACCAAAGGCCCGCCGAGCCAGGCGGCGCGGGCGTTGATGTTGATGCCGGCGGCGCGCAGGGCGCGGGCCATCCATTGGTTGCAGACGTTGAAGAGATGGAACGAGCCGCGCGTGCGCAAGAAGGATGAGCGGCCGACGATCTTGCCGTCGCTGGTGCGGATGACGTCGCCAGATTCATCGAGCACCAGTGCGCGATCGACGAAGGCGACGAAGCTTGCCGCGCCTTCGGTGCTGACGGCGACGTGCGTTTCGGCATTCGGACCGAGGTAAGCGGCGACGGCTGGTGCGTTGTAGGTGATGTGCATCACGCTGGGGCTCGGCGGGATGAGCGCATCGAGGCCGAGCCAGACGTCCGTGCCATCGGAGAAATAGAAGCGCTCCTCGCCCCAGCCGATGAGGAAGCTTTCAGCGTCTGGATAGAGGCGGCGCAGTGGATGCGCTTCCGGGAAGATCGAGACAGGCGCGGCGATATCGGTGTGAAAGCCGTTGGTGAAGAGCGTGAGTTCGACGCAATCCCCTTCGCTGGGCGCGGCAATGTTTGGCGCCGGCAACGGCACATAGAGATACGCCAACACCGCAAAAGCGCCGATCGCGACACCGGCCGCGATCGGCCGCCGCGTTAACTGACGTCGTCGCTGGTCAGCAGTTTCGCCCGGAACGTCCATCCCGCCAACAACGCCCCCACCATTGGCGCGACGATGAAGAGCCAGAGTTGGCTCAGCGCATCGCCCAACACCCAAACCGCAGGCCCGAGGGAGCGAGCCGGATTGACCGACACACCAGTAACCTGAATTCCGACGATGTGAATGGCGACAAGCGTGAGGCCAATGGCGAGGCCCGCAAATTCAGAGCCCTTCTGCGTCGAGCCCAAGATCACGGCGACGAAAATAAACGTCGCCACAACTTCGAAGACGGCACAGGCGATGAGCGCGTAATCGCCGGGCGAGCCCTGCCCCGATGGCAGCCGCAGGCCGTAGCCGTTCTGCCCGAGACCGCTCGTCGCCAATGCGTAATCGGGCGAGCCGGAGGCGATCACAAGCAGGATGCCGGCGCCGACGATGGCGCCGAGGCATTGGGCGATCCAGTAGCCGCCCATGTCGGTCGTGCTCATGCGGCCCGAGGCCCAGAAACCGAAGCTGACCGCTGGATTGAGGTGCGCGCCGGAGACGCTGCCGATGCCGTAGGCCATGGCGACGATCGCGAGGCCAAAAGCCCAGGCGATGCCCTCCTGACCGATAATGCCAAAGCCGGCCAGCACCGCCGCGCCGCAGCCGAATAGGACGAGCGTGAATGTGCCGATGAATTCCGCCGCGAGCTTCTTGATCATGAACCGCCTCCGCGAGGCGGTATTAATCTGAGTCTACGGAACCGCTGCGGATTTGTACGCGCCGCAGATGCCGCCTATATACGACTCGTTCGGGCTTGCCCGGACTATGGCGATAAACGCGCAGAGATAGGCGGATCGGACCCGGGTGCGATGCCCGGCGGCTCCACCAGTTTCCTCCCTCATTCGGGGATTGTCTGGGGCCGAAATAGGATCGACGGACGTTGACGGCTGTTGCTTTTGCTCGGGTGGTCCCGTCACAGGCCAAACAGCATAGTTGCGAATGACAACAACGCTGAAGAGTTCGCCCTCGCTGCGTAAGCAGTGCGAGTGATCTCGACCTAAGTCCTACCGAGTAGCATCGCTAGGCGGGGCCCCCCGGCGCCCGGCAACAGAAGCCGGGGATTTTCTCCGATCGAGACTTTCCTCAAAATTATCCACAAGGATGCTCGCCGATTCCGTGCGCGGTGTCACAGAGGTTTGCGCGCGCGGCGGGTGGAACGCGGCGATTTTCCGTTATCGCGCAAACGCTTGGCGAGTTTTACACAGGTGCGTTCCCGATTCACGCGAAGCGCGCCCTACACAGCACATGCAATGTAAGCGTCCGCACGAACTGTTGTTCGTCGCAAACGTTTCGCCTCGTGACGTTGGAAATGTTGATGTTTTCGCGCCCTGTGGATGAACAATTGACTGCCCGGAACGAGCTAGTAAGGGTGTGGCTAGAGCCAAGGAGGGGCGGCCGTGGCCGACGACCAGATCGGATATGAGAGCTTGATGCAGGACGCGCTTCGCGGCGTCGTCCGCGCAGCGCTTCAAGAAGCAGCAAACCCGCGCGGGCTGCCGGGCAAGCATCATTTTTACATCACGTTCCGCACGCACGCGCCGGGAGTAATCATCCCCGAGCAATTGCGCGCTCGCTATCCCGATGAAATGACGATCGTGCTCGAGCACCAATTCTGGGACCTCGAAGTTTATGCCGATCGCTTTCGCGTCATCCTGAAGTTCTCGGGCCAGCCGCAACCAATCACCATTCCGCTGAAAGCGATCACCCGCTTCTTCGATCCGAGCGTGAAGTTCGGGCTGCAATTCGAACAACAGCATCATATCGACGAAGCACGTATGGCGTCCGGCGACGATGCCGGCGGCCCTGCCCCGCGCGAAGCTGAAGCGCAAACCGCCGCGGCGCCGCCGCCGGCAGCGAGCGATAACGCGGTCGTCAGCCTCGACGCATTTCGTAAGAAGTGACGCGCACCGGAGCGCGCGAAAGCGTGAACCGGGCTCATTGCACGCGCATGCGCGCAGCGCGCGCGTAAGCGCCGCTGGTTCGGCTTTGCCTTCCTCCCCAGTGGGAGAAGCGGGGCGCGCGATCCGCGCTGAGTAGTCTCTTTTGGGTATGCGGTTCATCTCTGAACCGCATTGCGCGCTGCGCGCGCCCCGCGATGTCGAAACTGTTTTTCCCGGAGCGTGCATAGGAGTTCAGCGAGGACCACCTGGGGTTTGAGCGCTAGGTATCTTAGCTCCATGGCCGCCTAGGCCGGTGCCGCGCGCATCGATGGTCCGACCCATCGTGGACCCCGCCTTTGTTTGTGCGGACATGTGAAGGGCGTTCGTTTCGCGTGACGGCTTTCCGAGCGGCGTACCATCTAGGCCTTCTCGACATCGTCCTGCTCGCCACGCTTGCTCAAACTTTAGAGCTTTGTGGGCTCTTCCGTCTGCGCCAATCACCGCGCCAGTTCCGGTCCGCACTTTCGAAGTTTCGGAGCTCCTCGAAATCTCCCGCGTGCGAACCAGGCAAGTGTAGGCACGGTTTGAACTCGGTCGGATTGGTGCGGGCGTATCCCCGTATTTTTCTGCGCCGTGCTCGTCAGTCCTTCCCTTCGCGGCGGACGGCGCGGACGGCGATGCGGTCGCGTTCGCCGGATTTACGCTCGCATAGGAGCCGCGCGATTTGGCTATCGTCGAAGAAAATGTGCCCCTTCAGCGCGTCGAGCAGCGCCTTGGCGAGATTGTCGAGATCGAGCGTCGGCGTTTCGCCGACATATTCCATCGTAAGTTCAACTTCGAACTCACCCCAGCGCGGGCGGATCTGAAATTCTTTGCGGAAGAACTCATACACCAGCGGCTTGTAGTAGCGCGCCTGGGTGGTGATCCCGTCAATCGTGATCTCGGCGCCGCCTGCGATTTCGCGCGCACGGACTTTGCCGCGACCGGTCCAAGCGTTCACGCCGGCACGCGATGGGTTGCGCGCATGGCCGCGATGATTGCTGCGCGAAAACGGCTCCGGCGCTGCATTTCGCCGTCTGGCGCATAAAAGAAACAGGGTGCGTCGACGCCCGCAGCGGCGAGCGCGGCCTCCGCCGCTTCTAAGCGCCCCCAGAGCGTGACGAACACACAGCGGCCGGCTTGCGCTTCGTCGCGCAGATCATCGAGCACGCCGGCGCCGTCGCTAAGGTCGACGAGGATCGCGTCGCTTGAATTGGCGATCAACTGCAACGTTAGCCCGCGCCATTGCGGCGCCGCGGCTACGGGCAAAGCTTCACGTGAGGACAAAGCGGTGGCGAGGTTTAGACGCACGCGGCTGCGCATGCGGCGCGCCAGCGCGCGATAATCGCCAGCGCTGCGCACGACCGGCGCTTCGGGCGCATCCATCCGAACGGTGTTGCCGAAGATGCGGAGTTCGTCGCGGATCATCGCGCGCAGCGGACCCTCGTCGCCCGCGCCATGATACAAAAGTCGCGCCGGACGCTGGCGTAGAGCCACCATCAAGAGCCACAGCGCCCAGCTTGCACCGACGATCACGGCGAGCGCCGCAAACCAGCGCGGATCGACAGCAGGGCCGCCAATGCCCGCGTTTGCCGCAATCGCTACGATCGCAATGGCCGAGAAGCGCGCCAGCGACATCATCAGTACACGCCGCCGCCAGGGCCAGCCGAACAAGCGCCGCTCGACGCCGTGCAAATCCTCTGGACGGAGGAAGCCGCGTACGCCGGCGCGCCATGGCGCCGGGCTTATGCGGCGCGCGCGCATGGCTTCAGCCACCGCCTGGCGCGCAGCGTCACTGTGGTCTGGATTGACGATGGCGGCGCGCAGCGCCCGGTCGGACAGGCGCTCGACCGCCTCGCGTGGCGGGGCGGGAGCGCGCAAGGCGCTCAAGGTCCGCATGTCCTGCGCCTGCACGCCGCTGCCCTCACCCTGCCCCTGAGCTTGATCGGCTGATTTCATGCCCATATCCCCTACAGGGACAACGCGGCAGATTCTCCCGAGGGCCCCAAAATGACCATCCGCAAAGAAACCGACACGTTCGGCCCAATCGACGTTCCGGCGGACAAGTATTGGGGCGCCCAGGCGCAACGCTCACTCCAGAACTTCAAGATCGGCGAGGAAAAGATGCCGGCGCCGATCGTGCGGGCGCTCGGGATCGTCAAGCGAGCCGCAGCCGAAGCCAATATGGAATTGGGCGTTCTGAAGCCTGAGGTGGGCGAGACCGTCGTCAAGGCCGCGCAGGAAGTGATCGAGGGCAAGCTCAATGCGCATTTCCCGCTGGCGGTGTGGCAGACGGGCTCCGGCACGCAGTCGAACATGAACGCCAACGAAGTGATCTCGAACCGCGCCATTGAGATGCTGGGCGGCGAGATGGGTTCGAAGAAGCCGGTGCATCCGAACGATCACGTCAACATGAGCCAGTCTTCGAACGATACGTTCCCGACGGCGATGCACATCGCCTGCGCCGAAGAGATCGAGCATCGGCTGATCCCGGCTCTCTCAAAGCTACGCAACGCGCTGAACGACAAAGCGCAAGCCTGGAAGGACATCATCAAGATCGGCCGCACGCATACGCAGGACGCGACGCCGATCACATTGGGCCAAGAGTTTTCAGGTTACGCCACGCAGATCGAAAACGGCATTGCGCGCATCGAGCAGACGATGCCGATGCTCATGCAATTGGCGCAAGGCGGCACGGCAGTGGGCACCGGCCTTAATGCGCCGATTGGGTTCGCAGAGAAGGTCGCCGAGAAAATCGCGGCGATCACGCAGATGAAGTTCACGTCGGCGCCGAACAAGTTCGAAGCTCTGGCGGCGCATGATGCAATGGTGTTCAGCCACGGCGCGATCAACACGGTTGCGGCCTCGCTGTTCAAGATCGCCAACGACATTCGCTTCTTGGGCTCAGGGCCGCGTTCGGGACTTGGCGAACTCTCGCTGCCCGAGAACGAGCCGGGCTCTTCGATCATGCCGGGCAAGGTGAACCCGACGCAGTGCGAGTCACTGACGCAAGTTTGCGCGCAGGTGTTCGGCAATCACGCCGCGATCACGTTCGCGGGCGCGTCCGGACACTTTGAGCTCAATGTGTTTAACCCGGTGATGGCGTATAATTTCTTGCAGAGCGTGCGGCTGATGGCGGATGCGAGCGTGAGCTTCACCGACAATTGCATCGTCGGCATCGAGCCGCGGAAAGACAACATCAAGCGCGGTCTCGACAATTCGCTGATGTTGGTCACCGCGCTTGCTCCGAAGTACGGCTACGACCGCGCCGCCAAGATCGCAAAGACCGCGCACAAGAACGGCACGACCTTGCGGGAAGAAGCCATTCTGGACGGCATCCCGGCGGATGACTTCGACGCCATCGTGCGACCGGAAAAAATGATCTCGCCGGGTTGAAGCGCGCGCAACCTCTACTCGAACGGCGAACTATTCCGCGCTGTATAGATCTTCCGCGCGCGCAGTGCGCTTAAGCACTCATTGATTAATCTAGGATCACAGTTGCCTCACGCACGCGTGATGGCGACTAACTTAGTTTAATGCGCGAGTTGTCGAAGCAGTTCAGGCGCGGGAACAACTGTGTAATGCGAACCAAAAGCTTGGCTGCGCATTACCGTAGTCCTATGTGAAAGCTGATGACCGAGGTCGTGAACTTGAAACGCGCGCGAAAAGCCAAAGCGCGCAAAGCGGAAGAAGCAACGGCGGCCCAAAACCGCGTCAGCTTCGGACGCAGCAAGTCAGAAAAGACCCTCGCCAAGGCCCAAAAAGAGGACGCCGCGCGCAAGCTCGACGGACATAAGAGACATGACGATGACAGCAACTTCTAGCGGCGGCCTGCAAAAGCGCTCCATGCGCATTGCCGGTCATCGCACCTCGCTCGCTTTAGAGCAGGAATTTTGGTCGGGCCTCGAAAAGATCGCGCGCTCGCGCTCAACAAGTTTGCCGATGCTGATCGCATCGATCGACGAAACGCGCGCCAAGGCGGCGCCGGACGCTTCGCTTGCGTCAGCGGTGCGCGTGTTCGTGTTGGAAAATCGCGTTTAGGGCTGCAGCGGCCGGCCGTAGAGAACGAGCGCGTAATAGCACGGCGCGACGGTGCAGTTCTGCATCACGGCTTGCGCGGTGAACGGGCCGCTCCATTGGGGGGCCACCGATACGATCGGCGTCGCATCGGGCAAGATATCCTGCGAGATGAGGTTATTGTTCTGATCGTAGAGGATCATGTTGAAGTCTGCGCAATCATTGTCGCAGACGCCGATGATCCGATACTCGCCGCCAGCTTCTAGCGTCACCGGTACGTTGGTCACTTCACCTGGCTGCAGCTGCCCGCTTACGGGCGGGGCCAATTGCTGAAAGCCTTGCGCTGCCAAGTGCTGCTCGGCTTGCGCAAGGCGGGCGAGGATCTGTTGCTCGTAGTTTACAGCGCCGGGCGTTTGGGCGGTGGGGCCTGAGGCGGATTGGATTTGCGCAGGTTGTGGCGCGGCTTGCTCGCTGCCTTGGATAATCGCGCCGAGCGCGCCCAGCACGACTACGGTGGCGGCGACGCCGCCGCCAACCCAAACCCAGGGCGATATGCTCTTCTTTTCTGGCGCGCTTGGAGGCGTGACTTGCGCAGACTGGGGTGGCGGGGCGTAGACCGGCTGCGGCGGCGGCGCGACGGGCGCTGGGCCGGTTTGCGCCACACGCGAGATGGCGTCGACAATGCGCCGCCAGCCGGCGTCATTCTGATCGCCATTCCAGTTCGACAGATCGGCGGTCTGCACTTCGCCGAACCCAAATGGCGGCGACGCGCCATCGATGGACACGGGGATCAGCAGCCCTTTGTCACGCGCGAGGCGCGCCTCTTCGCGCACCGATTGCGATTTCGTCGAGAGCTGGCTCCACAACACGATCAGCGCTTTGCACTGGCTGAGCTTCAGCTCGATGTGGTCCGCCCAGGTGGCGCCAGGCGGAATTTCATTATCCCAGAAGACGTCGAGGCCGGCCTGCTCCAGCGCCTGCGCGACCTGACGGGCGCGCACGGCGTCCTCGCGGGCGTAAGATAGGAATACATCGGCCATCGGGTCCCCTCCTCGCACCGTCCTAGCAGGAGCGAAGGCCGAATTTAAACCCGCTTCAGGCAGCAGCCTTCGGATCAGGCCCGTAAGTGTTAGGTCCTGGTGTTCCCGGCATCACGCCAATGACGATCGCCGCGGCGACTGCGGCCAAGGAGAGCAGCGACGCAAGCATCGCGAGCGCCCCGCCGTCGACCGACATAACGCCGGCAACGATGCTGCCGCCGGCTACACCGGCGGCGATCCAACCGCTCTTGTTGATATCGTGGAGCCGCCGCGCGAGCACGCTTACGCCCGGCGCAAGCAAAGCAAGCCACACAGCGCCAGTGATGATCGGATTGGCCGGCGCGCCGGTGTAATCGAGGCCGAAGCTGGAATCGATCATGACAGCCACGACCAGCGACACGATGCTGAACAGCGCCCACCACCAATACTCGGCCCGGCGCGCCCGGCCTTGGCCGTTTGCGTAGAGGCGAAAGCACTTCTTGATGTAGTCGAGCGGCGACATCTCACGTGCGGCTGCCGTGCTCGATGACCCGCCGGCCGCCATGGCCGCGACTGCAGGCTCGGAAGGACGCCACGCGGGCGGCGGCTGGATTGGCGGTTGCTGCACTGGCGGCGCAGCGCGCGGCGGCGGCGCCGCATCTGGCCCGCGCACCGTCGCGTACACAGCCTGCGCGAACCGCGTCCAATTCTGATCGTTGTAATCGCCGCGCCACTGGGTGAGATCGGCGGTCTGCACTTCACCAAAGCCGAACGGCAGTGGCGTCGCTTCGATCAGCGCCGGGATGAGCCGCGACTTGTCGCGTGCGATCCGCGCTTCTTCGCGCACGTAGTGCGAGCGCGTCGAGTGCGCGCTCCACAACACGATAGCAGCTTTGCTGTTGACCAACTTGGCTTCGATAAAGTCAGCCCAGGTTTGACCGGGCGGGATATCCGTATCCCAGAACGCCTCAAGGCCCATCGCCGACAAGCCCTGCGCAATGCGCAAAGCAGTCTCGCGATCCTCGCGCGCATAGGAAATGAAGACGTCTGCCATAGGAGCCTCACGCACCGCGGATGGCGCAAGGCTAGTCTGATTTGCAGCTAGGTTTGAATTTTATTGCGGTCATATCGACCGCGGAACGTCACCGTCCGAGGTGGCGGATGACGCCATCGGCGCTAGCAATGGTGACCGCCTTAAACCCAGCGTAACGCGGCGGCTCGGCTTGGGCTGGATCGAATGACATGAACGCCATCGCCGTCAGCGCGATGACCATCACCCCGGCAACGATGCCGGAAAATAAGCCTGCGCGGTATTCACGATCGTCAGTCATCCAAAAGCTCCGCAAGGACAACAGGCTCGGGAGTCTGAAGTTCCCTATGACAGACGAACTAGAGCGGCGCGCAATAAACGAGACTGGTTCCTTGTTGCCAAGGGCCACCGGAAATCATCATCGCGCGTGCGGATTCCGCGAATGAAAGGTTAATCGTGTGCGGAGTGGGCGGGCCTACCGCCGTGCACGTGGCTGCAATCTCGTAGCCAGTGTTAGTCTGCCTCACGTCGTTGAAGCTGCAGGCGACTTCGCCGAGCGTGGTGATCTGGCGTTCTTGGAAGCGCCAAGCAGGCTCTGCACACCCCTCGGCGCTGGTTGCCCACAGACCGACATAACGCGGCTGCGACGCACTCGGCGGCGGCAGCGTGTCGGGGAGCGGTTGGGCCTCTCCGACCTGGGCTGCGGCCTCAGGGTCCGGCGGCGGATCGACCGCTTCAGTGCAGGCGAGCATGGAGACGGCGCAGGCGCCGACCGCGATCAAACGGACTAATCTCATACGGGACTAACAACCGCACGTAGCTCCTGTTCCGCGCCCTCGCATCCGGGCCGCGCCGGCACTATGTTCCCGCTTCGTGCTAAGCTGCGCGCGTTAATCCGCGAATCGAGGGCAGAACGCCGCCGTACATGTCTGATCAATTGCCGATCTCTCAGCGCGCCATGGCCGCGCCCCCCTACGTCGCGTCGCTCAATCCGGAGCAGCGTGCGGCGGTGGAGGCGCTCGATGGCCCGGTGCTGGTGCTTGCTGGCGCCGGCACAGGAAAGACGCGCGTGCTGACGACGCGGCTTGCACATCTGCTTTCGACCGGACGCGCCAAGCCGTGGGGCGTGCTGGCGGTCACCTTCACTAACAAGGCGTCGCGCGAAATGCGTGAGCGGGTTGAGAAATTGCTCGGCCCCGGCGGCGGCGGTTTACCTTGGCTCGGCACGTTTCACTCGATCAGCGCCCGCATGCTGCGCACGCACGCCGAACTGGTCGGCCTCAAGAACAATTTCTCGATCCTCGACACGGACGATCAGGTTCGGTTGCTGAAGCAGATCATCGACGCCGAAGGCATCGATGAAAAACGCTGGCCGGGCCGGCAACTCGCTGGGCTGATCGACGGCTGGAAGAACCGTGCGCTAACGCCGGAGAAAGCGCCGAAGAACGAGGCGTTTCATTTCGCAGATGGCGCGGGCCTGAAGCTCTACGCGATCTACCAAGCGCGGCTGAAGATTCTGAACGCTTGCGATTTCGGCGATCTGCTGCTGCACATGATCGACATCTTCCAGCGCCATCCAGATGTGCTGGAGACCTACCACCGCAAAATCACGCACATGATGGTGGACGAATATCAGGACACCAACGTCGCTCAGTATTTGTGGCTGCGCTTGCTGGCGCAGGCTTCGAAGAATCTGTGCGTGGTTGGCGACGACGATCAGTCGATCTACGGCTGGCGGGGCGCCGAGGTCGATAACATCCTGCGCTTCGAGCATGATTTTCCGGGCGCTGTCGTGGTGCGGCTGGAGCGCAATTATCGCTCGACGGGCCATATCCTCGCCGCCGCTTCCCATCTGATCGCGAACAATCGCGGCCGGCTGGGCAAAACGCTCTTCACCGACGATGAGGAAGGCCACCGCGTTAAAGTCCGCGGCGTCTGGGATGGCGAAGGCGAAGCGCGGCTCATCGGCGACGATATCGAGCAATGGGTGCAGTCAAACCGATCCTACGGCGAGTGCGCGGTTTTGGTGCGCGCGGCGTGGCAGATGCGGGCGTTTGAAGAACGCTTCTTGATGCTGCGCATTCCATACAAAGTCATCGGCGGCCCGCGCTTCTTCGAGCGCGCCGAAATTCGCGACGTGCACGCATACCTGCGCCTGATCCGTTCCGAGGATGACGATCTCGCTTTTGAGCGCATCGTCAATCAGCCGAAGCGCGGCATTGGCGAAGGCACGGTGCAGAAGCTGCACGGATATGCGGGCAAGCCGCCAGTGCGGTTCGTGACCGATAACGGGCCCCTCTTCGACGCTGACACCGGCGAAGTCGTGACCGAGGAGCCGGAGGCGCCGGGCGGCGCGACGCGTTTCCGCACTCTGATCGGCGCGGCGCGGGAGATGATCCTCACCGATGATCTGCCGCTGAAAGCGCGCACGGCGCTGCGCAGCTTCCTCACGGACCGAGATCGCTGGCGCGAACAGGCGCGCACGATGAGCCACGTCGAGCTTGCGGAAATCGTGCTCGATGAGAGCGGCTACACTGAAATGCTGCGCAACGATAAGTCGCCGCAAGCGCAGACGCGGCTCGAAAACTTGAAGGAACTGGTCCAGTCGATGGCCCAGTACGACACGCTGGAAGCGTATCTCGAACACGTCTCGCTGGTGCTCGATATTGAGTCCGAAAGCGAAGGCGAGAACGTCCAGCTCTCGACGCTGCACGCAGCCAAGGGCCTGGAGTTTCCGCTCGTGTTCTTGCCGGGTTGGGAAGAAGAGGTGTTCCCTTCCAAGCGCTCGATCGATGAGAGCGGCGAGAAGGGTTTGGAAGAAGAGCGCCGGCTTGCGTATGTCGGCATCACGCGGGCGCGGGAGAGTGCGCGCATTTCGTTTGTGGCGAACCGGCAGATTTATGGGCGCTGGCAAACGGTGCTGCCGTCGCGCTTTATCGATGAGCTGCCCGCCAAAAGCGTCGATGCGGTGAGCGAGACCGGCTACGGCATGCAGGCGCCGGGCGTGCGCGATATGGCGGTGGAGCCCTTCTCGTCCGGCTACCAATCGCCGGGCTGGCGGCGCGCGCAGGAGCGCGGCGCGTTTACCTCAAAGCCGCCGATGATCGATGGCGAAGCGCGGCTGGTGGCGCGCAGCGGCGGCGACGATTCCAGCTATTCCCGCGGCGATCGCATCTTCCACGAAAAGTTTGGTTACGGGCGGGTGCGTTCGGTTGAAGGCAACAAGCTGACGGTCGATTTCGACAAAGCCGGGGAAAAGCGCGTCATCGATAGTTTCGTGCGCCCTGCGAGCGCAGCGTGAAAGCGTACCTCGTTGCCTTTATCGTCCTAACCGCGACGCTCAGCGCATCATGCGCCACTTCCTCACTTACCCGCGGAAACTGCATAGGCGACAACGACCGCCGTCCCTGGCGGCGGATTGGAGCGCCGGAACAGGCAGGCGCTTATCGAACCATAGCTGACGCCAATCCTGGCCTCGTCGGTGGGTGGCATGCACGGGAGAACTCTGGTTCGAACTTCCGACGGGTGAAGTGACGCTCTGCCGGATCGGCGACCACGCCTCACCTCTCCATGCACCATCGGGCGTAACATGGGAGTTCAATGCCAATGGGACGTGGGATGACGTCGAACCGAGCATTTGGATTACCACTAGGTGACGGTGCGGCAGCATCACGCAATGACGCTCTCGGTTAATAAGGTTCACGTCGCGCGCCTGGAGCCCCAATCACTTAACCACACTGCAAGCTAACTTCGGCTGTCGCGATTGTGCGGTGGACGCCGCGCCCCGAGAGGCGTAGCGCATTTCGCATGGCGCTAGCAGCGGTGGCATCGATGGAAGCTGGCTGGGATAGCATCCGGCACTGGTTCAGCAATAAGCTGGATCGGGTCATTGAGTATGCGCAGTTCCTCTACGTCCAGCGGGTGAGCGGATTTACCGTCTCCGGCGCGCCGGAATTTGAAGCATCGGCGGTGCCATTCTTCTTGGAGCTGCTGACTGGGGCCGCGACGTATCTCGAGTTCGGGATGGGCGGCTCGACGGTGCTGGCGGCATTGCACGGCGTACGTTTCGTGTCGGTCGATTCCGATCCGTATTTCAAACGCGCGGTCGAGCGGAAGATCGAAGAAGACGGCAATGCCGATCCGGAAACGCAAACCCTGATACATGCCGATATCGGCCCCACCGAAGCTTGGGGCACGCCGGTCCTGCGGACGCCGACGCCCGCTCGCGTTGCCAACTGGCGCAACTATCTCGAAGCGCCTTGGGCGGCGATGAAGGACGAGCCAGGGCCGTACCTGGTCCTGGTTGATGGCCGCTTCCGCGTCGCCTGCGCGCTGACCGCCGCGAAGAATTTGGACGCAGCCCAAACGCGCATTCTGATCGATGATTACGAGGGCCGCGATCACTACCGCGTCGTCGAACGGCACCTCGAACTGAAAGAACGCCGCGGGCGTGTGGCCTTGTTCACGCCGCGCGCTGATATCGATGCAAGCGCGCTGGACGCTGACATCGAACGCTACAGCGCCGATTGGCGCTGAGCTTCAGGCTCAATCGTCGTCGTCATCATCGTCGTCGTCATCATCGCGCGCATTTAGTGCTGCGATGGACTTCCCGCGCAGCGCGTTGGCGCTCACGCGGCTGACCGATGATGATTTGTCGGCGTTGGCCGCCGCGCCGGTGGCGCGCGAAGCACTCCGCTCTCCACCCTCAACTGAAGCGACGGAAGGCGCCGCCGCCGGACGCGCAGCTGGCGCCTCCGCAGGGCGAACCTCTGCGGCATTGGCGACTTCGATCACCTCGGCCCCACCAGGGGTCAGCGCATAGTGCGCGACTGCGGCGGCGCCGAACGCGAACAGGCACGCCGTGCCCAGGCTTGCCGCCAGGAAACCCGGCTTCTTCATGATCTTGCTCCCTCGGGCCGAACCAGAACGCCGCGCGGCTGAATAGCAGCTGAACCAACGCCAAGCCCAGTTCCATTTGGGGCGACGGACCTCTATGCCAAGCGCCGATGTTGCTCCTGACCGCCCTCGGCACGCAGACCCAGATCCGCGCCGCCGCCGATGAACTCGATCGCCACGATCCCTCGCCCGCCGACGCGGTGAGCTGGTTCGAGGAAAAGCCGGGCAAGTTCCGCATCGAGATTTACGTGCCCACCAAGCAGGACGCGGCGAGCGCTGAAGCGATCGTCGGCGCGGCTGCGCCAGAGCTGCATTTGAAGCAGAAGAAGGTGAAAGCGGCCGATTGGGTGGCGATGTCGCTCGAAGGGCTGCCCGCGGTGCGTGCGGGGCGCTTCGTCGTCGCAGGCGCGCATGCGTTGATGGGCGAGAACAACGGCCGCACCAAGATTTGGATCGAGGCCAGCGAAGCGTTCGGCACCGGCCACCATGGCACGACATGGGGCTGCTTGATGGCGCTCGAAAGCGTGCTGCGCGAGCGGCGGGTGAACAGCGTGCTCGATGTTGGCGCGGGCTCCGGGGTGCTGGCGATCGCGGCGGCAAAGCTTGGCGCCGAAGCGCTGGCGATCGAGATCGATCATCGCGCCGCGGCGATCGCAGAGATCAACGCACGGCAGAACAAGGTCGCGCAGCGCATGCAGGTGATCGCCGGCGACGGCGCGCGCTACATCGCGGGCAAGCAGTTTGACCTGGTGTTCGCCAATATCTTGATGCGGCCATTGATCAAGCTCGCGCCGCGGCTCGTGCCAGCTGTTGCGCCGGACGGCACGCTGATCCTCTCCGGCCTGCTGCGCACGCAAGCGCCCTTGGTGCGTGAAGCTTACGCCAATCGCGGCATGATCCTGGAAAAACAGATTCCGAAAGAAGCTTGGATGACGCTGGTGTGGCGCAAGCCTTGACCGCCCGCCCCTCGCCGGTAATTTCGCACCGGGGAGGATGCATCATGAGCAGGTTTACCGTTTTCGCGGCGTTTCTGGCGCTGGCGCTTTTCGCAGCGCCGCCGAGTTTTGCTCAGACGGCGCGTCCGTTCGATCTCGCGCAATTGACACCGGAGGTTCGCGCATCCGTTGAGGCCGCGCGTGCGGCGCAGACACGTGCGCTCATGGCGGCGGCGCGCTCGCAAGCGGATGGCCCTGGCCACATCCGGTTCACGGGCACTGGCGGCGACACCTACAACGGCGAATGCAATCCGTGCGGCGTCGATAGCCCGCAGCGCCATGGCGTTGGTCTGCTCTCCTGGCCCGATGGTGAAATCTATGCGGGCGAGCACATGCGCGGCGGCAATGGCGGCTTCAAACACGGCCACGGCGTTTACACGTTTATGAATGGCACCGTGTTCGAAGGCGAGTACAGCCGCGATCAATATAGCGGTTATGGCGTGTTCTGGGCGGCAGACGGCCAACTCGTGGATCAGGGACGGTTCGTGAACGGCGAACTCGTGCGCTGATCAGCGCGAATAGACGTTGAACGCAAACCAGCACGGGGCGCTGGCGCAGCGGATCATCGCCGTCTCGATCGTGTGGCGGCCGGTGGTGCGCGGGCGGATGTGGATCACCGGCACGCTGTCTTCCAACACGTCTTGACCGATGACGCGATTGTCCGGGTCGTAGAGGCGCATGTCGAAGTCGCGGCAGCGCGTCTCGCACACGCCGACGATGCGATAATCTTGCCCCGCCCGCAGCATCACCGAAAAGCGGCGGCCCTGGCCGGCGTTAAGCCCGCCTGCAAAGGGGCCGGCCGCGCGGGCGTAGCCGTTCTCCACAAGCAGCGTTTCGGCCCGGGACAGCCGCTGCGCGAGCTCACGCGCGTACGGGTCAGGCACCTGCGCCGCGGCGGGTGTCGCCGCGAGCGTCAGCGCAGCAAACGCCGCGAGCGCCATTTTGACCCAAGACTTCATGTTTTCTCCGGGCGAACGCCTGGATTTGAGAGGATCGCCTCTTAAACCCCGCCACGCAAAGCCCTAAACTCAGCCTACTGAACCTGCCCTGAACCCGGGCTTTAAGGACGCAAGACGTGTTCCAGACATACGACGATCCCGGCGGCCCTGCACTTGGCCGTAAGCACCTGCCCCGCTTGAGGAAAGCGCTCAAGGCCGCCGGCCTCGATGGCTTCATCGTGCCGCACGAGGATGAATGGCAGAACGAATACGTGCCGCCCGCCTATGATCGCTTGGCCTGGGCGACCGGCTTTACTGGATCGGCTGGCGCCGCGGTTGTGTTGGCCGACGAAGCAGCGGTGTTTGTCGACGGGCGCTACACGCTACAGGTTCGCGCGCAGGTGGATGAGCAATTGTTCGCCTATCGCGATCTCGTCGATGGCGGCGTACCGGCTTATCTGCGCGAGCGCGCGCCGAAGGGCGCGAAGATCGGGTATGATCCGAAACTGCACAGCCCTGACAGTTTGGAGCGTATACGCGCCGCCGCCGATGCAGCGGGCGCTGTGCTGGTGCCGGTGACGCAAAATCCAATCGATACGATCTGGGACGACCGCCCGCCGATCCCGGCGGCGAAAGTTGTGCCGCAGCCTGAGACTTACACGGGCGAAAGCGCCGCATCGAAGCGGCATCGCTTGGGCGATGCACTCGGCGGCGAAGGCGCGGATGCGGTGGTGATTACTTCGCCCGCTTCCATCGCTTGGCTGTTCAACGTGCGCGGCGGCGATGTCGCGCGCACGCCGCTGCCGCTTGGCGAAGCGCTGCTGCACAAGGACGGCACCGCGGACTTGTTCTTGGCGGATGAGAAAGTCTCGCCGGAATTGCGCCAATGGCTCGGCAATGAAGTTGCGATCAAGCCGAGCGATGAGTTGCAGCCGACGCTTGCGGGCCTCGGCGGTAAGAGGGTGAAACTCGATCCTTCGACTTCGTCGGCTTGGTATTTTGAGGAACTCAAAAAAGCCGGCGCAGAGATCGTGCGCGGACAGGACCCTGTCGTGTTGCCGCGGGCGTGCAAGAACGCGGCGGAAATCGAAGGCTCGCGCAAGGCGCATATCCGCGATGGCGCAGCAGTTTCGCGCTATCTGCATTGGCTCGCGACTGACGCCCAAAGCGGCAAAGTGCAAGAGATCGAAGCGTGCGAGCGGCTGGAAGGTTTTCGGCATGACACCAAAGCGCTGCAAGATCTTTCGTTCGACTCGATTTCCGGCGCGGGCCCGAACGGCGCCATCGTCCACTATCGCGTCACCAAGAAAACCAACCGCAAGCTCGCGCGTGGGTCGCTCTTCCTGATCGATAGCGGCGGCCAGTACCTCGACGGCACCACCGACATTACCCGCACGGTTGCGATCGGCCGCGCTTCGCCGGAAATGAAGGACCGCTTCACCCGCGTGCTCAAGGGCCACATCGCACTCTCGCGCGTGCGCTTCCCGAAAGGCACGACCGGCCACCAACTCGATGCGCTCGCGCGGATGAGCTTGTGGGAGGCCGGCCTCGATTATGATCACGGCACCGGCCACGGCGTCGGCGTTTATCTCGGGGTGCACGAAGGCCCGCACCGGATTGCGAAGTTCGTGAACACACAGCCGCTCGAACCCGGCATGATCGTCTCGAACGAGCCCGGCTATTACAAAACCGGCGCTTACGGCATCCGCATCGAGAACCTGCAGGTGGTGACGCCCGCCGCTGACATCGACGGCGGCGAACGGCCAATGCTGGGCTTTGAGACGCTGACGCTGGCGCCGATCGCGCGCGAGCTGATCATCAAGAAGATGCTGAGCAAGGACGAACTGGACTGGATCAATGGCTATCACGCCAAGGTCTGGGACAAGATCGGGCCGTTGGTGGATGGCGAAGCGAAAGCTTGGCTGGAAGCGGCGACGAACCCGCTCTAGGCTTTCCTCCTCGCGGGGGAGAGCGCCATGTTCGTCGGCCATTACGCAGCAGCGTTCGCAGCCAAAGCGATCGAACCGAAAGCGCCGATGTGGACGCTCGCCGCGGCAGCGCAGCTGGTTGATATCGGCTGGAGCGCTTTCATTATCACCGGCATTGAGCGGGCCAGCGTTGATCCAGCCCTGCCCGGCTCCACGCTTGTGCTTGAACACATGCCGTGGACGCACTCGCTGCCGATGGCATTGGCTTGGTCGGTCGGCGCGGCGTTGCTGGTGAAGCTGCTGCTGCGCTTGCCGATGTGGGCGAGCGCTGTTGTCGGGCTCACCGTGTTTTCACATTGGCTGCTCGATCTTCTCGTGCATCGGCCCGATCTCGAACTTTGGATCGGCGGCGATAAAGTCGGCTTTGCGCTTTGGAATTATCCCGTGCCCGAACAAGCGCTGGAGATTGGGTTGCTCGCGGTGTGCGGCGCGGCCTGGGTGGCGAGCCGCAAAACACTCGGGCGCTTTGCATGGCCGGCGATTGCGTTCATCGGCTTTCTCGTTGCGTTGCAAATCGTAGCGATGCTTTCGCCGCAGCCGGCTGGGCCGCTTCCACCAGAGAGCGGCGTGATGATCCTCGCTATCTACCTTGTTGTGGTCGCGCTCGCTGCATTGACGGATTTACGGGGCAAGCGCACGAGTTGATCCGGGGAGGCTCAAGTCATGTCCAATACAGAACCCGTTCGCGCGCTCTACGCAGCATTCGCCAAGGGCGACATGCCCGCAGCGCTCGCCACCATGGCGCCTGACATCGTTTGGAACGAAGCCGAGAATTATCCGTACGCCGATCGCAACCCATATGTGGGGCCAGAAGCGGTGCTGATGGGCGTGTTCGCGCGCATCGGCGGCGACTGGGATGACTTCGCTGCAGTGCCCGATGAATTCATCGACGGCGGCGATACAATCGTTTCACTCGGCCATTACAGCGGCACGCATAAGGCCACCGGCAAACCCATGCGAGCACAGTTCGCGCACGTCTGCCGTGTCAAGAACGGCAAGATCGCTGCGTTTCAGCAATATGCCGATACGCTTGGCACATGGCGCGCAACTCAGGCGTGAGGAGATCGGAAGCTAGATCACGCTTGATCCCTCCCCCTTGAGCGCGCCAATCTGTTGGCTTGCTCAGGGGGGCTCTTACATGGACCGCAACGACATTCCGCCGATCGATCAAATCGCCAAGCCGACACGGCGCGGCCTTTGGGCGGGCGCCGCGGCGCTGACGCCGCTCGCATTCGCGGAAGATGCTGACGCAGCGACGCCGAACCGGAGCGCGCTGCGGCGCGTGGTCGATCAGCAGAAGGATGAAACCGTCGCGCTGCTGCAGGATTGGATTCGCAATCCGACGATCGCCGCCGAAGGTCTGAACATCCAGCAAGGCGCCGAGTACATGGCGCAACTCGCGCGCGACTCTGGGTTTCAAACCGTCGAGATCGTGCAGACGGATGGCTCGCCCGGCGTGTGGGCGACGCTCGATGTCGGCGCGCCGAAAACGCTCGCCGTTTATTTCATGTATGACGTGAAGCAGTTCAATCCGGCGGAATGGACTTCGCCGCCATTGGAAGCGCGGCTGGTTGATAACGAGCTCGGGCGCGTGATGGTGGGCCGCGGGACAGTCAACCAGAAAGGCCCGGAGATCGCCTTTCTTGCGGCGCTCCGCGCACTGCGCGCGGCGGGCCGGCAGCCGCCGGTCAACATCGTGCTGGTGTGCGAGGGCGAAGAAGAAATCGGCAGTCCGCACTTCCACCAGATCGTGCGCCGCCCCGACATCATGGCGCGGCTACAAAACAGCGTTGGCGTGTTCATTCCAAGCGCCTGGCAAGATCCGACCACTGGCGGCGTCAGCGTCAATCTCGGCGCCAAAGGTATTGTCGAATTGGAGCTCATCGCCAGCGGCGAAAGCTGGGGCCGCGGACCGACGCGCGATATTCACTCAAGCACCAAAGCCATGGTCGATGCGCCAGTGTGGCGCCTGGTGCGCGCGCTCGACACGCTCACCACCGAAGACGGCAACACGCCCGCGATCGACGGCTGGTTCGAAAACGTGCGCCCGCTCACGGCGCGCGAACGCGAACTCATCGCGCAAGGCGCGCGCAACACGAGCGAAGCGGATTGGAAACAGCGCAACGGCGTTTCGCATTTCATCGACGATCTGCCGTGGGCGCAGGCGCTGGAGCGCCTCGCCTCGCAGCCGACGGTGAACATTGAAGGCCTCGTCGCCGGCTATACCGGCCCGGGCGGCATGACCATTCTGCCGTCGCGCGGCGTCGCAAAGATCGATCTGCGGCTCGTGCCGAACCAAACGCGCGCCGAGGCGGAAGCCAAACTGCGCGCGCACCTCGACGCGCGCGGTTTCAACGATGTGCAGGTGGTCGTCGGCGGCGGCTACGACCCAACGGAAACCGCCGAGGACAGCGCCATCGTGCAGGCGCAGCTCGCCGTTTATCGGCGCGCTGGCGCGCGGGCGACGCTGAACCCGCGCCTCGCCGGCTCGTGGCCAGGCGCGGTGTTCACAGCGCCGCCTGTGAGCTTGCCGGCCGGCCAATTCGGGCTCGGGCACGGTAGTGGCGCGCACGCGCCGAATGAGTATTTCCTGATCGACAGCAACAATGCGCGTGTTCAGGGACTTTCCGGCGCCGTGATGGGCTTCATCGACATAATGTACGAACTCGCGCGCTGAGGCTGAACCAAATCCGGCCTTCGCGCGTAAGCCATCCATGCAATACGGACTTGCCTGGATCACCGCCGCTATCGCGTTCGCTGTGCTCGACGCCATCTGGCTGAGCAACGCCGCGCCGAAAATCTACCGCCCGCTCATCGGCGAGGTGCTGGCCGATAATATGCGGCTGGCGCCAGCGATCGCGTTTTACTTGATCTATGTTAGCGGCATCGTTTTCTTCGCCGTTGTCCCGGCGCTCGAACGCACGAGCCTGATGTGGGCGATTCTGGCGGGCGCAGCGTTCGGCTTTGTTGCGTACGCGACTTACGACCTTACCAATCACGCCACGCTCAAAGTGTGGGACCTGCGCATGACCTTGATCGACATGGCGTGGGGAACTATTGCGACGTCTGCCGCCGCCGGCGCCAGCTATTGGGTGGCGCAGCGTTTCGGCTAGCGGCTCATCTCGATCCAGGCGTCTTCATCGATAACGTTGACGCCGTGCTTTTCGGCTTCAGCGAGTTTTGTGCCCGCGCCTGGTCCGGCCACCACGAGATCTGTTTTCTTCGAGACGCTGCCGGAAACCTTCGCGCCGAGCGAAATGGCGCGCGCTTTAGCCTCGTCGCGCGTCATCTTCTCAAGCGTGCCTGTAAACACGATGGTGAGCCCGGCGACTTTGCTTGATGTAGCGGCGCGCGGCTGATCCTGCACCCGCACTTCTTTGAGCAGACGCTTCAGCGCCTCCGCGTTGTGCTCCTCAGAGAAGAACTCAACCAAATGATCGGCGGCGACCGGGCCAACGCCGTCAGTGCGCGCAAGCTCCAGATAATCTTCGCCAGGCGCCTGCTTGGCCGCGGCTTTGATCGCAGCAATTGCGTCTAGGAGTGAGCCGAACGCGCCGATGAGGCCAGCCCAGGCTTTGGCTGTGACGCCTTTCACCTTCGGCGCTTCGCCCTCTGCAAACAGATCACCACTCGGCGCTTTGAGTTCACTCGCCGCCGCCAGAAGCGCCGCGCGCGCGCCGCCGCCAACGCCGGACACCCGCTCCAAAGCTTCGTAAGCTTCGCCTGGCCGTGCTTTGACCGCAGCTTTCATCGCGGCTTCGAACGCGCTCCAGCTTTCGAAACGGCGCGCGATGACGCCCGCTGTGGTTTCGCCGATGTCGCGGATCCCGAGCCCGTATAGAAAGCGCGCAAACTCCGGTTCACGACGCGCATCGATGGAGGCCAGCAGATTGGTGACGCTCTTTTCGCCGTAGCCTTCGCGCGTGCGCAGATCTTCAGCGTGATCGGCGAGGCGGAAGATATCGGCAGGCTCTTTCACCCAGCCAAGCTCGTAAAACTCTTCGATCTGCTTGGCGCCCAGGCCTTCAATATCCATCGCGCGGCGCGACACGAAATGGATGAGCCGCTCCACCGCTTGCGCCGGACAATTCAGCCCGCCGGTACAGCGCGCGATAACGCCCTCCTCGCCGGGCTCAAGTTCGCGCGCAACATGGCTGCCGCAGCGCGGGCAGGTTTCGGGGAATTGGTATTTGCGCGCGCCTTTGGGCCGCTTCTCAAGCAACACGTCCACGATCTGCGGAATGACATCGCCGGCGCGCTGGATGATCACCGTATCGCCGATGCGCAAATCTTTGCCGCCGCGGATCGGGCCGCCATCGGCGCCGACACCGCGGATATAATCTGCGTTGTGCAGCGTGACGTTGGTGACGGTCACGCCGCCGACAAACACCGGCTTCAGGCGCCCGACCGGCGTAAGCGCTCCGGTCCGGCCAACTTGGATATCGATGCCGTCCAGCGTCGTTTGTTGTTGCTCGGCCTTGAACTTGTGCGCGATGGCCCAGCGCGGGCTGCGCGAAACGAAGCCCAGCCGCTGCTGCAACGCCAGATCATCGACCTTGTAGACGACACCGTCGATTTCGTAGGCAAGCTTTTCGCGGCCTGCGAGGATGCGCTCATAAACCGCGAGCAGCTCGTCTGCATTCTTCGCGCGCTTGATTGAAGCAAGCGGAAAGCCGAGATCGGCCAAGCGCAGCATTGAATCATATTGCGTCGCTGCGAGCGGCTCAGAAAGCTCGCCCCACCCGTGAACGAAGAAGCGCAACGGCCGCGACGCTGTGATCTTGGAATCGAGTTGGCGCAGCGCGCCGGCGGCTGAGTTGCGCGGATTTACGTAGGTCTGCTTACCTTCGGCTTCGAGCCCAGCGTTCATCTTCGCGAATGCAGCCTTCTCCATGTAAACTTCGCCGCGCACTTCGAGCACCGCCGGCGCGCCTTTGATCGTGTGCGGTATGTCGCCAATTGTGCGCAGGTTGGCGGTGACGTCCTCGCCTTCGCGACCATCGCCTCGCGTCGCGCCCTGCACGAACTTGCCGTTCTCGTAGCGGAGCGAAGCGGAGAGGCCGTCGATCTTGGGCTCAGCGGTGAAGACCGGCGGCGCGCCAAGACTAAGAAAGCGCTGCACACGCTGCACGAAGGCCTGCGCATCGTCTGCATCGAACGCATTATCGAGCGAAAGCATCGCAACGCTATGGCGGACCTTGCCGAATTTCTCCGCCGGCGCCGCGCCGACGCGCATCGAGGGGCTGTCCTCACGCACCAAGGTGGGGAAACGCGCTTCGATCGCGGCGTTGCGGATGCGTAGCTCGTCATACTCAGCGTCAGAAATCGCTGGCGCGTCTTTGGAATAATAAAGTTTGTCGTGACGCGCGATCTCGGCGGCAAGCTGCTCAAGCTCAGCCGCGGCTTCGGTATCACTCAGTTTATCGACAGGCTTTGGATTCGACGCCATGGCGTCATCTTAGCTGAGAGTCAGCGGGCGCGAGCAAGAATGAGCGTTGCGCTCCCCCGCCCGCGCCCGAGAGCAATCTTAGAACACCGCGCCGAATGTGCGGCCGAGCCAGCCGCGGCGACGCGCTTCTTCCTCGGCGACGGGAGCAACGCCTGAATCGGTCATCAGCCGATACGAGCGCTGGTACCATTCGCTGCCCGGGAAGTTGTGCCCGAGGATCGAGGCCATACGCTGCGCTTCTTCAGTCATCCCGACGGAGAGATAGGATTCCACCAAGCGGTGCAGCGCTTCCGGCGTGTGTGAGGTGCGCTGGAAGTTCTCGTTCTCGATCACATTGCGGAAGCGGTTGATCGCGGCGAGATGCTGATCGCGCGTGAGATAGAAGCGGCCCACCGCCATCTCTTTGCCGGCGAGCTGGTCATAGACCATGTCGATCTTCAAACGCGCATCGCGCGCGTAGGCGCTTTCCGGGTAGCGACGCACAACGTCGTTCAACGCCTGCAGCGCGCGCTCAGTCGTGCCTTGGTCGCGGCCCACGTCGAGAATGCGCTCGAAATGGCAGATCGCGATCAGATAATAGGCGTACGGCGCGTTCTCGTTGCCGGGATGCAGCGCGATGAAGCGCTGCGCGTCGGCGATCGATTCATCGTAATCGTTGTTCTGATAGTGCGCATACGCTTCCATGAGCATCGCGCGGCGCGCCCAAGACGAATACGGGTGCTGACGTTCCACTTCTTCGAAATTGCGCAGCGCTTGCGGCCAGCGGCGGCGATCGAGATTGGCGGCGCCGCGATTGTAAATCTGCGCCACTGGTTCATCGACGAATTGCTGCCGCTCAGCCTGCTGACGGCCGAGCGTTCCGCAGGCGCCAAGGCCGGCGGCCAGCAACGTCGCGCCAAGGACGCGAGCCAGATGCATCTGTCGAGAGTTCATCACCCGGCCTCTTCTTGCTCAGCACGTGGGGTGCGCCGAAGCGCGTCTTCACTCGCCTGATACAGGATCAATGGCGCGGCGCAAAGCGCCTGCGGCTGTCGCACGAACAGGTGTTTCAGCCGGCGGCTGCAATAAGGGCGGGTGCGGCCTCGCGGACCGTTTCGGCCTCAATATCGTATTCCCAGCGCCAAGCGTCCGGCGTGTCCAGAAGCGCGCGAACCAGGCGGGCGTTCAAGGCATGGCCAGGCTGGTCGGCCACAAAGCGGCCACAAATCGGCGCGCCGGCCATCGCCAGATCGCCCACAGCGTCGAGCATCTTGTGGCGGACGAATTCGTCATCGAAGCGAAGTCCTTCCGGGTTCACCACCCGGCCGGAGTCCACCACCAGCGTATTGGCCATCGACGCGCCGAGGCCGAGGCCAGCCGCGCGCATAGCGTCGGCATCGGCCAGGAAGCCGAAGGTGCGGGCGTCGGCGATTTCGTTGAGGAAGGCGTCCGGCGTCACATGCACACGGCGCCGCTGCTCGCCAATGGCGGCGTCGGCGAAGCGGATGGTGACGTCGATATCGAGGCCGTCAAAGCCATCGCTCGGCAGCAAAGCCGCGCTTTTCGCGCCCATACGGACTTCGATCGGCTCCAGAATGCGGATCACGCGCTGCGCGACGTGTTGTTGCTTGATGCCGGCGTTCAGCAGGGTCTGCACGAACGGGGCGGACGAACCATCGAGGATCGGCACTTCCGGGCCGTCCACTTCGACGATCAAATTATCGACGCCGAGGCCAGCGCAGGCCGAGAGCAGATGCTCAACCGTGCCCAGCTCGACGCCGGCGACATTGCGGATGGTGGTGCAATTGCGGGTATCGTGCACGCTATCGGCATGCGCGCGAATGACGTTATCCACACCGCCTCGGACGTCGGTCCGGACGAAGACGATGCCGGTGTCGACCGGCGCAGGGCTGAGCGCCATGCGCACGTGCGCGCCAGAGTGGACGCCCACACCGGCACACATGGCCGGACCTGCTATGGTCTGCTGACGACGCAACGTAGCCACCCTAATCCGCCCCCTTGCAGGGATTTGGGCCCCCCGACCCGACGCTTGATCTAAGCGCCGGTTCCTGGCGTCACAACACACGTTGCGTTACGGTTTGTGACTATTAAGCAAAAGGCCATAACTTACTGAAAATGGACAATAATCTCACCTCATCTGGCAGCCCTGAAGCGGCCGCAATGTTGGCGCTGGCGAAAGCCGGCGGCCCGCATGCGGCGCTGGCGGCGCGGCGTGCCGCATGGCTGGCGGAGCGCCAGGACCCGGAACTGGCCAGAGAAGCACTGAAGGTTGCGATCCGCTTAGAGCCGCAAGACCCCGCCCCAAAACTAGCGCTGGCGCGGCTCGCGGCGGAACAAGGCGACCTAGCCGGCGCGGCCGCGGCGGCTCGGGACGTGGTCGCGGAAACCACAGATCAGCCCGCCCGCGCACGCGCGACGTTCATGCTCGGCGAAATCGCCCGCGTGCAGGGCGACCGGCCGACAGCGCGCGGGCACTATGGCGAGACGCTGCGGATTGAAGACCGATTGCTTGCCGCAAACCGCTCCGATCCGACTGCAGCGCGCTGGTACGCCCGCGCACGCGGCCGATTGGCGGAACTCGACGCTGTCGATGGCGACCGGAGCCGCGCGCGCACTGGGGCGGAAGGCGCGCTCGCCATGCTGCGCGCAGCGGCGGCTGGGATCGGCGAGCCGCCTGTGCTGGCTGCAGATATCGCCGATGCTGAAATGCGTCTTGGCGCGCTCGAACTCGATGACGGTGAGCCCGCATCGGCGCGGCGGCGCTTGGGTGAAGCGATCGGCCGGTACGAAGCGCTCGTCGTCACCGAAAAGGATGAGCCGCACTGGCGCGCGGTGCTCTCGGATGCGTGGGCGCTCGCGGCGGAAGCGGATTATGTGCGCGGCGCCGCCGATCGCGCACGCGAAGCGATGGATAAAGCGTTGCAGACGCGGCTTCGACTCGCCGCGCGCGACCCGCGAGAGGCTTTCGCGCTGGCCGGCACTTGGCGCTTACGAAGCGCTCTGCTTTCGGCGATCGGTGACAACACGGGAGCTGCGGACTCTCTGCAGCAAGCTCGCAATCTGGCGGAGCAATTGGCGCGCCCGCCCTGCCCGGATGCGCCTGCGCGCTTTCTCGTACACACACTGCTGGACCAAGCGGATCAAGCGCTCCGCTCCAACGCCATCAACGCCGCGCGTGAAGCCGCTGATACAGCACGCGCGCATGCGGAAGACTACGCGCGCGCGCCGAATGCTGCGCCGGTTTGGTTCACCGATGTCGCGGCAGCTTGGGATCGCTTGGGCGAAGTCGCGCGCTTGGCGCGTGCGCAGGTGCAAGCTCAAGAGGCATTCGCACGCGCCACCGAGTTTCGCCGCATGGCGCTAGAGCGCGAACCGAAGAACACGCAATCCGCCCGCGGCCTGGCTGCGGCGCTGGTCAAGCAAGGCGAAGCGGCGCTCGAGGCGAAAGCGTACGCGGGCGCGCGCGCTTCATTTCAGGAGAGCGCTGCGCTGCGGCTTTCACTGTTCGAGGCCAACCAGGACGATCCACGCACAGCGCAAGCTTTAGCAGTGGCGTTAGAACGACTAGGCCTCACCGCGCAGGCGCAAGGCGACATAGGCACCGCGCGCGCGGCGTGGGAGGAAGAGTTGGTCCTCGCCGATCGCATCTTCGCCACCGACGATGATATCGAAGGCCAACGCTTTCGCGCCATTGTCGAAGCGCATCTATCTGGCGTCGCCGGCGCCGATAGTGAGAGCTATCGGACCTCGGCGCTGGCGCGCTTCGATGACCTTGCGAAAGCTGGCGTGATGACAGAACGCGAAGCGGCGCTGCGCAAGCGGCTTTGGGGCGGCTGATGTGAAGCGCGCGATCGCACACACCTTCTCGCTACTCGGGCATCCGGCGTTGCTGATGCCGCTTGTCGTTCTGGCGGCAGCGGGCACGAACGGCCTGTTGCCTGTCGTTGCCGCTGGCGCCGTCGCCGCGCTGGTCGTCGGCTTCAGCGCGGTGCGCGTACGAACCGGCCGGTGGCGCGATAGCGATGCATCGGCGCAGCACGAACGCAAAGAGCTGAACCTGTTTTTGACTGTGCTGTTGCTCGCGGCGGCCGCCCTCGCCTATTGGCTCGGCCAACCGGTCCAACTCGTAGCGGGGCTCGCTCTCTCAGCTGCGATTGTGCTGGCGGCGCTGGCGCTGCGGCACAGACTGAAGCTCTCGCTGCATGTGGCGTTCGCTGTGTTCGGGGCGGGCGTCCTTATGGCGCTTGCACCGGCGCTCGGCATTGCGCTCGCAATTTTCACTGCCGGTGTCGCGTGGGCGCGGCTGGAATTGCAGCGTCACACGCGCGACGACGTTGTGGCCGGCGCCATCGCGGGCGCCCTTGCAGCGCTCATTCTAACGTTCGTGTAGCTCAGCGCGGCGTCATCTGGCGGCGCAGGAAGGCCGGGATTTCCAGCTCTTCATCGAGCGCTGGATCGCGGACCACATCCTCATGCGCGCGGCGCGGCTGCTGCGGTTCGGCCGGCGGCAGATCGTCGTCCTGCTCGAACGACATGTCGCGCACAGCTTCCTCTTCATCGCGCGCTTCGGGCTTCTTCCAACCGAACAGGTTGAAACCGCCCGTGCGGCGCGGCTCAGGCTCGACATCATTAGCGAAGCGCGGGCGGGAATCCTCGTAGCGCTCGCGCACCGGCTCAGGCGCCGGCGTCGGTTCAGATCGCTGCGTCACCAACGGACGGCGCACAGGTTGCTCGGCAGCGCGTCGCGCAGGTTCGACAACTGTTTGCTGCGTGACGATGGCTTCGTCATCAATGCCGGTGGCCACCACCGACACGCGGATACGGCCTTCAAGTGTTTCGTCGAACGTGGAGCCGAGGATGATGTTGGCGTTCGGATCGACTTCGGCGCGAATTTCGTTCGCGGCCTGATCAACCTCGTACAACGTCATGTCGAAGCCGCCGGTGATGTTGATCAGCACGCCCTTGGCGCCGCGCATCGAGACGATGTCGAGCAGCGGGTTGGCCATAGCGCCATGCGACGCTTCGAGTGCGCGGTTGGGGCCTTCGGCCTCACCAGTGCCCATCATCGCGGTGCCCATCTCGGCCATCACGGTGCGGACATCGGCAAAGTCCAAGTTGATGAGGCCGGGCATCACCATCAGATCGGTGACGCCGCGCACCCCGGAGTAAAGCACCTGGTCCGCGAGTTGGAAGGCCTCCGCGAACGTCGTGCGCTCATTGGCGACGCGGAAGAGATTCTGGTTCGGGATGACGATCAGTGTGTCGACGTGCTTGCGCAGTTCCTGAACGCCCTGCTCCGCCAGCTGCATGCGGCGCTGGCCTTCGAAGTGGAACGGCTTGGTGACGACAGCGATCGTCAGAATGCCGCGCTCGCGCGCCGTGCGCGCAATCACCGGCGCAGCGCCAGTGCCGGTGCCACCGCCCATGCCGGCGGCGACGAACACCATGTGCGCGCCTTCGAGAAATTCGATGATCTCCGGCTGGCTCTCTTGAGCCGCCGCCTGCCCGACTTCCGGACGCGCGCCGGCGCCGAGGCCTTCGGTGATCGAATGGCCGAGTTGCAAGCGGTTCGGGGTGCGGGCGCGGGTCAGCGCTTGCGCGTCGGTGTTCGCCACAACGAACTCGACGCCCTGCAAACGAGCGTCGATCATGTTGTTCACAGCGTTGCCGCCGGCGCCGCCGACGCCGAACACCACGATGCGCGGTCTTAGATCATGCATTACGGCGCTCTTTTACCCGCTCTGGAGCTCATCGAGTCTCACGATTCGCCCATGCTCACACTTCACCGTCGGCGACGGCGCTTAAGCTTTCGTTAAGTCTTCGAAACGGTCGCGGCGCTTTTGCGGCGCGGTTGCGTCGAAACTCAGCTAGAGCACCAGGATGTAAGCGCTTTTTGCGGGACTGCCAGGGCGGAAGCTGCCTTACGGCGTGGCCGCCAGTAGGACGGGGATGCGAGTCTCGCGCCGCGGCGGCGCAGGCTCGCCTGTTGAGTCGGCAATGAGCACGATGGTTCCGGCCTGCTCCGTCGGAGACGTGTAGCTCAGCTCCGCCACGAACGGCACGGGCCCAGGCACGGTCCAATCGGTCTGCGCCCGCGCTGGCGCTTCGGCGATGACGGCGCCGCTGGCGTCCAGCAATTGCGCATCGAAGATCGCTTCGAAGTACCAGTCTTGCGGCGCGACACCTTCGACAAGGATTGGACTTGGCGCCGTCGCACCCGATTGGGGCGCAGTGATTTCGATATCAGTCACGGACGAACCCGGCGCTCCCGGCTGCGAACAGCCAAGCAGCAAGGCCACAAGGATCAGCGCCCGCATCAGACACACTCCGCGGGCGGCATTTCAGAGATGCCCAGCAGGGTGCGGATCGAAACCGCTTCTTCGAGCGGAGCGCCGTCTTCCGTGGGCAGCGGCTGGGCCGTGATGTTTTCTATCCGCCACTGGCCGTCTGCGCGCCGGCACATGTCCCAACGCAAATCCATGGCGCCGCCGACGCTGTAGCTGAAATTTGTAGAGATCTCAGCGTGGCCATCGCCGCTGTGGACTCCGACACGATAGCGGATGTTCTCGACCTCGGGATCATTCGCCCACGAGCGATAGTCGAAATCGAGCACGCCTGGCCCGCCAGTCTCTGCGTTCGCTGTCAGCGCCGTCGCCAACTCGCGGGTGAAATATGTCTCGCGCTCATCCTGAGTCGCCGGCAGCCCGCCAAAATCGTAGAGCGCAGCGACGACAGGCATCGGCCCCATCTCATCGCTTGGCGCTTGCTGGGTGCAGGCAGCGGCCAAGAGCAGCGAAGCGGCGGCAACGCCGACGAAGATGGAGCGCATGGAGTCCTCCCACCGACGCGCGATCCGCACGTCGTTATCGCCACGTACGAAAGATTCGTGGCTTCATTAAAGCGAGGTAAGCTGTGTTTCGCGGCGGCGCGCAAGCCGCCGGTACGTGAGTAGCGTCAGAAGTTCTCGCGTAACCAACGCCACGCGCCGCGTGCGGTATTACGCATCACCGAAGCGACTTGTGCGAGCGACGGCTGGAAGCTGTGTTCGACATCTTCCAGTTCGGGATTGTCGAAGCGGTGACGCAACATGCCGGCGGCTGTCGCGTATGCCGGGCCAGCGTCGCCGTGATCGAAGCCGCAAAGCTCGAACGGCCGACCAATGCGCACCGGCATTGAGAGCACATCCGTCGCAAGCTCGCGGATGCCCGGAATGAGCGCACCGCCGCCAACGAGGACAACACGCTGCGGGCCATCGGCATTGATGAAGCCGGCGCTGTCCAATTGGCGGCGCACTTGCAGCAAGGTTTCGTGCAGCCGCGGCGTCAGCGTATCGGCGATCACACCGCGCAAGGTGGTGGAGGCTTCAAGGCGTCCATCCATGCCGAGCTTCGGCGTTTGCACAGCTTCGCGCGGATCGCAGGCGTTCGAGACGGCGCCGAAATGCTGCTTCACACGCTCAGCTGCTGCGAACGTGGTTTGCAGCTTGGTGGCGAGATCGCGGGTCAAGCGCACGCCGCCGGTGGCGATGGTTTCGGCATGGATCAGCGTGTCCTGCGCAAAGACAGAAACGCCGGTGGCGCCGGCGCCGAGATCGATGACGATCGCGCCCTCTTCCATTTCCTCGCGCGTCAAGACGGCAAGGCCCGCCGCTTTCGGTGCGGCGATGATGTCTTCCACTTCAACGCCAGCCTGGTTGATGCAGGCGCGCAGCGCATTGATCGCATCGGTCGGCGCCGTGACGACGCACGCCTCTACTGCCAGCATTTTACCGGGATGGCCGTGCGGATCGGCGATCGGTTCGCCGTCATCGATCGTGTAGCTCAGCGGCTCAACGTGCAGGAACGATCGCTGCGGCGTGGGCAGCGAGCGCATAGCCGTGTCGATGGCGTTCTGAACATCGGCCCCTGAAATCACGGCGCGCTTGATCCGCACAGCCCCGCGCACGATTTCCGCACGCAGGCCTGGGCCAGCATAAGACGCAACCACGCGCTTAATCGGCGCGCCTGCCATGGCCGACGCCTCTTGGATCGCCACTTCGATAGCGCGCGCGCAGGCGTCGAAATCGGCCGGCTTACCGGAGGCGATCGCAGGCGCGGTTTGCTGGCCGACGCCCAGCACACGCAACGGACGCTCTGGATGCAGATCGAGAACCGGGTCGCGCCGTGCGGCGAGGCACACAGTTTTGGAGACGCCGACATCAAGCGCGGCGACGAGCGGCGCTTGCGGCGCGGCGTCAGCGTCGATGTGTTCAATGCGTTCGAGAAGCGCTGTCATCACGCGCCTCCCAGCAGCGGACGTAGGCCGCCTTCAAGCATAGGATGGATGCGCACCGCCAAACGCCCCGGCGCGCGCATGTCGAGTTGCACCAGAGGACGGTCGAGCAACGCATATTCGGCGTGCAAAGCTTCCAGGCGCGCCAACGCATCGGTGGCGCCGTCGTCCGGCAGCGCAACCGTGGCGCCGGAGACCAACTCCAGATTCCAGCGCCGATCACCAACGCGCACCAGCCGTTCGGTGCGTTGCCGCACTTGTGGAAGGGCTTCGAGCGCTTCAAGCAATGGCTCAGCTGCGGGGCCTGCCCCGGCGCCGACGATCATCGGCAGATTGGGGTGGTCGGCAGCGCGCTCGGCCAGCAGACGCTCACCACTGGAGTCGATGACGGACACCTGGCCGTCCTCTTCCCACAACGCGTATTCTTGACGGCGCTCGACCTCGATCAAAAGCGTCGAGGGCCACAGCCGGCGCACACGCGCAGACGCGACCCAATCCAGGCTCAGCACGCGCGCCTGCACGTCCTGCGGATCGAGCGACAAGATGGAATGGCGGCCTTCCGGCACGATGACGTCGCGCACTTCGGCCGCGCGCGCATCGGTGATAACCGGTCCATCCGGCATCGCGGCGATTTCGATATCATCGACGCCGAACCCAACGCTGGCCGCTGCGGAATCCGCCGAGCGCGCGAAAGCTTCGCGCGCGTCGAACAACGAAGAGCCCAGCCAGGCAGCGCCGGCGACGGCGACACCAACGATCAGGACGAGGCCCGTGAGCGCAAGGCCCAAGCTTTTCGTCGTGATCGGCATATCGTCGGACGAAAGCCCGCCGGACAATTTGATCCGCGCCAGGCGCGGCATGTTTTCATAGGACGGCGCGACCGCCTTGCGGCGCTTGCCCCGCGGCGGTGGGCCGCCGCCTGTACGACGTGCTCTCACCGCGGCCATGACGCATCCTCCAGGATCCACGCCACGAGATCGTCGTAGGACATGCCAACAAAGGCGGCTTGTTCGGGCACCAGCGACGTCGGCGTCATGCCGGGCTGGGTGTTCACTTCGAGCAGTGCGAGGCGATCGGTCTTTGGATCATAGCGGAAGTCCGAGCGCGAAACGCCGCGGCAGCCAAGCGCGTGATGCGCCGCTTCAGCAGCGCGCATGCATTGATCGGCTACGGATTGCGGAATGTCAGCGGGTACGACGTGGCGCGAACCACCGGCGGCGTACTTGGCGTCGAAATCATACCAGTCGCCATCGCTGGTGACGAAGATCTCTGTGACCGCGAGCGCGCCGCGATTGTGCATCACGGCGACGGTGAGTTCTTTGCCGTCGATGAATTCTTCGACCAGCACTTCTTCGCCGAAGGTCCAGTCGGGATCGAGCAATTGTTCGGGGGGCCGGTTGGCGCCTTCGCGGACGATGAAGATGCCAACGGACGAGCCCTGTGCGTTCGGCTTCACCACATAAGGCGCCGGCATCGGATGGCCCTTCGCGGCCTCCAAGCGGTTCATCAGCTTGCCATTGGCGAGCGGGAGGCCGGCTTGCGCGAACACGGCTTTGGACTTGTCCTTGTCCATGGCCAGCGCCGAAGCGAGGCAGCCCGAATGCGTGTACGGAAGCTTCAGATAGTCGAGCACGCCCTGGGTGCGGCCATCCTCGCCCCATTCGCCGTGAAGCGCGTTGAAGACCGCGTCGGGACGCGCGTCCTGCAGTTCGGCTATCCAGCCGGGATTCAGAGGATCAATCTCTACGACCTCGTGCCCGAGCCGGCGGAGCGCATCTGCACAACCCCTGCCGGAGCTCAAGCTCACAGGCCGTTCGGGGCTCAAGCCCCCTAAAAGCACCGCCACCCGCGCCATTTCTGCGCCTCGCTACCAACACCTGATCCGGTCGGACGCGTTCGTTCGCGCCTCATTCCGGGAGTGTCATAATGAAACGCCTCAGGGTTAAGGCATGGTGAGGGCGGACGCTTTAGTTGCTGATTTATTTGGTAAATTTGCATTCAGACGTGTTGTCGGCGCTTAACCACGTCTGCGGCTTCGATAGGCCATTTCTATGCAACACGACTGCGTGATCAATTTGAACAGCGCCAAAGTCTCACTACATACCCTTCACGAACACAGACTGTGCGCCCAACCCTCCCCCCGCGGGCGCGCGGAAAGTCCGGCGGGGCGTTTGGGCTCAAGTGTCCCGCCGGCAACCTTCTGCAAAGACTGAAAGCGCGTGGCCCTCGGCTACGCGCTTTTTGTTTGGGCGCACCGCCCGCGAAATGGGCGCCGAGCGGGCAAAGCTAAAGTTCCGGCGGCCAGCGCTTGGCGCAACCCGTGCGGCGCACCAGCAATAGCGCGCATGCCATCACCTATTCTGCTCGCCCATCCACCCGGCGCCGCTTCGCAAGCTCAGGCCGTCGCTGCCGAGCTGAAGGCGCTTGGCTATGAGGTGGAAGAGCTGCGGGGGCGCGGACAAAGCCCGCGTGGGCGCAAGGTTGTGCTTTTGTGGTCGCGGCAGGCGTGGGGGACGCCGGCGCTCCGGGCGGTGGCGCGGCAAGCGCATGCAACGGGCTCGCTCGTTTGCGTACGGCTGGACGCCGCGCCGCCGCCCGTCGAGGGCGCGCGTCAGGCGCGCTTTGCCAAGCGGATGGAGTGGCGGCGTCTGCTCAGCTCGAAGGCCGGCCCGGTGGCGGCGGCGCCCCGCGGCGCCGCGCGCGCGAGAATTCACACAGCGCGCGCCAAACGCGTGAAACCTAAAACGCAACCAGTGGGGACTGACATGCGCCTATATTCCGACAGCAGCACGCGCGCGTTCGCGATCGTGCTGACGCTTTGCATAGTGAGCGCTGCAGCGCTTGGCGTGGCGTATGGCCGATACCCAGCAGTCGCCGCGCCGATCGACCAAGCGGCCGCAGCATTATATGCGCAGGCGAGCGAAATCGCTGCGCTCGCGCCTTAACCCAGGGCTTCGGCAATATCGGCGATCAAATCGTCGACATCTTCGATACCGACGGAGAAGCGCACGAGGCCATCGCTGATGCCTAGTGCTTCGCGCAGCGGCTTATCGATCGAAGCGTGAGTCATAATCGCGGGATGCTCGATCAGTGATTCAACGCCGCCGAGCGATTCCGCCAGCGAGAAGAGTTGCACCCGCTCCAGAAAGTTGCGCGCCGCGGGTAGCCCGCCCTTCAATGTCGCGGTGATCATGCCGCCATAGCCGCCGCGCATCTGCTTCTTAGCGACCTCGTGCTGCGGGTGATCGGTGCGGCCAGGATAGATGACGCGCTCGATCTGGCTTTGCTGCGCTAGGAAATCGGCGATCTTGGCAGCGTTCTCGCAATGGCGCTGCACGCGGACGTGCAGAGTCTTTGTGGAGCGCAGGAGCAAGAAGCAGTCCCAAGGCGCGCTGATCGCGCCGACGGCGTTTTGGATATAGTGCAGACGCTCGCCAAGTTCGTCGCTGTTGGTGATCAGCACGCCGCCGATGACGTCCGAATGGCCGCCAATGTATTTGGTGCAAGAATGGCTGACGATGTCGGCGCCTAGGCTGAGCGGATTTTGCAGAACCGGCGTGGCGAAGGTGTTGTCGACGCAGACAATGGCGCCGCGGGCTTTGCCGATACGCGCGACGGCGGCGATGTCGACCACCTTCAAAAGCGGATTGGTCGGCGTTTCGATCCAGACCATTTTCGTCTTCGGCGTGAACGCAGCCTCGGTGGCGTCGAGATCGCTTGAAGACTTTATCGAGCGACCGATAGGTGCCGCCATAGACATCATCGCACAGCACGACGTGGTCGCCGCTGGACAGCAAATGAATGCAGCCGGCAAGCGAGGCGAGGCCCGAAGCGAACATGATGCCGTGGCGGCCGCCTTCGAGTGAGGCGAGGTTGGCCTCCAGCGCTTTGCGCGTTGGGTTGGCGGAGCGCGCGTAGTCGTAATCCTCGATCACGACGCCAGGGCTTTTCTGCACGTAAGTCGAGGTTTGATAGACCGGCGTCATGATCGCGCCCGTCGTCGGATCGGGCTGTTGGCCGGCGTGAATGCAGCGCGTGCCGAAGCCTTTATTGTCGTGATGCATATTAGCGGCCCTTGCCGGCGAGATATTCGATCAGATCGATTTTGGAGATGACGCCGACAACGTTTGACGCATCTACGACGACTGCGACGTGATCGGTGGCGAAGATGTGGAAGAGCTCTTCAATCCGCGCTTTCGGGTAAATGAGCCCGGCGATCGGCGAAGCGATGCCTTTGGCCGGGGCGTCGAGATTGAACTCGCGCTTTTGCATCGACGCCAGCACATCGCTTTCATGCACAATGGCGTTGAGCTTGCCGCGTTCAATCAGTGGAATCTGGCTGACACCGTGATCGCGCATGAGATTGACGACCGTGCGCAGCGGCGCTTCGGCGTCGGCGGTGATCGGATTGCGCTCGTGGAGTTTCAGCAATTCCTCGACGAAGCCTAGCTCCTGCTCGGTTTCAGTGAAGCCGTGCTCCTTCATCCAATCGTCGCGCAGGAATTTGGAAACGTAGCGATTGCCGTGATCCGGCAGCACCGTGACGACGACTTTGCCCGGGCCGAGTTCCTTGGCGATCTCGATGGCAACGCTGACGTTCGAGCCGGAAGAGCCGCCGCAGAACAGCCCCTCTTCTTTCACCAAACGCCGGGCCATCACGAAGCTGTCGCGGTCATTCACTTGGCGCATATCGTCGACGACGGAGAAATCCATGGCGCGGCATTCAATGTCCTCGCCGATGCCTTCGACCATGTAGACGTGCGCGGTCGGCAGCGTCTTGGTGTGAAAGAGATGATAGTGCACCGAGCCGAGCGGATCGGCGCCGATGATTTTCACGTGCGGCGCGTGCTCCTTGAACCAGCGGCCAACGCCGGAGACCGTGCCGCCGGTGCCGGTGCCGCCGACGAAGGCGTCGAACTTGCCGCCGTCCGTATCCTCGTAAATCTCTTTGCCGGTCGACCAGTAATGCGCCTCGATGTTCCACTGCGAGTGATACTGATCGACGTAGAAGGCGCCGGGCGTATCCTCAGCGATCTTCTTGGCGACGTTGACGTAGTGCTCCGGTGAATCGCCCGGCACGTCGGTTGGCGTAATGATGACTTCGGCGCCGTAGGCGCGCAGCGAGTCCTGCTTTTCCTTGCTCATCTTGTCCGGCATCGTGAACACGCAGCGATAGCCTTTGATCGCCGCCGCCATGGCGAGGCCCTGGCCAGTGTTGCCGGACGTGTTCTCAACGATGAGACCACCGGGCTTCAGGATGCCGGCGGCTTCGGCCTTCTCGATGATGTAACTGGCCATGCGGTCTTTGATCGAACCGGCGGGGTTCAGATACTCGCACTTCACCCAAACTTCCGCGGCGCCGGGCGGCACGACCTTGTTGAGCTTTACTAGCGGCGTGTTGCCGATCGCGGCGAGGATGTTGGGCTTCAAGCGCATGCGGAAATCCTGCAAATCTGTGTGCGCGGTTTAGAGCGGCGCGGCCGGAAAAGCCACCCGATGACGGTGGACTTTCGGCCGCAAAACCGCATTGCAGCTGCGAACAGCAGGGAACGGCCCGGGCGACGAAGCTAGGCGCGCCCGATCCGCTTGATTTCCCACTCCAGCTCAATGCCGTGCTTGGCTTTGACGGCGGCGCGAACGTCCTCGCCCAGGCCTTCGATATCCGCCGCAGTCGCGTCGCCGGTATTGATCAGGAAGTTCGCGTGCAACTCGCTCACCTGCGCGCCGCCGCGCCGATACCCGCGCATCCCGGCTTCGTCGTTGAGCTTCCAGGCGGAGAGCTTTTCGCCGTTTGCCGCGGTCGGGTTCTTGAACGTTGAGCCGCCGGTCTTTTCCCGGATCGGCTGCGACGCTTCGCGGCGCGCGCTGATCTCCGCCATCCGCGCCGTCACCGCCATCGGATCGTCCAGCACGCCTTGAAACGTCGCGTCGAGAAAGATCAGCTCTTCCGGCAACGCGTTGTGGCGATAGGTGAAACCGAAATCGGCGTTGGTGAACGTCAGGCGCTTGCCACTGCGATCGAGCGCCGTGGCTTCGATCAACACGTCTTTGGTTTCGCTGCCATAGCAGCCGGCGTTCATCGTCAGCGCACCGCCAATCGTGCCGGGGATGCCCGCGTAAAATTCCAGCTTGCCGATGCCAGCTTTCGCGGCTGCGCGCGCCACCATCGAGTCCAGCGCGCCCGCGCCGGCCTTGATGCGCGCGCCGTCGAGCGCTTCGATCTGCGCCCAGGCGCGGCCGGCGAGCCGTATCACCACGCCTGGCACGCCGCCATCGCGTACGATCAGGTTCGAGCCAACGCCGATCGGCAGCAGCGGCACGTCATGCGGTAGCGCGGCCAGAAACTGCGCGAGATCATCCGCATCGGCCGGCAGGAAAACGGCGTCGGCCGGTCCGCCAACCCGGAACCAGGTGAACGGCGCGAGGCTTTCCCCTCGCAACAGCTGTCCGCGCACTTCTGGCAGATGAAGTTCACTCATAGTTGATGGCCTATCTCACGCTTTTGATCGCCAGCAAAGCGCCGCCGCCTCGTCGGACGCATGAGACAGGGTCATACTCCCAATCACCAGAGGACGGAGACGCCCACATGCTTCGCATGGGTACCATAGCCACAGCGCTACTTCTTTCGGCCTGCGCCGCGACGCCGCACACAGTGAGCGCCAACGCGGCAGAGCGGGACTGCTTTTTCGCCGAGAGTGTTAGCGGCTATAGCGTCGTGGACGATCACAATGTCCGCGTGAACGTCGGCGCCAGCCGGGCCTACATTCTGAGCACCAACTGGAATGCGCGCGATCTTGATTGGACGCAGACCATCGCCATCCGCTCCACCCTCGGACGCATCTGCACCGGCAACGGCCTCGGCGTCGACATTATCGGCGGCGATCCGCGCCGCACCTACCCGATCACATCCATCGCCAGAGCGCCGGAAGAACCGGCCAACCAAGGCACTTGAGGAGAACGCCTACATGTTTCGCAAACTTGCAGCTGCATCTGTATTGCTCGCGCTTGGGGCCTGCGCGTCCCCGGCTCAGAGCGCCGATTCTGAATCGTCATCGCGCGATTGCTTCCGGACGGTCGATGTTCGCGGCTACGGCGTCGTCGATGAACACCGCATCCGCGCCCGCGTCAGCACCACGCGCGAATATTACATGACCATCGCGCAGAACACGCGTGACCTGGACTGGAACCACGCCATCGCGCTGCGCTCGACAACGAACTTCATCTGCGTCGGCAACGGCCTGGGCGTGCAAGTGATGGGCGGCGATCCGGCTGTGCCGTATCAGGTCACGCGCATCGAGCGCGCGCCGGACGATACGCCCGCAGGCAGCTAAACTCTACGAAACCGACAAACCGGCGCGCAGGGCAATCCGGCCCAGCGCGCCCTGGACGATCACGTCGAGCTGGCTTTTCGGCTGATAATCCGCCGGCGCGACGTAGCTCACGCGATCTTCAGCGATGAGGCGCGTGATTTTGTCGAGACTGCGCGGCTCGGTCCATTGGTAAGGATCGAGCACAGCGATCGCGCAACCGCCTTGGCTGGTGACCATTTTCATCGAAGGGATGTCGGTATCGCCGTCGCCGATGAAGATCATGCGCTCGAACGGCAGCTCGCGCGCATCATTGTGCATCCAGCGATTGATCGCTTCCGTATCGTGAACGTTGTCGATGCCCTTGTTGATGCGGAAGAGAAACTGCGTCTTGGTCGTGTAGTTGATCGCGACCCCCGGCCAGCGCGCCTCGCCCTTTGCATCGTACAAAAAGCGCGATGCGAAGACTTGGCGGAAGCGCGGAAAGAGCGCGCAGCCTTCGATCATCTCATAGATGCCGGATGAAACGACGTAGTGATCAAGCGTCAGCCCGAGATCGTCGCCGAACGCGTTGATGCGATCGAACCAATGATCGAGACCATCGAAAAAGTCCGGATCGGCGCCGGTCTGCTGCAGCTGCTTGCGTGTCACCGGCTGGCCCGCAGCGCGGGCGCGGTCGAGCATCAGGTGCATATAGACCAGGATCTCGTCGGCATCCTCGAGCTTGGCGAGGCGCTTCACTTCCATCCAGAAATCAGCGTGCTTCATGCCGACGACGTCGGGGATGAAGCTGCGTTCCTGAAGGTTGCCGCGCGCGAGCGTGCCGTCGAAATCATAGACGATGGCGGCGCGCAGGGGCTTGGGGGCGCGATGAGCGGTGTCAGGCATTTCACCGAGGCGCCTTGAGTCGGGCGCCCGCGTCAATTGTTTCGACCTCAAAAGACTGCGCCTGGGGCCACAATCCGCCGCAAAGCTTCTAGAGCTTGCCGCTCAGCGCACGTGCAACAAAGGCAAAGCGAAATGATCTCTCAGGTGAAGTTCGGCATCGCGGCCCTGGCGCTGGCCCTCGCGGGGTGCGCAAGCGCAGCGCCGGCGCCGACTGAGGTTCGACAGATCGTCTCGACCACGTCCTTCGGTATGTGCGTGGGCTATTGCACGACGCGGCTCGAAATCAGCGAGGGCCAAGCCGTGCTTATCCGCGACGGCCGCAGCGGGCGCGGTTCTGCCGAGTTGCCGGATCAGCGCTTTACGCAAACGCTGACGCCAGCCGAGTGGCAAGAATTCGCGCGCCTCGCAGCGGACACGAACTTGAGCGGCCTGCCGCCCGTGATCGGCTGCCCCGATTGCGCCGACGGCGGCGCGGAATCGCTGACCATCAACGGCGCGCCCACGGTGTCGTTCGATTTCGGCGCTTCGATCGCGCAAGCACAGCCGTTGCTTGAGCGCGTCCGCGCGCTACGCGCACGGATGACGCCAGAGCAATAATCTCCGCGGCGCAATTACCCCGCAAACCCCAACTCGATCATCTTCGCAGAGACGAAGATCACGAGCAGCGCCAGTGGCGCCCCCACGCGCGCATAGTCGAGGAAGCGATACCCGCCCGGCCCCATCACCAACAGATTGTTCTGGTGCCCGATCGGCGTGAGGAAGTCTGAAGAGGCGCCAATCAGGACGGCAATCAGCATCGCGTCGGGAGACACGCCGATCGCCTGCGCCACCGAGATCGCGATCTGGCCCATGATGATCGCGGTGGCGACGTTATTGAGGAAGATCGACAGCACCATTGTCGCCGTCGCCACAGCCGCCGCGGCCCAGAACAAAGGTGCATCCGTCAAGACTTGCGAAAGCTCTGTCGCGAACAGCGCCGCCGCGCCGCTGCTCTGAAAGCTATGCCCGACGGGGATCATCGCGCCGATGAGAACGATCACCGACCAATCGATGGAAGAATAAATCTCTCGCGGCGGCAAATATCCCAACGCCGCCACCACAACGGCGCCTGCAGCGAAGGAAAACGCTGTCGGCACCCCAAGCGCGACCGAGGCGGCGACGGCGGCGGCGTAAACGGCGATCGCAATGCCGGCTCGCATCGGGTTGATACGTGCGTTGGCGCGGCGCGCGACTTCGAGGATGCGGGCGTAGCGGGAATAGATCGCGATCTGCTCAGCCGAACCGTGCAGTGTCAGCTGATCGCCTGCCTCGATGGTGAGATGCGCCAAGGGCTGGCGGAGTTCCGCAGCGCGCCGGCCAGCGGCGACAACGGCAACTTCACCGCGCGTATCCCATCGCACCGTATCGAGCGAACGCCCGACCAGCGGCGAGCCGTTGCCGACCACCGCCACGATGGTAACAGCGTCCTCCGCGACGGAGCGCTGCGCGTGCATGCTCAGGCCACTGCGTTTGGCGGCGTCCCAGGGGTCCACCGCGCCGCCGACCAGCAAACGATCGCGCGGCTGCAGCGGCCGCGCCGTCGCCAGATCAAGCACGCGAACGCCGCGAAGCACCGCCAGCGGCGTGACCTTGGACGCGCGAAGCGTTTCAATCAGTTCGGCGTCGTCGGTCTCTTCAAGTGTGTCCCGCCCTACAGGACCGAGTTCGAACACGACGTATGCGTCTTTCGGAACATCCGTGCCGGAATCGCGGCGCGGCGTCAGCCGCCAGCCCACCAGACAAATGTAGCCGACGCCCGCGGCCGCCACTGCGGCGGCGACAGGCGTCATCTGAAAGAACGCGAACGGCTCTCCAAGCTGCGATTCACGCACCGATGAAAGGATGAGGTTGGCGGGCGTGCCGATCAGCGTCGTCATGCCGCCGAGAATGGTGGCGAACGAAATCGCCATCAGGCCCGCGCTGGGCGGAAGATCGTGGGCGCGGCAAATGCCAACCACTGCCGGGATCGTGATCGCCAGCGCAGCGATGTTGTTCATAAACGCCGATAAAGTCGCGCCGGCCACAAGAATGATCGCAAGCTGCACCGGAAACGGCGCGTTTAGCTGCGCCAACCTATCGGTGACAGCGTCGGCGATGCCGGTGAGTTCGATGGCGCGGCCAAGCACTAGAACTGCCGCGATGACAATGACCGATTGATCGGCAAAGCCGGAGAACGCGCTCGCGGTCGGCACCAGCCCCAGCAGCAAGCACGCCGCAAGCGACAGCAGCGCCACAAGATCATGCCGTACTTTGCCAGACGCAAACAGCAGCAGCGTAGTGGCTAGAACGATCGTGCTGAGGGTCGCCGGGGTCATCGGCGGGCGCGGAGGGTCATGCCGCTGCGGCGGCGAGTTTGCCAGGAAGCGCGTTTGCGTAAGCGGTGATATCGCCAGCGCCCAAGCAGACAACGATATCGCCCGGCTTGGCCTCGGCGCGGACGAAATCCGGGAGCGAGTCCATGTTGGAGATGCGCCGCGCGTCGCGGTGGCCGTGGCTCTTCAAGCTGATCACCAGCGCATCGGAGTTGATGTCATCGAGCGGCGTTTCACCGGCGCTATAGACATCGGCGACGCAGACGATGTCGGCGTCATTGAAGCAGGTGGAGAAGTCCTGGAAGAGATCGCGCAGGCGCGTGTAGCGATGCGGCTGTACGATCGCGAGCACGCGCCCGCCCGTCATCTCGCGCGCGGCGGAGAGCACGGCAGCGATCTCGACCGGGTGGTGGCCGTAATCGTCAACGATGCGGACTTCGTTCCAATAGCCAGTGGTGCTGAAGCGGCGCTTCACGCCGGCGAACTTCTTCAAGCCCGTGCGGATGCCGGCGTCGGTCACGCCCAGCTCGCGCGCCACCGCGATGGCGGCGACGGCGTTCTGGACGTTGTGGCGGCCAGCTACGGGCAAGAAAAGGTCGTGCATGGTCACGCCCGGACCTTCGCCCTTCTTGCGGGCGACGACGTCGAAGGTGGAGCCTTCGCGCGATGGGCGCACATTGACGGCGCAGACATCGGCTTGAGGGTTGAAGCCGTAGGAGATGATGCGGCGGTCGCGCACCTGGGCGGCGAGCGCTTGCACTTGCGGATGGTCAAGGCACATGACGGCGAAGCCGTAGAACGGGATGTTCTCGACGAACTGCCGGTAGGCGTCGTTCATGGCTTCGACCGAGCCGTAATGGTCCAAGTGCTCGGGATCCATGTTGGTGACGACGACGGCGGTGGCGCGCAGGCGCGTGAAGGTGCCGTCGCTTTCGTCGGCTTCGACCACCATCCATTCGCCCTCGCCCATGCGGGTGTTGGCGCCGTAGGCGTTGATGATGCCGCCATTGATAACGGTTGGGTCCTTGCCGCCGGCGTCGAGCAACGCGGCGATCATCGAGGTGGTGGTGGTTTTGCCGTGGGTGCCGCCGACGGCGACGTTCCACTTCAGGCGCATGATCTCGGCGAGCATTTCGGCCCGCTTGACGATCGGCACGCCGCGCGCGCGGGCGACATCGACTTCGGGGTTGCCGTCCTTGATCGCGGAGGAAATCACCACCACGCCGGCATGCGCCGCCGTCTCGGCTTTATGCCCGATAGTGACAGTGATGCCGCATTCGCGCAGCCGGTCGATATTGGCGCTCTCTTTAGCGTCGGAGCCGGTGACGTCGTAGCCGAGATTTTTCATCACCGAGGCGATGCCGGACATGCCGATGCCGCCGATGCCGACAAAATGGATGGGCCCGGTGTCGAACGGGATGGCGCGTCGCAGCATGTGTTCTCCGGAAACGGAAACGCGCGCCAGTATAGGCGCGCGCCGGGACGTATCAAAGGCGGATCAGCGGATGCCGTGCTTAGCGGCGAAATCTTCGGCGGGATAATAGATCTCGGCTTGGTTGTCGCCGATCTGAACGTCGCGCTGGCCATCTTTGACGAAGGCGCGAGCTTTGCGCACGGCATCAGCGGGCGTGTCGGCTTCGCCGATCGCCAGCGGCTTTGGCAGCGTCATCATACGAGCAAGGATCGAGTACCGCGCCATTCCAGTTTTCTCCGTCAGGCCCGCAACAGCGGCGCACGCAAAAGCGCCCGCGAGCGCGCCAGAACTACGGCAGGCCCCTGAATGGTCAAGAGCGCAACCGCGCCTGCGACGGCAAGCGCGGCAGCAGCCATGAGCATAGGTTGGGCGTCGGCCCAGTTTAGCCCGGCGGCCTGCAGCACCGGAAACACGGCCCCAAGAGCCACAAACGCCGCGACCTGATTAAGCGCCCGGCCTTGCGCGGCGCGGCGGCGGCGGCGCTCGGCGACGCGGGACAGGACGTCAAAGCGGAAACTGGGGTCAGCTGCGCTGGGGGGCGCTTCGCCCAAGAGATCAGCAAGTTCCAGATCGTCACTCATTGGGCTTTCTCCGTTACGCCCAGCATCGCCTGCAAACGCGCCCGCCCGCGCGTCACGTGCGACTTTACCGTGCCCAGCGGTAGGCCGAGAACTTCGGCTGCTTCCGCGTGGGTGAAATCCTGCCCCAAACAGAGCGCCAGCGCCGCGCGCTGATCCTCCGGAAGTTCGTCCATGGCCTTCCTCAAGGCAAGACGCGCCGCTGTCCGCGCCGGCGGCTCAGTCTGCGTGTCGGCGAGCTCCGCGTACGCATCTTCGCGCGCCTGGCGACGAGATTGCGACCGCCGCGCCCGGCGCCAGTACTGAAACGCCACGCCACAAATGAAGGTCCGCAAACGCGAACTGCCATCGTAACGATCGAGGACGTCCCAGGTGCGGGCGAAAGCGTCCTGGGCGAGATCGTCGGCGTCGGCGTAATTGCCGACCAGCCGGCGTAGAAACGCGCGCACTGCAGCCTGATGCGCATCGACCAATTGGCCGAAGGCGCGCATATCGCCGCCGCGCGCGCGTTCGATCAGACGCGCTTCCTCGCCCGCGTCCATGCCGCGCTACTTTTTGCCGCCGAGCAGCAAAATCAGCAGCGCGCCAACCGCAAGGACGCCCATCGTCACGGCCACGATCAAGAACGCGAAGGCGTAACCCTCATCGCGGATGAACCACCAGCCGACAGTAAATCCAGCGGACAATGCAGCGAACACCACAAACGACCAGGCATTGCTCTGCTGACGCGTGGCCGGCGTGTTGACGCCGTCATCTAGGCTCTGCGCAGCCATACGCAAAAGCTCCTGCGGCGGCTCCTTGCCCTGATCGGTGTATGTTTTGAGCAGATCGATCATCGTCTTGGCGCGGCGCTCGCTCTGCGACATGCCGGTGAAGGCCATCGCCATCCCGAAGATGGGAAACATCAGCCACCAGAAATCTCGAAACAGTTCTTCGAAGTTCATTGCCCACGCTCCAGACGTTCGCGGGCGTCACGCAGAATGGCGTCTTCGCGGGCGCCATTCTGGATCATCCCGAAGAGCGCCATCCCCATCCCGAACACCG
>LNEK01000039.1 GCA_001464425.1 Alphaproteobacteria bacterium Ga0077535
CGAAACCGTTTTTCCCGGAGCGTGCATAGGAGTTCAGCGAGGACATCCTGGGGTTTGAGCGCCAGGCGTCTTAGCTCCATGGCCGCTTAGGCCGGTGCGACGCGCATCGATGGTCCGAAGCCATCGTGGACCCCGCCTTTTGATCAGCGGGCATGTGAAAGACGTTCGTTTCGCGTGGCGGCTATCCGAGCGGCGTACCATCTAGGCCTTCTCGACATCGTCCTGCTCACACACGCTTGCTCAAACTTTGGAGTTTTTCGCTCCTTTATTTGCGCCAATCACCGCGCCAGTTCCGGTCCGCACTTTCGAAGTTTCGGAGCTCCTCGAAATCTCCCCTGTGCGAACGAGGCAAGTGTAGGCACGGTTTGAACTCGGTCGGATTGGTGCGGGCGTATCCTCGCATTCTTCCGCGCGCTCCCCAATATTCCGAGGCTCGCGGCGCGAGAGACCAGCCCCGAGCAACTCGACGTGGAGCGTCGCGCTGAGATGGGACACTCAGTCACGCGCTTCAATTGATTTCGATCAAAACTCCATCTCCCCCAGAGCGCGCACTTGGTGCGGCGTTCTGCGGGATAAATGAACTGGAACTTTGAAGATGAGCAACGCAAACGCCGCAAAAGCCTCAAACGCTGCAAACTGGGTGCTGGGCAAGCGCTTCTTTCATTGGGCGCTTGCGCTCGCCGTACTCGCTGCGCTCTTGGCGCCAAAACCAGAGGACGGCGAAGGCTTGCTGCACATCATCGCCGGAACGTCGGCGCTGGCTTTAGTGATCACGCGGGTGGTGTGGCGCCTGTTCGGAGACGTCCGGCCTTATGTGAAAGACGCTTGGCGGCTGAAGTTACCCAACCTGTCAAAGGGCGCGCGGGGATTTGCGCCGCTCTTGATGCAAAGCGCCCGCCTCGGCGGCTTTGTATTCCTGGCGCTTATCCCGATTGCTGTCGCGTTGGCTTTGGGCGGGATTTCACAAGGCGAGGACTCGCCCCTCCTTGAAGCACATGAAGCAGCGGGAACGACCATCATGGTGCTTGCGATCGCCCATGCTGTGGGTGTCGTCCTGTTCACGCTCATCATGAAGTACGATCTCTTCGGCATCACGCTCTTTGGCGGCGCGAAGTCTTTCATCGAGGGCGGCGCGCGCGGCGCATGGGGACTCACGATCGGCGCAGCGCTGGGCCTCGCGACGCTGGCCTATGTCTGGGGGCCATTCGATCTTGCGTCAAAGGCCGCGTCGTTGAGCGAGCAAGAAGCTGGCGGACTGGGCGAGTATCGCGACGACTGATGCGCGAAGGTTAGCGCCCGAAAGCAGCGTTCAGTTTTGCGAGTTGATCTGAGACGGCGTTGACGGGATCAGCGGGGCCGCCCTCGTACATGCTCTCATCCAGACGACGAACGCGCTCGTAGATGGCGCTGCCGCGAATGATCAGGGTCTTCAGCGTTTCCGGCAGTTCGTCCGCGCCGGCGAAGTTGGTGACCGGCTGGGGCTCGCGCGAGATCAGGCGATACTTTTCGCTGGCGGCTTCCGCCATCTGGATTTCGCCATCACGCACCGCGCGCTGTACGAGGAGCCATGAGGCCACCTGCATCAGCCGCGTGGTGAGGCGCATGCTTTCACCGGCATAGGCCAGGGCAGCGGCGCGCGAGAGCCGCTTGGACGAGGCCCGGCCTGGGCCATCGAGGTAGCCCGCGGTTTCCTCAACCAGAGCCATGCCTTCTTTGAAGGTGCGTTCGAATACCTCCGAACGGGCGAAATCGAGGGCCCGCTGCGGGTCGAAACCGCTCTTCATTGGGGAAGCTTGCATCGTATCGGTCATGGACCCGTGAAATCGCAAAGAGCGGGCCGCCTCATGCCCGAATAATGATCGACATGGGTTAAGACGGCCGCGCCCCGAACACGGAATCCGCCGCGGCGCGCTGCGCCTGCTTGGCTTTGATCGCCTGCTCGCACGCGCTAATCTCGGCCTTCAGACGTTCGATGCGAACCTCCAATTCGCCGACCGAAGCGTTTTCTAATTGCGCTTCAAGCGACATCGGCTTCTTTGCCGGGGGAGCGAAGGGATCGTCATCGAGCATGGGGCCAACCTCCTAGGGGCACCATAACCCGGATCGGTCCTAAATTTAAGGGAGCCGTGCGTGCTGAAACCACAGACGATGCAACGGGTCGCGCATGCGCCCGATAAGCCGCTGACTTTGGTGCAGGACGAAGTTCCCCGCCCCGGGGCGCACGAAGTTCTGATCCGTGTTGCGGCGGCCGGGGTGAACCGCCCGGACCTGATGCAGCGCGCTGGCCTCTATCCGCCGCCGGCGGGCGCGCCGACGACGCTTGGCCTGGAAGCGGCTGGCGAGATTGTCGAACTCGGCGCCGGCGTGACGCGCTGGCATGTGGGCGAGCAGGTGACGGCGCTGCTGGCCGGCGGCGGCTATGCCGAATACGCGACGGCGCATGAAGGCGCGGTGTTGCCGATCCCGACGGGGCTTTCGCTGATCGAGGCGGCGGCGTTGCCGGAAACGGTGATGACGGTGTGGGCGAACGTGTTCGAGAGCGGCGCACTGAAGCCCGGCGAGACGCTGCTGGTGCATGGCGGCGCATCGGGCATCGGCACGACCGCGATCCAGATGGCCAAGGCGCACGGCGCGCGCGTGATCGTCACGGCGGGCGATGACGCTAAATGCAAGGCTTGCGAAAAACTGGGCGCCGATCGCGCCATTAATTATCGCACCGGCGATTTTGAAACCGAGGTGCGCGATCTGGGCGGCGCCGATGTCGTGCTCGATATGGTCGGCGGATCGTATGTGCAGAAAAATCTCAATCTGCTGAACGACGGCGGCCGCTGCGTGATGATCGCGTTTTTGCAAGGGCCGCAGGCGGAAGTGAACCTGATGCGGCTGATGCTGAAGCGCCTCACGCTCACGGGTTCGACGCTGCGCTCGCGCGCTGTCGAGGAAAAGGCGCGGATCGCGCATGAGGTGGAGCGGCAGGTGTGGCCGTGGATCGCCGCAGGCAAGCTGAAGCCGGTGATCGATTCAACCTTCGCGCTGCGCGAAGCCGAAGCCGCCCTCGCCCGCCTGCAGAGCGGCGGGCACATCGGTAAGATCGTTCTGACGAACTGACCCCCGTATTCGCGGGATTGTAAGAACAGCCGAACCCGAGCCCTTTCCGTGTCCAACCACGGAGGGACGGCATGCCGCGCATCAATGGCAACAACCGCAACAATACGCTGACCGGCACAAACGGCAGCGACACCATCGACGGCCGCGGCGGCAATGACCGTATCGACGGCGGCCTCGGCAACGACTTCATGTTCGGCGGCGCCGGCGATGATTTTATTATCTCGAACGCCGGCAATGACGTGATGACGGGCGGCTCAGGCGCCGACGTGTTCGCAATCGGCCCGCGCAGCAGCGGCCGCATCACCATCACCGATTTCGAAGACGGCGTGGATCGTATCGACCTCACGCAATTTGGCTTCAACGCTCAAGGCGAGTCCGCAAGCTGGGCCGGATTTCTGAGCACCGAGGGCGCCGACACGATCATCCAAATGTATGGCGTGAACGGCGAGTTCTTCGAGATCGAGTTGCAAAACTTCCCGTACTGGCAGATCGATCCCAGCGACTACATTCTGTTTACGTAGCCGTCAGCGCGCGCTCAAGGTTTAGCGTTCTCGGACTCTACGTCCTCGCCCTTGTGCGTGCGCTCGGCGCCGCCGAAGACGTCTTCTTCATCGACGGGGCGATCCGGCCGGCGCGTAGCGTCGGTGGTCGGCGTCTCGCCGGGCACAACGCCGCTCTTGGCATTGTGTGAGTCTTCCTTGTTGCGCGGTTCGGACATGGGAACTCCTCTGCGCAGTAAACGAGGCGAGCGCGCGGGCAGTTCCGGCACGCGGCTTGGCGATTGGCGCAGCTAGTCGCTAGGGTGGCCCCAGACAGCCGCCGGGGGGCGGCGCATGGGGATACCAAGCATGACCGTAGCCGCCTCGCCCGTGGAGCAATTCTACGCGCACGTCACCAACGTCTCGGATTTCATTTGGGGCGGCACTTGGAATGGCGAGCAAGTGTTGGCCTTCCCGCCGATGGTGGTGGTGCTGCTGGGCGCCGGCCTCTGGTTCATGATCGGGCTGCGCTTCTATCCGATTACACACCTGCCAGCAGCGTTTGCTGGCTTGTTCAAGCGCAGCAAAGAAAAAGAGGCGGGCGAAATCTCGCCGTTCGCGGCGCTCTCTACGGCGCTGTCGGGCCAGATCGGCACCGGCAATCTCGCCGGCGTCGCCACCGCGATCACGCTCGGCGGGCCGGGCGCGCTTTTCTGGATGTGGATCACGGCGCTGTTCGGCATGGCGCTGGCGTTCGCTGAAGGCTCGCTCGCCGTGCGCTTCCGCGACAAAACCCCGGAGGGTCACTATCGCGGCGGTCCGATGACCTACATCCGCAAGGGCCTCGGCAAAAATTGGTCATGGCTCGCGGGGCTGTTCGCGATCGGCGCGTTCATCTCGTCGATCGCCACCGGCAACGTTATCCAATCCAATTCCATCGCCGATTCCATCACTGGCTTGTTTCCGGTGATCCCGAACTGGGCGGCGGGATTGATCGTCGCCTCGCTCGTGTTCGTGGTCATCATCGGCGGCATCAAGTCGATCGGAGCCGTCGCTGAAGCTGTCGTGCCGATTATGGCGTTGAGCTACATCATCATGGCGCTCTGGGCGTTGGCGCTGAATGCGTCCGACATCCCGGCGAGCTTTGCGCTCATCTTCGACAGCGCGTTCAACGGCCACGCCGCCACCGGCGGCTTCCTCGGCGCCGGCATGATCATGGCGATCCGCTTCGGCGTTGCGCGTGGCCTTTTCTCCAACGAAGCCGGCCAAGGCTCGACGCCAATGGCGCACGCCGTAGCGCAAACCAGCGACCCGGCGCGTCAGGGGCGCTTTGCCATGATGGGCACGTTCATCGACACCATCATCGTTTGCACCTGCACCGGGCTGGTCATCCTCACCGTGCAAGGCGCCTTCCCCTCCGCGGCGGGCGTGCAAGAGCATGTGTGGACCTCGGATCTGCGCGGCTTCGACATGACGCAAGCGGCTTTTGCGACGGCCTTCCCGACGCTGGTGCTTGGCTTTCCAATCGGTCAGCTGGTCGCGTCGCTAGCGCTCATCCTTTTCGTGTTCACGACGTTGATCACCTGGTCCTATTACGGCGAACGCTCGGTCACGCACTTGTTCGGCGACCGCATGATCCTGCCGTTCCGCCTGCTCTGGGTGGTGATGATCTTTGTCGGCTCGTTCCAGGATTTGGACTTCGTCTGGCGCTTCGGCGACATCGCCAACGCCGCCATGGCGCTGCCCAACTTGCTGGCGCTGCTGCTGCTTTCCGGGGTCGTGTTCAAACTCGCTCGAGGGGACAAAACCGCCGGCAAGGACCACGACTAAGAACTAAGAACTGCGCGGGATCGCCGCCGAAAGGCGCGATCCCGCGTTAGCGTCTAACGCAGCAGCCAGTACGTGATGAAGATGAGGTTCGCGGCGAGCGCGATGGCGACGACGGTGCGGGATTTCGCCACCAGGGCGGTGATGATGGTGGCGAACCAATAGAGATTGGCGGCCATGCGGGTCCAGAACAGCGCGTCGGCGCCATTGGTGGCGTATTCCTTCGACATGGCGTCGTAGGTAACGAGCACGTTGGCGAAAAGAACGCCGCCGAGGATCGCCAAGCGGTGCTTGAAAAAGTGCTCGTCCAGAGATTTTACGCTCGAGCGGTCGCGCGGGAAGAGCTGCGTGGCGGAGAAGTAGTACGCGAGCGTCATGAACAAGGCGGCGACAAGATAGCGGAAGCTGAAATCGACCTCGCGGAAGTCGCGCCAGGCTGAGCCCCACTGCGTGGCGATGTCCATGATCATCACGCCGGTGAGGAGCGGCAGGATCAGCCCCATCGGGCGTTCGTCGCGCGCATCGAGCGCGCGCGAAAAGCCGGAGACGACTTCAACCAGCGTCAGGCCAAGCAGCAGGCCATAGAAGCTGAACAGAAACTCAAACGCGTTCATGGCGCCGTCTCAGTCTCGCCGCGCAACGACCAGCGGCCCTGCTCCCAAAGACTAAGCGTGGCCTGACTGATGTTGTAGCCGTGGTACAAAACGAGCGCGCTCAAGAGCACGATGACCACAGTCCGGCTGCGCGCGAAGGCGGCGGCGAGCGTACCGAGCATGAACAGCGCGATGCCCAACCAGCGGAAGCCGCCAGTCAGCCGCTCTAGCTCGCCATTGGCCGATAGAAGCGTGATGTACGTCAGCCCCATCAGCACGTTGGCGCCCAGTACGCACAACATGATCAGCGTGCGATGCGCCCAAAAGTGATCGTCGAGATTGGGCGTCGCCTTCACGTCACGCGGAAACACCAAAGTGGCGGCGACGTAAAAGACGCTCGCGACAACGAGGCCGAGGACCAGCAGCGCGAAATTGAACGGTGCATTTCGAAAGATCGCCCACGCCTGCACCCAGAAGGTGGCGATATCGACGGCGACCCAAATCGCCAGCAGCAGCGTGAGAACGCCGAAGCGCACGTTGCGCCGGTCATGCAGAACGCGCGCGAGGCCGCCGACCAACTCGGCTACGGAGAAGCCCAGCAGCAGGCCGTAGAACGAAAAGAAGAACTCGAACGCGCTCATAGGCTCGGCGCCAAAGACCGAAAGAAGCTCGCCAAATCGGCGAGCAGCCCACCGTGCGGGCTGAAGAGAAACTCAAATTGGCTCAAGCCGGCCGCCCCCGCGTTGCGCTGCACCTTAGGTGCGGATTCTACCGCCCGTCACCCGCATTCCCGCCTTCCCTTTGGCCAAGTCCGGGGCTATATCGCCGGCAACTGATTTACCGCGCCCGTGGTCGTCAGCCCGTTGCTCCATCTGGCCCCGCGCCTGGCGACGCCGCCGGGCGCGTTTGCGTATCTGGAGCCCAGCAATGACCTCGAACGTCCTCATGCCGAAGGCCACCGCCGTGTGGCTGATCGAAAACACCTCGCTCGCCTTCGGCCAGATCGCCGAATTCTGCGGCCTGCACCCGCTCGAAGTGCAAGGCATCGCCAACGAAGATGTCGCCAAGGGCATTCGCGGCGTCGATCCGATCGCCGGCGGCTTTCTTTCGCGCGAAGAGATCGCCAAGGGCGAAGCCGACAACGATTACAAGCTGAAGCCGCTTGAACAGAAGCGCGTCGATCTTCCGCAAGTGAAGAAGAAGGGCGCCCGCTACACCCCAATCGCGCGCCGTCAGGACCGCCCGGATGCGATCGCCTGGTTCCTGAAGAACCACCCGGAAGTGCCGGATTCCAAGATCGTGAAGCTGATTGGCACGACCAAGTCGACGATCGACCAGGTACGCAATCGCACCCACTGGAATTCGCCGCAGATCAAGCCGGTCGACCCGGTCACCATTGGCCTTTGCACGCAGATCGAACTCGATGGCGTGGTCTCTGAAGCCGCCGCAACGAAGGCTCGCTCCGACGCCCGCCGCGCCAAGGAAGAGGCCCGTACGCTGAAGTCGGCCCAAGATACGGTGCCGCCGGAAACCTACGAGCAGAACGAGGGCTAAGCGGCATAAGCCTGGGCGCCTGCGGCGCCTTGGCGCTCGGCCGAACTTGCAACTCGTTCGCAGAGGCATTAGCGATAGCCCCGCGCCACAGAATGCGCGGGGGACTGCCAATGACGACCAACCATTCGGGGCTGCGCCGCGCCCTGATCGCATCCATGACTGCGCTGAGCGCGACCGCCATTGCCGGCGCCGCTGCCGCTCAGACGGTGGATGAGGACGAACTGGTCGTCACCGGTCGCTACGAGACGGACCAGCTTTCTGGCCCGGAGTATGCGCTGCCGCTCGTCGATACGCCGCAGACCGTTTCAGTCGTTCCCGATCAGCTGTTGCAGGAGCAAGGCCGCCGCACATTGCGCGACAGCTTGCGCAACATCACCGGCATTTCGCTGCAGGCCGGCGAAGGCAATCCCCCAGGCGGCGGCGATGCGCTCTCGATCCGCGGCTTCAGCGGCCGCGATGATCTTTATGTCGATGGCGCGCGCGACCCGGGGAATTATTTCCGCGACCCCTTCAACGCTGACCGCATCGAAGTCACCAAAGGCCCTGCTTCGGCGTTCGCCGGCCGGGGCAACATTGGCGGATCGGTGAATATCGTCTCGCGCACGCCGAACCTCACGTCGCGCTCACACGCGGAAGTCTCGATCGGCACGGACGAGCTTTATCGCGCGACGATGGACTGGAATCAGCCGCTCAACGAAGAGAACGGCATCGCTTTCCGCCTGAATGTGATGACCCATACGGCCAACGAACCGGGGCGTGATGTCGTCAGCAACGAGCGCTGGGGCTTTGCGCCATCGATCGCGTTCGGCCTCGACGGCGACACGACGCTGACGCTCTCGTATCTACGCCAAGAGCAGAACGACATCCCCGATTTCGGCCTGCCGAATGCGCGTAACTTTACACTGGCGGGCTCCGGCTTCGAAGGCGAAGTCGCGCCCGTCGATCCGAGCAATTTTTACGGCTATGCCAATGATTATCGCGATGTCGCCGTCGACATCGCGACCGCCAATCTGAGCCACGAGTTCAGCGACAACCTGGCGCTGCGCAGCGTGCTGCGCTGGGGCCACGTGCACAATGACGGCATCATGTCGGCGCCGCGCTTCGTTGGCGCGGTAACGACGCTGAACGGCGCAACGCAAGCCGTGGGCAACCGCAAACCGCGCGATCAGGTCGATGAAATTCTCACCAACCAAACCGATCTGACCTTCGCCTTCGAGACCGGCGCCATTCGCCATACCTTGGTGGCGGGCTTCGAGATCACCGAAGAATCCAGCGAAAATCGCCGCCGGCTCGACGCCAACGGCCCGAACATGAACCTGTTCAACCCGGTACATCGCCTATAACGGCACACGCGCGCGCCTCGACACCAACACGCAATCGCTCTTCCTGTTCGACACGCTGGAGATCGGCGATCATTGGCGCGTTGTGGCGGGCCTGCGCCGCGACGAAGTGGAAACGCGCGTGCGCGGCTTCGACGATCTCGGCATCGCGCCAGGCTTCGTCACCGATCTCCGCGGCGACGACGCTGAAACCACCGGCAATCTCGCGCTGATCTATAAGCCGAGCGAAAACTCCAGCATCTACGTGGCGTACGGCACAGCGTTCGAGCCTTCGGGGCGCGCCGAAGTGGTGCAGCTCGCTGGCGGCAACAACGCTCCGCCGGTGACCGCTGCGAACTTCGACGTCGATCCAGAGCTGACCTCCGCTTGGGAAGCGGGCGTGAAGTGGGACACGCGCGATGGCCGCCTCTCGCTCGCCGCCGCGATCTTCCAGATCGATAAGACAGATGCGCGCACGCCGGGCGTCAATGTCGGCGATCCGCCGGTGGTGCTGGACGGCGAGCAGCGGGTGCAAGGGCTCGAGCTCAGCGCTGTCGGCGAAATCGCGCCGGGCTGGAACGTGTTTGCGGGCTACACCTATCTCGACGGCGAGGTGACGGAATCGAACACGGCGTTCGAAGTCGGCCAGCGGCTGGACAATATGCCTGAGCATTCGGCCAGCTTATGGACGTCGTACGCGATTACCGATCGCCTGCTGGCGGGCGGCGGCGTGCAATATGTCGGCGAGCGGCGGAGCAACATTGCCTCGAGCCCGACGGGCAATTTCACCATCACCGCGCCGAGCTACACGGTCGTCGATGCGTTCGTGGAATTTGCGCTGACGGATCGCGTGGATGTTCGCCTGAACGGCTACAATCTCACCGACGAAGTTTACTTCCAATCGTTCTCCAGCGGGCAAAGCATTCCCTCGGCGGCGCGATCGGTCGTATTGTCGGTCGGCGTATCCTTCTAAGCGGCGCGGGCGCGCCGGGAGTGCTGGCGTGATCTTGACCATCGAGAACGTGCTCGACGTGAGCGCCGTCGCCCGCTTCCAGGCGGTGCTGGCGGATGCGCCGTGGGGCGATGGCCGCGTCACCGCTGGCTATCAATCGGCGCTGGCCAAGCACAATCTGCAACTGCCGGAGCAGTCTGAAGTTGCGCGCGCGCTTGGCGCCGAGATCGCCGCTGCGCTTGAGCGCAATTTGCTGTTTCAATCGGCGGCGCTGCCGGCGGAGATTTTCCCGCCGCTGTTCAACAAATACGAAGGCGGCCACGCATTTGGCGCGCATGTCGATAGCGCCATCCGGCCAGGCGGCGCCGGAGGCAAACGCATCCGCACCGATCTCTCCTGCACGCTTTTTTAAGCGCGCCTGAAACCTATGACGGCGGCGAACTTCTGATCGAAGACGCGTTTGGCCAGCAGAGCATAAAGCTGCCGGCGGGACACATGGTGCTCTACCCCGCCACGACTTTGCATCGCGTCACGCCGGTGACGCGCGGCGCGCGTGTCGCGTCATTCTTCTGGGTGCAGAGCATGATCCGAGAGCAATCGCAGCGGGCGATCCTGTTCGACATGGATCTGGCGATCCAGAATCTACGCAGCGAAGTCGGCGACCAACATGCTGCGCTGATCGCGCTGACGGGCGCGTATCACAATCTTATTCGTCAGTGGGCCGAGGTTTAGCTGCCGAGCAGACGCTTCAGCATGGCGCGCCGATGATCTTGTCCACCGAAGAAGATCGCCAACACCCTCACACGGCGCGCATCGTCGTCGACGTCAAAGTAATAGATGGCGCGGTCCTTGGTGACTGAGCGAAGGCCGGGCAAGAGATCGTCGCGCTTTGTGCCTTGGTGCGGCGCTGCACCAAGAGTGGCCATCACGTCTTCAATCTTTTCGATCCGCTCAGCAGCACGTTCGAGCGCTTCGTCGCGCGTATCGCCAAACTGCATGTAAGCTTCGATCAGAAAATCGCAGATAGCTTCGAGATCGGCGTCGGTTTCGACGGCCCGCTCGACTCTATAGGCCATCCGCTTTTCTCTTCTTGGCGGCGATCATGCTGCGGGTCCGCGCGCGACCTTTTTCGACGGTGACGAATGCACCCTCTCTGCGCTGGCCCAGCAATTGGCGCAGCGCCGCGAGTTCGGCGGCTTCCATCTCTGTTTCCGAGCGGAGCAATTCGAGGCCACGCTGCAGGACTGCGCTCAAACTGGGATAACGCCCACGATCAACCAGCTCGCGCGCGAACGCCTCTTGCGCGTCAGTCAGGGAAATTGAGGTTTTCACCGTCATGCCGATCTCCGGTGCGACTAGGTAGCACCAGGGAGCGTCGGTGTCAAAGGCGTCTAGCGCCGCCACACTTCACGCAGGCGCGCATCGCGGCCGCAGCCGGCGCGATACTGCGCGTAGCGCTCTGGATTTCGGCGTGCGTAATCGCGGTGGTATTCTTCGGCTTCGGTGAAGCGGCCGAGATCGAGGATTGGCGTGATGACACGTCCATTGACGCGGCCGCCCGCTATGATTTCGCGCTTGCTGGCTTCGGCGTCGGCGCGCTGTGCGGGCGTTACGAAAATTGCCGGCCGGTAGCTTGAGCCGCGGTCGCAGAACTGGCCGCCATTGTCGGTGGGGTCGGTGTAGAGCCAGTAGCGATCGACCAATTGGCGATAGCTGATCACGGCGGGATCGAAGCGCACACGCACGGCTTCGTAGTGGCCGGGATGATTTTGGTAGGTCGGGTTCGCGTTGCGGCCGCCGGTATAGCCGCTCATCACTTCGACCACGCCAGGGAGCGCGCCCATGTCGTGCTCCATGCACCAAAAGCAGCCGCCGGCGAACACCGCCTCCTGCACGCCCGCGGGCGGCGGCGCGGCGGGGCGCGATTGCGCCGCGGTATCGGGCGGCGAACAGGCGAACAGGAACAGCAGGCTGGCGAAGAGGGCTCGGATCATGCTGCTTATACGTGCTGCGCGGCGCGGCGGTTTCAAGCAACCGCAGGCGCAGTTCAGCCGACCAAGCTCGACAGCGGCTCGGGGCTGGCCGAGCTTCACGCGCTCTCTGGCCGGTACACTGCGCTGGTCGACGGCGAGTGGCGCCTAGCGCCGCTCTTTGCCCTGCTCGATCAGCACTGAGAGCCGATCCTGGACGCGTAGGTTCGTCATCCAGATTTCGCCGAGCAGGCGCAGGATCAGGATCGCCGCCGCGCCCATGCCCAGCATGCCAATGGCGCTCAGCACCGCGGCGAAAAAATTCGGCGTGTTGATCGAGGTCAGCACTGCGAGCGCGCCGAAAATCGCGAACAGCGCAATGAAGGCGGAGACGATCTGAAACACGATCGTCAGCATCGCTGGCGACATCGCCTGCTCGAATGAAAACAATGCCCGCATGCGCGCTCCCGCGATGAGCGGAAACGCTAGCGCACGTTCTCCACAGGCTCAATCTGACGCGCCGCCAGATTGAGTTATTCGCGTGTCAGCAGACGCCGCGAACGTGGTTAGTGAGATCTGGTTTCCTGTCGGAGGTGTTCGATTTCTTCTTTCAACTTCAGTTTCTGACGCTTCATCGCGGCGATCTTGGTCGGATCGGCGGCGGGCCTTTGGGCCTCTGTTTTGATGATGATGTCGAGATCCCGATGCCGGGCGTCGAGTTCGCGAATACGCTGCTCGATGGCCATGAAAGGCGCCTCCTTAAGCTGTGGCGAGTCCAAGCATGCGCCCGAAATTAGGTGTTGTCTCCTTACATCGTGCACAAAATTAATCATTGGTCGGCTTGCGCCGAATGGCGTCGGCGGCGCGGCGAGAATCGGGCGTCTTTACAGCGCCTTTCTGGCGTGGCTTAGCTCCCTGTTTCGCGGGGCCGGCGGGGGCCTTGCGCCTTTTGGCGGAACAAAGCGCGCATGGTCGGCGACGACGAAGATTTCGACATTACCGAAACGCCCGAAAAGCGTGCGCTAAAAGTGCGCCTCGGAGAACTACGCGAGGAGCATCGCGCGCTCGACAGCGCCATCTTCGCGCTCCAAGACCAGAGCACGGGGGATGCGCTGCAATTGGCGCGACTTAAAAAGCGCAAGCTGGTTTTGAGGGACCAAATCCAATGGATCGAAGACAGGCTGACGCCGGACATCATCGCCTGAAGCGTTGGCTCGCCGGCGCCGCGTTACTGAGCGCACTGCCCGGCGCGGCGTTCGCGCAGGAGGCTGACACAAAGGGCGTATTCTCGCTCACAGTTGAGAACGACAGCCTCTCCTCCGGCGCTGATCGCAATTACACGTCGGGCATTCGCGTGGGGTACGTCTCGCCCGCCGAGCGGGTGCCGGACTGGCTGCAAGGGGCCGGCGGCTTCACGCGCGCCTTCTCCAATTCCGAGCCGGACTTCTGGGGCTTTGCTGTCGGTCAATCGATCTTCACGCCGGAAGACATCAATGCTGTCCCTGCACCGGCGGATCAGCACCCGTACGCCGGCTGGCTTTACATGCAGGTTTCTGTCGGCGCTGAGGAAGATCGCAACGACGGCCGCGCGCCGCGGTTTCTCGACACGTACGAACTTGAACTCGGCATCGTCGGCCCATCAGCACTGGGCGAAGAGGCGCAGCGCGGCATCCACCAGTGGCTCGGCGCGCCCGATCCGCAAGGCTGGGATAGCCAGCTCAGTGACGAGCTTGCCTTCGCCGTTTCATTCGATCGCCGCTGGCGCGCAGCGCGCGTGTTCGGTGATTATTTTGGCGGGCTGGAAGCGGATTTGACGCCAAGCGCCGGCGCTTCGCTCGGCACGCTGCGCACCGAAGCGCGCGTTGGCGTCGCCGCGCGCATCGGCCAACGCATCGATAGCGATTACGGCCCGCCGCGCGTGCGGCCATCGCTCTCCGGCGTCGAGCACTTCCGCGGCGGCCCGCTGTCGTGGTCACTGTTCGCGGGCGTGCAAGGCCGCGCGGTGGCGCACAACCTCTTTCTCGACGGCAACACGTTCGAGGATAGCGCGTCCGTTGAGCGCAATCCGTTCGTGCTGGATATGCAGACGGGGTTTTCGCTGAGCGCCGGCAGCGTGCGCTTGGCTTACACCTATGTGTGGCGGACCGAAGAGTTTGAGACGCAGCCGACGCGGCAGGACTTCGGCGCGTTGTCTCTGAGCTTTAGGCTTTAGGCAGGCCCTCGTGATCACGCATGGATAGAGTTCAACTCGCACGCTTATTGCTCGTTGCGAGCATTCTGTACGTGATCGGATTCTACTTTGTCGGCGCCGCGCTGAAGCCCGGTTATTCGCAAGTGTCTAACTTCGTCAGCGAGTACAACGCGACCGGCACGGCTTGGGCAAGTACGCTCACCTACGCAGGCTTTTTCGCGACAACACTTCTCTTGTCGTCTTTCCTGTTCGTTGCGGCGCCGGTTGCGCAAGTTTCCGGCGTCAGCCGCTTAGGCTTCTGGCTTTTGTGGTCCGCCCCGGCTTCTTACTTTCTCGCGGTCATTGCTCCCTGCGATGCAGGCTGCCCTGTCGAGGGATCACCCAGTCAGCTCTGGCATAACGCTTTAGCCATCGTTGCGTATTTTGGCATGGGCGCCAGCATTGCATTGGTTTCCTTGGCGCCCGGATTCAGCCGTTTCAAATTTCGGCGCGCCTTCATGCTGCTGACGGGCATCGCCTTCCCGATTGTATTTATCGCTATGGTCCAGCCCGACTTGGCGCAGTGGGGCGGCTTGCTGCAGCGATCACTCGATGCAGCGCTCGCAACATCGCTCGTTTTCGTGGCCTGGACTCTCATGACGCCAAGTCGGGGAGCCACGCGCGTTTAGGTGTCTTTGGCGGACGGCGTGCGCTTCTTCTTGGCGGGCTTGTCTCCAATGTCCGCCGGCATGGCTGACAGCGAACTCTTTTGCTCGGCGATGCTTTGAAGTTCGCTCGCGCACGCGGCCAAGGCGGCGCTCGATTCTTCAAGCTCTGCGACTGAGTAGAGCTTGCCGCGCTCGGCGCGCAGGTCCTTCACCTTCGCCCACACAGCTTGCGCCGCGCGCTTCAAATCCTTCTTGTCAGACATCGCATCCTCGTCGCTCTCGCAGGCATCTATAGCGCGCAACGCAGGCGACGTAATCACACGACTCCCCACACGCGAGAGCGTGTCATAAAACTGTCATATTATTCAGCGGTTTTCTTGCGGGAACTGTCACAGACTCTCCGCACGCTCGCGGAATGCCAATCCATCGCGTGACATGCTCTGAGTGCGGCCTCTCGGCGACGCACATCCAGAGCGGAGATCGGGGCGTCACCAGCTTTTTGGAATTTTCAGCGGGCGCCCGATGCGGCCTTGGGAGCGACGCGCTTGCACGGGGCGCATCGCCGATTGCGGCAGTCGCCGAATGCCCGAAGCTAAAAGACGCCATCGCGCAGGCACTGAAAGAGTTCGCCGATAGCCAAGTCGCACAGCGCGGCTGATTAGAAGCCAGCGAACGCCTGCGTCTGTGCGCGCCGCGCATATTTGTCAGCGTACATCGCCTCATCGGCGCGCGCGATCGCAGTTTCGGGATCTTCCACCAGAGCGATAGCGTGCACGCCGAACGAGGCGCGGATGCGATGCGCCATGCCTTCATGCAGGATCACGGCGCTGTTGACCTTGGCGTTGAGGCTAGCAGCCTTCGCGTGCGCTTCTTCAGCGCTGGCCCGGTTCAGGATGATGCCGAACTCATCGCCGCCCAACCGGCCGACCACATCGCTCTCGCGCACGCTGTCCAGCAGCAGCATGCCGACTTGGCGCAGCACGGCGTCACCGGCCGCGTGGCCGTAGGAATCGTTCAGCGCTTTGAAGCCATCGAGATCGACGTAGAGCACCGCGGCGGAACTCTTGTAACGCTCGACCTCGGACATGGTCCGGTGCAGCTCGCGCAGGAAGGCGCGGCGGTTGAATACGGGTGAGAGCGAGTCACGATCGGCCAGCGCTTCGGCGGCGGCCAGCTTCTCGGCCAGCGCGTCCCGCTCAGCGCTGAGTCGCTCCAAAGCGGCCAAGGCAGCCGCCGAAACGTCGCGCCGCTCCAAGCCCAGCCCTTGCAGGAGCTGGCTCGTTGCGGAACCGAGTTTAGCAGTGCCCAATCGCATCTCGCGCGCCTCTCTGCCGTAAGGGATGCGCGCTGTGGGTAAAGACCGCCTTAACTGCTTCGACGCTTGCGGGCTGGACGGACGCCCCGGCTTAATTTACTGGCCCCTTTTTTAGGAGCAGCCGAAACATGGCTACCCCACCAGTCGGGCTCATCATGGGCTCGAAGTCGGACTGGGAGACGATGAAGGCCGCGGCCGAGGCGCTCGATGCGCTGGGTGTCGCCTACGAGGCCAAGGTCGTTTCCGCCCACCGCACCCCGCAACGCCTCTACGATTACGCCACCACCGCCAAGGCGCGTGGGATCAAGGTGATCATCGCCGGCGCCGGCGGCGCGGCCCACCTGCCCGGCATGGCCGCCGCGATGACAACGCTGCCGGTGCTGGGCGTGCCGGTGAAGAGCCGCACGTTGAAGGGCCTCGATAGCCTGCTCTCGATCGTGCAGATGCCGAGCGGGGTTCCGGTCGGCACGCTCGCCATCGGCGAAGCCGGCGCGGCGAACGCTGGCTTGCTTGCTGCTTCGATCCTGGCGCTAAGCGACGAGGGCTTGGCGCAAAGGCTTGAAGCGTATCGCGCCGCCCTCACCGCGGCGATCGGCGAAGACCCGCGATGAAGCCGCTCGCGCCGGGCGCCACGATCGGCATCCTCGGCGGCGGCCAGCTCGGCCGCATGCTCTCCATCGCCGCCGCTCAGCTCGGCTTCGATGTCGCCATCTTTACCGATGAGCCAGATAGCCCTGCCGCGCGCGTGTCTGCGCGCACCACCATCGGCAATTATCTCGATCACGCGGCGCTGGCCGATTTTGCGCGCCGCGTCGATGTGGTGACCACCGAGTTCGAAAACGTGCCGGCCGAAACGGCGCAAGCGAAACCCGCACGCGCTGGCCGTGGCGCAGGATCGCTTCGACGAGAAGAGCTATTTCGCCAGCGCCGGTATCGCCACGCCGCCGTTTCGCGCCGTCGCTTCGCAAGCTGATTTAGACGCCGCCATTGCTGACATCGGCGCACCGGCGATCCTGAAAACCCGCCGGCTCGGTTATGATGGCCGCGGGCAAATCCGTATTAAGACAGCGGCCGACGCCAACGGCGCTGATGAAAAGCTAGGCGCGCCCGGCATTCTGGAAGGCTTTTGCGCTTTCGAGCGCGAAGTCTCGATCATCGCCGCGCGGGGCGCGGACGGCGCTATCGCTTTTTACGATCTCAACGAGAACGAGCACACTGGCGGCATTCTCTCGCGCACGACGCTGCCGGCAAGCGTCAGCGCCGATGTCGAGAGCCAGGCCCAAGATGCGGCGCGCCGTGTGCTCGAAGCATTCGACTATGTCGGCGTGCTGACGATCGAGTTTTTCGTGATGGCGGACGGTTCGCTCATCGCCAACGAAATGGCGCCGCGCGTTCACAACTCGGGCCACTGGACAATCGAAGGGGCGCTGACTTCACAGTTCGAGCAACACATCCGCGCCGTCGCCGGCTGGCCGCTGGGGCCGACAACGCGTGTTGCAGCAATCGAGATGCTCAATCTCATCGGCGACGAGGCCAACGCCTGGCCCGCCCTCGCCGCCGATCCTGACGCGCGCGTGCATCTCTACGGCAAGCGCAGCGCCCGCTCGGGGCGCAAGATGGGGCACGTTACGAAGCTGAAGTTCTAGCTCGGAAACGCTTCGTCACGCGCGGTGTAGAGCCAGAGCCCGATCACGTAGATCACCGGCAGAAAAAACCAGAGCACACCGGACATGCCGCCGACCCAACGTGGCACGACGGTGAATGCCGCGCCGGCGTCATCGCCGGGCATGACATTCCAACCGGCGCTGGAAAACACCACCGCAGCGATAGCCGCGAGGCATATCCAGAACGCGATGGCGGTGGCGACAATGGGCGAGGTCCGCTCGACGTAATCGTCGGCGGGGTGATCCCCGAAGTGCGAAAGGCTTGGCCAGATCGTAAGCGGCCACGCCGCAGCATTCAGGAACCGAACGGGAGCTGCACGCATAAGCTTGCCTCCACGAATAGGTTCGTGATGGCGCCATCATACATAAAAAACGCGCGAACGCAGTGAAATTCAGATCATCTAATGCGGCGAAACGACGAGCGCCGTTACAGCGCCAACGCGGCAACCAAGCCAAACGCAACAAACGTCAGGACAACACCGGCGATGAGATGGAAGACGCAAAAGGCGGCGGCGGCGCCTTCGCCGTGCGCGTTCGCTTCGAGGGCTTCGGGGCTGCACGCTGAAAGTCTCATGGCTGAACGCCTCCTTGGCAGAGAGTTCGCGCCAGTACGCCTTACAGTTACGCCAGCTCAGCGATAACGGAATCGCGCGGCGATGCCGACAGCATCCTGCATGCGCTCGCCGATCGGCTTCAACTTGGCTTTGAACTTCTCGAACTGCATCACATTCTCAATGCGCGCATCGAGGAACGCCCAGGTCGCTTCGTGATCAGCGCTTTGGTCGCTGAACCAGCGCGCATATGTACTCGCAAGTACACCTGAGAGCGTGGCGCGTTTGGTGTAGAAGTTTTCGTCGGTGCTGGTGTCGCCCAGCGCCTTCCAGATGTGATCGGCAGTGCGCCAAACCAGCCGCGCCGCTTCCGGCGCGCGATCAGGGCGCGCCAACGCACGCGTCATCGCGCGCGCCGCTTCTTTGTAGCCAGCCTGCGCTTCCAGCCTCAACTGCACGGCTGCCCGGACCTTGTCGCGGATGCGCATGTTCGGGAGGTCGAGATCTTCCAGCCCGGCGAGCATCGCCTCATCGGCTCGGGCGGCGAAGGCGTCGAAGAGGTCGGCGACGCCCTTCGGGCAGGCCAGGGCCGCCTCCCCCTCGGAGAGGCCGGCTTCGGCCACGGCGGCGTTGAAGGCGGCGTCGGTCCAGCCCAGGCGGGCGGCGTGGGGCGGAAAAGCGTCCAGGATGCGGGCGCGGAACCGGGCGGAGGGGGTCTCTGGCATAAGCGACACGCTACGCCCAATGCCCCCAATCGTCGACAAGGGCGGCATGGACAGGGGCGCGGCGTTTTGCTATTGCCCCGCCTTCAATTAAGCGGAAACGCGGGCGCGAAGCGTCTGCGGTAGTTCCGTGTTTGGGTTTTGGGTTACGGGAGAACTGGTCCTGGTACAGATTTTCGTTCGCGATAACAACGTCGATCAGGCGTTGAAGGCGCTCAAGAAGAAGATGCAGCGGGAAGGCACTTTCCGCGAAATGAAGCGTCGCAATCACTTCGAAAAGCCGTCCGAAAAGCGCGCCCGTGAGCGCGCCGAGGCCGTCCGCCGCGCCCGTAAGCTGGCCCGCAAGCGCGCCCAGCGTGAAGGCCTCTTGCCGCGTCCGCCGGTCAAGCCGCGGTAGAATCCGGCTCATTTGAGTTTTGAAAGCGCCGCCCGGCTCCCGTCGGGCGGCGTTTTTGCGTCTAGGGCGATGCCGCGAGCTTCAGCATGAGCGCGGCGGCCGCATCGAGCTGCGCGCGTTCGGCGCGTGAAAGCTTCGCAACACGGGCCGTTAGCAACGCGAGCCGCGCTTGGCGGCCCTTCTCCATCAGCGCGCGGCCCTTGGTCGTCACCTCGATGCGGAGGCCGCGCTTGTCGGCCTTGTCGGCTCGCTTGGCGACGAGCCCTTCCGCTTCCAAATCGCCGACGAGCTTTGACATTGTCGGGGCTGTGACTTGCTCAGCTTTCGCGAGCGCCGAAAGGCTCATCGCGCCGCCGAACACCAAAACTGAAAGCGCTGAAAGCTTGGGCGCCGAAAGTCCGGTCGTCGCATCGGCGACACGCGCGGCGCGGAGCATCCGGATCGCGGCTTTGTGCACACGCTCGGCGACATCGAGGGCGTCGTCTTTTGCCATTGCGCGAATCTGAATTGACTTAGTTAGTTAGTCAAACTAATTATATGCGCCTGAACGGAGATTGCCGCATGAACGCCCCGCCGCCGCTGTTGTCAGGCATATGCCAAATCGCGCTCGCCAGCGCTGATCCGCAAACGCTCGTCGCGTTTTATCGCGATACGCTTGGCTTGCCGGTGCTGTTCGAAGCGTCGGGCATGACGTTCTTCCAGTCCGGCGCGACACGGCTGATGATCGGCCCGGCGCAACCGGGCCAAACCGTGGGCGGCGATGCAGTGGTCTATTTTGAACCGCACGATTGGAGCGCAGCAGAAACCAAGCTCGAAGCAGCGGGCGTGGCGTTCCTGCATCCGGCGCAACCGCTGCAGAAGGCGCCCGGACGCGAGCTCATGCTCCGCCCGTTCCGCGATCCTGAAGGTCATTATCTCGCGCTGATGGGCTGGCGCGCGGCGGCTTAGTCTTTGGCTTTACGTCCGCGCCAGCTCGACATGCTGACCTGATCGACCACGCCAGCTTTAAACACGCGCGCGGCGAGCCAGAGCACCACGATCACCGCCAGCACCATCAACGCGCCCTGGCCGGCGATCTCGACCCAATCGAGCCCCGCGGGCGCGCGCATCAGCATCAGGAATGGCGTGAAGAGCGGCACCCAGGACGCGGCCTGGATGATCGGCGCATTCGGATTATCCATCGCGGGCATGACCAGCATCATCGGGATCGCCAACACGAGCGCCACCGGCCCCAGCAAGGTCTGCGCTTCCTGGATCGATTCACAGAGCGAACCGAGCGCGAGGAAAATGGCGCCATACATGAGATAGCCCGCGATGAAGCCGATCGCGAAGGCAGTCAGCAAGCGCGCGTCCAGGAACGCCGCCGCGACCTGCCCCAATACGGAATCGCCCAATTGCGTCGCGGCGATACTGAGCAACGTCCCGCCCAGCGCGCCCCAGAACAAGAACAGAGTCGCGCTGACGCCCGCGACGCCGAGCAGCTTGCCGATCAGCAACTCCATCGGCGTCACGCTGGTGAGCAATGTATCCAGGATCTTGTTCGATTTTTCCTCGATCACGCTGGAAAGCAGCATATTTGCGACCGAAAACACGATGCTCCACAGGATGAAAGCGAGCGCCAAGGCCGCATAGGCCGGCGCACGCTGGCGCGCCGTTACTTCTGCGTCCACCGCCGCTGCGCGCGGATCGAACTGGACAATGCGCGGATCGAAGGCGTTCAGGCGATCGGCTTCCAATGGATCGAGACCTTGGCCGGCGAGAGCCTCGCGCTGCATCGTCAGCCGCATCGCGCGCTGCGCGATCAAAGTCGGCTCGTTGTGGGAGAGATTGAGGCTCCAATATTCGATCACGGGCGCGTCGGCCTCGCGGCGGATGTTGATCGCGCCGAATAACGTGCGTCCATCGGCCAGCGTTTGCGTGCCATCGAGATAAGGCCGCAGCGCCTCAACGCCGGCCATTGGCGGCGGCGTCAGCACATAGCGCGGCGAAGGTTGCGGGAATGCGCGCAAGGCTTGCGGGACGCGCTCGGTGACCACTGCGCGCGCAGCTGCGACAGCTGCACGGTTATCGCCGCCTTGCTCGACGGCGGCGTCGAACGCTGCAAGCGCGTCGGGTGCGATGGTTGGCGCAGTCGCGGCGAGATAGGCGTTGATCTCGGCCCGGGCGCTCCGCCGCGCCAAATCTTCAAACTCGCCGGTGACAGCGGCGGCGTCAGAGGCGTTGTCGGCGATAATGGTGAGCACGCGAGGCGGCTCGGCACGCGCTAGCAGCACTGGCGCGAACATGAGGATCGCCAGGATCAAAGGCGCCGTGATCAGGGACAGCCAAAAACCCCAGGCGCCGATGTAGGCAAAGTAGTCACGGCGGGCGACGAGGAAGATCGGTGACATCGCCCTACCCCGCCGCGTCCGGCATTGCTTTGTCGCCGACAAGCGAGACAAACGCCTCGTGCAAACTCGCGCGTGCGGGCTCGAATAGCGAAAGCGGTGCGCCAGCTTCGACGCAAGCTTGCAGCAGCTGCCGCGAATTGTGGCCGTTCTCGAGCTTTACGCGCCAGCGGCGGTTGCCATGCTCGCCCAGTTCTTCACTCATGGTGAAGCCGCGCCCCGCAAGAGCCGCGTTCAAATCGTAGTCAGCGCCGTCCGTTTCCAGCACGGCGACGCTGGGCGCCAGCGCAAGCGCATCACGCACCGTGCCTTCGAAGGCTTTGCTGCCGTGCGCGATCAGCAGGATCCGATCACACAAGCGCTCGGCGTGTTCCATCACATGGGTGGAAAACAAGATTGTCCGGCCCGCGGCCGCCTGCGCGCGGATGGTTTCTTCCAGCACGCGCTGGTTCACTGGATCGAGCCCAGAGAACGGTTCGTCGAAAATAATGAGGTCTGGCTCGTGCGCGATCGCGGCCAGCACCTGAACCTTTTGCGCCATCCCCTTCGACAGCGTCTTCACCTTCTTGCGCTTGACCTTGCCGAGCCCGTGATCGTTCAGCAGCGCATCGGCGCGCTTGAACGCTTTGCCAGAGGGCGTGCCCTTCAGGCGCGCCAGATAGGCGATCGCAGAGCGCGCGCTCATCGAGCGATAGAGCCCCCGCTCTTCCGGCAGATAGCCGACCCGGCGCAGCGCCTCGCGCGTCACCGGTCCGCCCAGCAAGGAAATATGCCCTTCGGTCGGGCGGAGCACGCCCACCAGCATGCGCAAGGTGGTCGACTTGCCGGCGCCGTTCGGGCCCAGCACGCCGTAAATCGAGCCTTGCGGCACGGTGAAACTGAGGTCTTGGACCGCGGTGCGCGCGCCGTAGCGCTTGACCAGGCCTTCTGCTTCAAGCGCGGCGTTCATGGCGAGGAGGTTTACGGGGCTTTGCCCCGAGATCAAGCGCGCGCAACTGTGTGGATGGCGGGCTTTGCGTCGCATCGGCGCCGGCGCAACATCGGGGCGGCGCTGGGCTCGCGTCCGGGGTGAAAAATCGCGCCCGAACTTGATTAAATTTCGCCCGCATTCTTGCGTGCGCGCGCCTGCGGGCGTTAGCTCTCACCGGTAATGTGGGAGAGCTAAAATGGCTGCGCCCGACCCTGAAAAACTGAACGCTTTTGTCGGCAAATTGGTGGGCGATCTTGGCGCCGCCACCAGCGCCGCTTTGGTGCTGCTCGGCGATAGGCTCGGCATCTACAAAGCCATGGCCGATGGCGTCGCGGTGACGCCGGAAACGCTTGCGGAAAAGACCGGGCTCAACGCGCGCTATCTGCGCGAATGGCTCTCTGCGCAGGCCGCAGCTGGCTATATTGACTACAGCGCCAAGAGCAAAAAGTTCAAACTCAATCCCGAACAATGCGCCGCGTTCGCTGACGAAGGCGGGCCAGGCTTTTTCGCCGGCGCATTCGAGTTGGCGCAAGCCATGTGGCTGGACGAGCCCAAGATCGCGGAAGCGTTCAAGACCGGCAAAGGCGTTGGCTGGCACGAGCATTCGCACTGCCTCTTCCGCGGTACGGAGCGCTTCTTCCGCCCGGGCTACAACGCACACCTTGTCTCGCAATGGATTCCATCACTGCGCGGCGTAAAGGAAAAACTCGAACGCGGCGCGAAGGTGGCTGACGTTGGCTGCGGTCACGGCGCCTCCACCATTCTCATGGCGCTCGCCTATCCGAAGTCGAAATTCTACGGCTACGATTATCACGAGCCGTCGATCGAGCGCGCCAAGAATCTCGCGAAAGAAGCTGGCGTTTCCAAACGCGTCACGTTCGAAAAGGCCAGCGCCAAGGAATATCCCGCCCTCGGCTACGATCTCGTCGCCTTCTTCGATTGCCTGCACGATATGGGCGATCCGGTCGGTGCTGGTGCGCACGTGCGTGAGACGCTGGCCGACGACGGCGCCTGGATGATCGTGGAACCGTTCGCGCACGATGATCTGAAGGACAATCTGAACCCTGTCGGGCGCGTGTATTACGCAGCGTCGACCATGATCTGCACGCCGGCTTCGCTCAGCCAGGAGGTGGGCCTCGGGCTCGGCGCACAAGCGGGTGAAGCGCGGCTGAAAAAGGTGGTCAAGGACGCTGGATTCAGTAAATTCCGCCGCGCCGCCGAGACGCCGTTCAATCTGGTGTTCGAAGCGCGCGCCTGAACACTGAAGGGACACTTGAATGCGCGCCTTGCTTTTCGCCGCCGCTTTGTTTGCGGCCGGCGCCGCTCACGCCGAGCCTGTCACATACACGCTCGACCCGGCCCACACGCAGGTCGCGTTCTCGATCGATCGCTTCGGCTTCAACCGGGTACTAGGTCGCTTCGAGACGGTGAGCGGCGAGCTCGTGCTCGACCAGGCGAACCCCGCCAACTCATCAGTGCGCGCGACGGTTCAAATCGCCAGTGTCGATTCCGGCAACGATGCGCGTGACGAACACCTGCGCGGCCAGCGCTGGCTCAACTCCGCAGCGCACCCAACAATGGAGTTTCAGTCCACTTCGGTGCGGCTCACAGGCGAGCGCACCGCGGAAGTCACTGGCAACCTCACGCTGCTCGGACAAACGCATCCGCTGACGCTGAACGTCACGCTCAACAATATCGGCCCTGCCCCGAACAATCAGCGCGCCACCGCTGGCTTTTCGGCCACCGGCTCGCTTAACCGCAGCACCTTTGGCTCCACCGGCGCCGCCAACATGATCGGCGATAGCGTCTCGATTGAAATCGAAGCGCTCGCACAGGTTCCGGCGAACTGATGGCGTACTGGCTGGTGAAGAGCGAGCCTGGGACATGGTCCTGGGATCAGCATGTCAAAAAGGGCGCCGATGCCTGGACCGGCGTGCGTAATCATCAAGCTAAGGCGCATCTTGTCGCCATGAAGAAGGGCGACAAGGCGTTCTTCTATCACTCGAACGACGGCAAAGAGATCGTCGGCGTCAGCGAAGTGGTGAAGGAAGCGTACCCCGACGCCAGCGACGCCACAGGCAAATTCGTGTGCGTGGATTTGAAAGCCGTCGAGCCGCTAAAAACGCCAGTGACGCTCGCCGCCATCAAGGCCGAAGAAAAGCTCGCCAAAATGGTGTTGGTCAACAATTCGCGCCTCTCCGTGCAGCCTGTCACGGCTGACGAATGGAAGGCGATCCGGAAGATGGGTGGTTTGAAGTGAGCAGTCTCGATCCAAAACAATTCAGCGAAACCGCCGTTCCAGACGACACCAAGCAGATCAACGCCAGCATCATCGCCGCCATGACCGGCACGCCGGAATGGTGGGATGTCGGGGCGCAACGCGCGCGTGATGCGCGCCGCGCCGGCAAGGGCGCGTTTCCTGCGCCGGTGATGTCTGATCGCGCCCGCTGGATCGAGATCGACGGCCCAGCCGGGAAAGTAAAACTGCGCGTCGTCGCACCGGAAAAATCGCGCGGCGCTTATCTGCACATCCATGGCGGCGGACACGTGCTTGGCGGCGCTGATCAGCAAGACCGCCTGCTTGAAATCATCGCTGACGCAACCGGCCTCACCGCGATCAGCGTCGAGTATCGCTTGGCGCCGGAAAATCCCTATCCCGCTGGGCCCGACGATTGTGAAGCGGCGGCGCTCTGGCTCAGCGACAATATCCGCGACTTCGGCGGCGATAAGCTCACCATCGGCGGCGAAAGCGCTGGCGCGCACTTGGCGGCGCTCACCATGCTGCGCTTGCGCGACCAGCACGGCCGCACGCCGTTCCACGCGGCCAATCTCGTGTTCGGCGTCTTCGATCTCGGCATGACGCCATCGGCGCGCGCCTTCGGCAACGAAGAGCGGCTGATCCTACGCACCATCGACATCGAAAAATTCGGCGAAGCGTTTCTCCCCGGACTCAGCGCCGAAGAAAAGCGCGCGCCGTATCTCTCACCGCTCTTCGCCGATCTCGGCGGCCTCTGCCCTGCGCTTTTCACCATCGGCACACGCGATGCATTGCTCGATGACAGCCTCTTCATGCACGCGCGCTGGGTTGCGGCTGGCAATGCGGGTGAGCTCGATATCTATCCAGGCGCCTGCCACGGCTTCCTCGCCTTCCCGTGCACACAGACGTTTGCTTCGCTCAAAAAGCAGATGGAATTTCTGAACGCGACGACGGTCTAGAGGCCGACGAACCGACACGCCGCCACGACGAAAAGCGCGCGTTTCGCATTCGCCGCACGCGCCTGCGCTCTCGTCTCAATCGCATTGAATAGAACTGCGCATCGCGGCCTCATGGGCTCACCGATTTCTGGTGAGCTTCCCGCCTGATACCCCCGCTCGCCAGTCTTAGCCTTTCTCTCGCCTCCACCGAGCGAAAGGCGGAGGCCCCGGCGCCGTCTTAGAGTGGCGGCGCCGGTGTATCCAAAGCACTGCGGCAAGGCTCCTCCCCAGAGCAGCTTTGCCGTCAGCGGCCTTCAAGCTCCGCCAGCAATTCCGGCATGCCGTACACATCGGCGAGCGATGCGCGGATCACCGTCGACGCAACGGTCACGGAACGGTTCAGTTCGCCATCGTAGAAATATTCCCCGCCAAGCGAGTGAATATTGCCATCGAACACAGCGCCGACGACGCGGCCTTCGCGATCGAGCAGCGGGCTGCCCGAATTGCCGCCGATCACATCATTGCTCGATGACACGTTGAAGATCGCGTTCGGATCGAGCCGCGAACGCGCATCGATCCAGCGCTGGCTCAACACGAATGGCATCGAGCCGGTAGCGCGCTCGTAGAGCCCGCGTGTGTACGTAAACGGCGGAACCTCGCGGCCTCCCGCCTCGGTCCATCCGGTCACGCGGCCATACGAGACACGCGGGCTGAAGGTTGCGTCCGGATATTGGGCCTCGCCAAAGGCGCGGAAGCGTGCGCGGGCGATGCGTTCGTGGGCGCGCGCAGCCGGGCCTTCAACTTCAGCCACATAACGCGTCCGCACGGCGCGTGCGTCAGCATCCCAAGCGCGCACGAACTGGATCAGCGGATCGTCGGACGCCGCGACTGCCGCTTCGCCGCCTTCCCAGAGTTGCTGGCGGTACGCCGGGTCAGCGAGCCGCGAACGCACCAGGCGCGCCGCCAGCGCTTCCGGACTCTCATTGCCAAGCACCCGCCGCACGATGGCGTTATCGGCGGTCAGGTGTTCGCGCATTTTCGAGAGCCAGAACGCGAGTTGGATTTCCTCGAACTCAGCGATCACTGGCCTCTGCGCGCCAACGCTGGACGCGACAGCCGGCATACGCGCTTCGCTATACCGCGGCAGGCGCTGCGCATCAGGCAAGGACCGCTCGGCCGCGCCGCGCACGATATCGCGCGCCCAGCTGAACAGCACAGAGCGCTCGCCCGCGCGTGCTTCCAGGTACTGGTACGAGTAGAACATGCCGCGATACGCCGCTTGCGCGCGCTCGATTTCGCCCCACGCATCGCCGACTTCGCGTTGCGACACGCGGTTGCGGCGCACGCGCGTCTGCAGATCCGTCTCGCGTGCGGTGACACGCGCAAATCCTGCGGGATCAGCCAAAGCTTGCCGGCGGCCGGAGAGGCCCTTGAACGAGTTTTCCACACTTTGCAGCGTGCTCGACGCGATCCGCGACTGATCCGGTCCTTGCTGCGCGTAAGCGATCAACCGCCCGCGCATTTCTGAGAGCGAGGCGATTTGCCATGGCAAATTGAAGTCACGCTCGAACGCCAGTTCCGCCGTCGTGCGCAGCCGCGAGGTGCGCCCTGGGTTGCCGGCGATCATCACGATCTCGTTTGCTTCGAGCGGCGTAAAGCGCATCGAGAGATGGTTCGGCGTCACGGCTGGCGCGCCGTTCTCGTAAACACGCAGGAATGAGAAATCGACGCCGTAACGCGGGAAGTTGAAATTGTCCGGATCGCCGCCGAATTTGGCCATCTGATGCTCGGGCGCGAACACCAGACGCACGTCCGTGTAGCGCGTGTAGCGATGCAAAGCGTAGCGCCCGCCTTGGTAGAGCGTCACGACTTCACAGCGCGTTGCGCCATTTGAGCATTCGCGCTCCAACCGCGCGATCTCAGCATCACGAGTGCGGGCGAACAGCTCGGGCGCAACGCCCGCCGTCGCGGTTTCGATGGCGCTGGTAACGTTCGATATGCCGGTCAGCACATCGACGTTCCAATTCGGGCAACGGCGTTCTTCCTCGCGCGTACGCGCCATAAAGCCGTTTTCGATATAATTGGCTTCAGTAGTGGAGAGCGCGGTCACGCAGGCGATGACGCAATGGTGGTTGGTCAGCGCCAAGCCCTGTCCGCTCACGATCGACGCCGAGCAGCCAGGCACGCGCGCGGTGCCGGCCATCACGCGCTGCAGCCACGCCTGATCAGGCGCCCAGCCCATTTCGCTTTGCATACGAGCGGTCGGGAAATTGTCGAAAGTCCACATCCCCTCTTCGCTCGACGCTGGCGTTGCGACGAGTGCGAGGATGCCGAGTGCGGCTACGGCCGCGCGCAAATTCTGGCGCATGTTGCCCCCAAATCAGTTGGGAGCAAGAAAGCCCAGACGGCCCGCGCGCGGCAAGCCTCTAGCGGCGAATGGAACTCGTCAGAGCCCCAACGCCGCGCGCATTTCGGTTTTTACCTCTGGAGAAAGCTCTTCCGCTTCGTCAATGAATTCGCGGACCGACTCCGCGTCGGCGCCGGTGATGCGCACATAGGCGCGATCATCAGCGTCGCCCGGGCCGCCCTCATCGGCGTGCACCGTGATCTGCTGGCCATCGGCCCCCATCGAGAGATTGACGCGCCCGCTTTCGCCTTGGCCTTCTTCCTCGTCGCCAGAGATGCTCATGGAAAAGCCCGGCAGCCGAAGCGCCATCACTTCCGGCAACGGCTCGCCTTCGGGCGGCGCCGTTCCGGCAAGCGCTTGGGCGCGATCGTCAGCCATCAGTGCGGAGGCGCCGCCCGAGGCGCGGGCGCCTACCGTGCGGCCGTCCGGCGCAATGACGATGTAACTTTGCTCAAGCTCGCTGGCGCGGATTTCCATGGTGTAGGTATCCGCGGCCGCTTCGGTTTGGCCGCCCTCGCCGGTCGTCGTCGCGTCTCCGCACGCAGCCACGCCAAGCGCCAGAGCCGCTACAATCATCCACCGCATCGAAATCCTCCTCACCCGGGCCGCCATCATCGGCGCGCGCGCCATCGGCGGCAAGCGCACCGAACGCGGGCCTATTCAGAGGATGCAGCGCGCGCGGGGCTTGGATGCAGAGCCTAGCGGCAGTTGATGCGATCGCGCCCGTAGTTTTCGCGCTCGCACTCTTCGCGGCGTTGCTCGTCGTATGCGCCCTGGAGCGTGGAGGCGCAGCCCGCCAAGGCCATCGCCGCCACGAGGACAAGAACTAGGCGACGCATCAGGGCCTCCCGCTAAGACGGGTAGAGCCTACCGCGTCCGCTCGAACCGCACCACTTTCTGGTCCTGATCGACATAGGCGACCCGGTAGCCGGCCCGCATCCAAGCGCGGGCGTGGGTGTGGTGGTCCTGGTTATCGTTTGCCCAGAACGAGCGGTGCTTAACCGCGCTCTGCGGCAGCGACCGGCCGATGATGGATTCAATATCTTCGAAAGTGAGCATTTCCGGCCGGCCGTTACGCCGGCTAAGGTGCGTATGCAGCGCTGCGTACTTGCGCATCTCTTTCGTCTCCCGCGACCTACATCTGAAGCGGATCGGGTCCGCAACGATGCTGACGGAAGTAGAGGCTGAACTGATTTGCGCGATATGCACAGTGGGGGCGCAACGAGTCTTGCAGTTGGGGCGGAGTTCGAGAGATGGCTGAGACTTGGGATTTCGGCCGCGGCCTTAGTGGCTATCGCTGGCCCGCCGCTGACGCGCGCGCCAACGTTCTGCTCGCCCACGGCTTCGCTGAATACGCCGAGCGCTATGTCGCGCACTATCACCAACTGGTGCCGAAGCTGAATGCGCTGGGTTTCAACGTCTACGCGTTCGATCTGCGCGGACATGGCCGCTCGCCTGGCGCGCGCGGCGTCACCGACATGCGCGAAGCCGTAGCCGATCACATCGCCGCTCGCCGCGCGCTCGCTGCAGAAGACAAGCCGCTCTTTCTCTTTGGCCACTCGCTCGGCGGCCTGCTCACAGCCGCCAGCGCGGCGCAGGATAAGTCCAACATAGCAGGCGTCATTCTCTCGGCCCCCGCGCTCAGCATCTCCGCCCCCGCGCATCTGCGCGCCATCGCGGGCGTGGTTTCGATCTTCGCGCCGGGCGCGCGCCTTGTGCCGCCGCTCGACGCGGACGGGCTCTCGCGCATTCCAGAGGAAGTCGCCGCCTATCGCAAAGACCCGATGATCAGCGATACGCGCGTGCCCGCTAAAACCGGCGCCACCGCCATCGACGTCGCCGAAGCTTCGTGGCCGCTCTATCGCAAATGGACCCTTCCCGTGCTCGTCCTCCACGGCGAGCAGGACCGCGCCACCGATCCCGAAGGCAGCAAACGCTTCGCCGCGCTCGCGCCAGCGCCGGACAAGCACCTCATCCTCTATCCACAAGGACGCCACGAATTGCTCAACGACCTCGAGCGCGATGCGGCCATGAGCGCAATCACGGACTGGCTCGGCGAACGCGCAGCGCGCGCGTGAATCTAAAACTATCGGATGGTTGCCGGCGCGCGCCGGCCAGCGCAAACTCACGACAAGCGGGAGCGTGAGCCTATGAGAGACGTCGCCATCGTCAGCTATTGCCGCACCGGCATCGCCAAAGCGCAGCGCGGCGCGCTGAACTTGACCCACGGCATCCCGATGGCCGCGCACGTGATGAAGGAAGCGATCGCGCGTGCGCGGATCGAAGCTGGCGAGATCGAAGACGTCGTGCTCGGCTGCGGCTTGCCGGAGGGCGCGACCGGCCACAACGTCGCGCGCAATGCCGCGCTGTTCGCCGGCTTTGGCGCGGGCGTGCCGGGCGTTACCGTCAACCGCTATTGTGGCTCTGGCCTTACTGCCGCCTCGTACATCGCCAACGCCATCGCGCGCGGCGAGATCGCGTGCGGGCTTGCCGGCGGCGTCGAGAGCATTTCGCTGGTGCAGTTCAATTTGAACTTCAACGGCTTCTTCTACGCGCCGCTGCAGCAAATGATGCCCGCCGTCTGGTGGACGATGAATCAAACCGCCGACTTCGTCGCCGAGAAGTACGGCATCAGCCGCCAAGCGCTCGACGAATACGTGGTGATGAGCCAAAAGCGCGTCGCCGATGCGAGCGCTGCGGGCAAAAACGCCGAAGAGATCGTCCCGATCACAACGACGATGAAAGTCACCGATAAAGCCACCGGCCAAAGCAGCGAGGTCGAAGTCACGCTCGACCGCGACGAAGGCCCTCGCCCCGACACCACTTACGAAAAACTCGCGTCGCTGAAGCCCGTGCTTGAGGGCGGCACGACGACGGCTGGCAACGCCTCGCAACTGTCCGATGGCGCAGCGGCTGTCGTGATGATGGACGCTGATCTCGCCGCACAACGTGGGCTTCCGATCCTCGGTTATTGGCGCGGCTTTGCCTTGGGGTCTGTCGCGCCTGAAGAGATGAGCATCGCCATCACGCCGGCGATCCAGAAGCTTATGCAGCAAAACGCCGTCAACGCCGCCGACGTTGATCTATGGGAGCTGCACGAGGCTTACGCCGTCACCACACTCTACAATCAGCGCGAACTGCAAACGCCGTGGGAGCGCACCAACGTCAATGGCGGCGCCATCGCGCTCGGCCACCCGTACGGCATGAGCGGCATCCGCTATCTCGGCTCGACCCTGCTCGAACTCGGCCGCCGCAACGCCAAGCGCGCGATCGTTGGCGTCTGCACAGCCGGCGGCATGGCGACGGCGGCTTTGTTGGAGCGCTAGCGACAGCGCTGTGACGGCGGGCACATCCCTCGCCCGCGCGGATAGGAGACGCCCGACCGCAGTTTCGAGGGAGAGAGCAGTATGAGCCAACGACATGATCATCATGGCGCGTCCACCATTCGCCCGTCGCGCGGCGGTGGCGGTGGCGGCGGCAAATGGATACTTGCCGCGCTTGCGATCGCCATCCTCGCAGGCGGGGGCTATTGGGCTTACGCCACCTACGGCGCACCGCAGCCGCAAGAAGAGTCTCAGTTCGCTTACGACGAAGGCTATGCCGACGATTATGCGCTGCGCGACACCTCGGGCGTGGAGGATAGCGGCGCGGACGAAAGTGCGGCGATCGATGACGCCGCCGAGCTTTCGCCAAGTTCCGCCGCACCGCCCAGCGCGGCGCCAGCACGGCGCACGGCGCCTGCACGCGCAATTCCGGCGCGGGCCGAGTCAGTGCCTGAAGCCACCATCGGCGTCACCCCCATCAACGCCACAACCGCCGAAGCCACCGAGAGCGACGAACTCGTCATCACCGCGCCGCAGCGCCCGACCTGGAGCCGCACGCCAAGTGCGCGCCGGCTCTCAGCGCTCTATCCGGAACGCGCGCTCGATCGTGGCCGCGAAGGCGAAGCGCGCCTCGCTTGCGTTGTGCAGGAACGCGGCGTCCTCGATTGCGATCGTGTTTCGGAAACGCCGGGCGGCTTCGGCCCCGCAGCGCTCCGCGTCGCACGCTCGTTCCGCCACACTGACACGCTCGCCGACGGCAGCAGCGCTGTCGGCTCACCGGTGAACCTGCGCGTGGTTTTCCGCATGGAAGACGAAGAACGCAGCCGCTTCGCCTCGCGCTGAATGGTAACGGCCGCGCGGCGAAAGTCGCGTGGCCGTTCTAGTTCGCGTTCCCTTTTCGCTCCCTTGACGCACTGCGCGCGCAGGTTGTTACCTGAGCCCGGTACTGGGGAGGATTTCATGGCGCTCACGGACGCCCAACGAGAAGCGATCTATCGGCTGCGGTTGAAAAAACCCAATGCTGGCGGCTTATTCAAACATCTGGCCGAGATGCAACAAAATCGGCGGCAAACGTCAGTCAGCGTTGTCGAGAACGCATCAGGCCTGAACCGCGCGCTTGCGCTGGAGCTCATGCGCGAGATCGAGCAAGCTGGCGTTGCCAAAGTTCTTGGCGGCGGTGGCGGCCAGGAAAGCTACTTGGCATGGAATGACGGCGTCGATTGCCGCGAGATCGGCAAAGATACCGACGCGCCGCTCCGCTAACGCCCAAACTTCTGAAACTTGATCCGGCTTGGAATGATCTCCGTCACACCTAACCGCCGCATCTTGTCCGCTTCATAACTGTCGAAGTCCCCTTCGAACCATTCGACGTGGCTGTCGCCTTCGAACGCCAGAATGTGCGTCGCCAAGCGGTTCAGGAACCAGCGATCGTGGCTGATGACGACGGCGCAGCCGGCGAAATCTTCCAGCGCCGCTTCCAAGGATTGCAGCGTCTCGACGTCGAGATCGTTGGTCGGTTCGTCGAGCAGCAGCACATTGGCGCCGGTGAGCAAGGTCTTGGCCAAATGCACGCGGTTGCGTTCACCGCCTGAGAGCTGCCCGACCTTCTTCTGCTGATCCGCGCCCTTGAAGTTGAAGCTCGACACATAAGCGCGCGACGGAATTTCGCGATTGCCGACAAGCACGACGTCAAGCCCGCCGGAAATCTCTTCCCAGATGTTCTTGTTGGGATCGAGCGTATCGCGCGATTGATCGACAAAGCCGAGCTTGACGCTTTCGCCAATCGAGATCGTACCAGCGTCCGGTTTTTCGGCGCCGGTGATCATCTTGAACAACGTCGATTTACCCGCCCCGTTCGGCCCGATAATGCCGACAATGCCGCCCGGCGGCAGCTTGAAGCTCAAGCCATCAATCAGAAGCTTTTCGCCGAACGCCTTCTTCAGCCCGTCAAACTCAATGACGTTCTGACCGAGGCGCGGGCCCGGTGGGATTTGAATCTGCGCGAAGGTTTGCTTTTCGCGCTCGGCCTCCGCCGCCATTTCATCATAGCGCGTGAGGCGCGCTTTCGACTTGGCTTGGCGCGCTTTCGGCGATTGGCGCACCCATTCCAATTCGCGGTTGAGCGCCTTCTTGCGGCTCTCGCTCTCGGACGATTCTTGCTCCGAGCGCTTGGCCTTGATCTCAAGCCACGCCGAGTAATTGCCCTCGTGCGGATGGCCGCGGCCGCGATCCAGCTCAAGCGTCCACTTGGTCACTTGATCAAGGAAGTAGCGATCGTGGGTTACGAGGATCACGCAACCCGGAAACGCTTCGAGGTGATGCTGCAGCCAAGCGACGCTTTCCGCGTCGAGGTGGTTCGTCGGTTCGTCGAGCAGCAGCATGTCCGGCTTCGAGAGCAGCAAGCGGCAGAGCGCGACGCGGCGGCGTTCGCCGCCTGAGAGCTTCTCGACGCCGCTTTCGTCCGGCGGGCAACGCAGCGCGTCCATCGCCATGTCGATCTTGGAATCGATGTCCCACGCGTCGGAAGCATCGATCTTTTCCTGGAGCTTGGTCATCTCCTCCATGAGTTCGTCGCTGTAATCTTCGCCGAGCTGCATCGAGACTTCGTTGAAGCGTGTCACCAATTGCTTCTCGACGCACCAGCTCTCGACGTTCTCGCGCACGTTCAGCGCCGCATCGAGCTGCGGCTCCTGCTCCAGATAGCCCATCTTGGTGCCGGCCATCGGGAAGGCTTCGCCGGTGAACTCCTTATCGAGGCCGGCCATGATTTTCAGCAGCGTCGACTTACCTGAGCCGTTGACGCCGACGACGCCTATCTTCGCGTCCGGGAAGAACGACAGCCAGATGTTCTCGAACACCTTCTTGCCGCCCGGATAGGTCTTCGAGAGACCTTGCATCGAGAAAATGTATTGCGCTGGCTGCTGCGCCATCTGGGTGGTCCGTTCTGTTGGAAAATCGAAGCGCGGATATAGCGATGCGCGCCCTGAGCGTCCATTGCCCCGCCGAGCCTAACCCAGGTTATTTTGCGTTTTGTTCGCAACAGGAACTGCGGCGCGGCCCGCGTCGTTCAAGCTCCACACTTCAACCAAGGAGCAAGCCCCCATGCCCGCCGCGCAAACCCGCAAGTCCGCTTCAAAATCCACCACGAAGGCCACTCAGGCCCCTGACGCGATCAAGCTCCTCAAAGACGATCACCGCGAGGTCGAGGAATGGTTCGAGGAATTTGAAAGCACGTCGAGCGCTTCCAAGAAGCAAAAGCTCGCCAACCAGATTTGCCTCGCGCTCACCGTCCACGCGCAGATTGAAGAAGAGATCTTCTATCCAGCCTGCCGCGAAGCCGGCGTCGAAGATGACATGATGGACGAGGCCGACATCGAGCACGACGGCGCCAAGAAGCTGATCGCTGAAATCGAAGCAAGCGCGCCTGGCGACGATCATTACGACGCGCGCGTCAAAGTGCTGTCAGAGATGATCAAGCACCACGTCAAAGAAGAAGAACAGCGCGGCGGCATGTTCGCCAAGGCGAAGGAAGCCGATCTCGATTTGAAAGAACTCGGCATGGAATTGCTTCAGCGCAAAACCGAGCTGATGAAGCAGATGAAGGCGCGCCAGTAAGCGCAGGTGTCATCCTGGGAGGCCACACGCGCGTCCCAGGATGACGAAGCGTTTAAGCCGGCGACCAGCTGCCGTCCGGCGCGCGGCAGAAGGTTTCGGGCGGCAGATTCTGATTGCCGTATTGCGGGTCGCTGACCGTAGCGCTCACGCGTCGGCATTCCGGCCCGTAGCCTGGCGCGGCGCTCGGCTGGCTCACGCGCAATGAGCGCGGCGCGCCTTGATCCGATTGCCAGCTATCGCTCACCGGCTGGCCGCTATTGAGCGACTGATAGTACGCACTCTCAACCCGTTGCTGTTCACGCGCGCTGAGATAACGGCAAACGCCATAGGTGCCGCCGCCGACGACCGCAGCGCCGATCGCAGCATTCTCTAGACGATTGTCCTCATCGCCGATCGCCGCGCCGGCGAGCGCGCCGATCCCGGCGCCGACGAGGGCGTTGCGCATGCATTGCGAGAGCTGCGTGCGCGCCGGCCCGCCGCCATAACCGCCAGTCGTTTCGCACGAGGCAAGCACCATCGTGCCCGCCAGCGCGGCGCAGAGAAGCTTCAATTTCATCTGTGACACTCCGTTCATGTCGCCAAGCGTCCTCGCGCCGCAGCGATTAAAGGTGGCTCAAGCAGCAAGCTTAGCAGATCAGTCGGTCTGTTCGCATACGGTTTCGGCGGCGCCGGGACGGGTCCAGCGCGCCTCGCGGCCGCTGCCACGCAATTGGGCGCCGTTGTCCGCATAGCGATAGCCGGAGCCCGCCCCGCGCGCCGGCAATTGCACTGCCGTGTACCCTTCCTGGAGCACCAGCACGCTGTCCGGCTGCGGCTGGAAGGTCACCCGCAACTCGGAGCCGTCCTCGCACTGGAAGGTGGCGTTGATGGGCTCGGTCCGCGGCGTCGGGCACGGCGTCTGGCACGCGGCGAGCGCCAGGGCGGCAAGGACGATAGCTGCGCGCATAGGGATTCTCCTCTGAGCCGCCTTCTACCATGCCGAAACCGTCACGCCACGCCTTCCGAGCCGCCGATCCTGATGCTAGGGCCTGCCTCGCTTGGTTCGGGCGCGTAGCTCAATGGTTAGAGCCGGCCGCTCATAACGGTCTGGTTGCAGGTTCGAGTCCTGCCGCGCCTACCACCCTCGCGCCGCTGGCTCTGCGAGGCCCTTCGCCCCACCGCCGCCACTTGCGCCTTACATCGGCGCCTGGAAGAGCTATCTATGGGGTGAGTTGGAGAACGTCATGACGGGATTTTGGATTGGCATTACGGTCACCGTGTTGATCGTGATCGGCGCTTCGGTGCTGATCGGCAAAGTGCTGTCGAAGCCGACGCGCCAGCCGATGAACCGCGATCAGCAGATGACGGCGCTGAAGGCCTCCGGCGCGCTGAAGCACCGCAAGTCGAACCGCCCGTAATGGCCGAAGCTGCACGTGCAGACCTGCCGGCCGACAAGGCCGAGCGCTACGCCGTTGTGCGCCGGGAGATTGCCGCGGTCATTGCCGGCGAGCCAAACCGCACCGCGCGCTACGCCACCGTCGCATCTTTGCTGGCGCAAGCGTTTCCCGAGCGCTTCTTCTGGACCGGTTTTTACGTCGTCGATGAGGCGAAGCCCAACGAACTCGTCGTTGGCCCCTATCAAGGTACGCTTGGCTGCCTGCGCATCCCATTCGGCAAAGGCGTTTGCGGCGCCGCCGCCGCGCAGCGCCAAACCATTATCGTCGACGATGTCCACGCCTTCCCCGGCCACATCGCCTGCGACAGCCGCTCCAATTCAGAAATCGTGACTCCGGTGTTCAATAAAGCCGGCGGGCTCGCCGCCGTGCTCGATGTGGACTCGACCCAATTTGCCGCCTTCGACGCTATCGATAAAGCTGGCCTCGAAGCCATCTGCGGCGATCTGCTCACGGTGGACTAGGAGCGCGGGACTTCAGGCCCGCTTCGCCTATCCCACGCAAAGGCGGGTCTGAAGACCCGCGGTCCGGAAGGCGCCTTGGCCACGGGCGCGCTTTCGCCCTAAGACAGCGCCATCACATCCAAGAGGGCGCACGTGTCGGACGCAAACACCGCATTCATTCTGTCGCTGATCGCGCAGAACGCAACTGAAGTCGCCGCCATCGCCAGCGCGAAATTGCGCGGCTTCGGGCGCAAGAACGACGCCGATCAGGCCGCGGTGGACGCCATGCGCCGCTCCTTCATGACCGCGCCCTTCTCCGGTAAAGTCGTCATCGGCGAGGGCGAAATCGATGAAGCGCCGATGCTCTATATCGGCGAAGAACTCGGCGCCGGCGGCGTCAAAGCCGACATCGCCGTCGATCCGCTCGAAGGCACCAAACTCTGCGCCAACGATGCGCCCAACGCGATGACGGTGGTGGCGCTCGCCAAAGCCGGCGGCCTGCTGCACGCGCCGGATATGTACATGGACAAGCTCGCAATCGGGCCAGGCTATCCAGCTGGCCTCATCGATCTCGATCTTTCGCCGACTGAAAACGTCCAGCGCCTCGCCAAAGCCAAGGGCGTGCCAATCAGCGAAATTCGCGCCTGCTTGCTCGATCGCGATCGCCACAAGGACATCATCGAAGAACTGCGCAAAGTCGGCGCCGGCATCCGCCTCATCCCCGATGGCGATGTCGCTGGCGTGTTCTGGACCACGGAAGCCGCGCGCTCCGGCGTCGATATCTACTTTGGCTCCGGCGGCGCCCCCGAAGGTGTGCTCGCAGCGGCCGCGATCCGCTGCGCTGGCGGGCAAATGCAAGCGCGCTTAAAGCCCGAGAACGATCAGGAAGCGGAACGCGCCCGCGCCATGGGCCGCGATGTCCACGCCAAGCTCACGCTCGACGACATGGTGCCAGGCGACGTCGTCTTCGCCGCGTCAGGCGTCACGCACGGCTCGATGTTCGACGGCGTACACTTCGAAAACGGCGAAGCTCACGTCGATACGCTCGTCTGGGACAGCTTCTCCAAACGCAAAAGCCGCATCCGCTCGATCTATCCGCAGATCTAAAGCGCAGGATCATCCGCGGGGGCCGGTGCTTCGGCTTCTGGCCCACCTGCGCCATCGGACGCAGCTGGCGCGGGCAACGGCGCCGCCGGCGGCTGGCGAGCAAACGCACTCAAGCCTGGCACACGCGTCGCGCCATCAAACACGTTGATCGTCGCGCCTTGGAATGCAGCGCCGACAGGTTCGGCGCGCCCGCCGAGACAATCACTCAGAAAATGCTCCAGCACCGCGAGATACGCGAGCCTATTGGCGGGACGCACCAAGTCGCGCCCTTCATCCGGAAACACCAGATAGCTCAGCGCACCGCGGCGTGAGCGCAGCGACTGCGCAATTTGATCCGCCTCGCCGCGCAAGCCTCGCCCCTCGCGCGGCCCGACAGCCAGCAGCAAGGGGCTGCGGATCTGCCCTGCATGAAAGAGCGGCGATTGCTGGCGCAAAATATCGCGCCCCGCATCCGTGCGTGCATCGCCAAACCGCTGATAAAGCTCACTGCGCGCACTCACCGGCGAGGTGTCGAGCAATGCGAACAGATTGCTAGGCGCATTGTAGCTTGCGCCGCAGCGATAAACTTGCGGATCAAAGGCAAGCGCGGCGAGCGTCGCATAGCCGCCGAAGCCTGAACCCACCAGCCCGATGCGATCAGGCTGGGCGATGGCGTTCTCGCTCGCCCAGCGCGCCGCGTCAGCCAAATCCTCGCGCATGCGCCCACCCCACACGCGATTGCCTGCATTGAGGAACGATTTTCCAAAGCCCGCTGAGCCGCGATAATTCACGCTCAGCACGGCGTAGCCGCGATTGGCGAGCCATTGGTGCATGGCGTTGAAGCCGTAACTGTCGCGCGCCCATGGTCCGTCATGCGGCAAGATCACCAGCGGCACGGGCGCTTCAGGCCGCGCATCGCCATCAGCGTCCGAGCCAATCGGCAGCGTCAGGAATGAGACCAAAGCCAACCCGTCTCGCGATTCAATCTCGATCGGCGTCATCGGCTGCAGCGGGGCGCTGTCCAGCGCCGGCCGATGCCGAAACAAGGATGTGAGCCGCCGCCCGGCGCGGTCGGCGCGATCATAGAGATACGAGCGCGACGCGGTCGTTGGGCCCTCTTCGATCACAATCCAGCGCGCATTGTCAGCGCTCCGCGAGGCGACAGTGAAATCACCGGTGAGTTGGCGATCAAGAAAATCCAGGTCGGCCTGCGTTTCCGGATCGAGCCCGCGCCATTCGCGGCGCAGATACTCCGTCGCGAACGCCACCGGCATATTCGTCGCCGGATCGAGCCAGACATCGACAACATCAGCGTTTTCATTTTCGCCCACCGGCGTCTTCAGCCCGCTCTCGGCATCGACCCGCACCAGCGCGCTGTATTCTTCGCGCCCCGTGGAATCGAACATCAAAAATGAGCCGCCATCGGCGGTGAACCCCAGGACTCGCGCCACGCGCATATCCTCGAACGGGATGTTCAGCAGTGTTCGCCAGCGACCGTTCGCACCGCGCACCAGCATATCGGCGCCGCCATCCGCCGCCGGCCGCAACGCCAGCCGCACGCGATTGCTGCGATCAACTACATAACTCGCGACGTTCCCCGGATTGCGCTGCAGCAGCGTGCGCGCGCCGCTGACCACATCGATGCGAAACACATCCGGCCAAGCCCGGTCGCGCTCGTTCAAGCTGACAATCACTGCGCCCGGATCATCGGCGCTCATACCGAGAATTTCAGCGCGCGCGCCCGCCGGCGTCAGCGCCCGCGGCAGGCCCCGCGCAATATCGACAGCGAACAAGCGCGCATTCTCGTCGCCCTGGTCGTCCTGCAGGTAGAGCAGCGTTGAATTGTCGAGCGCCCAGACGAAGCTGTGAATGCCGCGCAAGCGATCGTCGGTGACCGGCCGCGCTTCATCCATCGCGTCGACGGAAAGCACCCAGAGGTTCTGCACCCCATCGCGCGGCGCCAGAAACGCCACCCGGTCGCCGCGGGGCGAAAGCTGGCCGCCATGGCGAACCGGATCGCCGAAGAGATCGCCCCGAGCGATTAGCGGCGCCTCGCCGACCGGCGGCACAGGCGCGCGCGCGCCCTGCGGCCCGCACGCCGCGGCGGCTAGCGCCAGCCCCAGAGCGACAGCCCCGGTCCAATATTTCGCTGTTCTGAACCCCACACCTGAACCTTACAGGGTCGTCATCCCCCGGCCAACGCGAATGGCTGACATGGAGTTCACCTTTACGGCAGGGGTTGGGCGATGGATGCGCTTTGTCCCGAAGTCTCTTTTGACACCCCGCCCCACACCCCCTATCTCACTGCCGCTTTGGCAAAATCGACTCATCCCTTCGCCCCCACCGGCGCACTCGTGCTCGCCGATGGTTCCGTGTTCCTGGGCGAAGGCCTGGGCGCACCCGGCGCCGCCGATGGCGAGGTCTGCTTCAACACCGCGATGACCGGGTATCAGGAGATCCTGACTGACCCGAGCTACGCCGCGCAGATCGTCGCCTTCACCTTCCCCCATATCGGCAACACCGGCGCCAATAACGGCGACACCGAAACCTCATCGCCCGCCGCCGCAGCCGCCGCGCGCGGCGCGATCTTCCGCACGCGGCCAACGGCGCCGTCAAACTGGCGCAGCGAAGAAGACCTCGATAGCTGGCTGAAAAAGCGCAACGTCATCGCGCTCGCCGGCCTCGACACGCGCGCACTGACGCGCCGCATCCGCGAGCAAGGCATGCCGAACGCCGTCATCGCGCACGCGCCGGACGGCAAGTTCGATCTCGAAGCGCTGAAAAAGCGCGCGGCCGCCTGGCACGGCCTCGACGGGCTCGACCTGGCGAAGGAAGTCACCACCGCGCAGAGCTACGTCGTCAACGAAAGCCTCTGGCAATGGCCGCTGGGCACGCCAGAGGTGAAGAAGCCAAAATTCACCGTCGTGGTCATGGACTATGGCGTGAAGCGCAACATCCTGCGCGCACTCGGCGAGATCGGCGCGCGCACCATCGTGCTGCCCGCCACCGCCACCGCCGAAGAAGCGCTCGCGCACAAGCCGGACGGCATCCTGCTTTCAAACGGCCCCGGCGATCCGGCCGCCACCGGCGTTTACGCCGCGCCTGAAATCAAAAAGCTCGTCGATAGCGGCAAGCCCGTGATGGGCGTCTGCCTCGGCCACCAAATGCTCGGCCTCGCGCTCGGCGCGAAGACAAAGAAAATGCCGCAAGGCCATCACGGCGCGAACCATCCGGTGAAAGATCAATCCACCGGCAAGGTGGAGATCGTCTCGATGAACCACGGCTTCGCGATCGACACGAAGACGCTGCCGAAAGGCGTGAAAGAGACGCACGTCTCGCTGTTCGACGGCTCCAATTGCGGCATCGAACTCGAAGGCAAGCCAGTGTTCTCGGTGCAGTACCACCCGGAAGCCTCGCCCGGCCCGCAAGACAGCCACTATCTGTTCGAACGCTTCGCGAAGCTGATGAAGAAAAGCGGCAAGAGCGCGGCTTGAGGCTTCTCGCCTTCATCCTCGGCGAGGTCGCCATTGCGGCGCTGATCGTCGTCACCCTAAGCGTCGCGCTCTTCTACCAATTAAATTGGGCACTCTTCCTTGCGCCCCTCATCGCGCTCGCAGGCTTTATCGCCATCATCGCCTACGCCAAACGCAACGCGCGCCTGGCGACGATCGTGGCCTTCGCCTGCCCCGCCGCCTACACCGCCTGCCTCATTGCCGCTGGCCTCGCGAGCGGCGTGAACTCCGACCCGTACGTCGTCGCCGTCGGCCTCTATCTCGCGCTCGGCGTCGCGCTCTTCTTCGCCCACTTCGCGCTTAACAAATACGTGCGTTAAGCCTCAGCGATTGCCGGCCACGCACGCGCGCTGCATAAAAGCGCCATGACCAAGCCCACCCTCCTCGTTCACCCTTCGCTCGGCTTCTTCGAAACGCGCCTCGCCGGCGATTACGAGGTCGTGCATTGGCCGACCGATCGCACCGACATCCGCGCCGCCGTTACCATCGGCCATGTCGGCGTCTCCAACGCCATGATCGACGCGCTGCCGGAGCTGAAATGCATCGTCTGCTTCGGCGTCGGCGTTGACGGCATCGATCTCCGCTACGCCAAGCAGCGCGGCGTAACGATAACCCACGGCCGCGAGATCAATCACGAGGACGTCGCCGACGTCGCCATCGGCTTGATGATCGCGCGCCACCGCCTGTTCACCGAAGGTGAAAAAGTGCTGCGCGACGGCACGTGGACGCCGCCGCTTGCCGTGCCGCCGCAAAAGCGCATCCGCGGCCGCAAAGTCGGCATCGTCGGCATGGGCGCGATCGGCGCCGCCGTCGCGCACCGCGCCGAAGCCTTTGGCACGGAGATCAAATGGTACGGCCCGCGCGCCAAACCGGACGTGCGCCACGCGTACGAGCCCGACCTGCTGCAGCTCGCCACCTGGGCCGACGTGCTTATCGTCTGCGCCCGCGGCGACAAGAGCACCGAAGGCCTCATCACCGCCGAAATCATCCACGCGCTCGGCGGCGACGGCGTGCTGATCAATATTTCGCGCGGCAACGTCATCGATGAAGACGCGCTGATCGCGGCGCTTAAATCCGGCGCGCTCGGCGGCGCCGGGCTCGACGTCTTCGTCGAAGAACCGACGCCAACATCTCGCTGGGCCGATGTGCCGAACTGCACGCTCACCCCGCACCTCGGCGGCGGCACGCGCGAAGCGCTCTACGCCGGCTCGCAAAACGTGCTGGAAAATTTGCGCCGCTTCCACGCTGGCGAAGAACTCCTCACGCCGCTCCTCTAAAGCGCAGGGAACTCCTTAGACGCCCGCGCGGTTCACCTTCCTGAAGCTGGAGAGTGAGCCATGTCGGAAAAACAAGACAGCAGATCATCGCCATTCGGAGCGCTGCTGGCGATTTTCGTACTCGTGGCGATCGTTGGACTCGGCGTCTTTGCGTATTCCGGCGGCTTCTCGCCACAGCGCACGGCCGATCTAGAAATCAACGCGCCAAACATCGACCTGCCTGAGCCGGACATCGACCTGCCGGAGCCGCCGCCGGCGCCGCAAATGCCGCCCCGCGCGGACGCAAACTAATGCGCCTGAAATGAAAAGGGCGGCGGATCACTCCGCCGCCCTTAGCATATCTGCCGTTGCTCAGCGCAGTTCGAACGTCACGCTCACGCTCACACGCGTTTCGATCTCACCAGGCGCAACCGGCGTTGGCGGCGCCATCGCCATGTCTTGTGCAGCGGCGCGCTCATACGCCACCGGGAACGGCGGCGAATACCCGCCCCCTTCCTGCACCGCGACGATACGCACCACGCGCATATTCAGCGCGCTTGCATAAAGTTCAGCACGACGGCGCGCTTCGGCGATCGCGGCGCGACGCGCCAGATCGAGTTGCGCATCCGGATCGGCGTGTGAGAACGAAACGCCATGAATGGTGTTGCCGCCCGCGCCAACCGCCGCATCAATCACACGGCCAACATTGTTCACGTTGCGAATCTTCGCCGTCACCGTGTTGTTGGCTTGATAGCCTGTAATCAGCGGCGTTTGGTTTTCGCGATATTGCTGCTGCGGGAACACCGAGACGTTCGAAGTCTGGATATCGCGCTCGGCAATGCCGGCGCGGCGCAGTGCCTGCGTCAGCGCCGTCATCCGGCGCGCGTTTTCTTGCAAAGCCGCTTGCGCGGTTTGCCCTTCGGTGGTGACGCCAAGATTGATCGTCGCCATGTCCGGGCGCGCTTCGGATTTGCCCTCGGCGCTTACGCTCAGAAGAGTGCCCTGCACGCCAACGGCGTTCGGCGGCGCGTCCTGCGCGAGCGCGGTTTGCGGCGCCGCGAACGTCGCCATGACAGCGAAAGCCGCTGCAGCCTTGATCAATCGCATCGAAAAACTCCTTGTCCCGGCCCTTGGGATTACGGGCGCCGGCGCCCGAATTACGGCGAAGTCACGCCATCCCGCCACGCTTTCGAGAATGTGAGCGGCGCAACAAATGTTCCTGTTCGAGCGTTGATTTGGGAACACAGGAGCCATCTATGTCGCACAAAGAGCCGCACAAGGACGACACGTCCCAAACCCCGCCGCCGAAGCCAAAAAAGGTCCGCGACGCCGGCCCCGACGCGATGGACAACCCGCCCGAGCGCTGGACCGAAACCGACGAAGCCAGCGACGAAAGCTTCCCCGCCAGCGATCCGCCGTCGAAGTACTAGAAGGTTGGGAGCGCGGGCCTCCAGGCCCGCATGAACTTGGCCCTGGAAACTGACAGTAAAACCGCCCAACCCGAATCGTTTCAGCGAATCGCTGTATAGTAGGGCTTCGCTGCTCCTCAGGTTTTGATGCGGTTTTCCGACACCTTGCTCCGTCAGGTGCGCGATCGGGTTTCGATTGCGGACTATGCCGGCCGGCGCTTGTCTTGGCACAAGCAGAAGTCGCGCCCCAGCGCGGGCGACTTCTGGGCGTGCTGCCCGTTTCACCAGGAAAAGAGCCCCTCCTTCCACGTGCTGGATCAGAAGGGTCTCTTCAAATGCTTTGGGTGCGGCGAAAAGGGCGACGTCTTCACGCTGGCGATGAAGCTCGAAGGCCTCTCGTTTCCGGAAGCGGTCGAGAAGTTCGCTGAGATCGCTGGCGTCGCGCTGCCGAAGGACGATTACGACAATCGCGGCGAGAACGATCAGAGGAAACGCCTCTACGCCGTCACCGCCGCCGCAGCGAAATTGTTTGCGAGCGCGCTGCGCTCCTCCGGCGGCGCTGATGCGCGCAAATATCTGCAAGGCCGCGGCTTTGGCCCCGAAGAATGGGAGCGCTTTGCCATCGGCTATGCGCCCGATGAATGGACCTGGACGATCGACAAGCTGAAAGCCGAAGGCTTCACGCTCGAAGAGATCATCGGCGCCGGCGTCGCGCGCGAAGGCCAAGACGGCAAGCCAGCCATCGACACCTTCCGCGGTCGCGTCACCTTCGAAATCACCGATACGGCTGGCAAAATCATCGGTTTCGGCGGCCGCGCGCTCGCGAAAGACGCCAAAGCCAAATACATCAACTCGCCCGAAACCGCGCTCTATTCGAAAGGCCGCGTGCTCTATCGCATCAAGCAAGCGCGCGAATTGCTGGCGAAAACCAAAGCGCCCGGCCTCGTCGTCGGCGAAGGCTATCTCGATGTCATCGCCTTCGAGCGCGCCGGCATCGCCGCTGTCGCGCCGTGCGGCACAGCGCTGACGGAAGATCAGCTGCAACTGCTTTGGCGCTCAGGCGGCGAGCCGGTGCTCTGCCTCGATGGCGACAGCGCCGGCCAACGCGCCGCCGAGCGCGCGCTCGATCTCGCGTTGCCGCACCTCGGGCCCGACCGCACGCTCCGCATCGCGCACGCGCCCCCCGGCCAGGACCCGGACGACATTTTCCGCGCCGGCGGCGCCGAAGCGCTCACGGCCTTGGTGGCTGCCGCCACGCCAGCGTCCGACGCGCTCTTCGAGCGCGAGAAGAACCGCCGCCCGCTCGACACGCCGGAAGCCAAGGCCGCCTTCCAGGCCGCCCTCAAAGAGGCTGTCGGCAAGATCGCCGACCGCGACACCCAGCGGCTCTACTTCACCGAACTCATGCGCCGGGCCAACGAAGCCTCGCGCCCGCCTCGCCAGCCATGGACGCCGCGTCCGCCCGGCGAAGGCCGCGCCTGGGGCAAAAACGCCCCGCCCGCCCCGGCCACGGCCGAGCTCAAAGCCATCCACGCCGCCGCCAGCCCGCGACCGGCGGCCGAGAACTTCCTCCGCGCCGCCGTCGACTATCCGGGCGTCCTCACCCGCTTTTCGGACTGGATCGAGCGCCTCAACATCGCCGATGCCGATCTGGAGGCCATCAGGTCTGCGCTTCTGGAGCTCGCGGATGGCGAATTCGGCGCCGAAACCACCCCTCCCGGCATTGACCGGAACCGCCTCAGCCTCCATTTGACCCGATCGGGACAAGACCGCGCGGCAGCGCGCCTTTCGCGTTGGCCGAAGCTGCATCCGGCAGCCGACAACGCCGAGCTGGAAGCCGAGTGGCTGGCTCTGGCGACACGCGAAGTGGTGCTGCCGGCGATCAGGGAGGAACTGGCTGAACTGCACACGGCCGCGGCGGAGGGCGATGACAGCGCTTTCGTCCGCTTCCAGGCCTTGAGCCGCGAAGCGCGCGCCATCGAGGCTCGGGCGCGCGAAGCCAAAGACACAAGTGCAGGCGCCGACGACACACAAGATGGCCTAGTCGCCTAAATTTTTACGCCTATTTCCATTGGGAAGAGCAAAGTTCTGATGAGCAAAACCGAAGAGACCGCGACGGAAGAAAAGGACGCCCCCGAGGGCCCGATCCTGGATCTCTCCGACGCCGCCGTGAAGAAGATGATCAAGAGCGCCAAGGCGCGCGGCTTCGTCACCCACGAAGAGCTCAACAAGGTGCTGCCGTCGGAAGAGTTCAATTCCGAGCAGATCGAAGACGTGATGAGCCAGCTCAACGAGATGGGCATCAACGTCGTCGACAATGAAGAAGAAGGCGAAGCCGCCGAGGAAGACAGCAAAAGCAGCGCCGTCGCCACGCGCGAAGAGACGACCACCAAGGTCGCCGTCACCAACACCCGCGAAGACGCTGACCGCACCGACGATCCGGTGCGCATGTATCTGCGGGAAATGGGCTCGGTCGAGCTGCTCAGCCGCGAAGGCGAAATCGCCATCGCCAAGCGCATCGAGGCCGGCCGCGACGCTATGATCCGCGGCCTGTGCGAAAGCCCGCTCACCTTCGAAGCCATCATGGTCTGGCGCGACGAATTGCGTGAGCAAAAGATTCTGCTGCGCGACATCATCGATCTGGAAGCCACCTACGGCGCCGAGATGGGCATCGTCCCGCAATCGGCGCCCGGCGTGAACGCGGACGGCCTCGTCGATCCCGAGCAAGCCAAGATTGAAATCGCCGAAGCCGAGCGCAAGAAGGCCGAAGCCGCCGAGGCGCAAGCGGCGAAGGACCCGGCCCAGCTCGCCGCTGAAGCCGAAGACAGCGACAGCGAATTCGACGACGAACAGGCGATCTCGATGTCGGCGATGGAAGCCGAACTCAAAGAAGGCGTGATGTCGACGCTCGACAACATCGCCGAAGCCTTCGGCCAATTCCGCAAGCTGCAGGAAAAGCGCATCGATCTGCGCCTAAAGGGCAAGTCCCTCCCCGGCGCCCAGGCGGAAAATTACGAAGCCGCGCAGAACACGATCATTGAAGAGCTGAAAAAGCTGAAGCTCAACAATGCGCGTATCGAAAGCCTGGTCGAGCAGCTCTACGCCATCAACCGCAAGCTCATTCAGCTTGAAGGCAAGCTGATGCGCCTCGCCGATTCAAACGGCGTCTCGCGCGCGCAATTCATCGAAGCCTACCAAGGCAGCGAACTCGATCCGAAATGGGCCGAGAAGGTCGCCGCCAAGTCGAAGAATTGGGCCAAGTTCGTCGCCTCCGAGGCCGACGACATCGCCGACATCCGCTCCGAAATCGGCGTGCTCGCGCAAGAAACCGGCGTGCCGATCGACGAATACCGCCGCATCGTTCACGCCGTGCAAAAGGGCGAACGCGAAGCGCGCCAAGCCAAGAAGGAAATGGTCGAAGCGAACCTCCGCCTCGTCATCTCCATCGCCAAAAAGTACACCAATCGCGGCCTGCAATTCCTGGATCTGATCCAGGAAGGCAATATCGGCCTGATGAAGGCCGTCGATAAGTTCGAGTATCGCCGCGGCTACAAATTCTCGACCTACGCGACGTGGTGGATTCGCCAAGCCATCACCCGCTCGATCGCCGACCAAGCGCGCACCATCCGCATCCCGGTGCACATGATCGAGACGATCAACAAGCTCGTGCGCACCAGCCGTCAGATGCTGCACGAAATCGGCCGCGAACCGACGCCGGAAGAACTCGCCGAAAAGCTGGGGCTCCCGCTCGAAAAAGTCCGCAAGGTGATGAAGATCGCCAAGGAGCCGATCTCCTTGGAGACGCCGATCGGCGACGAAGAAGATTCACACCTCGGCGATTTCATCGAGGACAAAAGCGCGATCCTGCCGGTCGACGCCGCGATCCAATCGAACCTCCGCGAAACCACCACCCGCGTCCTCGCCTCGCTCACCCCCCGCGAAGAACGCGTCCTCCGCATGCGCTTCGGCATCGGCATGAACACCGATCACACGCTGGAAGAAGTCGGCCAGCAGTTCAGCGTGACGCGCGAGCGGATTCGGCAGATCGAAGCGAAAGCGCTGCGGAAGTTGAAGCACCCGAGCCGAAGCCGGAAGCTGCGGAGCTTTTTGGATAATTAGCCGGAGCGATCGCGGTGCTAACCGAGGCTGAGCAAGAGGCGCTGCGCGCCCTCGATCAAGCCTTCGGCGCCGTCGATCACGGACTTGGAAGCATCGCCGTACCTGCCTGCGCACCGACAAGAACCAATGAAGTTCGCACGCTTCTGCGCAAAGGCGTAGCGAACTGGACACGCAGCGATATTGACTGGCTCTTTTTCAAAGCTTCGACGACAGTGGGCGACGAGGACACGGTGAAGTTCGCGCTCCCGCGCCTGGGGCGTTGCCTTATGCAGGATGCAAACTTCGGCTCAACAAGCGCGAGCATCATTCCAAGCAAGTTGGACTACGCGAATTTCGGCGCTTGGCCCGAGCCGGAGCGACGTGCGACGCTTGATGCCTTGTCCGTCCTGTCCGATCGCTGGGCGACTGACAAATACTACAACCCCGACAGTCAACAACTGCGCGACTTCATCAGTCGACATAGACCAAATTAGAGTCGTCATTCCGGACGCGCGATCCGGAATCCAGTGGCCAACGCACATCGCTTCCCTCCCTTCTCCCGCATGGGCGGGAGAAGGTGTCCGCCGTAGCCTTGGCGGAGGCGGACGGATGAGGGTGGGTGTTTCAGACTAAAGCGCAGCACGAAAGCTGTACCAAGTCCTGACGCTCGCCCGCTCACCCTGCCCTCTCCCCCTCGCGGGGGAGTGGGTTCAAGAGAAATACGAGGATACCCCCGCACCAATCCGACCGAGTGCAAACCGGGCGCATTCTGCCCCGACGCAGCCCGCACCAAACACAACAGCCCCGCCCGACCTCTGGCACAGCGCACGCGCATTTTTCTGCGCGCTGCACATGCTGTTCGGCGGTCCGGAGAACGTCGCCGATCGGCACACGCTGGCGCATAAAGCCTACATGCAGTTGCTCTCGTGGCTGCGCGTCGGCGAAGCGATGATGCGCCGGCTCATCGCCATCGAAGCCGCGGCCTTCCCCGCTCGCGCTGTCGCAAAGCCGCGCACGCAGCACAAGCACACGCGCATGCCCGTCTCGTTCTTCGCCGATAAGCCGGAAGAATGGCGCGTTGCGTTCCGCTGCTTCTTGGACCACCGGCGTCTCGCCGGCGGGGACGCCGGCGGTCCAACAAGGTACGCCCCGCGGCGCTTTCACAGCGCCTGGCCGCTGGCCGAGCGCTACGAAGCTTTGATCCGCGCGTTCAACGATCCGCTCCGCTACGCGCGCCGCCTCGCTGCGCGCCTGCACGCCGCGCCGCAAAAGTTTCCAAGCCTATTCGCCAAGCCGCCCGAATACGGGCACCGCGTCGACAACGCCGACGCGTTCACCGCAACGGCGATTGAGAGATGGCGCCCGCCAGACTCCAGTTAGGTCGCAAACGAAATCACGAACCCAGACCCTGCGCGCCCCGCACGCGGGGCCACACGCGCGCGCCCCGGCATGACGGAAACCGCCCACCATGGTACATACGCCAGCATGAGCATCGACACAGCCCACTCACGTCGCTTCGCCCTCTTAGGCGGTCACGGCGCAATCATCTTCTTTGCGTACCAAAGATTGGTCGAGCTGCCCTCGCCCGTATCGCAGGAAGAATACGCCGGCAGCGCAGTGATTTGCGGGATCAGTTTTGTCGGTCTGATCGCGGCGTATTTCGCCATGCTTTACGACAACAAGCCCCGTCTTGCGGGCATTCTCGAAGCTTTCGCCGCGACGATCATTTTCCTGTGCATCGCCGGCTTCATCGCCCTCATGATCATTCTGGCGATGACGCCGGTTGAGCTGCGTTCGGCCTATGGCGCCCTGGTCTAACGGATTTCGAGCACAGAATTCTGCGGCGGCGCAACGGCCTCGCCCGATTGGTTGAACGCCAAAATGCCGACCAGCAATTCCAACACCGAGCCCGAACCGTCGCCATACGCGCCATTGCGGCAGGCTTCGAGATTGCCCTCGACGTAGCAAAACCGATCATTCGGCGCGCCAGCTGAATAGCGCCGTCCCGCAAACGTCACCGTCGCCGCGTACTCGCGCTCGCTCTCCGCATTCGCTTCGATAATCCGAAAAAGCGGCACGCGCTCATCGGCCCAAAGCGGCATCCCCGGCGCCGTCACCCCCAGCCGCGCATAGCGCGCGCCATCCGGCGAAGCCGCATTCGGATCGCGCCGCATCAGATGCCCGACATAATAAATCATGTCGTCGAGCGATCGCAGCGCCATCAGATAACGCGTTTCACCAACGAGGATTTCGACCGGACACGTCGGATCCGTTTCCGCTGGCGGCGCTGCTCGCCGCGGCGTTTGCGACGCCGATCCTGGCGCAACATAAACCGCAAACGGCCCGCATCTTCCCGCTTCCGGCGCCGGCGCCGCGATCCGCTCAGACCGCGACAGCGCAATCGCCAGCTCCCGCATCGCCAAAACGAAAGCGCAGCCGCCCTCGTCATTGCCGTTCACGCAATCATTGGCGATCGTGCCGGCGCTATTGCGCAAATCTCGATAGGGCCCGCCATTCGCCGGCACGATGCGCACGCGATCGACGATCAGCATCAACAGCAAATCTGGATTCCAACCCGAGTCCCAGTAATACCGAAACAGCAGCGGATCAGTCGACCGAACGACGATATTGGCGAACGCACCGGTTTCGAACGGCGACACGGTAAAATCCGGCGTTTGCGAGCGCGAACTCTCGAGCCCGAACTCGCCCTGCCCCCACGATTCACCCAGGTCGCTGAGTTCAACCCCGCCCACCGATACCGAAGCCCCGCGCGAACCTCCGCTCTGCGTGAAACCACTCATCGACGTGTATTGGCGCGGCTGGCGATTGGAGGCGCGCATGATGTTGAGCAAAACTTGCGCAGTGATCGCGCCGTGATACGCCTCGTTGAAGGCCATCGCGTCATCCACGATCCGCCGCGTCATCGCTTCGCGTCGATTCTGTTGGCGCGCATCGCTCACAGCACACGCCGCCAAGGCTGCCGCTATTGCCAAACCGATAAGCGTCCGAACCAGCCGCATGATCCCCTCCCGGCGCGAGCTTTCGCCAAGCCCGCACCCCTGGCAAGCGCCTACGCCGCTCGCGCTTACCAGGCGTAGTTAAAACTGATGCTGACTCGCGCTTTCTTGGCCGCGTTCGGCGGCACTTCGTGGCGCACGAAGCTTTCCCACATCAGCACTTCGCCGGCCTTTGGCTGCACGTAGATAAAGCTGCGCTCCGGCTCGGGCGCATCGGCGCGGCGCGGCGGCGCCGCCATCATCAGCGGCAGGCGCGGGTCTTCTAGTTTCAGCGCCGAAGCCCCGGGCGGGGTCTCAACATAGTAGGTGCCGCTCAGCACCGAATGCGGGTGGATGTGCCCAGTGTGAACCCCGCCCGGCTCGAGCACATTGATCCAGATCGAATCCAGTTTCAGCCGCCTACCGCCGAGTTCCAGGTGCAGCTCGCGCGCGAACGCGGCGGCGTGCTTATCCAACACCGCTTTGAGCTGGTTTATCGTCGGATCGCGCTTCGGCAGATCATCGAGCGAAGCGTAGGAGGTGTAGCCACGATAGCCGTTCTCTTTGCTCCAGCGTTTGCCCGCTTCATCGTCCGCCGCGATCGAGCGGCACGACGCCAGCAGTTCGCGATTGTCCACGCCCTCGGCGGCGGCGCGGTAAAGCTTGGTGACGAAGAGCGTCGAGACATCAGCCATAAGCGCGCGCTTAATGCGTTTCCGCGCCGGCGCAAATGCTTTCGCTCAAACAAAAAGACGCTCCCGCCGGGAGGACGGGAGCGTCAGATGTGAGCGTGTCCGCGCGGGAGGCTTTGGACACGCTTGGGCAAACGGGGAGGACTTACTCAGCCGAGGCGGTTTGCAGCGCCGGGGTGATCGAAGCGATGGTCAGGTCGCCGCGGTTGCGGGCGACGTCGCAGCGTACGTTCTGCAGATTGCCGGCATTCCAGACGTCGAGGTCGACGCGGATCGTGGTGCCACGGACGCGGACTTGGTCGAGGCGCACCGTCCGTGTCTCAGCGCCGGCCTGGTCGGTCACGGCGGCGCGGCACAGGCGGATCGCCTCGGTACGGTCGGTCACGTCATCCGCGGCGGCGACGCCGGGCAATGCGACAGTGGCGAAAATCGCAGCAGACATAAGAAAATTCTTCATTTTACCCTCCGGGGAGATGAGGCCGCCGGCCAACTATGACGACCGGTCTATTATTGAATTATCACTAGACCGACCGTCATACAAGTGATATCTTTGTGTGATGGCAAAAACTTCATCTGCGCGCGAAGACATGCTCACTGCCGCGGTCGATCTGTTCGCCGCCCGGGGCTATGAGGGCGTCGGCATCGCTGAGCTTTTGACCAAGTCAGGCTCGCCGCGCGGCTCGCTCTATTTCCATTTTCCGGGCGGCAAAGAGCAAATCGGCGCGGAAGTCGTCGCGCGAGTCGGCGCCGAAGTGGCGGCGCGCTTTCGCGGCCTGCACGATAGCGGCGTCGATCTCGAAACCTTTATCGACCGCGTATTCAAAACCACAGCGAAGGAAAGCAAGGAGCGTAATTACACCGCTTCGTGCCCTATGGCGGCGATCGCCACCGGCTTTGGCAACGACAATCCAAAACTCGCCGCAGCTGTGCGCTCGGCCTTTGCATCCTGGGAATCTGAAATCCGCACCGCCGCCAAGGCGCGTGGCCTCAGCGACGCCAACGCTTCGGTGTTCGCCTCTGCCATGCTAGCGGCGATGGAAGGCGCGTTCGTTACGTCGAAAGCGCTTGAATCCTCTGACCCGCACAAGAACGCCGCCCGCGCCATAAAAGCGCTCGCCGCGGCAATGCTTCCGAACTAGTTTGGCCCGAACAGCATACTGCGCTTTCCGGCATCCAACGGATAACCAGATGGAAGATGAGAAAGGACCTTATCCGGCATGGATGAAGGTGCTCTTCGTCCTGTTGGTTCTGCTCACTCTTATCGTCGCGGCCGCAAAATTCCAAGGCATCTATATTCTGGAGTGGCTCGCCGCGCATTTGTCCGCCGCCATCCAGCTGCTTTTCGGCGCTAAATAACTAAGCGCGCTCGACCCGCGCCGCAAAACATCCGCGCCGCGCGTAGTGCGCGTGGATGTAGGCGACCTCAGAATTTGCAAAGAAGCGCTCAATCAGGGCGGCGGCATCGCTTCCCTCGCTGAGACCAGCTTCGACCATCATGTGCGCCGCGTTGAAGCCGCGTAGCGAAAGCGTGCGCCGGGCTAACGCCGGAGGCATTGAGCCGATGAACTCCGCCCGTTGTCGCGTTTCTCGCACGAAAATCGGCCCCTGCTGGTAATAGGGCGTAGCCGCCGGTTGATGCGTGTGATTCAACAATAAAACGGCCTCGCCGACCTCGGCGTCATCAAGCGAAATCCGGCACGGCGAAGAATTCGCCTTCTCAACTCGCACCCGCTCCACGCCTCGCGCCTTTAGCGCCGCATCTGATAGCGCATGCAGCGGCCCAAATTCGTCCGCCGCCAATCCCACAATCCGAAAGCTCATGTATGATCTCCTGGCTCATACCTTGCCGCCATGACGCCGCTTGCGCTGGCCACTTCCGGACCTTCTGCTAAGCCCTCCTCATGCGCCTCAATCAAATCACCGCCCCCGCTACCGATCTCGAAGCTTCGATCGCATTCTACGAATTGCTCGGCCTTCGCCTCATCGTGAAAAGTCCGCACTACGCGCGCTTCGAACTTCCGCACGGCGAGGCGACGTTCTCGCTGCACGTGGTCGAGGGCGAGGTCGCGCGCGAGAATGCGCCGCAACTTTATTTCGAATGCAGTGACGTCGACTTTGAAGTGCGCCGCCTCAAACTTGCCGGCGTGTACGAAGCCTGGCTGCGCGATCCGGCCGGAAACGCGATTTGCATCTTCAACGCCGGGGATAATCGCCGCTACCCGCCATGGCGCATCGATCCGCCGCCGCCGGCGAAAAACATGCACCTTGTCATCCGCGACGGCGCGTATTGGGCGGTCGTGAAAAACGATGGCGGCGCAGAAGCGTGGCGCGCGCTTCAAGATCGCTATCGCGACTACAAAGCTTCGCTCGGCCCGTTCGACCTATTCTCGCTCCTGGCCCTGCTCGAGGCCGATTGGCCCGATCTTTTCATCGCGCACCAAGAAAAGATCCGAAGCTTTGCCGCGGGCGTAGAACGGGAACTGGAAATCTAGGCTTGCCCTCGCTGCCAGGCTTCGATTGAAGGACGCCCATGGAACACTTGCTCGACGGATACCGGATCTACCGGGAAAAACGCTGGCCTGAACTCCGGGCTTTGCATCGCAGCCTCGCCCAGCGCGGCCAGGCGCCCAAAACGCTGGTGATCGCCTGTGCCGACAGCCGGGTTGATCCAGCCACGATTTTCAACGCCGATCCGGGCGAACTCTTCGTCGTCCGCAACGTCGCCAATCTAGCGCCGCCCTTCGAAGAAGCGCCCGGTTTCCACGGGGTCAGCGCCGCGATCGAGTTCGCGGTCACGCAACTCAAGGTCGACCACGTCCTGGTCATGGGTCACGCCCAGTGCGGCGGCGTTGCTGCGGCTTTGGATGATCGGCCACGCAACCCCTACTCCTTCCTCGATTCCTGGATCAGCCTCCTCGACACCGCAAAATCGAGGATCGAGCCCCACGCGCACGACGCCACCACCCAGCTCGAATACGAGTCCATCCGCGTGACACTGGAAAATCTTCGGACCTTCCCGTTCGTGGCCGAAGCCATCGAAAAGCGCGGCCTTAACCTTATCGGCGCGCGCTATGGGGTAGCGGACGGCGGCCTCGAACTGCTCAACACAGTTACCGGGCAATTCGAACCAGTTGTTTGACGCGAATTCACCCCATTTCTAGGCGATCCAAGTACCGCGGCGCCATGTTCCATGCTAAGCGCCACACCGGGACTTAGGCCGGGGACGCAGGAGACGTCATGGCGGACGTACTCATCGTTTGTGTCCGCGAGGACGAGCCGCAAGCAAAGGCGCTTGCGGAGATGTTTGAAGCTGCGGGCTTTTCGATAGGCGGCGCGCCGTCGAACGACGGGGCTTTGCGCTCGAGCGGCGCCGGCGTTGTCGTCTGGTCGCAAGCTTCGATCCGGTCGCGCCCATTTCTCGATGCCGCCCAGCGCGTCATCAACGCGAACAAGGCTATCGTCGCCAGCCTCATCGATCCGCCGCCGCCGTCGAGCATTGGCAATTCACCAGCGTTCGATCTCTCGCGCTGGAATGGCGATCCCAACGATCCTTCGCTCGATCCGCTGTTCTTCGCGGTCGACCGTATGGTGAATTCGGCCCGCGTTGGCGCAGCGCCTGCGCGTGACGAAGCCTACGACGCTCCGCCGCCGGTGCGCACGCCATCGCGCGCTGCGCCGCTGCAAGCGCCGCCGCCGCCCGCTTATCGCGCACCGCCTGCCGCTGCGCCGGCCGATCCGCTGGGCGCCGAGGCTGAGCACTGGCGTACGATCCGCGAAAGCCGCAACCCGGCTGACTTCATGGACTATCTCTCGCGCTACGGCGCACAGGGCGCGTTCGCCGAAGTCGCCGAACTGCGCTTGAAGCAACTCACCAGCGGTGATCAGCGCCCAGCGCCAGCGCCGCGTCCTGAGCCACGGCCTGAACCTCGCACCGAGGCGCGCGCACAAGCGCCGCGCCGAGAAGCTGCACCACCGCCGCAACGCCGGCCCGATCCGCCGCCCCGGCGCCCAGATCCGCCGCCGCGTCGCGCTGAAGCGCCGCCGCGCATGCCGCCGCCGGAGCGGCTCGATCGTGACTTGCGTGATCCGCCCCGCAACGAAGGCGGCGCTCTGCGCGCTTTTGTGCTCATTGCGCTTTTGGGAGGCGCGGCTTTGGCCGGCGGCCTCTATTTCGGCGGCGGGCTTGGACCCGGGCCAGAGCAGAGCAGCGAAATCGTCGAGCCGCCAACGCCGCTCGGCGCGCCGAGCGATACGCCGCTCCCAGAGGACGCGCTCGGCGGCGCCGAGGTATCGCCCGAACCAGCAGGCGCAGACCGGCAAACCCAGATCGCCGCACGCGAAGAACAGCGCGCGGCTGCGGCGCAGCAACAACGCGAGCGTGACCGCGAACGGCAACGCGAGTTGGAGCGCGAGCGCGCCGCGGCTACGCCGGCGCCGACCACTACCACCGCCGCGAACACGACGCCGCCACGCAGCGGCCCAGTGTCGCTGACCGGCCCCACGTCGGGCGGCGACACTCTATCCTCCCCCGGCCAAAGCGCCGTCCCGCTCGCGCCGCCAACGACAGCGCCGGCGACGACGCGGCCCGCAGCGACCACGCCGCGCGAAACCGAGCCATTGCGCGGGACTGCAGGCACCGTGACGTGGGCGCAGCGCCCCTCGGCGCGGCGCATTGCTGATCTCTATCCGCAGCGCGCCTTACGCGAAGGCGTCGGCGGACGCGTCACCATGGATTGCGTCGTGCAGCCCTCGTTGAACGTCGTGTGCAGCATCGCTTCGGAGTCGCCGGCCGGCGAAGGCTTTGGCCGCGCCGCGCTGAGCGCTTCGAGCTCTTATCGCGCGAGCCCAACCCTGTCCGATGGCTCAAGCGCCGTCGGTGCGCGATCGCGCATTTCGGTCAGCTTCCAGGCGCCGCAATAATTAGTGCGTCACTCTTAGCTGCTGAATAGCCCTGCCGATTTGCTGGAAAGCTTGGCGCAATTGCGTGCCGTTGTCAGCGTTGAAGAAGTGCGCCGGGCTTGAAGCGCAATCTTCGAGAACGTCTGCAGCCCCGGCAACGCCGCCAAGATCGAAGCCAACCGTATAGACGACGACGCCTCGAGCCTTCATGGCGTCACACATTGCTTCAGCCTGCGCAAAGCCATCGCCGTTCGGCGCGTTGCAATTGATCCGATCGCCGCTGCCCACGCCGCTCGCGTCGCGCGCAATGACGCCATTGCAATAGTGGGTGTTGAACTCACCGTCGGTCATCAGGATTGCGACCTTCAGGACCTCTTCTGGATCATAGGCCGCCGGGCGACCCTCGCCCGACCACAGATAGGCGAAGTTCGGCGAGAGCATGTACCAGCCCCAGGCAAAGCCAATCTGGCCGGCCGTGGTGCCCGCAGGCGAGGTGAGCGATGCGATGCGCGCATTGAGCGTCGCGCGGTTCGAGGTCAGCGGCATGATTTCCGCTGAACCGCAAGGATTGCCGCTGCTGGGATAATTGATGCCCACCGGCGTCGTGCTCGGCGCGACATCGGTATAGCGGTTCGGCCCAGTGCGCTCGGTAACGCAATTGTTCGTGGCTTGATAACGGCGCGCGGCGTTCGAAGCGGCATTTTGAAAGCGAAAATACTGGCAGCCGTATTGCGCACAGAACGAAGAGCCACCAGACGAGTATGTCCCGTAATTGGGCCCGTTCGAGCCGTTGAGCATATAAGTGTTCGACGTGAGTTCGGTGACCTGCCAGGTCGCGTTCGTACCGTTGTTAATCTGCGTCATGCCGTTGACGCCGGTGATGTAGACGTAATCGTCCGTCTCAAGCCCGTGCGAGTTCGCCGTCACGACGACTTCACAATTTGTCCGCAGGCATCGCGTGGCAGTGCCGCCAGAAGAATAATTGCTATAGCCCGAACCGTTGATGTTTCCGCCCGTCGCGTTCTTCAGCCTGAACGAGTTCGCGTTGACGACCTCGACCGTATAGGTGTTGTTGTTGAGCTGCGTCATTCCGTTGACGTTGCGGATGCGCACGCGATCGCCGTTGGAAAAGCCGTGGCCGTTGGCGGTGATCACCACCGGATTGGCGCGCGTTGCGCCGGAGATATTGCGCGCCGGGCTGCTCGACCAAGCGGCGCCGCTGATTGAGCGCGAGCCCGTGAGCGAGCCACGCACTTGCGAGGCGTTCGAGCCGACATTGACGCCGACGGCGAACGGCACAAGCGCGACCCGAGAATAGTACGGCTCCTGCTGATCGCTCACGACCAAGTTCACGAGATCCGTTGCGGCGGCCCGAAGATCGGAAATCTTGCTGCCGGCCATCGAGCCGGTGGTGTCGAGCACGACCGAAACTTCAAGATCGACGCCGCCCTGCTCAGCTTCGGACTGAACACGGATGTTCCAGTCCGAATTGTTGACCAGCGCCGCAAGCGTCATCGGCATCGGCAAGCTGGCTTCAACGCGGTGGCCGACATCGCCTAGGTCGATCACATTGAACGTAACCTGGTCGGTCGAGAGCGTGCCCATTTCTGCGTCGAAGTAAGCGCGCGCCGCGGCGGTTCGCTCGGCGAGCGTCAGGCCAAAGCTTCGTTCCGCCACGAGGGCCGCGCCATCGGCGGCGTTTTGCATCTGCATCTGAATGGTTTGGGCGCGGGTGAAATCGACGGTGAGGCCGATCAGACCGATCAGGACAGCGCCCATCAGCCCCCACATCATGGCGACGTTGCCGCGCCGATCGCGCAGAAATCCGCTCGCCTTAGTGAATGCCCGGGTAACCATTTTCCGCCTCAAAAACCGACCCTTAAGCGCATCAGCCTTACGAGAAGGCGCTTAATTTCCGATTGGAGAACCTGGTAAACGGGCCGATTTCGCTTGCCGACGGAACTTTTTTGCTATTATCGTGATATCACTTTGATGGCATTGGAGGGTAATGTCGTGGTTGCGAATGCGCTAAGTCACACCGAGGAACGCAAAGCCAATACGTCCAATGGCGGGCTGATGCTGCTCCTGACGCTCGTCAGCCTGGTGGTGGCGGGCTGGGCCTTAATCGAAGTCATCCGCTACGAGACCGGGTTCAGCGCGATGGTGCTGATCGTCTCGTCCATCGTCTTCACGTTGCTGATCTGCGGCTTCTACTCGCTGCAGCCCAACGAAGCGGCCGCGATCACACTGTTCGGTAACTATAAGGGCACCGACCGCACGCCCGGCCTCCGCTGGGTGCTCCCCTGGTACACGCGCAAAAAGATCAGCCTGCGGGTGCGCAACGTCACCGGCGAAAAGCTCAAGGTGAACGACAAGCGCGGCAACCCGATCGAGATCGCCGCCGTCGTCGTCTGGCGCGTCACCGATACGGCGCAGGCGTTGTTCGATGTCGATGAGTATCAGAGCTTCGTCGACATCCAGATCGAAACGGCCGTCCGCGAAATCGCTTCGCACTTTGCCTACGATCACGCCGCCGAAGGCGAGCCGACGCTGCGCGGCGATGCGGATCAAGTATCAGCGCTGTTGCGCGAAAAACTTCAGGACCGCACCTCCGTCGCCGGCGTCGTGGTTGATGAAACCAAGCTCAGCCACCTCGCCTATGCACCTGAAATCGCCGGTGCGATGCTGCGCCGCCAACAAGCGGAAGCGGTGCTCGCGGCCCGCCGGTTCATCGTGCAAGGCGCTGTCGAGATGGTGCAGCATGCGCTGGAGCAGCTGAGCGAACGCGACATCGTCACGCTCGACGACGAACGCCGCGCAGCGATGGTGTCGAACCTGCTGGTCGTGCTCTGCGGCGACCGAGACGCGCAGCCCGTCGTGAACACCGGCTCGCTCTACACGTAGCGGCCGATGCCGAGCGATCGCAAAGCCTTCGCGCTGCGCCTCGATCCAGCGCTCCACGACGCCATCGCACGATTGGCGAATGCGGAATTGCGCAGCGTGAACGCGGAAATCGAGTTCTTGCTGCGCGAAGCGCTGAAGGCGCGCGGCGTGAAGATCGAGGCGAAGGGCAAAGACGAGGACAACAAGAACGGGGGTGAGTGATGTCTGCGACGGTGAAATCGGCAATCTTCCTGGTCATCGCGTACGCGGTAACTTGGGGCATCGTGTACTCAGGCTGGAACGCGGGCCTCCATGAAGGCAATCCGCAGATCGCGGTCGCTGTGCTAGCGGCGTCGATGATCGGACCGACAGTCGCGGCGCTGATCTGCATGATCGCGTTCGAGAAGGGAAACCGGATCAAATCGCTCGGCCTGCATGCTCGATTTAATTGGTGGTGGCTGGTCGCGTGGGTGACGCCAATCGCGCTCGCCGCGGGCTCCGTCGGCCTCACGATCCTTCTCTCAGACCGCACCTTCGTAGACATTGGCGCATCTTCCGCCGCCGCAGCTGAAGCTCAAGGCGTCGACATCTCGCAGGTGCCGCCATTCTTCCTGAGCACCACCTACATCTTGCTCGCCAGCATCTTCATCGGCGCGGTCATCAACACCTTCGTCCTGACTTTCAGCGAAGAGCTCGGCTGGCGCGGATACCTGCACTATCTGTGGCGGCCGGCCGGCTTTTGGCGCGCCTCACTCGGCACGGGCGTGTTCTGGGGCTTCTGGCACGCGCCGATGATCTACCTCTTCGGCCACAACTATCCGGATGATCGCCTGCTCGGCGTCGGCCTGTTCGTGATCTTCTGCATGATGCTGTCGCCGATCATGACCCTGATCCGCGACCGCTCCGGCACGGTGTGGGCCGCGGGGCTATTCCACGGCACGTTTAACGCCGTTGGCGGGCTTACTCTCGCCGCGCTGTCAGCCCCCACCTTTCCGTGGAATGGCATCGTCGGCATCGGCGGCTTCGCGGCGCTGGCGATTGGGGTTGTTGCCACCGCACTTATCGTCGGCTTCAAGCGCGCGCCAACGCCCTAAGAGCTTTCAGGGCCATACTGGTTGGACCAAGGCTCGCCTTTGCGCGTGAGCAACAACGCAGCCGCGAGACCGTAGCAGATCACGGACGCGAGGACCCACTGCCACAAGCTGGTCATGCTGTACCAACCTTGAGCGGGCGGACCCTCTAGCACCACCCACGCCAACGCGAGCATCAACGGCGCGCCGGCCCACACAGCGCCAACGCCGAGATCGTGGAGCCGGTTCGCGACGAGACAGAACGCGCACCAGAAGAGCGCCATCCAGCCAAGCGCGGCAACCATCAACCTGTGCTCCTGCTCAAATCCGAGCAGAGCGCCAAGCACGAAGGGCGCGGCGAACCAAACGCTCGCGCCCAGGAACCAAAGTTGGATGCAGTACATGAAGAGATGCTGGCCGATGCGCTCTTCGGGCCATGTCATCACTTGGAAGAGACGCGCGGAGTCCGGTGGCTCCTTCAACACAACGGGCGAAAACGGATTGGTGCGTTTCGGTTGGGGCGGCTGAACAGCTGGCGCTTTCGGCGGTGGCGAAGGCGCGGCGGCCATTGAGCCATCCGCTTGCCGCTTGCGTGCGGTGAAGACCGTCAATCCCGCATAGACCGCACACGCGAGAAACGACGGTCCCATCGCAGATCGCATCAGCGCAACCGAGAAACCCGTCGCGTCCGCGTGCGAGCCTACCAACGCACCGAACACGACCAGCCCTACGACTGCAGGCATCAGCAAACCGCCGACGAGGAAAACCGCGAGCCGCGGCCATTTCGACTGCACCGCAACGTACTCAAGAATGGCGAGCCCAGCCGCCAAGCTGGCCGCGTAGCCGGGCAGAACAAAGATCGCGTAGATGAAGATCCAGCCTGCGGCGAGCGTGTCCGGCCCCGCCTGCGCGAGCACCGACGCCAACCACGCGGTCACGCCAACGATGACCGCAATGACCCCTGGGACAGCACGACCCATCGGATTGAAACTCCCAACCCGTTGTCTTTGCCACAGGACGCCTTGCCTTCACGTTAGCCGGCATGGTTTGCAGGCGTTAGGCTTGCTGGAAGGCCCCCTTGCCGCTAAGCACGCGCGATCCCCCGGATGGATCGATTCTTGGCCGCACAACGCGGGCGGAGACGCATGCCAAAACGTACAGATATCAACTCGATCCTGATCATTGGGGCCGGGCCGATCATTATCGGCCAGGCTTGTGAGTTCGACTATTCGGGCGTGCAGGCGGTGAAGGCGCTGAAGGCCGAGGGCTATCGCGTCATCCTCGTGAATTCGAACCCGGCGACGATCATGACCGATCCGAACCTGGCAGACGCCACCTACATCGAGCCGATCACGCCGGAGATGGTCGAGAAGATCATCGAGGTAGAAAAGCCGGACGCGCTGCTGCCGACGATGGGCGGGCAAACCGCACTGAACTGCGCGCTGACATTGGAGCGCACCGGGGTGCTGAAGAAGCACGGCGTCGAGATGATCGGCGCCAATGCCGACGTCATCGAGAAGGCCGAGCACCGCCAGAAATTCCGCGACGCGATGGACAAGATCGGGCTTGAAAGCCCACGCTCGCGCCTGTGCAACACGATGGAAGAAGCGCTAAGCGCTCTCGAATACGTGCAGCTCCCCTCGATCATTCGGCCATCGCTAACGCTCGGCGGCTTGGGCGGCGGCGTCGCTTACAACGTCGAAGAGTTCAAAGAGATCGTTGAGCGCGGCTTGGCCGCCTCGCCCATCACCGAAATTCTGGTCGAAGAAAGCATCATCGGCTGGAAAGAGTACGAGATGGAGGTCGTTCGCGACAAGGCGGACAATTGCATCATCATCTGCTCGATCGAGAACATCGATCCGATGGGCGTCCACACCGGTGATTCCATCACCGTCGCGCCAGCGCTGACACTGACCGACCGCGAATATCAGATCATGCGCAATGCGAGCATCGCCGTGCTGCGCGAAATCGGCGTCGAGACCGGCGGCTCGAATGTCCAGTTCGCGGTCAATCCGCAAACTGGACGCCTTGTTGTTATCGAGATGAACCCGCGCGTGTCGCGGAGTTCGGCGCTGGCCTCGAAGGCGACCGGCTTTCCGATCGCCAAGGTCGCGGCCAAGTGCGCTGTCGGCTACACCCTTGACGAGATCGCCAACGACATCACCGGCGGCGCCATGCCGGCGAGTTTCGAGCCGACGATCGATTACGTCGTCACCAAAATTCCGCGCTTCGCGTTCGAGCGCTTCGCCGGCGCCGACACTACGCTCACCACCTCGATGAAGAGCGTCGGTGAGGCGATGGCGATTGGGCGGACGTTCAAGGAATCGCTGCAGAAGGCGCTGCGCTCGCTCGATACGGGCCTGATGGGCCTCGACGAAATTCAAATCGAAGGCGCCCAGGACGAAGACCAGGGCCGCGCCGCGGTGCGTGCGCGTTTGGTGACGCCGAAAGCCGATCGCCTGCTTGTCGTCGCCGAAGCTTTGCGCCGCGGACTCACGGTCGAAGAGATTTGTGCGGCCTCGCATTACGACCCGTGGTTCGTGCGCCAAATCGCGGAAATCATCGAAACCGAAGGCGAAGTGCGCGCCAACGGCTTGCCGAAAGACGCCGTCGCCTTCCGTGCGCTGAAGGCGGACGGCTTTTCCGACGCGCGTTTGGGCAAACTGACCGGCCAGCGCGAACGCGATGTGCGCGCCGCGCGCCGCAAGCTGGGCGTGCGCCCGCAATACAAGCGCATCGACAGCTGCGCCGCCGAATTCCGCGCGACGACGCCGTACATGTATTCGACCTATGAGTTTCCCGCGTACGGCGGCGAAGCCGAGTGCGAGTCCGAACCGTCGGATCGCAAGAAGATCATCATTCTCGGCGGCGGCCCGAACCGCATCGGCCAAGGCATCGAGTTCGATTATTGCTGCTGCCACGCCGCGTTCGCATGCGCCGACCTCGGCGTTGAATCGATCATGGTCAATTGCAACCCGGAAACGGTGAGCACCGACTACGACACCTCGGACCGCCTCTATTTCGAACCGCTCACGACAGAAGACGTGCTCGAAATCGTCGAAACCGAAAAAGCGCGCGGCGAGGTTCTCGGCCTCATCGTGCAGTTCGGTGGGCAGACGCCGTTGAAGCTGGCGCAACCCCTCGCTGACGAAGGCGCGCCGATCCTGGGCACCAGCGTCGATGCCATCGATCTCGCGGAAGACCGCGATCGCTTCCAGGCGCTGCTGCGCAAAATCGGCCTGAAGCAGCCGGAAAACACCATCGCCGGCTCGATCGACACCGCGCGCGCAGCGGCCGGCCGCATCGGCTACCCGGTGATGCTGCGCCCGAGCTACGTGCTCGGCGGCCTCGCAATGCGTATCGTGCACACGGAAGAAGAACTGACTGATTACGTCAACCAAATCTCCCGCGCTCTCGGTGGGCCCAGCGAACTTGTCGTTTCCGACAAGCGCCCGCTGCTGGTGGACCGCTATTTGCGCGACGCTATCGAAGTGGACGTCGATGCGATCTGCGATGGCGAAGACGTGTTCGTCGCCGGCGTGATGGAGCACATCGAGGAAGCTGGCGTGCACTCAGGCGATAGCGCCTGCGCACTGCCGCCCTACTCGCTCTCAAAAGAAATCGTCGCCGAGATCGAGGCGCAAACCGCAAAACTCGCGCTCGCGCTCGATGTGCGCGGGCTCATCAACATCCAGTTCGCGGTGAAGGATGGAGACATCTACATCCTCGAAGCCAATCCGCGCGCCTCGCGCACAGCGCCCTTCGTAGCCAAAGCCATCAACCGTCCGATCGCGGCGGCGGCGGCGAAAGTCATGGCCGGCGTAAAGCTGAAAGAGCTGAAGCTCGACCGGCCGTCGAAGAACCATGTCGCCGTGAAGGAAGCAGTGTTTCCGTTCGCGCGCTTCCCCGGCGTCGATCCGGTTCTCGGCCCGGAGATGCGCTCTACCGGCGAAGTCATGGGGCTCGACCAGGATTTCGCGGCTGCCTTCGCCAAGAGCCAGATCGCGTCCGGCATCAACCTGCCCACCGAAGGCTGCTGCTTCATCTCGGTGAAGGATCTCGACAAGGCAGGCCTCGTGCCGGTCGCACGCGACCTGATCGCCGAGGGCTTCAAGATCATGGCGACTGGCGGGACCGCCGATTACCTGATCGCTCAAGGCATCGAGGTGCTGCGTGTGAACAAGGTGGCCGAGGGCCGACCGCACGTCGTAGACGCCATGAAGAACGGCGAGGTTCAGCTAGTCTTCAACACCACCGAGGGCGCCCAGTCCTATCGCGACTCTTATTCAATCCGCCGCACGGCGCTAACCCAGAATATCCCTTATTATACGACGGTTTCCGGCGCTCGGGCCTCAATCCAGGCCATTCGGCGGCTGAAATCGGGGGCGCCCCTAGGCGTAAGGGCCCTTCAGGCCTATGCTTGACGTTGGGCCGGGCCGGATACAACTTTCTCTTTCCTAGACGGACTTACACACACACTCATGGAAAAAATTCCAATGACCGCCGAGGGTTATCAAGCCCTCGACGCAGAACTGAAGCGTCTCAAGACGGAAGAGCGCCCCGCCGTGATCGCCGCGATCGCGGAAGCGCGCGCGCACGGCGACCTTTCCGAGAACGCCGAGTATCACGCCGCCAAGGATCGCCAGTCCTTCATCGAGGGCCGCGTGGCCGAACTCGAGGACAAGATTGCGCGCGCCCAGATCATCGACATTTCCAAGCTCTCGGGAAAACAGGTGAAGTTCGGCGCAACCGTGAACCTGCTCGACGAAGATTCCGGTGATAAATCAAAGTACAAGATCGTCGGCGAGGACGAGTCCGACGTGAAGGCCGGCAAGATTTCGATCACCTCCCCGATCGCGCGCGCGTTGATCGGCAAGGAAGAAGGCGACGTCGTCGAGGTCATGGCCCCGGGCGGGCCGAAGTCCTACGAGATCGTCAAAGTGAAGTACCTCTGACGCTGAGGCGAAGGCGGGGCTGGAAGTGAAAAACGTCGGCTATCAGCCCGCCGAGCCGATCCGGACTTGGGTCGTTACCGATGGCCGCGCCGGCATTGAGAACCAAGCGCTCGGTCTCGCGGAAGCCATCCAGCGCCGCGCTCCAATCAGGCTCACGACAAAGCGCGTGCAATTGCGCACGCCATTTTCATGGGCGCCGCCGGGCTTTGTGCCCGCGCCGCGGCTGGCGCTCAGCATTGGCTCGGACGCCATGGAGCCGCCCTGGCCTGATCTCTTCATTGGCTGCGGCCGCGCCTCCGTGCCGTTTGCGATGGGCGTCAGAGCTTGGTCCGAGGGCCGGACGTTCGTGGTGCAGCTGCAAGACCCACGCGTGAACCCGCGCGAGTTCGACGTCGTCATCCCGCCCATTCACGACAAACTCGAGGGGCCGAACGTGTTGCCGATCGTCGGCGCATGTCATCGCGTGACGCCCGAACGGCTCGATCAAGAACTGATCGATTTTTCGCCGGGGCTGGAGGATTTATCGGCGCCACGCTTTGCTGTGCTGATCGGCGGCAAGTCGAAGCGGCAAAACATCTCCGCCAAACGCGCGCGCGAAATCGCGGACGCGCTGGTCACGGTGCAGCGCGCCACCGGCGGCTCGCTGATGGTGACGCTCTCGCGCCGCACCGGCGATGCCGCGCGGCTGCAGTTTCGCACGTGGCTGGCGCCGCACTGCGCGGTGTTTTACGAGGGCGACGGGCCAAACCCCTACTTCCCGATGCTCGGCGCCGCTGACCACATCTTCGTCACCGCCGACAGCGTCAACATGGCGACGGAAGGCGCCGCAACTGGCAAACCCATTCACGTGCTCGCGGTAGATGGTTCGGCGGGCAAGCTCGACGCATTCCATCGCAGCCTCGCCAAGCGCGGCTGCTCGCGCCCCTTCAACGGCACGCTCGAAAGCTGGACTTACCCGCCGCTTTTGGAGACCGACCGCGCGGCGGCCGCGGTGCTGACGGCATGGTCAGCGCGGGTCGCGTAGCTGCGTTACCGGTTTGCGTAATCCGCGCTCGTACCACCCACGGCTCGCGTTCACGCCATAGACAACACTGAGCATCACCGGCACTTCGATCAGAACGCCAACGACCGTGGCCAACGCTGCGCCGGAGTTCAAACCGAAAAGGCTGATCGCCGCCGCTACCGCTAACTCGAAGAAGTTGCTGGCGCCGATCAAGGCTGAAGGGCCGGCGACATTTTGCGCTTCGCCGCTCCATCGGTTCAGAACATATGCGAGGCCAGCGTTGAAATAGACTTGGATCAGGATCGGCACCGCCAGCAGCGCAATCACCAGCGGTTGCGCAATGATCTGCTCACCCTGAAAGCCGAACAGCAGCACCAAAGTCGCCAGCAGTGCGACGAGCGAGAGCGGCTGCAACACCTGCGACAAGCTCTGGAGCCCCCTTTCCCCTGAGCGCGCCAACACGGCGCGGCGGATGATCTGTGCGACCATCACCGGCACGATGATGTAGAGCCCGACCGAGAGCAGCAGCGTTTCCCACGGCACGATGATGGCCGAAAGGCCCAGCAGCAAGCCAACAATCGGCGCGAACGCGATGACCATGATCGCATCGTTCAGCGCCACTTGGCTCAGCGTGAAATGCGGCTCGCCTTTGGTGAGATTGCTCCACACGAACACCATCGCGGTGCACGGCGCAGCGGCGAGAATGATCAAGCCGGCGATGTACGAATTAATCTGATCCGCCGGCAAATAAGCGCGAAACAGCCAGCCGATGAAAAGCCACGCCAGCAGCGCCATAGAGAACGGCTTCACCGCCCAGTTCACGAACAACGTGACCCCGATGCCGCGCCAATGCTTGCCTACTTCTCCCAACGCGGCGAAGTCGATCTTCACCAGCATAGGAATGATCATCAGCCAGATCAGGCCGGCGACGGGCAGATTAACTTGTGCAATCTCCATGGCCGCGATGCCCGCGAACAGGTCCGGCACTGCAAAGCCAAGCGCGATGCCAGCGGCCATGCACAGCGCCACCCATAGGGTGAGGTAGCGTTCAAACAGGGACATGCGCAGCTTGGTCTGCAACGATAGGCGATCGAGGCTCGCAAACGGCAACGCGGTGAAAACGCCGATGCGATTGTTGAGGCGCGCATACGCTTCGATGAAGGCCTTGCCGATCTCGACATCGCTGCCCTCGACGGCAGCGGGATCGGGAATGCCCCAATGCGCCGTCATCGGTTGGCCCGGCCAGATCGGGCAGACTTCGCCAGCGGCATTGTCGCAAACGGTGAACACGAAATCGAGCTGCGGTGCACCCGCTTGCGCGAACTCATCCCAACTCTTCGAGCGGAAGTCGCCAATCTTGTAGTTGAAACTCTCAAGCAGACGCAGCGCATGCGGATTGACTTCGCCTTTCGGCTGCGAGCCCGCCGAGTACGCGACGAACCTGCCGGCGCCGAGACGATTGAGAATCGCTTCCGCGAGGATCGAACGGGCTGAATTGCCCGTGCAAAGGAAAAGGACGTTGTACGGGCGGTGCGTGGCGGCGCTCATCACGCGTCCGCCATGTTGCTTGGTTCGCAGCACGGCGCGGGCTTTGTCGCAGCGTGCGATTCAGGCGCGGCGCCGTCGATGCCGCCGCCATAGTTTATGCTCTCACCGGTGGTGAGGAATGTTTCCCAACTGACGCCTTGTGGATCGACAATCCAGGTCTTTTCCGACTTGGCGTAGCAGCAGGTCGTTTTGCCTTCTTCGAGCGTGGGCGCATCGGCTTGTTTGAGACGCGCATAAACTTCACCGAGTTCAGCTTCGTTCTCGACCTGAATCCCAAGGTGGCTGACGCCGGCAGCGCTCGGGCGCGACGAGATCGCGAAGTTCACGCGCGGATCTTCGAGCATCCATTTAGCATAGTCGTTCTTCTTCACGGTAGGCTCGCTGGCGAAGAGCGTCGAATAGAACCGAACCGATTGATCAAGATCGGCAACGCCGACATGCACATGCAAACGCTTCATGACGCTTTCCTTTTGCGCGGCGCCGCGGCTGGTGCGCACGAGGCGCCGCCGCAGCAATTTTCGGTGAGGAAGCCAACGAGGCCGTTCATCGCGGCGAAGTCGGCGGAATAAATGAGCGAACGGCTCTCGCGCCGCTGCGTGATGAGGCCGGCGCGCGTGAGGTGCGCGAGGTGAAACGAGAGCGACGACGCCGGCAGATCGAGCGCTGCCGCGATATCGCCCGCCGCCTTCCCGTCCGGGCCGGCCTGCACCAACAGCCGAAACACCGCCAAGCGATGCTCTTGCGCCAAGGCGCCAAGCGCCGCGATTGCCTCTTCGTTTTTCATTTCTATATTTCCAGTATCATCGAAATATAGATGACGCAAGAGCCGCCTTGGCCCGCTTTAAATTTTCAGACGATCAGCTGCTTCAGCACCTTGAGCAGTTCGGCGTCGGCGATCGGCTTAGTGAGGATCGGCGCGGCCTGGAGTTCCGGCGGCAGGTTCTTGATGCTGTCGTAGCCGGTGCAGAAGGCGACCGGCACGCCCTGACCGGCCAGCGAGGCCGCCAGTTCGGTGCTGGAAACGCCAGCTAGGTTGGAATCGAGCAGCGCCGCATCAGGCTTGCGGCCAGCGCACAGGCTTTGCGCCTCGGCGACCGTTGCGGCAGGGCCCAGGACGTCATAGCCCATGTCCTGCAACCGCTCGCCCAGCTCCATGGCGATCAGCGCGTCGTCCTCGACGACCAAAATGCTATAGCGATCTGACACTTCCAGCCCCGACCTCACTCTGTCCCGGGCGGCAACATAGGGAGATCGTGTTCCCACGCAATTACATAAGATGCTGTATTCGCAGTGATCGCTGTCGGACTTTAAGCGGTGCGGCGCCGCCGCCATATTGGCGGGACGCGAATCCCTGCAAGGCGAATAAATGACCGAAAAACCCGCGCGCCACGCCCCTATCGTCATCATCGGATCGGGGCCCGCCGGCTACACTGCGGCCATTTACGCCGCCCGCGCCCTGCGCAAGCCAACGCTCATCGCGGGCCTGCAGCCCGGCGGCCAGCTCACCATCACCACCGACGTCGAAAACTACCCAGGCTTTGCCGACGCCATCCAGGGTCCGTGGCTGATGGAGCAGATGCGCGCGCAGGCGATTCATGTCGGCACGCAGATGGTCGAAGACATCATCGTGAAGGCCGAATTGGATCAGCGCCCGTTCAAGCTGACGGGCGACAGCGGCCAAGTCTATCTGGCCGACGCGGTGATCATCGCCACCGGCGCCCAGGCCAAATGGCTAGGCCTTGAAAGCGAACACAAATTCCAGGGCTTTGGTGTCTCAGCCTGCGCCACATGCGACGGCTTCTTCTATCGGGGCAAGGAAGTCGCCGTGATCGGCGGCGGCAATAGCGCGGTCGAAGAAGCGCTCTATCTCGCCCACCTCGCCAGCAAGGTGACATTGATCCACCGCCGTGACTCGCTCCGGGCCGAGAAGGTGTTGCAGGAGCGCCTCTTCAACCACCCGAGCATCGAGGTGGTTTGGGATACGGCTGTCGAGGAGATCGAAGGCACGGAAGACCCCAAGGGCGTCACCGGCATTGTGCTCAAGAACCTGAAAACCGGCGCTCGCGAAGAGCGCAAGCTCGACGGCGTCTTCGTCGCCATCGGCCACGCTCCGGCGACGGAGCTGTTCAAAGGCCAGGTGACGATGCGGGACAACGGCTACATCGCCGTCAAACCGGGCACGACCGAAACGAATATCCCCGGCGTCTTCGCCGCCGGCGACGTCGCCGACGATGTCTACCGCCAAGCCGTTACGGCGGCGGGTCTGGGCTGCATGGCGGCGCTGGAGGCCGAACGCTACCTCGCCGCGCTCGAACTCGACCGTGCGCGTGGGGCGAAGGCCGACGCGGCCGCCTGATTTCGGCGAAACGCCAACGGAAACGCCCTGCAATTGGCGATACGTGAGCGGCGCGGGCCGGCGACTGGCGCACGAAGCCCGTAAACTCACGTAGTTCGGCTGGCTCGGGCCGGCGGCTCATGGCGATCTCGGGTCAACGGCGCTTCTGCCGGACCCGGAGAAACCTCATGTATCGCAGCATCATCGCCGCCCTCGTCCTCGCCACCGCCGTCGTTCCGACCGCCCGCGCCCAGGACGCCAGCGGCGCCCTCACCGTCCAGCTCTCGGGCCTTGAGCCCCAAGGCGCTGTGATGATCCAGATCTTCGCCAGCGAAACTGCCTACGCCGCCGGTCAGGCTGCCAGCGCACAGCGCGTCGTGGTCGATGGCGCAACGGAGGAAGCGCGCTTCGAAGGACTGGCCCCCGGCCAGTACGCCGTGCGCCTCTTTCACGACGTAAATGGCGACGGCCGTTTCAACACCAATCCGTTCGGCATCCCCACTGAACCGTTCGCCTTCTCGAACAACGCGCGCGGCACCTTCGGCCCCGCCTCCTGGTCGCAAGCCGCGTTCGCGTTGAACGCTGGCGAGAACACGCAAGCCATCGCTGTCGGTGGCGGCCAATGATCGCCCGCCGCGAACTCCTCGCCGGCGCCGCCGCTGTCGGCGCGCTGGCGGCGGCGCCTGCCGCTTTTGCCAGCGAGAGCCCCTGGGGTCTCGGCGTCGAGAACGCACCGGTCGATGGCTACGCGCCGGCCGCTATGCGCCGCGTTCATGGCCGGGCGCCCAGCGGGCTGGAAGGCTCGCTCTATCGCAACGGCCCGGGCTGGTTTCGTTATGGCTCGTCATCCACCGGCCACTGGTTCGATGGCGACGGCTTCATCCAACGCTTCGCCATTGCCGACGGCCAAGCGCGCCACAGCGGCAAGTTTGCCGACACGCTGAAGCGTCGCATCGAGCAGCAACGCCAGGAGATTGTGTTTCCTGGGTTCGGCACACGCGGCGTGCGCGGCGCGCCGGTGCAATCGCCGGACGACATCAACGCCGCCAACACCTCGGTGATGATCGCCGGCGGCGAGCTTTGGGCGCTATGGGAAGGCGGATCGCCGACGCGCATGAACCCGGAGACGCTCGACACGATCGGCATCCGCCCGTTCCGCGAAGACCTCGCCGCGATGCCGTTCACCGCGCACCCCAAAGTCGAGCCGAACGGACGCATCTGGAATATCGGCGCCTACGGCCAGCGCGTGATCATCTGGCGGTTGGCCGCCAATGGCGTGCTCGAAGACGCGCAAGTGATCGATGTCGGCTCGCGCTCCTATCTCCACGATTGGGCGGTGACCGAGCGCCATCTCATCATCCCGTTGCAGCCTTGGGTGCATGACCGGATGACGGCGCCAATGGTCGATGGCTACACGTGGCATGGCGATCAGCCGTTCCGCATCCTGGTGCTCGATAAAAACGATTATTCGAACCGCCGCACCTACGAACTGCCAGCGATGTTCTACTTCCACACCGGCGACGCGTGGGAAGACAGCGACGGCACGATCCGCTTCGATCTTTGCGCCTCGCCGAACGCGCATTTCGTCACCGAACAAGCACGCACGATGCTGCAACAAGACAGCGGCGAAACGCCGTCGGCCGAATTGGCGCTCGCCGTGCTGCATCCAGACGGCCGCGCTGAACTACAACGCAGCGGTATCCACGGCGAATTCCCGCAAACCGATCGCCGCCGTCAGGGCCTTGCGCGTGATCTCGTCGTCATCGCCAATGACCGCGAAGTTTCGACGCTCGGCCTGATGAACTGGCGCACGGGCGCGAGCGACAGCTACAGCTTTGGCGCAGGGCAAATGGTGCAAGAGCATCTGTTCGTGCCGAAGCCGGGCGCAAGCGGCGAACGCGAGTCCTGGCTCGTCGGTGTGACGCTCAACGAGCGCGAACGCGCGACAGAAGTGCACGTGTTCGACGCCGCCAGCATCAGCGATGGCCCTGTTGTCATTTGGCGCAGCCGCTACGCCGCACCGCTCGGCTTTCACGGCACGTGGCGCGGCGCATAAGCGAACGCAGGCGCGCGCCTATCCGGGGCGCACGCAAGCGACGGAACCCAGCGATAACGATCATCGCTGGGTTCCGTGTCAGCTAGTTCTGAATCGCCGGGATAATCACGCCGCCGACAAACTGATCTCGCCAGCGGCTCCAGATCCCGCCTTGCATGTAGTTTGCGCCGGTGAAAACCACGACGAGATCGTATTCCGGCACGACAATCAGAAACTGCCCGCCATTGCCGTTGGCCTCGTACTCCTCCACCACGCGATCACCAACGCGCACGCCGTAGCGATGCCACGCATAGCCATCGACGCCAGGTGAGTAGAAGTTTTCGAACTCCTCCTGCGTCAATCCCGTTGTCGCTGGTGAAATCTCGATCCGCGGCGACGTTGAGCGCTCGACCCATTCGCGGCTGACGATCCGGCGCCCACGCCAAACGCCGCCGTCTAGATACATCTGCCCGACCTTGAGGAGGTCACGCGGACGAAGAAACGCGCCGCCGCCGAGATAGCCTTCGCCGTTCGGCATCACATTCCAATAATACGGCGCGAACTGCAGCGGCTGCGCGATAGTGCGATTGAACAATTCCGGCAGTGACTCTCCGGTCGCAGCACTAAGCGCGCCGCCAACGAGATTGAGATTGGCCGAGCAATAGGCGTAGCGTTCGCCGGGTTCATGCGCCTGCGGCAGATTGAGCGTGTATTGCCAGAAATTCGGGTTGTCTTGGTCCCACAACCGCCCCTCGTTCCCGGGCGAGTTCTCATCATTGTCGTTGCACGCCAGGCCAGCCGTGTGCGTCAACAAGTGCGCCATGGTTATGCGCTGCTTGCGCGGATCGGCGTGCTCGAACGGGCCAAGGTTCGCCATCAGCTCATACACCGGCGTTTCTGGCGTGATCGGCGCACCGCTTTCCATCGCCGCACCAAGCATGATCGACGCGAATGTCTTGCCGGCTGAGCGAATGTCATGCGGCGTCTCGCGCGTGTAGCCGTGAAAATACTCCTCCAGCACCAGCCGCCCGCGATGCGCAACCAGAACCGAATGAATGAGATTGGGACGCCGCGCGGACGGATCACCGTCGATGATGGATTGTACGAACTGCGCCAGCGCTGCTTCATCAATGTCAACGCTCCGCGCGCGCGCCGTTCGCCAGCCATCGTTGAGCTGCTCTGGGCGCCGGTAAACGTAGGCCGCTTCATTCTGCGGACGCGGCGAGAACAGCGCCGCATGTTCCGGCCCGGCGCGGCGCAGATCGAGATCACTGCCGATGTCGGGCCAAAAAATGCGGATGCCATCGGGTGAGCGCAGACGCGTTGCGGTGTGGCGTACTTCTTGGCCATCGTCGAAGCGCGCGACGAAGTTTACCGCATCGCCCTCCTCGCTGACGCGAAACTGAGAAGCGCCGCCGCGCGAATTGATCTCGTGATTGCGGAAGGCGCCAATAAGATTGCCTTCGGCGTCGCGGAAAACGCGCAGATAGAGGGTGAAGCGGCCATTGAGCGGTTGCACATCACCGCGCCACGTATCGCGCCCATTGCGGGCGAGCGTTAGCGGATGCGCGAAAGATTGGGAGGTGGCGGTCGGGTCGTCGCGCTCTTCGGTACGGCCAGAAGGCTGAATCCAGACGCCGTTTAGCGCACCATTGCGCGCCACGGCGCCGCGGAAAGCGCCATGAATGCCGAAATCGAGGCGGACTGCGCCGTTTTCGCTGCGCGCCCCTGATCGCGCACCGGAAATCTCGCCGCGCCACGCATCGCCATCGCGGCTGATGGTGAGTTCGCCGTGTAGACGCGGCGCGAACGTGCGTTCCATCACCCACAAGCCTTCAAGCTCCGACGGTGTGCTCTGCGCAGCCGCCGGCTGGGCCATCAGCGCAATGCCGAGGCCAATCGCCTTGATCCAGTTCACTTTACGTCCCCTTTTGCGCCGCGCGCGCTTTCAACCACACCACAATTGTTTCGCGCCCGCTTTGCATGTTGCGCTTCAAAGCCGCGCACGCGCCGTCAAGATCGCCCGCCTTAAGTGCGGCCAGGATGCGATCATGATCTTCAATCGCGGTCGCGACGCTGGCTTGCTCACGCATCAACGCCAACTCATACCGGCGTGTGCGAACGATGAAGCTCTGGATCAAATCTATGAGCACCTTGTTCGGGCACTCAGCGATCAATGCCATGTGCCACGCGTCATCGATCTCGATTGCGCGCACACCTTTGGCGTTGCGCAGGTCGGCATTCAGCTTCTCAAGCCGCGCCAAACGCTTCGCGGGAGGAATACCAGAAAGGCGCAACGCTTCAGGATCGAGCAGCGGGCGGATGTCGTAGATCTGTTCGAATTCTTCGAGCGAAAGCGGGCGCACGAAATAGCCAAGCCGCGGCCGCGCGACGAGTGCGCCTTCCGCGACCAACCCGCTCAGAGCCTCACGGAGAGGCGTGCGGCTGACCCCAAGCTGCGCGGCCAGATGCACCTCGTTGACGCGATCGCCTGCCGCCAGCCGCCCATCGACAATCATCGCGCGCACAGCATCCGCCGCCGCCTCGCTGATATTGCCTCTTTTGGTCTCTTCCAATTGCATACTGTATACAGTTAGACCGAAAATCATACCCTGACAAGGGGTTGGTGGGCTATGCGCGGCGCGGCTCGACCGGGGGGGCGGTCGGATTTTCGGGCTCGGGCTCCGGATCGGGGCGCAGCAAATCATCGGCCGCGTCGTTCACACTTGGCGCCGGCGCCGTCGGCGGCGCGTGCACGGCAGGACGCATGTTGAGCGCTTCCAGCGCATCATCGCCTTCCGCGCCGAAGAAGGCGCGCACGCGGATATCGCGTTGCGGGTACGGGATCTCGATGCCGGCGCCGCGCAATGCATCGTCGATCGCCCACGTGTAAGCCGCGTTCATCGCCTTCGGCCGCTTCACTGCCTCCAGCGTCGGCCACACGATGAGTTCGAACTTCAGAGCACTGTCACCATAGCCAACGAGCCAGACTTGCGTTCGGTGCTGATCGGTATCGGGCAGCGTAAACGGCACATCGCGCGCCGCCGCGAGTACGCACTCGCGCACCTTCTCCTTATCCGCGCCGATCGCGACTTGAAACGGCACATGGATGCGCCGCGTCTCGCCACGCCGCGTCCAGTTGATCATGGTGTTTTCGATCAGCTTCGAATTCGGGATCAGCAGATAAACGTTGTCGTTATTGCGCACACGCGTCGCGCGCGGGCCGATCTCCTGCACGATGCCGCGCGTGCCGTCGTGCATCTCGACATAATCGCCGATCTGCACAGCGCGATCGAAGACGAGCGTGAGGCCGGAGACGAATTCTTTGATGATCCCCTGCAGGCCAAGGCCCAAGCCAATGCCGAGACCACCCGCGAATACAGCAAGCGACGTGAGATCGATGCCGAGCGTCGACAGCCCGGCGATCAAGCCGATGACGACGAGGCCGTAGCTCAGCACTTTTTCGGAAATGTAGAGCGCCGCATTGCCGGGCTGGGTGCGCATGCGAACGCGCTTCAGCGTCGTACCGATGAGCCAGGCCCCGGCCATGAACAAAAACAGCAAGAGCAGCGAGGCGCCGACGCCGCCAACAGTCACCGCCGAGGCGCCGAGGCGAAACAGCGTGATGTGGGTGAAGTCCTCGAAGCCGTTGAGCATGCGCGCGAATCCCTCGCTCCAACGCCGTTATCTATCGACCGACCGGCGGAGCTATGCAATATTGCATCGGACGGGGGCGCCAGGTGGGCGCCTTGGGCGCGGACGGCATGATGGACTGGGACAAGCTGAAAACATTCCACTTCGCCGCCGAGACCGGCAGCCTGACCGCAGCGGCCGAGAAGCTCGGCGTCAGCCAGTCTTCAGTCAGCCGCCAGATCGCAGCCCTGGAAAACGAAATGGGCGTGCCGCTGTTCCAGCGTCACGCGCGCGGGCTCCTGCTCACCGGCCCCGGCATGGCGCTGAGGGAGTTCACCCGCGAAATGGCGGGCGCCGCCGTGATCGCGGAATCGACGCTGAAAGACGCGCGCGAAAAGGTCATCGGCGATTTGACCGTCACCGCGCCCGTTGCGTTCGGCTCAACTTGGCTTGCGCCGCGCCTTGGCGCGTTCGCAGACACGTATCCAGAGACGCGGCTCAAGATCATGCTCGACGACCGCGAGTACGATCTGCTGAAACTCGAAGCCGAGTGCGCGATCCGGCTCTGGGCCGCGACGCATGCCGATCTCATTCAGCGCAAGTTGCTAGAAGTACGAGTCAGCCTTTATGCGTCCGCGAGTTATCTGCAGCGGCACGGCACGCCGAAGAAAGTCGAAGAGCTCGATAACCACCGCATCATCGCGTACCAGGCCAACATCCCAACGCCGATGCGTGAATTGGATTGGGCGCAACGCGCCGGCCGCGAAGATGCAAAGCCGCGCCAACCGCTGCTCGAGATCAACAACGTCTATGGCATGCTGCGCGCGGTCGAGAGCGGCTTCGGCATCGCCAGCGTGCCCGATTATATGGCGCGCGAAAATCCGAACCTCGTGAAAGTCCTGCCCGAACTCGAAGGCCCGAGTTTCGAAGTGTACTTCATCTACCCAAGCGATTTGAAACGTTCGAAACGCATCGCTGCATTTCGCCAATTCCTCATCGATCAAGCCGCGGATTGGCAGGCCTGATCGCTCCCCTCCCCTAGAGGGGGAGGGGGTTCGCGCTTACAGCTGCCCGTAATTCTGCACGGCGAACGTATCGCACTGACGTGCGTCGCCGCTGTCGAAGCCGCGGCGGAACCAGCGCATGCGTTGCGCGGACGAGCCGTGGGTGAAATTGCGTTCATTCGATTGACCAAGCGCATCGTCGCCGATGGCGTGCGCCGCGGCGAGCGCTTCACGCAAATCCGCTTCATCGATCGCCAGCGATGCTTGCGCCGTGTGCCCCCAAACGCCGGCGAGGCAATCGGCTTGCAGCTCCATGCGCACTGACGTCTGATTTTGGTTCTCGCCCTGCACCTGCATCTGCGTGGCGCCGATCAGGTTTTGAATGTGGTGACCCACTTCGTGCGCGATGACGTAAGCTTGCGCGAAATCGCCTGGCGCGTTCAGACGCGTTTCCATCGTCTGATAAAAACCCGGATCGATGTAGAGGCGCCGGTCCGCCGGGCAATAAAATGGGCCAACATCGGAGCTGGCGCCGCCGCAGCCTTCTGTCGACACCGCGCCGGTAAATACAACAAGCGTGGGCTCTTCGTAGGCGCCCGGCGCGCTCGCGTAACGCGGCAAACGACCTTCAGCGAATTGGCGCGACCATACGTCTTCCGTGGAGCCGAGAACGGCGCGCGAGAAATCGCACGCTTCCGCTGCTGTTTCGCAGACGCTGCCGGAGGCTTGCACTTCGCCGCCGCCGAGACCCAGCATGCCCATCAACGGCGCACGCATGCCCGGCATGAAGAAATAGACTGCGCCCAGCACCACGACCGCAAGCAGCGCGCCGCGCAAGCCAAGCCGGCTCAGCACCGCGAACAGCATGCCGCCGCCACCACCGCCGCCGCCACCCGAGCCGCGCCCGCGATCTTGAAAATTGTCCGAACGCCGCTGATCGCCGATGCGCATGAAGTCCTCCCTGAACGTCCCGGCGTACCTAACGCGCGAACAGGGATTTAGGCCATGGGGTTTCGCCTATTCTTGCGCCGCGAACAGGTCCGCTTGGCCGCCCGCCTCCAGCGGGCGGCGGAACTGGGTGTGATCAAGTTCAAGGCGCGGCTTATCGAGGCCGAGCCGGCGGATCGCTTTGCCGAACCTATCGGCGATCAGCTGCGCGTATGGCCCCTCGCCTTTTTGCCTCTTGCCCCATTCGGGATCGTAATCGCGCCCGCCGCGCATCTGGCGCACCAAAGCCATCACCCGCGTCTGCCGATCCGGAAAATGCTGCGCCAACCACTCGCGGAACAGATCCTTGATCTCGAGCGGTAGCCTAAGCACCACATAGCCCGCTGAGCTGGCGCCAGCCTTGGCGCACTCTTCCAGAATCGCTTCGATCTCACGGTCATTGATGGCTGGCACTATTGGCGCGACCATCACCGTCACTGGGACGCCAGCATCCGCCAGCATGCGGATCGTCTCGATACGCCGATGCGGCGCCGCCGCGCGCGGCTCCATCACGCGCGAGATGCGCCGGTCCATAGTCGTCACGGAAATCGCGGCTTTCACCAGCCCGCGCTCAGCCAAACGCGCGAGAATGTCGATGTCGCGGATCACCAGCTGCGATTTGGTGATCAGCGCCACGGGATGGCGCCACTTCTCCATCACTTCCAGCAGCGAGCGCGTGACGCCATAACCGCGCTCGATCGGCTGATAAATATCGGTGACGCCGCCCATCATGATCGTGCGCGGGCGATAGCTCGGCTTTGAAAATTCCTGCTCCAGCACTTCCGCTGCATTCGCTTTCACGAACAGCTTGGTCTCGAAATCGATGCCCGGCGACAGGCCGACGTAAGCGTGGTTCGGCCGCGCGTAGCAATAAATGCAGCCATGCTCGCAGCCGCGATACGGATTGATCGATTGGTCGAAGGAAATGTCGGGGCTCTGATTGGTGGAGATGATCGTCTTCGCCAGTTCCGGCGTCACGATCGTTTCCAGCGGGCGCAGCTCCTCGGCGCTCCAGCCGTCATCGAAGGCTTCGCGGGCAAAGCGCTCGTAGCGCCCGCTCGCATTGGTGCGAGCGCCCCTCCCATGCAGTGGGTCGCGTGACATGGGCAGGACTATAGTCCGCGATTAGGAACAAATCAAGAACGATTGGGGGCGGTCGGTTCATGCGGCTCAGGGCCGTGGTGATATGCGTCCATCAGATTGCTGAGGTTGAAGCGCTGCCGGCAGACTGGGCAAATCACCATCTGAACGGCGCTCGGCGGCGCGCGGGGCGTTGTTGCTAGAGCCAGATCGGCGGGGAGTTTGGAGTTCATAGCGCAGCTCACCATTCAGGCGGGAGCTTTGAGCTACTCTCAGTCACCGGCGCCCAAGATTACAGCCAGCGATGAAAGGACCTTAGCCGGTCTACGTGACGCCTTAAATAACAGAGGTTAAGTCCCGCAGGATCAGGAAATAAGAGCAAGCGCCTGACAGCATAAAGGGCGCCGGATTGATCCGACGCCCTTTAGCGTTCTGTCTTTGGCATTGGCACGCCTAACGTTCTTGCGCCTTTCGGCTTGGGAAACTGCTTCGGCGCGGCTTAGGCAACGATCAGCGCAGCTTGGTTCAAAGTGGCGAACGCGACCGGGGCAAACACGGCCAACGCGGCGACGAGGGCATAAAACTTGGTCATCTCTGGCTCCATCTCGGTGTCGGACCGGTGCGATCCGATGAGTTGAAGCTAAGGGCGGATTAGCTTTGTCGCTGTGACGGGAGTCACACCCGACTAGATGCAGGAAAACGAGCCAACGCGATCGGTCGTGCCTGACGGTGTGACGCGATCAAGTCGCGCGGTTCGGCCGCGTTCTTGGCAGATGCCGTTTGCTGTTGTTTGCGCGTTTTCAAGATAGCCTTCGTTGTATCGCACCGTGACATTGTCTGCGCTCATCGAAAGAACGCGCGCGTCGTTGCGGTTCGCTATGCTGCTGCAACCAGCGAACGACAAACTGCAAACAAGAGCAGCGAGAGCCATTGTGAACTTCATGAAGAACTCCTTGGTGGCGTCGAGCGGCTAGAAACGCGCGATAAATCTCGGCGTTGCTGGTGGCACGCATGACTCGCGTGCTACCGCGAGCTCTGACGCATCTGATTGTTGGGATGCTCACGGCTTCCAAAGGGGAAGCCAATATTGCAACAGCGCTGCGCGCAATTCGTTCCTGGCGTGAGCGACGCACGCTAGTCAATGAACAGAAGTGTGCGGTAGCTTACATAAAGCCCATATCGCGCTCAAACGTGCGGAAGCGGCGGCCGCCGTCGACGTAAATGGTGTGCCCCGTCACGGCTTCGCTTTCGATCAGGAAGCGCACGGCGCGCGCCACGTCTTCCGGCGTCGGCCCGCGCTCAAGCGGCACATCATCGTGCAAGCGTTCGAAATCCGCCTGCGCCTGCCCCGGCGCCGGCAGCACATAGCCCGGCGCAACAGCATTCACGCGCACACGCGGCGCCAAAGCGCGCGCCATGAGCTCTGTTGCGCCGGCCAACGCGTATTTTGAGAGCGTGTACGAGAAATGATCCGGATACGGGCTCGCCAATTTGAAATCGAGGAAGTTGACGACGCAGCCCGCGCCCTCTTCCGGCAGCGTCCTCGCAAAATCGCGCGCCAGCAGCGACGGCGTAAACGTGTTGAGCGCAATGTGGCGCTGCAATTGCGCCTCGCTGAGATCGGCGATCGTATCGTGCTCGAAAATCGCGGCGCAATTGACCAAAGCATTGAGCGGCGCGCCGGCCGCTTCGATGGCGCGTTTGATCAGGGTTTCGCGATCACTTGCATCAAACAGATCGCCGCGCACCAAAGCTGCAGCTCCGCCTGCGTCGCGCAGCTCGTTCGCCGTCTCCTGCGCCGGGCCTTCAGAGCTATTGTAATGGATCACGACGCCCCAATTGGCGCGCGCCAGTTCAAGCGCGACTGCGCGTCCCAGCCGATGGCCCGCGCCGGTTACAAGCGCCCAACTCATGGCGCTTCCCTCCGGATCGTCACCGCGACCATCCCGTCGCCCGAAAGCACCGAAGGCTTCTTCACCGTCACCTCGACCCAAAGCGCGCGGTCGGAGAGCGAGAGGCAATGGCCCGCCACGCGATCCGCAAGCGTCTCGATCAGATGCGCTGGCGTGCCGAGGTCGTCGCGGATGAAATGCAGGATGCGATCGTAATCGACAGTGGCGCCGATGCGATCCTCGTTCGGGAAATCCGGCACATCCGCTAGCGCCATAGCGACCGAAATTCGCACCTCTTGCAGGTTGGCGCGCTCAGGGTCGGGCACGCCTACGCGCACCAGCGCTTTAGCGTCATCGATACGGATGATTTGAAGGTCGGCCATGAGCCATCATCGTAAAGCCCGAGCCGCAAGAAGCCAGTTGATCCGAGCAGCACAACCCAAGCTTGCATTGCGCCCCCAACGATGCAACCCTCCGCGCGAGGGAGGAAAGCGATATGACGCAAAGCGACGAGAGCGACCGCAAGAGCTATCCGGCGACGACCGAAGAACTAGTTCGCGGCGAAGATTCGAAAGAGTCTGCGGTGCAGGTCATCGAGCCGAGCGATCTTCCTGAACATCTTCACCGGGAGGACTGAGGATGGCCCTTCTCATCCGCAACCGGCGGCCGGTGAAACTCTATGTGGCGATCGCGCTCTATAACCCGGCGCAGTGCGCTAATGCCGGCCACTATTTCGTTCAAGCTTGGTACCATATTGCGCCGAATAGCGAAGCATATGTGCATGGATCCACGATGGGTGGTCCAAGCTTTTGCACGTACGGCGAATGGGAAGACGGCGGCTACACAGTTGGCACGCGACCGATCATGGTGCCCAACACTGTCTATCAACGCTGTATCGGCGATGTCGTGATTGGCGCGCGCATGTACAGGTTCGGGGAATTTGCCCCGGTGCGGCCCAGCAACATCGTCAATATGGGACCGTAGCGTCAGCCGAACGCGATCAGGCCAGCGCCAGCAGCGACGACGATCGCGCCAATCCAGCGCCGCGGCCCTAAGCGCTCGCGCAGGAACACGAACGCAATCAGCGCGCCGAACACCACGGAGGTTTCGCGCAGCGCCGTCACCTGCGCGATCGGCGCAAACGTCTGCGCCCACAGAACGAGCCCATAACCAGCAAAGCTGATCACGCCGATGGCGATCCCGCGCCACGGCGCGACGGCCGCGTCCTTCATCAGCTGGCGCGGCCCGCGCCGCCACATCGCAAACGCGATCATCGGAATGCCCATGAGGCCGGATGTCCACGCCACGTAAACCAGCGCATCCCCACCTGCCCGCGCGCCAAGCGCATCGACCAGCGAATACGAGGCGATGCAGCAGCCAATGCCGAGCGCCCAGAGCGTCGCTTTCAAGGGCGCATTCGGGCTCGCGCCGACGCACAGCACACCAAGCGAGACCAAGCCGATGCCAACCATTTTCAGCGGCGGCGGGATTTCCTGCACGGCCAGCGCGGCGCCGATCGAAACGAGCAGCGGCGCAGAGCCGCGCGAGAGCGTGTAGATGTGGCTCAAGTCACCAAGGTCGTAGGCTTTGAACAGCACCACCCAATAGACGAGGTGGATGAGCACCGATGCCGCGAGGTAAGGCCAAGCCGCCGGCGCCGGCGCGCCGAAGAAAAGCGCCACTACGCCCCACGTCAGCAGTCCACCGACCGCGATGAGAAACGCGTCCGCGACGCGGTCTCGCCCGCCTTTCAGGGCTGCGTTCCAGCTGGCGTGAATGAGCGCCGAGCTTAACGCGGCGACGATGGCGAGTGGCGGCATGAGGCTCGAGCCTTATGGACCGCGAACACAGCTCCGGTCCATACTCCGCACCAAGCGGAGGGCACGCGCATGAGCGCACAGGAATTCGATGTTATCGTCTATGGCGCCAGCGGCTTCACCGGGCGTCTCGTTGCGGAATACCTGCAGCGCACTTATGGAGGCGGCGATGGCGACGTGCGCTGGGCGATGGCGGGCCGTGACCGCGAAAAGCTGAAGGCTGTCGCCATCGAAATTGGCGCGCCGATGAGCCTGACGCTGATCGAAGCGAAGACCTCAGACACCGGCGCGCTCGATGCGCTAGCGCACCGCGCGCGCGTCGTCATCACCACCGCCGGCCCCTATCAGCGCTATGGCGAGCCGCTGCTTGCCGCATGCGTGCGCGCCGGCGTCGACTATGTCGATCTCTGCGGCGAGCCGAACTGGATGGCGGCAATGATCGCCAAATACGAAAAGCCAGCGCAGGAAAGCGGCGCGCGCATCGTGTTTTCGTGCGGCTTCGACTCCATCCCGTTCGACTGCGGCGTCTGGTTCTTGCAACAAGAAGCCAAGCGCCGCTTCGGCAAACCCGCGCGCGACGTGCGCGGCCGTGTGCGCAAGATGAAAGGCGGCTTCTCCGGCGGCACGCTCGCCTCGATGTTGGCGACGCAAGACGCCGTCCGCCGCGATCCAAAGATCGGCACGTTATTAGCCGATCCCTTCGCGCTGTCACCGCGCGCGCTCGCCCCGCAACCGGATGGCGACAAGCCGGTACACGATGCAGACATCCCGACGTGGTCGGCGCCGTTCGTGATGGCGACCATCAACACCAAGAACGTCCACCGCACCAACGCACTGCGTAACTATCCGTATGGCCAGGATTTCACCTACTCCGAGATGATGGCGACTGGCCCAGGTGACGCCGGCAAGAAGCGCGCGAACGGCGCGGCTGGCCAATCGAAGATGCAAGCCGGCATGCTGGGCTTTGCGCCGACACGCTGGCTGCTTCGCCGTTTCGCTTTGCCAAAGCCTGGCGAAGGGCCGTCGAAAGAAGAGCGCGAAACCGGGATGTATGACGTGCTCTATGTCGGCACCACGCCAGACGGCCAAAGCGTGCGCGCCGCCGTCACTGGCGATCGCGATCCCGGCTACGGATCAACGTCGAAGATGATCACCGAAGCTGCGCTCTGCTTGAAGGATACGCCGCGCAGCGAAACGCCAGGCGGCGTCTGGACGCCAGCTGCAGCTATGGGTGATGCGCTGATCGATCGGCTGGCGACACGCGCTGGTTTGCGTTTCTCGATCGAGAGCTAGCTCACCGCCCCGCAGAAGCGCTGTATCCGCGCGCAGGCTTCTTCCAAGCACTGGTTCGAGGTCGCGTACGAAATGCGGAAGCAGGGCGAGAGCCCAAACGCGCCGCCATGCACGAGCGCAACGCATTCCGATTGCAGCAGCTCAAGCGCGAAAGTCTCATCGCTATCGATCACCTTGCCGCTCGGCGCTTTCTTGCCGATCAGGCCCGCGATTGACGGATACACATAAAACGCGCCTTCCGGCGTTGGGCACTTGATGCCTTGCGCCTGGTTTAGCATCGAAACGACGAGATCGCGCCGATCCTGAAACAGCTTCTTGTTCTTCGGAATGAAATCCTGCGTACCGTTGAGCGCCTCAACCGCCGCCCATTGCGAGATCGAGCACGGGTTCGAGGTCGTCTGCCCCATCACATTTGACATGGCCTTGATCAGCCATTCCGGTCCGGCGGCATAACCAATGCGCCAACCCGTCATCGAATACGCTTTCGAGACGCCATTCATCGTCAGCGTGCGCTCGTACAAACGCGGCTCGACTTGCGCGATCGTCGTGAACTCGAAATCACCGTAGGTCAGATGCTCGTACATGTCGTCGGTCAGCACCATGACATGCGGAAAGTCGAGCAGCACCGCCGCTAGCGCGCGCAATTCATCCGCTGTGTAAGCGGCGCCTGACGGATTGGACGGCGAGTTCAGCAACAGCCATTTCGTATGCGGCGTGATCGCTTTCGCCAGCACGTCCGGCCGCAGCTTGAAGCCATCCTCAATGCTGGTTTCCGCAAACACCGGCGTTGCGCCGCAGAGCAGCGCCATGTCCGGATAGCTCACCCAATACGGCGTCGGGATCACGACTTCGTCGCCCGGATTGAGCGTCGCCATGAAGGCGTTGAAGATCACCGGCTTGCCGCCGGGCGAGACGTTCACTTGGCTGCGCTTATACTCAAGCCCGTTCTCGCGCTTGAACTTGCCGCAGATCGCGTCCTTCAGTTCCGGAATGCCGTCGACGTCCGTGTACTTGGTCTTGCCGTCCGCGATGGCGCGACACGCGGCTTCCTTGATGTTGTCCGGCGTGTCGAAGTCCGGTTCGCCCTGGGACAGCGCGATGCAATCGCGGCCCTCCGCCTTCAGCGCCCGCGCCTTCGCGCTCATCGCCATGGTGGCCGAGGGTTTCACGCGCGCCAGCGCCTGGGATGTCGGATTTGTCATGATGCCTGCTCGATTCGCATAAGCGGCACCTTAGGGCAATTCACGAATTGGCGCGAAAACGCCGCGCCCCAATGCACTTTTGAAGCCCCCTCCATTGCCACTATATCCTCCGGGCAACGGAGGAATTCATGCCGCTTTTGATGTGCCCGAACTGCAGCGCCTCGATGACCGAAGTGAAGCGCAACGACGTCGCTTTTGACATGTGCCCGACGTGCCGGGGCGTGTGGCTGGATCGCGGGGAACTTGAGAAAATCATCGCCGGCGTCCAGTCCGAGCGCGTCGCCATCGAGCAGGAACGCGCCCAGTTTTACCAACAACAGCCGCCGCAACAGCAGCCGCCCGCGCAACAGGCCTATCAGCAGCAGCAACGTCCGCCGCAGCAGCAAGGCTATGGCGAGCGGGGCGAGTATGGCGAACGCGGCGAATACGGCGAGCGCGGCGAAGGCCAGTACGACCAGCACGGCCGCAAGCGCCGCCGCGGCGGCTTCGACCTTTTCGATATCTTCGACTAGGGCGTTCGCCGCGCCTCAGGGCGCATTCGCAGCACATTGATTGTCCCGCATGGCGAATTCGGCCAAACCCGACGCCATGGGGACTTTCAATCGTCTGACGCTGCTTCTGTCTGCGTCACTCGCCTTCGCGGCAAGCGCTGCGCATGCGCAACAATCGCCGCCGCCAGCGCCCGCGCCAACAGCTGAGGCTGACGCTGCCGCCGCAGATGATGAAACGCAGAGCGACGAAATCGTCGTGCTCGCCCAGCCCGGCGATCAAATCCGCATCGATCGGCGCACCTACACTTTGCGCGACGACGCGACCGCCCAAAGCACCAACATGTTTGACGTGCTGGGCCGCATCCCCTCAGTCAGTGTCTCGCCCGCGGGCGATGTGACGCTGCTCGGGGCGGACAACGTCGTCATTCAGATCAACGGCCAACCGGTGCCAGGGCAAAACCTCGAACAAGTCCTGCGCGGTCTGCCCGGCGCCAATGTCGAGCGCATCGAAGTCATCACCAATCCTTCGGCGCAATATTCCGCGGCCGCGTCTGGCGGCATCATCAACATCATCACCCGCCAGCGCTTCGACAGCGGCTTCAGCGGCAATTTCCAGGTCAGCGCCGATACGCTTGGCGGCTATCACGTCGGCGTCGCGCCGAATTGGTCGAACGGGCCATGGTCGCTCAGCGGCCAAATCGGCATTTATAGCGGCGGCCAGGAGAGCGATCTCGCGCGCGAACGGCGCGACATTCCAGGCGGCGCGCTTACCACCGAAGACGGCGTGCGCGAAATGGAGTGGGATGGCTGGTACGCAAGTCGCCTCCAAGCTGGATATAATCCGAACGAGCGCACCCGCATGAGCCTCGCCTACGATACGGGCCAGCACAATTTCGGGCTGACACAATCTTCGACGCTTTCAGATGCGCTCGGCCCTGTTTCGAGCCGGCTCTCACAAACATCGAACACCGGCGATCAGAACGAACTCACCTTCAACTTCCAACGCAACGGCGATCAGCCGCGCGAATTGTTCAAGCTCGATATCAATGTCAGCGAGTACATCAATTCATCCGGCAATCTCTACACCATCACGCCAGCTGGTCCCGGCGCGATCAGCCAGTATCAAACACGCTCCGAAACCGAGATGCGCGCCGCGGGGCTGACCGCCGATTTCGAGCGTCCGCTCTCCGGCGAGAATTTTCTCACCTACGGCCTCTCAGCGGACACGACGAGCCAAGACATTTTCAACCGGCTCGACACGCTCGCTGGCGCCGGCCCGCCCGATTATCAAGCAACGCTCGAAGGCGATGAGCAAACGCTCGCCGGCTACGTCACTTATCAATTCGACACTGGCGATTGGACGTGGCTCCCCGGCCTGCGCAGCGAAACCTATCGCCGCGAGGTCATCTCCGGCGGTCTGGAAACAGACACCACGGATTCACGGCTCTTCCCGAGCATCCACATTCGCCGTGCGCTAACGCCCGCGCTCAACGTTGATCTGAGCTACACAAGCCGCATCCAGCGCCCAGGCATCCAGCAACTCGATCCGGCGCTCCGCTTCACCGACTCGGGCCGCGCTCAATCCGGCAATCCGAACCTTGAGCCAACGACCACCGACGCCTACGAGGCAAACCTCATCTATCAACGCAATGGCGCAAGCTATAGCGTCACCTTCTTCGATCGCATCAGCGACGACATCGTCTCGCAATTCACCGACGTGAACCCGGACGGCGTCATCGTCACGTCGCCGGTGAACGCCGGAACCAGCGAACAGCGCGGCTTGCAGGTGCTGCTGCGCGGCCCGATCGGCGAGCGCTGGCGCTATTCGCTGAGCGGCAATGTGCTCAACCGCGAGTTCGACGTGCTCACCAGCGGCGGCGGCATCACCCGCCGCAACGAAATCGAGTATGGCGGCCTCGCGCAGCTTGATTGGCGCGATCCCGATCAGAACGCCGTCGGCGCCGATCAGCTACAATTTGAACTGCGCTTCAACGGCCCTCGCTACGGCATTCAAACCGAAATCGACCCGTTCTTCATGGCGAACTTCACCTGGCGCCGGCGCGTGTCGGAGCGTTTGTTCGCCGTGTTCATGGTGCACGACATCTTCAACAGCACCGATCAGATCTCGCAGATCGTCACCGACGATTATTACGAGCGCACCGAATACAGCGCCGCCGGCACCCGCGCCCGCATCGCGCTGACCTACCAGTTCGGCTCCGGCCCACAACGCCCACCACAGGACCAAGGCCCGGGCGGACCACCAATCCCCGGCGGCGGGCCGTAAGCCGTTCTCAGCGGCGCACGGCGCGCATAGAATTGCGCGATGGCATTGCTCGAACCGTTCGGCGAAAACATCTGGATCGCCTCCGGGCCCAACGTGGAGAGCGTCGGTTTTCACTACCCGACGCGTATGGCGACGATCCGTCTCGCCGATGGCCGCCTGTTCATCTGGTCGCCAGTTGCGTTGAGCGATGAACTCCGCGCTGAGATCAATGCGCTTGGCCAAGTACGCTTCTTGGTGACGCCGACCTCGCTACACCATCTCGCATTGCCCGATTGGAAGCGCGCTTACCCGGACGCGACGCTCTATGCAGCGCCGGGATCGCGCGCGAGCCGCAAGGATATCGCGTTCGACGCCGACCTGACCGACACTGCGCCCGCCCACTGGGCCAGCGAGATCGATCAGGTATTGGTGCGCGGCAATCTCATTGCAACCGAGGCGGTCTTCTTCCATCGCGCCAGCGGCACGGTGTTATTCTGCGATCTGCTGCAGAACTTTCCGCCCGATTGGTATAGCGGTGTCCGCGCCGTCGTTGCCAGGTTCGACGGCATGATCGGCGTTGAGCCTGCAACGCCGCAAAAATTCCGCCTCGCCTTCGTCAATCGCACCGCAGCACGTGCAAGCCTCGCGCGCATTCTGGAATGGCCGGCCGCCAAGGTCCTTGTAGCGCATGGCGATCCGGTGCGCGCTGATGCTCCCGCCTTTCTCACCCGCGCGTTCCGTTGGCTCACGCGTTAGCGCACAAAGTTAAACGGCCCGGGATCGCTCCCGGGCCGTTTTGTTTTTGGACGTTTCTTCCCTGACTTTTATTCGGCCGCTTCCGGCAAACGCGGCGCGTCGCCGCGTTCGATCGCCAGTTGCGCATCGCGTTCGGCCGCGAGCTTTTGATAGCGCCGCAGTTGGCCGCCCGTGCCCGCCGGAATGAGGCGGCCGACGATGACGTTTTCCTTGAGCCCCTCGAGCGTGTCCGACTTGCCGTACGAGGCAGCTTCGGTGAGCACGCGCGTGGTTTCTTGGAACGACGCCGCCGAGATGAACGAGCGTGTTTGCAAGCTCGCCTTGGTGATGCCGAGCAGCATGGGCTGCGCCGTCGCCGGCTTCAGACCAAGCTCCTTCACGCGCTTGTTCTCGTCTTCGAGATCGAGCGCCTCAACCGCTTCCCCTTTCAGGAATTCGGTGTCGCCGGCATCCATCACTTCGACCTTTTGCAGCATCTGGCGAACGATCACCTCGATGTGCTTGTCGTTAATCGGCACGCCCTGCAGGCGGTACACTTTCTGAATTTCCTCAACGAGGTAATTCGCCAGCGCTTCGACGCCGAGAATGGAGAGGATGTCCTGCGGCGCGGGGTTGCCGTCGAGCAGGTAATCGCCCTTCTTCACGAAGTCGCCTTCTTGCACCGGAATGTGCTTGCCCTTCGGGATCATGTACTCGATCGCCTCTTCGTCCTCGCCTTCCGGCACGACGCGCAGGCGGCGCTTGTTCTTGTAGTCCTTGCCGAACTCAACGCGGCCATCGCCTTCGGCGATGATCGCGTGATCCTTCGGACGGCGGGCTTCGAACAATTCCGCGACGCGCGGCAGACCGCCGGTGATGTCGCGGGTCTTGGCGCCGCCCGTCGGCATACGCGCGAGGTCTTGGCCAGGCGTGACATCGTCACCGTCATTGATCGACAGAATGGCGCTGACCGGAAGCGTGTAGCGCGCTTCCGTGCCGTTCGCGAGCTTCGCCGGTTTGCCCTTGGAGTCGAGGATCACGATGCTCGGACGCAAGTCCGAACCCTTCGTGGTCGAGCGCCAATCGATAACGACGCGCGACGAGATGCCGGTTGCTTCGTCGAACTCGTCACGGACCGAGACGCCTTCGATCACGTCCTCGAACTTCGCCTTGCCGGCGACTTCCGTGAGGATCGGCGTGGCGTAGGGATCCCAATCCGAGATGCGATCGCCGCGCTTGATCTTCGACTTTTCGTCAACCTTGAGACGCGCGCCGAACGAGAGCTTGAAGCTCTGACGCTCCTTGCCGTCTTCGTCCACGACCACGGCTTGCATGCCGCGGCTCATGACGATGAGTTCGCCAGCGGCGTTCTTCACCGTGTTGCGGTTCACGAAGCGGATCGAGCCGTCGTGCGCCGATTCCATCACCGATTGCTCGGCGACCTGCGCCGCGCCGCCGATGTGAAACGTGCGCATGGTGAGCTGCGTGCCCGGCTCGCCGATCGATTGCGCCGCGATGACGCCGACAGCTTCGCCGATGTTCACTTGCGTGTTGCGCGCGAGGTCGCGGCCGTAGCAAGCACCGCAGACGCCCGTCCGGGTTTCGCAGGTCAGCACCGAGCGCACCTTCACGGCTTGCACGCCTGACTTCTCGATCGCCACAACGACGTCTTCGTCGAGGAAGGTGCCGCCTGGGACAACGATCTTGCCGTTGCTCGGATCGACGATGTCCACCGCCGCGGTGCGGCCGAGGATACGGGTGCCGAGCGAGACGACGATGTCGGCGCCGTCGATGACCGGAGTCATCTGGATGCCGTCCTGCGTGCCGCAATCTTCCTCGGTGATGATGCAATCTTGCGCAACGTCGACGAGACGACGCGTGAGATAGCCCGAGTTCGCCGTCTTCAACGCCGTATCCGCGAGGCCCTTACGGGCGCCGTGAGTCGAGTTGAAGTATTCGAGAACCGAGAGGCCTTCCTTGAAGTTCGAGATGATCGGCGTCTCGATGATTTCACCCGACGGCTTGGCCATGAGGCCGCGCATGCCGGCGAGCTGCTTCATCTGGTTCTTCGAACCACGTGCGCCCGAGTGCGCCATCATGAAGACGGAGTTCAGTTCGCCCAAACGGCCGTCCTTCATGCGGGCGGGCTTGGACGCCTCTTCCATCATCGCGTCAGCGACTTTGTCGGTGCACTTTGACCAAGCATCGACGACCTTGTTGTACTTTTCGCCACGCGTGATGAGGCCATCCGCGTATTGCTTTTCGTACTCGGCCGCGCGTTGGCGCGTATCTTCGACCAAAGTTTCCTTCGCCTTCGGCACGACCATGTCGGCCATGCCGAAGCTGATGCCGGCTTTGGCGGCTTCGCGGAAACCAAGTTGCATGATGCGGTCGGCGAAGATCACCGTCGCCTTCTGGCCGCAGAACCGATAGACGTTGTCGATCAGGTTGCCGACTTCCTTCTTGGTCAGCGTCTGGTCGAGCAGCTTGTAGCTGATCTTCGGGTGGCGCGGCAGCAGTTCGGCCAACTTCATGCGGCCAGGCGTCGTGTCGATCTTCAGCCGAACCGGCTTGTTGTTTTCATCGACGGTTTCGTAACGCGCCTTGATCTTGCTGTGCAGGCTGACGACGCCCGCTTCGAGCGCTGACTCGATTTCGCCGATCGAGCCGAAGACTTTGCCTTCGCCCGGTTCGCCATCTTTCGTCAGCGACATGTAATAGAGGCCGAGCACGATATCCTGCGACGGCACGATGATCGCCTTGCCGTTTGCGGGCGAGAGGATGTTGTTGGTCGACATCATCAGCACGCGCGCTTCCAGCTGCGCTTCGAGCGCGAGCGGAACGTGCACGGCCATTTGGTCGCCGTCGAAGTCAGCGTTGAACGCGGCGCAGACCAGCGGGTGCAACTGGATCGCCTTGCCTTCGATGAGTTTCGGCTCGAATGCTTGGATGCCCAAGCGGTGGAGCGTCGGCGCGCGGTTCAAGAGAACCGGGTGCTCGCGGATGACTTCTTCCAGAACGTCCCAAACTTCCGGACGCTCTTTTTCGACCATGCGGCGCGATTGCTTCACGGTGCCGGAAAGGCCCTTGATGTCGAGACGCGCGTAGATGAACGGCTTGAACAGTTCGAGCGCCATCTTCTTCGGCAGGCCGCACTGGTGCAGCTTCAGGTCCGGACCGACGACGATGACCGAACGGCCCGAATAGTCGACGCGCTTGCCGAGCAAGTTCTGGCGGAAGCGCCCTTGCTTGCCCTTCAGCATGTCGGCGAGCGACTTCAGCGGACGCTTGTTGGCGCCCGTGATAACGCGGCCGCGGCGGCCGTTATCGAACAGCGCGTCGACAGCTTCCTGCAGCATCCGCTTTTCGTTGCGGATGATGATGTCCGGGGCGCGCAGCTCCATCAGCCGCTTCAAGCGGTTGTTGCGGTTGATGACGCGGCGATAGAGATCGTTCAGGTCCGACGTCGCGAAGCGGCCGCCATCGAGCGGCACCAGCGGGCGCAGTTCCGGCGGGATCACCGGCACGATCGTCAAGATCATCCATTCAGGCTTGTTGCCTGAACGAATGAACGCCTCGACCAGCTTCAGGCGCTTGGCCAGCTTCTTCGGCTTCAGCTCGGAGGTCGATTCAGCGATCTCCTTGCGCAGCTGCTCGGCTTCCTTTTCGAGGTTCAGGCCCATCAGCAATTCGCGCACAGCTTCGGCGCCGATCGAGGCGGTGAAGCTGTCTTCGCCGTATTCGTCTTGCGCCTTGAGGTAATCCTCTTCGGTCAACAATTGCTTGGCTTCGAGCGGCGTAAGGCCCGGCTCGAGCACGATGTACTGTTCGAAGTACAGGACCTTCTCGATGTCCTTCAGCGCCATGTCGAGCATCAGCGCGATGCGGCTCGGCAGCGACTTCAAGAACCAGATGTGCGCGACCGGGGCCGCCAACTCGATGTGGCCCATGCGCTCGCGGCGCACGCGCTGCAGCGTAACTTGGACACCGCACTTTTCGCAGATGATGTCCTTGTACTTCATGCGCTTGTACTTGCCGCACAGGCACTCGTAATCCTTGATCGGGCCAAAGATGCGCGCGCAGAACAAGCCGTCACGCTCAGGCTTGAACGTGCGGTAGTTGATCGTCTCAGGCTTCTTGATCTCGCCGAAGCTCCAGGACTTGATCTGCTCCGGGCTCGCGATCGAGATTTTGATCTGATCGAACACAGGCGCCGGCGGTTGGTTGCCGAAGGTGTTGTTGATCAGGTCTTGGTTCATAGCATTCATGGTTTCGACCTTCCGTCGCTCTGGTGTGCGGCCAGAGCACCGTGGGTTCATTCACATCAGAGACCGGCGCGTCTCACCCGAGACGCGCCGGCTCTTATTATTCGGCCGCCTTCAGGCGCGCCCCGTCGATCAGTTCGACGTTGAGGCCGAGCGAGCGCATTTCCTTCACGAGCACGTTGAACGACTCGGGGATGCCCGCTTCGAACGTGTCGTGACCGCGCGTGATGGCCTCGTAGACTTTGGTCCGGCCGGCGACGTCATCGGACTTCACCGTCAGCATTTCCTGGAGCGTGTACGCCGCGCCGTAAGCTTCGAGCGCCCACACTTCCATTTCGCCGAAGCGCTGACCGCCGAACTGCGCCTTGCCGCCGAGCGGTTGCTGGGTGACCAGCGAGTACGGACCGATCGAACGGGCGTGGATCTTGTCGTCGACCAAGTGGTGCAGCTTCAGGATGTACATGTAGCCGACCGTGACCGGGCGCTTGAATTGCTCGCCAGTTTGGCCGTCGAACAACGTCACCTGACCCGTTTCCGAGAAGCCCGCCTTGCGGAGGAGATCGCGGATGTCGCTGTCCTTGGCGCCGTCGAACACTGGCGTTGCAATCGGCACGCCCTTTTCGATGTTGCGCGCCAACTCTTTCAGGTCCTCTGACGACTTCGGCAGTTCTTCCTTGTCGCCGTAGAAGTCACGCAGCTTCGCTTCGAGCGGCTTTTTATCGCCGTCGCGCTCGAATGCGTCACAAGCGGCGCGGATCTGCTTGCCGATGCCGGCGCAGGCCCAACCCAAGTGCGTCTCAAGAATCTGGCCGACGTTCATCCGCGACGGCACGCCGAGCGGGTTCAGAACGAAATCGACATGCGTGCCGTCTTCCAGGAACGGCATGTCTTCGACCGGCACGATCTTGGAGATGATCCCCTTGTTGCCGTGACGGCCGGCCATCTTGTCGCCCGGCTGCAGCTTGCGCTTCACCGCAACGAAGACCTTCACGATCTTCATCACGCCTGGCGGCAGCTCGTCGCCGCGGGTGAGCTTGTCGACCTTGTCAGCGAAGCGCGCATCGAGACGCTTCTTGGCGTCGTCGTATTGCTTTTTCAGCGCTTCGATTTCAGTCATCGCGGCTTCGTCTTCAACGCCGAACTGCCACCACTGGCCGTGGCTGTACTGCTCGAACGCGTCAGCTTCGATCACGCCCTTCTTGAAGCCCTTCGGGCCCGTCGCGGCTTGCTTGCCGATCAGGATTTCCTGCAGGCGGCCGAAGATGTTGCGCTCGAGGATCGCGAGCTCGTCGTCGCGGTCCTTCGCGAGGCGTTCGATTTCTTCCTTCTCGATCTGGAGCGCACGTTGGTCCTTATCGACGCCGTGGCGGTTGAACACGCGCACTTCGACGACGGTGCCATTCACGCCCGGCGGCAGACGCAAGGACGTGTCGCGCACGTCGCTGGCCTTTTCGCCGAAGATGGCGCGCAGCAGCTTTTCTTCCGGCGTCATCGGGCTTTCGCCCTTCGGCGTCACTTTACCGACGAGAATGTCGCCAGGCTCAAGTTCGGCGCCGATGGCGACGATGCCCGCTTCGTCGAGGTTGCGAAGCGCTTCTTCACCGACGTTCGGAATGTCGCGGGTGATTTCTTCCGGGCCGAGCTTGGTGTCGCGGGCGGCGACTTCGAACTCTTCGATGTGGATCGAATCAGGATCGAGTCTTCGAAGTTGTAGCCGTTCCAGGGCATGAACGCGACGAGCACGTTGCGGCCGAGCGCGAGCTCGCCGAGTTCGGTCGACGGACCATCGGCGATGATGTCATCAGCCTTGATCAAGTCGCCGACGCGGACGATCGGGCGCTGCGTGATGCAGGTGTTCTGGTTCGAGCGCTGGAATTTCAGCAGACGATAGATATCGACGCCGGGCTTGGCCGGGTCCTTCTCTTCCGTCGCGCGGATAACGATACGCTGGCTATCCACCTGCTCGACGATGCCGGTGCGGCGCGCCGTGATGGCGGCGCCGGAATCGCGCGCAACAGTGCCTTCCATGCCGGTGCCAACGATTGGCGCATCTGCTTGCAGCAGCGGCACCGCTTGGCGTTGCATGTTCGAGCCCATGAGCGCGCGGTTGGCGTCGTCGTTCTCGAGGAACGGGATCAGCGCCGCGGCGACCGAAACAACCTGCTTCGGCGACACGTCCATCAGATCGATTTCTTCCCGTGGGATGAGTTGCGCTTCACCGTTCTCGCGCGCTTGCACGAGGTCTTCGGTGAGATTGCCCTTCGCATCCATCTGCGCGTTGGCCTGCGCGATCTTGTGCTTGGTCTCCTCCATCGCCGATAGATAGACGATGTCGCTCGACGGCTTGCCGTTCGAGACCTTGCGGTACGGGCTCTCGATAAAGCCGTACTTGTTGACGCGCGCATGCGTCGCCAGCGAGTTGATCAGACCGATGTTCGGGCCTTCCGGCGTTTCGATCGGGCAGATGCGGCCATAGTGCGTCGGGTGCACGTCGCGAACTTCGAACCCCGCGCGCTCACGCGTCAGACCGCCCGGGCCGAGCGCCGAGAGACGGCGCTTGTGGGTGATCTCCGACAGCGGATTGGTTTGGTCCATGAATTGCGACAGCTGCGAGGAGCCGAAGAATTCACGAACCGCAGCCGCCGCAGGCTTCGCGTTGATCAAATCGTGCGGCATCACGGTTTCGATGTCGACGGACGACATGCGTTCCTTGATCGCGCGCTCCATGCGCAGCAAGCCGATGCGATACTGATTTTCCATCAGCTCGCCGACCGAACGCACACGGCGGTTACCGAGGTTGTCGATGTCGTCGACTTCACCGCGACCGTCACGGAGATCGGTCAGCGTGCGCAGCACTTCGAGGATGTCTTCCAGACGCAGCGTGCGAACGGTGTCGTCAGTATCGAGGCCAAGGCGCATGTTCATCTTCACGCGGCCGACCGCGGAAAGATCGTAGCGTTCGCTGTCCGAGAACAACGCGTTGAACAGAACTTCCGCCGTGTCGATCGTCGGCGGCTCGCCGGGACGCATGACGCGGTAGATGTCGAACAGCGCTTGTTCGCGGCTCTCGTTCTTGTCGAGCTTCAGCGTGTTGCGGATGTACGGGCCAATGGTGGCGGCATCGATGTCGAGGATCGGCAGATCGTGGATGCCGGCTTCGATCAACGTCGCCAGCGCAGCTTCGCTCAGCGCGTCGCCGGCTTCCGAATAGATCTCACCCGTTTCCGGATTGACGATATCCTCAGCGATGTAGCGATCGAACAGGTCCTCGCTCGGCACCTGAATGTCGACGACGCCGTCTTCGACCAGCTTGTTGGCGTTACGAGCCGAGATTTTCTTGCCGGCTTCGGCGACGACCTTGCCCGTCTTCGCATCGACCAGGTCATAGAGCGGCTTCACGCCGCGCCAGCGTTCGGCGCGGTACTTCGTGGTCCAGCCAGCGCGCGTGCGCTTGTAGATCGAGGTTTGATAGAACGTGCTCAGAATTTGCTCGCTCGACATGCCGAGCGCGTAGAGCAGCGTCGTCGCCGGCAGCTTACGCTTCCGGTCGATGCGGACGAACATGATGTCTTTGGCGTCGAATTCGAAATCGAGCCACGAGCCGCGGTACGGGATGACGCGCGCGGCGAACAGCAGCTTGCCCGAAGCGTGCGTCTTGCCCTTGTCGTGATCGAAGAAGACGCCCGGCGAACGGTGCATCTGAGACACGATCACGCGCTCAGTGCCGTTCACGACGAACGTACCCTTGTCCGTCATCAGCGGGATGTCGCCGAGATAGACGTCTTGTTCTTTGATGTCCTTGACGGACTTCGCGCCGGTTTCTTCGTCCGTTTCAAAGACGATCAGGCGTAGCTTCACCTTCAGCGGCGCGGCATACGTCATGTCGCGCTGCTGGCATTCTTCAACGTCGAACTTCGGCTCTTCGAATTCGTACGACACGTACTCGAGAACCGCGCGGTCCGAGAAATCACGGATCGGGAACACCGATTTGAACACGGCCTGCAGGCCTTCATCGATCCGCTCGTACGAGCGACCGTCCTTCTGCAGGAATTGATCGTAGGAGCTCTTTTGCACCTCGATCAGGTTCGGCATCCGTCCCGCTTCCGGGATTTTGCCAAACGACTTACGGATTTTTTTCTTCCCGGTGTACGACAGAGTCATCTGTTCTCGTCTTCCCATGGGCTCCCCGCGCTAGTCCGCGAACCTCCGGCCATAAGGTTCGCCAGCCGCGGGCAGCATGAGCCGCCTTGTTTCCGCCCTGGCCCTTCCAATCCGGAAGGCCCGACCCATTTCCCGAAGCACCATGGGCGGAACGGCGCTTCGACGCGTATCGCGGGAAACTGGTCCCCGGACACACAAGTGCAGAAGTCGCGGCCATTCCCGGGGGAACGGCCGCGCTTCCGCTTGCTTTATGCGAGTTACTTCAGATCGACCTTCGCGCCGGCTTTTTCAAGCTGTTCTTTGAACTTTTGCGCGTCGGCCTTGTTCACGCCTTCCTTCACCGCCTTCGGTGCGCCTTCGACCAGGTCCTTGGCTTCCTTGAGGCCCAGGCCGGTGATCGCGCGCACTTCCTTGATGACTTCGATCTTCTTGTCGCCAGCGCCCGTGAGCATGACCGTGAACTCGGTCTTCTCTTCGGCGGCGGCGGCCGGAGCGCCACCGCCAGCAGCGGCGACAGCAACCGGAGCGGCGGCGGAAACGCCCCACTTTTCTTCCAACATCTTCGAGAGCTCAGCGGCTTCGAGGACGGTCAGCGCCGAAAGGTCTTCGACGATCTTTTCGAGGTTTGCCATGATCTTTGTTCCTGACGTTTTGTACGTGTTTTCAACGATATGCGGATGTGACGGTTAAGCGGCGTCCTTGGTGGCGTAGGCATTGAGCACGCGCGCCAGCTGGCCGCCGGGCGCTGCGAGCACGCCGGCGATCTTCGTCGCGGGCGCCTGCACCAGACCAATGATCTTCCCACGCAGCTCGTCGAGCGAAGGCAGCGTGGCCAAAGCCTGGACGCCTTGCTTGTCGAGCAGCTGGTCGCCGAACAGCCCGCCGAGAACGACGAACTTTTCCTTTTCCTTCGCGTAAGCGACTGCGACGCGAGCGGCCGTAATCGGGTCAGCGGAGTAAGCGATTGCCGTGGGGCCGGTGAACAGGTCGGACGCGGACGCCTTGGGCGTATCCGCGATCGCCAGCTTCACCAGGCGGTTTTTCACCACTTTGAGCGAGGCGCCTTCAGAACGAAGGCGCGTACGCAGCACCGTCAAATCCGCAACGGTCAGACCGGAATAGTGGCCAACGACCACCAACCCAGCCCCGGCGAAGACGCCTTTCAGCGATTCCACCGTTTCGGCCTTCTGAGCACGATCCATTGCGGTCTCCTCAGTCAGCGCCCGGCCAATCCAGGCGCTGTAGTCAGCGCGCGCGGATCAACCGGCCGGTGGTTAAAGCCCCCGAGCGGCGCGCGACCCACGCGCAGCCTGTCCCAGGAGCCGGCCTCTGGGGATGAGCCTTGACAGCCACCCCCGAAAAACGTCAGCTTCTGTCTATTGCGGGCCCGGGAAGGGTCGGGAATATCCCAACCTTTCAACGATTTAAGCCACACACAAAGCGCCCTCACGGGCAGACAATGCGTCTGGCGCCTGCAGTCTCGGACAGGTATCGGCCGGGTTAACCCCTGCCGAACGCGGCGATATGCACGGTTTAATGCGGCCTCGCAAGGGCGGCAGGCATAATTCCCGCAGCTTGGCAAGCCGGACCCACATTGTGCGCCCGCGAAGACACGGCTTTGGCCCGCCCCCTAGCGCCCGTCCCCCACCAGTTTTGCGATCGCCTCTAGATACGCCGCAAATGCGCCTCGCCCTTGTTCCGTCATGCGCACCCGCGTCAGCGGTTTGCGGTCGAGGAAGCTTTTATCGATCGAGATGTACCCCGCCTCTTCCAGCTTACGCAGGTGCACCGAGAGATTGCCCTGCGTAACGTCGAGCAGCGTCTTCAACTCGGTGAAGTCCGCAACGCCGGCATCGGCCAGATACGCCATCACCCCCAGGCGCACGCGCCCGTGGATTACGTCGTCCAATTTGCCAATGTCGAAGGAGGCCACGATGTCAGGGCGCCTTCTTCGCGCCGCGCCAGATCACCCAACCAGGGATCGCCATCAGTACGATGAGCGCTACGCTCAAAATGGCGAGATACCAGCCGCCATCGCCGATGACGCTGCCCAGTCCCACCGTCGTCGCGAACCAACCGATCGCGACCAACCAAAGCCAAGCGCGGCGTAAGATCACCCACGCGACGTACCAAGCGACGCCCTGAAACATGCAGACGACAACGGGGTGATAAAGCCAAAGCCCCGGTGTTTCGAATTTGTAGGCGCCGTACGCAAACACGAACGCCATCACCAGGTTCGCCAAGCCCGCGCCCTGAAACACCGCGCCCAGCGCACGAGATGAGGGCCCGCCCTCCTGCGCCTTTCGACCTTTCCAGATAATCACGGTGAGAACTGCGCAGAAAAGGATCGTTGGGACCCACGCGATCGCCAACGCCGGCAATCCCGTGCTTGGCGCGAGCCCCACAACTTGCAACGCATGCAAGCCGCACTGCGCGCCGTAGATCAACCCAGCCCAGAAGAATGCCTCGCCGATCGTTGCCAGCATCCGCTCGGTGCCGCCGCCGATGAGCGAGCGCATGTAGGCAAGATCGTCGCGCGCGCTTTCGAGTTCTGCGTTCATGTGCCCCTACTCCGCCGCCGCCAATTGTTGGCCAAACTTAGCCTGACGCACCGGCTTCTCGCGTTTGCCGTTGAGAATCGCGCCGATCCAAGAATAGCGCACCAGCCACTGATAGCTCGCCAGCATGATGATGAAAGCGACAACCAGCATCGCCGGATACTTCACGAACCACGGCCCCGGATACGGCGCGATCAAAGTTTGCAGCGCGATCAGGATCGGCAGGTGAACGATGTAGATCCAGTACGACGCATCAGCGAGATAGCGCCGCGCCGGGCTGTGGCCAGCAAGGTGGCGCACGGCAAAGCCAATGATCGCAATCGTCCAGGCCCAGCACGCGAAAGCGTAGAGCGCGGCATAGCCAAGCGTGCGCAGATCCTGCGTCGCCATCGTAAAGTCTTGCGCCGAGGCGGTGAAGACCGGCGTCAAGCTCGTCATCATCAGGCAGCCGATGGTCGCGCCGATCGCCGGACCGACATAGGCGCCCCAACGTTCGCCCCAGCCTTGCAAAAGCTCCGGCTGCCGATTGAGCAACCAACCGAGGCCAAACGCGAAGCCGTAAATCACCATCGACGTCGAGTTCGGAACGATGCCCGTATCCGGCGTCGGTATGCCAAACCACAGCATCCAACCCGGCGTGAAGTAGAGCGCAGCCGCAGCCGGAATTGCGAGCAACACAGGCGCCGCCCAGCCGCTCAGCAAACGCACGACCGGATCAACCAAACGCGCACGCAAACCACCGCGGCGATCGATCAAATGCACGAACGCACGGACAACCAGCGCGACCGCGTAGAAGATCAGCAGCACATAGAGAAACCACAGGTGCAGGAACGGGAACGTCTCTGCGGTGAGTGGCGGCGGCGGCGGACCTTCCGGCGCAACACCGCCATTGGCCTGCACCGCAGCCCAGATCAGCGTCGCGATAAACGCCGTCAGCACGATCGGCCAAAACATCGCCAGCGGCTGCGCGATACGCTTAGCGCGGTTCAGCACGAAACCGCCGACGCCAAGGCGCTCCAGCAGCAACCGCCCAAAGAAACCCGCGAGCACGAAGAACACGGTCATCCGGAAGATGTGCAGCGTGAAGAACAGCACCGAGAGTTCGACGCTGCGCGCCGAATCCATCACCAGCCAAACCTGCGTCCCCGGCAGGAACGACAGGATGCCGTGAAAGAAGACGCCGAGGATCAGCACCCCGCCCCGCACCGCGTCCAAAGCGTGAAACCGCTCTCCGCCGCCCATTCCCGACATCACACCCTCCACGGGGCAAGCCTCCGCTCGCCTCAACAGGTTTGTTTTATAAACTTGTCTGGAAAAGATTGTCAACGAGCTCTCTGTATGTCTTACTTGACTTTATGTTCGTTATATTTGACATAATGTCGGAATAAGCAGACACGTATGGAGGATTTAATGTCGTTCCGAGAAAAGAGCGCTTGGATCGCGCTAATTGCCTATGGGGTTGTTTTTGGGGGGTATTTCTACAACCTGTGGCAGGGTTGGGATGCGCGCTACGCCGCTGGCCTCAGCCTCGGCCTGATGGTCGGCGCGGTCGTCATGTTGGTGATCATCACAGTTGGCCTCACCATCGTGGCCACCTTCTTCAATCCCCGAGCCGCCAACGCGCCCGCCGACGAGCGCGAGACGCTCATCGAACTGAAGGCCGAGCGCATCGCCTCCTACACGCTCTCCGTTGGCGTGGTGTGTTTGATCGGCGCACTGCTCATGGGCTGGAGCGGCATTCTCGTCGCCAATCTGCTGCTAGCGGCGATGGTCATTTCCGAGATCGTCAAAGCCCTCGCCCAGATCGCTCACTTCCGCACGGGGGTGTAGCATGGGACGCGCCCTTTCCTTTCGCGAACGCCTCGCCTGGAGTTCGCTCGGCGGCCACGTCGCAGTGTTCTTTGGCTACTTCCTTGTCGTCGCCGAGGACGGCCCCAGTGGCGGCAACGCAACCGCCGCGATGATCGTGCTGGCGGGCCTGGTCTTCTTGACACTGGCGATGCGTCTTGCCGCTCGCCTCGAAGCGCCGCGCAACCAAGCACAACCCGACGAACGCGAGCAGCTGATCAATCTAAAGGCCGCGCGCATCGCAGGGATCATCACAGCGGTCGGCGCCGGCGGCGTTATCATCATGTTGCTGACTGGGTACAGCGCCGTCTTCGCTGCCAATCTTATGCTCGGGGTTCTCGTGTTAGCGCAAATCGGCGCCGACCTAGCCCGCATCGCCCACTTCAAGCTGGGCGTCTAAGATGCCGATCGAAAACGAAATCCGGCGCCTGCGCTTCGAGAATGGCGAAATGACGCAAGCACAATTGGCCGACCGCATCGGCATGACGCGCCAAACCGTCATCGCCATCGAGCAAAACAAATACGCACCTTCCCTCGAAGCCGCGTTCAAGATTGCCGACGCATTCGGCGTGCCGCTGGAGCAAGTGTTTCGCTGGACGAAAGCCTAGGCAAACACGCCAAGCGGCGCGCCCAAAATGCGCAGCAAGAGATCGATGGTCGTCACCCACACGCCAGCGAGCCAGCCAGCTAGCGCGCGCGCCAGCGCTTCTTGCAGAAGCAGCATCGACACGAACACAACAATCGCGATCATCGCGATAAAGCGCCACCGACGGTGCGGCGGCGCGCGCGGGCTCACGCTGCGGTCAACACGATGTAACCGCGCTTGGTGGCGACCAAAGTGTGCTCGAACTGCACAGTCGGCGCGCCGGTATCAGCGCGCAGCGTCCACTCATCGCCGCCTTCTACGGCCCATTCCGAGCCCATAGAAAGAAACGGTTCGATCGTAAACACCAAGCCCTCGCCGATACGGCGCCGCTCGCCCGGCTCATCCCATGTCGGTATCGCGCCCGGCTCTTCGTGCAGCCCACGGCCAACGCCATGGCTCGCGAGATTGCGGATCAAAGTGTAGCCGTTCTGATCCGCGAAACGCTGCACCGCGCGGCCGATGTCGCCGAGCTTTGCGCCAGCGCGCACAGTGTTCACGCCCGCCCACATCGCGCGTTTGCCGTCACGCGCCAGGCGCGCCAGCTTCGGCGCCTCCGGCGGCATCACAAAGCTCGAGCCCGTGTCGGCAAAATACCCGTCCTTCTCCGCCGAGACGTCGATGTTCACCAGATCGCCCGCCTTCAACACGCGATCACCCGGAATGCCGTGCGCAATATCCGGAAACACCGAGATGCAAGTCTGGCCGGGGAAATTGTAAGTCACCGCCGGCGCCGAACGCGCGCCTTCTGCTTCCAGCAGCTTCGCGCCGATCGCATCCAGGTCGCGCGTCGTCATGCCGGGCTCAAGCGCCTTGCCCATCGCCTGCAGCGTACGCGCGACGATAGCGCCGATCCGCTTCAGCGCTTCCAGGTCATTTTCGTTGTCGATCGTCATGGCGGCAAAGATATCCGATGCAGCATGAAAAAGCGCCCCGGTTCTATGAACCGAGGCGCTCTTTTTCCAGTTAGGCCAACGTCGCCATGTCGATGACGAAGCGGTAGCGGATATCGCCCTTCGTCAGACGCTCGTAAGCGGCGTTGATGCCATCCGGGGTGATCATCTCGATCTCCGGCGCGACGCCCTTCTCGGCGCAGAAATCAAGCATCTCCTGCGTCTCGCGGATGCCGCCGATGGGCGAACCCGCCACCGAGCGGCGCCCCATCAGCATCGTGAACACTTGCGGCCAGGCATGGCTTTCCGTGATCGGCGGCGCGCCCAAGAGGCAGAGTGTGCCGTTGCGGCGCAGCAGCTGCGTGTACGTTTCCAGATCGTGCGCGGCCGAAACCGCGTTGATGATCAGGTGAAAGCTGTTCTTGTGCGCATCGAGCTGGCTTGCGTCTTTCGACAGCACCACCTCGTCTGCGCCAAGCGCTTTCGCGTCAGCGACTTTGCTTGGCGAGGTCGTGAACACGACAACATGCGCGCCCATCGTTTTAGCCAGCTTTACCGCCATGTGGCCGAGGCCGCCCAGGCCAACGACGCCCACCTTCTGCCCCGGGCCAACCTTCCAGTGTCGCAACGGCGAATATGTCGTGATGCCAGCGCAGAGCAGCGGCGCCGCATCTTCCGACTTCAGGCCCTCCGGAATCCGAAGCACAAAATCCTGCGTCACCGTGATCGACTTTGAATAACCGCCATACGTCGGTAATCCGGTTTGCTTCTCGACACCGTTATAAGTCTGGATCTGGCCGCCAGAGCAGAACTGCTCTTCGCCTTCCGCGCACGCATCGCAAGCGCGGCACGAATCCACCATGCAGCCAACGCCAACACGATCGCCAACCTTATGCTTGGTCACGTTCGCGCCCACTGCGCGCACCACGCCGACGATCTCATGGCCGGGCACGGCCGGCGATGCGGTCTCACCCCACTCGCCGCGCACATAGTGCAGATCGGAGTGGCAAATGCCGCAATGCGTAATGTCGATCGCAACGTCGTCGGCGCCGAGTTCGCGGCGCTCAATTTTAACGGCCTGCAGCGGCGCGTCCGGACGCACCGCGCCATAGGCGGAAACCTGGCTCATCGTAGATCCCTCGAAATGAAAAAGCCGCAGCCCCCAGGGCGCGGCGAAATTTCATATAGGTGCGAAACGCCGTTTTTCGAGAGGGCCCGCTCAAATCCCGCGAAACAAAGTCGCCATGCCGACGCTGCCGGTGTCCAGCTTCGACATCGGAACCGCGGACTCAATATACAGCCGCACGATATCAGCGCGTTTCATCGGCGTTTTCACCGGAACGTCCGCCGCCTCCCCCGCCGCGAACACGGCGAATTGCTGCGCCACCGAGCCGAAAACGGTCATCAGCTCCGCTGGCTCAAGATTAAGCTCCAGAAAGTGGTCGCGCAGCACTGGCCCATGCTTGCGAACCGCATCGATCGGCAACTCGCTTAGCCCCGCCGCTGCGCCGATGCGCGGGCGGCCGAACTCCGGCTCACCGATCATTTTCGACGTGTAGCGCGCGATCTCCAGCACATCGATTTTCTTACCAATGTCAGGATCGTTCGCCGCGCCTGCCGCCAGATTCCAGAACGACAAGAACTTGTCGCCGCCGCCTTCGAACAAGCACGCGTTGATCGCATCGCCGTAAAAGAAGCGCTCACCATCGCGCGTGATCACCTCAACCAACGTCGTGTCGGTTTGCGGAATGACGCGCGAAAGCAGCAGCGCATGCGCTTGAATTTGCGCGAAGATGCCCGCCCACGCGCCCAGCGCGCTCACCGCATTGGCCGCCTGCAACATCCCGCCGATGTCGCGGTACTGCATCAATAGATAGCCGCCGAGATGGGCGGAAGCGGTCTGCGCGATCGGGCTCACTTGCATGGTTTTCGCTTAGCACGCTCAAGCCAAATTTCCCAAGTTCTGGTTGAGGTTAGGGCGCTCACTCTCAGAACGCCGCATTCTGCGAACCGCAAACTCGCCAAACGCCCCAAAGCAAGGGCGCCATCACAATTGCAAATGCGAGAACCGGCGCGCCCCAGTCCAAAACGCTATGCGCGACAAATCCTGAGAATACAGCGACGCTGCCTGCGACGAAAACCGCCAATGTCATCAACACGCTGGCGAGCAGAACCCTAAAACGCGGTCTGGGCAGCGACGACAAGCCGGCCAGATGCAGGGCCACAGCTTGGCATGTCCAGACCAGCACAAGAAACGCGTTCGATACGACCGCATTGGATTGCCCAAAGAACCATAGGCCATAAGCCAGCAGCATCGCCGCCGTGACGCAAATAGCGAACCTCGACAAAGGGACTTGCTGGTTGAGCAACGTCTAGCCTCCGCAGTCCGGAATTGCATGACGCCAATTCGCGAGCCACCTGTCAACGCAAACAAAAACGTCCCTGCTCGCGATTGCCGCTGTCATCGTGGTGCGCGCCGGCAAAAACTGATCTCTGTGCAGGTGTTCCTGTCGCAGGAACCATTGGCGCTCCTGGCCGTTAGTCTGCCGAAGAGGAGTGTCACTATGGACAAAGAACATTTGAAGGGCGCAGCCGATAAAGCATCGGGCGCTGCCAAAGACGCAGTCGGCAAAGCCACCGGCAACGACAAGCTTCGTGTCGAAGGCGCGATCGATAAAGCCAAAGGCGCAGTGCACGACACGATCGGCGACGCCAAGGACGCGGTGAAGAAAGCCGACGTCGACGCGCAACGCGATCGCGAAGCTGATCGCACCTAAAGCGCTCACACGCAGCTGAAACAAAAACGCCCCGGCTCTCACCGGGGCGTTTTCTATCTTGAGTAAGCGCTAGGCTTAAGCTTGCGAGCCGGAGACCGTAGCGGCGGGATCGAGGCGAACGCCCGGACCCATCGTCGTCGAGATCGCGACCTTCTTCACGAACGTGCCCTTCGCGCCCGTCGGTTTCGCTTTCGCGACCGCGTCCACGAACGCACGCACGTTCTGCAGGATTTGCTCTTCGGTGAAGCTCGCCTTGCCGACACCGGCGTGGACAATGCCCGCCTTCTCGACGCGAAACTCAACCGCGCCGCCCTTGGCGTCAGCGATCGCCTTCTTCAGGTCCATCGTCACGGTGCCAACCTTCGGGTTCGGCATCATGCCACGCGGGCCGAGCACCTTACCGAGACGGCCGACGAGGGCCATCATGTCCGGCGTGGCGATCAGACGATCGAAGTCGATCTTGCCGCTATTGATGGTTTCGAACAGGTCCTGCTCACCAACGATGTCGGCGCCGGCGGCCTTGGCTTCTTCAGCCTTGGCGCCTTTGGCGAACACCGCAACGCGCGCGGTGCGGCCGGTGCCGTTCGGCAACGAGCAGACGCCGCGCACTTGCTGATCCGGATACTTTGGATCGACGCCGAGGTTCATCGAGATCTCAACGGTCTCGTCGAACTTCGCGCTGGCGCGTGATTTGATCATCTTCACGGCTTCATCGAGCGTGTGAAGTTTACGGGTGTCGATACCGGCGTGGCTCTTGGCCTTACGCTTGGTGGTCTTCACCGTTTTGACTGGTGCTTGTGCCATCTGATTAGCCCACCACTTCCACGCCCATAGAACGGGCAGTGCCGGCGATCATTTTCGCGGCTTGGTCCAAGTCAGGGGCGTTCAGATCTTTCTGCTTCGCCTTGGCGATTTCTTTGCACTGCGCCATCGTGATCTTGCCCACGAAATCGACGCCCGGCTTCTTCGAGCCGGAGCCCGGCTTCTTCGCCGTCGCCATCTTGGCGGCCTTCTTGATCAGGAACGACGCCGGCGGCGTCTTGATCTCGAAGGTGAAGGACTTGTCCTGGTAGTACGTGATGACCACCGGGCACGGATCGCCCTTCTGCATATCCTGCGTGCGGGCGTTAAAGCCCTTGCAGAATTCCATGATGTTGAGACCGCGCTGACCGAGCGCGGGACCGATTGGAGGTGACGGGTTGGCAGCGCCAGCCGGCACCTGGAGCTTAATCTGCCCCAGTACCTTTTTAGCCATGTTGGCCTCTCGTTTAACGCCGACCGATCCTCTCGAACCGGGCAGCCTGAGGGGGTGCGTGGTATGGGATGGCTCCCCTCCCACGCGGGAAGCGCGGGGCTATAGCGGAACGACCCGGAATTGTCGAGCCGGGCCTTAAGCGCACCCAAACTCCCCGCTTCCCGGACGCAACCCCGCGACTTGTCCGCCGAAGCTCACAGAGCGAAGGCGGAAGGCCGGGGTGCGAGCCGGGACCCAGCGGCCCAGCGCACGCGCTCGAAGCCCCCCTTAGGTCCCGGCTCTAGCCCCGCTTCCGCGGGGCATTCGGCCGGGAACGCGTATTGCCAAATGCGCCCTCGCCAATAAGCAAGCAATCGGGGGTCCAAGCACGCAATGAGCGGCTTCGAGTTTTTCTTTTCTCTCTTCGGGCTGCTGCTCGGCCTCGCGCTGGCCCAAGGCCTCGGCGGGCTCGCGCGCGCACTCAAGGTCCGCCACCGCGTGCGCATCGGCTGGCCGACTGCGCTGCTCGGCCTTTTCGTCTCGTGCGACGTCGTCACCTTCTGGATGTACGGCTGGGCGATGCGCGAGGTCGTGCCGATCAGTTGGCCGGCGCTGTTCGCGGGATTTGTCGTCACCGCGCTCTATTACATCGCCGCGTCGCTCGTCTTTCCCGACGATCCCGAAGATTGGAGCGACCTCACCGCGCACTTCGACAAGCACCGCCGCACCGTCCTCGGCGCGATCCTGGTCTGCAATATCGCGCTAATCGCCGGCGTCGCATTTCTGGCCGAGCCGCCCGCGTTCACGCTGAAAAACCTCGTCGTCTCCTGGTCCTTCTTCCCGATCGCGGCGATCGGCATCGCAGCGAAGGACAGGCGCGTTGTCATCGCGTGCTTGGTTTGGCTGATCCTGCTCTATCCGCTTTCAGTGCTTTGGCCTTGAGCGCAATGGCCGGACACGTTGGCTTCAAAACGTTAAGTCTGCATCTGGCCTTGTGTGGACGGCTCTCCGTTGGCAAGGGAATTCTTTGAAGTTCTGCGAGACTTGGTCGGTGCGGCCGTGTGTTCGACCTGTTGATGCGGCACACATACGCCGCTGGCCATAATGCCTTCCGCGAAGGCGGGTCCCGATCGAAAGCACGCGCTCAGGGCGCTGGGCCAGAGTTGGGTTTTCCCGTCTTCCGGTTCGACCGGTTATCGCATTACTTCATCTTCGCCCTTACCAATTTCGTGAGCGCAGCTCTGCGCTTGTTTCTATGCTGCTACCGGCTCGCGATAACACTCGCCGCTGGTCATAATCGCCCACGCCATTCGGGCATTCTTATTGGCCAGCGCCACGGCGGCGACCTTCGGCGTTCGGCGCGCCAATAACTGCACCAGCCACGGCCGGCGTGCGCCGTGGCGCTGTGCATATCGGATCACAGCGACGGCGCCCACCACAAGCAATTGCCGGAGATAACGATCAACTTGCTTGGTGATGCCGCCCAATCGTTCCTTGCCGCCGCTCGAATTTTGACGCGGCACCAGACC
>LNEK01000040.1 GCA_001464425.1 Alphaproteobacteria bacterium Ga0077535
AAAAACGAACGGATGGTCGCAGATCGACTTCATGAGGGGGTCAAAATTGGACGCCGATCCTCCCGTCTAAGGGGTCAAAATTGCATGCCGATTCACAGGCAGACCGAGCCGTTCTCTGAATTAGCCACCACTTCTTGCGATAACGCGGACGGGCGATTGTCCGCGCGGGATAGGAGGCAATTACGGCGTGTAAAGCGCAGCGAGCATCAGCCACGCGACGAGCCACAATGCAACGAGCGCGAACGGCGTCCACCAAGGGGCGGGGGATCGGGCACGGTTAGACAATGCTCCATCGAAAGAGAATTGCGTGACACTTTGGTGAGACGTCGATGAACCAACTCCCCCGCAGCTATGCAGGAAGCTCTACTCTTCGTGCCGTCGACGAAGGCTGCGCCACGCGCGCCAACATTCTACGGCGATGAGGCCGCAACTCAGCACCGCTAACGTTCCAAACGCCAGTCGGCCTTGCCCCTCCGGTGCGTTGCCTTGCAACGTCGCTGTAGCCGATCCTGACGTCAATTCGCGAGCGCCTTCACCGAAGGCGATCCACAAGAAAATTGCCGCGAGCGACGTCAGAAACGCAATCACGACGAGGTGGCGGAGCGTGCTGAACCGCGTCGGCGCGGCATCGAGAGCGAGATAGGTGCCGCTCAGCAGGAATGTAACACCCGCAGAGCCAACGACCCAGGCCGGTGCATGCAGCTCACCGCCAAGTAGAGGCGCTCGTCCCACTGCGATGCCGACCAGATAAAAGCCAACCGCGGCAAACACGGCAACGCCTGCTACCCGGGCCCAAATTGGGATGGTATTGTCCATGTGTACACGTGCCACGTCGATGCAACTTTGGGAATCGCGATCAACGTGACCTCAAGCAAGCGAATGACGCATTCCGGCGAGATTCGGCCGGCGCGAGCGCAACTGTGCCAGCGGCAGAAATGGATCGAGTGAGCCAGTTAGGCGTGCAGTCTGCTATTCGCCGTAAAGCCGAATGGTTGCGTGCACTCCTCGCCGACGGGTGTTTGCCTCGTATGTCATGCTGACTGCAGTGATGTTGCGGTCATCGCCGACAAGATCGATTACGCGCGTGCACTCGCCGGGTTGGACGCGCGCGCGCACCGGCACGTCTTGATGGCCGCCATTGGCGAAGTGCACGTCCACATCGATGAAATGAACAGGCCGCTCATAGGCGCATAGACGGATACGTTCGAAGCTGCGTGTGCCCGGTAGAGAGATACTGTCGTGATCAACTCTATCACGCACATCGCGGGTGCCGAGCAGATCCCACGCAAAAGCTGGCGTCGCCAGCGCGGTTACAAAAGCAGCTGCCATGCAAAGAGTTCGCATATTCATCTTCGCTCTCCCGTATCGAGAATGTCTTTATGGATCACACCGGCGCTGAATTGAATAGCCCGGCTTTGACCGCATTCGCCAACAAGCGACGAAAACCAAGTCAGGCCAGTGACCGGGTTCGGCGATTGTGAGCCGGTTTGTCGGCTTGCGCGCGAGCGTCCGGAGTGGAGCGCGCCCGCCGCTCTTCAAGCTGAATGAGGCCTTTGCGGCAACTCAGGTGACGATGCTAACCGTCACACCACCTCGGACAGGAGCTGCGACGTCTTCGCGGCTGCAAGACTGACGCTCGCCGCATAGCGCTGTAGGTGCATCATGGCTTCTTTGTCTTCAGGGCCGAGATTGCGAAGCTGCGCGGTGAAGCCGTCAAGGCGGGCGCTGGTGCGCCAATCGTCGAGCTGAGGCTCTTTGCTCCAGCGGTATCGGTTAGCAAACTCCACCGCCATCATGCGCAGCCAATCGAGAGGTTCTTGTGGTGTGGGCACGGGCGTGCAAAGGGCGTTCTTCTGCGCCTCGTCGTAACAAGCGGCTTCGATGTGCGCGATGAAGGCGGCGCTGAACGTGGGCGCGCAAAAGCGAACCCATTGCAGCACAATCCGATCGCCTTGAAACACAGGCTGGGGCGGGTTCGGGGGAATGCCGGGAGACGAACAATCGATATGAAGCACTTTTGCGTTGGTGGGGATGGTTCCGTGCTGCAGCACGATCCTGTCGGCTTCTATGGACACCACGCGGCCGAGACGGACGATGTTTTTGATCCGCCGCAGCTGCTCCAGCTCGCCATCACTTACGATCGCACAATGATACGCGGACGGCGCAATAGCAGGATCAATCCGTCGCCATTCTCCACATGCCTCAAGCCGGGCGAACAAGTCGGGGACCGACGCCGCCATGTTCAGCGCTTCAGTTTGATTGGCGACACTTTTCGCAAAAGAGGCAAAAAACTCTTTGCCAGGCTGGAAGTTGGCGCGGTTCAAGAGCCAGGAATCGCGGGGCATGATCCATCGAATAGCGTCAGGATCAGCGCCATTCTCGAGCAACCAGCAACAGGCGTCGATCGCGGTCTTGCCCGCCCCAATGACGACGTACTCAGCCTCGGGATGCGCGACGCGGGGCAATTCGTTCAGCGGGACACAGGTCATGCCATCAGCGATGGCGTACTGCGGCGGACGGCGCGAAGGAACGGTTGTCTTCGATTGCGTCGCGTCCACAATCTTTCGTGCTCGTACTGCACGTTTCTTGCCCGACAACAATGAAGTGACGGCGCTATCATCATCATACGCGCTCATCGGAAAATACTGGACGCGACCGGAGGGCAGAAACCTTTCGCGCATCACAGCTTCAAAATAACTTACGACCTCGGCGCCAGTGGCGAGTTCCGAGAACCCCTTATTCAGCCCGTGAGTGTCGATGCGGCCAGAGCCAAGCTCTCGCGAGTTGACGCCGTAGGTTGCGGACGGCTGATGCAGGCGCACGAACGGGTAAGCGTCGTTCCAATGGCCACCCGGACGATGATGTCGATCGACCAGTGCGATGGTCGCAGTCGTCTCCGTGAGAAGCGTGTCTGCGAAAGCCATGCCTACCGCGCCCGCGCCGACGATCAGATAGTCGGCTTCAATTGGCTGCATACTCATTTGGACCCCCGCATCAGCCCAATGTGTACCTAGCGCTGCGCCAAGCCACCAGCCCAAGCCTCCAAATGACGAGTCAGCCGGTGAGTGCGAGCGGCTGATTTCGGCGAATTCCGGCCTCATTACCAGTTCATGACCAACGGCAGGGATGTGCTCGATATCTTCCCTTAGCCCTGTGGTCGACGCCGCCGGCAGGCGTCGTCGACTTATGTGAGGGACGCCCCGCGGCCCGACGCTTTCACGTCAGCAATCGCGCGCAGTGCGGGTCAAGGGACGCGCGAAGCGCGGCGCGGGACGCGCTTGCCCTTGGCGCGCGCGAGCACGATGGCACTCTCATGCCTGCTTACAATCGACACCAGAACCGTCGCCAATGGTTGCGGAGGGGGCAGGACGCGCCCGAGTGATGATCAAGTCCCAATCGTGGGCGACGATCGGATGGAGCGGACGGGTACATCGCTTGATCGTCCCGCTCAACGCTGTGATGTCGCCTTCTTGCAGCGTTTTCTCCAATCGATCAGCCAGATTGGCATCGACGCAGAGACAGGGCGCGAAATGCAAGTCGTCAAAGCGTCTCCCGTAGAGGACGACATATGGGCACCGCAGAACCAGGTGCAGGCCATAACGAGACCGCCTGATGACGCAGACGCATCCGGCGGCCGCCCAGATGCCCTTAGCCATCGCGCCGGATCGCACGCAGGTCTGAGATGACCGCCAACAATACGCGATGCGCAGCCGGATAGTCTTCCGGGTCGACGATTTCTGCCACAACGCTCAGCTTGGCGGCGGCGCTCACCGCGCTTGTGGCTGGAACAGATCGCAACCGCCGTACGATGCGCGCGCCTGCGCGTACGCATCGGTCGTATTCTTCATCGATCGCTTGGAGCAATGCCGCTTCCGGCACCGTCTTCTGATCAGCCTTGCTCAAGGCAAACCAATTACGGTTGTCCGCGAGCCACGCCTCGTGGTCACCCCAACGCCGCATAAGCCATTCCTGGCGGCGAATGAGATCGCCAAAATGCGCGCACAGAACAACTACTGGATCGGACTCGGCTGCCTTCGCGACTGCGCCGTCTGCGAGTAGTGGCGCAGACCCCAATGCGGCAACGATCTCGCGGCGTGAGAGGCGAGCCATTAGCGCACCCATCGTAAGCTGCACCGCACCGTTTCAATGAGGCAGCCTGAGACGATCACGGCCGCAAGCATACCGGCGCCAACATTATTGAATAGAACGCTGACGAAGTGCCCGGCCACAATGGCGGCATAGGTTGGCGGACCCAGCGCGAGTAGAAGGATCAGCCAATACCAGAGAAGCCGCAGCACGATGATCGCCATCGGGAGCAGGAGTGCAAAGCCGGCGAGCGAACCCCAGTCCATCGTCAGCCGCCATGCAGCGCGCGATAGTCGCGCAAGATGCTAGCGATCAGGCGATGCGCTTCCTCGTTCTCCTCCGGACACACCTCGATAGCGGCGATAGCGAGCTTGCCGCAGATGCCGAGCGGCGAAGTTGCGGCGAGCGCCGGAAGCGACGCGAGCAGAATGCGGTTCTCCTCGTGCAAATCGTCCATCCGATCGTCGAGATCGTCCATCTCATGCTTCTCGGGGAAACGCTTGCGCTGCGCGCGGGTGAGACGTGACCAGTTGTGATCCCGAAAGAGCCGCGTCTCGATCTGCTGCCAGCGCTTGCCGAGGCGCTCATGCTCGGCATGACGCGAGAGCCAAGTCTTCGAAGCAAACGCCGCCCGATCCTCGGGCGGGAACGGCCCATTGCTGAGCAAGAGCGCAGCCGATGCACTGTTGATGAGATGGCGACGAGACACGGTCATGGGACCTCCGGCGCGAGCGCTGGGGACAGCCGTTTCGGGCTGGTGAGCGACTTTTAAGAGCTAGGTGTGCAATAGTGCGCACACAGCACCGACTAAGTCAACACGCTGTGCGCAAAAATCGGCACGAGGTGCGCATTGCTAGAACCCATTCAAGTGAAGCTGGCGCGAGTTGCGCTTGGCCTAGGCGTTCGCGAACTGGCGGAAGCTGCCAGCATCGCTCCTTCCACCATCACGCGTTTTGAATCAGGGAAAGGCGGGATGCAGGCTCGGACTCTGGACAAGATTCAGCGGGTGCTGGAGCGCGGCGGAGTCGAGTTCATCGATGCTGACACTGATGGCGGCGTGGGTGTCCGTTTGAAGCGCTGAGACAGCGGCGCCCACTCATCGCGTCCACCATGTCGGGCCATTAGCGGTTCGCTTGTCGTGATCTCGCTCCGACCCGACTACCAAACAAATCGTGGCGGGCGTCCCGCTAATCAGTCGCTTGGGTAGCCCAAACGGTGTCGAACGGAATGCGCTTCCCGCGGGAAGTTCCGGGTGGTTTGCCGAGCAATGTGCGTCCACATTATTTCTTTCCGCGACACATCGGTTTTTCTTGAGTGCGGACAACGCACTGACACGCACCGCAAGGTGCGCTTTATCTTGCCCTCGCTTCTCTTTCTCTGTTTTTCGGGTTTTTTGGCTCCAAACGAATCCAGCGCGAACTCGCCCCATGAATGCGCGGCCGAGCATCCTTCTCATTCGCGTGGCATTATGCATTCTGCGTTGAGAGACGCTTGTTGAGCATGCCTCGGACATTGGAGGCGCAACATTATGAGACGCCCGAAAGGTTCACGCGGTGCAGTCCAGCTTGGGCTGTTTGACGATCTGGTCGTCGCGCGCCCGAACGCTGTTGAGCGAGCACCACGCCCGTCCCGCGATCTGGAGACGCCGGCAGAGTCGTCAATCATTAGCATCCGAACCGATGATCTACCGCGCTATCCAAGCGAGGTGATCGATCTCGTCGAGCGGTCACTGCAGAATCTTCCAAGCGATAGCTGCTGGTTTACTTACAAGGACATCAGACGCTGTTTCGGCGTATCGCGGGCGACAATCGCTCGAAGGCTCAAGGACGGCCTGGTGCCCGGTGTACGCTTCTGTGAAGGGCGCATGCTGGAAGATGGCGCAGTGCGGCGCTTGGACAGAGAACAACTACGCTGGCTTCTCTTGGCGGTCAGAGGTGCCGGTCAACGCGCGCGCCTTACTGCACACCGAAGCACTGCGCGCGCCCGCTGACATTTCGCCCGATGGCGCGACCATGCGCGAAACTGGCGATCTGAGACGATTTGAGCTACAAACGTTTGCTTCCCGCGCACGCTTTGCGAGGAACACTTTCAGCGTGTTGGGAATGTTGGGAAATCGCGCGTTGCTTGACTTAGGCAACACGCGGAGAAGTCAGTGGATTTTTTATGCGCCCGAGTCACGTAGGCGCACCACTTTCCCGATTAGCGGACTTCTTCGATCTCCACTTCGTCTGGGAGGTCGGCGTCGTGGCGCGCGCCCGTTTGCGGCGCGGTCAGCACCGCAGTTGGCAGCGCCAGCACTGGGCCAAGCGCGTCGTTTCCGCCGCGCTCCATGCGCGGGTGGATGAGTTGGCCGCCGTCACCGAAGACGTAAACCAAGCGCGCCCAATCGCTGTCGTCGTACATGAAGGCGGGGCCTTCCGGATCGAGGTCCGACCAATCGGCTTCGCGCGGCGCCGCTGCTGCTTGCGCCAGCCATGTGCGGGCGCCGTTCTCGTCGCCGCGACCGCGTGCGACTTGCGCAAACAGGATGCAGATGCGCGAAGACGGGTTTTCGCGATACGCGTCCTCAAGAGCGGCTTGCGCGCCGCCCCAATCGCCGCGCTCCATGGCGAGTTCCGCCAGGATGATTTTGCTCTCGCGATGGTCACGGCGTCGTTCCGCGAACGTGCGCATGCGCTCGGCGCGCGCTTCGCGCGTTTCGCCGGGGACAAGATCGCGATAGGCGTGGGCGAGCACGGGGTGCGGGCCGTTTTCCCACGCTTCTTCCATGATCGAGGCGGCGCGTTCGGCTTTGCCTTCGGCGACCAGCAGCCGAGCCGCCAGCGCGCCGGCGGGCACGAAGCCGGGAGCGATGCGGAAGGCCTTCTGCGCCATGTCGCAAGCTTTGTCCGCCCGGCGTTCGCGCTCAAGCTTCGCAGCTTGCGCGCTCATCAAAACCGCGCGGCGGCGCTTGGCGACTTTGTCTTCGACCTGCTTGCGCTTGTCGCCGATCTCGAGCGCTTCGATGGCGTTTTCCCAGTCGGCGGCCTGCACGGCGAGATCGAACGCGTATTGGAACGGCCATGTTGCTGTCTTCGAGGCTTTGAGCGCTGCTTCCGCGTGTGCGCGCGCCGCCGTGCGATCACCGCGCTTCAGTGCTGCCGCCATCAGGCCTTTGCGGCCGAGCACTTCGGTGTCTTCGTTCTGCAGCATGCCGGAATAGGCGCGCTCCGCGCCCGCAGTGTCGCCGCTGACCTCTGCAGCGCGCGCTTGCAGGAGCAAAGCGAGGCGTGGCTCGTCGATCAGGTCTTCTGCTTTATCCGCGTGCCGGCGCGCTTCTTCGAACTCGCCCGCTTCCGCCGCGATCAAACCAAGCGCCAGGGCTTCTTGCCCGCGGCGCACGCGTGCGCGTTGACTGTGTTTGCCGATGCGCCCCGGTGCATCCATCAGGAACATCACAAGGCGCAACAGCGGCAGCGCTACCGCGATCATCGCCACCAGGATCAGCAGCCCGAACAAAGCCGAGGTCGACACTTGCGTGCCAAACCACTCCACCTCAACCGTGCCGGGATCGGTGGTGACGATCTGCCAGGAGGCCAGCATCGCCATCACGGCGATGATCAGCAGGAAGGCGAGGCGCAACATCGGGCTTAGCTCCGCGACAATTCTTGTCGGATTGCCGCAATGCGCCGGTCGATTTCGAGCCGGCGCTGGGCGTCGTTGATCCAATCCTGCGCCGCACGCTTCGGCTGCGCGGGCAGGCGGTTGAGTTCTTGAATAGCGAGATCGAGGCGATCACCAGCGAGCGCTTCTTCGGCGCGCGCGACGATGCCTTCGGGTGTGTCACCCGCATCGGCGCGGCGGATGACGATCCATTGCGCCAGCGCGGCTTGGATGCGGCCCCAGAATCCGGCGCCGGCTTGGCTTTGCCGCGCAGCCCGGATGATCTCGTTGTCGAGCCGCTCGAAGCGGGCCAGCAGTTCGGAGCGTGTCGGTGCGCCGGTGCGTGAAAGCGGCTCAAGCGCTGCGACGTTCTCGTCGCCTGGCAACAAGGCTGCGAGCTGCGCATGCGCTTGCTCGAACGGGCCGGACGAGCGCGACGCTTCAGATGCGGCAACGATTGCGTACGATGCGCGCGCTGCGGTCGCCGCGGCGCGGGCTTCTTGCGCCACCGCCGGCAATTCTTCCTGCAGACGGCGCACTTCGGCGACCAGCGCTGAAACTTCTGCGCTCGACGGCATTTGCGTCAGCCGTTGCTCGACATCGCGCAGGCCCGATTGCAACGCGAATACTCGCGCGGCCGTGTTGTCTTCACCTGGCGCGCCGCCCGCGGCTTCCGCCAACGGCGCATTGATCAGCGTCTCGATCTGATCGAGGCGGGCGTCGAGCGTTGCGGCCGTGTTGTCTGGGGTCTGACCTGCGACAGGCGCTGCCGGGGCGACGCTATCGAGAGCGGCGCTAAGCGCCGGCACGCGCGGCGCAATCGCGCCGCCGGCAGCGCCAACGCCAGCGGCTACGAGCGCCAGCATCAGGGCCGTGCCCATGCCTACGCCTGGCCCACCGCGAACCTCTTCGCGGTAGGGCTCGTACTCAACGTCGATCGGCTCGGCGCGTCCGCGCTCTGCGTCGTCGTCTCTACTCATCGGGACTCCCCAGTCTTTTCCGCGACTTCCGCATTTCGTGCGGGAAACGAGTCGCGGCTAGCGCGAGCCGAATCTAGGCCCCCCGGATGGGGGGCTCAAGCGATTGCGCCAGTAGGGATTGTCTCCCAGCGCTTCAGCCCTGGAGTAAAGCGGCCAGGAGTGCGTCTTCGCGTGGCGCGGGCGCCACGATGACCGTTTTCCACGCTGTTTTCCGCGCCGCCTCTGCCACGGCCTCGCTGAGACAAGCCGCTGTGAGTTCCGCGGAGCGCGGCGCTCCTAGGCTCACGAACGTTACCGCCGCCCGCGCGCTGTGAAATAGGATGGCGTCGAGCGGCGCAGACAAGGCTTCTGGCAGGCTGGCTGCGGCTACGGAGGCGAACGCCAGTCGCCGCTCATAGTCGAACCCGGCCGCGGTCAGTTCGCCGCCGAGATCCCCGGCGACGTGATCGCCAGCGATGTGAATGAGTTTGCCGCCAGCTGGACGAAGCGAATCTTTTATGAGTGCCGCGAGGGCGCGCACATCGCCATTGGCAGAATGCACCTCGAGGAAGCCTGCCTCGCGCGCGGCGGCCGCAGTCGCATCCCCGACAGCAAACACAGCGCGCGCGCGGGCGCCGTGCGCGTCTGGAAAAGAACGCACGCCGTTACTGCTGGTAAAGATGATCGCTTGCGCGCCCGCGGTGCTCGTGTCGAACCCGCACGGGACGATGGTCAGCAAAGGCGCAATGACGGCTTCGGCGCCAAGTGCGCGCACGCGTTCAGCTGTCTGCAGCGCTTCCGGCAGCGCGCGCGTGATCGCGACGCGCATCACATCACTGATCCAACACGATCGCGTCGCCGGCTTCTTCGCGGATCTCTCCGCCAAGGCGGGCGCCGAGCGCTTGCGCTTGTTTGGTTGCATCTGCGCCGAGCGCGATGCTCTCGCGCCGCCGCCAGCGCGCGCCGCCATCTGGCTGCAGCGTCTCGCCGAGGAAAGAAAGAGTTGTCCCGTCAAAGCGTGCGAGCGCGCCGATCGGCGTGCGGCATGATCCATCTAGCGCCGCTAAAAATGCGCGTTCTGCTTCGATTTCGACGCGCGCGCCGCGATTTTCAAAGGCCGACAAAGCGTCGCGAACGCGTGTGTCATCGCTGCGCGCTGTAATCGCCAGCGCACCTTGGCAGGCCGCCGGGGGCATGGCGTCGGGATCGAGCAGGCTGGTGGCGCGCGCCTCAAGGCCCATGCGCTTCAGCCCTGCGAGCGCCAAGAACGTCGCGTCAGCCTCACCAGCTTCGAGCTTCGTCAACCGGGTATCGACGTTACCGCGCAGCGTGGAAACACGCAGGTCATTGCGCGCGTAAAGAACCTGCGCCTGGCGGCGCAAACTAGCGGTGCCGACCACAGAGTTTGGCGCGAGCTCCTCCAGCGTTTTCGCTTTCAGGCTCACGAATGCATCGCGCGGATCTTCCCGCTCTGGAACGCATGCGAGATCGATCCCGTCCGGCAATTGCGTCGGGAGATCCTTCAGCGAATGCACGCCGATATCGATACGGCCGTCGAGCAGCGCGTCGTCGAGTTCTTTCGTGAACAGACCTTTGCCGCCAGACTCGATCAAGCGGCGGTCCTGAATGCGGTCGCCGCTGGTGATGATCGGCACGATTTCGAGTGCTTCTTCGGCCACGCCCAAAAGTGCGGCCCAGCGTGCGCGGGTTTGCCCGGTTTGCGTCAAGGAGAGCTTTGAGCCGCGCGCGCCAATACGGAAAAGTGGAGTGGTCATCGCGCTCTTATGGACTGCCTGGACATCGCCGGCCAAGTCTGGCGTCGTCCTGCGGTCCATATGCGCACTCGCGCTGCGGGGCGGCAGCCTCTATGTCCGGCGCATGAGGCCGCTCACCGTCCTTGGCATCGAGACCAGCTGCGATGAAACCGCGGCGGCGGTCCTGCGCCTGGACGAAAATGGCCCGCGGGTGCTGTCGGACGTGGTGTTGGGGCAGGCGGTGCATCATGCGCCCTACAAGGGCGTCGTCCCGGAAATTGCCGCTCGGGCGCACGTTGAGGGGCTGGACGGCGTGATCGCCGCCGCGATGCGCGATGCCGGGCTTGGCTATTCCGATCTCGACGGGGTCGCAGCGACAGCGGGGCCCGGCCTGATCGGTGGGGTGATGGTCGGGCTGTTGGCCGGCAAGGCGATCGCGCTGGCGCACGATAAGCCGCTGCTGGCAGTAAACCACCTGGAGGGCCACGCGCTCAGTCCGCGGCTGGCGCCTGGCGGGGCGACGTTTCCGTATCTCTTGCTGCTCGTTAGCGGCGGCCATTGCCAGTTCATCTCGGTACTTGATGTTGGCGTCTATCGCCGGCTGGGCTCGACCATGGACGATGCCCTCGGCGAAGCGTTCGACAAGCTCGGCAAGCTGTTGGACCTCGGCTTCCCGGGCGGTCCTTATGTCGAAAAAGCCGCCAAAAGTGGCGATTCCAAGCGCTTTGCTTTGCCCCGGCCGTTGCTTGGCCGTGAAGGTTGCGACTTCTCTTTCGCCGGTTTGAAAACCGCCTGCGCCCGCGAAGCCGAACGGCTTGGCGTGATGACAGATCAAGATAAGGCCGATCTTTGCGCCAGCTTCGAAGCGGCTGTGCTGGATATCTTGGTGGACCGCACGCGCAATGCGATGCGCATGTTCGATCCGGTTTATGGTGCGAAGGGACGGTTGGTGGCCGCGGGCGGCGTTGCGGCCAATTCGGCGATCCGGGGCCGGCTGGAAGCTCTGGCGGCAGAGCGGGGCTACGATTTCGTCGCGCCGCCGCTGCGTTGGTGTACGGACAATGCGGCGATGATCGCGCTGGCGGGCGCTGAAAGATTGCGCCTCGGATTCAGTGACGACCTGTCATTTCCGGCGCGGCCCCGCTGGCCGCTGGATGACGAGGCCGCCCGGCTGCGCCCCAGCCATAAGCCGGGGCGCAAAGGGGCGAAGGCTTAAGCGACGATGCGCGCAGCCGTGAACAACAGCGGCGCGAATGCGGTCGCGACCAGCGCCACAGCGATCACCAGGGACAGCGCCTTGGCGGTCGACGGCAGGTCTTGAGCGGACATTCAAATTCTCCCCACGAAAGGTTCGATGTTGCACGTGCGAACATCGATGAGGGTGAAATGGACCCTTCTGAGCGCCTTTGCTAGGGCCGTTTTACCGTTGCAGTTATGCAGATTTGCAGCCCAAAGGTTAATCCACCGCGCATATTCGCAGGCAAAGAGAAGGCGCGAAGGACTGGCCTTCGCGCCTGCACAAGTCCTTTGGCGTGCTGGGAGCCGCGCCTCCGGCAGATCTTAGAGGGCCACCATCGCGGCCGTTTGAAGAAACGGAGTTGCGGCCAAAGCGAACAGGCCGGCCGCGGCCAAAACGAAGCTGGTCATCAACAAGAAAGAGGGGCGGGCGGTTGTCATTTCGGGCTCCAGGGCTCGTGGGCTGTCGATAACCAGAAACTAGCATCACCCCATTCGGTGATCAATGAATAAAACGAATTCTATTCAATAATTGCGTAGCGCTTCTTACGCCTTGGCGTCGTGCTTTGCTCGTGTGGTGGGCTGGACCGCTTCGGTCGCCCGCGCATACAGTCCGTTCAGCAACAAATTCATCACGCCGTCGAATTCGCGTTCGAGCTTCGGCAGCGTCAGTTTCGAGAACAATTGCGGGATGCCGAACTTCAAGGTCGCGGCCTGCATCATTTCTGCGATGAAGTCGGCGTCGCCTTTGGCGAAGATTCCGGCCTCCATGCCCTCTTCGATCACCGCGATGATGCTGACCCGTTCGAGGGCGATCAGTTCATTCATGAAGAGCGGGCGCTCGCGCGAGAGAACTTCCGCAACTTCCAGAATTTTGGCGCTTTCCGAGAACATTTGAAAGTTATCGCGCATGCGCCGCGCCAGCATTTCCCGGAGTTTGGCGTCCGGACGCAGGTCCTTGCGGCGCGCTGTGGCGGCAAGCCCGCCGTGCTCTTCAGCGTAGTGCTTGCGCGCCATGGCCTCGGCGATGTCGATCTTGGCTTCAAAGAAGCGATAGATGTTGCCGGGCGACATGTCGCAATCGGCCGCGATCTCGGCCATGGTTGTCTTGCCGTAGCCGTAGTGCTTGATGCGGTTGATGGCCGCTTCGAGAATACGGTCGCGGGTAGCGGATTTCTCGTCCATCCCTACGAGTTAGCGGGTTTCTGCTAAACGTTCAATGAAGGATTCAGCCGTTGAGCCAGCCTTACGAGTCGGTGACGGTGATCGGGGCGGGGGCGTGGGGCACTGCGCTGGCCCAAGTCGCTGCCGCCGCAAAGCGGGGGGTCACGCTCTACGCCAGAGAGCCTGAAGTCGTGGAAGCGGTGAACCTGCGCCGCGAGAATGAACCCTTCCTCCCCGGCATCCGCCTCAACCCGGTAATCCGCGCCACCGCCGATCTCGAGGAAGCGGCGGCTGCCGACCTGATCCTCGCGGTGCCGCCCGCCCAGCATATGCGGGCTACGCTGAGAGCGCTGAAGCCATTGCTGGCGCCTGAGACGCCGGTGGTCCTCTGCGCCAAGGGGGTTGAGCGCGGCACGCTGGCGCTGATGACGGACGTGCTGCAGCAGGAAATGCCGGAACGGACACCTGCCGTGCTCTCTGGACCGGGCTTTGCCAAGGATGTCGCGCGCGGGCTTCCAACCGCCACCACTATCGCCAGCCCCGATCAGGCGCTCGCGCAGCGCATCGTCGCCACGATCGGACTGCCGACATTCCGCCCTTACGTGGCGGACGATCTCATCGGCGCGGAGATTGGCGGCGCAGTCAAGAACGTTATCGCTATTGCTTGCGGAGTAGCGGAGGGGCGCCAACTCGGCGACGGCGCGCGGGCTGCTTTGATCACCCGCGGCTTCGCAGAACTGACGCGCCTTGGACTCGCCATGGGCGCGAAAGCGGAAACGCTATCGGGCCTGTGTGGGCTGGGCGATCTGGTGCTGACATGCGCCTCGCTCACCTCGCGCAATACCTCGCTTGGCGCAGCGCTCGGCGAAGGGCGCAAGCTTGCCGACATTTTGGCTGAGCGCCGATCCGTCGCCGAAGGCATGGAGAGTGCGCCGGCAGTGGTCGCATTGGCGCAAAAGTTTAGCGTGGATATGCCGATCTCAGCCGCCGTGGACGCGATCATCTCGGAGCGGATCAGCATTGACGACGCGATCACCGCGTTGCTCTCGCGCCCCTTCAAGGCGGAGGGCGTGTGACGCTCATTGCCCGCATCGCAGCAGTGCCGGATCGTGGCGCGATCATCGTGGAGCTTGAGCGCAACGGCGCGCGGCTATCGCTGATCCTCACCCGCGCAGGCGACAAAATCGCCGCCTTTCGCAACAAATGTCCGCACGCGGGCTATCCGCTACAGCGCGCGGACGGCCGTGTTCTGTTGCAAGAGGGCCGCTACATGGTGTGCGGCGCGCATGGCGCTAGCTTTTCTCTGACTGACGGGGCGTGTGCCGGCGGACCTTGCAACGGCGACGGCCTTGAGCGCGTCGCCATTGATGTGCGCGACGGCGAGATTCTGCTCGTTTAGTTTTGGCGCCGTGGTGGTGCGCGCTCTCCAGCGGGCAACGAAAAGCTTTCTAGCCGTGCACCGGTAGGATTTTCCGGATCGCCGATGGGCGTCAGCCGAAATGCATGGCCGGGAAAAGCGCCGTGCCGCATCAGCGCGTTCCAGTTTGCGCGCAAGGGTGGCGCCGCCCGACAACACCATCTTGCGAGACGGTCAGGAAGAGATCGACGCCGCGCCGGTCAATGTTGCGAATTGTAAGTTGCTGCTGCAGCGGCGGTCCAAAATCTACAGCCTGCTCTTCGATAAATGGAATCGGCCCCGGCATGCCGCTTGCGTCGTATGGCACCAGAAGGCGCGGCGCTGTGGTGGTGTAAAGATCCATGTACCGCGCTTGCCCGTCCTCCCAAAAGATGCAGACGACCTCCGCATCCGTCGTCGTCGTGCACCACTCGATTGGATCGAGGCCGGCATTCATGTTCACAGCGTTTGGGTTGTACGTGCTTGAGACAAACAGCGTCAGTTGTTCGGCGCGCGCGAGCGAGCCCGCGGCGATTACTTTGCGGCCGCCATAGGCGCTTCGATACTCTACCTCTTCTGCGATGATTGCCGTGCGCGCGTGCGTGACATCCAGCCGCGCCAGCACTGAGCCTTCAGCATGTTCGCCGTCATGGAAAGTCGCGGTCGCGCCGGGGGCCGCCATTAAGCCTGCGATCGGACCGCTCCACTCTAATGGCGGCGGCGTGCGCGGCGGACGATATGATGTGGCGCAGCCCGCGAGTGCGAGCGCAGCGAAAACCGTAACAGCTTGGCGCATGGCGTATCCCCCCCGCGCCGGTTTATCCCGGCGCGGGGACGCGATCTAGGCTTTGTCGTCTTCGTCGTCGTCGAAGTCGTCATCGCCGCGGCGGCGCATCAGCAGGAAACCCACGATCGCTAGGGCGACAACGCCAAGGGCGATCCATGGAAACCAGCCGGCAAGGCCGCCAAAATTCATCTGCGACTCGCCCTCTACCGCGGCCGGCTCCGCCAATGCGTTGGTCTCGACTGGCGCGACACCCGTCACGAGAGCGGGCACCGAATAGGCGGATACTGTATCGCTGGCCGCATCAAAATCGCGGTGACGCCGGCCTTGCGGGAACGTGAGCATGCCACGCAGCGTCGCTGCTGCGGCTTCGATTTGCGGCACTTGATCGGCGGCGCCAATGGTCGTGAGCCCGGCGACGCCATTACGGCCGAGCACTTTTTGCTCGTGACGGAGATCTTTCACACGCGCGGCCGGGGCCGCTGCGCGCTCCGCCCAGACCACGTACGGTGCTGCAGCGTCGAATCTCGGCGCTGCGAAGAAGCCTTCGAACGTGCGGTTTTGCTGCGTGCGCGCTTCACGAACTTCGGTTTCGAAGTTTGCGTCGCTGAGGCCAGACGCTGTCGCTGGTTGCACGTAACCAATCTCATCATAGCTGACGATGCTCGCCCACGTGCCCGGCGCGCGCACATCGGCGCCGGCGCGCGCCACCATGCCGAGCGTTTCGCCGCTCGGTGCGGTGACGTTGTTGCGCTGCATGTAGGCGCGGGCTTCTTCTGCTGAATAGAAGCGATAATCGGCCGGCACATTGAGCGAGAGATTGTCGTTCAGCGGAATAACGCCATTGCGCCCTTGCGGCGCAGGCGTTGCTGCAGCCGGAGCAGGTGGCGCTGCTTGCTGAGCGCGCGGCGGCGTCGTCGGCTGCGCGCGAACCGGAGGGGCGGCAACATCCGGCCCGCCATCACCCGGCCCATCGGCGTGAGCGGCAGGCGCCACGATCAATGCCAGCGCAAATAGCGCACGCGTCAAATTCTTGCGCATGAGTGATCTCCCTCGCTCGCCCGTTTTAGGCGTCCCACGAATCGCAGGATTAGCGAAGAAAGCTAGGTTTGTCGCGCTTTCAGCGGTTGCAGGCTGTGCGGAGCTCTGCCGCGGCGGCTTGCATGGCCGCTTCGATGGCGGCGCGCCATTCGCCCATGTTTTTCGCGGTTTGCGCCGCCGCCGGGTACGTTACCGCACGAGAGGAACTCACAACCCCGCCCTCTAGACCTTGCTTGGTTGCAACAAATCCGGCCACGGCGTCAGCCGCGCTCGCCCCCTGCGCGCCGTAGCCAGGCACCAGGAACAGGGCGTTGGGCATGGCCTCTCGTAGGGTGCGTGCTTCGTCAGGATAGGTCGCTCCGGCGACGGCCATAAGGCCTGACCAGCCGCTCGCGCCCATCAGGTCTTGGGTTTCCGGCGCCAGCATTTCAGCCACGCGGCGCCACACCGGCGCGCCGCCCACCTGCAGATCCTGGAAATCGCCAGCACCCGGATTGGACGTACGCACCAAAACGGCCACGCCTTTGCCGAGTGCTTTCGCCGTGCTGACAAACGGGACCAGCGTATCTTTGCCCATGTACGGGTTCACGGTCACGCAATCAGCATCGAAACCGGGGCGTGCGCCTAATGTAGCGCGCGCGTAGCCTTCCGCGGTTGTGCCAATGTCGCCGCGCTTGGCGTCGAGCAGCACGATCATGCCAGCGGCGCGTCCGTACTCCACGAGCATGCGCGCCGCCGCATAACCCATTTCACCGAATTGTTCGAACAACCCGAGCTGCGGTTTCAGAACAGCGGCATGCTTCGCAGCGACGTCGATCACGCTCGTGCCGAACTTCACCAACACTGCCGCCGGGTCTGCGCGCAGATCGCCGAACATCGCAGGCACTTTGTCAGCGAACGGATCGAGGCCGATGCAGAGCGGCGTGGCCTTGACGCGGACGCTTTCAATTAGGCGGTCGGCGTAGGCGGTGCTCATCAGAACGGTCCATCACCAGGTGCAACACAAACCACCTGCGCCACTGCGAGCTGACGGCGCAGGTCGTCAGACTCCTGCCCGTAATTATCGGCTGTGAGACGCGGCGCTGGCGCACCGACGGCCTCGACTTGTTCGAGGCGCAAGAAGCGCATGATTGAGGAAGGTGCGGCTGTGTAGATGCGTCCGCGCCGCGCCGATTCAGCAACTGTAACGCCGATAACTTGGCCGTTTGCGCCGAAAGCCGGTCCGCCGCTAATTCCTGCAAGCGAGCCGCGCAATCCGGACGTACGGCCTTGTTCGGCCCATGCCAGCACTGGCTCTTCAAGATCGTAGCGCCCCCGCGCCACCAGCGTTTCACGGCCAATCAGGCGCGAATACGCTTCGCCAGGGCGCCCCTGCGGGAAGCCAACATGGAAAGCGCGCTGATTGATCTGGAACTGCCGCTCCGAGGTGTCGAGCGCTAGAGCCGACGGCGCTTGATCGGTGCGCAGCAGTGCAAGGTCAGCGAACAGCGCGCGTTTCACTTCGCGGACAGGCACCGCTGAACCGCGCGAAACGATGAGTCCGACATCCTGGCACCCGTCAACGACATGGCGCGCCGTCAACCACCAGCCATCGACAGAAATCGCGAAGGCCGTCCCCATGCCCGATGCAACCGGCCCGACTTCGACCAAGACTTCGGGGTCGTACATCGAAGGGGGCGGCAGGTAAGAGCCGGCCTCTGTCGCGCCAGGCAGCGCTTCCGGCGCATCGGCGCGTTGATCCACCCGGAACAGCACGAACACCACCGCCGCGATGACGATGATGTAGAGCAGCCAGTCGGGGACGATGCGGAGCAAGGTGTCAGAGGCCTCGGATCATCGAGACATTGGGATCGGCGACGGCGCCGGACAAGATGATGGCAAGGCCGATCTTCACGCTCATCAGAAACACCGCAGCGGCAACGTCGCCCTCCGCGATACGGCGCGGAAGGCCGCGCAAGAACATGTCAGCGAAGCGGAAAGCGATGAGTTGGATGAGCAGCGTCACAACGCCCCAGATGATGAGGTCGAACACTCCAAACGAATGTGCGAGGCAATTGCCCAACGGAATGGCAAGTCCAACCACAACGCCTGCAAAAGCGAGCGAGGCGGATGGGTTGCCGGCGCGGATTAGGGCGAGTTCCTTGTGCGGGGTCATCAGGACGTAGATGATGAGCGAGACAATGAAGAGACCCAGCGCGACACCGAGCTGGATAATAAAATCGGGAAAGCCCGCCACGAACGCGTTGATGGGCGCTGTAAAGTCCATGCCGGGTCCCTCGCTCGCCGCCGACGGCTATATAGCGCCTGCGCTAGCGGTTCCGGGCTGAGGGCGCAAGACAACGGCGCCACAAGAGCATGAAGGATACGCAGATGAGTGTACGCAAAGCCGCCCTGGTGACGGGCTCAACCAGTGGCATCGGCCTCGCCGTCGCCACCGCCTTCGCCAAGGCGGGCATGGACGTGACGCTGAACGGCCTCGGCGACGCCGCCGAGATTGAGCGCATCCGTTCCGCCTTGGAGCGAGAGGCAGGCGTTTCGGTTCGTTACGACGGCGCAAACTTGATGAAAGCAGACGCCTGCGCCGGCATGGTCGAGAACGCCATCGCCGCGCACGGCCGGCTCGACGTTTTGGTCAATAATGCGGGCATTCAGTTCGTGTCGCCGATCGAGGATTTTCCGGTCGAGAAGTACGACGCCATTATTGCGCTTAACCTCTCAGCGGTGTTTCACACCATCCGCGCCGCCATGCGCTCGATGAAGGCGCAGCGCTATGGCCGAATCATCAACATCGCTTCAGCGCATGCGCATGTCGCGTCGCCGTTCAAGTCAGCCTATGTAGCAGCGAAGCACGGTGTGCTCGGCATCACCAAAACGGTGGCGCTTGAGGGTGCGACGTTCAACGTGCGCTGCAACGCGATTTCACCCGGCTACGTGCTTACTTCGCTCGTGGAGAACCAGATCCCCGACACGATGAAGGCGCGCGGGCTGACGCGCGAGCAGGTGATCAACGACGTGCTGCTCGCCGCGCAACCGACGAAAGAGTTTGTGAAGGTCGAAGACGTCGCCGGCGCAGCGCTCTTTTTGATCTCTCCCGCAGCAGACCAAATCAACGGGGCCGCGCTCAACATGGACGGCGGCTGGACCGCACAGTGAAGAAAAAACCGATCTCATTGGCGCTGCAGGGCGGCGGCGCACTTGGCGCCTACACCTGGGGCGCGCTGGATCGCTTACTGGAGGATGAGCGCCTCGAGATCAAAGCGGTCTCTGGTTCGTCCGCGGGCGCGATGTGCGCGGTGGTGCTGGCAGACGGGTTGCACGACGGGCCTGAAGCTGCGCGCGCGAAGCTACGGGCTTTCTGGGAAGGCGTTGCGCAAGCGGGGCGATCAAATCCGTATCGCCGCACGCCGCTGATGGCGTTCCTCAGCGCGTTCCAGCCTGCTTGGCTGCAGCAAAATTATGCTGCGCTGTGGGCGGGGATGACCAGCCAAGTGGCGTCCCCCTACGATCTCAACCCGCTCAATCTCAATCCCCTACGCGAGATGTTGGGAGAGCTGGTTGACTTCGAGCGCGTGCGTGCGTGCAACCAGCTTCAGCTCTTTATCGGTGCGACCAATGTCGAGACTGGGCGCATCCGCATTTTCCGCACCGATGAACTTACGGCTGACCACGTTATGGCGTCGGCATGCCTGCCGCAGATTTTTCACGCGGTGGAGATCGACGGCGTGCCGTACTGGGATGGCGGCTTCACTGGAAACCCGGCCTTGTTTCCGCTGTTCGATGTCCAAGAGACCTCCGACATCGTCATTGTGCAAATCCATCCGATCGAACGCAGCGGGACGCCGCGCACCGCGGCCGACATTAGCGCTCGCGAAACAGAGATTACTTTCAACGCGAGCTTGCTTAGCGAACTCCGTGCAATCGACTTCGTGGCGCGCTTAATGGATCAGCAAAAGCTGCCGGAAGGTCGCTATCGCAAAATGCTCATCCATAATTTGAGCGAAGGCACAGCACTTACGCCGCTCGGCACGGGCATTGACCTCAATACCGATCTGAACTTCTTCAACCAACTCTTCGAGACTGGACGCAGTGCCGCGGAAATTTGGCTGGGAAGCCATTTCGAGGCGATCGGCAAGCGCTCTACGGTGGATCTTGGTGCCATGTTTCGACGCGCTCCAGAGGGTGGCGAGCCGCTGCGATAACTATTCCTTAGCCGCATCGCGGCAGCGTCTGCCGTATGCGTTTTCGCGCGCCTATTCTCGCCGCTCTGGTGCTTGCGACCCTTGCCGGGCCGGCGATGGCTGCTGGCGGCGGCAGTGGCGCCAGCGCGCAGCAGCCTGCGACCCGGCAAGATCGCCTGACCTCGGCTGAAACCTATGTGCCGGTGCCAACGCTGTCGGCGGGGGTGCTGCAGCGTATGTCGACGCAGGGCACCTTGGTTGTCGATATGGGACTCGATATTCCGGATGAAGAGTTGCGCTTGCGGGCGCGCCTCAACGGACCCCGTCTACGCGACACGTTGCGCACCGCCCTCGCGACATATGCTTCAACCTATTATCGCGATCGCACAGCGCCTGATCCAGACGAACTCACGCGCCTTATGCAGCAAGCGGTGGATCGCACCTTGGGTGCGGGCGGCGCGCGGGTGCTGATGGTCAACATCATCTACCAGCGCCGCCAGGGCTGATCAGCCGCCGCGGCAGGCGATCGGCAACACGATCGCGGTGATGCTGCCCGCGACTGGCGCACGGTAGATTTGTGTCGGCTCATCGCGCGCGACCACAGTTTCGCCGGCGCCCATGATCTGGCGCTCCACCACGAAGAACTTCTGTTCGGTGCAATCGAAGCGATAGTGCAGGCGCTGCGTTCTGTAGCGGACGGTGGTTTCCGTCGTGGCGTCTTCGATCTGATAGACTTGCTGTTGGCCGTGACGCACCTGCACCCAGATATCAGCGGTCGAGCCGTCGGCGGCGCGCGTGATGGTGCGCTGGTTGAAGTGCACTTCGCCGAGGCACTCGCGGTCCTCGGTCGGCGTTTCGCCGCGGCAATCGCGCTGGCGCGCCACCAGGAGCCAGTCCGGTAGATTGCTGGTGCTGCCGAGCATGACGGATTCGCTGCCGCCCGATTCCGCCGCGCCTCCCGCCTGGTCTGCCGGCGCATTGGCCGGCTGGCCGCAGGCGGCGAGGGTGAAGATGCAGAAGAGGGCGGCGAGCTTGCGCATCAGAGATTTCATCCTTGTTATCTTGGGGCGCGTTCGCGGCCCGGCAAATCACATAGCTGAGATGCCGCCATCTACCTTCAGTTCCGCGCCGGTGACGAAGCGGCTTTCGTCCGAGAGGAGATAGATCGCCGCGGCGGCAATTTCCTCTGGCTTGCCGATACGGCCGAGAGGCACCTGGCGCCCCAGTTTAGCCTCCGCCTCATCCTTGCCGAACATATTGCGGATCGGATCGAGGATTGGGGTGTCGATGAAGGTGGGATGGATCGAGTTAGAGCGGACGTCGAGCCCCTTCTTGGCGCAATAGAGCGCGATGTTCTTAGAGAGCAGCCAGACAGCGGCCTTGCTGGCGTTGTAGCCCGGCGAGGTGTGGTTGGCGATCAGGCCCGCGATCGAGCTGATGTTGACGATCGAACCCGGCTGGTTCTTGGCGAGATACTTGATGCCGTGCTTGGCGCCGAGAAACACCGAATCGACGTTGACACTCATTAGCCGGCGGAAACCGTCGAGCGAGAGTTCCTCGATGCCGCCTTCGCGCGATGAGATGCCTGCGTTGTTGACGAGACCCGAGATACCGCCCAACGCCGTGTTCGCGGCTTCGAGTGCGGCGATCCATTGGCCTTCATCCGTGACGTCGAGTTCGTAGGCAAAGGCCGTGTTTGCGCCGTAGCTGCTATTGAGCTCCTGGGCGAGTTTTTCGACGCCGACAAAGTTGATGTCGGCCAACGCGACTTTTGCGCCTTCCGCTGCGAGCCCTCGCGCCATGGCTGCGCCTAGCCCTTGCGCCGCGCCCGTGATGAACACCTTCTTGCCAGCAACGCGACCCGCCATTTCCGCCTCCTCTTATGTCGCGCGACTCTGTGGCGCGGCGCGGCAATCCGCAAGCTTGCCCGAACGTTAGCATCGGCATAAGTGCGATGCAGCGAGGTAATTCCATGGAATGGGACGCGCTGCTGCTGTCGCGATTGCAGTTCGCATTCACGATTGGCTTTCACATCATCTTCCCGGCCTTCACGATCGGGTTGGCCTCATTCCTGGCTGTGCTTGAGGGCCTCTGGCTCTTCACTAAGAAGCCGCTTTACAAGAACCTCTACCTCTTCTGGGTCAAAATCTTCGCGCTGTCGTTCGGCATGGGCGTCGTTTCCGGCGTGGTCATGTCGTACCAGTTCGGCACCAATTGGAGTGTGTTCTCAGCGCAAGTCGGCAGCGTGATTGGTCCGCTGCTCGCTTACGAAGTGCTGACCGCGTTTTTCCTTGAGGCCTCATTCCTTGGCATCATGCTGTTTGGCTGGAAGCGCGTCGGGCCGAAGCTTCACTTCTTCTCGACCATAATGGTCGCGGTCGGCACCCTGATGAGCGCGTTCTGGATTCTCGCCGCTAATTCTTGGATGCAAACGCCGCAAGGGTTTGCCTTCGCCGAAGACGGCACGATGATCGCCACCAGCTTCGTCGAAGTGATCTTCAATCCATCGACCCCGTCTCGTTTCGCTCACATGGTTCTGGCGGCGTATTTGACGACGGCGATGGCTGTCGCAGGCGCGAGCGCCTTTGCGCTGCTCAAGAATAAGGCGCTGCCAGAGAGCCGCACCGCTCTACGCATGGCGATTCTGATGATGGCGATTGTCGCGCCGCTGCAGGTGGTCGTCGGCCATGAGAGCGGAGTGGTCGCGCACGAATACCAGCCGGCCAAAGTCGCGGCGATGGAGGGCTGGTGGACGACGCAAAGCAATCAACCGACGCACTTGTTCGCGTGGCCCGATGAAGCGGCCGAGCGCAATCATTTCGAACTGAGCGTGCCCGGCATGGGCTCATGGTTCGTCGCGGGCGACGTGAACGCGGAGCTACAAGGGCTCGACGCGTTCGCGCCGGAGGATCGCCCGCCGGTGTGGATCGTGTTCTGGGCTTTCCGCATCATGGTGGCGATGGGCCTGATCATGGTGGCGCTTGGAGTCTGGGGCGCTGCGTGGTGGGCGCTGAAGCGGCTCGATGGCGCGCGTTGGTATCATCGCTTCTTGGTGCTTGCGGCGCCTAGCGGCTTCATCGCCGTGCTGGCGGGATGGATATCAGCCGAAGTCGGCCGTCAGCCTTATGTCGTCTATGGCGTGTTGCGCACTGCCGACGCTGTCTCGCCTGTGAGCGCGACGTCGGTGGCGCTGTCGCTGCTCTTCTTCATCATCGTGTACGCCATCGTGTTCAGCGCTGGGGCGCTCTACATCTTGCGCTTAATCGCCAAAGGTCCGGAGAGTGACGAGCCGGCGCCGGAAACGGATCAACCGCCGGGCACGCCGCTTGGCATGGTCGAGGAGGCATCCTGATGTTTGGCCTCGAACTTTCGATGATCTGGGCGGTGCTGATCGCCGTCGCAGTGTTTCTCTACGTGGCGCTGGATGGCTTCGACTTGGGCGTCGGCATCCTGTTTCCGTTCGCCAAGGACTCAAAGCAGCGCGATCAAATGCAGGCTGCCATCGCGCCGGTGTGGGATGGCAACGAGACGTGGCTCGTGCTTGGCGGCGGCGGTTTGTTCGCGGCGTTTCCGAAGGCGTACGCGGCGTTGATGCCGGCGCTTTATATTCCGATCATTCTTATGCTGCTGGCGCTTATCTTTCGCGGTGTTGCGTTCGAGTTTCGCCACCACGGGCGCGAGCGTGGGCGGAAATGGTGGACGGTGGCGTTTTCCGCCGGCTCGATCGTCGCGACTTTGGCGCAAGGCATGGTGCTGGGCGCTTTCATTCAGGGCGTGACGCTCGTTGACGGCGCATTCGCTGGCGGGCCGCTGGATTGGCTGACGCCGTTTACATTGCTGGTCTCGGTCGCGCTGCTTTCCGGCTACGCATTGCTCGGCGCGACCTGGCTTGTGTTCAAGACGCAGGGCGAATTGTTCGAGCGCGCCCGGTTTTGGGTGAAGCGCCTCGCCGTGCTCACGGCGCTGTCCCTTGGTGCTGTCAGTTTGGCGACGCTTGCAGTTGATCCGCGCGTTACTGCGCGTTGGGGCATCACCATGACCAGCGTCGATTGGGCTGTGTTCATCAAGGTTGCGCCGTTGCCGCTGCTGGCGGGCGTCGTGCTCTTCTTGCTTTGGCGCGGCGCCGATGCGCGCCGGCACCTTGCGCCGTATCTTTATACGGTTGCCCTCTTTCTCGTGGGCTATCTTGGCCTCGCGGTCAGCTTGTGGCCCTACATCGTGCCGTTCGCGATGACGCCGGCGGATGCGGCCGCCGCGGATAACGCGCTCTCGTTGATGCTGTGGGGCGCTATACCGATGCTGCCGATCATCCTCGGCTACACCGCGTATGTGTATTGGATCTTCCGCGCCAAAGTGGACGACGATGCCGCCTATCATTGAAGGTCCGCCGGAAGAGGGCGAGGCGCCGCGTCCGCTGGGCGTTAAGCTGTTGTGGTTCGTGGCGCTATGGGTCGGCGGGCTCGCTGCAGTTGCGGCGGCTGCCTACGCGCTGCGCGCGCTTATCCTTTAGCGCTCAAACGACCTGAAACGCTGCTGCCGCTTGATCGATGAAGTGCGCCAGCGCGACGTCCAGATCCGTTACGCCGTCCGCGCTATGCGTCGTCAGCGTGACATCGACGCGGTTATAGACGTTGTGCCACTCCGGATGGTGATCGTGCTTTTCAGCGTACATCGCCACCCGCGTCATGAAGCCGAAGGCGGCGTTGAAGTCTTTGAAGCGGAACTCCTTGGTGATGGCGTCGCGATCCGTTGTGGCTTGCCAGCCTTCCAAGCGCCCTAGCGCCGCTTGCGCTCCGATCTTTTCCGTCATGCGTTTGCTCCTCAGCACCATAGATGCACCGACGCCGCGAAACGGCAATGCGCACAAAGCAAAACCGCCGACGTTTCCGCCGGCGGTTCGCTTGGTTCGAGTTTTTAGGCAGCTTACTGGTTCGGTTGAACCGGGTTCGGCTGTTCGACGCCGGTGACAACCTCGCCTTTGGCCAGTTTCGAGTTCCACATGCCATAGGCGAAGTAGAGCACGAAGCCGCCGGCCAGATAGACCAAGAAGAAGTTGCGCGTCTCGTCGTGCGCCATCAGCGACAGCAGCAAGAAGATGCACATCAGTGCGCCGAGCAGCGGCGTGATCGGGAACAATGGCGTCTTGAACGGACGATTCATTTTCGGCCGTGCGAAACGCAGGTAGATCACGGTCAAGCAGACGATCGAGAACGCGGCGAGGGTGCCGACGTTGGTGAGGTTCGCAAGGGAATCGAGGCTCATGAAGCCGCCGAAGCCCATTGCCAGCAGACCCACCAGGATCGTGTTGATCCAAGGTGTCTTCAGCTTCGGGTGAACGTTGGCGAACACCTTCGGGATCAGTCCGTCCTTGGCCATTGTATAGAAAATGCGCGTCTGCCCGTAGAGCAGCACCAGCATAACCGACGAGAGGCCGGCAAAGGCGCCGAGCTTCACCACGAACGCGAACCACGGCAGGCCGATTTGATCGACCGCGAGCGCGATCGGCGCCGGGTTGTTGAGTTGTTGGTAAGGCACGATGCCGACCAGCACGGCGCAGGTGAGGATGTAGAGAATGGTGCAGATGATGAGCGAGCCGAGGATGCCAATCGGCATATCGCGGCCGGGGTTCTTGGATTCGGCGCCGGCGGTGGAGACGGCCTCAAAGCCAATATAGGCAAAGAAGATCGTCGCAGCGCCGGTGATGAGGCCGGGTACGCCGTACTGGCCGGTGTCAGCGCCGGTGAGCACGCCGCCGAGTGCGCGCCCAATCTGCGCCCAGATGCTCATATCCGTTCCAGGCGGAGGCGCTGGAATTTGTTCGGGGATCAGTGGGCTCCAGAGATCGGTGTTCACATAGGACGCGCCGATCACAATGAAAGCGATAACGACGCCAACTTTGATGAAGACGACGATGTTGTTGACCAGCGCCGATTCCGAAATGCCGACCACGAGAAGGCACGTCACAGCAATCAGGCCAATGATAGCGGGTAGGTTCACGATGCCGACGGCGATCTGCTGACCCGTGTCGTGATCAAGCACTGGCACCCCGGGCGCTGCGGTTAAGGCCGCGGGTATGTGTATGCCCAAATCTGCGAGCAAGCTGACGGTGTAGCCAGACCATCCGACCGCAACGGTCGACGCCGCAAGGCCGTATTCGAGGACCAGCAAAAGTCCCATCACCCAGGCGACGATCTCGCCCATGGACGCGTAGGAATAAGAATAAGCTGAACCCGAAACCGGAATAGCGGACGCAAGCTCCGCGTACGACAGAGCCACCAGAGCGCAGAGTGTGCCGGTGATGACGAACGAAATCATGATGCCGGGGCCGGCGAATTCCGCGGCGGCGCGACCGGTTAGAACGAAAATGCCGGTGCCGATGATGCAGCCGATCCCGAGAAGGACCAGATTGATCGGCCCAAGCGTTTTCTTGAGTTCGCCGTGCTCATGCTCGGCGTGCATCTGCTCAACCGATTTGCGGATGAACAGGCGGCCGAGGCCGCTCGGCTTGTTAGTGTTTGCCACGTTAGATCCCCTCCCTGGGCACTACGCGCCGGGACGCTAGACGACGGTTTTGCAGCTCACAAGCGGCTAGCGACGTATTGTGCCCGGGAGCGGCGCTGGGGCGGCAAAGTGTGCTCACCCGGCAGGCGAAGCGGGCAAGTCTTGCACGCGCGGCGTCAGTTCGCTGCGAGCGCTTCAGGCACAGTCCACCCCCGGCGTGCGCACGCCGCGAGCACGGTGTTGCGCAACAGGCAGGCGATGGTCATCGGCCCGACCCCGCCCGGGGATGGCGTTACCGCTGCGGCGACCTCAATGGCTTCGGGGAAGCAAACGTCGCCGACGAGCTTGGTTTTGCCTTCACCTTTCTCAGGCGCAGGGACTCGGTTGGTGCCGACATCAATGACGATGGCGCCGGGGCGCACCCAGTCGCCGCGCACCATCTCCGGCCGGCCCACCGCCGCGACCAGAATATCGGCGCTGCGGCAGACCATTTTCAGATCGCGCGTCTTTGAATGCGCGATGGTCACCGTCGCGTTTTGTTCGAGGAAGAGCAGGGCGGCTGGCTTGCCGACGAGGATCGAGCGGCCGATGACGACGACATTGGCGCCGGTGAGGTCTGGTCTCTCAGTCTTCGCCAAGATCACGCAGCCAACGGGCGTGCAGGGCCTAAGTCCGGGCTTTCCCAACACGAGTTTGCCGGCGCTGGCCTCCGTGAGGCCATCGACGTCCTTCATCGGATCGATCACCGCCAGCACTGCCGGTTCGGAAATGTGCTTTGGCAGCGGCAGTTGAACGAGAATGCCGTCAATTTCCGGATCGGCGGAAAGCGCAGCCACGCGCGCGATCAACTCGTCCTGGGTGGTTTCTTTCGGCAGCCGGATCTCCACCGAGCGCATGCCGACTTCGGTGGTCATTTTGCCTTTGGAAGCGACGTAAACTTGGCTTGCCGGATCATCGCCCACCAGCACAACCGCGAGTGCGGGTTGCGCAGGCAGCTGTTTCACGGCGGCCGCGACATCAGCGCGAACCCGTGCTGCAACAGCTTTCCCGTCAATGATGCGGCCGCTCATTCTACGCTTCCTCAAACCCTGCCACGAACGCCGCGATCTCTGCCTCGCTCGCGCCTTCGATCTCTAACGTCTTCAAGCGCGCCGTTGCGCCGCGCGCAACTTTGACCTTGCCTTTAGCCACGCCGAACGCCTTGGCGATCAGCTTTTCCAGCGCTTGGTTCGCTTCGTTGTTCTCGGGCGCGGCGCGCACGCGCGCTTTCAAAAATCTGTGCCCTTCAGCATCGGTCGCGCAGCCATCGATCCGGTCGGCGCCGCCCGAAGGCGTCAGCCTGACGCGTAGCTTGCTCAGAGCACCGGACCCGTTCCAGTCAGCACGCCGTGCAGCCAAGGCAGCAGCTGGCGGAGCAGCTGAATAACAAGCAGCAGCACCAGGACCGAGAGATCGACGCCGGCGATCGGCGGGATGATGCGGCGAAGGGGGCGCAGTATGGGGTCGGTCACGCGCCGGCAGAATTCGTAGATTGAGGAAACGAAGCCGTTGCGCCGGCTGACGATGTCGAAGGCGTAGAGCCATGAAATGACGACAAAGACGATCAGCACCACGATCACGAGCGCAAGGATCGTGTCGATCAGGCCGAAAAGGATGGCGAGAAGCCCAGGGGATTGCATGCCACAGCGTCTAGCCCGCGCCGGGCAGATTCGGCAACTGGCGGTCAGTCAGGCCAGTTGACGCTCCTCCCGCCGCCGCCCTATATCCGCGCCTCCTAGTGTCCAGGCACTTGGGGGCCCGTAGCTCAGCTGGGAGAGCGCTGCGTTCGCAATGCAGAGGTCAGGAGTTCGATCCTCCTCGGGTCCACCATCCTACGCTGCGCGTAGGATGGTTTAACGGTCCCGGACTAGCTCAGCGGCACGTCGGCGACCTTATCGCCGTATTCCTTCTTCGGGTCCTTGCCGAGCAGCATCTTGATGCCGGCGAAGACGCTATTCTCGTTCAGCCAGATGTGGGCGTGTTCCGGATCGAAGCGGATCAGCTGAATCTTCGGGTCATCCTTGCCGCCTTCGTACCAGGCGGCGACGAAGGGATTCCAGAGGCGATCAATAATCGCTCGATCGGTCGTCAAACTGAGTTCGCCCTGCAGCCCGGCGAATAGGTCGTGCCCCTTGGAGGTGAAGTAGGCGACGCCCGCTTGGCCGGCGCCGACTTGCTGCACGAGTTCGGAATCGGTGGACGTGAAAAACCAAACCGGGCCGCCTTCATCACCTTCGATTTGCGCGGTCATCGGACGCGCTTCGCCGCTGCCTTCGACACCGAGCATAATGGTGCGGTCGGACTTGAGGTGCTTCCAGAACTTTTGGACGATTTCAGTTTCGCTTGCCATGGGGGGCTCCTTCGCTCCACCGGCAACGAGACGATACGTGTTTAGTTCCGGCCCGCGTCTGCGTCCGCCGCGAACTCGATGCGCCGATGCAGGCGCTGGCCTTCGTCGCGCGCGGGATCGTAGGCGCGCCACGTCACGCCGTCTTCGGACACCTGATAGCAGGCGATGTCCGGATCGTTTGAAGTGGCGGCATCCTGTTCGAGCATGGCGCGATCAAACCTATTTCCGGGCCTAACGGTTCCAGTGTTAGGTTGCGGCCAGCACAGTACGGTCTCGAGGGCCCTTTATGAAAACCTATCTCCTGGCGGGTGCGATCTTCGCGCTTACGGCGTGCGCCAGCGTTAACGACGAGGGCTGGACCGGCCAAAATGCGCAGCCCTTTGATAGCGCCCGCGCCGCCTGTGAGATTGAAGCCCAGGCCCCGCGTGGCGCTGAGTTCGAGGCGTGCATGGCCAGCAAGGGCTGGACACGGCCGCAATAGCGGACAGGTGTCAGATTGCCGCCTGACAAAGGCGGCTCACACCTGATACCTCACACCAACTCATGCTCGAAATTTCCGATCTTACTTACCGCATCGGCCGGCGGCCGTTGTTCGAGAACGCCAACGCGTTCATCGCCGAGGGCTGGAAGGTCGGCCTCGTCGGCCGCAACGGCACGGGTAAATCCACGCTGCTGAAATTGATCCGCGACGAAGTCGGCAAGACGGGCGCGTCGATCCGGGTGCGGCGCGGCGCGCGCATGGGGTTCGTGGCGCAAGAAGCGCCGCAGGTGGATACGCCGCTGCTTGATCTGGTGATGGCCGCTGACGAGGAAATGACGTCGCTGCTCGCCGAAGCGGAGACGGCTGAAGACCCCCAACGCATCGCCGACATTCATACGCGTCTCGCGGAGATCGACGGCTATTCCGGCGAAGCGCGCGCGAGCGCGATCATGGTCGGCCTCGGTTTCGAGCAAGACGATCTGCGGCGGCCTGCACGAGAATTCTCCGGCGGCTGGCGCATGCGGGCAGCGTTGGCCGGAGTGCTCTTTTCTGCGCCGGACCTGTTGATCCTCGACGAGCCGACGAATTATCTCGATCTCGAAGGCGCAGCGTGGCTGGAAGAATATCTGCGCGACTACCCGCACACAGTGATCTGCGTCAGCCACGATCGCGAGATGCTGAACCGCTCGGTGACGCACATCCTGGCGCTGGACGATAAGAAGCTCGAAGTCTTCGTCGGCGGCTACGACGCGTATCTGAAAAAGAAGGCTGAGCGCATGTCGCTCGCCGTCGGAATGAAGGCCAAGCAGGACGCGCAAAAGGCCCACTTGCAGAAATTTATCGATCGGTTCCGCGCCAAGGCGTCAAAGGCCGCGCAGGCGCAGAGCCGGATCAAGCAGCTCGAAAAGATGCAAGACATCGCCGTGCCGCTCGAAGAGCGCACGATCCCGTTTCACTTCGAAGATCCGGTTGAGCTCGCATCGCCCTTGGTGGTGCTGGACGAAGCTGATCTGGGCTATGTCGAAGGCAAGCCGGTGCTGAAGAAAGTGTCGCTGCGCCTCGATCATGATGATCGCATCGTCGTCATCGGCCCGAACGGGCAGGGCAAGACGACTTTGGTGAAGTCTATCGCCGCGCGCTTGGCCCTATTGAACGGCAAGCGCGTTGCCTCCGGCAAAGCCAAGATGGGCTATTTCAGCCAGGACCAGCTCGACGAATTGCGCGAAGGCGAAACCGTGCTTGAGCACGTGCGCGATCTCGAACCCGATTGGGCGCCGCCGAAGCTGCGCTCGCTGGCGGCGCGGATGGGCTTTGGCGTCGATAAGATTGATACGAAAGTTCAGAACCTCAGCGGCGGCGAGAAAGTGCGCTTGCTGCTTGGTTTGATGGCGCATGCGAAGCCGCACGTGCTGATCCTCGATGAGCCGACCTCGCACTTGGACATTGATAGTCGCGAGGCGCTCATCCACGCGATCAATGAATACGAAGGCGCGGTTCTGCTGATCACGCACGACATCTATCTGGCCGAGGCCTGCGCGGATCGGCTCTGGCTCGTCTATCACGGCCGCGCGCGCCAATATGACGGCGATCTGGAAGACTATCGCAAGCTCGTCGCGGCGGCTGATCGACCTGGAGATTTAGCTGGAGAGTCGCGCTCGACTTCGGCTGGACAAAGCCTGGACATCGCCGGAAATATACTCTACAACGTCGACTTGAAGCGGCGGAGACGGAGATCGAGCAAGCGCAAGCTGCGCTCACGCGCATTGACGCAGCGCTGGCCGACCCGGAGCTGTTCACGCGCGATCAAAAGCGCGGAGAGTCGCTGCTGAAAGAGCGCTCGCACGCGGCGACGGCGCTGGCGAAAGCCGAAGCGGCGTGGCTGGAGGCGACTGAAGCGCTGGAGCACTGATCCTCACGCGACCGCGGCGCGTATGAACTCCCAACTCGGGAGGGATCATGAAGATTCCGGCAGCTTTGATTTTGGCCGTGGCGCTTGGCGCGTGTGCGAGTGCGCAAGCGCAATCAGCGCAAGCGCCGGCTGATGCGCTAGGCGGCGCCTGGGTGGTCGATCTCTCCACCGATCCGGCGCAGCCCTATACGCGCCCGATGCAGCTGACGCTCGCGGCCGATGGTGGCGTCATCGGTTCATTCTACGAAAGCGACATCGAGGCCGGCCGCTGGAAGACCGATCGCGGCCGTACCTGCGTGAGCTTCCGCACCAGTGATGGCGTTGGCCCGTATCACACCGCCGCGTGCCTCGTCGGCGATCGCGTTGAGGGGCAGACCTGGGCTGAGCACCGCGACTTCCTGTTCAACTGGAATGCGACGCGCGCTCAGTGATAGCTGAAGTCGAACACGGCGGTTTCGGTGAAGTCGTTCGTGTAGAGTACGTAGCCGCCGACATTGTAGCGGTTGATCACGAAGATCACCTCCGATTGCCCGTCGGCGTCGTAGTCGCCGGCGTCGAGGAAGCGCAAGCCTTCACCAAGGAGGCGCGCTTCGTTCTCCGGTGAGATCGCGAACGTTTGTTCGGCGTAGGCGCCTTCGACCGGGCCGTCGCAGGCATATTCGAGTAAGCGCGCCGTCGCGATGCGCCAATTCGCGGGCGATGCGTAGGTTCGGCTGATTTGGATCTCGGCTGGCGCGTACGCGCGCGGTTGCGGCGCCGTCGTCGCGTTCGCACAATTGGCGACGTTGCTGAACTGCGCTTGAAAAGCTTGCCGCACCGCTTGCTCGTCTTCTTCCGTGAGCGGCCATTCCATCCAGCCAGCAGGATCGGCGAAGGCGCGGGGCGATGTTGCAATGAGCGGGCGGTGCAGCGGCGTTGCGGCGTCGGCGAAATCGTTGGAGCGTTCGCCGAGCGTTGGCGCGGTGGCGCCTTCTTCAAGTTCCTGCTGGCCGACATCGGCATAGAATGCCCAGGCCGCCGGCGTGGCGGCGGTGACTTCGCCCAGTTCGCGGCCGTTGTTCGAGATCGTCCAGGTCACGCGTTGCGGCGCGTTGGCGGGCGAGGAGCTGAGGCAGGCTTCGTCGCTGCAATTTGGATCGTAGGATTCCCAGCCCGTGCCTTCCTTGTGGAACAGCGCGCGCACGACATGGCGCGGCGCTTCGTCGGTATTGGCGCCTGGGCGCTCTTCGAGCACGCCGATGGTTGGCGCGGTCGCGAGCGATGCGGTTTCCGAAGCGGGCGTGCAGGCGGCGAGCAATGCGATCGCGGCGGCGGCCAAAAACTTATGCGACATGTGATCCCCCAACGCCAGCGGCGCGTGCACCAAGCACGTTCCTCAACGCGCAGCAATGTTACGGTAGCGCGCTAACCCACGGGCGCGAGCGGCGCGTCCTTGATGCGATCCAAGTTGCCGGCGCCAGGAATGAAGACGCCTTCGATGCGGATGCCGTCGGGGTCTTCGAACAGGGTGGAATAATAGCCGGGCGCCCAAGCGCCGTCCTCCGGCGCGCGAATGATGGCGGCGCCGAAATCGCGCATCGAGGCATGCAGCGCGTCGACGTCTTCGCGCGAACGCATGCGGAAGCAGAAATGATGCAGGCCGATGCGCCATTGATCGAACGGCGTGTCTTGATGTTCGGGCGCGGCGGGGCGGATCAGCACGCCGGTGCGCGCGCCGATGCAGTAAAAGACTTGGCCGGGCGCGTCGTATTGAATCGCCATGCCGAAGGTTTCGACGAGGAGGCGATGATAGAACGGGCGCGATGCGTCGACGTCGCGGACGGTGAGCTGAATGTGGGCGATGCCGTTTGGGGAGATCATGGAGCAACCCGCACTGCATTTGTCTCGTTGAGCATCCATTGTTCGGACGGACTCAGGCGCACTGAGTAGTATTCAGGATCTGCCGAAAATACGGCGCCGATCGGTGCGGCTGCGGGCGGCATGTAGCACATCGTCATTTGGTACCCAGGTGGCACGATGTGGTCCCAGCGAACTTCTCGTTGTCCGTAAGGGAGAACGTTGGTTGAAGTTCCGGGACGCCGCGCGCTCAATGCGACGTCCATACTCATCAGTGCTTCTGTTGAATCGTTGCGGACTATTAGAGCGAGCGGAAACATTTCAGTGCAGCCATGGGTGTTTTGCTCGGTCGTTAGAACCGCGACTACCGACACGGCGCGTGCCTGATCTCTACGTCGCTGGTCTTTTTGGTTTTCCAGGTAAGAGAAAACCACAATCAATCCTGCGCCAACCACTATGATTGTGAGCAAGATTCGAGAGAGATTGCCGAGCACACGGACAAGAGTCTGCGCCCAGTTTTCGTTGTCGCGCACTCGCGACCAGAACCACGCCTTGATCCACCTCATGACGATGCCCCATTCCGCAGCGGCGGCACGTTAACACTCCCCGCGTTGCGAACAAAGGCGAAACACGGCAGCTTCGCGCGATGTCGCGAATCATCAGCGCAGCTTTTGACGATTTGAACGCGGAGCAGCGGGCGGCGGTGGAGCATGGGCTTGCGCCATTGCTGGTGATTGCGGGCGCGGGGTCGGGGAAGACGAAGACGTTGTCGTGCCGCGTCGCGCACCTCGTTTCGCAGGGGGCCGATCCGTCGCGGATTCTTTTGCTGACGTTTTCGCGGCGCGCGGCGAGTGAGATGATTGCGCGCGTCGGCAAGGTGATGGCCGGCGATGTGCGCATTCCATGGGCCGGGACGTTTCACGCGATCGGCGCGCGGCTGTTGCGCGAATTGGCGCCGGTGATTGGCATCGATCCGGACTTCACCATCCACGATCGCAGCGATAGCGCCGATCTGATGGGCATGGTGCGCCAGGAGCTTGGCGTCGCGACGGGCGCCAAGCGCTTTCCGATGAAGGGCACGTGCCTCGCCATCTATTCGCGCGTTGTGAATGCCGATGAGAGCGTGGCCGATGCGTTGGCGGCGGCGTTCCCGTGGTGCCGCGAATGGGAAGCGGAGCTGAAGCGGCTGTTCGCGGCATATGTGGAGGCCAAGCAAAAGCAGAACGTGCTGGACTATGACGATCTGCTTTGGCTTTGGGCCGAGGCGATGAACGAGCCGGCTTTGGCGGAAGAAGTCGGCGCGCGCTTCGATCACGTGCTGGTCGATGAGTATCAGGACACCAACAAACTGCAGGCGCGGATTCTGTTGGCTATGAAGCCGGATGGACGCGGTGTGACCGTGGTCGGCGATGACGCGCAATCGATCTATTCGTTCCGTGCCGCCGACGTGCGCAACATTCTGGAGTTTCCGAAAGCATTTGCGTGCGAGACGCGGCTGGTGACGCTGGAGCAGAATTATCGTTCGACCGCGCCGATCCTCGCCGCATCGAACGCGGTGATCGATTTGGCGCAGGAGCGCTTCACCAAAAACCTGCGCACCACCCGCAGCGGCGGCGCGGCGCCGAAGCTGGTCAGCGTGCGCGACGAAGCGGGGCAGGCGGCGTACGTGGCCGAGTGCGTGCTGGAAGCGCGCGAACGTGGCGTGGCGCTGACGCAGCAAGCCATTCTCTTTCGCGCCGCGGATTTTTCGGCGCCGGTGGAGTTGGAACTGGCCAAGCGCGACATTCCGTTCGTGAAGTTCGGCGGTTTGAAGTTTCTCGAAGCTGCGCATGTGAAGGATTTTCTGAGCGTGCTGCGCTGGGCGCAGAATGGCGGCGATCGCATTGCGGGTTTCCGCACGCTGCAGCTGATCCCGGGCGTTGGGCCGGCGCGCGCTGCGCGCATTCTGGACGCAGTGGATGAGAACGGCGCTTATGGCGTCGTGCGCAACACCGCGCCGCCGGCGGGCGCGTCCGAGGCGTGGGAAGCGCTGAAGGATATGCTCGGTGCGATGGCGAAGGCACCGGCGTGGCCGAGCGATCTTGATCTCGCCGCGCGCTGGTACGCGCCGCTGATGCATGAGCGCCATGACGATGCGCGCGTGCGCATGGGCGATATTGAGCAGATGCAGCGCATCGGCTCGACGTTCGCTTCGCGCACCAGCTTCCTCACCGATCTCACACTCGATCCGCCGAACTCGACCAGCGATGAAAGCGGCCCGGCGTTTAAGGACGACGATTATCTGATCCTCTCCACCATCCATTCGGCCAAGGGGCAGGAGTGGAAGAACGTGTTCGTGCTCAACGTCGTCGATGGCTGCATGCCGTCCGATCTTGGCGCGGGCTCGACGGCGGAGTTGGAGGAAGAGCGGCGGCTGCTCTATGTGGCGATGACGCGGGCGAAGGACGAGCTGCATGTGATCACGCCGCAGCGTTTCTATCACACGCAACAGGGCAAGGGCGGCGATAAGCACGTCTATGCGATCCGCTCGCGCTTCCTGCCGTCGCATATTCTGCCGAAGTTCGAGGAGACGAGCTGGGCGGCGGGCGAAGGCGTCGGTGATTTTGCCTCGCGCGGGCCGTTGCCGAAGATTGATCTGGCGGCGAAGGCGCGGAGTAGGTTCAGCTAGATTTCGGCGGCATCGGGATGAACGCACTCGTCCGCTTCTTGTATGCCTCATAGTCGGGGCGCGTTTTCTGCAGGTGCGGTTCTGTCGTCGGCGCGCCGCTGACGCGCGTGAGCAGGAACGTGATGAGGAGGGGGCCGGGCAAAGTCCAGAGGCCGGCGCCGGCGTCGACGGCAACAAGCCAGATCGCCCACCATGTGACGAGATCGCCGAAATAGTTCGGGTGCCGCGAATAGCGCCAGAGGCCGCGGTCCATTACTTTGCCTTCGTTCTCGCTCTGCGAGCGGAAGTGTGCGAGTTGCGCGTCAGCGATGCCCTCGAAGGCGATGCCGGCGAGGGCAAGCCAGATGCCGATATAGGCAAGCAGGCCAAGTTCGGATTTGTCGCTGATCTGCGGCACGAGCACGGGCAGCGCGAGGATCAGCTGCAAGAACATTTGCGGGATGAACACCCAGAGCGCGGAGAACACCGCGAAGTTCATGCCGTGCTTGGTGCGTGCGCGTTCGGCAAGCTTGGCGTAGCGGCGGTCGGCGCCGTGATTGCCCCAGCGCCAAAGCAAATAAATGCCAAGCCGCAGGCCCCAGGCCGAGCCGAGGAAGAGAAGCGCGGTGGCGTGCGGGCCCGGATCTACGATCTGCGCGTAGGTTGCCCACGCCAGAATGACGACGCCCAGGCCCCAGTATGAATCGACGTAGCTCGGGTCTTTGGTGCGTAGGCTTATGAGCCAAAGCACAAGGAAGCATGCTGCCGATACGACAAGCGCGGCCAGCATAACTGAAAAAGCGAGGATAGGATCGATCATGAAGTCTCTATAACGCGCGTGAAGGCGAAGCGCTCCCCCTACGCCACTTGTTTCAGCGCGGTACGCACGGTTTCTGCGATCAGATCAATTTGCGCCTTCTCGATGATCAGCGGCGGAGAGAAAGCGAGGATGTCGCCGGTGACGCGGATGAGGACGCCAGCGTCGAAGCATGCGCGAAACACTTCGAGGCCGCGTTGCATCGGGGCGCCCGCGCGCGGTTCCAACTCGATGCCGCCGATCAGGCCGAGATTGCGGATGTCGATCACGTGCGGCGCGTCGCGCAGCGAATGCATTGCGTCTTCCCAATAGGGCGCGAGTTCGGCAGCGCGTTCGAATAGACGCTCGTCGCGATAAACATCGAGCGTGGCGAGGCCCGCGGCGCAGGCGAGAGGGTGGCCGCTCGTGGTGTAGCCGTGGAAGAGTTCGATCGGGGTTTCGCTGTTTGCGAGGATGGTCTCGTAGATCTCGCGCGAGCAGGCCACGGCGCCCATCGGCACGGCGGCGTTGGTGATGGCTTTCGCCATGGTGAGGATGTCGGGTTTCACGCCGAAATAGTCCGCGGCGAATGGCGCACCGAGGCGGCCGAAGCCGGTGATGACTTCATCGTAGATGAGCAGAATATCGTGCTTGGTACAGAGCTCGCGTAGGCGTTTGAGATAGCCTTTCGGCGGCACGATAACGCCGGTCGAGCCGGCGACGGGTTCGACGATGACGGCGGCGATGGTGCTGGCGTCGTGGAGTTGAACGAGGCGTTCGAGTGCGTCGCCGAATTCAACGCCGTGTGGCGGCTCGCCGCGCGAGAAGGCGTTGCGGGCGATGTCGAGCGTGTGGGGGAGGTGATCGACGCCCGCCACCATTGGGCCGTAGGTCATGCGATTGCGGACGATGCCGCCGACGCTGATGCCGCCAAAATTGGTGCCGTGATAGCCGCGCTCACGGCCGATGAGGCGATACTTGCCCGGCTTGCCGCGTGCTTTCTGATACGCGAGCGCGATCTTCAACGCTGTGTCGGCGCTTTCGCTGCCGGAGTTGGTGAAGAAGATGCGGTCGAGTTGATCGGGCAGGATTTCGCCGAGGCGATTGGCGAACTCGAATGCAGACGGTGAGCCGAGATTGAAGTTGGTGGCGTAGTCGAGTTCGCCCGCTGCTGCGCGGATCGCTTCGACGATGCGCGTGCGGCAGTGGCCGGCGGCGACGCACCAGAGGCCGGCAGTGGCGTCGAGAATGGCGCGCCCGTCCGGCGCATAATAATGCATGCCCTCGGCGCGCACGACCATGCGCGGGTCTGCCTTGAATGCCCGGTTCGGCGTGAACGGCATCCAGAACGCGTCGAGTGAATTGGGGGTCGGCATGGGCGCATTGTGAGCCTGCGCCGCGCGCCGCCGCAAGAGGCGGCTTAGCGTTCCGCGTCGCCGACGAGCTTTGCGATATCGTCCAGAATATCGAGGCGCTGCTTTTCCAGCGATGTCAGGTACTCGTCCGACGCCGCCGTCACGCCGTTCTTGATGTTGTGAATTTCGCGCCAGATGTGATGGTTGTGCTCAAGTAGCGCTTTGAACGCGGGATCGGAGACCTTCAGCCGATGGATCGTTTCGGCGTGGCCTGAGAATTCTTGTTCGAGCGCGTGATCGAGGTGTTCGGTTTGCATAGCCTCCACGCTAGCGGGATGTGGCCGGGCCGCCTTGATTTGGCGCAAGTGTCCGCCATTCGCGCCGGGCAAACATCTCGGATTGATCGTTGAAATGCGGGCTCTCGGGGCGGTCGCTCGCGCCCCATTGGTGGATGACGCGGGTTGAGAGCGTCCCGTCCGGCGCCCAGTCGATCACCATCATGAACCCATCGCCGAAATCGGCGTTGGCTCGGCCGTCTTCAGCATCAGCCCAGCGCAATGCACGCAGCACGTCCGGCGCGCCTTCGAGCGGCAGATCGACGTCGCCGCGGCGCAAGCGCAGCACATCGCCGAGTGGCGGGTCGATGCGGCCGAAATGTTGGCGCAGGCGCGTTGCTGCGGCGCGGGCGGCGTCGACCGGATCGGGCGGATCGGTTGCGGCGCGGCCGGCATTGTAGATCGGTTGGTAGATGAGGCCGGCGAGCGCGGCGGCGGGGCTATCGTTGGCGGCGCGGCGATCCCAGCTGCGCAGCAGGGTTTGGATTTCGGCGAGCTCGGCGTCGTTGCTTGAGTCGGCGGCGAGTACGGCGGTGATCGCCGCCATCGTTGCCGAGCGCTCGCTCGAGGTGAGATCGAACTTGGCTTCCAGCAATTGCGCGTCGCTGATGGTGCGCAGCGGCGAGAGAATTTCGACAGCGCGGTAGCCGCGATTGGTGACGTAGGTTTCGATGGCGGGCGCGGCGTCAGGGAAAGCGTCGGGGCCGATATTGGCGCTCTCGTCAGTGATGTACCACGGCGCGCCATTGGTGCTGGCGAGCCAGCCGGAAGATGGATCGACCAATTCGGGCGCATCGACGCGATCGTCCATGGCCCAGATAGTGGCGCTTGTGTCGCCGGGCACGCAGCCGGACCAATCGGGCCCTTCGGCGCGGCGCGGAATGATCGCGTTGTAGAGATAGCCGATGCGGCCGGTCTCATCCGCGTACATGAAATTGAACGAGGGAATGGCGCGCATCGCCATGGCTTCGCGCCATTCTTCGTAATTCTGCGCGCGGCCCATTCGGTAGAATTGTTCGAGCGCGCGGAGTTCGCCTTCGCCAGCATAGCGTACCGCGACCCAGCCATCTGCGGTGTTGAAGGCGGGGCCGTGTTCGGTGAAGTGCAGCGTGCGCGGCACCGGGATGGTGAACCAGCCCATCTTCACCCAAAGCCAGATCGTACGCGTCTCGAACCGGCGCCATTCGCCGTCGATGAAATATTGGCCGCGATGTTGGTCATCGGTGGTGAGCTGATAGATATCGGCGAGGTCCGGCAGGTTCACCGTCGCGGCAAAGCCGATGTGGCCGTTGGTGCCGAGCACAGGGAAGGGCGAGCCGGGGAAGAGGCCGCCGTGCATTTGCCAGCCTTCGTCGCTGGAGATGCCGGCTTCGTACCACGCGACCGGTCCGGCCCATGGCTGGTGCGAGTTGACGATGAGGCGCGTGTGGCCGTCATCGCTGCGGCGCGGGCTCACTGCGAAAGCGTTGGAGCCCCAGTCGATCGTTTCTGCCGTCGCTTCCGGCGCGGCGCAGGGATGGCCGTCCTCATTCGCAACAAGTCCAAGTGTGCGCTCGAAGCCCCAGAACAACGGCACTGTGATTGCCGAGCCGGCGATGACATCGCGGCCGGTGACATTGCGCGCGCCAGGTAGGACCTCATCCGGATGTTCGGCGGCGTAGGCGTTGAGGCCGGCGGCATAGGCTTCGACGATGGCGCGGAATTCGGGCGAGATATCGCTTTCGTAGCGCTCTTCGACAGAGCGCTGAATGCCGAGCAGGTGCCAAAGGAAGTCCGAGCGCGCGCCTTCTTCGCCGAGATGAGCGCCGAGCTTGCCGCGGCCGAGCAGCACCGTGATTTGGATGGTGGCGAAATTATCTTCGGCATGCGCGAGCGCCAAACCATAGGCGGCTTCGGCATCGGTGCGACCGTGCACGTGTGGGACGCCGTATTCGTCGCGGGTGATGGTGGGGTTGAAGGCTTGTGCTGGCGGTTGCGCCGGGGACGGCGCGCAGTTGCCGGCGAATGCGAGTGCAAAGAGAAGCGCAGCGAGCTTTTTCATGTAATCCCCCACGGCGCAGTGTGAGGGCAGGTCGACGCGTGTTCAAGCGCTGCGTCCGGGCCCGCGCGATGGCGGGCCCGGGTAGCGTTGGGTCAACTTACCAGGCGAGGCGGGCGCCGAGGCGTGCGCCGTGCTCTGTCTGATTTTCGCTGAAGTCGCCGCGATAGTGAGCGTAGAGCTCAAGCGTTTCGCTGAGCGATGCAACGAAGCCGAGGCCGGTCTCGAGACCAGTTTGGCCCGGATCGGAAGCGGCGGTGTTGAAGGTTGCGCCATGAAGCGTTGCATCCGCATCGGCGCCGCCGGCGTCGGCGAAGTGCACGACATAGGCTTGCGCGTAGGGGCGCAGGTTCATGCCGCCGGCTTGCACGTCGCGCCCATAGCGAGCGCCGAAGCGCAGGCGGGTGGTTTCATCTTCGGCGTCGGCGAAGCTGAGCGCCACGGTGGCGGCGCCGGATTCGTCGACGTTGTCGCGTGAGACTTCTTCCCACGATACGCCGGCGAGCATATCGACCTGGCCGCCAAGCGTGTGCAGCGTGCGGCCGAACTCGAAGTCGACAGCGATCGTGTCGCCGTCTGCCGACGCTGTGAGCGCCTCGACGCCGGTGTTCAGCGTAACGCTGCGGCTGATGTCGTAGCGATCTTCGCTGTAGGCGATGGCGCTGTTGGTGAAGAGCGAACCATCAGTCCAGCGCGCATACGCCATGGCTTGATAGGATTGCACCTCGGCGCGGCCGTCGCCGCGCGCCACGCCTTCTACGTAGGCGAATGCGCCGCCGACGTTCCAATTGCCGACCGGTGCGTCGAGGCCGACGACGAGACCGCCGCTGCGATAATCGTAGCCATTGGCGGTGCGGTCGTCGCTGACTTCGGCGTCCGTGCCGACGATTTCGCCCCACAGGTGGCGCGATGGCTGGGTTTCGCTGAGGCGCGAGCGGACAGCGTCGCGGCCGATGCGGCTGTTGCGGTGTGCGCCTTCGAGGCCGGTGGCGTGAATGTCGCCGGCGATTTGTTGGAAGGCGGCGGCAAGCTCAGCTTCGTCGAGGCCGATGAGGCTATCGAAGAATGCGCCCACGTCTCCCGTGCCAGTTCCTGCATCGGGACGCACGCTTTGCAGCGCGGCGCCAGCCGAGCGTGCGTTGGCGAGGCCGCCGGTGAGCAAGCTGTAGTCGGATGAGGTGACGGCGAGGACGATGGTGTTGGCGCCGTAGAGCACATCAAAGCGCGTGCCGGCGGCGAGGCCGCTGGTCGGCTGGGCGAGCGAATCGAAGGCGCCGGTGACGCCGCCTTGCGCGGTGACGATGGTGAAGGTGTCGCCGACAGTCGGGACGAAGGTGTTGTTGGCCGGGGCGGTAATGCCGCGGAGGATCGGCGCTAGCGTGCCGTCAGCGGTGTAAATGCTGCCGACGCCGGTCAGCACCAGCGTATCGTAGTGACCAGCGCCGTTGCCGATTGTGAGTCCGTCAATGTCGACCTGCAGCGTCGAGCCTGGCATCTGCGTTACGCTGCCGGCGACAGTCAGCTGACCTGGCGAGTTGCCGGGCGAGAGCGTGCCGGAGACTTCGACGTCGCCAATGATCGTGCCGCTGCCGCTGATGAAGGCGCCAGCATCGACCCAGACGTTACCGGTGAAGGTCGAGTTGAAGGCCATCAACCCTTCTTCGACGCAGGCGCCGATGGCGTTGGAAGCGTTGGCGCGCAGATCGAGAACACCGAGACCCTGCTTATAGAGGCAGCCTGTGCCCGAGACTTCGCCGTTCAACGTCAGTGTGAAGTCTTCGCCGACATCGAAGGCGCCGCCGTGGTTCGAGGTGGTGACGATGTCGCGCTCGATGCTCATGGTTTGAGTCGGCGTGAACGTGCCGTGATGCAGGGTAAGCGCGACCCCGTCGGCGCCGAGTGCGGCGTCATCGCCGGCGCTTACGCCGGCGTGATCGACGATGAAGCCGGCATTGATGTTGACGCCGGTGAGGTTGACCGTGCCGTTGCCGACCACGGTGATGACGCCTTCGCCGGTGAAGTCACCTTCGAAGGTAGTGTCGGTCAAATTTGTATCGATGTAGCCGCCCGGTGCGTTTACGACAAAGTCGTTGCCGACTGGCGTGTCGTCAGTGATCAACAACGTGCCGCCTTCGAAGGCCAAATCCGCGTCGATGTCGAATTCATCGAGCGTGAACGTGACGCGGCTGGTGTCGATCGTTTGCGGACCGGCGCCGATAATGACCAGTTCGCCGTTCGAGCCGATGACGAAGGCGCCGGCGTTGATCATGTCATCGGACGGCTCCCAGTTGACCGTGAAACTGGAGCCGGCGTTGTAGCCGAACGTGTAGGAGCCCGCGATCAGGTCCAGGAAGGTGACGTACTGGAAGGCGTAGATGTAGTGACCGTCGGGATCGCCAGTGAGTCCGCCGTTATAGTCAGGAAAGAAGTAGTTCACGCCCGGCGTGAGGCCCGGGGGCAGCGTTCCGTCCGGCACGCCGTCGAAGCCGGGGTAAAGCTGAAACGGATTGGTGCCGACGAGTGTACTCGTCGTGCTGTTGGTGAGGTCGAGTGAGCCTTCCGCGCCGCCGGTGCCGTTGTGCCATGAGCCGTAAAAGATATCGACGTTGTAGAGGCCCTGGCCGCTGCCTTGCGTGATGACGAAGCCTAGTGCGTCCGTGTGGGCGGCGGCGCTCGGCGCCATCATGTACGTCGCCATCAAAGCCGTTGATGCGTGCAGCGCCGTTTTGCGGAAATTGAATCTCACGTGTGTTCCCACGATGCGTGGATCGATGCGCGGGGAAATTGTGCGGACGCTGTTAACCAAGCGTGAATTGTGCTGTTATTTCAAATAGATAGAACCAAAGGCATAGGCCGAGTATAGGCCGCCCAGAGTGGGATGTTCAGTCCGTGCCAATTGTGCGCTAGCAGAGCGGCAAGAACCGCAACAACGGATGTTCGAAATGGTAGGTGATGTCACTGTTCTGACCGGCCGCTCCGGCGCGCAGTATCAATTTACGATCTATCCGCGCCTGACGACGTTCACACCGAAGGGCGGCGTCTACGTCATGGGTCGCGCCGAGGCCGATAATCGCTACGCGTTCTGTTATGTCGGCCACACCGGAGATTTCTCGGTGCGACCGTTCGCGAAGGATAAGACTGCGTGCTTCGATCAATTCCGCGCCGATTCTATTTTCATTCTGGATGAAACCAGCGCGAACCGCCGCGTCGAGATCGCGCAAGACTTGATCTCCGCCTACGCTCCGACCTGCAATACGCTCTGAGGTGCGCGCACCGTGAGCAGAGAAAGCGCCACAATGAGCATCGCCGATCCGAAGGAAGCAAAAGCCTTCCTCGAAGCGCATCCTGAGATGCAGTTCTTCGAGATTCTGTACACCGGCCTTTCCGGTGTGCCGCGCGGCAAGCGCTTGCGCCGCCATGAGCTCATGCCGCTTTATGAGAATGGCCGCTTTCTGCCGTCGTCCATGTTGGTGACCGATATCACCGGCCGTGATGTTGAAGAGACGGGCTTCATTTGGGAGCAGGGCGACGCCGATCGCGTGGCTTGGCCTGTGCCCGGCCGTTTAGCGATGGCGCCTTGGCTTGGCGATGATGTCGCGCAAGTGCCAGTCTCAGTTTATGAGACCGACAAGACGCCGATTGATCTCGATCCCCGCCATGTGCTGCAGCGTGTGCTGGATCGCTTCGCTACTGACGGTCTTGTGCCCGTCGTTGCGTGCGAACTGGAGTTTTTCCTGCTTGATGCGCGCCGTGACGGCGGCGGCGTGCAGATTGCGCGTTTCCCGATGAGCGGACGGCGACCGACGCAGCACGATCAGTATTCCTTGGAGGAAATGGCGGAAGCTGCGCCATTGTTGCGCGAGCTGTGGGCCGCGGCGGATGCGATCGGTGTGCCGCTTGAAGGCGCCATCAGTGAATATGCGCCGGGGCAACTCGAGATCACGCTGAAGCACCACGCCGATGCGCTGCGGGCCGCCGACGATGCTGTGCTTTATAAGCGGGCGCTGAAGGGCGTTGCGCTGCGCCACGGCTGCGAGGCCACCTTCATGGCCAAGCCGTTTGCAGACATGGCGGGCTCAGGCATGCACATGCACGTCAGCGTCAACGATAAAGCCGGCAAGAACATTTTCGCGTCGGACAAGCCAGAGGGCGAGCCGGTGCTGGCGCATGCGATTGGCGGGATGAAAGCGCTGCTGGCGGATTCGCTCGCGATCTTCGCGCCTAACGCCAACTCGTACCGGCGCTTTAAGGCCAATTCCTACGCGCCGGTCGCGCCCACCTGGGGCGTCAACAATCGCACCGTCTCGTTCCGCGTGCCTGCCGGCGCGCCGCACACGCGCCATATCGAGCACCGCGTGGCCGGAGCGGATTCAACGCCGCCGCTGGCGCTTGCGGCGCTGCTGGCTGCGGTTCACTACGGCATCACCAACAAGGTCGATCCTGGCCCGGCGGTGGTTGGGGATGGCTATGCCAACGCGGCAGAGACAGGTGAGCGCATACCGACAAACTGGTTCGCCGCGGTGGAGCGCTTCGCGCAGTCGGAAGTCCTAAAGGATTATCTGGGCGAACGGTTCGTGCGCACTTACTCGATCGTGAAGCAGGTTGAGCAAGATCGCTATCAGAGCGTCATTCCCAACACCGATTTCGACTGGTATCTGCGCGGCGCTTAAAAGGGCAGGACGCCCTCGGGAAGAGACTATGCGTTGGGTGCTGCGCTCCAAACTTCACAATGGCCGGGTGACCGACGCCAACCTCTCTTATGTCGGTTCGATCGAGATCGACGAGGATTTGGTCGAGGCGGTCGGGCTCTGGGTGGGTGAGCGCGTTCTGGTCGTGTCAAACACTTCGGGAGCGCGACTGGAGACTTATATTATTGCTGGCAAGCGTGGTTCCGGCATGATCTCGATGAATGGCGCCGCCGCCCACCTGATCCAAGCTGGCGAGCAGATCATCGTCATGGGCTTTGAGCTCGCTGATCGGCCGCTGAAGCCGCAGGTTGTTCTCCTGGATGATGAGAACCGCATCGTCCGCTGGCTCGACGGCGAGCAGAATGAGCGCCCCGCGACCTGAGCGCAAAGCACGAAACGAGAACTGCGCTCTGGCGTATTGATCTTCCATCAGAATTGCGCGCTTCTTTCAGTCACCTCGGAACGGACGGAATGGAGCAGCGATCATGGCCAAGGGAAAATATCTGAAGGGCGCGTCGCGCCGCTCCTTGCTGAAGCAATTCGGCGCTGCAGCAGTCGGCATTTCGTTCGCCGGCGGGCTGGCTGGCTGTAGCCGCGCCAGCAGCCGAACCGTCAACTTCCACAATTGGGCGACCTATATCGGCCCGACGACGCTGGATGATTTCCAGGAAGCGACAGGCATCAGCGTCAACTACACGAACTTCGCCAGCAACGATGAGCTGTTCGCCGCGCTGCGCGCCGGCAATCCCGGCTACGACGTGATCGTGCCGTCGAACGAGTACGTCACGCGCATGGCGGATGCGCAGATGCTGATGGAGCTCGATCATTCGCTGATCCCGAACAAGGCCAATCTGCTCCCAGAATTTCAGGACGCCGGCTTTGACCCCGGCCGCCGCTATTCGATGCCTTACACTTGGCTTGTCGTTGGTGTCGGCTATCGCAAGAGCCGCATGCCGAGCCCTACATTCGTGCCGGATAGCTGGCGTTATCTGCTCGATTCAAATCAGTTCACTGGCCGCATCGCGGTGCTTGGTGATTCAGCCGATTTGATCCGCCTTTCGGCGAAGTACAAAGGCCATTCGGTCAATGGCGTTCCGGACGCCATGCTGAGCGAGATTGAGCAAATGCTCATCCGCCAGAAGCCGCACATCAAAGCGTTCCACGAAGACGATGGACAGGATCTCTTGCTGAGCGGCGAAGTCGATATCGTGATGGAATATAATGGCGACATCGCCCAATCGATCCGCGACGACGCCGATATCGCTTGGGTCATCCCGAGCGAGGGCACGCTGCAGAATCAAGATTGCCTCTGCATCCCGAACCAGGCGCCGCACCCGGAAGACGCGCACGCCTTCATCAATTATCTGCTCGATGGTCAGGCTGGCGCTGGCATCGCCGAAGAGATTCAGTACGCGACACCGAACTCCGCCGCACGCGATCTGATGCCTGAGGATTATAAGTCAAACACTATCGTCTATCCGACGCCGGCAGAGTTGGCGCGCTGCGAATACGGCGCGTTCGAAGGCGACGAGAAGGCGCGGCTCTACGAGGAAATCTTCACGCGGATCAGCGCGGCGTAATCGCGTTTACGGCGGGGCGCGCACATGGAGCAGAGCTGGAAACAGGCGAAGGCGGCGTTTGCGGCGATAGCCGTGCCGCCTGTCGCTTGGCTCGTGCTCTTCTTCCTGGTCCCGCTCGCGGTGATCTGGGCCTACACGTTTGGCGAAAACGTTGGCCCGACGACGATCGATTTTACCGGCACGTTCGCAAATTATGCGCGCGCGCTAGAGCCGCTCTATCTCGATATTTTCGGCAAGAGCCTGATTATCGCGGGCTTGACGACGCTGCTGTGTTTGATCGTTGGCTTTCCAGTTGCGCTTGCTATCGCGTTCGCGGGGCCGAAGCTTAAGTCCTGGCTGTTGCTTGCGATCATGCTGCCGTTCTGGACGAACCTGCTTATCCGCACGTTCGCGCTGATCGCGGTGCTGCGGGAGCAGGGCTATGTGAATTTTGCGCTGGAGTGGTTGTGGAATAACGCCAGCGGGTTCATGACGCTGATTGGGCTGCAGCCGCTCGGCGATTATGAGCCGCTGACTTTGCTCTACAACAACACCGCCGTTGTCGTTGGCTTGGTGTACGTGCACCTGCCGTTTATGGTGCTGCCGCTTTATTCGGCGCTCGACCGTATGGATCGCTCGCTGATGGAGGCGAGCCTTGATCTTGGCGCCGGCCACATGCGCACGATCTGGTCCGTCGTCGTGCCGCTCGCGGCGCCAGGTATCGCTTCCGGCATTCTGATCACGTTCATTCCGGCGCTTGGCGCTTACCTCACGCCCGATCTTCTCGGCGGCACCGATAGCCAGATGATCGCCAACGTCATCGAGCGCCAGTTCAAACGGGCCAATGATTGGCCGTTCGGCGCGGCGCTGTCGTTCCTGCTGATGTATCTGACATTTATCGCTATCGCTGCGCAGGCCTTTATCCAGCGCAAAGCTGAGCGGAGGGGCTGATGGCGTCGCCGTTCAAACGGGAAAAGCCCGGTCCGCTCGAATACATGCGCCAGTGGCCGCTGCGCCTGATCGTCGGCAGCACATTGGTGTTTCTCTATCTGCCGCTGATCACGCTGATGGTGTTCAGCTTCAACGACAGCCGCCGCAACATCGTCTGGCAAGGCTTCACGTTTAAATATTACGAGAAGGCGCTGACCAACGACTCGCTGATCCAGGCGTTCGTGAACTCGCTGACGATTGCGTTCTTCTGCACGATCATATCCGTCATTCTCGGCGCCCTTGCCGCAGTGATGCTGTGGCGCTTTAGATTTCCGGGGAAGACAGCCGTCGAAGGCTCGATGGCACTGCCGATTGTGGTGCCGGAGATCTGCATGGGCGTGGCGATGTTGGTGTTCTTCGCCCGCGTGTTCCCGTGGCCGACCGGCCTGCCATGGCCGCTTAATCTGGGCGCCATCACGATCGCGCACATCTCGTTCGCGTTTCCGTTCGTGGCGACGGTGGTTCGCGCGCGGCTTTCTTCGTTCAATCGCGAACTAGAGGAGGCGGCCAAGGATTTGGGCGCGAGCGAATGGCGGACGTTCTGGGACGTACTGGTGCCGCATATGAAGCCAGGCTTGATCGCGGGCGCGCTCTTGGCCTTCACCTTGTCGCTCGACGACTTCGTGATCACCTTCTTCACCGCTGGTCCCGATACGGTCACGTTCCCGGTCAAGGTCTATTCCATGTTGCGGTTTGCGGTGACGCCGGAGGTAAACGCTGCCTCCACGATCCTGATCGTGGTGACGGTGGTGCTCACGGCCGTGGGCTTGCACCTGCAAAATCAAAACAATTCCAAAGAGAGCAAGGCTTGAGATGACAGACGCATCTCCCACCCAAGCCACGAAACCGAACACGGTCGTGAAGCCGAATCCGATCATCAGCTTCGAGAAGATCACCAAGCGCTTTGGCAAGACCGTCGCGGTCGATAATGTCTCGTTGCAGATTCAGGAGGGCGAGTTCTTCGCGCTGCTTGGGCCGTCGGGTTGCGGCAAGACCACGTTGCTACGGATGCTGGCGGGCTTCGAAACGCCGAGTGAAGGCCGCATCCTGATCGACGGCAAGGACATCGCGCCGTTGCCGCCGAACAAGCGGCCGGTGAACATGGTGTTCCAGTCCTACGCCGTGTTTCCGCACATGAAGGTGTCGGAGAATGTGGCGTATGGCCTGAAGATGGACGGCGTCGCCGGGAGCGAGATCAAAACGCGCGTGGCCGAGGCGCTCGAATTGGTGAAGCTCGACGGTTATGGCGACCGCATGCCGGACCAGCTCTCCGGTGGTCAGCGTCAACGCGTTGCGCTCGCCCGCGCGCTGGTGAAGCGGCCGCGCGTGCTGTTGCTGGACGAGCCGCTTTCGGCGCTGGATGCGAAGTTGCGTGATCAGATGCGTTCTGAGCTCACGTCGCTGCAGGAAAAGGTCGGCATCACTTTCATCATGGTGACGCACGACCAGGATGAGGCGCTCGCCATTGCCACGCGTTGTGCGGTGATGAACCGGGGCGTGCTGACGCAAGTCGCGACGCCTGCCGATCTTTATGAGTTTCCGAACTCGCGTTTCGTGGCCGATTTCGTCGGCAGTGTGAATATGTTCGAAGGTGTGCTGGAGAAGGACGAGCCGAACGAGGCGCAAGTGCGTTGCGCGGAGATCGCCGCGCCGGTTTATCTCGACCATGGCGTCACTGGCGCGCGCGGCTCTACGGTGTGGGTCGCGCTGCGGCCAGAGAAGATCGAGATGCACAAGCGTGGCGAGGGCTCTGAGGCGCCGAAGATGGAGGACGCGCCCGCCGGCGCCAATGTGGTGCCTGGGACGATCCGCGACATTGTCTATCTCGGCAGCGAGACTATTTTTGAGATTGAACTTGAAGGCGGCCGCCGCGTGAAAACGTTCCGTTCCAATTTGACGCGTTATGACCAGGAAGATTTCACCTGGGATGAGCCCGTGTGGCTCGCTTGGCATGCGTGTTCGCCGGCGGTGCTGCTGTCGTGAGCGAACCTCGCCCTGTACTTGGCGTCATCGCGTGTAATCGCGTTGTTGAGGGCCAATCCGCGCAAGCGGTGATGACGCGCTATCTGCACTCCGCATTGATTTTCGCCGACGCTGCGGCATTGCTGGTGCCGGCGATGCCGGAGCTGATGCACGCCAAGGAGATCGCGCCGCGACTCGATGGTCTGCTGCTCACCGGCACACCCTCAAATCTTGATCCGAAGCGCTACGGTGTGCTTGTCGATGATGCGCCTGGGCCGTTCGATCCGGGTCGCGATGAGATGACCGCGCACCTGATCGAAGCCATGCTCGAGATCGGTAAGCCGGTGTTTGGCATTTGCCGCGGCTTCCAGGAGCTGAACGTGGCGTTCGGCGGCACGCTGCGGCGCGATATGGCGGAGAACCCCGAGCTGATCCCGCACCACGCGCCGAATGATAAAAGCTTCAACGAGTATTTCGATCACATCCATCCAGTGACGCTGGAGGAGGGCGGCGTTTTAAAGCGGGCCTACGAGAGCGATGAACTCAAGGTCGTCAGCGTCCATTATCAGGGCGTCGATAAGCTTGGCGCTGGGCTCAATGTTGAAGCACGGGCGCCGGATGGCGTAGTCGAGGCGATTTCGGCGGAAGTGAATGGCGCGCAGGTTCTGGCCGTGCAATGGCATCCCGAGTGGAAGGCGCACGAGAACCCCGAAAGCCAAACCTTCTTTAAGCTTTTGGGCCGAGCTCTGCGCGGCCAGCCACTCGTCTCGCGCTAAGGCTGAGACGCAGGAATTAAAACTCAGGTGTGAACCATGCCCGCGCGCAATTACGATATTCCTGAACTCCGCCGCCTAGACGTCGCGCACCATCTGCCGGCGCAGGCGAACTATGGAGAGCTGCAGGCGAATGGCGGCAGCCGCATCATCGTGCGCGCTGAAGGGTCAACGATTTTCGATGGCGAGGGTAACGCGATCCTCGACGGCATGGCTGGGCTCTGGTGTGTGAATGTCGGCTATGGGCGCGAAGAACTTGTGCGCGCCGCAGCTGAGCAGATGCAAGAACTGCCGTTCTACAACACCTTCTTCAAGACGGCGACGCCGCCCACCGTGATGCTGGCGACGAAGCTTGCTGAGAAGCTCGGCGGCAAGTTGCAGCACGTGTTCTTCAATTCGTCCGGCTCGGAAGCGAACGATACGGTGATGCGTATGGTGCGCCACTATTGGCGCGCCAAAGGCGAACCGAACCGCACCATCTTCATCAGCCGCACCAATGCTTACCACGGCTCCACCGTCGCCGGCGCAAGCCTTGGCGGCATGAAGCACATGCACGCTATGGGCGGCTTGCCGATTCCGGGCGTCGAGCACGTGATGCAACCTTATCACTTCAACGAAGGCTTTGGCGAAGACGAGGAAGCGTTCGGCGCCCGCGCCGCGCAAGCGATTGAGGATCGCATCCTCAAGGTGGGCCCGGAGAATGTCGCGGCGTTTATCGGTGAGCCGGTGCAGGGCGCAGGTGGCGTGATCATTCCGCCGAAGGGCTATTGGCAGCGCGTCGATGCCATCTGCAAAAAGTACGGCATCCTTCTGGTGATGGACGAGGTCATTTGCGGGTTTGGCCGCTTGGGATCGTGGTTCGGCTTCCAGCATTTCGGTGTCGAGCCCGATCTCGTGCCGATGGCGAAGGGCCTTTCATCGGGCTACCTGCCCATTTCTGCCGTTGGCGTTTCGGAAGAGGTTGTCGCTGTGCTGCGCGAGAAGGGCGGCGAGTTCGTGCATGGCTACACGTATTCGGGCCACCCGGTTTCTGCGGCCGTGGCGTTGAAGAACATTGAGATCATTGAGCGCGAGGGTTTGGTCGAGCGCGTCAAGAATGATGTCGGCCCGTACTTTGCCGAGGCGCTGAAGCGGCTGGAGAGTGATCCGCTCACCGGTGAAATCCGTTCGCTTGGTCTCATTGGTGCGATTGAGATCGTGGCGAAGAAGGGCACGAACGAGCGCTTCACCGGAACGGAAGGCAAAGCTGGGCCGATCGTGCGTGACGCGTGCATTCGCAACGGCCTGATGGTGCGCGGCATCCGCGATTCCATCGTCATGTGCCCGCCGCTGATCATCACGCACGCCGAGATCGACCGCATGATCGATATTATCGGCCGCTCGTTGCGCGAAGTGGAGCCGGCGCTCCGGGCGCTTTAAGCGCTTAAACGCTTGGCCCATTTTCGTTGGTGAACCCGGTGCGGCCGATCAGGCCCATGCCTTCGGTGATATCGGCTGCGATTGCGGCGCGCATGGCTTCGGGATCGCGCGTCTTGATCGCGTTAATCGCGGCGTGATGGTTCTCGTGCATGTCCGAGTTTGCGGCGCGGCTATAGAGCACCCTCATGAATGGCCCGAACTGCAGCCACAATGTTTCGATCAGCTGCACCAGCGTACGCCGGTTCTGCGCGCGATAGAGCAAGAAATGGAAGGCGTGGTTTGAGCGCATGTAGGCATCGGCGTCGCCGCCCGCGATCGCCGCATCCAGCTTTGCGTCTAGCTCGATCAGTTGCCGCACATGCGTGTCATCCAGGTGCGGAATAGCCAATGCCGCCGCTTCCGGCTCAAGCAGCAATCGGCAGCGCAATAAATCTTCAAACCGTTCCGCCGTCATTGGCGGCACGCGGACGCGGCGCTTCGATCGGATCGCGACAGCGCCTTCAGCCGCTAGCCGCGAGAGCGCGTCGCGCACCGGCGTCTGGCTCACACCCAGTTCCGCAGCGATAGAGCGCGTCGAAAGCTCGTGGCCCGGCGCCATGCGCCCCATCACGAGGCGCGTGCGCAATTCATTGTAAATGGCCGTGTTGAGGCCTTCCTCAGCGTCTTCAATTGTGATCATGCGTGGGATCGTAGGCGAAAGAATGTGCGATTCCACACGAAATCGACGGGCGACTGTAGTTTCGCCCAGGCGGCGGGCGCGCTTGACTAGGTACAACGTGAACGCACATTATAACGCATTAGGTGATTTATGCGCCCTCGTGGCCTTCTTCAGAAGGCGAATGGGCGCGGTTCGCGGGCAGCGCATCCAATCTTGCGCCATGGCTTCGCACCGCGTTCGTTTGATCGACAATCACTAGCGACAGACTGCGCCAGAACGGCGCACGGCGCCTGTCGGCGCGTGCAAACGGTGTGTCATGGATAAGAACTTCGCAAGTTGGATTAAAGAGCGTGGCATCGGCGAGATCGAGTGCCTGATCCCCGACCTCAATGGCGTTATTCGCGGAAAGGTTTTTCCCGCGCAAAAATTCCTGCAGAGCGAGCGCGATGGCTCGCTGCGGATTCCGTCGAGCATCTATCTGCTCACCGTCACCGGCGAATACGCCGACGACGCGGATGAGGCGCTATCGATGCAAGATCCGGACGTGGTGCTGCGGCCCGACGTCAACACCATTTGCGTCGCGCCCGGCTACAAGACGCCGACGGCGTTCGTGTTCGCCGACGCGTATCATACCAGTGGTGAACCCTACGACATCGCGCCGCGCTATGTGCTGAAGCGTGTCGTCGATCTCTACACCAAGATGGGCATTCGCCCCGTGGTTGCGCCCGAGCTCGAATTTTACCTGACCCAGGTCAACACCGATCCCGATCTGCCGCTGCTGCCGCCCGCGGGCCGCTCGGGCCGTTCGGAAACGTCGCCGCAGCCATACGGCCTCGAAGCCATCACCGAGTATGAAGACCTGATCGAGACGATCTACGAGCACGCGGAAGCGGCTTCACTCCATCTCGATACAATGATCCACGAAAGCGGCACCGCGCAGCTCGAGATTAATTTCAATCACGGCGATCCGGTGCATGTTTCGGATCAGGTGCTGGTGTTCAAGCGCATCGTCCGCCAAGTCGCGCTGAAGCACGGCGTCTACGCCACCTTCATGGCCAAGCCGATGGAGAACCAGCCAGGCAGCGCGATGCACCTGCATGTCTCGCTCGTTGACGCCAAGAAGGGCGGCAATCTGTTCGGCGAAGCGATCGGCAACGGCGCCGATGGCAACACCGAGATGTTTCGCCACTTCGTTGGCGGTTTGCAGCGATACCTTGGCGACGTGACGCCGCTGTTCGCGCCGAACGTGAACTCGTTCCGCCGGATGCGGCCGGATTTCTCAGCGCCGGTGAATTTGCAGTGGGGTTACGACAACCGCTCATGCGGACTTCGCGTGCCGATTTCGCAGCCGGACAATCGCCGGATCGAAAATCGCTTGCCGGGCGCTGATGCGAATCCTTATCTCGCGTTGGCCGCGGTGCTTGTGTGCGGCTACATCGGCATTCGCGATAAGATCGAACCGGCCGAGATGGTGCAGGGGAGCGCCTACAAGTATCCGCGCACCTTGCCGCGCACGTTGCGCGAGGGCCTCGATCGCTTTGCCAAGTGCCAGCCTGTGATCGATCTGCTTGGCGCGCATTTCTGCAGAGCATTCGAAATGATCAAGGATCACGAGCTCGGCAATTTCGAGGGCGTCATCAGCTCCTGGGAACGCGATCACTTGTTGCTCAAGGTCTAAAGTGAGCTTCAATTCCGGCCTTGGCATGGAGCGATCGTACTATGTCGCGACGGCCAATCCGTTCGCGTCGGCGCCGAAGCTCGAAGGCGAGGTGACAGCGGACGTTGTCGTCATCGGCGGCGGCTATACCGGGCTTCACGCGGCGCTGAACGCGGTGGAGCGCGGTTATTCCGTTGTGCTGCTCGAAGCCGGCCGCATCGGCTGGGGCGCGTCGGGGCGCAATGGCGGACAGATTATTCCGGGCTGGCGCAAAGGCGCGTCAGAGCTGATCGCACGCTATGGCAAGGCGCAGGCGAAGGCGCTGTTTGAACTCGCGCTTAGCGCGCGTGCGCTCACGCTTGATCGCATCGCCAAGCACAACATCCAATGCGATCTGCACGTGAACGGCCATATCACGCTCGCCGCAAAGCCCCGCGATCTGGATTGGATGCGTGCTGAATCCGATACGCTAGCGGACGCGATGGATTATCCGCATGCTGCTGTTATCACTGCGGACGAAGCGCGCGCAAAGGTGAGCGCTGCCGGCTTTCATGGCGCTTTGCTCGATCAGTGCGGCGGCCAACTGCATCCGCTTAACTACGCGCTTGGTCTTGCTGACGCCGCGCGCGCGGCGGGCGTTGCGCTTTATGAACACTCGCGCGTCACACGGCTTGAGACGAACGAAGGCGTTGTTGCGTATATCGACGGCGGCGCAGTTCGCGCGCGTTATGGCGTGCTTGCGTGTGACGCGCTGCTCGAAGGCCTTGAGCCGCGCATCGCCGGGCGCATCATGCCGGTAGCGAATTATATCGTTGCCACTGCGCCGTTGCCGAATCCGGAAGAGCTTATCGCGGACCATCTTGCCGTCAGCGATAGTCGCTTCGTGGTCAATTATTTTCGTATGAGTGAGGATGGGCGCTTGTTGTTCGGCGGTGGTGAGCGCTACAGCCCCGATCCGCCAGCGGACATCGCTCAGTTTGTTCGTGGCCACATGGCGGGCGTCTTCCCGCAATTGCGTGATGTCGCCATCGACTATGCCTGGGGCGGCCTCGTTTCGATCACCATGTCGCGGCTCCCGCATATAGGCCGCCTCGGCGATCTCTTCTTTGCGCACGGCTATTCGGGGCAGGGCGTGCTGTTGCCTGCGCTTGCGGGCAAAGTGTTGGTTGAAGCGATGGCTGGCACAGCCGAGCGCTTTGATGTGCTCACGAGCCTTGCACCGCCGGAGTTTCCGGGCGGCGCCGCGTTGCGCTCACCGCTTTATGTGCTGGGCATGCTTTGGTATGCGCTGCGCGACCGGCTTTAGCGCAGCGCCGCTGCTTGCCGCGCTGCAGCTTCGATGCCGGCCCAGTCGCCCGAGCGGATCTTGTCTGCTGGGGCGATCCACGACCCGCCGACGCAGAGCACGTTGTCGAGCGCCAGATAGCCTGGCGCTTTCTCTGGCGTGATCGAGCCAGTCGGGCAGAAGCGGATGCTTGGGAACGGGCCAGCCAGCGCTTTCACGGCGCTGACTCCGCCCAATTGTTCGGCCGGGAAAAGTTTGAAGCAGCGATAGCCGAGTTGGAGGCCGCGCTGCACTTCGCTGGCGGTGGCGACGCCCGGAATGAACGGGATGTCCTGCTTGCGCGCCGCTTTCATCAGTTTCGACGTGCCGCCAGGTGAAAGTGCGTAGCGCGCGCCGGCGGCGATGGCGGCGTCGAGATCATCCGCTGTCAGCACCGTGCCGGCGCCGACGATCATCTCCGGCGCCTCCGTCGCGATGGCGCGGATGGCGTCGAGCGCCGCGGGCGTGCGCAGCGTGATCTCGATCGTCTTGACGCCGCCGGCCAGCAGCGTGCGCGCCAGCTGCACGGCGTGCGCGGCGTCATCGATCACCACGACGGGCATCACGGGTGAGAGGCGCAGCACGTCTTCCGGCTGAAGCGCTTCGCTCATCGGCGCACGTCCGAACCGGAATCGGAGAGATAGAAGTTCACGTCGGCCACCGTGGAAAGATTGAAGTCGCCAGGAATGTAGTGCTTCAGGCACGCGGCGGCGAGGGCGAAGTCGAGCATGCTCTGGTGGTCGGAACCGGAAGCAAGCCCATGTAGCAGCCCGGCTGCGAACGCGTCGCCGCCGCCGATGCGATCGACGATGCCGGTCACGGCGTGGGCGCGCGTGCGCGTGGCGCCGGTGCGTGTGATGCTGACGGCGCTGAGTTCGTGGTGATCGGCGCTGATCACTTTGCGTTCGGTATGCGCGATGCGCTGTAAGTTCGGGTAACGGGCGAAGGCGATTTGCGCGGCATCTTCGCTGGCGGTGACGCGATCGCCGGTGATGAAGGCAATGTCGCGCGCTTCGGCGAAGGCGAGATCGGCTTCGGCAAAGAGCGCGTCGAGGATCGGTCGTGGATCGTCGCCGCGTGCTTCCCACAATTTGGCGCGGAAGTTGGCGTCGTAGCTCACCTTCACACCGGCCGCGCGCGCAGCTTTCACGGCGCGCAGCGCTGCATCTGAACCGTTGGCGCCGATAGCGGGCGTGACGCCGGAGATGTGGAGCCAGTCTGCGCCTTGAAGGGCTGCGTCCCAATCGATCGTCTCACAGCTCGCGTGCGCGAAGGCGGAGTACGCGCGGTCGTACAGCACATCGCTGGCGCGTTGCCCGGCGCCGGGCGTGAGAAAGTATAGGCCCATGCGGCCAGGCCCGAACATCATGTGCCGCGTGTCGACGTTCCAGCGGCGCAGTTCACCGAGCGCGCCCTGCGCGAGCGCATTGTTGGGCAGCACGCTGACGACGGCGGCGTCGTGCCCGAAGCGCGCCAGCGACACAGCGACGTTCGCCTCCGCGCCGCCTGAGTTCGCGGCCCGGCGCCGAGAGCCGGATCAGGATTTCGCCGAAGCAGACAATGCGCGCCACGTTCGATCCTTACGCCGCGCTCAGCGCGCGAGCCAGCCCCCGTCGACCGGAATGATCGCGCCGTGCACATAGTCGGACGCGGTGCTGGCGAGAAACACCGCTGCGCCGCCGAGGTCCGAGGCGTCGCCCCAGCGGCCGGCGGGAATGCGGTCCAGAATGGAAGCGTTGCGGGCTTTGTCAGCGCGCAGGGCTTCGGTGTTGTCGGTGGTCATGTAGCCTGGCGCGATGGCGTTGACGTTGACGCCCTTGGCCGCCCACTCGCACGCGAGCAGCCGCGTGATGCCGGCGAGGCCGCTCTTGCTGGCGGTGTAGGAGGGCACGCGGATGCCGCCCTGGAAGGAGAGCATCGAGGCGACGTTGATGATCTTGCCGCGTCCTTGCGCGAGCATGTGACGGCCAGCGGCTTGCGCCAGGAAGAACGCGGACTTCAGATTGGTGTCGATCACCGCGTCCCAGTCTTCTTCGCTGAAATCGACCGAGTCGTTGCGACGGATGATGCCGGCATTGTTGACGAGGATGTCGACCTTGCCGAATTCGCTGACGGTGCGCTCGACGATGCCGGCGATCGGCGCGGTGGAGGAGAGGTCTGATTCGATCGAGAGAAATTTTCGGCCGAGCGCTTTTATCTGCGCGCCGGTCTCATCCGCTGGACGGCGACTAGTCGAGACAATATCCGCGCCCGCTTGCGCCAAAGCAACGGCGATGGCTTGGCCGAGGCCAACATTGCCGCCGGTGACGATGGCGCTTTTGCCTTCGAGGCTGAACGGACCCGCGCTCATTACGACGCGCGCACGCGGCGGATGTAATCGGCGATTGTGGCGTCCTGCGCGTTGGCGAAGAACAGTTCTTCGAAGCGCTCACCGGCGATTGCGGCTTTCAGTAAATCCTGATCCACCGCCTTTAGCACCGTCAGCATGTCGTGGCACGACGCGGCTTTCAGCTCTTTCAGGATGCCGCGATTTTTCGCCATGATCGCCGCGCGCTCTTTCGGGTACCCGAGACCGCGCTCCCCGTCGAAAAGCTTGCGATAGCAATCCTGCAGATTGAGCTCCGCCGCCCAACCAAAGCCTTTGGCGTACGGCATGGCGATGGCGTTGCCGTCATTGATTTGCCCGAACAGGAACGCATCCGTCGGGTCGGCGATGAGGCCGCAGAACACGCCGGGCATTGCGTTGCACGCCAGCATCGAACCCATGCCCGTGCCGCAGCCGGTGACGACAAAGTCTGCAGCTTTGGAGTTGAGCAGGATGCCAGCGAGCAGGCCGTTCATGACGTAAGTGAGCGAGGCTTTATCCTCGGCCCCGTACATGCCGTAGTGATGGACTTGGTGGCCCAGCGGCTCCGCCACGGAGGTCAGCGCGTCATGAACGATGCTGCTCTTCGCGGCTTGGCTGTTTTCGATGATGAGCGCGATTTTCATGGCTCAGTCCCTATCTGGCTTCTCGACTTTGGCCCTCTAGGTAACCGGTGTCAGGTTGCGTTTCAAGCTGCTTAGCCCAGCTAGCGCGGCGCCGGGCCGGTGGAATCCCGAACAACCAGGGCGGGCGAGGTCGCTGGCGCGGCTTCGCGGGGGTTTTCGTCGTCGTCGTCGGCGTCGGTGGCGCCGATCAGTTTTTCTGCCGCCATGCGGCCGATCTCGCGCGTTGGCGTCCGCACCGTGGTCAGCGGCGGCCAGACGCTCGAGGCGATCTGGAAATCGTCGAAGCCGACCACCGATACATCCTCGGGGCACTTCAGCCCGGCGCGGCGGATCGCGTGCAGGACGCCGGCCGCCATTTCATCGTTGGCGGCGAAGATGGCGGTGGGCTGCGGCGAGAGCTTTAAGAGCTCCGTCCCGCAGGATACCCCGGACTCGAACGTGTAGGCGCCCTGCATGACGTAATCGTCGGGCAGCTTCAGCTTTCGGTCCTTCAGTTCTTCATCGAAGCCGCCGCGGCGCTCGTGCGAGGAGCGGAAGCTTGGCGGGCCGGAGATGAAGCCGATCGTGGTGTGGCCAAGTTCGGCCAGGTGCCGCGCCGCCGCGCGCCCGCCCTGGCGATCGTTCGAGACGATGATGTGCGCCGGCTCATCCACCGGCACCGAAGCGATGCGGATATAAGCGCAGCCGATTTCGTCGAGGATCACCTTCACCCGATCGTCTTCGGAGACGGACGGCGTCAGCACCACGCCGGAAAGTTTCTGGCGCTCGATAAAGCGACGGAAATCGGCGAGAAAGGTTGGATTGTTCCGGTTGCACGGATGGACGACGAGTTCGTAGCCAGAGCCGCGCATCGCATCGAGCATGCCTAGCTGCATGTTCACCACGTATTGCGGATTCGGGTTGTCGTAGACGAGGCCGATCAGGAATGAGCGCCGGAAGGCGAGGCCGCGCGCTTGGGGATCGGGCGAAAAGCCGATCTCGGCGATGATGCGGTTGATGTTCTCGCGCGTCTCTTCCTTGACGAACGGCGACTGGTTGATGACGCGCGACACTGTCTTCTTCGACACGCCGGCTAAGCGCGCCACATCGTTGATGGTGGGCTTTTTTTCCCCGCCCAGCCCACGCCGGCGAGGCGGATTATCGTCATCGGTCATGCGCGCGGAACATAGGCGCCTGCCGCTTTGCTTGGCAACGTAATTGTCGCGGGACAATGATGTGCGGCCAATTGCTTGCGCCCCTGTTTGCCAGCGGCGGCGAAACCTAGTTTGTAAGACGCATGGCCGAGTTCATTCCTGTTCCCCCGTTCGACCTCGTCGTTTTCGGCGCCACCGGCGATTTGTCGTTGCGCAAGCTCTTCCCGTCGCTGCTGCACCGCTATCTCGATGGGCAGATCCCACCGCAATCGCGCATCATCGGCGCGGCGCGTTCCGATCTCGATACTGAAGCGTTCCGCAAGATGGTGCACGAAAGCCGCGGCAAGTTCGCGCCGGGCGCGTGCGTCGATGAAGCCAAGTGCGCCGAGTTCCTGAACCACGTGCACTATGCGCGCGTCGACGCGACGGCGCCGGCGGGCGAGTGGGGCGCGCTGAAGGATGCGCTCGCTGACGGCAACGGCAATGTGCGAATCTTTTATCTCAGCACTGCGCCGAGCCTCTTCGTCACCATCGCGCAGCGTTTGCAGGAAACTGAGCTCGCCACACCGAACTCGCGCATCGTTCTGGAAAAGCCGATCGGCCGCGATCTGGCGTCGTCGCGCGAAATCAACGATGGTGTCGGCAAGGTGTTTGATGAGCACCGCACCTTCCGCATCGATCACTATCTCGGCAAGGAGACGGTGCAGAATCTGCTCGTGCTGCGCTTTGCCAATATGCTGATCGAGCCAATCTGGTCGCGCGCGACGATCGATCACGTACAGATCACGGTGGCGGAAGAGCTCGGCGTCGAAGGCCGGGCCGAGTATTACGATAAATCCGGCGCGCTGCGGGACATGGTGCAGAACCACATGCTGCAGCTTTTGTGCCTGGTGGCGCTGGAATCGCCGAACAGCATGGATGCCGACGCGATCCGCACAGAGAAGCTCAAGGTGCTATCGGCGTTGCGGCGTATCGATGCGAAGGATGCGGCGGCGAAGACGGTGCGCGGGCAGTACAAAGCCGGGCTGATTGGCGGCAAGCCGGCGCCGGCTTACGCCGACGAAGTTGGCAAGCCGACGAAGACCGAGACGTTCGTCGCCATCAAAGCCGAAGTGGACAATTGGCGTTGGGCCGGCGTGCCGTTTTATCTGCGCACTGGCAAACGCATCGGTGCGCGGCGCAGCGAGATTGTCGTGCAGTTCAAGGATACGCCGGTGCCGATCTTCGGCGCGGGCGCCGGCGCGCCGAACAAATTGGTGCTGCGTTTGCAGCCGGACGAAGGCGTGAAGCTTTGGCTCAACATGAAGGAGCCGGGGCCTGGCGGCTTGCGCGTGAAAACAGCAGCGCTCGATCTGTCGTTCGCGGAGGAATTTGGCGGCGCGCGTTATCCTGACGCGTACGAGCGGCTGCTGATGGATATCGTGCGCGGCAATTTGGCTTTGTTTATGCGCCGCGACGAAGTCGACGCGGCCTGGATGTGGGCCGATGCATTGCTCGCGGCCTGGGAGCAGGCCGGCGTTGAGCCCAATCTCTACGCCGCCGGCTCCAATGGCCCAACGCAATCAGCGCTGCTGCTCGACCGCGACGGCAGAGCTTGGTGGGATCCGGAATGATGGCGCGGCTGCCGGCCATTGCGGCGTTTGCAACGGCCGCGTTACAGCTTGCAGCGCTTGCTATTTTGGTCCTGCGTGGTGGAGCGACAACGCTCGAGCCGGCGAAAGTGGCGTTTCAGCTCTATTTGTGGCCGATACCACTAGCGACGGGTGCGGCGCTGTTGGGCGTTTTGGCGGTTCCGGTTCCGAAGCCCGCTCCGATTTGGATCGGCGGGATTCTACTCGGTCTGTCTGCCTTCGTGCTGTGTCTGACGTCTTCAGTCGTGCTGTCAGTGTTCTCAGGCGAGAGCAGGCTTGAGGCAATGATGATCTTGTTCATCGCGCCGTGGCCTGCATTGATACTTGCCGGTGCGGGGGTGGCAATGGTCGGCCACAAACTCGCGCCAGTGTTTGGCGCATCGGTGTGGTTTGGCGCTATCGGCTATATGATCATTGGGCTGGCTCTGGTCGCAGCTCTTTCGGCGCACACCTTCGTGTGGATGTTACCCTTGGCGTTACTCGTGCTCGCCGCCTGGTGGGGATGGCTAGGTGTCTTGCTGAGCAGAGCGCGGTCCGTGCAGACAAGCGTTGGTTAGGTTTTCTCGATGAGTAATCTCAATTCCACAATCGAAGCTGTCACGGAGCGGATCCGTGTCCGCAGCGCTAAGCGCCGCCAGCGTTATCTCGATCTGATCTCCGCGCATGATGTGAGCAAGCCCGCGCGTTTGCGGCTTGCGGAAGCCAACCAGGCGCACACGGCTGCTGGCTGCGCCGTTCAGGACAAGATGCAGTTGCTCGGCGGAAAGTGGCCGTCGATCGGCATCGTTACCGCCTACAACGATATGCTCTCGGCGCACGCGCCCTATGAGCGTTTCCCGGACATCATTCGCAAAGCGGCGCGCGAGCGCGGCGCCATCGCGCAGGTCGCGGGCGGTGTGCCGGCGATGTGCGACGGCGTCACGCAAGGCTTCGAGGGCATGGAGCTCTCACTCTTCTCGCGCGACGTGATCGCGCTTTCGACCGGTGTTTCGCTTTCGCACGCGACTTTCGATGCGACACTATTGCTGGGCATCTGCGATAAAATCGTACCTGGCCTGCTGATCGGTGCGTTGCGCTTCCCATGGCTGCCGGCGATCTTCGTGCCGGGCGGGCCGATGCCGTCGGGTTTGCCGAACAAGGAAAAGGCCGCGCGCCGGCAATTGTTCGCTGAAGGCAAGATCGGCCGCGAGGAGCTGCTGCAGGTCGAAGCGGAGAGTTATCACTCGCCGGGTACATGCACTTTCTATGGCACCGCGAACTCTAATCAGATGATGATGGAGCTGATGGGGTTGCATCTGCCCAATGCAGCTTTCGTCAATCCGAATACGCCGTTGCGTGATGCGCTTACGGTCGCAGCAACGCACCGTGCCGCTGAGATCACTGGATTGGGCGATGACTATCGCCCAATCGGCCACGTCGTCGATGAGCGCGCTATCGTCAACGCCATCGTGGGCCTGATGGCGACGGGTGGTTCGACCAATCACTTCATCCATCTGCCGGCGATTGCGCTCGCGGCCGGCATAGAATTGCTCTGGGATGATTTCGGCGATGTTGCGCGGGTTACGCCGCTACTGGCGAAGATCTATCCCAATGGCGGCGCCGACGTGAACAATTTCCGCGATGCTGGCGGCATGGCGTTCGTGACGCGCGAGCTGCTCGGCGCCGGGCTTTTGCACGGCGATATCCTCACCGTCTCGCGCGATGGCATGGATGGCCACACGCGCGACCCTGGGCTCGACGGCGATGCGTTGGTGTGGCGCGACGCGCCGTCGCTTCCAGGCGATGACACGATCGTGCGGCCGATGTCCGATCCGTTCAGCGCCACGGGTGGACTCGTCGTGATGAGCGGCGGCCTTGGCCGCGGTTGCGCCAAGACATCCGCCGTGGGCGCGCCGTTTCTCACTGTCGAGGCGTCCGCCGCAGTTTTTGATTCACAAGCCGAGGTGCAAGCGGCGTTCCGCGCCGGCGATCTCGACCGTGATTGCGTCATCGTCGTGCGCGGGCAGGGGCCGCGCGCTAATGGCATGCCGGAACTGCACAAATTGATGCCTTTGATGGGCGCATTGCAGGATCGCGGCTTCAAGGTGGCGTTGGTGACTGATGGGCGGATGTCAGGGGCTAGCGGCAAAGTGCTGGCGGCGATCCACGTGACTCCCGAGGCCGCTGAAGGCGGGCCGCTGGCGAAAGTGCGTGATGGGGATGTGATCCGTGTTGATGGCGAGCATGGCGCGCTGGACGTGGTGTCGCCCGCGGATTGGCGCGAGCGTGCGCCTGCGCAGCTCGATCTTGCCAGCAATGCGCGCGGCATGGGGCGAGAATTGTTCTCGCTTTTTCGGCTGCACGCTTGCAGCGCTGAACGCGGCGGCTCGGCCTTTCCGGATTACGATCCGATCTAGCGCTCGCTTCTTTGCCGCAAGCGCTCCTCGAACGCCGCATCGCGCGGCGCCGGGGCAAATCCTTCGCCGACCGAGATTTCCATCTCGCGGTTTACACCGCCGCCCAGAGGCACCGTCAGGTGCTCAACGGTTCGGAACACGCTGAAGTCGTCGGCCACGAACGGCAAGTAGCCGGGCTGCAAATGCACCACTAGGACGCGCCCGCCTTCTTCCGTGCGCATCGGATCGCTGGCTTCGGCTGAATTGTGCGCTTCGCCGCGGAGCAGCCACATCCGCACCGGAGGCAAGGGTGCGCCTGCGCGTCGCGCGTGGCGCCAGTAATAGTTCAGCTCAAAGTACGTTGCCCGGTCATCCACCAACACTGCTGTGAAAGGCTGCTCACCCGGCTGCGTCGCGGCGCGCAGCGCGATTTCTCTGGCCGTCTGCTCCCAAGCTTGCGCCGTGCGCACGCCTTTTGCTTGATTTGCGATGGCGGGCATCGTGGTGATGATAACGGCAATCGCTACGCCGATCGCGGCGTTGACGAAGTTCGCGCCGCCGAGCCAACGCCGACCTGCAATCGTCGTGAACAGGCTGCCGGTAAGCCACACGATGATCGCGGGATACGCCACCGCCGCCCAGTTCGCGTTGGCGCGTGACGCGAAGGCGATGATCGAAATGAAAATGAACGGCGGCAGGATGTAGGCCAACAAGAACCGATCTTCGTCTGTCCTGTTCGCCTTTTGCCTCGCGCGCCAGAACGCCCAGATGAGCGCAAAAAAGATGATCGGCCCGAGAACCCCTGCTTGTCCGAACAGGAACTCGAACAATTCGTCGAAGTGGAACATGTCGCCGATATCGAGACTGGCGTTCGATGCGGTGTGCCGCGCGGTGGCAAGGCCGTTATTGACGTTCCAAACGATGTTTGGCGTGACGATCGCCGCCGCGATGAGGCCAGCCACCCAGCCGCGCCCGCCGCCCAGTGCAGCGCGCACGCTCGGTATACGCCATGCGGCGAAAGCGGTGCACACGACAAAATACAGCATTGCGTACTTTGCCAGTACGCCGAGCCCAAGGAATACGCCGATCACGATGGCCCAGCTCATCGCGCGCGTGTTGACCATGCGCCACATTGCGTAGAGTGCGATGGTCCATAGCGGGAGCAGCACCGCATCGGTTGAGATAAGGCTTGAGCTGAAAAAGACGCCTGGAAGCAGCAGCCAGCCTAAACCCGCCCAGAAGCCTGCCCAGGCGCCATACATGCTTCGCGCCAACGCGTAGACAGCGCCGGCTGCAACCAGATGCGCCAGCGGCGCCCCGAGCCGCACGGCCCATTCCGCATCAGTGCCGGCCAATGTCGTCGTCAAGCCGATCACCCATGCCACCATCGGCGGCTTGGTGAAGTAGCCCCAGTCAAAACTGCGCGACCACATCCAGTACTGGGCTTCGTCGAAATAAAGCCCGAGCGGGCTCTCGAACAGCGCCCAGATACGCACGGCGGTGAGCGCCAGCGCGACGGCGATAAACGCGATGGTCGCGCGGTCGATGGCGGCCCGTCCTGTCGTCATATCGCTCTCGATTGTCCCCCGGGGCCTCATAGCGGAGCCGGGCCCGTGGCGCCAGAACGGCCACGCACTTGTGTAGCGGGCAAACTTGCCTATCTGCCGTCACCGGCATGCGCTAAGGAGCCGCCATGACGACGATTCCCGCCGAATGGCGCCCGCACAAGGCTATCTGGACCGGTTGGCCCTCCGCTGCAGACCTCTGGGGCGAGGACCTCGACCCGGCGCGGGCAGAAGTCGCAGCCATGATCCGCGCGCTCTGGGACAAGGGCGCTGGCGATAAGATGCGCGTGCTCGCGCACGGCCGCGAAGCGGAAGCGACGGCGAAGCTCGCGCTTGGCCAAGCGGCGGAAGTTATCCCGGGCGCGTTCGGAGATATCTGGTTTCGCGACAGCGGCCCGATCTTCACGCGTGACGGCAAAGCCATCGGCTTTCAGTTCAATGGCTGGGGCGGCAAATACATATTGCCGCACGACGATGAAGTTGGCGCGCGCATCGCGCTACTGGCTAAGGCTGAGTACAAGCAAAACGATTTCGTTCTCGAAGGCGGCGCCATTGAGATGGATGGCGAAGGGACGCTGCTGACGACGCGCCAATGCTTGCTCAACCCGAACCGGAACGCGCACTGGACCGAAGAGGGCGCCGAAGTCGCGTTGAAGAAGGCGCTTGGCATCGAGAAAGTGCTCTGGCTCGATGAGGGCCTGCTGAACGATCACACCGATGGCCACATCGATAACCTTGCGCGTTTCGTCGCGCCGGGAGTTGTGGTTTGCCAGTCGCCGTTCAGCCGCGATGATCCAAATCATGACGTGTTGGAAGAGATCGCGCTGTCGTTGAGCGCCATGCGCGATGCCGCCGGACGCAAACTGGAAGTGGTGCGGATTCCGTCGCCTGGCGCGGTTGAGGATGAAGATGGCGATGCCGTGCCGGCGAGCCACATGAACTTCATCATTGGCAACAGCACGGTGGTCGTGCCGATTTATTCCGGGAGTGGCGATGATGCGGTCAACGCCCTCGCGCCGCTGTTTCCGGATCGCAAGGTGATCGGGATTTCCTCGCACGCTATCCTCACGGGCGGCGGCTCGTTCCACTGCATCACGCAACAGGAGCCGGCGTAATGGCGCGCACGATCACAGTCGCCGCGATCCAGACGTCGTATGGCGAGGACATCAAGGCGAACATCGCAAAGACCGAAGGCTTCATCCGCGACGCTGCGAAGAAGGGCGCGCAGGTGATCTTGCCGTCCGAGCTGTTTCAGGGCCCGTATTTCTGCACGACGCAAGAAGAGAAGTGGTTTGGGACCGCGTACGAAGCGAAGACGCATCCTTGCGTGAAAGCGCTTGAGCCGGTGGCGAAAGAGCTTGGCGTTGTCATCCCGGTTTCGATCTACGAGCGGGATGGGCCGGCTTACTACAACTCGGTCGTTATCCTCGATGCCGACGGCAAACAGCTCGGCGTTTATCGCAAGAGCCACATCCCTGATGGCCCCGGCTATCAGGAGAAGTACTATTTCCGCCCTGGGGATACCGGCTTCAAAGTTTGGGATACGGCGTTCGGGCGCATCGGTGTCGGTATTTGCTGGGATCAGTGGTTTCCCGAAGCCGCGCGCGCGATGGCGCTCATGGGCGCGGAAGTGCTGTTCTACCCAACGGCGATCGGCAGTGAGCCGCATGATTCATCGCTCGACACGCGCGATCCTTGGCGGCGTGCGATGCAAGGCCACGCCGTTTCCAATGTGATCCCGGTTGTGGCGAGCAACCGCATCGGGGTCGAAGCGAGTGGCCAGAATTTTTATGGTTCCAGCTTCATCGCCGATCATCGCGGCGACCTAGTGCAGAGCTTCGAGCGCACCGATGAAGGCGTGCTGGTGCATACATTCGATCTCGATTTCCTCGACCGCCACCGCGCCGCTTGGGGCTTCTTCCGCGATCGGCGCACGGAGTTCTATCGGTGATGGTGCAGCCGCTTCGTATCGACTTCATCTCCGACGTCGCTTGCCCTTGGTGCGTGGTGGGGTTGCGCTCGTTGCTGCAAGCACTGGATGCTGTCGGCGACGAGGTGCGCGCAGAGATCCGTTTCCAGCCGTTCGAGCTCAACCCTGACATGCCGCCGGAAGGCGAGAACACGTTTGAACATGTTCAGAAGAAGTATGGCTCAACACCGGAGCGCTCCGCGGCGGCGCGTCAAGCGATCAAGGATAGCGGCGAGGCGCTCGGATTTACGTTCAATTACGGCCCTCAGTCGCGTATCTGGAACACGTTCGATGCGCATCGTTTGCTGCATTGGGCAGGCCTCGAAGGCAAGCAGCTCGAACTAAAGCAGGCCTTGTTCAAATCGAACTTCACAAACCAACGGCCGACCAACGATGCGGCGGCGCTAACCGAGGCGGCGCGTGAAGCTGGACTCGATCCCGCCCGCGCGCACGCGATTCTGACGTCCGATGAATTCGCCGCAGAAGTCCGCGCTGAAGAGCAACACTGGCGCGCCAACGGCATCAACGCGGTTCCGTCTGTCATCTTCAATGAACGGTGGTTGATCCAGGGCGGTCAGCCGCCGCAGGTGTTTGAGCAGGCAATCCGCGATATCATCAGCGGAGCGGCGCGAGAAGCTTCATAGCGCCATCACGCGTCCGCGCATCGCCCCATGCCAATACGCGGCCGCCGCTGCTAGCGTCGCCGCCTTCCCAGTTCACTATGCCGCCGCCGGCGCCAGTTACGATTGGGATCAGCGCTGCAATGTCGAATGGCTTTAAATGGTTTTCGATCACGCAGTCGATGTGGCCAGCCGCGAGCATGCAATAGGCGTAGCAATCGCAGCCATAGCGCGTCAGTTTCGCTTCTTTGCGCACGCGCGCGAACGCTTCTGCCTCCGCGCCGTCGAACAAGTATGGATCGGTGGTGGAAAGCGTGGCTTCGCTTAGCCCAGTGCAATCGCGCACGCGCAAGGTCTTCGTCTCGCCGCGGGCGGTGACGTTCGCACCATCCATCCAGCCGCGATAGCGTTCATCGAGATAGGGCTGGTCCATAACGCCGAGCAGCGGCCGCCCGTCGTGATAGAGCCCGATCAGCACGCCCCACGTTGGCAGCCCGGAGATAAACGCGCGCGTGCCGTCGATCGGGTCGAGAATCCACTGGTAACCCTCGCTTGCCAGCGCCCCTCCGTATTCTTCACCGAGAATGCCGTGCTCAGGAAATTCGCGCTCAATCAAAGCCCGCATCGCGCGTTCCGATGCTTGATCCGCTTCCGTCACCGGATCGAAACGGCCGCCGCCTTTGTCTTCGCAGACGTGCGGCGCGCGGAAGAACGGCATGATTGCCGTTCGCGCGGCATCAGCGAGCGTGTCGGCGAAAGTGAGCAGGCGAGGGAGGTCGTGCGTGGCCATGCATTTACTATAGCCGTGATTTTAAGCTTCCGCGCAAACGAAGACGGGCCCGCCGTAAGGCGAGCCCGTTCCCCTGCATGTCCTCAATCGAAGCGGTTATTAGGCCGCGTCGGTGTTTTCGTCTTGCAACGCCTTCGCGAGGTCGAGAAGGCGGCGGCGCGGACGTTCACCAAGCTTGTAATAAGCGCGGATCAGTTCGAGCGTTTCTTTCTGGCTGAGCACATCGGCCGCGATCAGATCACGGTCGTTGGCCGGCGCGCCCGGCGTGGCCGGAGCTGCAGCGGCTTGCAAGCCTTCGAAGAAGTAGTTGACCGGCACGTTCAGAGCGACGGCGAGTTCGTAAAGACGGCTCGCGGTCACGCGGTTTGCGCCGCATTCGTATTTTTGGATCTGCTGAAAGCGGATGCCAATGGACTCGGCCAGCTGTTGCTGGGTCAGGCCCAAGAGCCGGCGACGGCGGCGGAGCCGCTTGCCGACATGGAGGTCGATGGCGTTAGCCATGGTGGAGCGCCCTTAGTTCACGGCGGTGTCCCCCATGGGCCCGCCTTATGCCCTGGAGTGGAGAGCATGAGACGTGCCACGCATCCGTGACGCGAATTGCGCCGAGTTAAGATGCGTTCAGCCTTTCAAGGCGCGCGCCAAGCGAAAACTGAACCGAAACGGCGCGCTGGCGTTTGGTAAACGCGCACCGCCACGGTTTCGTCATGGCATGGCCGCGCGCGGCGCACGTTCAGTGGCGAGAACTTCGCGCTCAACGAGGTATCCAATGAAGATCCGCGCTCTCTTGCTGGTTTCACTCTTCGCGCTCAGCGCGTGTGCATCGACCCAGCGCACCTTCAGCTACAATAGCGGTTGGCCGGACGCCGACGTGCGCGTCGGCACGGATCGCTACCAAGTCTGGTTTCACGACCGCGATCAGACCGTGCTCGTGCTGCGCGGCGAGCCGCGCCCGCTCGGCCAGCTTATGGCGCAGAACGTCACCGTTTACGCTAACGATGCTTCGCCTGGGATTTTGTGGTGGGGCCAAGCCGCCAACGCCGTGCTGCGCCCGATCGGTTGCTACGCCACTGAAGTGACGGGCTCAGATCAGATGCGTGAGATCCAATACACCTGCCCGCAGCCGGTCGATGTGAACGCCGCGGTCGCTCAACGTCGGGAAGAGTGGCGGCGCGGGGTGTCTGTGGAAGCGCCGGCGGCGCAGTAAAGCTTAACCGGCTTCCTTCGCGCGCGCGGCCTTCTTGCGCTCGTTAGGGTCGAGGTGGGCTTTGCGGATGCGGATCGCGGCGGGCGTTACTTCCACCAGCTCGTCGTCCTCGATCCACGCCATGGCTTGCTCGAGCGTGAGGCGGCGCGGCGGCGTGAGGCGGATGGATTCATCTTTACCCGACGCGCGCACGTTGGTGAGCTTCTTGCCCTTGAGTGGGTTCACATCGAGATCTTCACCGCGGCTGTTTTCGCCGATGATCATGCCTTCGTAGACGTCTTCGCCGTCGGCGATGAACATCTGGCCGCGATCTTCGAGATTCCAAAGCGCGAAGGCGGTCGATTGGCCCTTGTCGTTCGAGATCAACGCGCCGTTACGGCGGCCTGGGATTTCGCCCTTCCATGGCGCCCAAGCGTGGAAGAGGCGGTTCATGACGCCTGAACCGCGCGTGTCGGTGAGGAATTCGCCGTGATAGCCGACCATGCCGCGCGCCGGCGCGTGCATGACGAGGCGCGTCTTGCCGCCGCCTGATGGGCGCATGTCCTGCAATTCGGCTTTGCGGATGCTCATCTTCTCGATGACGACGCCGGTATATTCATCGTCAACGTCGATCACGACTTCTTCGATCGGCTCTAGCGTCTGGCCGTTTTCGCTGCGGATCAGCACCTTCGGGCGTGAGAGCGAAAGCTCGAAGCCTTCGCGTCGCATGGTTTCCACCAGCACGCCCAGCTGCAGTTCACCGCGCCCAGCGACTTCGTATGCGTCTTTGTTGGCCGTTTCGGTCACACGGATGGCGACGTTGGATTCGGCTTCCGCCAGCAAGCGCGCGCGGATGACGCGGCTCTGCACTTTATCGCCAGCGCGGCCGGCGAGGGGAGAGTCGTTAATCGAAACGGTGATCGCCAGCGTCGGCGGATCGATTGGCGTTGACGGGATTGGCTTTGCAAGCTCTGGCGAGCCGATCGTGTCGGCGACGGTGGTTTCCACTAGGCCTGCAATGGCGATGATGTCGCCAGCTTCGGCGCTCTCGACCGGCACACGCTTCAAGCCGCGGAAGGAGAGCAGCTTGGTGAGGCGGCCTTTTTCGATCTCTTTGCCTTCGCGCGTGATGGCGCGCACTGGATCGCCGACTTTCACGCGGCCAGCTTCGACGCGGCCAGTCAGCATGCGGCCGAGGAAGGGGTCAGAATCGATCATGGTGACGAGGAAGGCGAACGGCTCATCCTTGCGTGTGATCGGCTCGGGATCAGGCACGTGGCGGACGATCAGTTCGAACAAGGGGGTAAGGTCCTTGTTCTCAGCGGCCATGTCCGTCTTCGCCCAGCCTTCTTTGCCGGATGCGTAGAGGATCGGGAAATCGGCTTGCTCGTCCGTGGCGCCAAGCGCGAGGAAGAGTTCGAAAATTTCATTCAACGCTTTGTCGGGATCAGCGCTGGCGCGATCGACCTTGTTGAGCACCACCATCGGGCGCAGGCCGCGCTTCAACGCTTTCGACAGCACGAACTTGGTTTGCGGCATCACACCTTCGGATGCATCGACCAGCAGCACGCAGCCATCAACCATGCCGAGGATGCGTTCGACTTCGCCGCCGAAGTCGGCGTGGCCGGGCGTGTCGACGATGTTGAGCCGCCAATCGTCGCCCCATAGGATCGATGTGCACTTGGCGAGAATGGTGATGCCGCGCTCACGCTCCTGGTCGTTGGAGTCCATCGCGCGCTCGGCGTGGGCCTCGTTGGCGCGGAAGGCGCCGCCTTGGACGAGCAGCTGATCGACCAGGGTCGTCTTGCCGTGGTCGACGTGTGCGATGATCGCGAGGTTGCGGAGGCGCTCGGCCATGAAATCGGGCTTTCAGTGAGGTGACGGCGGGTTCTGCACGGCCAAGGCGCCTGCTTCAACGGCAGCGGTGTGGATTCCTTAAGCAAGACCCATCCGCCATTGCATGTGTGCATGTGCAATATGGGATGCTTGTTCAGAAAACGTAATCTAAACCGTGCCTTACTGCAACTCTCGAAAACGTGACGCTGTGTTCACCTTGCAAATTGCTGCAGTGCGGAATAAGTTTGCGGTGTTGCGGGGTTTCGCGATCCAGCATCCGCCCTATCGGGCGTTTCCTCCCTATTATGACTTTCGCCGCCGGCCACAAGCCGGCGGCTTTTTCTTTATGGCCGGTTTTTGGACTTGGGCCCTCCCAGCAGATAAGGCCTGCCCGGATGATCCTATCCGTCTGCATCCTGGCTCTGGCGCTCGCCGCTGACGCCTTTGCGGTATCGCTTTCGCAGGGCGTGGTGACGCGTGAGCGGCCGCACGCAACGGCGTTGATGCTCGGCGGCGCTTTCGGTCTCGCGCAAGGGGTCATGCCGTTGGTTGGCTGGTCCGCTGGTCTCGTGATGACGGCCGCGATCGCCGCGTTCGATCACTGGATCGCTTTTGGTGTGCTCGCCTTTCTCGGCGTGAGGCTCATCCATGAAGGGCTTAAAGGCGAGGGCGAGGCTGCCGCCAAGCGCGTCACCGGTTGGGGCATTCTTGTTTTGGCGCTTGCGACCAGCATCGATGCGGCGGGCGCTGGCCTTGCGTTCAGTGCTATGGACGTGAACCCATTCTTTGCTGCTGCGGTGATTGCAGTGATCACGGCCTTATCTTGCGCGGGCGGCGTCTATCTCGGCCGCGCCGTGGGCACAAAACTCGGAAGCACGGCCGAACTCGCCGGTGGCGCCGCCCTCATTGCGATTGGTGTAAAGATCTTGCTGGACCACGGCGCCTTTACCGGCGTGTGAAGCTTAGACTAGGCTCTGGTGCAACGCGGCCGCGCTCAGTGCTTCCGCTAAGCGCGCCATGTCTGCCCGCACGCGCACATAGCCGTTGGTGCGTTCTAGCGTGCGTTCGTCCACATAAAGCCCGCGATTGATCTCGATCTGCAACGCATGCACGCCTGAGATCGGCCGGCCGTATGTTTGCGTTGTGTGGCCGCCGGCAAACGGCGTATTGCGCGCAACGCGATAGCCTGAGCGACGCAATGTTGCTTCCGCCAACGCTGTCACCGACGGATGGCACGACGCGCCAAAGCGATCGCCGAGCACGACGTCCGGCGCATGCGCGCCGCGCGAATTATTCGGCATCGAATGGCAATCAATCAGCACGGCGCAGCCGAATGCCGTCTTGTTCTCCGCCAACAGGCTTTGCAGCACGGCGTGATAGGGGCGATGCACGGTTGCGATCCGCCGCTCGGCTTCGTCGAGTGAAAGCTTACGCCGATAGATGTTTTGCCCGTCGCCGCTAATCCGCGGGATGGCGCCTAGCCCGGCCTGCACCCGCGCGGACGAAAGATGCGGCGAGTGCGGCGGGCGCTCGTCGAACATCTCGGGATCGAGTTCGCCCGGATTACGGTTAAGATCGACATAGGCCCGCGCAACCGAGGCGGTGAGGACGCAGGCGCCATGCGCTGCCGCGCCGGCAAACAATTCATCGACGTACGCATCTTCAGAGCGACGCAGGCTGATCAGACTGACCCGCGAGTCCGCCAAGAGCTCCGCCGGATAGCGCCGGCCGCTGTGTGGGGAGGCGAAAATGAGCGGTGTCGTCCGCCGCAACGGTTCGATTAGGACGAACGGCGGCTCGGCCCCGCGCTCGGGCTGACCGGCGCTTTCCGCAACGGCCTGCGCCGCGCCCTGACCGTGATCCGTCGGGTCCATCCTGTAATGTTCGCTTTCGTCGGCGTGGCCGTCAACGTTTACACATGCTTACCGGCTGTTGGTGACGGTTCAGCCGGCCTTTACCCGATCTGTGCTAGAGGCTACCGGTTTAGAGGGGCCGGAACTTCCGGAGCTGCTGCGGTATGGCGCGAATTCTACTTGCTGAAGACGATGACGCGCTCCGGGGCTTCCTGGTGTCGAGCCTTTCGCGCGCTGGTCACGACGTCACCGGCTACGGCGATGGCGACTCCGCCTGGGAAGCGCTTGAGCACGGCTCGTTCGACCTGCTGCTGACCGACATCGTCATGCCCGGCCTTGACGGGATCGAACTTGCCCGCCGCGGCGCTGAGGCCGACCCGGCTATGAAGATCGTCTTCATCACGGGCTTTGCGGCGGTCGCGCTGTCCGCGCAAAGCCAGGCGCCAAAGGATGCGAAGGTGCTTTCAAAGCCCTTCCACCTGAAGGATCTAGTGGTTGAGATCGAGCGCGTGATCGCCGCCGCTTAGTCGGACGCCCACATACGCATCAAATTGTTGCGTACCGCCTCAAGACGTACGCGGTTATCCCACTTCATTGCCAAGCCTTCGAGCGCTGAGACTTCGCTCAGCTCATAAAGCACCGTGCGCCGCGCCTCGTCCGCGACCAGGCTTTGAATGAACGTCACCGACACCAGCCGCTCACCTTTCGTCACCGGCGCGACCTGATGCAGCGTCGTCGAAGGATAGAAGATCGCCATGCCGGGACGGCCCTTAACCTTCACCGTCTCAGTGCCGAGGTGGATTAGCAGCTCGCCGCCTTCATAGGAATCTGGCTCAGACAGGAAGACCGTGGCCGAGACATCCGAGCGTAGCGTGCCCTGGCTGACCGCCACATAGGCGCTGTCGGCGTGGGCGCCGTACTGCATGCCTGGGCCGTAGCGGGCCAGCATGGGAGGAGCGATGCGCTTGGGGAGGGCAAAGTCGCGAAAGGGTCGTGACGCGCCGAGCGCGGCCATGACGATGTTGGAGCTTTCCGCATAGAGCGGGCTCTTAGGGTCGGCCTGCTGGTTGATCTTGGTCTCGTTGGCGGGGTTGGATGCCCGGCCATCGACGAAGTTCAACTCGCCTGCCAGATCGCGCAGCCGCGCAATATCGCGCGACGCCAGCATGTGTTTGGTTTCAAGGAACATCGGGCTTTGCGCCCTTCCGCGCCCCGTACCCTAACAGCCCAGCATTCTCTGACCACGAAATTCGACCCCGCTTGCATCTGGCCCACGGAAACCGCTATAGCGGCGGTCCCGTGATTGCCGTTCCGTGTTTGCACGGGGTCGGGCGCGTAGCTCAGCGGGAGAGCACCACGTTGACATCGTGGGGGTCACAGGTTCGATCCCTGTCGCGCCCACCAGCCTTTGCGCTAGACGCTTCGGCTGGTTCATTTATCGCGGCGCCGAGCCGCTTCGCCGCATCGCAGCAAATTTCCTGATGACAAAACGCGTCGGCTGAGTTAGTGAACTCTTGCGCCGATTTGATGCTCAGCTTGCGGGCGCGTTATAAATTCAGCTAAAGAGAAGAGCAGTTTGTCCTTCGGGACACTGCTTCTTTGCCCGCAAGCGCCTGTTTCAATTCGACGTTGGACGAATTGGAAAGGCGTGCATCATGGCTTTTGAAGCCCCACATCCTCTGCAAGTCAGCAGCGATAGCGACGATTTTTGTTTGCCCGGCTTGGAGGTGCAGCATGAGTTGCTGCTCTCGCTAAAGCACTGGCAAAGCGCGGCGACGATCGTTCAGCGCCTCTCGGATGAAGGCGCGGAAGTCTATGCGCTGGCGGTCAATCCGCAGGCGGGCGGCTACGTGTTGAGATGCAAAGTGCGCGCGATCTCGCCGTCGCGCGCGCGCGCTTTCGTAGCCGACCTTGGCGTGTTGGCCGTGGGCGCAGCGTGTGTGGAACACTTCATTCTCGCAAAGACGCCCGCTCATGCTGGCGCTTAAGCGCGCATCGTATCGCGCGGCGGACGGCGAAGACGCGCTTCTGCCGATTCCGGCCGATTTTCGCTGTGAAAGCGGTGATGCGCTGCCCGATGCACATATTCGCGTGCGCCTCTACGGTGAGGTCGACGCGCCGCTGATCGTTGTCGCGGGGGGCATTTCCGCCGGCCGTCACTTGCATGAATGGTGGCCCGACCAAGTGGGCGCGTCTGCGGCGATCGATCTTGGCCGTTACGCCGCCCTCGGCTTTGATTTTGCGCCGCTTGCGGATGCGCACGTCCGGCTTTCGCCTCTGGATCAGGCAAGGCTCATTGCATTGGCGCTTGATGCGCTGGGAGTGTCGCGGATCGCGGCATGGGTCGGCGCATCTTATGGCGCGATGGTGGGGCTCGCCTTTGCGGCGCACGCGCCGGAGCGTGTTGAAAAGCTCTGCATCATCTCGGCGGCGCATAAGCCTGCTGCGCTGTCTCGCGCCTGGCGCGGCGTTCAGCGCCGGATGCTTGAGTTCGCCATTGCTCATGGCGATGCGGAGCAGGGCCTCTCGCTTGCGCGCCAACTAGCGATGATCACGTATCGCAGCGCAGATGAGTTCGAGCAGCGTTTCCCCGGCGCCATCGAGAGCGACGGCCGCTCAGCGCTAGATCGCTACCTCGTCGCGCGGGGCGATGCCTACGTTCAGTCCATGGCGCCGCAGCGTTGGCTCTCGCTCAGTGAATCGATTGATCGCCACGCTGTTGATCCGTCTCGGGTTCGTGCGGCCGTCACGCTTGCCGCGTGCCCTACGGATCAGATCGTACCGCTCGCCGACATCGAATCGCTTGCCCGGCAGCTGCTCAATCTCAGCGCAGTGCATGAAGTCCCGTCGCTCTACGGCCACGACGCATTTCTGAAAGAACCGGCGCGCATCGCCGCCATCATCAAATCGTGCCTGGAGGGCGCTTGAACATGAGCCAGTTTGACGAAACCATCCTTTGCAGCGCCGGGATCAATGATGACGCCGCCCACGGCGCAGTCATTCCGCCGCTCTACCTCTCGGCCAATTACAGCTTTGACGGCTATGGCGGAAAGCGCGCTTACGACTACACGCGCTCGGGCAATCCAACTCGTGACGTGCTGGGTAAAGCGCTCGCAGCGCTCGAGGGGGGCGCTGGCGCGGTCGTGACCAGCTCAGGCATGTCGGCGGTCGATCTCGTGCTTAACCTTCTGCCTGGCGGCGCGCGCGTGGTCGCGCCGCACGATTGCTATGGCGGCACGTGGCGCCTCTTCACCGCACGCGCGGCAAAGCGCGCCATCGAAATCGTGTTTGTAGATCAAGGCGATTCTGACGCGCTCGCTGCTGCGCTTCCAGGCGCTGCGCTCGTGTGGGTTGAGACGCCAAGCAATCCGCTGATGCGCGTCGTGGATATTGCCGCTGTCGCCGGCAGCGCGAAAGCTGCGGGCGCGCGTGTCGCGGTCGACAATACATTTCTCTCGCCCGCTTTGCAGAAGCCCATCTCGCTCGGCGCCGATTTTGTTGTCCACTCGACGACCAAGTATCTTAACGGGCATTCCGATGTCGTTGGCGGCGCAGTGATCGCTGCTAATGCAGAGGACGCGCAACAGCTGACCTGGTGGGCGAACTGTACCGGCGTCACCGGCTCGCCCTTCGATGCTTGGCTCACGCTACGTGGCTTGCGCACTTTAAGCGTCCGTATCGAGCGCCAAGCCCGCACGGCGCACCGTGTGGCCGAGGCGCTTGCCGCACATCCGCGCGTCCGGAAAATCTACTATCCTGGCCTCACAACCCATCCGAGCCACGACATCGCGGCGCGCCAGCAAATCGGGTTCGGCGCCATGCTGAGCTTCGAGCTTGAAGGCGACGAGGGTGATGTTCGCGCGCTGCTCGCTGATCTTCAGCGCTTCACGCTAGCGGAATCGCTTGGCGGCGTCGAAAGCTTGATCGCCCACCCGGCGAGCATGACTCATGCCTCGATGACTTCCGAAGCGCGCCGCGCTGCGGGCATCGACGACACGCTCTTGCGCATCTCGATTGGGCTCGAGCATGAGGAAGATCTATTGGCTGATCTTTTGCACGCGCTAGATGCGCTAGAGTCGCGTGGCCAAGTGGTGCAGGCGTTCGCACATCGCTGAAGCAGGGTCTGAAAGCGGCGCGATCACGGTAAAGTGGTTCTCGTCCTCGATCTCTTCGTAGCGCGTGCGCACGCCCGCTTCGCCCCACCGCTCCACGATTGTGTAGCTCTGGCGCAAATATTCGCCGCTCTCATCGGCGCCGACGACGGCGTCTAAGATTTTGCCCTTCGGCGCTGGCCAGAGCAGGGGGCTCTGCGCTGCCGCATCGCGATCATCGAGTTGTAGCGCAGTGTTGAGGCTTGTCGGGATGAGCGGCGCGAGTTCGAAGAGGCCTGAGATCGCATACGCGGCTGGCACATGCGTTTCTGTCGCGAGTAGGCATGCGGCCAAATGTCCGCCTGCCGAATGGCCGCTGGCGATGACTGTCGCGTTGGTCTCGCGGTGCAGGCTCACGCATGCAGTGCGCATTTGCCCGACGATATCGCCCACGCTCACGTTTGGGCACAGATCGTAGCTTGGCACGGCGACGCTGACGCCGAGCGCGTTTAGGCCGATCGCCATGTGGCTGAAGAAGGTCTTGTCCAGCGCCTGCCAATAGCCGCCGTGAATGAACATGATTGCTGGCCCAGCGCCGGCCTCGAACAAATCGAACGTGTGCCGTTCGCCTGCGCCATATGCGATCACACGTGGCGGATGCGCCTCGCGGTAGGCGGCGCTTTCACGCGCCCAACTTGAAATGATGGCCGGATGCTCAGGCACGCGGGCGCGGTTGTTGTATTCTTTCTCGAGGTCGAGGCTCATTCCGAGTCAGGATAATCGAAGCCCGGCCATTTTGAGCCGTAGAGCTGATAGCCTAGGATCGTGTAGGTCTGCGCCACGTTCGGATGCGCGCGGATCGTCTCGGTGACAACGCCTTGGATGGTGTTGAGATCGGGATGCTCGATCCGCACCAGCAAATCCCACTCGCCCATGATCGAGTAGATATCCATGATCTTGTCCGAGCCGTCGCGCAACGCGTTGCCGACTGCTTCCGGCGTTGCGCCCTGCACGCGGACAAAAGTGAAAAGGCTATGGTCTGCCATTTGGTGCTCCTGCGCCAAGTTTACCGCGGGACTACAGCCGTTGTCTCTATTTCGATCAGCGCCGCGTCCTCGATCAGCGCTTTCACCTCGACGACGGCCATCGCCGGATAGTTCTTGCCCATTTTCTCACGCCAGATCGCGCCGATTTCGGCGAGCGAAGCGAGATAGGCCCGCTTATCAGTGATGAACCAGGTCATCCGCGCCACATGCTCTGGCCCGGCGCCGGCTTCGCGCAAAACCGCGAGCGTGTTGTCCAACGTCTGCGCGAACTGTGCGGCCAGAGTCGTCGCCTCGAACACGCCTTCCGGCGTCCAGCCGATCTGCCCGGCGACGAGCACGAGGCGGCCATCTGCTTCGATGCCGTTCGCATAGCCTTTCGGCCGCGGCCAGCCAACGGGCAGGAGCGTCCTCATGCGATCTCCGCGAACTTGGCGATCGCCGCGCGCAATTCTGCGGACCAAGGCTCCGCCTTCATCGTCGCCAAATCGGTGAACACCAAAGTCTGATCGAACCGCGCCACCGCGCGATCTCCGACGACAGCGAGATGCTTCAGCTCCAGTGACGCATTGCCGAGCGCTTCCACGCCCAAACTTTGCTTCAACCGATCGCCCATACGCACCGGCGCCACGAACTCGCTCTCAAGCCGCACCGTCGGCACGCCCTTGCGCTGATCGATGTGCAGCGTCTTGAAATCGAACCCGAGGCTGGCGAACCAATCTTCGACGGTTTCATTCACCAGCGCGAAGAAGCGCGGATAGAACATGATGCCGGCGGCGTCGCAGTGCTCGAAGCGGACGACGATTTCGCGGGTGAACGGGTTCATGTGCTCTCGCGGAGTTTAAAGCGCTGCAGTTTTCCCGTGTGGGTCTTTGGCAGTTCGCTCACGAATGCAACCGCGCGTGGGTATTTGTACGGCGCAATCGTCTGCTTCACGTGATCCTGTAAGTCGCGCTCGCTCACGTTTGCGCCCGGTTTCAGCACCACGTACGCCTTAACGATCTGCCCACGCTCTTGATCCGGCGCACCAATCACTGCGCACTCCGCCACAGCATCGTGTGTGAGCAGCGCGTTCTCCACCTCCGGCGCGCCGATATTGTAACCCGCAGAAATGATCATATCGTCTGCGCGCGCCACGTACCAAAAATAGCCGTCGGCATCGCGCCGATAAAGATCGCCGGTGACATTCCAGCCGTTGATCACATAATTGCGCTGCCGTTCGTCGGCCAAATAGCGGCAGCCGGTCGGGCCCTTGATTGCGAGCCGCCCTTCGCCTTCGCCTTCGAACGGCTGATCGTTTTCATCGAACAGTGTCGCCTCATAACCGGGCACGGCTTTACCCGTCGCGCCGGGCCGAATGTCGTCGCCGCTGGCGGAGATGAAAATGTGGATCATCTCGGTTGCGCCGATGCCGTCGAGGATGCGGATGCCGGTGCGTTCAAACCACTGATCCGACGTCGCCTTGGGCAAATGCTCGCCGGCCGACACGCAGGTATGCAGCGACGTGAGCTTGCTCAAATCCTGCTTCATCAGGGCGCGATAGCCGGTGGGGGAGGTGAAGAGCGTTGTGGCTTTGTGTTGTGCGATCGTGTCCGCGAGCACATCGAAGCCGGGCTTCGGGCAAACCACAGTTGCCGCGCCGACACTCGCCGGGAACACGACGCCGGCGCCAAGGCCGAACGTGAAGGCCAAAGGCGGCGTGCCGATGAAGACGTCCGTCACTTTCGGCTTCAGCACATGGCGCGAAAACGTTTCGGCCATGGCGGCAATGTCGCGATGAAAATGTACGCAACCCTTGGGGTTGCCCGTGGTGCCTGAGGTGAACGCGATCAAAGCTGGGTCGTCGGCGAAAGTGGAGGTCGCGGCGAAGTTGTCCGGCGCATTGGCCATGCGCCGCTCCAAATCGTCGGCGTAGATGATGTGTTGCAGCGACGGCGCGTCCTGCCGTGCCTGCTCCAATTCCGCGGCAAGGTGCGCATCGACAATGGCGTGAGAAATCTTTGCCTTCTCTAAAATCACGGCGAGCTCATGCGCGCGCAGCATTGGCATCGTGCCAACAGCGACACCGCCAGCGCGCAATATTCCCCACCAGACAGGAATGGAGAGCGGTGTGTTCGATGCGTGAACAAGGACGCGATTGCCCGGTTCAAGGCCGAAATCGTGCGTCAGCACATGCGCTATGCGGCAAGCGGTACGAAGCAGCTCGTCGAAGTTGAGTGCACCCGATGAAAGCAGAACTGCCTCTCGGTCGCCGTACCCGTTTGCAATCGCTGCGTCCAGAATGCTGCTCACATTATAGCGCGCCGGAAACTGCAATTCCGGCAGCGTAAAGCGTAGCTCTGGCCATTGATCGCGCGGCGGGAGATGGTCGCGCACGAAGGTGTCGACGTGTCCCGTCATCTCAATCGCCCTCGAACACCGGCTTTTGCTTCGCGGCGAACGCCACATAAGCGCGCTCGAAATCCTTAGTCTTCATGCAGATCGCTTGCGCTTGCGCTTCTGCTTCCAGAGCCTGTTCCAAGCTCATGTTCCATTCCATGTTGAGCTGGTTCTTGGTCATGGAATGCGCGAACGCCGGCCCGTCCGCCAGATCGCGGGCGAACTTGAGGGCTTCCGGCAACGGCGCTTCGACAACGCGATTAAAGAAGCCCCAGGTTGCGCCTTCTTCGGCGCTCATGCTGCGACCGGTGTAAAGCAACTCGCTCGCGCGCCCGTGGCCGATGATGCGCGGCAGGATCGCGCAGGCGCCCATGTCACAGCCGGCAAGGCCGACGCGCGTAAACAGAAAGGCCGTCTTCGTATTGGCGGAGGCAAAGCGAATGTCGCTGGCCATCGCCATGATCGCGCCGGCCCCAGCGCACACGCCTTCAACCGAAGCCACGATCGGCTGCGGGCAGGCGCGCATGGCTTTGACCAGATCGCCGGTCATCCGGGTAAACCGCATCAGCTCAGGCATCGTCATTTTGGTCAGCGGCGCGATGATGTCGTGCACGTCGCCGCCGGAGCAAAAATTGCCGCCGGCGCCTGTAACGACGATAGCGCGGCAATCGTCGGCATAACTCAAGCGACGAAAGAGATCGCGCAGCTCAGCGTAGCTCTCGAACGTCAGCGGATTTTTCCGCTCTGGCCGGTTCAAAGTCAGCGTCGCGACGCGGTCGGCGACGCTCCACAGGAAGTGCTCGGCGCGGTATTCAGCGCTCTTCCATGCATCGTCCATCATGGCGCGGCTCCTCCCTTGGTCAGCTTGCGGCGGATCGACGATTTCGCGCCATCGAGCAGCTGCGTTAGCCTTTGTTTGTCGGCTTGCGTCAGCTCGCGCAGCAGCGCGTCAACGCATGCCGCGTGCGCCTTTGCCATCTGTTTGAATACGCTTTCGCCTTGCCGCGTCAACCGCACCCGTTGCACGCGGCGATCGGTGGCGTCCGCTTCGGTTTCGATCAGGCCGTCAGCGGACAGCCGTGTTCGCAACTGCGTAACGTTGCCGTTCGACACCAGCAGAAATTGCGACACCTCGCCAAGCGTGAGCGCGCCATGTCGATCCAACGCCGAAAGGAAATCAAACCGTGCAATCGTGGAACCAAATTTCGCACGCATGAGCGCGTCGACCTCACGCTCGATCAAGCGGCCCGTCGTGAGCAAGCGTAGCGATAGCCGCACGGAATCTTGCGTGGCGCTCAAATCTCCCCGCCGCTCATCGGGATCGCCGCACCATTGGTCGCCGCCGCGCCGTCGCTGCACAGCCACGCAACCGCGCTGGCCACCTCATCGGCTGTGATGAACCGCCCTTGCGGATTGCCCGCGTAGAGCATCGCCCGCGCTTCATCTTCGCTGAGCTTGGTCTTGCTCGAAATCGTTTCCGCAGCGCGTGTGATGATCTCTGTCTCGACATAGCCGGGGCAGATCGCGTTCACGGTAACGCCGCGCTTGGCCGCTTCGTGCGCCAGCGCCCGCGTCATGCCGATCATGCCGTGCTTGGACGCGCAGTATGCGCTGATGTACGGCCCACCCTTCAGCCCCGCGATCGACGCGACGTTGATGATGCGCCCCCACTTCGCGGCGTACATGTCCGCCAGCGCCGCGCGCGAACACAAGAACGCGCCGGTGAGGTTGATCGCCAGCACTTCGTTCCAGAGCGAGAGCTCCATGGCGTGGAGCGGCGCCGAAGGCGTGATGCCGGCATTGTTGATCAGAATGTCGATCGGCCCGAAACGCTCGCGCGCCGCGGTGAATGCGGCGTGCACCGATGCTTCGTCCGCGACATTGCAGCTTACGCCATGCGCCGTCTCAAATTCCCGCGCCGCATCAGCCACCCGTCCGCCATCGCGGCCTACGAGCGTGAACTTCGCGCCTGTCGGCGCTAGCGCCCGCGCGGTCGCCAATCCAATGCCCGTACCGCCGCCCGTGATGAAAACATGCCGGCTCATGCTTGCTCCTTGCGCGCCAGATTGCGCTGCATTTGCGCGAAGCCCGCGCGATACTGCTTTGGCGGCGTGACACCGCCGTAGCCAAGCTCCGCTGCCGCGCGAAGGGACCAATGCGGATCCATCAGGTGCGGCCGCGCCAGCGCCACCAAATCCGCGCGCCCCGCCGCCAGGATAGAGTTGACGTGGTCCGGCTCGAAAATGTTACCGACCGCCATTGTCTTAACCCGCGCCTCGTTGCGGATCATGTCGCAGAACGGCGTTTGAAACATGCGCCCGTAGACCGGTCGCGCGAGCGGCGTCGTTTGGCCGGCCGATACGTCGATCAGGTCGGCGCCTGCTTCGGCGAACGCTTGCGCGATCGCGATGGAGTCTTCTGCGCTCAGACCGTCATCGCACCAATCCGTAGCCGAGATGCGCACGCTCATAGGTTTGTGCTTCGGCCACACCCCTCGCATCGACTCGAACACTTGTAGCGGAAAGCGGAGTCGGTTCTCGACAGTGCCGCCATATTCATCGGTGCGTTGATTGCTCACCGGTGTCAGAAATGAGGAGAGCAGATAGCCGTGCCCGCAGTGCAACTCGACCATGTCGAAGCCGGCCTCTTCAGCCATCAACGTCGCGCGCAGGAAGTCGGCTTTGACGCGATCCATGTCCGCCCGATTCATTTCGCGCGGAACGGCGTTGCGGCCCGACCAGGCGATAGGCGAGGGGCCGATGATATCCCAGTTGCCGCTCGGAAGCGGCTGATCGGGATGTTCTTCCTCCCATGGCACGCGCGTTGAACCCTTGCGCCCCGCATGCGCCAGCTGCAGCGCAAATTGTGCGTCGGTGTGCGCGTGCATATAATCGACGACGCGCTTCCAAGCCGCGATGTGCTTCGGCTCGTACATCCCCGCGCAGCCCGGCGTGATCCGCGCATCGGCGCTGACGTCCGTCATTTCGCTAAAGATAAGCCCCGCGCCGCCCGCTGCGCGCGCACCGTAGTGCACCAAGTGAAAATCGTTCACCTCACCATCAACAGCCGAATACATACACATCGGTGAAACCACGACGCGATTGGCGATCTCCATGTCGCGTAGCTTGAGCGGCGCGAACATTGGTGGCTTGGCTTCACCGCCAGCGAACGTTGTTTCGATGAGGCGGACGAAGTCCGCATCCCTCACGCGCAGATTTTCATGGCTCACGCGCTGACTCCGCGTCAGCAGGGAGTACGTGAACTGCAATGGCTCCAGCGCCGCGTAGCGATCGATGTGCTCGAACCATTCCGTCGAGTTGCGCGCCGCGTTTTGCAGCTTGAGCACCTCGATTTGCCGCTCTGCGTGATACTCTTTCAGCGCTTCTGCGAGCGGTTTGCCGCCGTGCAGCACCGCCGCCAGCTTGATCGCATCTTCGATCGCGAGCTTGGTGCCCGAACCGATCGAGAAGTGCGCCGTATGCGCCGCGTCACCCATCAGGATCAGATTGCCGCGATGCCACGTGCTGCAGACGATGCGGGGAAAATTGAGCCAAGCCGAGCCGCGGAGATGCTTGGCGTTCGTGGAGAGCGTTGCCCCCTCGAGATACTTCGCGAACAGCTTTTCAGCCGCGCGACAGGTTTCGTCTTGGCCCATCGTGTCGAAGCCGAAGCTCCGCCACGTTGCTTCGCTGCACTCTACGATAAAGGTCGAAGCGCCCGGTTCAAACTTGTAGGCGTGCGCCCAGATCCAGCCGTGCTCGGTCTGTTCAAACGCAAATGTAAACGCCTCGAACGCTTTGCTCGCGCCCAGCCAAATGTATTTGTTCGGCCGCACATCGATATCGACGCCGAACTCTGGTTCGAAGGCTTTGCGTAGCTTTGAATTGGCGCCATCGCACGCCAGCACCAAATCGTACGCGTCAAACAAATCCGGCGTTGGCTCCATCTCCGTGCGGAAATCCAGCCGCACGCCTAAGTCGCGAGCGCGATCCTGCAAGATGTTGAGCAGGCGCTTGCGCCCGATGCCGACAAAGCCATGGCCGCTCGACGTGATCTTTTGGCCGTGGATATGAACTTCGATATCGTCCCAGTGCGCGAAGCCCGCCTCGATCTGATCGGCGCTGACCGGATCGTTAGCGCGCAGATTCTCCATAGTCTGGTCGGAGAACACGACGCCCCAGCCGAACGTGTCGCCCGGATCGTTGCGCTCGAACACGACGATGTCGTGCCGCGGATCGCGCAGCTTCATCGAGATCGCGAACACCAAGCCGGCGGGTCCGCCGCCCACACAAGCAATGCGCATTGATAGTTTATATATCAACTAACCTCGCACTACAAGCGGTTTGGCGCCTCGTCAGGGCTGGCGGGAGGACGGGTGCAAGCGTATCAACCGCGCGTCAAATTCGGGAGCAGGGCATGAGCAACGCGAACCTGAGCGTTATCGAGGCGGCGAGCGCAACTCTTGCTGCCCTAGGGGTGGACGCATCGCACGGCGCGCTCGGCTCGTTCTCTCCCATCAGCGGCGAACGCATTGGCGCCGTGGCCGAAGAAGATTCAGCCAGTGCCGCAGCAAAGATCGAAGGCGCACACGCCGCGTTCCTCCAATGGCGTAGTACGCCCGCGCCCCAGCGCGGTGAGTTGGTGCGGCTCTTCGGCGAAGAACTTCGCGCACACAAGGCAGATCTCGGCCGACTCGTTTCACTCGAAGCCGGGAAGGTGACGAGCGAAGGCCTGGGCGAAGTGCAAGAAATGATCGACATCTGCGATTTCGCGGTTGGACTGTCGCGCCAGCTTTACGGCCTCACCATTGCAACCGAGCGGCCCGAGCATCGGATGATGGAAACCTGGCATCCGCTCGGTGTTGTCGGCATCATCTCCGCGTTCAACTTTCCAGTCGCCGTTTGGGCCTGGAACGCCGCGCTCGCGCTCGTCTGTGGCAATGCGATCGTCTGGAAGCCTTCGGAGAAAACGCCGCTCACTGCTGCGGCGACGCACGCTTTGTTTGACCGCGCACTCACGCGCTACCGCGCTGCGGGCGGCGTGGCGCCGGATGGATTGTCAGCGCTGCTGCAAGGCGCGCGAACTATCGGCGAGGCGCTCGTCGATCATCCCCGCGTGGCGCTTGCCTCTGCGACCGGCTCCACTGCTATGGGCCGCGCGGTTGGTCCGCGCCTTGCGCAGCGGTTTGCGCGGGCGCTTCTTGAGCTTGGCGGCAACAACGCCTCAATCATATGCCCGAGCGCTGATCTCGATCTTTCGCTCCGCGCCGTGGCGTTCGCCGCGATGGGCACAGCCGGTCAACGCTGCACGACGCTGCGCCGCCTGTTCGTACATGAATCGATCTACGACGCCTTCGTGCCGCGGCTGAGGCAGGCGTATGCTTCGGTGAAAGTCGGCAATCCTTTGGAAGAGGGCGTGCTTGTCGGCCCGTTGATTGACGCCGCAGCGTTCGAAGGCATGCAGCGTGCTTTAGGCGAAGCCACGGTTGCGGGTGGTTCAGTCAGCGGCGGCGAGCGCGTTAGCATCGGCGGCGACAACGCCTTTTACGCACGACCCGCCTTAGTTGAGATCGCCGCCCACGGCGGCCCTGTGCTGCGCGAAACATTCGCGCCCATCCTCTATGTGCTTAATTACAGAGACTTCGACAGCGCCATTGCTCTGCAGAATGCCGTGCCGCAGGGGCTCTCATCGTCGATCTTCACGAATGATCTGCGTGAGGCCGAGCTCTTCCTTTCAGCGCGAGGCTCAGATTGCGGCATCGCCAACGTCAATATCGGCCCATCCGGCGCCGAGATCGGCGGCGCGTTCGGTGGCGAAAAAGAAACTGGCGGCGGCCGCGAGAGCGGCTCCGATTCGTGGAAGGCTTACATGCGCCGCGCCACCAATACGGTGAACTACGGCCGCACGCTCCCGCTCGCTCAAGGTGTGACGTTCGAGATCGGGTGACTTACGGTCGAAGGCCGGCGTTGGCGTAAAAGTCCACTTCGAACTGATCTATGGAGGCGCCGCGCGCCATGCCGGCCTCTCCCTCCGCTGTGCGCCCCTGCCGAACCGCTACCACGCCGCGCCCACAGATCGCGCTCGCACTATAGGGATCGGTCTCGGCGGCCCGGCTAAAGTCAGCAGCCGCTGCTTCCATATCGCCGCGTACAAAATGCAGATAGCCGCGCGCTGTTAGCGCTCCACTCGGGTTGTCGGAATTTCGAACCGCGCGATTGCAAAGCGTTTCCGCCTCATCGAGGTCTTCGCGCAGGGCCGCACGCGCGACGCAGCGGGTACTATGATGTCCGGAATCCGTCGTCGCCATGCGAGCGGCGATGCGCGCGGCCTGATTATATGCCGCGTTTGCGCCCGCATAATCCCCGCGTCGGAACAACACGCCGCCGCGCCCTTGCCATGGTTCGCTGGCGCGGCTTTCAAGTGCCGCGGCGCGACTCATAGTCGGCGAGCGCCAAATCGAGCTCGCCGAGGCGCACGAGCACTGCGGCGCGATTTACGTACCCATCGTACCGCCGCGGGTTGTCGGCGACATATGCGCTGAATACTTCGCCCGCGCGCTTGAGGTCATCTTCATAGAGCGGGCGCTGTCCTGCATCGAGATTGCGCATCGCGCGGTACCAATAGATCGCGCCTAGACTGCTCGGTGAGCTGTCGCTTTGCGCTAGCAGACGATCACAACTCTCAATCGACACGGCAGGCTCGTAGGTGCGCTGCGCATTGGTGCAGCGATCCCAATGAGCGGAGATGCCCGATGTGCTGAAACTGCTGCGGTTAAGTGGCCCGTGGGAGGTGTTCATGCCCCAGCCTTGCGCCTGCACTAGCGAGGGGATGACCGCAAATGCCAGGGCGAGTAGATACGAACGCATCGAATTTGCTCCGCGGCGACTGGCGCCGGGATAACATCTTTAGCGCGCGGGCGACAACCTCTGCGATCACTCCGCCGGCGTGTGAACGCCTTCGCTATCTTCACGCGCCTGCGGCTTTGGCAAGAAGCCCTGCACCCATCGCTCCAGTCGATCGATCAGCACGAACATCGCCGGGACGAACACCAGAGAGAGCAGAGTCGAGAGCATCAGCCCGCCGATCACCGCTGCGCCCATGCCTTGGCGCAGCGTGCCGTCGACGCCCCAGCCTGCCGCCGCCGGGATCATGCCGCCTGACATCGCGAAGGTTGTCATAATGATCGGGCGTGCGCGCTGCATGCCGGCTTCCATAAGTGCTGCATTGCGGCTCATGCCGGCGTGCATGCGCTCCACTGCGAAGTCGACCAGAAGGATCGAGTTCTTCGTCACCAGGCCCATCAGCATCAGCAAGCCAATAAATGCGAACAGCGATAGGGGCTGGTTGGCGACGATGAGGCCAAGGAAAGCACCGCCAAGCGAGAGCGGCAGCGCGGTCATGATCGTAATCGGCTGGAAGAAGTCTTTGAACAGCAGCACCAGCACGCAATAGATCAAGATCACGCCCCACAGCATGGCGGAGCCGAACGCAGCCATCATTTCGCCGAAGTCCTCGCTCTGTCCGCCTGCTACGAGGCGCACGCCTTCGCCGGGCTCCGTCGCTTCCGGCAATGAGAATACGGCCGCCTGTGCTTCGCTGAGCTCCGTGCCTGGCGTGACGTTGGCGCCGACAGTCACCGCACGCTCACGGTCGCGGCGTTCGATCGTGGCTTCGCCGAGCGAAAAGGTAACGTCCGCCACTGCATCGATGCGCACCGGCGCGCCGAGCGAAGATTGCACGGGCAGGGAGCGGATAGCGTCGAGATCGGTGCGGTTGTCCGGCCGAAGCGTCGTTCGGATCGGGATTTGCCGATCAGCCAGATTGAACTTTGGCAGGTTCTGTTCGGCGTCGCCGCTCGTGGCGATGCGCACCGCTGAAGCCAGCGAAGCCGATGTGACGCCGAGCCGCGCCATGTCTTCGGTGCGCGGGCGTACCTGAATTTCCGGTCGCCGCACGGCTGACGTGGAGCGCACGTCCGCCAAGACTGGCAGATCGTTCATCGCCGCTGCGAGCCGATCTGCTGCCGCGTTCACCGCTTGCGGGTTCTGACCCACGAATTGCACCGTGATATCCGAGCCGGACGAGCCGCCCTGGTCCTGGACGAATGCCGCGCGATAGTCGGCGAAGTTCGAGAGCACCGGTCGTAGCGTTTGCTGGATCGCGTAGGCGCTGCGGTTCCGTTCACCGCGATCCACGAGTTGAATGTAGATCGTGGCGTCGGGCGCAGAGCCGTCGGCGCCGTTCATCGACGTGAACACGCCTTCCACTTCCGGCGTTTCGCGGATGCGCGCCGCCATCTGTTGGAGCACACGGTCCGCTTGGAACACTGGCGTGCCGGGCGGAATTTCCACGCGCGCCTGGATCATGCCGTTGTCGAAGCGCGGAATGACGACTGCCGGGATCGCGCCCATGAACAACAGCACCAGCGGCACTATGAAGACGGCTAAGCCGATGCCCATCGTTTTCCACGGGCTGCGGATGGCCCAGCTCAGAATGTCGCGATAGGCGAGGGTGAGCGTACCCGGCTTGGCTTCATGGTCGTGGCCTTTGTTGGAGAGGAAGAACGCCGCCATCATCGGCGTGATCAAGCGCGCCACAACAAGGGAGAAGAACGCCGCCACCGCGACGGTCAGGCCGAACTCCCTGAAGAACACGCCCATGCCGCCGGACATGAAGCTGACGGGCACGAACACGGCGATGATCGAAAATGTAGTCGCCACGACCGCGAGGCCGATCTCATCGGCCGCCTCGAGCGAAGCCGGATAGGCGCCTTTGCCCATCCTCATGTGCCTGACGATATTTTCGATCTCGACGATCGCATCGTCGACCAAAACCCCGGTCACCAGCGCCAGCGCGATGAGGGTCACCATGTTCAGGGTGAAGCCCAATATCTCGATCGCCGCGAATGTCGGCATGATCGAGAGCGGGATGGCGGCGGCGGCGATCAGCGTCGCGCGCCAATCGCGCAAGATCAGGAACACCACCAAGCACGCGAGCAGGGCGCCCTCGATCAGCGCATGGATCGAGCTTTCGTGCATGCCGCGGATAAATTCCACCGTCGAGCCGATCTCGGTGACGGTGATTTCCGGATGCTGCGCTTCAATCTCGCGCAGGCGCTCGTCCATGCGGTCGAACACTTGCACTTCGGATGCGCCGCGCGTCCGCAGCACGAGGAAGCCGACGACGGGCTGGCCATTGTAACGCGAGATCGATTGTTGATCGGCGGCGCTATCGGTCACCGTACCGATATCAGCCAGCCGCACTGTGCTGCCGGTCGATGTCGTGATGCGCAGGTCGGAGAGTTCCTGGACCGATTGCGCGCCGCCCAACGTACGGATCGATTGCGCTTGGCCGCTGATCTGGGCTTGGCCGCCTGGCAAGTCGACGTTCATCGAACGAAGCTGCGCGTTGATCTGGTCGGCAGTTACGCCATACGCAAGCATCCTCGCCGGATCGAGTTCGACACGGACTTCGCGATCAACCCCGCCCATGCGTTGCACTTGGCTGACGCCCGGCACCGCCAACAATTCGCGCTGCAGATCGTTATCGATGAACCAGGAAATATCCTGGGGTGTCATGCCCTCGCCTTCGAGCGCGTAATAGCCGATCGGCTGGCTCGCGGCTTCCATGCGCGTGATGACCGGCTCGCTGATATCGGCGGGCAATTCAGAGCGGATGCGATTGATCGCGTCCCGTGCGTCATCGACGGCGCGCGCGAGATCGGTTTCGCCTTCCATCTCGACCATGGTTGTCGAGACGCCCGGAGAGATCGTGGATTCGACGCGCTTGATGCCTTCGACCGCTGTCAGCGCGCTTTCAATGCGCTGCGTGATCTGCGTTTCCATTTCCACCGGCGCGGCGCCCGCTTGCGCGACAGTGATGGTGAAGCCGCCGAAGTCGACGTTCGGCAATTGGTTGACCGGCAAGCGCCCATACGCCTGCCAGCCCGCGAACAGCAGCGCCAGGATCAGAAGAATTGGCGGGATCGGATTGCGGATCGCGCCTGCGGAAATATTCCAAGCCATGCTTCACGCCTCTGCCTGCCTGCCGAAAGTTGGTGCAGGGGTAGAAAACAGCGACGCGGAACTTATCCGCGCCGGTACATTATCAGTCGCGTCCGCGGAGCGCCGTCGGTTCAGCCGTTTCCGGCGCCGCCGGCGCTTGCTCGATCAGACGCACTTCTTCGCCGTCCTGCAGGAACGCCGCGCCGGACCCGACAATGCGCTGACCCGTGGAGAGTCCACCCAGCACTTCAACTGAATCGCCAGCCCGCGCGCCGAGCGAGACGTTGGCCCGTTGGGCCGTCAGCACCGGTGCGTCCGCGCCCTCGCGCCGCGTTTCGGCGATCACCAGCACATAAGCCTGGCCACTTTCATACAGCACCGAGCTTTGCGGAATCGCGATCACTTCGCGGGCGGCCAGTTGCGCTTCGCCGCGCAGATACATGCCAGCGCGTACGCGCGTGTTCTGCGGCAAAGCAAACAAGGCCTCGCCGGTGCGTGTGCGGCTATCGATCGATGCCGGCGGACGGCGCAGCGTCGCTTGCACGGTCGAGCCATCGACAAGCGTAAACACCGCGCCTTGGCCTTGTTGAAGCGCCAGCGCATCGCCTTCAGCGACCCGCGCAGCGACCTCCAAGCGGTTGTCCGCCGCGATGCGGAACAGCACTTGTCCCTGCACGTCGCGGCCCACCTCGGCCGTGCGACCGATCACGAGCCCGCTCGCCGGCGCGCGCACGAAGCCGCCACCTAAGCGTGCATTGACTTCCTGTGCCTGCGCGCGCGCAGCAGCGAGGCGCGCGTCCGCTGCAATGGCTGCGGCGCGCCGCGCTTCGATCGCTTCGGTCGAGAGCGCGCCGGAGTCACGGATCGATTCGGCGCGCTCCCATTCTCCGCGTGCGCGCACTGACGCTGACTGCGCTTCGGCGACGCTGGCTTGCGCTGCGCGAATTTGAGCGTGCGCCAAGTTCGTGTCGAGCCGCGCCATCGCTTGGCCGGCGCGCACAGTGTCACCCTCGTCGACGAGAATTTCGAGAATGCGCACGCCTGTCGCCGGCGCCGCGACTTGAATGTCGCGCACCGGGCGCGCTTCGCCGTTGAGGGAGATGACCGGGTTGAAGCTCTGCGTTTCGACCGTGATCGCGCTCACAGCTTGCGCGGAGGCGACTTCAGTGTGCACTGCGCCATCGCCGCCCAAGCGGCTCATGACGAACAACACTGCGATAACCGCGAAAATGCCGGCGCCGAGCAACATCAGAACGCGGCGTCGGCGGCCTTCCTCGGTGGGCGCATTGGTCACGCGTTTCCACGCGTTTCCGCCGCCTTCGGCCGTGCGCTCGAAAAGACTTTTGGCTTCGTTGAATTTCTCGGGAGGGACGGGCTTATTCATGACGGGCGCTCGGGGAGGGGCTCAAATAGCGTTCAGCGAACGCACGGAATTGGGCGACAGCTGCATCGGGGTCAGTGTCGCGAAGGAAGGCGCGTCGAAGACCTATGCCTTCGATGCCTGCAAACAAGGTGTTGGCGGCCACTTCGGGGTCCAACGTGACGTCGATTTCACGTCGCGCCTGCGCCGCTTTAATCGCCTTCACAAACAACGCGACACTGCGTGCGTCCGTTTTGCGTAACGGAGTCGCCACAGCATCGTCCCGAATGGCCTCGGCAAAGATGTCGGCGATTAGTGCGCCATCGCCGTCAGCAAACTTCTGAAAGAACTCGCGGCCGGAGAGGCAAAGCGCTTCAAGCAAGCCCTGCTGCTCAGCGGCGCGCAAGAACGCAACGTCGCTGTCGCCACGCTTGTCCTCGGCAATGGCGCCGATGATCTCAGCTTTTGATCCGAAATAGCGATAGAGCGCCCCGGCGCTGATTGCGGCCTCGGCGCAGATCTCCTGCATCGTCGCTTGATGAAAGCCGCGGCGGCGAAAGCACTCGATCGCGGCGTCCATGATTTGACGCCTGCGCCGTTCGGCCAGTTCGGGATCCGCTAATCGCGCCACTTTATCCTCTACGCACGAGACCCGCTTGCCGGATCGCGCTGCAACGCATATAAAACGAATGTTCGTTCTTTAAATGTTAAGGTTGGACGTCGTCAAGCTGCGATCCCAAATCCAACCCCGGAAAAGCTGACATTGAGTCTGCCTTCCCGGTCGTTAAGTGTCTGTGGAGCAACGGAATATGATGCCAACTCGGTCCACGGGCCTCGCCGCGATCTTGGCTGCGGCGGCTTTGGCGGCCTGCTCCACCATGCCCGCAATGGACCGACGCACCGGCCGGCGCAGAGCTGCCGGTCAGCGATTGGTGGGCCAATTTCGATGACCCGGCGCTGACTGCCTTGGTGAATGAAGCCTTGCTCAATGGCCCCAGCGTCCAGCAAGCGCTGCTGCGCGTCCGCGAATCGCGGGCGCTCTCTCACTCAACGGTCGCGCAATATCTCCCGGAGCTTAGCGCGACGGGGCAGGGCCAATACTCGCGCGCCGTCGAAAACGGGTCGCTGCCCACCGCCGGCGGCGGCACGGAGCGCGAGCAAATGACCGGCTCTTATGGCGGCTCGGTCTCGTGGGAGATCCCGCTCTTCTCGCGCATCGAAGCGGCCTTCATCGGCTCACGCGCCAACACCCGCGGCGCTGTCGCGGACGTGCGCGCCGCCCAAGTGACGCTGGCCGCCGATGTCGCGCAAGCTTATGTCGATCTCCGCGCCGCGCAGGCGAGCCGCGCTGCTCTCGAACGCAGCGTTGAAACCGCCGACGAACTCTCGCGCATTCTCGATATTAGCTTCAATGCCGGCATCACTTCAGAAGCTGACGCTGCCGATGCGCGCCGTCTCGCCGAAGCGACGCGCGCGCGTTTGCCCGGCTTGGTGATTGAAGAGCGCCGCGCCGAAAACGTACTCGCCGTGTTGCGCGGCCTCGCACCCGGTACGGAAACGCCGGAAACACGCGCTGTTCTTGACGCCGAAGGCCGACCCGTCCCATTTATGCAACTCACGCAAGCGCCAGCAGCACCGGCCGATCTCATTCGTCTCCGCCCCGACGTCGCCCGCGCGGAAGCGCAAGCCATCGTCGCCGCCGCCGGTGTTTCGAATGCGCGCACTGATCTCTTGCCGCGCCTCAATCTCACTGGCTCGATTCTCACCACCGATGCGCTGATCGGTGATCCGCTCAATGTTGGCGGCACGTTCGCCAGCGGCACGCCGCTGATCTCGATCCCGCTGTTCGATTGGGGTGCGCGCTTGGCGCGGGTCCGCGAGCGCGATGCGCAATTCGATCAGGCTTTAGTGCAATATCGCCAAGTGGTGACGCAAGCCGTCGCCGAAGCGTCGAACGCGCTTGTCGCGCTCGATCAAGGGCGCCTGCGTCTCGAGTCCGCCCGCCGCGCCGAAACCGCGGCGGAAACCACCGCCCGCGGTTCGCGCGCCGCGTACGGCGCCGGCATCCAAAGCCTCACCGATCGTCTGCGTTCGGAGCAGCAACTCATTGATGCGAACCTCACGCGGATCGATGCTGAAGCCCAGTCCGCCCGCGCTGCAATCGCGACCTATCGCGCCTTCGGCGGCGGCCCGTCGTTTGAAACGCCTTTGCGTGAGGTGCCGTCGCAATAAAACGATGCTAGAGCGGCGGCGATGACTGATAAGCCGCCGCCTCGTTTCGCTTTCCCGCTTGGGCTCCTCGTCCTCGCCGTGCTGTTTCTAAGCTTCATGTTCGCCGGCGCGTTGCTGCAGCCGCCGCCAGTGCGAACCGCCCACGCCGCAGACCAGTTCGATGCAACCGCCGCCCGCGAGCGCCTCGCGCGCGTGCTCGGCGATGAGACCCCGCATCCGGTCGATAGCGCCGCGCAAGATATCGTCCGCGAACGACTGCTCACCGAAATCCGCGCCATCGGCTACGAACCGGAAGTCCGCGAGCGCTTCACTTGCCGAGCCAATCCGAGAAGCCCCACGATCGAGTGCGGCCTAGTGCGCAACATCATCTTCAGCGCCGGACCGGAAGAGGGCCCCGCAATCCTCGCTGCCACGCACTATGACAGCGTGCCGGCAGCGCCCGGCGCCAGCGACGCCGGTATCGGCATCGCCACCTGGCTCGAAATCGCGCGCATCCTCCGCAGCGAAGAGATGCGGCGCCGTGTCATCTTCCTGATCAGCGACGGGGAAGAGCAAGCTCTCCTCGGCGCAGTGGCCTTTGCCCAAGACACGGAGATGGCAGACGTCGAAGCGCTCTTGAACGCTGAAGCGCGCGGCACACGCGGGCCCGCCATCTTCTTTGAGAGCAATCAGCCGAACGCCGACGCAGTGGCCGCCTTCACGCACGCGCCGCGCGGCATCGCCAATTCGGTGATGGCCGATATATACGCACTGCTGCCCAACTCTACCGACGTCACCGCACTCACGCGCGAAAACCTCGACATCGTGAACCTCGCGCTGCTCGATGGCCTCGCCAATTATCACACACCACAAGATTCACTCGCGTCGTTCGATACGCGCAGCCTTCAACACATGGGCGACATCGCGCTCGCCACGACGCGCAGTTTCGCAGCCGGCCCCGATCGCGGTGATGCGTCGGCTTACGTCTACACCGACATTGCATCATACGCGTTCATCAGCGCGCCCAGTCTCGCCGCGCAAATCGCTCTCGGCGTCAGCCTGCTTATCGCTTTTGTCGCCTTCTGGCGCGTGGGAAAACCTGGCCGCTGGCGCACGCTCGCCGCGCCGCTGCTCGCCCTCGTCGTCGCCGGTTTGCTCGCCACGGCGTTTGGCTTTGCGCTCGGCACAATGCGCGCAGGCGAGACCTACTGGTTCGCGCACCCGGAGGCCACGCGCGTCTGGTGCGTCCTCCTTGCGTTGGTCTCGATCATCGCGACTTTGATGATCCTTCGCGTCCCGCGAAATGCCGCGCTGGTCGGCGCTGCTGGCATGCTTTGGTTTGCGCTGCTTGGCTTCGCTGGATCGTTCTTCTTGCCCGGCGTTTCCATACTCTATGCGGCGCCCGCATCGCTCTTCGCGCTCGGCGCGCTGATCGCGCTCGTTTGGAAGCCAGCGCAACAGATCGGCGCCACGCTCGCCGCATTCCTCGCGATTCTGATCTGGGCGCCGTCGCTTTATCTCATCGAACTCGGGCTCGGTTTTGAATACCCCTTCGCGACCGCTCTCCTCGTCGCCATAGCGTCGCTGCCAGCACTCGGCGCGCTTGCGCAAGCGCAAGTCGAAACACGCTGGCGCGGCAGCGCGTTCGTCCTTGGCGCCGGCGCAGTCGCCGCGGCGGCCACAGCATTCCTGCTGCCGGCCGCCACTTCGCAAACGCCGGCTGCGCTCAACCTCAATTACTTCGTCAACACCGAGACTAACGAAGCGCGCATCCTCGCCGGCGTCGCCGCGCGCCCATTGCCGCCCGAACTTGCGTCCGTCGCCGACTTCGCGCCGGTTATGCTGCTCCCGGGAGATCGCGTCGAAACCTGGGCCGCGCCTGCCGCGCTCGCGACCGCGCCGGCGCCCACACTCACCGATGTCACGGTCACCATCGAAGGCGAGCTTCGCACCATCACTGCCCGCCTCGTCATGAACGGCGCCTACCGCGCAACACTCCGCATTCCGCGCACCGCCCAGCCGCTCACCGTCACCTTAAACGGCGTCCAAACCCGTTTCGCCGAGACCGGTGGAGAGGGTGATTTTCAGAACCTCGCCTGCCAAGGCCGCGCCTGTGACGGCGCCGTTCTCGAACTCGTTGTGCCAGCGGACGAGGAGGGTGCGACCGAGTGGTTCATTATTGGCCAAACCCCGGGCGCACCCGCGCCGCCGGCCGCGCCACTCCGGGCCGCCCGCCCAACCACAACCACCCCGATTCAGTTCGGCAACGCCACCGTGACGCTCACCCCACTGCAGCCGCCGCGCTGAATCTTGGGCGCCGGACTTGCAAGCTGGCGCGGGCGCCGCCAAAAAGCGGCCGTGCGGAGAGGTGGCCGAGTGGCTGAAGGCGTCAGTCTCGAAAACTGGAGTACTCGCAAGGGTATCGAGGGTTCGAATCCCTCCCTCTCCGCCAGTTCCCCTACATTGTGACATCCCAATCGCCGCGCGACGGGCGGTGTCCACATGCGCTAGTTTGCTGGCGTGAGTACGCACACTTTTAACCGCGCCATCGTCCGCACACCGTCCCGCTCCGTCGTGCACGGCTTGCGCGCGGTGGATACGGGCTCGCCCCAATATGAGGCGGTGTTGCGTGAGCACGCGGCTTATGTCGCGTTCCTGCAGTCCGAGGGCGTCAGCGTTGAAACGTTGCCTTTGCTTGAGGATTTTCCGGATTCAGTCTTCGTCGAAGACGTCGCGCTCGTATTCACGGGCGCCGCGATTGCGCTGCGTCCCGGGGCGCCGACGCGGCGTGGCGAAACCAGTGAAATTGTGCCAACGCTCGAGCGCCATTTCGAACGCGTGTTGCACCTCACAAAAGGCAGCGCCGAAGGCGGCGATGTGCTGACGACCGCAAACGCGGTGTTCATCGGCCTCTCCGCCCGCACTAGCGCCAAAGGCGCGCAAAGTTTGCTCCAGCTCCTTGGCGAGATCGGCCATCGCGGCGTGGTGGTGCAAACCCCGCCCAGCGTGCTGCACCTCAAATCCGATTGCGCGCTGTTGGACGAGGAGACCATCCTCTGTACGCCCAGACTGGCAGCCTCCGAGCCGTTTCCGGGGTTCCGGCTATTGCTCACCTCGGCCGGCGAGGAGGGCGCCGCCAATGCGCTAGCGGTTGGCGACCAGATTTTGCTCAGCCAGGGTTATCCCCGTACAGCCGAGGCGCTCGCCAAGGCTGGCTATGAGGTCAAAACACTGGCGACCGCCGAGATCGCCAAGATCGACGCGGGTCTCTCTTGTATGTCACTGCGCTGGCGGTCTTGAGCTAACAGACAGAAAAATTTAGGGAAAATGGCGCCCGTGCCGATGCACTGTCAGCGCCGACACGCGTGAAAATAGCGGGAAAATGTCCCGCTTCCGCATTGACGCTGTGGCGGGCTTTCATTTATATCGCCGCTCCCCGCCCGGGCGAGCTTCGTTCGGGCGCGCATAAGTTTTGGAAGACAGTTCGATGTTCGCGGTAATCAAGACGGGCGGCAAGCAATACCGGGTGGCCAAGGACGACGTTATCGTCGTCGAAAAGCTCGCTGGCGATGCGGGCGCCAAGATCACCTTCTCAGACGTCCTGATGACGGGCGACGGCAAGGGCCTGAAGCTTGGCAAGGATCTGGGCGGCGTCACCGTCACGGGCGAACTGATCGAAACCAAGAAGGGCGACAAGGTCACGGTGTTCAAGAAGCGCCGCCGCAATACCTATCGCCGCAAGATCGGTCACCGTCAGGCTGAATCGCACATCAAGATCACCGCCATCGGCGGTAAGAACGACAAGGAATAAGAGGGCGTCATGGCTCACAAGAAAGCAGGCGGTTCGTCCCGCAACGGTCGTGACTCCGCCGGTCGTCGTCTTGGCGTGAAGCGTTTCGGCGGCCAGTCGGTCAGCGGCGGCGAGATTCTCGTCCGTCAGCGCGGCACCAAATTCCATCCGGGTTCCAACGTCGGCCTCGGCCGCGACCACACGCTGTTTGCTCTTTGTAACGGCCAGGTAGCGTTCGCGACCAAACGCGATGGCCGCACCTACGTATCCATCGCACCGCTCGCGGTGGCCGCGGAATAGGCGATAACGGAAGAAATTCCCGGATCGCCTGACAACAGGGCGATCCGGTTCCCGAGATAGCGTGGGGCGCCCGGATCAAGGCGCCCCTCTTTTTTTGCCCCACGCGTTAGAGCCAAAGGAGCGGCTCATGCGTGACGTGATTGAGATCGAGACCAAGAGATTGAAGCTGCGGCGCCTGCGCATGTCCGATGCGCAGCGCATCGCAACGCTTTGCGGCGATCCGTCTGTTGCACGCATGATTGCGCGCGCGCCGTTGCCGTATCTTCCGGTCGCCGCCGAAGGCTGGATCATGACGCTTTCAGCCCGCAAACCTCTGAACGAAGAATTCGTCTACGCCGTCGATCTCGAAGGCGAGGGGCTGGTCGGCGCGATCGGCGCACATAAGGCCAGCGCGACTGCGTTCGAAGTGGGCTATTGGCTCGGCCGCCCGTACTGGGGCAAGGGCTTCGCCACTGAGGCGTTGCAAGGCTTCGTCTCTGAAGCCAAGGCGCTGGGCCAATTGCTGGCTGGCCACTTCGTCGACAACCCGGCGTCCGGCCGCGTGCTGCAGAAGGGGGGCTTTGCCTATACCGGCGAAACCGCACCGCTCTTCTCGCTCGCCCGCGGCGAAAGCGCCCCGTGCAAGCGCATGCACTATACGGCCGATCACGGCTTCGGCCTGCACGAAGCGGCTTAATTAAACACGAGAGTTTGCGCCGGGCAGCCATGGCGAGGCAGCCCGGCGCACGCTACATATCGGCGATCAGGAGCATTACATGGGTTTGCGCGTAGCCGTCGTCGGCGCCACCGGAAACGTTGGCCGGGAAATGCTGACCATTCTCGAGGAGCGGCTCTTCCCCGCTGACGAGATCATCGCGCTGGCATCGCGCCGCTCAGTCGGCGTCGAGGTCAGTTATGGCGACCGCACCCTCAAGATCAAAGACATGGAGACGTTCGATTTCACGGGCGTCGATCTGGTTCTGATGAGCGCCGGCGGCGCCGTATCGAAGGAATGGTCGCCGAAGATTGGTGCGACGGGCGCCGTGGTCATCGACAATTCCAGCGCCTGGCGCATGGATCCGCGCGTGCCGCTGATCGTGCCGGAAGTGAACCCCGAAGCGATCGCGGACTATGATAAGCTCAACATCATCGCTAACCCGAACTGCTCTACCGCTCAGCTCGTCGTCGCGTTGAAGCCGCTGCACGACCGCGCCGGGATCAAGCGCGTCGTCGTCTCGACGTACCAATCCGTCTCCGGCGCCGGCAAGGATGCGATGGACGAGCTCTGGATGCAAACCAAGAAGCTCTACGTCAACGACGAGATCAAGCCCGAGCATTTCCCGAAGCAGATCGCCTTCAACGTCATCCCTCACGGCGGCGACTTCATGGAGGATGGCTTCACCACCGAAGAGTGGAAGATCGAAGTCGAAACCAAGAAAATTCTCGATCCCAAGATCAAGCTCACCGCAACGTGCGTGCGCGTGCCGGTGTTCGTCGGTCATTCCGAATCCGTGAACATCGAGTTCGAGCGTGAGATCGAAGCCGATGAAGCGCGCGAACTGTTGCGCGAGTCTCCTGGCCTCATGGTCATCGATAGCCACGAAGACGGCGGCTACGCGACGCCGATCGATTGCGTCGGCGAGTTCGCCACCTTCGTCTCACGCATCCGCAACGACAAAACCGTCGAGCACGGGCTCTCGCTCTGGGTGGTGAGCGACAACCTCCGCAAAGGTGCAGCGCTCAACGCCGTGCAGATCGCCGAGTTGATGCTGAACAAGGGCTTGTTCAAACGCTTGCGCGCTGCGTGATCGCCGCGAGATGTGAGCTGCTCACATACTCTGTTACAAAATGTGTTCGCTATCCGTCGCGCAGCGGCTGGTGATTGTGCGCGCGTAGCCTATGTAGAGCGCCCAGGGGACATGCATCACCATGAGCGCCGAGATCGCCATCGAACAGCCGTCGGAAGCGGACATCGACGCTATTCACGCGATGCTGAAAGACACGTATTGGTCGCCCGGCATCCCGCGCGACTCTGTCGCGCGCGCGTGCGCGAACTCGATGTGCGCCATCGCTCGCGATGACAGCGGTAAGCTCATCGGCTTCGCGCGTGTCGTGACCGATAAAGCGACTTTCGCGTGGCTTTGCGATGTCGTCGTGCTGTCCGGCAAGCAGGGGAAGGGCCTTGGCCGCACTCTGGTGCAAACCTTCCTAAAGCATCCAGACCTTCAGGGTCTTCGTCGCTGGCTGCTCGGCACCAAGGACGCGCACGGCGTCTATGCGCCGCTCGGTTTCACGCCGCTCGATGCGCCTGAGCGCTTTATGCAAATCCGCAACCCGGCGCCTTACGGGCGCGCAACTTCATGAGTGAGGCCGCGCCAATCACGGCATCGCCGTCCGAAGCAGAGCGCCGCGCCGGTTTCATCGCCGCGGCCTCCGCGTACGTGATCTGGGGCTTCCTGCCGCTTTATCTGAAACTGCTCGCGACGATCGATGTGCGCGAAGTTTTGGCGCAACGCATACTCTGGGCTGCTCCCGCCGCCTTCATCGCGATTTTCATCATGAGCGGTTGGCGCGCGGGCTGGCGCGAAATCGCCACCGCCTTCCGCCCGCGTATGCTCGCCACGCTCACCGCATCGGCGTGCTTCATCTTCGTGAACTGGGGCCTCTACGTTTATCTCGTGCTCAACGAGCGCGTGATTGAATCCGCGCTTGCTTATTTCCTCGCCCCACTCGTCAGCGTCGCCGTTGGCGTGCTCTTCTTCCGTGAGAAGATCACCACACCGCAGATCATTGCGCTCGCGTTGGCGCTCGTCGGCGTCGTTGTGCAGGGGATTGCGCTTGGCTCGCCACCTTGGATGGCGCTGGCGCTCTGCGCGACATGGTCGACTTACGCCGTAATCCGCAAACGCGCGCCGGTGCCCGCCGCCGTTGGTTTGTTCATCGAAAGCCTCGCGCTCGCGCCGGTCGCTATTGGTTTGTTATTCTGGGCCGCCAGCGAAGCGCCGCTCGCTTTCAGTGCCGACTGGACCACGGCGATCCTGCTGGCGATCGCTGGCCCGGTCACCGCGATTCCGCTGATGGCGTTCGCATTCGGCGCGCGGCGTGTCAGCTTTGTAACCCTGGGCTTGCTGCAGTTTCTCGCGCCGACGCTGCAATTCACCACCGGGATCGTGTTTGGCGAAGATTTCACATTCCTGCGCGGTGTCAGCTTCGCGCTGATCTGGGCTGGTCTTGCCTTCTTCTCCTGGGATACGCTGCGCCGCGCTAGGTAAAGCATGAGCGATCTCACTTATTACGCCATAGGCGACGTGCACGGCGAGCTAGCGAAGCTCGACGAATTGCTGCGCTTCATTCGCGAAGACGCCGAACGCCGCGAGGGGCCGTACAAGATCGTTTTTCTCGGTGACATGATCGATCGGGGCGCCGACAGCCGCGGCGTTATCGTTCGCGCCATGGCGCTGACCGAAAGCGGTGAAGCGCTCGCGATCAAAGGCAACCATGAAGAGCTCATGTTGCATGCATGTGCTAACCGCGAATCCGTCGGCATCTATTGGTGGGCTGAGAACGGCGGCGACCAGACCATAACCTCATACATGATGGCGAATGGCGCCAAGGATGATTTCCGCGACGCCATCGACACTGCGCATATCGCTTGGATGCAAGCGCTCCCCACCATGATCCGCGACGAGGACCGTGGCCTCGTGTTCGTTCACGGCGGCATCGATCCGAAGACATTTCCATTCTGCAGCGATGAAATCCGCGGCCGCTGGCCGAAGCGTGCGGAACTGGAAGGAGTGCTCGTCATCCACGGCCACACGCCAACGCATGATTTCGAGCCACACAGCAATCCGCGCCGCATCAATGTCGATACTGGCGCATGCTTTGGCGGTCCGCTTACGGCTGTGGCGCTGGCGCCAAACGAGCGTCCGCGCTTCTTGCGCGCCGCATAGCAGCGATCAGCACCATCCAAGCCGCCAGCGGGCAAAGCGGCAACGGCGCGAAATATCCAAGCGCAATCGACAGCCCCGCGCTCCACGCCAACACCGCCGCCGCCAACTCAAACCGATCCCGCGGTACGCCAAGCAACGCTGCGCCTAGCGCCAGCAGCGTGAAGTCGTAGAAAAACAGATACGGCGAAATTAGCAGCGTGGCCGCACAAAGCGCTGCACCTTGCGCGGCTCGGTCACTGCGCAAGAAAATTGAGACCGCCACGCCGACCGCCGCCGACGCACTCGCCGCCTGCAGCATCAGCGCCACGATCTGCGGCGCGCCGAACCCTAACGCGTTCGCATACAAGCTCGCATAAGCCGGCGTCGTAATCCGCTGTCCGCTGATCATGCCCTGCGATGCGCCAAGGTTCTCCAGGAACCGCCCATACGCATCAAACCCAAACACAGCGCCCGCCAGCACAACGAACGCCAGCGTGCTTACCGCCGCTGCCGCGAATGCGCGCCACCTTCCGCTCAGTACCAGCAGCAGCGGCCAAAGCACCGCCAAATGCGGCTTGATCACCAGCAGGCCGACCAAAGCACCCGCTGTCAGCGGTCTTCTATCCAGCCACGCCAACGCGAGCGCGCTGACGCCAGCGATCAGCAGCGCCGCTTGCACCGTGCCCAGGTGATAAAGCGCCGCCGGCAGCGTCACTGCAAAGATCAGCGCGCGCGCATCAGGCAAAACGAGCCGCGCCGCATAGAAATAGATCGCGCCGCTCACCATCAAAAACACAATCGCCGCAACCGGGTAGGGCAGCAGCGCGAGTGCGCTGACGATTAGTAGAAACGGCGGCGGTGAATTCCAAGGCGCCACATATTCCGAACCCGGCGCTGCAAGCTGATGATAGCGTGCGATCGTGTCGACGTTATGGACCTCTGCGACCGCGCCATCGAGCGCCGCGCGCCCAGCGCTCCAGAATGCAATGAAGTCACCGAACAGTGGCTGCCCATTCGCCAGCACTAAGCCACGCGCGCCGAGCAGCAGATAGATCATCACCGCGACGAGCCCTGCCGCGACAAAAACGGCGCCGAGCTCAAGCGCGCGGCGGCTCACAAGCATGCGTACAGCGCGTCGATCAGTTTCAGAGATCGCGGATCGCCCATGATGTGATGCGATTGCGCGTTCATCACATAGCCGGCAGAGACACCCGCCACTGGATCGCCCATCCCCATCGAGCCGCCATTGCCGGAATGTCCGAACGTTTCCGAGTTTGGTCCATAAAACCCGAACTTGTTGCCGATAATGCCAGCGCGCCAGTCGACCTTGAACGGCAATACCAGATCATCGCCGATCCAGACGCGCCGTGTCAGTGCATCGAAAGATTCCTGCGAAAGCACGCGCGCGCCATTGATAAGGCCGCCCGTGGCATACGCTTCATAGAGGCGCGCCACAGCTAGCGCCGTCCCATGTCCGTTCGCCGAGGGGATCTCGATCGTCCGCCATTGCGTCGAACCCCGCACAGGCATCGACCACTTGGAAAAGAACGCTACTTTGCGCGGTGGTGTAATCTCGCCGAAATCGCCGCCGCGCGAGGGCTTCTTCATCTCTGGCGTGCGCGCATGTTCGCTTTCAGGCGTGCCGATCCAAAAATCGAGACCGAGCGGCGCGCAAATGCTTTCGCGCAGGATCAAACCAAGCGAACGTCCGCTTGCACGCCTCGCGATCTCCCCGGCGATATAGCCCCACGTCATAGGGTGATATCCGCTCGCGCTCCCAGGCGGCCACATCGGCGCAAGCGCTGCAATTGCTTCCGCGCATGCCGGCGGATCAAGCCATAAAACGGGATCGATCGGCTCGGTGAAGCCCGGCACGCCGGCTTGATGCGCCAACGTCTGGCGAATGGTGACGCGGTCTTTTCCGTGCGCGCCAAATTCGGGCCAAAGCTCAGCCAAGGGCTCGTCATAGTCTAAGTCGCCAGCATCGTGCAGCATCGCCAACACCAGCGCGCTGACGCCCTTGGTGGTCGAATACACCGGCACGAGCGTGTCTTTCACCCAGGGTCGCGTTCGCGCGCGATCGGCCCAACCGCCCCAGAGATCGACGACAACTTGCCCGTCACGTATCGCCGCAAAGCCCGCGCCCAGTTCGTCCGACGCAAGCTGCGCTTCGAATATATCGCGCACGTGCTCGAACCCTGGTGCGACGTAGCCTTCCGCCATTACACCAGCTCCGTGTAACGCGCGCGTGGCCATGTCACCGGATCGTTGAGCACCTCTTGCGCCGCTGGCAGCAGCAGGTCTTCGCTATCCGCCGCCATGGAGCGCACGATCACATCGAACACCGCGCCGGTGGCGCCTTCGAGCGCGATCGCCAAAGCATCGCCGCGCACCCGCCGCGCCACATAGAGCGCCGAGAGCAAATCGCCAGCGCCCTTCGGCGCCCGCGGCAGCCGCGCCGTCTCGCAAAACCAATCGCCGGTGGGCGCCGCCAGGAGATTGCCGAGCCCCAGCGCCGTGCGAATGGATGACACCAAAACCGGCTTTCCAAAGCTCTTCGCCGCGTCGCGCGCCTGCGCTAGGCCTTCCAACGGCCGCCCCGCCATCAAGCCAAGCTCAAACAGGTTCGGCGTCAGCCAATCGGCCTGCGTACATAAGCGCCCCAGCACGACGTCAGTAATCGCTTCGCTCACGTACGTGCGGCCCTCATCGCCCAGCACCGGGTCGCATACGAACAGCGCCTTGGGGTTCGCCGCTTTGATCCGCGCCACCGCGTCGAGGATCACCGCCACTTGCTCCGCTGCGCCGACGTACCCCGTCAGCACCGCATCGATCTCGCCCAGCAGCGCATCCGCCGCCAGCGCGTCTACCATCGAAGCCAGCATCTCCGACGCGATCGGCCCGCCGCCCGGCGCGCCATGATCGGGCCGCCGCCCCAGCAACACCGTGGGCAGCTGGATGACGCGCACCCCCAACCGCTCCATTGCGAAAGCCGCCACGGAATTGCCAACGCGCGCGCCGGCCACCTGGCTTTGTATCGATAGAATAGTCTTCACTTCGTCAATCATGTAAGCGATTGCCGCTCCGCTCACCATCCCCGAGACCGAACATGACAGCTCGCCCCCGCCGCTCTTGCCTTTATATGCCCGGCGCCAACACCAAGGCGATGGAGAAGGCAAAGACCCTCGCCGCCGATGTGTTGTTGCTCGACCTCGAAGATTCCGTCGCGCCGGACGTTAAGGATTTGGCGCGCACCCAAGTCGCGGACGCCGTGAAGGCTGGCGGCTACGGCAAGCGCGAAGTGATCGTGCGCGTCAACGCGCTCGCAACGCCATGGGGCAGGGACGATATCGCCGCCGCCGGTTCGGCGCGCCCAGATGGCATGCTCGCGCCCAAGGTTGAGAGCGGCGAAGAAGTCCGCGCCCTCAACGCAGCGATGGACGCCGCTGGTTTCGCGGCCGCCGCGTCACTCTGGGTGATGATCGAAACACCGCGCGCGATTCTGAACATCGCCGACATCGCGGCGGCGGTTAAGGGCACGCGGCTCTCGTGCTTCGTCATGGGCCTCAACGATCTCGCCAAGGAAACCCGCGCCCGCGCCGGCGCCAATCGCGCCGCGTTCTTTACGGCCATGTCGCTCGCCGTCACAGCTGCCCGCGCCGAAGGCCTGACGGCCATTGACGGCGTCTACAATGACATTGCCAACGCCGACGGCTTCCGCGCCGAATGCGAGCAGGGGCTAGAGTTCGGCTTCGACGGCAAGACGCTCATTCACCCAACCCAAATCGACACCGCCAACGCAGTGTTCGCGCCGACGGAAGACGAGGTTCAGCGCGCCCGCTCCGTCATCACAGCCTTTGCACTCCCAGAAAACGCCGGCAAAGGCGTCATCAAAGTCGATGGCCGCATGACCGAATTGCTGCACTTGGAGGAGGCTAAGCGCGTCGTGGCTGTGTCGGATGCGATCGCGGCGTTGGCCTAGGGCAACCACACTTCCAAATGCGTCGGCGGCATGTTGGGAAACTGCGCGCCGATGGCTCGCGTTTCGAACGTCAGTCCTTCGCCTCGATAATGTGCGTTGAGCGCCGCCGCCAGTTCATTCGCCGCGCTCTCCTGATCTCGCCCAAAATAGCGTACCTGCGCCGTGCGTGGAAATTCGCTCGCCGCGACCGTGCGAACACCGCGCATGACCCGAAAGTTCGCCTCCCCGAGTGGGCCACGCAACGGATCGACCGACTCTGCCGTTCTGCCGCCGCCTTCGCGGACATGGAAAAACACCTGGTAGCTCTGCGCACGCGGGGCGTAAGCGCGCTGAACGATCTCACGCGCTGAATCTGCGCGGGCGCCCACATTTGCGCGGACGGAAGGATCTATGCGCGGCGCTTGTGCGATTGTTGTTTGCTCCGTGGTCGTAGCTGGCGTCGTCGGCGCGTCGTCGGCCACACGTACCTCGGGCGCCGGCGTGGCCGCAGGCTCAGGCGCGGGCGCGATCACGCTGCGTTCAGCATCGAATTCTGCGGTACACGCTTGTGGCTCAGCTTCCTGTTGACTTCGCAAGAGTGAGAAGAAGTCGGTGCGGAATTCGCCGCGTGGCGGCGTGCGGTTCGCAACCAGGAAGGAGATCAGGTAGGTTCGGTCCGCCTCAGTGAACGCATCCGCCCCCGTATCGCTGATCTCGGCGGCCGTCGCCCGCGCGTACATGTCAGCGCGGACGTTGCAGTACACATTCGGGAAAGCGCTGCCGAGCAATTGCAGTAACGTCGTCTCGGTGGTGACGTCAGCGGCCTTCTCAAGCGATGTGCGGCGCTCGAAATAGGAGCGATAGCCGTTCTCGATATTGTTGAGCTTTCGCTCGAACGCCTGCTGCTGCATCTGGATTCCGAAGAACGCTGCCGAGGCCACCAAGCTGGCCACCGGCAGACCTAGGCCCTTTACCCAATCCAGAAGCGTGTTGCCGCCGTCCGCCATGTTGCAATCTCCCCTTACCGTAACGCTAGCGCGGGGAGGTGGGCGCGTCGATTCATACCTCGCGGCCAAAGCGAGAGTTGATCCGGCCGCGCTTCGCGTTACTCAGGGCGCATGACAAAATCCAATCCGGGCAATTTCTTCGAGGATTTCAGTCCTGGCCAGACCATCTCCCATGCGACGCCGCGCACCGTCACGGAAGCGGATGTAGCCTTCAATACGGCGCTGACCGGCTCGCGCTACGCGCTCTTCAGCGCTGATAGTTTTGCGCAAAATTGCGGACTGCCGGGCGCGCCGATTGATCCGCTACTGGTCTTTCACATCGTCTTTGGCAAAACCGTGCCGGACATTTCGCTGAACGCCGTCGCCAATCTTGGCTACGCCGAGGGCCGTTTCATCACGCCGGTTTATCCGGGCGACACGCTGAACGCGGTATCGGAAGTGCTGGGCCTGAAGCAAAACTCCAACGGCAAGACCGGCGTCGTCACCGTCCGCACCACCGGCTTCAACCAGGATGACGAAGCGGTGCTGAGCTACGTGCGCTGGGTGATGGTCAACAAGCGCGACGCTGGCGCGACGGTGACCGATGCGCCGCCGACAACGCCTGCGCCCTTCGTCAAAGGCGCCGAACTCCTTCTGCCGCCGGGCCTCGACTTCGAAGGCTACGACCTCGGCCTCGCGGGTAGCCCGCACACGTTCGAAGATTACGCCATCGGCGAAAAGATCGATCACGTCGACGGCATGACAGTGGAAGAGGCCGAGCACCAACTCGCCACGCGCCTCTATCAAAACACCGCGCGCGTTCACTTTGATGCGCTGGCGCAGAAGGACTCCCGCTTCGGCAAACGCCTCATCTATGGCGGCGTCACCATCTCGATCGCCCGCGCGCTTGCCTTCAACGGCCTCGCCAACGCGCAATTGATGCTCGCCATCAATGGCGGCCGCCACGTCAACCCGTTGTTCGCCGGCGATACGCTCTACGCGTGGAGCGAAGTGTTGGACAAAGAAGACCTCGGCTCCGCTGGCGCGCTACGCTTGCGATTGGTTGCGGTGAAAAACCAAAACGCGGCAAGCTTCCCATTCAAAAACGACGCCGGCGAATTCGATCCTAGCGTGGTGCTCGATTTCGATTATTGGGCCGCGATCCCGAAGCGCTGATCGCTAAGCCACAATAATCTACGTCATTCCGGACGCGCGCAGCGCGATCCGGAACCCAGGGGCAACCAGCTCAGTGTTGGCCCCTAGGTTCCGGGATGCTGCGCATTGCCCCGGAATGACGAGGCTTTGTCGTCAGGCATCATCACTCCCGCTCCCGCGCAACCCAAGCCCGCACCCGCGCCTCCAGCGCATCCAGCGGAATTGCGCCTGCACTCAGCACTTCATCGTGGAACGCGCGCACGTCGAAGCGTTCGCCCAAAGCTTCCGTCGCTTCCGCACGCAGCCCACGCAGACGTAGCTCGCCAATCTTGTAGGCCAAAGCCTGCCCCGGCGTAGAGATGTAGCGCTCCAGCTCGGTTTGAATGTTGTGCGGCGACAGCGCGCTATTTTCGGTAAAGCAGCGCCGCGCCTGCTCGATGTCCCAGCCCATCCAGTGAATGCCCGTATCGGCGACCAAGCGGCACGCGCGCCACATCTCGTAGCTCAGCCGCCCGAAGCGCTCGTAGGGCGTGCGATACATGCCCATCTCTTCGCCGAGTGTTTCGGCGTAGAGCCCCCAACCTTCAACGAACGCTGTTTCGAACGCGTTGCGCCGGAAGTAGGGGAGTTCGCCCAATTCCTGCGCTCGCGCGATCTGCAAGTGATGGCCCGGCATAGCTTCATGCACCGTCAGCGCCGGCAATTCGTAGAGCGGGCGCTGATCGAGCCGCGTGGTGTTCACCCAATACGTGCCGGATTGGCCAAGCGCCGCACTGCCTTGCGTGTAGTACGCGGTGGTCGAGCCTTCGGCCTGATCCGCTGGAATGACGCGAATGCCGTAAGAGAGACGCGGCAGCGTGCCGAACAGGCGCGGCAATTCTCCATCGGCACGCTTCGCGATCTCGGATGCGTGGCGCACCAGATCGTCTGGCGTCTGCGCGTAGAACTGGCGATCCGTGCGTAAGAAGCGTTGGAAGGCTGCGAAGTCACCGCGAAATCCGCTGGCGCGAATTTCCGCTTCCATAAGCGCACGGATGCGCGCCACTTCCTGATTGCCGAGTTCGTGAATCTCCTCGGGCGTCATCTCCGTCGTCGTGTAGGAGCGCACGAGATAACGATAGAGATCTTCGCCGTCTGGCACGGAGCGCAAGCCCAAGCCTGGCCGCGACGCCGGCAGATATTCGCGCTCGATCGCCGTCACGGCTTCGCGATGCGCGGGCAGGATGCGTTCGCGGACGATCGTGCGCGCTCGTGCACGGTATTGCTCCTGTTGCGCAGACGGGATTGTGTCCGGCATCGTCGCCAGCGGCGTCAGCAACGTGTCTTCCAACGTATCGAGTTGAGCGCGCGCCACTTGAAGGCCGCGCTCAGTGACGATGCGCGGCTGGGTGTAGCCGGTGGCGATCCCGCGGCGGGCGTTGGCGAGGCCTTGCTGATAATAGGTTGGCAGCGCTTCGAGGCGGGCGATCCAGGCTTCCGCATCATCGCCAGATTGGATCGGCGTGGTGTAGGCGAGGTGAGAGCCTGTGGAGAAGAAGCCGCCGCCATTGCCGAACGAAGCGCGGCTGAAGTCGAGGTCGATACTTTCGATCGTCTGGTCGATTACGCGAAGAAGGTAGGAGCGATTGAGCGCGTCGTCGTCGTTCAGACCGCGTGTCGGCACGCGCTCAAGCCGCGCCCTGAGTGCGACTAGCTCAGTGCGATAGGCAAGGTCGCCCTCGCGCGACGCATCCGGCATACGCCGTAAGGCCGCGCGGTCCCCCTCGGACGCCGAGGTGATAGGGTCATAGCGGCGCGACATCTGCTCATAAGCCGACACCACGTTGGCCAAGGCGCGGTTGTTGCGCTGTTGGCTGTATGCGGGCGGGCTGGCGGCGGTCACCAGAATGGCCGCGCAGACGGCTAGTGCTCGGATCATGAAAAAAATCTCCCCCAGGACGCAAATCTTACCCGGGCCACGCCCGCAATCCAGCGCTGCCGCGACGAATGGCGCGGCAATTCGATTGATTGACTTGGAGGCCTCCGCGCCTAATGTCCGGCGCCAGATTCTGCGCACTATATCAAGCACCAAGAGGCTCGCATGGCCGGCGCCCCCCGCCCGGAAGACAGACCGATTTCGCCGCATCTTTCGGTCTGGCGCTGGCACGCGACGATGGCGAGTTCGATCCTCCACCGGTTCTCCGGCATCGGGCTTTACGGCGCGGCAATCCTGTTTTCGTTTTGGCTGATGGCCGCTGCCGCCGGTCAGGAGACCTACGCGCAGATCGCGCCGCATTTTACCACTTGGTACGGTCAGACGGTGCTTTATCTCATTGTCGCTGCGCTCGCCTATCATCTTGCCAACGGCATCCGTCACCTCGTGTTCGACACCGGCATGGGCCTCACACCGACTGACGCTGACACCAGCGCCTGGTTCGCCATTCTCTTCGCCATCGCCGCGCCGATCGGGCTGTGGGCGCTTCTGAGCTTCGGAGCCTGACGATGAGCGGACCAACCACCCGAATGCGCAGTGCGCTCGGCCGCGTTCGCCATCACGGCGCCTCGGGCGAGGGCACCGGCCATTTCATCGCGATCCGCTGGACCTCCATCGCGCTCGCACTGCTCGCGCCCTGGTTCGTGGTCAGTGCATCGCTGGCGATTCGCGACGGCGGCTATCTCGCCACGATCGATTTCCTCTCTGACCCCTTCAATGCCGTCGGCGTCATCCTGCTGGTGATCGCCAGCCTCTATCATATGTCGCTCGGCATGCAGGAAGTGATCCTCGATTATATCCATCGCCCGTTCACGAAAGTGGCGCTGCTGCTGATCAATGCGGGCGTGCCGCTCGTACTTGGCGCAGGCGCTGTCTTCGCCGTGCTGTCCCTGAATTTCGGAGTCTGATCCTTTGGCCGCTTACAATTGGATCGATCACACCTTTGACGTCGTTGTCGTAGGCGCCGGCGGCTCCGGCCTTCGCGCCGCGCTCGGCGCTGCACAAGCGGGCCTCAAAACCGCCTGCGTCACCAAGGTTTTCCCGACCCGCTCGCACACTGTCGCGGCGCAAGGCGGCATCTCCGCCGCGCTTGGCAATATGGGCGAGGATAAGTGGCAGTGGCACATGTTCGACACCGTCAAAGGGTCGGACTGGCTGGGCGATCAGGACGCGATCGAATATCTGACGCGCAACGCGCCCGCCGCCGTTTACGAGCTCGAACATTGGGGCGTGCCGTTCTCGCGCACCGACGAAGGCAAAATCTATCAGCGCGCGTTCGGCGGCATGACCAAGAATTTCGGCGAGGCGCCGATCCAGCGCACCTGCGCCGCCGCTGACCGCACCGGTCACGCCATGCTGCACACCATGTATGGCCAATCGCTGCGCCACAGCGTCGATTTCTTCATCGAATACTTCGCGCTCGATCTCATCATGGATGCGGACGGCGTCTGCCGCGGTGTCACGGCGTGGAAGCTCGATGACGGCACGTTGCATCGTTTCCGCGCGCAAACCGTGGTGCTCGCCACTGGCGGCTATGGCCGCGCTTATCTCTCCTGCACGAGTGCGCACACCTGCACTGGCGACGGCGGCGCGATGGTGCTGCGCGCGGGCCTGCCGTTGCAGGACATGGAGTTTGTGCAATTCCACCCGACCGGCATTTTCCCCGCCGGCTGCCTTATCACCGAAGGCGCGCGCGGCGAGGGCGGCTACCTCACCAACTCGAACGGCGAACGCTTCATGGAGCGCTACGCGCCGACCGTGAAGGATCTCGCGCCGCGCGACATGGTCAGCCGCGCCATGACGCTTGAAATTCGCGAAGGCCGCGGCGTCGGCCCGAACAAGGATCACATCAATCTGCACTTGGATCACCTCGATCCGAAAGTGCTGCACGAGCGCCTGCCGGGCATTTCCGAAAGCGCCAAGATTTTCGCCGGCGTCGATGTAACGCGCCAGCCGATCCCGGTGCTGCCGACCGTCCACTACAACATGGGCGGCATTCCCACGAACTATCACGGCGAAGTGCTGACCAAAGTCGGCGCCGATCCCGATAGCGTTGTGCCGGGCCTGATGGCTGTCGGCGAAGCTGCGTGCGTTTCCGTGCACGGCGCCAATCGGCTCGGCTCCAATTCGCTGATCGACTTGGTGGTCTTCGGCCGCGCCGTTGGCCTGCGGTGCGCCGCCAAGCTCGAAGCCAACGCCTCGCAGCCGACGCTGCCCGCAAACGCCGGTGAGCCGCATCTCGCGCGCTTCGACAAATTCCGCAATGCGAATGGCGGCACGTCCACCGCGAAGCTGCGCGATAAAATGCAGCGCACGATGCAGGACACCTGCGCCGTCTATCGCACGGGCCCGGTGCTGCAAGAAGGCGTTGAGCGCATGGCCAAGCTCTGGGCCGAAGCGCCAGATGTACGCGTCACTGATCGTTCCATGATCTGGAATACCGATCTGGTCGAGACGCTCGAGTTCGACAACCTCATGGCGCAAGCGATCGTCACCGTCACTGGCGGCCTTAACCGCACCGAGTCTCGCGGCGCCCACGCCCGCGAAGATTTCCCGGATCGTGACGACGCCAACTGGATGAAGCACACGCTCGCCTGGCTCGACATGAATACCGGCAAAGCGACGATCGATTATCGCCCGGTCCACACCAACACAATGACCAACGAAGTCGAATACATCCCGCCGAAGAAGCGGGTGTATTGAGCGCGCTGGCGCCAGATTGAGTTTTCGCCGTGGACCACGAAGGTGTCAGCAGACGGGCGAGAAATCGTATGGACGCGATACACCCTTGGTCATGATGTGCTCACGGCGGTTTTGCGTTGGAAGCGGCCTGACCTCGCAGACTCGGTGAATGACCCCGGCTAGAGTGCCCTCGACCGACATTACGAACGACCGCTTTCGGCGAGCTCTGGCCGGTCGCGCCGCAGCACGCGAACGTCTGTTATGCGCCACGTTTAAGCCAATGACCGCGACCTCGTTCAGCGACCAATGTAGCGGCGCATTTTCACACTCATGGCTGCGCCGCATCGCGCAAGGGAGCAAGAATCTTCAAGGCCGCATCGATCCGCCCGAAGAGGTCGCTGGCATCGCCCGTCACGCAGCCGGCGTCCCAGAGCGTGCGCTGATCTTCGTGGCCCTCCTGAGACGACCAGACGATGAAGCCGTAGGGCCCATCGGTCAGCACGCGGTTGCAGTGGAAATCACGGCCCTCATAGGGACGGAAGGTTTCGCGGATGCGGATGAACGTCTCGTCGGAGACCTGGAACGTCACCGTGCGTTGGGGATCGACATAGAGGCCCTCGCCACCTCGCGGGATGGTCCACGTCGCCGTCGGACGGCCCCAATACATGTTCTGTAGTTTTATGCTTGTCGGCTCGGGAATTGCCGGCGCAGCGTAGCGGGCGTGGCCCATCTCCTCCATCAGCTCCCAAGCGCGGTCGGTGTTGCGCGCGAGCGGACGCGTGCCGTCCGCATAGCAGATCGTATGCATGTCGACACGCCGGACTTCTTCGCCGCCTCGGCGCCAAACGATGTAGCCCGGCGAGGTGTGCCGAGATGGCTCGCTGCACGTCAGGCCTTCTGCTCGCAGCGGTTCGAGCAGCGCTGCAATTTGGCGAAAGTCCTCGCGGCTAGCTTGGAATTCGTACACTGGATGGGCGCCCCCGGTGCTCACCAGACGCGCGGGCCCGCCGTCCTCGATAGAGTACTTCATGGTCTCGCCATAGAAGACCTCGATCGAGGCGCCACCCGCGGCCCCACCGCTGGCACATGCGCCAACGCACATCACCAAAGCTATGATCACAGCACGCATGCGTATTCCCCCTAAGCCACGTGACCTCATGGTGATAGCCTGGCAGACGCAGCGTCGGGCGTTATCGGGTTACGCTTGGCACTGTGCGTGCAAACGCCGGCTATTGTTTTGTCTCATTCAATGCAGTTCCGAGCTAAGCCAAGGCCGCCTACCTATAGGGATCGATGCTGGTGAAGTGGGAAGACGCTTATCCAAACTCGCCGCACTTTCGCGGGCTGCAGCCACTTAAAATCCCGTCCGGCTGGATGGTTGAGCGGAATGAACTCGACACCACCGCCATGGTCGAGGAAGGCCATTTCGGCGGCTCATCTAGTTTTAGGGCGCGGCACAAACCCCGGGCCGCTCAAATCCTCAGCCGACAAATGCTTTTTCGACCAGGAATTCGCCAGGGGCGGCGTTTGATCCCTCGGTAAAGCCTGCTCTCATCAAAAGCGCCTGCATGTCGTGGTTGAAGCCAAGCGAGCCGCAGATCATGACCCGGTCATGTGCTGGACTGAGCGGCGCAATGCCCATGTCGGCGAACGCCTTGCCCGATTGCATGAGGTCGGTGATGCGGCCGCGACGCTGGCAGGACCCGCGTGTGCAGGTGGCGTAGCGCATGACATGGAAGGCGGCGGCTTCGCCGACGAGAGGATCGTCCGGCAATGCATTGACGACGTCGGCGCTATAGCGAAGCTCAGCTGCATCGCGACAGGTGTGGGTGACGATGACCTGTTTGAATTTGGCGTAGGTCTCCGGTTCGCGCAGAATGCTGGCGAATGGCGCAAATCCGGTGCCGGTGGAAACCAGGAAGAGGCGTGTGGCCGGCGTCAGTGCGTCAAGCACGAGCGTGCCGGTCGCCTTGCGCGCCATCAGCACTTCATCGCCGGGCTTTATCCGACACAGGCGCGATGTAAGCGGACCGTCCGGGACGATGATCGAGTAAAATTCGAGCGCCTCGGCAGAGGGCGCCGAGGCGATTGAGTAGGCGCGCATCAGCGGACGATCAGCGGTGCGCAGGCCGATCATAACGAACTCGCCAGCGCGGAAGCGGAATGAAGCTGGGCGCGTGATCGTGAAACGGAAAAGCCGATTAGTATAATGCTGAACCTCGAGCACGCGCTCAGCGCTAAGGTTCTCCGGCAATTGCGCGAGCGGCGCGGACGTCTCCAAGCGGTTGATGGAGCGCTTCGGTTTTTCCATGGCGCGCAGGAAGGGAAAGCTTAGCGTGGTCATGGGCTTTGCCTTGCCTTCGCGCACTGGTGGCTGCGTTGATCGGCATCAACAGGCTTGGAAAAAGATGCGTGGATGCTAATATGTGTCGCAGGAGCGACGATGGCTGCGGCGACAAAATCCAAAAAAGCGATACGCGATCTAGAAAGCAGGGCAGGCGAGGCTGCAGAGCTCTTAAAGCTGCTCGCGAACGATCAGCGGCTCATCATTTTGTGCCGGTTGAGCGAAAGCGAACTCTCGGTTTCCGAACTCGGTGAGCATGTGAACCTTGCCCAGTCGGCATTGTCGCAGCATTTGGCGAAGCTTCGCGCGCAAGGTCTCGTCGCCACGCGGCGCGAAGGGCAAAACATCTATTATCGGTTGGCGAGCCCGACGGCGCAAAAGCTTGTCGGCGCGCTCTGCGAACTCTACGGCGGCAAGTGATTCCTACTTGAAGAGGATGCCAGGCTTAAAACCGAGCCGTTTGAACACCATCGCGGCCGGGCAGAAGCCGGTAAACGCGGATTGAAACATATTGAGACCGGCGAATGCCGAGAGCAGCACCCAATAGGGGTGGACCCAGGTCGCCAGCGCCAATCCGATCAGCACCACAAGCCCCGCAAGCGCGAAGACCGCGCGATCAATTGTCATGACAGGTTCTCCGAAATGGGAAGCGATGCGAGCTCGCTCTTCAGCCAAGTCTCTAATTGTGCGCCGTTCATCAGCCCGGCCTGACGGGCGACTTCGCGGCCATTGTGGAAGAGGATGAGCGCTGGGATGCCCCGCACGCCGAGTTCGGCTGGGGCGCGGGTTTCATCGGCGTTGAGTTTGAGGAAGCGCACATTTGGTTCAAACTTTGCGGCCGCGGCGGCGAAAGTGGGCGCCATCATGCGGCAGGGTCCGCACCATTGCGCCCAGACATCGACGAGCACCGGGAGCGAGCTAAACTTCAAGTGCGCGGCAAACGCTGCATCGTCGACGTCGATCGGCGCCTTGATGAAAAGCCTTTCACCGCAGCTTCCGCACTTGGCCAAGTTCCGATCGCCGGCGCCAAGGCGATTGCCTCGATTGCAGGCGGGGCAAGCAACGCCAATCAATGTTTGGTCTCCTTCAGCTTGGCGATACCCAGCACCTTGAGGGCAAGCGCCTCGTAGAAGGTCTCGCTTTGGCCGCGGCGGAGCTTGCCGATAAAGTATTTCTCAAATTGCTCTTTGGCCAAATGAACCCATTTGCCGTGCGCGGACCAGTTAACATTGCGCGGCGGGATTTGCGGCTGAGCGATGAACGCAACGCCCTCGTCGCCGAAATCAGCAAGGCAGACGGCATTCCAGGTGGCTTGCTCTTGCGGTGCTTTTCCCTGCAGCAGTGCGCCGATATTCTTGGCGGTGGCCGTCACCATCGATTCGATCATGAAGCCGGTCTTCGGCACGCCGACCGGAACAGGTGTTTTGCCGGTGGGAGCAATGGCGACGGCGACGCCGATGCCGAAGACATTCGGATAGGTCGGATTGCGCTGGTATTTGTCGACCAGCACAAAGCCTCGGGGGTTCACCAGGCCTTCAATCCCCATGATCGCAGGCACGCCGCGGAAGGCTGGAAGCAGCATCGAATATTTGAACGGGAGATCGTGCGTGGCTTTGACCACGCCATCCTCGCTCAGCTCTTCAACGGTCATCTTGCTCTGTTCGATTTTCGCGATACGGGCGTTGGTGATCCACTTGATGTGGCGCTCGCGCATTTCGCTCTCGAGCAGGCCCTTAGTGTCGCCCACGCCGTCTAGACCAAGATGGCCGACATAAGGTTCAGCGGTGACGAAGGTCATCGGCACTTGGTCACGCAACTTGCGGCGCCGGAGCTCTGTATCGAGGATCATCGCGAACTCGTAGGCCGGGCCGTAGCACGACGCCCCTTGGACAGCGCCGACAACAATTGGCCCGGGGGCTTCGCAGAAAGCATCGAACGCAGCCGCTGCGCGTTCGGCATGATCGACGTGGCAGATGGATTGCGTAAAACGCTCTGGCCCCAGGCCTTCGATCTCATCGAAGGCAAGGTCTGGGCCCGTCGCGATGACGAGATAGTCGTAATTGAGCGACGAGCCGTCGTTGAGCTCAAGCCGGTTCTCGCTTGGATGCACACGTTTGGCGCCTGCATTGTTGAAGGCGATGCCTTTGCGCTTCATCACGGGCGGCAGATCGACCTCAATCGCTTCGCGCGCGCGCCAGTTCACCGCCACCCAAGGGTTCGAAGGAACAAAATGGTAAGTGTCCCCCTTGGAGATGAGCACGACCTTATCTGAAGCGCGTGCTTCGACCTTGATTTCATAGGCCGCCAGAACCCCGCCGAGGCCAGCGCCGACAATTGCTATGGTCGCCATCTTCTTCCTCCAGGCGCACGCGGCGCCATTGCATATATATTAGTATTTGCGTATATATGCAAGTAAATGAGTGTGACGCAGAGGGAAGATCGCGAGTCGCGCGGGGCGGCGCCTTGATCTCACGCAACATCGGCATCGATTTGGCGCCGCAGGGTCGGCGGAGGAGTTCGCACATGAGACGGGTTCACGGTTGGCTGGCGGCGCTGATGCTGCTCTGCGCGTGCGGTCAGCCCGAACGGGCGCCCGAGGCGCCTGCGCAGCAGCATGCTGGCGAACTGACGATCCAGCGCGCCGTGGCGCCAGACTTCAAGACAGTCTCGGCCGTCCTCACCAGCCGGGATGTGGGCGATGCGCGTGCTCGCATTGGCGGCACTTTGACTCGCCTGATGGTGCGTGAAGGGGAGCAGGTAAGACGCGGCCAGGTCGTCGCGATCATCAGCGATCAGCGTCTCGCGCTTGAGGCGCAGGCCGGTTCCGCCGGGATCGCAGCGGCTGAGGCGTCTGCTGAGCGCGCCCGCGCCGATCAGGCGCGTTTTCAGATACTTTTTGAACGCGGCTTTCTTTCGCAAGCGCGTATGGATCAGGTCAACGCTGAAACCCGTGCGGCAGAGGCGCAGCTACGGGTAGCCCGCTCACAAGGCGGCGCGCTTTCGGAGGCCAACGCGCAAGGGCGCGTGCTCTCGCCAGCGGATGGGCGCGTCACCCGAGCGCCGATCCCACAAGGCGCCGTGGTGATGCCAGGTGAAGTCGTGGTGGCTATCGCGACAGGCGCGCGCGTGCTGCGGCTTGAGTTGCCGGAGGCGCAGGCTGAGTTCCTGAGCGAAGGTCAGGAGATTCGGATACTCGATGCTCAAGACGATGGCGCTGCGCGCCTCGTACGCGTGCGCCAGGTCTACCCAGCGATCGAGAACGGTCGGGTGATGGCCGATCTGGACGCCCAAGGCTTTGACGGCGAATTCGTCGGCGCGCGTGTGCGCGTGCTCATTCCCGCGGGCGAGCGGCAAGCCATCGTGATCCCAGGGCGCTACATCGAAACCCGCTATGGCGTTGACTATGTGCGGCTGATGCGCGCCGGCGGCGCTGTCATCGATGCGCCGGTGCAACGGGGCGGCGCGTTGCCAACTGAAGCTTCGCCCGACGGCGTGGAGATATTGTCTGGCCTTGCCTCCGGCGACGTCATCGTGCTGCCGGAGCCGCGCACATGAAGCTCGGCATTTCAGGCTTTCTCACCAAGAGCACAATTCGCTCGCCGCTGACGCCGCTCTTTCTCCTGACCGCGCTCGCCGTCGGGCTTTTGGCGCTGTTCACTATTCCGCGTGAGGAAGAGCCTCAGATTTCCGTGCCATTGGTCGATATCAGCGTGCGCGCCGATGGCCTTCGAGCGCCCGACGCGGTTGAGCTCATCACTAAACCACTAGAGACGATCGTCAAAGGCGTAGAGGGCGTCGAGCACGTCTACAGCCAAACCGAGGATGACCGGGTTCTGGTCACCGCGCGCTTTCTCGTCGGCACGGATCCGGACGACGCGATCGTGCGCATCCAGCAGGAGATCCGCGCAAATTACGATCGCATCCCAGTTGGCATTCCCGAGCCGCAGATTGTCGCGCGCGGGGTAAATGACGTGCCGATCATGGTGATCACGCTCTCGCCGAGCGCTGAAGCCGCAGATCGTTGGGACGACAGCGCGCTCTATCGGGTCGCCGACGAATTGCAGAGCGAGTTGATGAAGGTCGATGATGTCGGCCTCACCTTCATCGTCGGCGGGCGGCCGCAGGAAATCAGGATCGCGCCCGATCCGGGCCGACTGGCTCTCTATGGCGTGCCGCTCGGCCGCGTCATCGAAGCTGTCCAGAACGCCAATCGTGCTTTTCCGGGCGGAGATCTTCGCGGTCCTGACGGCACGACCTCCACCGCGATTGGCCAAACCCTCGACGATCCCGCTGAAATTGGCCTGCTGACCGTGCAGGCCGCCGATGGACGATCGGTGTACGTCAGAGACGTCGCTGAAGTGACACTCGGGCCGCGCGAAGACCAAGCTCGCGTCTGGCGCTTTACCCGCGAAGGCGAAAATCAGCGCGTGGCGCCGGCCGTCAGTCTCGCCATCGCCAAACGCGACGGCGCCAATGCGGTGACTGTCTCACAAGCGGTCGAAGCGCGCCTCCATGCACTGGAAGGGCGCCTGATCCCGGATGGCGTCGCGGTCGCCATCACGCGCAATTATGGCGAGACCGCGAACGAGAAAGCCAACGAACTCCTCTTCCATCTTGGCCTTGCGACGCTCTCGATCGTGGCGCTCATCTTCTTCGCCATCGGCCGCCGCGAAGCGATGGTGACGGCAGTCGTCATACCGACGACTATCCTCCTCACTCTCTTTGCCTCGAACTTGATGGGCTACACCATCAATCGCGTCAGCCTCTTTGCGATTATCTTTTCGATCGGCATTCTCGTCGACGACGCGATCGTCATCATTGAGAATATCGCCAGACACTGGGCCATGCGGGATGGTCGTTCGCGCATCGATGCGGCGATTGCGGCAGTGGCGGAAGTCGGGAATCCAACCATCGTTGCGACGCTGACCGTCGTCGCCGCGTTGTTGCCGATGATGTTCGTCTCGGGCTTGATGGGCCCCTATATGGCGCCGATCCCAGCGAATGCCTCGGCGGCCATGCTGTTCTCCTTCTTTGTCGCCGTGGTGATCGCGCCTTGGCTGATGATTAAGTTTGCACCGAAAGCTGCCGGTTCTGCTGCGCAGGCGCATGACCATGACGAAGAAGGGTTCTTTGGCCGCATGTACCGGCGTGTCGCGGCGCCCATCATTCGCTCGCGCAAGGGAGCTCGGAAGTTTCTTGTGATCGTGGGTGTTGCGACCCTGGTGGCCTGCGCGTTGTTTGCGACTCGAACGGTCCGTGTGAAATTGCTGCCGTTCGACAACAAGTCCGAGCTGCAAGTCGTCGTGGACTTGCCCGAAGGCGCGTCGTTGGAAGCGACAGAGCGTGTCCTCATTGAAGCCGCGACGATCTCAGCCGCGGTGCCCGAAGTTGTGTCGGTCGACGCTTACGCCGGTACGGCAGCGCCCTTCAACTTCAATGGCCTTGTGCGCCATTACTACATGCGCCAGCGCCCTGAGCTTGGCGATCTGCAAGTTACGCTTCTGCCCAAGGGAGATCGCAGCCGGACTAGTCACGCCATCGCGCTTGATTTGCGAGAGCGGCTACAAGCGCTGAGCGTGCCCGCTGGAGCGGTTGTGCGTGTGGTCGAAGTGCCGCCGGGGCCGCCGGTTATTGCAACCTTGTTGGCTGAAGTTTATGGCCCGGACGCACAGACGCGCCGTGAAGTTGCGCGCCAGCTGCAGGGCATTTTTGCCGAAGTGCCGTATTTGGTCGATATCGACAACGGCTTCGGCGTCGAGCGCCCGCGTCTTCGTCTTACACCCAATCGCGAGCAACTGGAATTCTTCGGTGTCTCCGAACGCGACATGATGGATTCCGTCGCTGTCGCCATGGGTGGAGAAGTCATTGGCTATTCGCATCGCGGCGAGGGGCGCAATCCGATCGAGATCGCCGTGCGATTGCCACAGTCCGCGCGGTCGTGGACTCAGAGTCTTGCATCTATGCCGGTCGCCGCCAGCCAAGATGGCGCGCGGCTGGTTGAACTGGGCGAGCTCGTGACTGCGGAGACCGAGGCCGGATCCTATCCCATCTTCCGTCGCAACGGACGCTACGCCGAAATGGTGATGGCCGAGCTTGCCGGGGCGTATGAGGCGCCGATCTACGGCATGCTCGATGTTGAGCGGCTCGTGCGCGCGCACGATTGGGGCGATCTGCCTCGGCCAAACATCATCATGTACGGGCAACCCGCTGACGAGAGCGTCCCATCTTTGCTTTGGGACGGCGAGTGGGAGATCACCTACGTCACTTTCCGCGATATGGGCGCGGCCTTTGCCGTCGCGATCTTGGCGATCTACATTCTGGTCGTTGCGCAGTTCAAAAGCTTCAAGCTGCCGCTCGTCATTTTGACGCCGATCCCGCTGACGCTCATCGGCATTGTCATCGGCCACATTTTGTTCAACGCGCCGTTTACAGCGACCTCGATGATTGGCTTCATCGCGCTTGCCGGCATCATCGTTAGAAACTCAATCCTTTTGGTGGATTTCATCCGCCACGCCAAGACGGTGGACCGGCCGCTGCGCGAAGTTCTGCTTGAGGCAGGCGCCATTCGCTTCAAGCCCATCATGCTGACTGCGCTCGCCGCCATGATTGGCGCCGGCGTCATTTTGTTTGACCCGATCTTTCAGGGGCTGGCGATTTCGCTGCTGTTTGGATTGGCGTCGTCGACGCTGCTGACGGTGCTGGTGATCCCCGCCATCTACGTCGTGATGCGCGACGATGAGAAGTCGCCCGATGCGTCATCGCTGGCCGAGGCGAGGTAATCAGCGCGATCAAGAATTTGCTGAGCAAAGGAGAAGAGTAATGCTGATCAATGAGGGCGCTTTGGATCGAATCATTCGCGTGATCGCTGGCGCTGCGATCATTTCGCTCGTGTTCGTCGGACCGCAGAGTCCGTGGGCGTGGCTTGGCGTTGTGCCGCTGCTCACCGGTTTGGTGGGCTTCTGCCCAGCGTACGCCCTGTTTGGCGTCAACACTTGCGGCGCCCCCAAGCCATAGCAGGAGGCCGGACTGCGCTGCAGATGTTCGTTTTGGGGCGTGCAAGGCGTCGGTTCCGAAAGTGGGATGTATCGGGAGCGCCGCGTCGACATGTAGAGTCTGGAATGCGTCACGAAGAAGACGCTCGTTGCAAAGCGTCCAGCGTCCGCAGTCGGGCGAAAAGCGGACTCTTGCGTCCGGGGGCTCCGTCGTCCCTCTCCGGCGCGAGCGCGGCGATCAGTAATCGCGCCTACCGATTGCGTCCCATCCGCTACCGCCCCTAAACTCTCCGCGGCGAGGGGAGATCAATCATGTCTGAGCGTATGAATATTGCGTCGTGGTCGAGCGTTATCGGCACGTGGGTGGGCATCGGCGCGGCGGCGTTTGGCGGCTATACGGCGCTGCAAACCTATAATGAGGAAGTCGCGAAAATGGAGGATGCGCGCGTCGTCCAGACGTTCAGCTTCCTTGAAATGTTCAATAGTTCGCAGCGCCTGCAGAGCCGCCAATTGGTGATGGCTGCAGCGAATGGCGGTGAGCCGATTGCCGGCCACGATCTTTGGGTGACGCTCGATTTTTTCGACGCGCTGCAAATCTGCGTTGAGCGCGGTCTGTGCGATCAGGAGCTCGCGGTGCAACTTTTCCAACCGTACGCGGCGCCGATCTGGAATGGCTTGGGTGATGAGATCACCGCCGGTCGCACCGAGAGCGATCCGAATATGGGCGGCGGCGTCGAATGGCTCGCAAGCTTGCCGCCGCCGACCCCGTTCGTGGCGGAGTCGGGCGAAGCCCCTGCGCCTGAACAAGCGCCTGCTGCGGAAGAAATTTCGGCTGAGCCTGAAGCGGCGCAGTAAAGCTCACTAACCGCGGCGCCGCAGCGTCATAGCTTGACGCTGCGCGCACGCGCGCCGAACACTCCGCCCACAAAGGGAGAAAAACGCCATGGCTCAAATTGGGTATGTCTGTCTCGGCGCCAACGATTTCGATCGCGCGTGCGCTTTCTACGATACGCTGACGACGGAGCTCGGCGGCAAGAAGCTATTTCCGACGCCGCACGGGCAAATGTATCGCCTCGGCGGCGGCGCAATGATCATGGTGACGCGCCCGTACAACGAACAAGAAGCGCATCCCGGAAACGGCACCATGCTCGCGATCAATGTCGACGAGCAGGCGGATGTTGCGCGCATCTACGAAAAAGCGCTCTCACTCGGCGCCACGTGCGAAGGCAAGCCCGGCGCGCGCGGCGCCTTCGGCGACTTCGCGTACTTCCGCGATCCTGACGGCAACAAACTCGCCGTGTTCTGGACCGAGCGGCAGAAGAAGCAATAACGGAGCAGGCCCGCGCGTACGCCTATGGCGTTGGCGCGGGCTCTTCTTTTTCCTTTTCCCGCTGCCGTTCGATCGCACCGCGGAAAATGTCCTCGAGCGGATTGCGCGGGCGTTCTTCGGTAGCGGGGGCGGGCGTTTCACCTGTGGTTGGCGTTGCCGGGGTTTCGCCGGCGGGCGTTTCGGCAGGCGGCGGCGTTGTCGCCGGCTCGCGGCCGAACAGAGCTTCGCCCAAGCGTGCGAGCGGGCTCCCGGTATCTTGCTGACGCAAGACGTTGCGCAATTGATCTTGCACCACGTCCTCGATCGCCGGCCTGAAACTCACCCGTGACCACGGCCCAGTGATCCGAAACGGAATACCGAGACCAGCAACGCTGACATCGCCGCCTTGGCCTTGGGCGTTGTTCACGGCCCGCGGCGTAATCCGCATGTCGATCGTTTGCGCGCCGATGTTGACGAGGCCCCGGCCTTCCAAGCGCACGAACGGATTGAGCAAGCGCAGATTGTCGGTCGCCGCCACGCCGTCGGCGATCGTGAAGTTTGCGGCGAGTTCTGCAAAATCGGTGGACGATCCTTCGCCGGCCGCGGCTCCGCTCACCGCCGCCTGCACCGTGCGCGCCACTTGCGCGAGGTTGATGCCCTTCCACTGCCCGTCATTGAACGAGAATGACGCGCTGCCGCGCAGGGAGCGCATGATGGTGGCTTGCGAATTGCCCGTACCCACCAGCGAAGCCGTCAAGCGGCCGCGCCCGGCGATACGGTCAAAGCCAATTGCGTCGCGCAGCAACGGCTCGGCTTGCACATTCTCTGCGTTGAGTTCGATGGCTATGCGCGGCGTTGCGCTCGAGCCATCGGCGATCAAGCGCGCTGTGCCCGCGCCTTGGTAGAGGCCGATCCGTGTCAGCCGCGCATCGGCTGCACCGTTCGCAACACGCAGATTGAGCGCGACGTTGGAAAAACTCATGCGCTGAAACTGCAAAGCCCCAAGCACCAGATTCAAGTCGGCGTCGAGCGCGCGCAAGCCGGTGAAATCGATCGGATCGGCGCTCCAGGCGGTGTTGACTTCAACGCCGGCGCCGCTTGCGCCTTGCGAAGGCGCGGGCAGGTAGGGGTTGAGATCGACGTTTGGCGCGTTCAGGCCGCCATTTATGCGCAAGCGCCCGTTCTCTTGATTGATCAAAGTGAGATTGCCGGTCGCTTCGATCGCGTCGAGCTGAAGGGCCGCGCCGGTCAGCGCCGTGGTTTCGCCTTCGCGCGCCATTTGTGCGCTCAAGCTGTAGCGGCCAAAGCCGCCGCCTTCGGCCATGGGCGAGCCGAACCAGGCCAGCAATTGGCGCAGGCTATCGCCGCGGGCTTCGAGCCGGCCGGCGAGCGCGCCGTTCTCGGCGTTGAACGCGCCGTCGAAGCTCGCGTCTAGCGGGTCGGAGCGCAGGCTCGCCTGCATCGGCGTTTCGCCCTTTTCGAGCACCGCGCGCGGCAGGCCGATCGTGCTTTCGATGTTCAGACGTTGGCCGCGATAGTCGAGCGCGGCTTCCAAACGCGCCGGTTGATCGAGTGAGTCCAAGGCAAGGGTGGCGTCGACATCTTCGAGCAGCAGCGGCTCTGCGCCGTCCGCCCCTTGAAACGAGATCACGCCGTCGACCAGCCGCACGTCGTCGAGGCGCAGATCTTCGATCGTCATTTGATCTTCGGGCGTCTCCTCGGTTGGGAACGTCCAGTTTGCCGTGCCGTCTTCGCGGGCAAGCATGCGGATTTCCGCGCCTTCGAAGATCAACTCCTTCACCTCGATCGAGCCGCGCAGCAGCGGCATCAGCTTCACGGCGAATACGATGCGGTCGGCGGCGATGAAGGGCTCTGCCATGTCGAAGCCTTCCGGGTTCGAGAGCGAAGCTTGCGTCACTGAAAAGCCAAGGGCGGGCCAGAACGAAACATCGATCTCACCGCCAAGGACCAGATCGCGTTCGGTCGCTTCTTCGATGCGCCGTTCGGCTTCGCGCGCGGCGAGCTCCTTCGGGAAGAAGACGAAGAACAATACGACTGCCAGCACCAGCGCGAGCAGGATTGCGCCGATGGCGATCCCGATGGTTTTGGCGTTGAGCTTCAGCTGCATCCCATGTCCTTTCGAGGCACGTCTAAGTTTAGGCGCCCGATCACGCGAAATCGAGCTTTCGCTTGCTTTGCCCGCGGCGCGGGGTGGGCTATCCCACTGTGGATGGGTGGTTTCTTCGCTTCGCTGTTCTCCGAAATAAATGCGCGCCGGCGGCGGCTGCGCGGGGCGCTGGGCGAACTCGGGCAGGGGATCGTCGAGTTCCTGATTATGGGCGGGATCTTGGTCGGCTCGGTCGGCCTGTTCGTGCGCCCGCACTATATGCCGGCGGCTGCCCCTTGGGGGTTTGCCCTGCCGTTCGTGTTCATCGCCGGGTACCTGCTGATTGACGCCCGCCGGCAGGCCAGTCTGGCCCGCGGCGTAGATGCCGCAAAGGTAACCTCAGGCTCCGATTGGGTGGCGCTGCTTTGGTCGTTCGGCTGCGCCCTCGTTGGTCTGGCGGCATTCGTGGTGGCCTGGACGGCGGAGCCCGAAGCCCCGGTTGATCCGCTCGATTGGACGCCGCCAGAGCACGCCCTCGAGGTTGATATTCCGTCGTAGCCCGCGCCGTCCCGTCACCTTGACGGGCCATGCGACCCTCGCCAATCAGAGCTTATGGTCGAACTCACGCTCCCTAAGAACGCCAAGGTCAAACCGGGCAAGCGCCACGCCGCGCCGGCTGGGGCCAAGAACACGCGCGAGTTCAAGATTTATCGCTACGATCCCGAGTCAGGCGAGAACCCGCGTTGGGATACCTACACCGTCGATCTCGATCGCTGCGGCCCGATGGTTCTCGACGCTGTCATCTACATCAAGAACGAGATCGATCCGACGTTGACGTTCCGCCGCTCGTGCCGCGAAGGCGTTTGCGGTTCGTGCTCGATGAACATTGGCGGCCGCAACACGCTGGCCTGCACGCAAGGCATCGACGAACTGGGCAAAGGCGCGATCACGATTTCGCCTCTCCCGCACCAGCCTGTGCTGAAGGATCTGGTGCCGGATCTTTCCAACTTCATGGCGCAGTACGCGGCGATCCAGCCGTTCCTGCAAACCGTGACGCCAGAGCCGGACGGCGAATGGCGCCAAAGCCCGGAAGAGCGCGCCAAGCTCGATGGGCTCTATGAGTGCATTCTCTGCGCCTGCTGCTCGACCTCGTGCCCATCTTATTGGTGGAACAGCGATCGCTTCTTTGGCCCGGCGGCCTTGCTGCAAGCCTATCGCTGGATCAATGACAGCCGCGATGAGATGCAGGGCGAACGGCTCGATGCGCTCGAAGACCCGTTCAAGCTCTATCGCTGCCACACGATCATGAATTGCGCGCAGGTTTGCCCGAAGGGTCTGAACCCGGCGAAGGCGATCGCTGAGATCAAGAAGGCGATGGTCGAGCGGAAGCTTTAACTCACCGCCGCCCGCTCCAGGCCCGGCGTCCAATCATAAAGCGGGCGCGTGCGGCCGTCTTCGAAGCGGACGCCGTTCGGGGCCGTGATCAGGCCGCGCCGCGTTTGCTCACCGCGCACTGAGAGGCCGGCAATGCCGTGCACGTTGGCGGGCAGCACTTCGCCCGGATCGGAAACGCCGTTGCCGTTTTCGTCGCGCCACAGTGAGAGGCCGCCAAGTTCTGCGCCGGTGAGCTCGCCGTCGCGATTATCGTCCAGCGCCCGCATGGCTTCGAAGCCATCGCGCCAGAACACGCTCCAGGTTCGCTGGCCGATCATGTCGAAGCCCGAGCGCACATCGCCGCGCCATTCGGGGTCCCACACCAGCCACGCCGCTTCGCTGGTCAGCCAACCTTGCGCGCGCGCATCGCCGGTGCCGGCGAAGTCGAACGAGACGTCAGACTCGTTATCGACCAAATGCTGAAACGCGCGGTCACTGAGCGGCACGACGATCGGCGTCACGTAGATGATCGGCTGGCTCGCTTCCAGACGCTGCTGCAAGCGTTGCATCCGCTCGCGATCAGAACGCGACGTCGCCAAATGCGCCAAGTGCGCCGCGGTTTCGGTCAGCACGGCGTGATCTTCCCATTCCGATTGCGGGCCAGCGAGGCGGGGCAAGCCCGCTTTCAGAATCGTACGGAGCTCGCGCCGCGCATGCTCGGCACGCCCGAGGCGATCAAGCACATACGCGTAGCCAAGCCGCGCACGGAGATTTCGGCTGTCGAGCGCAACCGCGCGCGCATAATGTCCGCGGGCTGCTTCGAGCCGCGCGGCGGCAGCGTCGTTGTCGATCCGAATGTCACCGGCTGGCAGCTCGGTGCGCGGTCCAAGCGCAAAATTATAGGCTGCGCAGCGATCGTCCGGGCCAAAATTGTCGGGCGTCTCCGGCGGCCCGTAACGCGTCGGCTGTACTTCGGTGCACAACATGCTGCCGGCTTCTGTGAACTGATCGCCTTCGCGCAGATAGGTGAACGCCGCATCGTTGCGCGCATAAGCGAGAAGGTTGAGGCGGCCGAGCAATTGTTCGCGTTGCGCGGGCTCAATGCCTTCCATCGCCGCAACGTTTTCCAACGCGCGATCGATCGGCGCTTCGTAAACAGGCTGCGGCGGCGGAATATACGGGATGGCCGCCGTGCTCGCGGCAAAACCAGCCCAAACCGCAATCGCCAAAACTCGGGCGCGCATGGAAGTCCACTCCTTCCCGCATGCCCCTCGCACACGCACTCTGCAATGCGTTGTGACCTTCGTCTATGGCCAAAATTTCAGAATCACGCGGCGGTGATCAACCCGGCGGCTTTGGCGGATCACGCCACGCGCATTCCGGACCATCCGGATGAAACGCAATGTCCGGCGCGTCAGGCAAAACGCGTTCGACATAATGCTTGATCTTGCGGGTGATGCTGATGGCGTCGCCCACCGCTTGCGATGGCGGAATGAGCGGGCCGAAGGTGAGCTGATAGGTTCGGCCCTGCTTGTTGAGCAGTTCGTGAAACAAAGTGATGTCGCGAAGCTCAGGCGAGATTTTCGCGAAGGTATGAAACCAGACCGAGTAGGGGCCGGCCATGTGTACAGGCAGGATCGGCAGCTCATATTTGCGCGCGAGGCTGACCGCTGTCGGCATCCATTCGGGATCGGTCAGCACGCCTTCGCGTTCGCGCGCTAGGCGGCCGGCAGGAAAGATCGCCAACGGCCGGCCTTGCTCGAATGCTTCATCCGTCATCTTCAGCGTCACCCGCGTGCGTTCGCGCGTGCGTTTGGCCAGCACCCATTCCACCGGGATAAGCGCTTCGTTGAATCGTTTGCACACGCGCTCGGCGTCGGAGTTTGCATAGAACAGCACGTCCGGCCGCAACGGCTTCACCGCATCATAGAGCGCAACGCCATCGGTAATCCCGGTCGGGTGATTGGCGAGGATGATGAACGGGCCGGTCGCAGGAATGCGCTCGGTCCCCGTCATTTCCAGTTTCACCGACAGCAATTGCGATACGGCTTCCAACGCTTCGCGACCGCCCATCGGGGCGATCTGGTCAGCCATGCGCACGGCTTTGTCGTAGTTTAGCAGCGCGTAGAGCTGGGGCCGGAGCAGCGGCCACCAAGGGCTCGACGAGAGCTTCGGCGCGCGCTCTTCAATCAGCACGTCAATAATGTGCTTGGTGTTGGCCTGCACTTCGGTGCGCGGCGAGGCGGCAGCTTCCACGTGCGTCATGTGAAGGCGGTACGTCCCTAGCGACTCTGGCCAGCGCTATGGAAGCACGCCGGCCCTTTCCCGGAAAGGGGCGCTTGCTTTGAGCGCTGAGAGCGGGCCTTTTTCGGGCGCCGGCGAATCTAGCTGGCCCGGAGCCGCAATGATTTCGCCATTGGCCGCATACCGTCAGCGCCTGGCTGATGGCGATCTGATCGCCGATCCGGCCCAGGCCAGCGCCGCCGAGCGGCTCGATGCGCTTGCCGCAGAGCTTGCCCGCTGGCGGCCGGACGCCTGGATTGGCAAAGGGCAGACGCCGCGGGGCTTGTATCTTTGGGGACCGGTCGGCCGCGGCAAGTCGCTGCTGATGGATTTGTTTTTCGAGACGGCGCCGATCGAGAAAAAGCGCCGTGTCCACTTCCATGAATTCATGCTCGCGCGGCATGCATTTTTGCGCGAGGCGCGGGCGCGCGGAGCTGGACAAGATCAGCTGATCGCGCAGGCTGCCAAGCAAGTCGCGGACGAGGCGCGACTCTTATGTTTCGATGAAGTACAAGTGACGGACATCGCTGACGCGATGATTATCGGCCGCTTGTTCGAGCGGCTGTTCGCCGAGAACGTCGTCATCGTAGCGACCTCGAACCGGCCGCCGAGTGAGCTCTATAAGAACGGCCTCAACCGCCAGCTCTTCTTGCCGTTCATCGGCTTGCTGCAAGAAAAGCTCGACCTCGTTGAGATCGCGGGGCCGCGCGATTATCGGCTCGAGCGTTTGATGGCGGCGCCGGTTTATTACGCGCCGCTGGGGCCTGCTGCCGACGATGCGATGGAGCAGGCCTGGGCGCGGCTCACACATGGCGCGCATGCGCAAAGTGTGGTGCTGGATGTGGGCGGCCGTGCGCTGCGGGTAGAGCGCGAAGCGGCCGGTGTTGCGCGCTTTAGCTTTGAAGAATTGTGCGCGCGGCCTTTGGGCGCCGCGGACTATCTTGAAATCGCCGAGCGCTTTCACACCGTGCTGTTGGAAAATATTCCAAAGCTCACGCCTTCAAACCGCGAAGAAGCGGCGCGCTTTCGCACTTTGGTGGATGCGCTTTACGAGGCGAAAGTGAAGCTCGTCGCGTCAGCTGAAGCTGAGCCGCAAAGCCTTTATCCCGCCGGCGATCAAAGCTTCGAGTTCGAACGCACCGCTTCGCGCCTTATGGAAATGCGTAGCGAAAGCTATCTGGCGCAGCCGCGCCGCGATGCGGAGTGGAAGAGCGGGATTGTGGAATAGCCTAGCCAGGTAACCCGTCGAGTTTTGGCGCATCTTCCAATCGATCGTCCCATCCCGCTTTGCTCGCCATCATGATGTGCGCCGTTGGTGGGATATCGATCTCTGTGTCAAGGCTGCCCGCAGGTACGACGAGCAAAGCGCCGTTCATCTGCAGGTTAGGCATAGCCGCGCCGCACTCGACGCAAAAGCTTTTGGTATGACGCGTCGAAGGCAGGTTGAATGCCTTAACGCGTTCGTGGCCCGCGAGCCAATTCAGCGTCGCAGTTGTCGAGAACAAGTTCGCGGCGTGCGCAGAGCCCGTCGCCTTTCGGCAGCGCCCGCAATGACACAAGAAGAAGCCTTCAAAGGCGCCAGCAATCTCGAAACGCACCGCGCCGCACAGGCACGAGCCCTGGTGGGTCCCGCTCATCGATCACTAATCCTCAGACCAATCCGGACAGCGCTTGGTGCGCCGTAGAGCGTTACGCCATCGGCCGTGGCGCCGGTTTCGATTTCGGCGTCAAATGCGTTGTCGAGCGCGAGAAAGAGCGAGGCGTTCTCGCTCACGTCTTGCTCGAAGCGCAGATCGAGAGTCAGCGCGGGCGCCAGGCGGCGGGTGTTGAGATCATCATCGAAGCGTTGGCTTTCGTAGCGCGCATCGGCGCTGAAGGCGCCGCCGCTCCAGGCTTGCCAGCTGATGCCCGCAGTGGCGCTCCATTGCGGCGCTTGCGCGGGGCGAAGGCCGATGAGTTGCGGGGCGACCGAGCCGCCATCGACTTCGGCATCGGTGTAGCTTAGCGCCGCGCGCCAGCTGAGTGTTTCGCTAAGTGCGCCGCGCGCATCTGCTTCGACGCCGAACGCATCGATCTGGCCTGCATTCAAGCGCTGCCGATACGCGCCGCCCGCGGGCACAGAAACGCCAGGTGGAAATATGCCCGGCCCAATTCCGAGCGTGACATTGGTGATCGGATCGATCAGCGCCGTCGCAAAAACACCGACGCTCCAGCTAATATCATCGCCTTCGGCGCCAATTGCGGTGTCGATGCCGTAGAGCGTTTCTGGATCGAGTTCGGGGTTTGCTTCGGTGACGTCATTGCCGACGCGGAAGGGGCGGTGAAGTTCGTTCAACGTTGGCGGGCGAAAGCCGGCATAGGCCGCGCTGCGCAGAAAGAAATCGCCGAAATCGTGCCGCACGCCAATCCGCGCCGTCGGCGCCCAGACGCTGCGATCTTCGGGCGTCACATCAAGCGTGGGCGCGTTGGTCAGCAGATTGCGCTCCAAGCGCTGGCCCTCAGACGCGCTCCACCAATCAAGACGCGCGCCGCCGCTGATCAACGTGTCGCCGAACTGGCGCCAGCCCTCGGCATAGGCGCCGGCGCTTAGAGTTTCGCCGCCGGCGATGCGTGAGCGCGTGAACGCGCCGCCGGAATAGAAGAAGAGCTCGCGGGTTTCGCCATCGCTGGCGCGGACATCGAGGCCGATCTCCGCATTGCTCCAGCGCAACGCCGCATTGGCGCCCCAGCCGAACGCGGGCGTGGCATATTGTTCGGAGGCGGGCGTGGTGCTGCTGCGATCCGGCGCGACGGCGACGAAGCGATTGGTCATATCGCTCTCGCGCGCCCAGGCCTGCAGACGCCAACCCAGTTGATCGCCGCTCGGTTGCTGCACGAAAGTGAGGCTGGCCGCCGCGCCGTCAGCGCTCGAATCCGCGCCGACCAAGCCGGAGCCGCGCTCTTCTGCGTAGCCTGATAGACGCGCCGAGATCAGCACATCGCCTTGCATGGTCTGCACGCGTGCCGCGCCACTCAACGCTTCGCGCCAGAGCGGCGCATCGGCGGCGCCGCGATTTTCGCGCGTTGGTATCCAGCCGTCGTCTTGTTCGACGGTGGCAGAGAGCAGCGCGCTTAAGTTTTCATCGCCGGCAACGCCAACGCCGCCCAGCCGCAGATAGTCGCGCTCGCCATATTCAGCGCGCAGCGAAAAGCCGGGCGCAGTGCGTTCGCTGAGATCCACCACGCCAGTCAGCGCGCCAGCGCCATACGGCCCAGCGCCGGCGCCGCGAATGATGTTGGCACGTGCGACCAGTTCTGGCGGCAAGCCGCCCCAGATTACCCAGCCACCGAACGGATCTTGTTGAGGCGCGCCGTCGAGGGTGACGAGCGCGCGCCCTGCGCCGGATGGGCCGATGGCGCGGAGTGAGAGGCCTTGCACGGTAGGATTGGCCGCGCCGCTATCGTTGCGGCGAAAGAGGTTGGCTGCTGGCGCGATCGAAAGCGCGCGATCGAGGCGCAGCGCGTTGTCGAGCGTGACCGGATCGATGGGCAGCGTCGAATACACACGCTCGCCCGGCGCTTCCGGCAAACGCGGGGCCGTGACGACGATGGTGTCGGTTTCAACGGCTGCGTCCACGGCGTCTATCTGCGCCGACGCGTCGGCGTGCCGAGGATGCCGCGCATGATCTCGCGGGCGATGGTGTTGAAGAAGCCGGTGGCGACGCGGCCGGTCTGGCGCTCCACCGCTGTTGTGCGCGAGGTCGATCGCGTCGAGCGCGTGCGCGGGGCTGCGCCGCCTGTGCGCGAAGTGGTGGAACGGCTCGTGCGCGCGGCGCGGGCTTCTTCCTTGTCGCGCGCGGCGCGTTCTTCGGCTTTGGCTTCGGCGGCGGCGAGCTGTTCGGCGCGGCGGCTGAGGATTTCGTGTGCGCTTTCACGATCGACGGCTTTTTCGTAGGCGCGGCCAAAGGTGTTGGCGCGCATGATCGATTGGCGCTCGGTCAGCAGGATCGGACCGACGTGAGAATTCGGCGGGCGGATTTTTGTGCGCGCGACCGGGGTGGGCGCGCCTTTGGCGTCGAGCGTTGAGACTAGGGCTTCGCCGACATTGAGCTCCTGGATTTCCTTCGCCACATCAACGTTTTCGTTGGCACGGAACGATTGCGCGGCGGCGCGGACGGCTTTCTGATCCGTGGGCGTGTAAGCGCGCAGTGCGTGCTGAAAGCGATTGCCGAGCTGGGCCAGGACTTGTTCCGGAATGTCGGCCGGCGACTGCGTGACGAAATAGATTCCGACGCCCTTGGAGCGGATCAGGCGAACGACTTGCTCGACCTTGTTGACCAGCTCCTTCGGCGCGTCACGGAACAGGAGGTGCGCTTCGTCGAAGAAGAAGACGAGCTTCGGCTTATCCATGTCGCCGACTTCCGGCAGCTCTTCCCAAAGCTCGCTCATCAGCCAAAGCAGGAAGGCGGAGTAGAGGCGAGGGCTTTGCACCAGGCGCTCGGAGGCGAGCACGTGGATCGTGCCTTTGCCGTCTTCGCGCGGGCGCATCAGCTCTTCGAGCTTGAAGGCCGGCTCGCCGAAGAAGCGATCTGCGCCGTCCATTTCGAGCTGCAGCACTTTGCGTTGCAATGCCGCGATCGATTGCGGTGTCACCAGGCCGTACTTCTTGCCGATGTCCTCGGAATTCTCTGAGAGGTAGGTGAGCAAAGCGCGCAGATCGTCGAGATCGAGCAGCAGGCCTTCGTTCTTGCCTTCCTTGACCCAGTCATCGGCTTGGCGGAACGCGATGGTGAGCGCGCCTTCCTGCGCGTCGGTCGCTTCCAGCACGCGGCCCATCAGCACCGGGCCCATCTCAGTGACAGTGGTGCGGACGGGGTGGCCGAGTTCGCCATAGACGTCCCAGAACGTCACGGCCTGCGCTTCGGGCGTCAGCGGCAGATTGATTTCCTCCGCGCGCGCCTTCGCCCAGCCTGGCGGTTCGGCGTCGGTGCTGGCGCAGCCGGAGAAGTCGCCCTTGATGTCGGCGGCGAAGACGTTGACGCCCTCGCGGGCGAAGGCTTCGGCGAGCACTTGCAGCGTCACGGTTTTGCCGGTGCCGGTTGCGCCTGCGATGAGGCCGTGGCGGTTGGCCCGCTTCAGCGCCAGCGCTTGGACGCCTTCGGGCGAAACGCCGATCTCGATCTCAACCGCCATGCTGCTCTCCTCAAGTCGCGCAACAGCTTGGCGCATCTGCGCTTTCTGTCCAAGCAGGGCCTTGCGTCACAGCCCAGGGCAGGGTCAAGAGAGCGCATGGCGATTTCGGAAACCTCCCAGCGCGGCGCCCTCTGGATCATTGCCGCAGGGGTGATTGCCGTCGGGCTCTACTATCTGCGCGATCCGCTGACCCAGTTTGCGATGGCGTTGTTCCTTTGGCTCGCCATCGATGGGCTAGCCAACACTTTGGATAAGCGGATCCCGTTCATTCCGAAGCTGTTGGCGTTGCCGATCGCCTTGGTGCTTGTGCTCGGGCTGGTGGCGCTGATCGGCTATGTGGTTGTGGATAACATCGCTGAGATTCTCGGCGATCTCACGCGGTACGAGTTTCGGCTCAATCAGGTGCTCGCGCAGCTGCATCAGGCGGTGGGCGCTCCGGGCGGAATTCCGACGGTGCGCGATCTGATTGCACAATTGGAGCCGGGCCGGCTTGCCGGCGAAGTCGGCGAAAGCATCCAGAACGCGGCGTCGGCGACGATCTTCACGCTGATCTTCCTCGCTTTTCTATTTCCGGCCGCGAGCCAGATGAAAGGCAAGCTCAACCGCATCTTCATCGGCAAAGGCCAACGCGAAGCGGCGCGCGATGTGCTGGAGCGCATCCGGGTTTCGATTGAACGTTACCTTTGGGTGCAGACCATGATGAGTCTGGTCATCACCACGCTCACCTACATCACGCTGATTGTTATCGGGCTTGAGAACGCGCTGTTTTGGTCCTTCCTGATTTTCTTTCTCAATTACATCCCAACCATCGGATCGATCTTCGCCGTAGTTCTGACTACGGCGGTCGCGCTGGTTCAGTTTCCAACTTTGGGCCCAGTTATCGGGGTGTTTGCCGGCGTCAGCGTCTGGCAATTCGTGATTGGGAATTTCATTCAGCCGCGCATGACGGGCGAGTCGCTGAATCTTTCTGCGGTCGTCGTTCTGCTGGCTTTGGCGATTTGGGGTTTGGTGTGGGGCATCGTCGGCGCGTTTCTCGCTGCGCCGCTCACGGTGATGCTGATGATTGTATTGGCGCAATTTCAGTCGACGCGCTGGATTGCAATTTTGTTATCCGCCGATGGCAAACCGACGCCCGATCTTGCGCGTCGGAGTAAGTCCGAGTCCGGATCAAATTGAGGTTGCGAATCGGCGACGAACATGTATCGCTGATGTCAAGAACGTCGCCGGGGCTCGAGACGTTTCGCACGAACTACCACTGAACTTCTCATGCACCGGCGCGCTCGATACGTCAGTTTGACGCGTCGTTCCGCAATCGTGGGCCTATGGGGGGCTTCATCACGCGGGGCGGCAAGTCCACAGAGACCAGGCCTCCGCGTGCGTCCCCCACCCAGCCTGCTGCGAGGCCTGCAGGCGCCGCCGGGCAGCTTGTCCCCGCTCGGCGGCGCCGCCAATTTTTGAAATGAGTCGCGTCTGAAGCGCCCGCGCTAGTGCGCGTGGCGCGCGCGTTCCAGCTCCAGCACGTTCGTAGGCATGTCGGGCATCTCCGCGCGGAGCGCATCTGCGGCTTCGATCAGACGGCGCAAGTGCGCGGCCCGCTGTGGGGTCTCGGCCCCATCAGCAAGCTCGCACTGGGCCCAGTGCGACACGACGGCGAGGTGATTTCGGATAAACATGAAGCGGCAACGCCGTGTTCGCAGGTGCGTTCCCGGCGCCGGCCCATCCGCTGCTGCAATCCGCCGCCCCGTTCCTGGACCGGAGAAACGCTGCGCGACGGTTGCACCTGACGTGGGGAAGGGTAGGTTCGCGCCAAAATTCAGGGAACGCTCTATGGACGCCGCCGCGCGCGCCGAACTGCCTAAAACAGCAGATCAATTCGTAGCTTCCGCCGCCCAAGGGCCTTGGCCCGCTTTCCGCGCTAACGGCGTCATCGACGCCGCTGCGGAGATATTCCTGCGCGGCTTGTATGAAGATGCCTCCGACGACGAGTTGGGCGATCTGTCGGTCGCGGACTTTGCCGCCTTGGCGCACGATTTCTGGATCTGGCGCGCCGAGCGCCGGCCGGATGAGCAGGCCACACGCATTCGCCGCGGCGTCGGTGTCGGCGGCGTCGCGCTTGATCGCGACATTCTCGAGATCGCCGGCCCGGACATGCCGTTCCTGGTCGACTCGGTGATGGGCGAGTTGGCTGATCAGGGCATCGCGCCCTTGGCCATGTTCCACCCGCTCGCGCCATCGCTCTCTGGCGAAGGCCGCGACTCGCTGATCCAGATTCATGTCCCGCGGCTTTCGGCGCAGCGCACCAAGGCGCTGCACGATGGCGTCCGCGCCTCGCTTTCGGACGTGCGCCATTCAGTCCGCGACTTCCACGCCATGCGCAGTCGCATGCTCGATTGCGCCGCAGAGCTTGAGCAAGCCAAGACGCACGCGCCGGCCGAGGAAGTCGCCGAGGCGGTCGCGCTGTTGCGATGGCTGGCGGCAGACAAGTTCACGTTCCTTGGCTCTCGCGACTATCGCTACCAGCGCGATCCAGACGGCAGCTACAAGGCCGACGAGCCGGAGATTCTCTCACATACCTGCCTCGGCACGCTGCGCGATATTGAGCGCTACGTGCTGCGCACGTCGGCCGAGCCGATGGTGCTGACGCCGGAACTGCGGCGCTTGGTGACCGAACCCAACCCGTTGGTTGTGTCGAAATCGACATTGCGGGCGCGCGTCCACCGCCGCGCGATGGCCGATTATGTTGGCGTGAAGCGCTACAACGAAAACGGCGAAACAATTGGCGAAGTGCGTTTCGTCGGCCTGTTCACCAGCGAAAGCTTCACCGAACCGACGCGCAATATTCCGATGCTGCGGCGCAAGGCCGAGTGGGTGATGGCGCAAGCTGGCTTCGCGCCCGGCGGCCACAACGCCAAGACGCTGCGCAAGATCATCGAATACTATCCGCGCGAAGAACTCTGGCAGATGTCGCGCGAGGAATTGCTGGAGATCGCGCGCGGCATTCTCCACTTGCTCGATCGCCCGCGCGCGCGCGTGTTCACCCGCCGCGATCGCTTCAACCGCTTCGCTACTGCGCTCGTGTATGTGCCGAAGGATCGCTACGACACCAGAGTGCGTGAGCGGCTCGGCGAGCTGATTGCTCGTCAGTATGGCGGCCACGTCGAGAGCTTTCAGCCTCAGCTGGGTGAAGGCCAATTGGCCCGCGTGTTGTTCGTCATCGGCGATATCGAAAAGACGCGTCCCGACCCGGACCCGCGCGCGCTCGACGCAGAGATCGCGGAGCTGACCAAGACGTGGGAGGATGCGTATTCCGGCGCACTGATCCGAACCGATCTGTTCGACGCGCCTGGGCGCGAGAACGCCGCCAACCGTTTCCAAGATGCGTTCACAGCAGCCTACCGCGAGCGCTATCCCGTCGACGAAGCGCTGATCGACACAGCCGAAATCCTCGGCGCAGACGATGAAGAGATCATCCGCGCGCGCGCCTATCGCTTGGAGAGCGACGCCGACAACATCATGCGCTGCAAATTCTACGCGCGCGGCGATGTTTTGGCGCTTTCGGCGACGGTGCCAATTCTTGAGAACATGGGTCTGTTCGTCGATTCCGAAGTGAACTTCGAATTGCATCTCAAGGCCGGCGCGCTGCACCCAGCGCAGCGCATTTTCGTGCACGACATCGAAACGCGCTCGGCCGACGGCAAACCGATCGATCTTGAGCGTGCAGGGCGTATGTTCGAAGACGCATTCGCAGCGATCTGGACGGGTAAAGCTGAGAGCGATGGCTTCAACAAGCTGATCTTGGCGCTGCCGTGCTCGTGGCGGGAAGCCGCGCTCGTGCGAGCGCTGGCGCGCTTCCGCCAGCAAACCGGGCTCGATCCGTCGCAAGTGATTCAAGAGCAAGCGCTGGCGAACAATCCAAAGATCGCGGCGCTAATCCTGGCTTACTTCAAGGCGCGCTTCGATCCGAACCTGCCGGAATCGATGGAGACGCGGCAAGCCCGCTCCAACAAGCTGGAGTTCTTGGTCGAAGCTGCGCTCAACGAGGTCGTCAGCCTCGATGAAGACCGCGCTCTTCGGCGGATTTCGCATTTGGTGAAAGCAATCCGGCGCACAAACTACTATCAGCCTGGCGCCGATGGGCAGCCGAAGGCGTACATGTCGTTCAAGATCGACTCGCACGCCGTTGCGGAGCTACCTGCGCCGAAGCCGTATCGCGAAATCTGGGTTGCCAGCCCGCAAGTCGAAGGCGTGCATCTGCGCTTTGGCCCAGTTGCGCGCGGCGGTTTGCGCTGGAGCGATCGTCGCGACGATTTCCGCGTCGAAGTGCTCGATCTGGTTAAGGCGCAGCAGGTGAAGAACGCCATTATCGTGCCAGTGGGCGCGAAGGGCGGCTTCTTCCCGAAGCGTTTGCCTGCGCGCGGCGCCCCCGGTTTTCAGGAAGCTGGCATCGAAGCCTACAAGACGTTCCTGCGCGGCCTGCTGGATATAACGGACAACATCGTTGGCGATGAGATTATCGCGCCGAAGGGCGTCGTGCGCTGGGACGATGACGACGCTTACCTGGTCGTCGCCGCTGACAAAGGCACCGCGACCTTCTCCGATATCGCCAACGGCATCAGTGCCGATTATGGCCACTGGCTAGGGGATGCGTTCGCGTCGGGCGGTTCAGTCGGTTACGACCACAAGGCCATGGGCATCACCGCCAAGGGCGCGTGGGAAGCGGTAAAGCGGCACTTCCGCGAAATCGGTAAGGACATTCAGTCCGAGGATTTCACCGTCATCGGCGTCGGCGACATGTCGGGCGACGTGTTCGGCAACGGCATGCTGCTCTCGCGCAAGATTCGCTTGCTGGCGGCGTTCGACCACCGCGACATCTTTATCGATCCCGATCCGAAGGATTGCGAGAAGAGCTGGATCGAACGCAAGCGCTTGTTCGATACCCCGCGCACCAGTTGGCAGGATTACGACAAGAAGCTGATTTCTAAAGGCGGCGGCGTGTTTTCGCGCAGCGCTAAGTCAATCGACATCAGCCCCGAAATCGCGGCACTGACGGGCATCGACAAACCCTCGGTCACGCCAGCTGAGCTGATTTCGGCGCTGCTGAAGGCGCAATGCGAATTGCTCTGGTTCGGCGGCATCGGCGCCTACATCAAGGCGCGCAGCGAAAGCCATGTGGATGTTGGCGACAAGACCAACGACGTGTTGCGTGTCGATGCTGAGGATCTGCGCGCGGCCGTGATTGGCGAAGGCGCCAATCTCGGCGTGACTCAGAAGGGCCGCATCGCGTTCGCGCGCCATGGCGGGCGCATCAATACGGATGCGATCGACAATAGTGCTGGCGTCGATACCTCTGACCACGAGGTCAATATCAAAATTTTGCTGGGCGACGCGATCCGCACCGGCGCACTGAAGGCGGACAAGCGCGACAAGCTGCTTGAATCGATGACGGACGAGGTCGGCGCGCTGGTGTTAGCCGACAATTACAACCAAACTGGCGCCATCACGCTCGCGCAATCCAGTGCGGCTGCGGATCTCGACAGTCATGAGCGTTTCATTCAACGCCTGGAAGCCAAGGGCAAGCTTTCGCGCCGGGTTGAGGGCTTGCCGCTGACGGGCGAGTTCGCGGCGTTGCGCACGGCGCAACAGGGGCTGACGCGCCCCGAGCTGGCGAAGCTTGTAGCGTATGCCAAGATTGACTTGTTCGACGCGCTGATGGCGACCAACGCAACCAACGATCCGGCGTTCGAGGAAGCGCTGATCAGTTATTTCCCGCGTGAGCTCCGCAAGTTTGAGGCGCAGATGCAAACGCATCGGCTGCGCCGGGAGATCATCGCGACGCGCCTTGCGGACGATTTGGTCAATCGGTGCGGGCCTTCGTTTGTCGATCGGGTGATGGAGGTCTCTCGCGCCGATCCGGTGACGATTGCGCTCTCGTTCGAAGCGGCACGGCGCATCTATGAATTGGAAGCGTTGGTGGCGCGCATCAATGCGCTCGACAACAAAGCGCCTGCGGCGGCGCAGACGGCGCTGCACCAGAAGGTCGCTGCGGCTTTGCGTCGTTTGACCAATTATCTCGCGCGGAACGCCGGTTTCGATAGCGAGACGCCGCCCTCCGTGCTCGACGTCGTCGCGCGTTATAAAGATGCGGTCGCCGCGCAGCGCGTCAACATTTGGCACGAGATCAGCGAGATCGAGCGGGCGCAGGTCGCGGCGAAGCAAGCAGGGCTTGTCGAACTTGGCGCACCCGAGGACCTCGCGCGCGACGCGGCGTTACTGACGCCGATGACGACGGCGCTTGATGTCGCCGATTTGGCGCGGACGTCGGGCTGGGCGGTGGTGCCGGCTTCGCGCCTGCATTGCGTGATCGGCGCGGAGCTCGGCTTGGATGCGTTGCGTGATGCAGCGAGTTCATTGACGCTCGAGCAGCACTGGGATCGTCTGGTGGTGCGCCGCGCGGCGGAAGAGTTTGCACAAGTGCAGCTTAAGTTGTCCGAGGCGGCGGCGGCGGCGATTGGCGCGCCGGCAAAAGACGCGGACGCGGCTTGGGTGGCGCAGGCGGCGCAAGCTTGGATCGCTGGCCTCGGCCAGCCTGGCCAACGCGCGCGCTCGGCGTTCAACGAACTCAACGCGCAGGGTCCGTGGACGTTCGCCAAATTGATGCTGATCTCGGCTGAGCTAAACGCACTCGTGGCGGCGGTCCGCTAGAGCGCGGCGATCATCTCGCGCAGCATTTGATGCTCGCGCGCGGTTGCGGCGGGGTTGTACCGCACGCGCGGATCTTCCGCGTGTGCATCCTCGAACGCGTGCGTCGCGCCTTCAAACAGCACGATCTCGATCGGTGCGCCGCGCGCGCGCTGCCGTTCGATCGCTCCGCGAGTGGGGCCGACGATGTAATCGTGCTGGGCGATGATAGCGGTGCTGATCGGTTTCAGCCGCCATTCGCGCCGCCCGCACAGGCTGCCGACATTGGCGTAGGGATAAACCAGCAGCGTTCGCGCGAGGCCTTCGAGCGGCTCATCGCTTAAGTCCTCAATGCCTGTTGCACGGCGCATTTCGGCGCCGGAGCGCAATGCGAGCGCGTCCATGATCGTCCACGAACCGTGGCTCCAGCCGATGGCGGCGATGCGCTCTGGATCGGCCCAATCTTGGCGGCGAGCCCAGGCGATGGCGGCGTAGAGATCGCCAGCGCGCTCGCGGCCTTGCAGGCGCGCGCCGGTGCAGACAGTGGCGAAAGCGGCGACGTGGCTGATGCGGCGGTGGGCGTAGGAATCGACGACGATAGCGGTGGCGCCGGCGGCCGCGGCTTGTTCGGCCATCTCCTCGATGAAGGGGCGGGGGCCGCCGCAGCCGTGCAGCATGATGACAACCGGAGTGCGGCCCTCGGCGCCTTCCGGGCGCCGGACGGTAAAGTGCGGCGCGAGTTGCTCGATGCGTTGGTCCAGAGTTTCGGCGGCGGCGGTAGGCATCGTAACTCCGAGCAGCGATGCGACGAATAACAAGATGGGAAGCAAAATGCTTCGTACGCAAGGCTGGTGCTGTCGCGTCGCCTCCGGCAAGCTTGGCGCAATGGAGAGCCGCATGTTCAAGTCTCGTGTCATCTTAGCCGTATTCGCCGCTCTTGCGCTTGCCGCCTGCAATCAGGCCCCCGCCCCGCCAGCGCCCGAGATTTCGGCGGAGCGGACGGCGGCAGTCACCGCCGCTGTGGAGGCACAACGCGTCGCTTTTGCGGCTGCGCCCGATCCGGCCACGGCTGATCCGGCGACGGCGTATCAATTTTCCTTCCCTGGCTTGTGGACCGAGCGCGTGCCGATGACGGCGTTCGAGGGTGATGTCGTCATGGTGGTCAACACCGCCTCGCGCTGTGGGCTGACGCCGCAATATGAGGGCCTGCAGGAAATCTACACCGAGTATCAGGACCGGGGATTTGAAATCGTTGGCGTGCCGGCGAACAATTTCATGGGTCAAGAGCCAGGCTCGGCGGAAGAGATCCAGGAATTTTGCACGCTGAATTATGGCGTGACCTTCCCGATGGCGGCGAAGAGCGAAGTGATCGGCGCTGAGCGGCATCCGTTTTATGCGTGGGCGGAAGCGCAAATCGGTGAAAGCGCCGTGCCGCAGTGGAATTTCCATAAGCTGCTGATCGGCCGCGACGGGCGCCTGATCGCCGCGTTTGGTTCGCAAACGGTGCCGACAGCGCCGGAAGTACGCGCCGCTATCGAGGCTGCGCTGGCTGTGCCGACGAGTGCAACGCCGACAGCGCTGAACTAACGAAAGCGCTTAGTGACGGAAGTGCCGCATCCCCGTGAACACCATGGCGATGCCGGCTTCGTCGGCGGCTTTGATGACTTCGTCGTCGCGGATTGAGCCGCCCGGTTGAATGACGGACGTCGCGCCGGCTTCGACGGCCTGCAGCAAGCCATCGGGGAAAGGGAAGAACGCGTCGGAGGCGCAGGCCGAACCGTCAGCAAGCGAGCCGCTCTTCTTGGCCATTTCCGCAGCTTCCTTTGCACGGATGGCGGCGATGCGCGCTGAATCGCGGCGGTTCATTTGGCCGGCGCCGATGCCGGCAGTTTGACCGTCGCGCGCATAGACGATCGCGTTGGACTTCACGTGCTTGCAGACGGTGAAGGCGAATAGGAGATCGCGCAGCTGCGCGTCGGTCGGCGCTTTCTTGGTGACGACTTTGAGATCGTCCTTGGTGACGCGGCCGATATCGCGATCCTGCACGAGGAAGCCGCCCGCGAGCGTTTTGTAGGTGAGCGCGCGCTGGTTTGGCGCGGGCAGACCGCCGGTGACGAGCAGGCGCAAATTCTTCTTCTTTGCGAACACGGCGATCGCATCTTCGTCGGCTTCCGGCGCGATGACGACTTCGGTGAAAATATCGATCATGCGCTCTGCGGCGGCTTTATCGAGGCGGCCGTTCACCGCAATGATGCCGCCGAAGGCTGACACCGGATCGCATTCGAGCGCGCGGGCGTATGCTTCCGAGAGATCGGCGCCTAAGGCTACGCCGCACGGATTGGCGTGCTTGACGATGGCGACGGCGGCGCTTTGCTTCGGATCGAACTCGGCGACGAGTTCGAAGGCGGCGTCGGTGTCGTTCAAATTATTGTAGCTGAGCTCTTTGCCTTGCAGCTGCTTGGCGGTGGCGACGCCGAAGCGTTGTTCGCCATTGGTGTAGAAGGCCGCGCTCTGGTGGCTGTTTTCGCCGTAGCGTAGGGTTTGCTTCAGCTTGCCGCCGAACGCGCGCCAGGTTGGCGCTTGCTCTTCGAGTTGCTCGGCGTACCAGGACGAGATCGCCGCATCGTAGGCGCCGGTGCGTGAGAAAGCTTTCGCCGCGAGCTTTTTGCGCAGCGCCAATGTTGTGCCGCCGTGTGCTTTGGCTTCTGCGAGGATGGCTTCCATGTCCTCGGCGTCGGTAGCGACAGCGATGAAGCCGTAGTTTTTCGCCGCAGCGCGGATCATCGCGGGGCCGCCAATATCGATGTTTTCGATGCAGGTGTCGAAATCGGCGCCGCGCGCGACAGTGGCTTCGAACGGGTAGAGATTCACGTAGAGCACATCGAACGCTTCGATGCCGTGTTCGTTGAGGGCGCCGGTGTGTTCAGCATTGTCGCGCAGTGCGAGCAGGCCGCCGTGGACTTTCGGGTGCAGCGTCTTCACACGGCCGTCCATCATTTCCGGAAAGCCGGTGACGGCGGAGACGTCCTGCACTTTGAGGCCGGCGTCGCCGATCGCTTTGTGCGTGCCGCCGGTCGAGACGAGCGCGGCGCCCAGATCGGAGAGCGCCTTGGCGTGCTCGATCAGGCCGGTTTTGTCGGAAACCGAAATGAGGGCGCGCTTGACTGGGAGGATGTCGGTCATCGGTGTCTGATGGCTCCGAGTCGGGGATGGGTCAATGCGACATCCGTCATCCTGGGGCGCACGCCAGTGCGAGCCCAGGATCCAGAGATCGGAGGGCTGTGCGGTGGCCCCTGGATCCCGGGTTCTCGCTTCGCGAGCCCCAGGATGACGGGGAGTGGGAGACGGGGCGCGTGGGAAGCGCCGAGATAGTCTCTGTTGTGTGTTGATCATCGCTGACCAACACCGCGCGTCGCACGCGCCCCGTTGCAATCGTTTTCGATCGGGCCGTCACGGGGAGGTTTTTCACTCTCCTGGATAGGTCCCCGACCGCGTGCGGACTTGGCCTTTAAGCCTGGTAGCTCCCGCGGTTCGCGCCTTACGCTGCTATCCCGCGGGCTTCGGTGTGCTCTGTCGCCGTCATTGCTGACGAAATTGCTGCGCGAACTTCGAGGGCGCCCCCTCTATTTTCGCGCCGCCGCGTCCGGGTAGCCGGACGCGTTACGGACAGCACCTTCACGCTCGATCACATCCCCCGCTTCTGAATTGCTCGGCTAGCAACGAGAACTCCCTTGCGGGGGATGCGCGTAGTATCGCTCAGCTTTTTGGGTGTGGGATACGTTTTTGCGCGGTGCTTGATTTTGTTGGCGGAAGTGGCGCTGCGGTGGGGGATAGAGGTGGGCGGTCGCTATTGGGCGTCGCGCGATACGATGCGAGGGCGGCCGTCGAAAGCCGCCGCCCTCGCATGTTATTTTTTGTCAGCTTTTGATGAAGGCCAAAAGATCGGCGTTGATCGTCTCGGCGTTGACCGTCGCCATCCCATGCGAGAAGCCGGGATAGATTTTGAGTTCGCCCTGCGCTGCATCCCAGAGCTTTGTGGAATTGTCGACAACCTACCTTCCAAGGCGACGACTGCAAAGCCACGAATGTCTGGAGCCGGCGAAAAGCCTGCGCCAAGTCCGCGAACGTCAGCGTCGCTTAGGTCGTGCGCGCCAGAGCCCAGCGAATGCGGTTGGGTGGGCTGAGGCCGTGGCCGAGCGGATCGGCGCCGCCGGAGAGCGTGATCTGGAACGTGTCGCGGGGAAAGTGGCCGCCCCAATAGGTCGAGGCTTCGATGGCGATGACCGGCGCGTCGGTCCGCAGGCGCCAGGATTGGCCGCCCGGCGTTTCGAGCAGCGCCATTTGATGTTCGATCACGCGCGCGCTGACGCTTGGGTGCAGGTGAAAGCGCGTCACGTAGGGGATGTGCTCTTTCGGGGCCGGGCCCTTTTGCTTCATTGGGCGCATGAGTTCGTCGATGCCGCGCAGGTTCTTGCCGTCATTGTCGACGAAGACGTAGCGGCGATGCAGCAGACCGAAACTGTTGCGGTAGCCGTCGTGGCGGCCTTGCACGGTGACGCCGCTTTCATCGGAGGAGCGGCGTACTTCATCGAGCGTCGGGCCGACGAGGCGCGGGCTGCCTTTGCCGCGGCGATCTTCGAGCGTGGCGGAGAGCGCGTCGCCGAGTGAGAGCGTCGAATGTGCGTTGGTTGCGCGGGCGGCTTGGCGGGCTTCGGGTGAGAGCTCGCGGCCGGCGCCGATATTGACGATGAGACGTTCGCGCTCGCTCGACATTTCGAAGGCGAGCGCGCTCGCGTGCGCGCGCTCGGCGTAGGAAAGCGGCGGCGCGCCGCCGACATCGAAGATTGCGCACATTGGCCCGATGGCGAGACGCTGAAAGGCGGAATGGTTGGCGAACTGAAAGGCGCGCACTTCGCCGGGGCAACGCGCGAGCGCGGCGTCGATCGAGGCGGCTGAGCCTTCGGAGCCGCCGTGAAAACAAGCGAGGCCGCCATCGCCGTGACGCAGCATGCGCAGCATGTTGCCGAGCTTGGGCAATGTGTCGGTGATCAGCTGCGGTTTTTCTTCAAGCGCTTCGGTTGCGGTGATGAGATCGAAGAAGGCTTTGGCGAGCGCTTCGGGTGAACGCGAGAGATGGCCGCCGTCGGGCAGGAATTGTTTGGCGCAAGCTTCGACCAGCATCTCCTCGCCTTGCTCGGAGAGGCGGCGCGCTTCGGGAAACCCGGCGGCGCCGGCGAGCACGAGCGCGGCGCCGGCTTTGATCGAGCCAAGGTGGCGGTCACTGAGTTCGCTTTGCGCCAGCAGCAGTAAGCGCGCATGGCGGGCGGCGGAGCGGAGCAATGCAACGCGGCGTTCGGGCGCGCCAGTTTCGAATGCGGCGCGGCCCCAGCAGAGCCAGGCGTAGAGACGCTCGGCTGCGAGTTCGGGGTCCCAGGCGAGTTCGTCCCACTCGCCGTAGAGCTCGACCCATGTGTCGATGAGCTCAGCGATGCGCGCGTTAGCGACCGGGCCGAGGGCGGCGAGATCGGTGAGCCAATTGAAGGAATGCAAGCGCGCGGCGAAGTGGCGCGACGGCTGCGCCAGCGGCCACGGTTGCGCGAACTCGCCTTTGATGTGTTCAGCGCCGATGCGCCAGCGGCCAGAGAGAATATCGCGGCCGCGTTCGAGATTGCCGGTGCGCGGATCGTTTCCCCAATACTGGATGCGGTCCGGCGTCGCGTCGCCGAGGCGCATGCGGTGAAACGGATTGGCGCGCCAATGTTCGCTCGCGGCGATGGGCCGGGGCGGCCGCGGGGAGGCCGGCGCGGACATCGGCGTTAGCTTGCGCTCCGCAGCCGCTTGATGTTGTCGGCGTAAGCGGATGCGTCGCCGCCATAGACGGCAGTGCCGGCAACGAGCGCTGTCGCGCCGGCGGCGATGGCGCTCGGCGCCGTCTTGGCGTTCACGCCGCCATCGACTTCGAGAATGATGTCGCGGCCGGTCGCGTCGATTTTCTTTCTGATCTTTTCGATCTTCGGCAGCGCGGTTTCGATGAAGCTCTGACCGCCGAAGCCGGGATTGACGCTCATCACCAGAACGAGATCGATAAGATCGATCACCGGATCAATGGCCTCAGCTGGCGTGCCGGGATTGAGCGAGACGCCGGCTTTGGCGCCCGTGGCTCTAATAGCTTGCAGCGTGCGGTGGAGATGCGGACCGGCTTCGGGGTGAACGGTGATGATGTCGGCGCCAGCGTCGCGGAAAGCTTGGATGTAGGGATCCACCGGCGCGATCATCAGATGCACGTCGAACGGCAGCTTCGTGTGCGGGCGGATCGATTTCACAACGCTGGGGCCGATGGAGATGTTCGGCACGAAATGACCGTCCATCACGTCGACATGGATCATGTCGGCGCCGGCTTCCGCGACAGCGCGAACTTCTTCGCCGAGCTTGGAAAAATCCGCGGCGAGAATTGAGGGTGCGATGAGCGTGTGCGCCATGAAAGGTAGCTAGCGGCGCGGCGCGCGCGGCGCAAGGCGAGGGGCTTCAAGTCCGCAGCAAACGCGCGGCGTAGAAGCCGTCGAGGCCGCCGATTTCGGGCCAATACGCCGGGTGGGTGCGCATGTCGCCAGCGGCGGTGATGAAATCGCTTGGGATTTCGGTGCGCAGCGGATCGCGCCGCCAGCCGGTGCGCAACGCTTCGGCAACGACGCCTTCGCCTTCTTCCGGTTCGAGCGAGCAGACGGCGTAAACCAGCGGTGCGCCGGGTTTCAGCAGTTTGGCGCACGCGGTGATGAGTTTGGATTGCAGTTCGGTGAGACTGCGGATGTCGCTGGGGCGGCGGAGCCAAGCGACGTCCGGATGGCGGCGCAGCGTGCCGGTCGAGGTGCAGGGCGCGTCGAGCAGGATCGCGTCGAAAGGTTCGGCGCGGAATTCGAGGGCGTCGGCGGCGATGATTTCGGCGCTGAGTTTGGTGCGCGCGAGATTTTCGCGCAGGCGCTCAAGGCGCGCATCGGATTTATCGACGGCGGTGACGTGGGCGCCGGCGGCGGCGAGCTGCAGTGTCTTGCCGCCGGGTGCGGCGCAGAGATCGAGCACACGTTTGCCACGGACATCGCCGAACAAGCGCGCCGGGAGCGCGGCGGCCGCATCCTGCACCCACCATGCGCCGTCGTTGAAGCCGGAGAGTGAGTCGATCGGCGCAGGTGCAGTGAGGCGAATGCTTCCAGTTGGCGTGAGCGCGCCGAGCAAGGGCTGCGCCCAACTTTCCGGATCGCTCTTCACGCTGATGTCGAGCGGTGGTTCTTGCAGCAGTGCTTGCGCAATGCGCGGAGCGGCTTCGCCATAGGTGGCGCGCCAGCGTGTGTAGAGCCAGGGCGGCAGATCGGCGCCGGGCGGCAGCGCCGCAAGGAGCGGCGCGCCGTCCTTGGCGACTTTGCGCAGCACGGCGTTCATGAGCTTCGCAAAGCCGCGGGTTTCGTGCAGCGAATTGGCCGCTTCCACGGTTTCGCCAACAGCGGCGTGGGCGGGCGTGCCGAGCACCAGCAATTGCGTTGCGCCGATATGGAGGAGCGCGCGCGCGTGCGGCGCGGTGTCGGGCAGCGGGCGATCGAGGAAGCGCGAGAGCACGGCGTTGACGCCGCCGAGACGGCGCAGGCCCGCCGTGGCCAATGCGCGGGCGAAGGCGCGATCGCGGCCTTGCAGCGCATTGAAGCTGGGGACCACATCGAGCGCGTCTTCCAGCGCACGGCCGCGATCCATCACGGTCATCAACAATTCGGCGGCGGCGACGCGGGCGTTCAAGGCGTGGACGTCAATTGCACATCGACGCGGGCGCGGCGGAAGCTGGCGAGGCGGATGGTGGCGCCGCCAGCGCTAAGAGGCGTGGCGATGCGCACGACTGGTGCGAACGTTGTGTCCGGCATCAGCGCGAACCAGACTTCGCCGTGCGGGATGCGGCGGCGGCCAGAGTCGCGTTGTTCAAAGCCTGCGACAGCAATGTAGGCGAGGGAGCATTTCAAGACGTCGCCTTCGTAGCCGGCGTCGTCGAAATCGTCGATCTCGCCGCCCGCGAGTTCGAGCAAATAATGGAAGCGGCCGTCGAAGGTGGGATACGCCCCCGAGCAGCGGCGGGTTTGGCCGACATCGATCGACATCGCGACGACGCTGGAAAGCGGATCGCGGGAGCGGCGGCGTTGTTCGTCGCTGGTCGCGGGGTCGCCCCAGAGCCGGTAGTTCGGTTCGATGGTGGAGGCGATGGCGCCATCTTCGCCGACGACCATGTTGATAACGCGGCGTTTGCGGCTGTAGCGGTGATCGAGGTCGTAGCTGCGCCAGCGCACCACGCCGTTATGGATGATGCCCGATGCTTCGGCGCGCAGGTTGGTGCGCTCGAACAAATTCAGGAGCCCGCGCGATTGCAGCGTGGCGGTGATTTCGTAGCTCTCATCCGAGACGTCGGCATCGACGGTGACGCCGCCGAGCGGCACGAAGCCGAGGCCTACGCCGTCATAGGTCAACGAGAACCGATCCGCCGCGGCGGGACCGGCGCTCATGACGAGAGCTGCGAGGGCCAGGAACAGGGTGCGCATTCCGCGCGGACTTTAGCGGCGGCGGCGGCTGTGTCCATGCGTGCAGATGGCCTGTGTGCAGCCAAATTCTTACGCGCGCAGTAAGCCCCGCGCTGCGGCGATAGCCGAGCTTTCTGGGAATGCGTCGTTATTCAAAGCGGCGGTGGAGACGTTCAGGTGATCGGCGAGAACGCCCTTGAAGACAGCGCGCAAATCCGTGGTTGGGCGCAAGTCGCGGCCTTCATGCAGGGCGCCGCGCGCAAGACCCGGCCAATCGGCGAGGATGCGGCCGCCATTGATTGCGCCGCCAGCGAGGAACGCTGCGCCTGCCGTGCCGTGATCGGTGCCGCCGGCGCCGTTTGGCGCGGCGGTACGGCCGAATTCGGTGACGATGAGGACGGCCGTGTTGGCCCAGGCGCGGCCCATCTCAGTTTTGAATGCGTGGAGTCCGTTATCGAGGCCGGCGAGGCCGCGCGCGAGCGGACCTTGCTCCAATCCTTGATTGGCGTGCGTGTCCCAGCCGCCAGCTTCCATGACAGCGGCGATGGGGCCGTTTGGATCTTTGAGAAAACGCGCAGCGATCTGCGCCATCGGCGTAAGATTACGCGGGCCGGCGCCGGCCATGTCGTTCACGCCTGCATCCATCGCGACGCCGTTGGCGTTGAGCGCCGAAGTTAGCGCGCCGGCCAAGGCCGGATCGCGCGCTTCATAGAGCGCGAGCAGGCGAGACATCGTGTCGGTGTTGATGTCCGGCAGCGCTGACGGCGACCAAGTCGAGACTTCGGTATTGCCGCGCAGAATGAGCGGCGCTTGCGGTGAGAGCGCCATGCCCATTTCAGGGCGTGATCGCGGCAGCGCGCTGAGCGCGTGATTGAGCCAGCCTTCGCTGCGTGCGAACGGGCGCGCAGCGCCGGTTTCCAGCACATTTTGCGCGTCGAAGTGCGAACGCTCGCGATAGCCGGTGGCGCAAGCGTGGATGGGGAGCAGCTCGCCCGCGCGATAGAGCGCGTGCATGTGTGGCAAGTTCGGATGCAGGGCGAACGTGTCGTCGAGCATCAACGCATTGGCGCGATCGATGGCGAGACGGCCGCGCAGGCTTGCGTAGGTTGGGTCGCCAAGTGGCGGCATGGCGGAGAGGCCGTCGAGGCCGCCGCGCAAGATGATCACCAGCAGGCGCTTGTCGGTGGCTTGCGCCTGGCCGAACGCGAAGACAGGGAACGAGAGGGCGGTGGCGCCGGCCGCGCCGGCGAGGAGATGGCGGCGATGCAGCATGCGTCTATCTCCGTTGCATTTCAGGCGCGCCGAACAGAAGCGCGAGGCCTTGAGCGGGGCTTTCGGCGCGCATGATGGCGGTGCGGCTTTCGTCGCTGAACAGCGGGCCGAGGCATTCGGCGGCGAGATCGGCGGGGTTCACGTCGGCGCGCGCGATGCGCGTTGCGTAGGCTTGGGCGAACTCGAGCCGTTTATAAACGAGGTCAGCCGTGAGCCAGGAATCGGCGATGTCGGACCAGCCATCGGGGCCGGGCGCCGCATAAGGACGCTGGCCCATCGCAACCAAAGCGGCGATGCCGGCGCCAGGTGGCAGTGTGCGCACGTTGGCGGCGCGCAGCAGCGTGATTGTGTATTCCTCCGGGCGCTTGAACTTTGCGAACGGCGTTTCCCAAGCTTCGGGACTATCGACCAGAGCTTCCATCGTGGCGCGCAGATCGCCGTCGCTCTGCGTGAATGCACGTTCGACGCGGGTTATCGCGGCGGGCGGCGGATCGTCAGCGATATAATGGCGGCAGAGTTTCGTCGCGAGAAAGCGCGCGGTGGCGGGATGGCGCGCAAGATCGACTAGCGCGGCTTCACCTTGCGCGATGCCGTCCTGCGCATAGCTCCGGCCGAGCAGGGTTTGTGCGCCGGGCTCGTGCGCGTCGGCGTCGAACTCGAAAAGTTGGTGGCCGTTGCGGCTGGCGACGTCGTCGCTGATCAGGTCGCGCAGGCGCGCGCGCTCGTACGTCCAGCCAGTGATGATGGCGGCGAGCGCTTGCACATCGGCTTGGGTGTAGCCGCCGGTTACGCCGAGCGTGTGCAGCTCAAGAATTTCGCGAGCGAGGTTTTCGTTGAGGCCGCTGGGGCGGCCGCCACCCGGCAAGCGCCGGCCGCGGCGCGGGTTCTGCGCGGTGCGGCTGTTGGGGCCGATAGAGAGCCAATTGTCGAGATAGACGATCATGCCCGGATGCTTGGTCGAAGCGAGCAGCATGTCGGCGAAACGGCCGCCGACATGCGGGCGGATAGCGTCTTTCTCGAACGAGGGCGGGAGCGCGATGGCGGCGGGTTTGGCGGTGGAGACGGTGAAGTGGTTGGACCAGAAATGTACGAGCCGCTCGTGTACCGGGCGCTCGCTGGTGATGGCGGCTTCGACGCGGGCGCCAACGGCGCGCGTGGCGCGGGCGCGAAAGTTCTCGACGAAATCTTCTTCCACTGAGAGGCGCTGCAGCTCTTCGCGCGTGATACCTTGCCGTTCCGCGCGCTCTTCCACGCGTGCGCCGTTGCCATTGTTCAAACGACGGCGCGCGAGCCAGCGACCGAAGGCGAGCAGATCATCCTCGGCCGGCGGCAGCGCTGCTATTTGTGGCGGCAGCTGCGCTTGGTGGCCTAGCTGGGACTTTACCCAGCCGCGGGGGTCGCCAGCAATGACCCGCAGGTCGCCGGGACGAGGGCCAAAGCCGAAGCGATGCGCGGCAATGGCGGCGAGCCTAAGATCGGGCATGGGCGCTCCTCCGATGTCACTCTAACGGAGTGCACGGCGGAGTCCGTCGAAAATACTGACTGTGCGCCGCCTAGAGAGGGCGGACGTTGATTTCGCTGTTGGCGAGCGGCAGTTCGACCAGCATGCCGACGCGGCCGGCGACGACATCGTCAAAACCAGCGGCGCGGGCTTCGGCGACTTGCGTTTGCGCCGACAGCGGATTTTCAGCGCCGGTGAGCACGACCATGCCGGTGTTCAGAGATTGTGCGTTGGCGGCGGCGTCACGGGCGGAGAAGCCGCCGGTGACTTCGGCCGAACGCTGCGTTTCTGCGCCCTGCAGCACGACATCCGCATCGCGGGCGGCGGCTGAAGTGGCGACACGGCCATCACCGCCGACGACGATCGAGCGGCCGCGATAGTCGAAGCGATAGCCGACGCGGCCAGAGAAGGAATCTTCTTCGGTGGTGAAGGCGGAGACGACGAGGCCATCGGCTTCGAAGACGATGACGGAGCGGCCCGGTTCAGGCGACGGGCCCCAAGCTTGCAGGCCGCGCGAGGCGCCGTCGAAGCCGCCGGCTTGGTTCAAGCCATCGACCAGGCGTTGCGTATCGGCGGGGCCGTACACGGGAAGCAGTGCGTTGCCGCCATTGCTGGAGGCGCCGTAGAGCGCGCTGAGATCGGCGGCTTGCGGCAGGTCAGCGTCGGTCAACAGGACGGCGCTCAGGCGCTCCATCGGGATGTTGCGGCGCTGGAGCGAAGATGCGGCGCCGGAGCCGGCGTCGACGATGAAGAGGCGGCCGGCGGCGGCGACAGCGAGGCAGGGCTGCTGCTGGACGCTGTCAGGATCGCCGCACACGATGGCGCGCAGAGCGGTTGAATCAAACAGGTTGGCGCTGGCGGCGCTCTGCTGCTCTTCATAAGCGGCATAGGCGCGGGCGATGGCCTCTTGGCCTTCAGGCGTTTGAGAGCCGACTACCCAGCCGCCCCAAAACAGCCCCGACAGCGTCACGAAAATCGCGGACGACTTACCGATCGCATGCATAATTCCGACCCCAGTTGTTAACGCGCGCCACGGCGCGTTGACGTAAACCCCACCAAGTCTCACTAACCCGCGCCATGATTCCGGCAAACTCGGTTAAGGACTGGTTTCCACAGGTGCGTGTTGGACTGGTTCGCGGCGAATGCAAACGAACAAAAGCAAACGTAAATCAGCAATTTGGTTAATAACTGAGCGAGATAGTCGGTTGCCCAAATGGTTAACGCGATGAAGCGTGTGTTGGTGTTCGACTCCGGCGTCGGCGGTTTGTCGGTGCTCGACGCGATCGCAGCGTCCGGGCACGCGCTTGAGCTGGACTATGTCGCGGACAATGCGTGGCTGCCCTATGGGTTGAAGTCAGACGCGGAGCTGCGCGGACGGGTGCCGGCGCTGCTCGCGCGGCTTTCGGAGCAATGGGCGCCGGACGCTGTCGTGGTGGCGTGCAATACGGCGTCGACGATTGCGCTGGACGCCGTGCGCGCGGCGCTTGCGATCCCGGTGGTCGGCGTTGTGCCGCCGATCAAACCAGCGGCGGCGCTGACGCGCACGGGCGTGATTGGTCTGTTGGCGACGCCGGCGACGGTTCGGCGCGCGTACACGAATGATCTCATTCAGCAATTCGCACCGGATAAGCGCGTGGTGCGGTTTGGCTCGGCGGCTTTGGTTCAGGCTGCGGAACAAAAGCTGCGCGGCGAGCCGTTCGATCCCGCCGCGCTGAGCGAGGCGATGGAGGGGCTGTTCGGCGTGCCGGGCGGGGCGGATATCGACGTGATCGCGCTGGCGTGCACGCATTTTCCGTTGCTAGCGCAGGAATTGGCGGCGGCGGCGCCGCGCCCAGTGGTATGGTTGGACTCGGGCGAGGCGATCGCGCGCCGGGTGGCGCACGTACTCATCGCCGAACATGGCGCCCCCCGCATGCGGCGCGCTGGCTTCACTGACGCTAACGCAGCCAAAAGCGTATTCGGCGCTTTTGATGCGCGCGGCTTTGCAACTTTTGCTCAAATCGGCGGCGCGCCTGTGTTCGACGCCGCACCAATTGCAGACTCAGCCTCCGCGTGAGCAAGGCGTGTCGTTTCGGCGACAAAGATAAAGTCTGCGATGACGCCCGGTAACGATCTCCCGCACAAGGAAGATAATGGGAGCGCGGGTATGGCAGCAGCATTTGGCAACACGCCGCTTGGACTCTCCTCGCAAATTCTCAATCTCGGCGCGGTGCTGACGCGCAAGCCTGATCTCAAGGTGCCGCGCTATCAGCGGCCATACACCTGGACAGACAGCGAGGTGCGCGAGCTGATCCAGGATTTGTGGGATGCGCACGAACGCAAGGCGCCGTTTTATTTCATCGGCCAGATCGTGCTGGTGAAGAACCACGGCAAGCTTGAGATCTCGGACGGCCAGCAGCGTTTGGCGACGCTGACGATGTTGTTTGCGTACGCGCGCGACAGAATGCCGGGCAGGGCCAAGCCCTATCAAACGCTGATCATGGACGGTGATCGCCCGCGGCTCATTCTGCGCGATGAGGACGCGAACTATTTTCTCGGGAAGGTGCAAGAGCCCGGGCACATGGCCGCGCTCTCGCGCGAGCAGGATACCGGGATTGAATCGCGGGATTTGTTCAAGCTGGCGGCGCGCACCATCGAAGCCGAGCTAGCGAAGATCGAAAGCGATCGCGATCTCGATAATTTCATGTCGTACGTGGCGCGGTGCTGTACGCTGAACGTTGTCGATGCGGACGAGCGCGGCTGCGCGCAAACCGTGTTTCACACTTTGAACAAGCGCGGCTCACCGCTCTCCAGCGCCGATATCATCAAGAGCGATCTGATCGAGAATTCGAAGCTCTCGAATGCCGAGGCCGATGCGGCCGCGCGCAAATGGGAGGAGACCGAAGCGCTGTTCGAGCGCGAGGACTTCGCCAAGCTGCTCTACATGATGCCGTTCCTGCTCACTGGCGAGCAGATGCGCTCGCCGGGCGATCTGGCTTCATTCCGCAGCGCCGTCGATAATGCCGGCGGCGTTTACAAATTCCTGTTCGAACAATTGCCGCGTTACGCGCTGGCGTTGCGTTCGATTTTTGCGGGCTCGGTAAATGTGGGCGCCGCAAGCACCGACGTGAACCGGCGCGTGGCGCTAATGAAGCAGGTGGAGAAGTGGGATTGGGCCCCGCCGGCGATCGCGTTCCTGGCGGAGCATTCGCACGAGCCGGAGCGGGCGCGGAAGTTTTTCCAAGCCTTGGACGGCTTCACCTTCGCTTGCGAGCTTTCGGCGATCGACAACCGCGTGCGCGAAAAACGCTATGCGTTGGCGGTGAAGAAGGTCGGTGATGACAAGGCGCTCTATAGCGAAGGCGGGCTGGTGCTGAGCGCGGCGGAGAGCGATCGGTTGATCTTCACGCTCAATCGCTCGCGCAAGCGCGATCGCCAGCGCCGGATGCTGATGATGCGGCTTGAGGCGGCGATGCCGGGCGGCAATCTGCTGACCATGACGGACGATGTTACCGTCGAGCACATTCTGCCGAAGAGCGGCAGTTCGTGGTGGAACGAGCGCATCCCCGATCCGGCGTTACGCGCGGAGCTGGCGCATTTGCTCGGAAATTTGGTGCTGATCACCTACGAGCAGAACAAGGACGCGGACAACAAGCCGTACGACAAGAAGAAGAAAATCTACTTCGAGACGCCGAACGCGCCGATCCACAAGCTCACGGAAGATATCCGGCCGATCCAGGAATGGACGCTGCAGGCGATCGAGGAGCGGCACGAGCGGCTGGTGCGCATCCTGTGCGATGATTGGGGGATCACGCGCGCGGGTTAACCGATCGCTAACCAGTCTGGCCCGAGACCTTTAACCTCGCATTCATGCCTGGGGCGAGGATCGGGCCAGATGTCTTTGTTGTATGCGGTCGTCTTTCAGACGCGCTGCCGTTCAAACCATCACCGCTTGGCGGTTGACGCGCTGCGGCATCTGCAGAGCGCTGAAGCGGAGCAGTGGCGCAATCTGCTGCTGCACTATCACGCCGAATATCTCGCCGGCGCCAAGGCGCCGGACGAAGTGTTCAAAGACTTCAAGAACCACGTGCTGCATGTCCGCGACAATGATTGGGGCGGCGCCATCGACGCGTGCGAGGAATGGTATCGCCGCACGGTGCGCGCGCTCGCGGCGAAGGATTGGAAGCAGGCGGCGTGGTCGGCCGGGGTGATGAGCCACTATTATGTGGATCCGATCCAGCCTTTCCATACGCACCAGACGGAGGAAGAGGGCGTCATCCACCGCGCGGTGGAGTGGAGCTTTTCCAAATCGTACAAGACGTTTCAGTACATTCTCGAAAACGATCTCGGCGGCTACCCGGCGGTCAATGTGCCGAGCGGCGATCGCTGGCTCGGCGACATGGTGCGCGCCGGCGCCAAAGAGGCGACCAAGTCGTACGAGCTGATTATCGATCACTACGACCTTGCTAAGGGCGTGAAAGATCCGCCGGCTGGGTTGGATCAAGAACTGAAGGACGCGATCGCCAAACTGGTCGGCCATGCGGCGATTGGGTTCTCGCGCATTCTGGATCGTGCGTTTGCCGAAGCCGCTGTCGCGCCGCCGAAGGTTGGCGGATCGTTGGAGGCGGTCTTCCTCGCGCTCGGCGCACCTATCCAAAGCGTGCTGAAGCTGATGGATGATGCGGCGGCGCGGCGCGAAGTGCAGGCGCAGTACGAAGAATTCCAGCGCACCGGCAAAGTGCGCAGCACGCTCGGTGAAGACGATAAGGTCGTGCGTGAATTGTACGCGGCTGAAGTGATGAAGACGCCGCTCTCGTCGCTCGATGCGAAGTGGCCGCGCGAGTTGGGCGCCAAAGCCGGCGAGGGCGCGCCGTCGCGCGAGGTGGTGAAGAAGACGGCCGCGGCAAAGCCGAAGAAGACTGCAACCTCTACAAAGCCCGTGGCTGCGAAGCCCGCCAAACCTGCAAAAAAGGTGATCGAGCTCGACCCGCCGCCAGTAGAGGCCGCTGCCGCTGCGCCGCCTGCAAACGATGTCGCGCCAGCGCCGATGAAAGCCGAAAAGCCAGCGAAAGCGGAGAAGCCGGCGAAAGAGCCGCCGCTGCCGCGTGAGCTGCCGGAAGGCGCGCCGCTGGCGAAGGTCGACAAGACACTGCCGCGCGCGACTTTGAACGAGCGCGCGCCAGTCGTTCAGGCGCCCTCGATCGGGCCGAAGACGGCCAAGCGCCTCGAAGCTGTTGGCGTCAAGACGATTGCTGATTTGCTGGCGCTGAAGCCGGAAGAGGGCGAGAGCCAGATCGACGTGCGCCACATCTCGGCGCAAGTGATCCGCGATTGGCAGGCGCAAGCTTTGCTCGCGTGCACGGTGCCGGGGCTACGCTCACGCGAGGCGCAGGCGCTGGTGGCGTGTGGCATCAGCGATATCGAAGAGCTTGCGCTGATGGATGCGACTGAACTCTGCGACGGCGTCGCGCGCTGGGGCTTGTCTGACGAAGGTCAGCGCGCTTGGGGTTCGGCGCCGGCGCCGACAGTCGATGATGTCGCAACGTGGATCGCACGCGCCAAGCGCGCGCTCGAAGAGGCGAAGTCTACGGCTGCGGCTTAGATACCCATCAGCGTCAGAACGATCGAAGCGATCAGGATTGGCGCGATAAAGGCCGTGAGGCCGGAGGCGACGATGCGCGCCGTCTTCAGTACGCGATGGCCTTTCAGCGGCTTGTCTTCACGCGGCGCCAGCGCGAACTTGCACATGAACGCGAACACGCCAGCGATGGCGGCAACTGCGGCGCCAGCAACTGCGCCGGCGAACAAGGCGGCGACGCCTGAGAGCAGCGCGATCAGGCCGAGGATGCCGTGGCCCCGGTTCATCACGTACTTTACCAGCCGCTCGGCGCGCCCCGCGTCGAAGGTTGCGAACGCTGCTGGCGAGAGCACGAACGAGAAGAGCATGATCCAGCCCAGCGATGCGCCGGCGAGAACGATTGCGGTGGCTTGTGCGACTGCTTGCATCAGGCGCGCTTAACATGAGTCGGCGCGGCTCGTGCGTCGAACCGGTTGCGAACTAATTCACGTTAGCTGCAGCCTTCGACCAATTGAATGCTCGGGCCGCCAGCGTGGATCTGGCGGACGATGCCTTGCGCGTCGGTCTCGTAGACTATGCCGCGGGCGTTGGCGTCTTGCACATATTCGGTCGGGCGCAGATTGACCCACGCAGTTATGTATTCGGCCGGTAGGCCAATGTATTTGTGCGGCGTTGCGATGGCGTCGGCGCCGTAGGCGGCCTTGATGGCGGCGGCGCTATCGCCGAGGCCGAAGCCGCGGTCGGTCTTCAGAACATTGGTGCGCATGAGGGTGATGCGGCTGAGCACGCCGTTCTCGACCATCAGCAGCATGCCTTCAGGCGCGCGCTCAGGACGGAATTGTGTGCACACCGCCGGATCGGCGCCGCCAACGGCGTTCGGGTTCGCGTCAGGGCCGAGGGCGGCGGTGATCTCGGCCATGGTCATGCCGATGCGCAGCGGGCCCCAGCCATTGGCGGAGAGCGCGTTGGCGTCGATGGGTTGCTCGGCGGGCGCTGGCGCGGCTGGCGCGCTGGGCGCGGCCGGCGGCTCGGCGGTGCAGGCGGCGAAGGAGAGGGTGAGCGCGAGGGCGAGGATGCGTTTCATGCGGGGAGAGCTAGGACGAATTTGCGGCCGGGCTAGGGCTACCGCGCAAACTTGTGCAATGCAGCATCGCGCGGCGGCATTGCCCGGATGACGCGGCCGCTCCGTCTTGCTAGCGGTGTGGGAACCAGAGGGTTTTCATGACACATGCTGCAATCACGGGCTGGGGCAAATGCATGCCGTCGGCCGTGCTCACAAACGCCGATCTCTCGACCTTTCTCGACACCAATGACGAATGGATCGTCAGCCGAACAGGCATGAAGGAGCGGCGGGTCAGCCACGTTTCCGCGATCGAGATGGCCGTGGTGGCCTCGAAGCAAGCTTTGGCGTGCGCCGGCGTTGATGCCGCCGATGTCGATCTCATCGTTTACGGCAGTTGTTCGAGCGATGAGCTGGTGCCCAATTCGGCCAGCGGCGTGCAGACGGCGCTCGGCGCCACACGTGCGGCGTCGATGGACGTGAACACGGCCTGCACCAGCTTTCTCTACAGTTTGAGCACGGCGACTGCGATGATCCGCACCGGCGTGGTGAAGACCGCTCTTGTCATTGGCGTCGAGATCATTTCGCCGTTCATGGATTGGGACAATCGCAACGTCGCAGTTCTGTTCGGCGACGGCTGCGCGGCGGTCGTCGTGCAAGCGAGCGACAAGGAAGAAGGCGTGCTCGGCGAGCAGCTTGGCTGTTTGGCCGATGCGCGCCAGACATTGCGCGTGCGTGGCATGGGCACGGCGTACACCAATCGCGGCGTCACTTCAGGCGATACTGAATGGGATTTCGACGGGCCGGAAATTTTCAAGCGCGCGGTGAACGGCATGGTGCAGGCCAGCCAAGCGGTGATGAAAAAGTGCGGCGTGACGCCGGATGACATCGATCTCGTCGTCCCGCACCAAGCCAATCTGCGCATCATCGAAGCCGTGGTGAATCGCAGCGGCGTGCCGATGGATAAGGTGATGCTGACGGTCGAGCGCTATGGGAATATGAGCGCGGCGACTGTGCCTGTAGCGCTGGCCGAAGCCCTGGAAGAGGGCCGCATGAAGCCGGGTGCGTTGGTGCTGCTGCCGGCGTTCGGCGCGGGCCTCACCGTGTGCGCGCACTTGGTGCGCTGGGGTGATCGCGTGACCCCGCTCGGTGTGAGCGATGCGGCGCTCTCCAAGCCGAAGAAGAGCGCTCTCGAAATGGTGCAAGACATCCGCGCGCGCAAATCACGCGATGCATCGCACCCGGGTTTGCAGGGCGTCACGTTTATCGAGCAGATGTGAACTCACTCCGCCGCCATTGCCTTTGGCGCTTCTTGTGGGCCGCGGATGAGTTTGCCGGGGTGGACGCCGAGATAAGCGCCATCGCGGAAGGTGATCTGGCCCGACTTGATGGTGGCGACGTAGCCATCTGCTTTTTGCAGCAAGCGCTTGCCGCCAGCTGGGAGATCGAAGGCGAGCCACGGCTTGCCGAGTTTGATCTTGTCGAAATCGATGATGTTGATGTCGGCGAGATAGCCTGGTGCGATGAGGCCGCGATCGGTGAGGCCGTAAAGCACGGCTGTGTCGCGGGCTTGGCGTTTCACGGCGTTTTCAAGCGTGATGCGTTGGCCAGCGCGGTCGCGCACCCAGTGCTGCAGCATGAAGGTGGGCGAAGCTGCGTCGCAGATGGTGCCGCAATGGGCGCCGCCGTCGGAGAGTGAGTTCACGCAATCGTCGGCGGTTTGAAGCTTTTCGAGGAAGTTCAGATTGCCGTCGGCGTAGTTGAGGATCGGGAAGTAAATGAAGCCCGTCCCGTCATCCTGCATCAGGAGATCGTAGGCGTACTCTGCCGGCGATACGCCCGCGGCGGCGGCGCGCGCGGCGATGGTCTCATCTTGCTTGGGCTCGTAATTGAACGCCTCGCCCATTTCGTACTGCACGGACCAACCACTGGCGACGACCATCATCAATCCGATGAGGTCGCTCTGCGGGAAGACGCTGTCTTCGCTGATCATGCGTTGCTTGAAAGCCGGATCGCGCAGATGTGCGAGTTGTTCGTCCCAGCTTTTGTTCATGATTTCCGCCCAGGCGGGGCGGAAGCGGAAGGGATGGACGGTGCCGCGCCACGCCATGACGATGCCATTTCCGCGCAGCGCGATCTGCGCGACGATGTTTGCGCCCTTGGCGTTCTGCGCGCGCATTTCGCTGATCTGCTCATCCAGCGGCAGTTCCTTGGCAATCGATTGCAGCGCTGCGAAAGTCACGGGCAGCTTGGTTTCGCGGCTGAGTTCTCCCATCCATTCGAACTCGTTCCATTCGCGCTTCAGGTCCGACGCCATTTCGAAGACGCCGTAACCGACACGGCCCATGGCGCGGCCGATGCCGATCAGTTCTTCTTTCGTGGCGCTGGTGCCGGGCACTAATTCACCGTCGACGGATTTGTGCAGGATGGTGCGCGAGGTCGAGAAGCCGAGCGCGCCGGCGCGCAGGCCTTCTTCCACTAATTGCGACATGCGCGCGATTTCGTGTTCGGTCGGGGTGTCGTCGCGGGCGCCGCGATCGTCCATCACGTATGCGCGCACAGCGCCGTGCGGGACGTGCGTGCCGACATCGACGGTGCGCGGCAGGCGCTCGAGTTCATCGAGATATTCTGGGAAGCTCTCCCAATTCCAGCTCATGCCTTCGGCGAGCGCGGTGCCTGGGATATCCTCCACACCTTCCATCAAGCCGATAAGCCAATCGTGCTTGTCCGGTTTCGCAGGCGCAAAGCCGACGCCGCAATTGCCCATGACCACGGTGGTGACGCCGTGCCAGGACGACGGCGCCATCTCCTGATCCCAAGTGGCCTGGCCGTCATAATGCGTGTGAATGTCGACCCAGCCCGGCGCGACGATATTGCCGGCAGCGTCGATCTCTTCTTTGCCCTTTGGGAGATCGGGACCGATCGCGGTGATGAGGCCGCCATCGATGGCCACGTCGGCAACGAAGCGCGGCGCGCCTGAACCATCGACGATTGTGCCGTTGCGAATGACCAGATCGTGCATGGCCGCCTCCCGGATTTTATTTTCCGGTCAGCAAGCCACCATTGCCGCCCAAGCGCAATTCAAATGCGCGGCGTTACCTAGCGCCAAGGCCGGCGTGATCGGGTGATCACGCCGGATTCTCTCGGAGCTAGTTGGTTGCGGGCGGCGCTGCGGGTGCGGCGGCCGGGGCGCGCGGGCTCGCCGTCAGCGTGATTGTCACGCGGCGGTTGAGGCGATCTTCGGCGCCTTGCGGCACGTTTTCACCGGCCACGCCTATGGCAATTTCTTCCGACGGCACGCCGAGCGTGACCAACTGCGCTTGTACAGCGGCGGCGCGCTGGGTTGCGATTTGGCGGTTGCGCGCGGCTGAGCCGGTGGAATCGGTGTGGCCGGTCAGCGTGATTTGCGTCGCGCATTCGGCGCGGCGGGCGTTGGCGATGTCGCGCAGCGAAGTTTCACTATCGGCGTTCAGGCTTGTGGAACCGAGGTCAAAATAAACGACGCCGGTTGCGCCGACGCATTGGACGGCAGGAGGCGTCGTGGGCGCGGTTGCGGCTGAAGGCGCTTGTTCAGTGGCGGCAGGCGCAGTGGTTTGCGCGATTGCCGTTCCAGCAAAAAGCGAAACGGCGCAAACGCTCAAAAGCAAAGTACGCATAATGTGAGGCTCCATTTTGATCTCGCGAACAACGACCTTGTTTGATCGGTTGTTCCGCGGCGTGGAGCGATGCGTTCGTTGCTGCGCGTGAGCCGTTGATTGCGCGCGCTTATATTGCGCGGGACCGCGCTTAGCTCGCCGCGCGTGTCGTGTCGGTTGCTGGTTGTTCCAGCTCTTCTTCGACCATGCGGGCGATGTCTTGCAACATTTTGAGCTGAGCGGGACTGATGGTGCGCGGGCGATGATCGACGATGCAAAGCGCGCCGACGCGGGCGCCGTTGGCGAGCTTCAGCGGAATGCCAGCGTAAAAGCGCACGTGCGGATCGCCGATGACAGCGGGGTTCTCGGCGAAACGGTCATCGCTAAGCGCGTCGGTAACGACAAGCGGCGCATCATCGAGGATCGCATGTGAGCAAAAGCCGATGTCGCGCGGAGTTTCGCTGAAATCGAAACCCAAATGCGATTTGAACCATTGCCGGTCGCGATCGACTAAGGTCACCAGTGCAATCGGCGCGTCGAGCGCCGCGGCGGCGATACGGGTGTGACGATCGAAGCGCTCTTCGGCCTCGGTATCCAAAAGGCCGAGGCTGCGCACGGCTTCAAGCCGCGCCTCCTCGTTGATCGGCAGCACCGCTTTGCGCCAGCGCAACATCGAACGCATCAGCCAAGCGCGCATGCGCGAGCGCGCGTACTGGATGCTAAACGGGCGTGTCAGCCAATCGGTGACGCCTGCGGCTTCGCCGCGCTCCGGATCGACATTGGCTTGATCGGTGACGACGATGATTGGAATTTGCCGGTCGATTTCAGACTGAGACGCGCGCAGTTCGCGGCTGAGTTCGATCGGGTCGATGCCGGGGATGTCGTCGCCGATAAAGATGAGCGAGGGGTTGCCGCCCTGCGCTGTGATCTTCAGGGCTTCGGGCGAAAGCTCAGACCAGTTTGGGATGCCGTCGGCCTTAGCCGCAGCTGCGAGCATCGCGCACTCGGCTTCGCCGACGCCGCTAATAAGCACCAATTCTTCTTCGATGTCGCCACCCGGTTTGACCAAGCTCGACGGCAGGAAGGGCACCGACCGCGCATCATCCGCCGCGCCGCGCAGTTCGATGGTTTGGCCTTCTGCAGCGGCGGTGATGATGAGGTCTGAGCCAGCATCTTCGGCGCGCTCGCGCGCAGCGGCGAGGAGCCCTTCCACGGCATCGTCATTCCTGGATGGGTCGTGGTGGAAAAGCGCGACTTGGCGAACATTGGCGGCGATCGCAACGTCGACCACGTATTCGATCGTGCTGTGACCCCAGCCGATTTTCGCGGGATATTCGGCGGCGGTGTATTGCGCGTCGTGAATGACGAGATCGGCGTCGCGCAGGAATTCGACGTGATCGATATCGCCGCCTTCGGCGCCGTTGCAGCAGCCTTGGCCGGCGTCGGCGTTGTTGGGTTCGTGATCGGTGGCGTAGACGGCGGTCGCGCCATCAGCCTCGATGCGATAGCCGACGGTAAGCGCCGGGTGATTGAGATATTGCGTCTTGATGCGCACGTCATCGATGCTGAAGCCGCCTTCGACGACGTCGTGATAATGGATCTCCGCCGCAAACGCGTTCAGCGCGACCGGGAAATAATCGTACTCCATTTGCTTGGCCAGCACTTCGCGCATCGATTGGCCGATGCCGCGCGGCCCGTAAATGTGCCAGACATTGCCCGGCACGAAGAGCGGCGCGAAGAATGGCAGCCCCTGAATGTGATCCCAGTGCGTGTGCGAAATCAGGATGTGGCCCGAGCAGGGGCCTTGCAGAGTCTGGCCGAGTGCGTGCGCACCAGTGCCGCAATCGAGCAAGATAAGAGCGCCGGAGTCAGAGCGGACCTCCACGCAGGACGTGTTGCCGCCATAGCGTAACGTCGCCGGACCCGGTGTCGCGATCGAGCCTCTCGTGCCCCAGTATCGAACTCGCATGTCAACGCACCCTGATGAGGGCTCAATGTGCGGCGAGGGCGCCTAAACGGCAAGTGCTGGGCGACGAATGAAGCGCTGACATTACCTTAGTCGCGCAGCTTCGCCATGATGACGCTGTCGCGAATGCCGAGATGGGTTTTCCAATTGCCGCGCAACAAGCCCTCGCGCTGGAAGCCGGCGCGCAGGAAGAGGCTGATCAGCGATGCGGTGGAGGCCGAGTGGGCCGAAGCCGTGTTCGACGACGAGGTTCAGCGCTTTCGAGGCAAGGCCGCGGCCGGTGGCTTCGCGGCGCATGATGATGCCGATTTCGCCGACGCCGTCGCGCTCGCTGAAAAGCCCGATGCGGCCGAGCGCCTCGCCGCCGCTCTCGGTGATCGCCCAAACGTGCGCACCGGGCAGGGCGAGCGTGTCGGCGATGTAGTCGCGGGTTTGCGCGACGCTTTTGTGCGCGGGGCTCGACCAATAATGGTGCGTTTCCTCATCGCTGTGCGCTGCGTAGAGCGCATCGGCGTCGGCGAGTTCGAGCGGGCGTAGGACAACGCCGGAGGATTCGAGCCGCGGGGTTTTCATATTCCCTCCCCGCAAGGGGAGGGTGTCACGCGCAGCGTGACGGGAGGGACGGCAGCGCCAGCGCCTGCACGTGAAGCGCCATCACCCCACCCGTCGCGAAGCAAGCTTCGCGACACCCTCCCCCGAAGGGGAGGGAATGCGCCGACGCGTGTCACGGCGCCGCTTCCGCCTTCAAGCGTTCGCTGGCGCGCTGCTTGACGCTTTCGCTGCGCAGCTGGCCGCAGGCGGCGAGGATGTCGCGGCCGCGCGGGGTGCGGATGGGCGAGGAGTAGCCGGCGCGGTTCAAGACTTCGGCGAACGTTTCGATCGTTTCCCAGTCCGAGCACTCGTAGTTCGTGCCGGGCCACGGATTGAACGGGATGAGATTGATCTTCGCCGGGATGCCGGCCAGCAGCTTCACCAGGGCCTTAGCTTCCGGCAGCGAGTCGTTGACGCCTTTCAGCATCACGTATTCGAACGTGACGCGCTTGGCGTTGTTGAGCCCCGGATATTCGCGGATGGCGGCGAACAATTCTTCGAGATTGTATTTCTTGTTCAGCGGCACGAGCTGATTGCGCAGCTCATCATTGGTGGCGTGCAGCGAGATCGCGAGCATGGCGCCGGTGCGGTCGCCCAACTCCTTTATGCGCGGTGCGACGCCGGCGGTGCTAACGGTGATGCGGCGGCGGCCGATGGAGATGCCGTCGCCATCCGAGATGATCGCGATGGCGGTGTCGACATGGTCGAGATTGTAGAGCGGCTCACCCATGCCCATGAACACGATGTTGGTGAGCTGGCGGTCGCCGTCGTTGAGCGGGCGCTCCGCGGTTGGCCATTCGTCCAGCGCGTCGCGCGCGATCATCACTTGTGTGACGATCTCGGCGGCGGTGAGATTGCGGACGAGCTTCTGCGTGCCGGTGTGGCAGAAGGTGCAGTTCAGCGTGCAGCCGACTTGGCTTGAAACGCAAAGCGCGCCGGCTTTGCCGACGCCGGGGATGAACACCGCTTCCGCTTCGATGCCGGGGCCGAGGCGGATCAGCCATTTGCGTGTGCCGTCTTGGCTAATCTGCTGGGTGACGATTTCGGGACGCGCCAACGTGTAGTGCTCGGCCAGCGTGGCGCGCAGCTCCTTAGCGACGTTGGTCATCGCGCCAAAATCAGTGACGCCGTAGTGATAAATCCAGCGCCAGAGCTGCTCGGCGCGCATCTTGGCCTTCTTCGGCTCAACGCCGACGGCGACAAGCTTTTCGGCCAACTCCGGTTTGGAGAGGCCAGCGAGGGAGGGGAGAGCTGCGGTCACGCCCGGTTTATGGGCACGCTTCGCAGGCGCCGCAATCCCCAACACCGCATAGGACGCCGCCAATGGGCGCGGTTCCGCATCTTCGTTGACGCAGCCGCCGGCTCACTTGAAAGTCCAAGGCCTCAGCCAAGAGGCGGAGGGAGGCAAGCATATGCAAGACTATTCTGGTGGTGATCCGACAGCCGCAATCGCCGCAATGAGCGGCCTGATGGGCATCTTCCTGCTCGTCGGTTTAGCCATGCTGGTGCTCTTCATTGTGTTTTGGTGGAAGATCTTTTCGAAGGCTGGTTATAGCGGCGCGTTATCTTTGATCTTTCTTGCCTCGATCATTCCGCTCATTGGATGGGTGGTGCCGATCGCTCTCATCGGTTGGTTCGCGTTCGCCGAATGGCCAGCGCTGAAGAACCGAGGCGGGACGCCGCCCGTCAGCTGAATTCGGCATTTGTAATTTTGAAGCGCCGCGCTCATCGCGCGGCGCTTCTTTATTGATCGCTCGGCGGGCGTTTAGGCAGCTTCAGCCGCGCTTCGCGGAAAGTGATGAACAACGTCGAGGCGATGACGATCGCTGCCCCGGCCATGGCCAGCGGGTCGGGCACGTCCTGGAACAGTACAAAGCCGACGATGAGCGCGAACAGCAGCCGGCTGTAGTCGATTGGCGCCATCGCGGTCGTATCGCCGATCGCCATGCCCTTGATGTAGCAGCTTTGTGCGACGAGGCCGGCGACGCCCATGATCGAGAGCAGCGCGAGGTCCGGCCATGTCGGCCATTGCCACTCGAACGCAGCGACCGGCGCTGCGAGCAGGAGGCCGAGCACCGCACTCCACGTGGTGAGCACCAGCACGCTATTGTCGCGCGTCATGATCTTCATGCCGGTGATAGTGGTGGCGAACAGAGCAGCGGAGGCGAGCGCTGCTAGGGCGGGCAAGCTGCCGTGGCCGCTCATGGTTGGCTGCAGGATCAGCAGCACGCCGAGGAAGCCGACGATTGTAGCCCCAAGCCGCCACGGGCCGATGCTTTCGCGCAGCACCAGCACCGCGAGCGGCACGATCCAGAGCGTGCGCGTAAATGAAAGCGCGTTGGCCTCGGCGAGTGGCAATTCCTGATATGCGTAGAACGCAAGAATGACCGAGAAGGTGCCGACCAGCGCGCGGTAGATCATGATCCCGGGGCGGGTGGTGCTGAATGCCGCGCGCGGATCGCGCGCAATGATCGGCAGCAGTACGATCACGGCGGCGGCTTGTCGGTAGAAGGTTTGCAGCGCGGGGGAGTAGCCGTCGCCCAGATATTTCACGAGCGTCGTCATCAGCGTGAACGCAGCGGCGGAGCCGAGCATCCACAGCGCGCCGCGTACATTGCGCGAAAGTCCAGATCCGCCGGGCTGGCTCACTTCTTCGGCTTGAGCCGTTCGCTCATCTCTGGCGGCGGGCCGCCGGGCATGATTGGGCGCGCGGGATAGCCGCCATGCGCGAGCAGGCGGTCGTACATCACCAGTGCGCCGGCGAGGCCGACATTGACGCAAAACTTGGTCGGGATTTTCACGACGTGCTGGCAGCGCGAAAGCAGTTCAGGACTGATCGAGCCACGCTCGCGGCCAAGCACATAGGCAGCGGCTTGCGGATGCTGGAAGCGTGGCAGCTCAACCGCGTCATCCGTGAGCTCGACGCCGACGAGCGCACAACCTTTCGGCAAGCGCATTTCATCCACGCTGTTCCACGGATAGTAAGGCACGTGCTTGAAACTGCGCGAGGTGTCCGCGTTGTAGGCTTCACGTACTTTCGGGTGGGCGTTGACGGTGAAGAAGAAGCTCGCGCCGAACGCATGCGCGGTGCGCATGAGCGCGCCGACGTTCATCGCCTTGGAAATATCCTCGGCGCCAATGCCGAAATAGCCGCGCATTACCAGAGATCCGGCCACCAATCGCCGCCGCGGCGCCGGCAGTTTTCATACGGGCCGCCATTCGCGCCGCTCAGCGTAGCGCGGCCGCCGGCCTCGGTGAGCGTGATCGCGCCGTTGGAATAGGAGCGGCCGCTCTCGGTCGCCACGGGCGCAAGTCGGTTGGTTTCACCGCCAGCGTAGACTTCAACGGAATCGCCCACGGTGCGCAGGCTAAAGCTATTGTCGTTCGCGCACGACCAGCTGAGCCGCTCACCCTGCGACAAGTCTCGCGCGCTCTGGCAGGCGCCGAGCGCGAGCAGGCAAGCGCCAAGGATTAGGGATCGCATCATATCGCTCAGCTCCGGCGGCAGTTTGTGTACGGGCCGCCAGCTGCGCCGTTGAGCGTGCCGTTGTCGGCGTAGGAGACTTGGCCGTTGCTGTAGCCGCTGCCGGAGGCTGCAAGCGTATAGAGCTGCCCGCCTGCGAAGATTTCCGCTGCGCCAGCATTGGTGATGCGTACAGAGTACGCGGCGCCGCCGTCGCAACGCCAATCGGTGCGTGGGCCGCCGGTTTGCGCGGTGGTGCCGCAGGCGGCAAGCGCGGCGACGAGGGCGAGTGCGAGCAACTTCTTCATCGGATCACCTTTGCTAGAATGTTTTCACTTCGCGTAGCCCGCGCGCATTGGCGAGACCGCGTTTCATGCCTTGGCTTGCGAACGGCGCGGCGACGTTGCCGTGTTTATCGACGGCGATCAGCCCGCCATAGCCGCCGAGCTTGCGCACATCTTCGATCACGCCGGCCGCTGCTTGTTCGAGAGTTTGGCCAGCATAGGCGATGCGCGCCGAGACATCCGCCGCCGCATTCACGCGCATGAAGTATTCGCCGAGCCCGGTGCAAGAAACGGCCGCGCGCTCATCGGCCCAGCAGCCGGCGCCGATGATCGGCGTGTCGCCAACGCGGCCGGGCATTTTGCCGTGCAGGCCGCCCGTGGATGTGGCGGCGGCGAGGTTACCGTTGGTGTCTAACGCGACCGCGCCGATCGTGCCGCCGCCGGGGAGGCCGCTCTCGGCCGGGACGTAATAAGTTTTCGGATCTTCGACTTTCTCGAAGCCTTCGTTCGACGCAAATTGCGCAGCGCCGTCGCCGACGAGAAGGACGTGTGAGGTTTTCTCCATCACGCCGCGCGCAACGCGCACCGGCGAGATGAAGCCGCGCAGCGCCGCAACAGCGCCCGCCGCACGCGTGGCGCCATCCATGAGCGAGGCATCGAGTTCGACAACACCATCGGCGTTCGGCGCAGCGCCCTTGCCAGCGACATGCAAACCGCTGGCTTCCAGCGCGCCGGCCATGGCGGTGACGACATCAAGCGCGCTCATGCCTTTGGCCAGCATCGCCGAGCCGCGGTCGAGCAGCGCGGCCATGTGCTCTTCTTCGCGCTGGTAAGCGCGTTCGGCGATGGCGCCGGCGCCGCCATGAAGGGCAATCGCCCAGGTCGAAGTCATGGGCGGCTTATACCTAGATTTGCCGCGGTTTCACCTAGGCGTTTGTTCCGTCGGTGTGACCTCTGCGCCGCCGCGCCGGCCGAACATGCCTTGCCGCCAGCCGACATAGAGCGCGATCAGGGTGGCGGTGGGGATAAAGCCGTCGGCCTGATCGGTGACGTCGATCAGCTCCCACGCGTTCACGAGGCCAGCCGGCCCCCAGAGTGCGAACAGAACGATGGTGCCGATACCGTCGGTCACCGTGCCGAAGATCGGGATGCGCCCCAGAGTAAAGTCGGCGATGTCGATGACGATCGAGAGCGCTAAGCGCCAGTAAAAGCCGGTGCGGGTCATGGGCGCTCCCTTCGCGGCACGTTGCCGTGGGCGAGAGAATGCCCGAAAGAAGAGGGCGAAGCCAAGTCGAGGACGAACATGAAAGCGCTGCTCAGCACCAAAATCGGACCGCCGGAAGAGTTGGAGTTCGCCGACGCGCCGGACCCGGTCGCTGGCGAAGGCGAGGTGGTGGTTGCGGTGAAGGCCGCGGGCGTGAACTTTCCCGACGCGCTGATCATCGAGGATAAATATCAGTTCAAGCCGGAGCGCCCATTTGCGCCAGGCGGCGAAGTCGCGGGCGTGGTGGAGAGCGTTGGCCCGGGCGTCTCGCACGTAAAGGTCGGCCAGCGCGTGATCGGTTCGTCCGGCTGGGGCGGCTACGCGGAAAAGATCAAGCTGCCGGCGGCGCGGATCATGCCGATTCCGGATGCGATGCCGTTCGATGAAGCGAGCGCGTTCATTCTGACGTACGGCACATCTTATTACGCCTTGAAAGACCGCGGCCACCTGAAGGCCGGTGAGACGGTGCTCATCCTTGGCGCAGCCGGTGGTGTTGGCGTCGCGGCGATCGAATTGGCCAAAGCGATGGGCGCGCGCGTCGTTGGCGCGGTGTCGAGCGAAGCCAAAGCCGCGTTTGCGATGGAAGCCGGCGCGGACGCGACGGTGATCTATCCGCCCGGCGCGTTCGCGAAAGATCAGAGCAAGGCGTTGTCCGAAAGCTTCAAGCAAGTCACGGGCGGCGGCGCCGACGTGATCTATGACGCTGTCGGCGGCGATTATTGCGAGCCGGCGTTGCGGGCAATGAATTGGAACGGGCGCTATCTCGTGATCGGCTTTCCGGCAGGCATCCCAACACCGCCGCTTAATCTGACACTGCTCAAGAGCTCGTCGATCGTCGGTGTGTTCTGGGGCGCGAGCGTTGCGCGCGAGCCGAAGTTGCACGAGGGCAATGTGCGCGATCTCTTCGCGCTTTATGCCGAAGGCAAAATTCGCCCGCGTATCTCCGCGCACTATCCGCTGAAGGACGGCGGCAAGGCGATCCGGGCGCTGATGGACCGCAGCGCGACCGGGAAACTTGTTGTGACAATGGACTAGCGGCCGGACTGGCATGCCGGGCCGGGCGTGATGTTTGTCACCTGCCAGGACTGACCGAGCGCACTGCCGCTGTGCGCGCTGTTGCATCATTTTGTTGATGTGACTGGTTTGGAGCCGCGCCGCGGCGTGTGGAGGGTGTGATGAAGAGACGTGGCTTTATGGTGCTGGCCGCCGCTTTGATGGCGTCCGCTTGCGCGTCCGCGCCTGAGGCGCCGAGGCAGAGCTTCACGTCCGACCGTATCAGCGTGGTGACGCGCGGTAGCGGGCCGGACGTGATCTTCATTCCGGGCCTCAGTTCACACCGCGATCTGTGGGCGGAGACGGCCGATGCGCTGGATGATCGCTACACCGTGCATCTTGTGCAGCTGAATGGCTTTGGCGGCTTCCCGGCAGCGGGCAATGCTGAGGGTCCGGTCGCGGCGCCGGTGGCCGAAGAGATCGCGCGCTATATCGCAGAGCAGGGGCTCGAGCGCCCTGCGGTGATCGGCCACTCGATGGGCGGCACCATGGGCATGATGCTGGCGGCGCGTCATCCGAACAGCGTCGGCAAGTTGATGGTTGTCGACATGATTCCATGGATGGGCGCTATGTTCGGCCCGCCGGGCGCGACTGCGGAAAGTGTGCGGCCGGTGGCGGACCAAGTGCGCGCCGGCATGATGGCCGCGCCTGCGGATCAGACGTCGGTGGCGGAAGCGGCCATCGCAACGATGATCCGCACCGAAAGCGCACGCGCCCAGCATGTCGAATATTCGCGCCTCAGCGATCGCGCGACTTCGGCGAATGCGTTTCACGAACTGATCGTCACCGATCTGCGCCCTGAACTAGCGAACATCACGGCGCCCACGACGGTGTTGTTCGTGATCCCGCCGAACGCGCCGATCACGCCGGAGCAATATGAAGGCTACGTGCGTATCTCGTACGCGACCCTGCCGAATGCGCGGATCGTGAAAGTGGATGACGCCTGGCATTTCATCATGATCGATCAGCGCGAGCGCTTTATCCGCGATGTTGAGGCGTTTTTGGCGGAGTAGCTCCGTTACCCCCTCCTCTGCAACGGAGGAGGGGAGCGCTAGCGCTTCTGAAATCCCGCCAGCACTTCGCACACCCAGCGCGCTGCTGTGAGTGCGCTAATGGCGGCGACATCGAGTGAAGGGTCGAACTCGGTGAGATCGATGCTGCGCACCTTCGGATGCGCGGAGATCACGCGTGTGGCGTTGAAAAAGTCCTGAACCGCAACGCCGCCGGGGCGCGCGCCCGGCGCGCCGGGCATGGCGCTGCGCTCGACCACATCAATATCGAAATCGACGTGGATGACATCGCAGCGTGAGGCGAGCATCGCCAGCGCGTGCTCGGCGATTGCGGCGAGACCCTCGGCTTTGCACGCGGCGGCGGTGGCGACGGTGATGCCGGCGGCTTTGGCTTTGTCGTGCGCCTTCTTTGTGTTGGCGAAGGGGAGCAGCCCCAGCTGCGCGATATGCGCTCCAGGCAAGCCATCTTCGAGCAAAGCTTGAATTGGATTGCCGTTGGTGAGGCCGCAATCGGTGTCGCGAAGATCGAAGTGCGCGTCGAGCGTCAGCACACCGACGCGCTGTAGCGTTGGGTCGAGCGCGTGCACGCAGGGGCGCGTGACAGCGTTATTGCCGCCGAGCACGATGGTGAGTTCGTGTTGCTGTGTGATCGGGCCGATCCGTTCGATCATCGGCGCGAGCGAGTCGGCCGGCTGCAGTTCCTCAAGGCCGATGTCGCCGTCATCGAAGATGCGCAGTGTTGAGAGATCGGTTCCAGTTTCTAGATCATAGACGCTCATCCGCTTCATCGCGGCGCGCACCGTTTCGGGTGCTAGATCGCAGCGGCCCGGCGTGATCGAGCCCAACCCTAACGGTGCGCCGATGAGTGCGACGGGCGCGCCGGCGTCCTGCGTCAGCAGATCGGCGGCGGAAAACCAGGAGCGGCAATCGGAATCGGTCATGCAGGATTTATGGACCGCCGGCGTCTCGCCTGCCAGCACCGGCGTTTGCCGGCGGGACGGCGGCGGTCCATAAAAGATTCATGTGGGACACGCTTTGGGTTGATACGAACCTCGCCACCATGACGCCCGGCGGCAAGCCGTACGGCGAGATTCAGCGCGGCGCGGTGGCTGCGAAGGACGGCAAAATTGCGTGGGTTGGCTTCGCGGCCGACCTGCCGGGACACGCCGTCGATCTCGCGCACGAAGTCCGGCGCTGCGACAATGCCTGGATCACGCCTGGCTTGGTCGATTGCCACACTCACCTGGTGTTCGGCGGCGACCGGGCGCGCGAGTTCGAGATGCGCTTGCAGGGTAAAAGTTATGAGGAGATCGCACGCGCGGGCGGCGGCATTGTTTCCACCGTGGCCGCGACGCGGGCGGCCTCGCGCGAGGAGTTGGTTGCAAGCGCGGCGAAGCGGCTTTCGGGGCTGACGCGCGAAGGCGTGACGACTGTTGAGATTAAATCCGGCTATGGGCTCGATCTCGAAAACGAGATCAAGATGCTCGAGGCGGCGGGTGAACTCGGCGCCCGCAGCGATGTACGCGTGAAGCGCACGTTCCTCGGCCTGCACGCGCTGCCGCCGGAGTTCAAGGATGATCGCGCCGCATACGTGCAGCTCGTCGCCGACGTGATGATCCCAGCGATTGCGTCCGAAGGGCTGGCGGATGCCGTCGATGCATTCTGCGAAAACATTGGCTTTACGGCGGAGGAGGTGGATTACGTGTTCTCCGCCGCGGTTGCGAATGGCCTAGCGGTGAAACTGCATGCCGAGCAGCTCAGCAATCAGAACGGCGCAGCTTTGGCGGCGCGGTATCAGGCTCTCTCGGCTGATCACTTAGAGTATCTCGATGATTCCGGCATCGCGGCGATGGCGGCAGCGGGCACGGTTGCCGTGCTGCTGCCGGGCGCGTTTTATTTTCTGCGCGAAACGCAATTGCCGCCGATCGCGGCGATGCGGGCAGCGGGCGTGCATATGGCGGTCGCCAGCGATTGCAATCCGGGCACCTCGCCAATGACGTCGCCGCTGGCGGCGCTCAACATGGCGTGCACCTTGTTTCGGCTGACGCCGGAAGAGGCGCTAGCCGGCATCACGCGCGAAGGCGCGCGGGCTCTTGGTATTTTGGACGATGTCGGCACGCTCGAAGTCGGCAAGGCCTGCGATCTCGCCGTATGGGACGTGAAGTCGCCTGCGGAGCTGAGCTACTGGCTGGGCGCGCCGCTGTTGCGTGAACGCGTGTTTGCAGGGCGCGTTGTCTGAGCTAGAACGCTCGAAATTTTCCGGAGCTTTCTCATGGATCCCCGTCACGATGCATCGCGCGTGATCCGCGCGCCGCGTGGAAACGACCGCACGTGCAAGAGCTGGCTGACGGAAGCGGCGCTGCGCATGCTGATGAACAATCTCGATCCCGATGTGGCGGAGCATCCGGAAGAGTTGGTCGTGTACGGCGGCATCGGCCGCGCGGCACGCTGCGCCGTCTGGAAGAAGACGAAACGCTGCTGATCCAGAGCGGCAAGCCTGTCGGCGTGTTCAAGACGCATGCGGATGCGCCGCGCGTTTTGTTGGCGAACTCCAATCTCGTGCCGAAATGGGCGACGTGGGAGCATTTCGACGAACTCGATCGCAAAGGCCTGATGATGTACGGCCAGATGACGGCCGGCTCTTGGATTTACATCGGTACGCAAGGCATCGTTCAGGGCACCTACGAGACCTTCGCCGAAATGGGCCGCAAGCATTTTGGCGGCGACTGGACCGGCAAGTGGATTCTGACGGCCGGCCTCGGCGGCATGGGCGGCGCGCAGCCGCTGGCGGCAGTGATGGCGGGCGCCTGCTGCTTGGCGATCGAATGCCAGAGCGATCGCATCGATAAGCGTCTGCAGACGCGCTATTTGGACAAACGCGCCGAAACGCTCGATCAAGCGATGGCGATGATCAACGAGGCGTGTGCGAAGGGCGAAGCGATCTCAGTTGGCTTGCTTGGCAACGCGGCGGAGATTTTGCCTGAGATGGTCAAACGCGGCATTCGCCCCGACGCGGTGACGGATCAGACTTCGGCGCATGACACTGTGAACGGATATCTTCCCGCCGGTTGGAGCGTCGAGCGCTGGAACCAAACGCGCGTGCAGAATCCGGAAGCGGTGCGCGAAGCGGCGTCTGCGTCGATCGTGGTGCATGTGAAAGCGATGCTCGACTTCCACAATATGGGCATCCCCACAGTCGATTACGGCAACAACATTCGCCAGGTGGCGAAGGATAACGGCGTTGAGAATGCGTTCGCGTATCCGGGATTTGTACCGGCGTACGTGCGACCGTTGTTTTGTCGCGGGGTCGGGCCGTTTCGCTGGGCGGCGCTCACGGGAAATCCGGATGACATCGCCAAGACCGACGCCAAGGTTAAGGAGCTGATCCCGAACGACGCGCATCTGCATCGCTGGCTCGACATGGCGAAGGAGCGGATCGCGTTCCAAGGTTTGCCGGCGCGGATTTGTTGGGTGGGCTTGGGCCAGCGCCATCGCTTGGGTCTCGCATTCAATGAAATGGTCGCGCGCGGCGAGATCGGGCCGTTGGTGATCGGGCGCGATCATTTGGATTCGGGCTCAGTCGCGTCGCCGAACCGCGAAACCGAAAAAATGCGCGATGGCAGCGACGCAGTCAGCGACTGGCCGTTGCTCAACGCTTTGCTCAACACTGCAGGCGGCGCGACTTGGGTGTCGCTGCATCATGGCGGCGGGGTCGGCATGGGTTATTCGCAGCATTCGGGGGTTGTTATCGTGTGCGATGGCACCGAAGCGGCATCGAAACGCATCGCGCGCGTGCTTTGGAATGATCCAGGCACAGGCGTGATGCGTCACGCCGACGCCGGCTACGAAGACGCGATCCAATGCGCGAAAGAGCAAGGGCTGGATTTGCCGTCGATCGCCTAGCAGCCCATCGGGTCCATCATCCAACCGAGTAGCGCATCATCCGCGCCGCGCACTTCCGGCGCGTCGTAACATAGGCCGCCCGGATTCTCGCCCGGGCCACGGACGAAGAGCGCCGCGTGTTCCGTCGCGATCGCGAGCGTCTCACTGCGAGGGCCAAAGCTGATGACTTCCGGCGTATTGCCAGGCGCTACGGCGCAGTCGAACGCATCGCCCCCACTGAGCCGAACGAGCATGTTTCCGTCGGCTTGCCGCCCCGCATATGTGACCCAGCGCGTCTGCGGCGAGCGCGCTATGCAAGCGTCGATCTGAGGCATCAGCGCGATGAGTTGATGGTCCCAGCGCATCGCCGCGCAACCGGGATAGGCTTGGCCGCCATAGCTCACCGTCGCGCGCATCGGATAGGGAACGCCGTCCATCGTGCAGTTTGTCTCGACCAGATCGAGCGTGATCTCGCCCGCCATCAGACGATAGCCGCTCTGCGTTGTTTGCGGCGGCGTCCAAGCACCGGATGCCTCCACAGCGCCGTCATCGACGCTGAACGACACGGCCAACAGATCGGGATCCGCTGTGAGCGTCCAGTTATTGCCGAGGCCGAGGACCACGCCATAGGGCAGCGCGCGCTCATTTGGATCCGGCACATCATCAGAGCTTTCAGTGCTTGGCCCGCAAGCCACGAGCAGACACGCCGCCGCCAAGATCATCGCCCGCATCGCACTCTCCTCAGCTCGCAAACACCAGCGCCACCACGCCCCACACGATCAGAACTTGCGCGGTCGCATAAGTCCACCACACCACCGGCCCGGTCCAGCGTCGCGCTGGCGAATCTGGCTTCAAACGAAACAGCTCCGCCGCCAGCACGAAATCGCTGACGAGAAAACTCACGGCCCCAATCGTGGCGGGCCAGCCTGGCCAAGGCAGCCACATCGCGGTGACGCCCATGAGTGTGATCGCGAGCGCGTAGGGGATCACGGCGAGGGCCATCCAGCCCAGCTTCGGCGCCATCCACACGAGAAAGCCGAGCGATGTCGCGATGACCAGCGCCATCCCAACGTAACGCGGCAGTAGCGGAGAATTGTCGCCCGAGAAAAACCAGAGGAAGAAGAAGATCAGCACGTAAGCGAGCTGCGCGATCAGGAAAGAGAGGATGCCGAGCGGCAGCATCCATTTCTTGTCGAACGCCAGGAAGAAATCGCCGAACGCGGATGCAACGATTGCGACGATCAGCGGGAAGGGCGCCCCGGCGATGATCAGCGCGGCGGCGATGAAGCCGAGAAAGCCCGTCTTCACCAGCGCGCGCGGCCAGCTTGGCGGCCGGCGCAAATAGTATGTCCCGTACGTGATCGCGGCGGCGACACCGAGCGCGGCGCAAATCCAGAACGCCGGACCTAGCGTCATCGCCCCCATTTTTTCCGCCCCCATTCTGCCACGGTTCAGCTAGGCGTGTTACAGCAGAGTCAGGGACGGGAGGATAGCGGATGGCTGGGGGCTTCTGGCGTTTTCGGATGATGATGGCTGCTTCGGTGGTCGCGCTGGTGGCGGCATGCGCCACGGCGCCGACGCTGGAGGAGCTCGACGCGCGCGCGTGGGCGCAAGCGCAGCAGGCGGACTCGCCGCAGCTCTATCAATCCTATCTCGGGCAGTATCCGAACGGGTTGTTCGCTGGGCAGGCGCGTTCGCGTCTGGAAGCGCTGGCGGTTGAAGAGCGCGAAGCGTGGGCGCAGGCGCGCCGCATCGACACCGAGTTCGCGTATCAGGACTATGTCACCCGCTATAACTGGTCCGGCAATGTTGTCGAAGCAGTGAGGCGGCGCGATATTCTGGCGGCACCGCGGCTCGCGGCGGAAGAGCGCGCGGCTTGGGAAGAGGCCGTCGGGTTTGACCGCATCGAGCATTATGAAGCGTTCTTGCAGCGCTGGCCGGGCGGGGCTCACGCCGAGGACGCGCGCCAGCGGCTTGCCTATCTGTGGAACACGGACGAAGGCGCCTGGGTGCGCACGCGGCGGCTGAACTCGCCGGGTGCTTATGCAGACTTTATCTACGCTTATCCGCGTTCGCCGTACGCGACGGAAGCGCGCGCCGCGCTCGATCAGTTCCGGCGCGAAGACGATTACGCCTGGAACAATGCGCGGCGTCGCCACAACATCCGCGAGTACGAGCGTTATCTGCGCGATTATCCCGATGGTGCGCATCGCCGCGATGCGGAGCGCGCGGTGTATCAAATCCGCGCCGAGGATCGCACCGCTTGGGATCGTGCAGCACGGCGCGATACCATCGATGCTTACGATTTATATCTCAGCACGCAGCAAGACGGCGATTATCGCGACGAGGCGCAGCGGCGCATCCGCCAGTTGCGCGATGCGCAATCGTATCCGCCGCCGCAGCCGCCGCCGGTCGTGTCGCCCCCGGTGACGCCGCCGCCGCCTGTGACGCCGCCGCGTCCGCCGCGCCCGCCCGTGGTGCGCCCGCCGCCAGTTGTGTCTCCGCCAGTGACGCCGCCTGCGCCGCCGGTGACGCCACCACCACCACCGCCGCCGCTGGTGACACCGCCGCCGCCACCTCCGGTCGCGCCACCACCGCCACCACCGCCTCCACCGCCTCCACCGCCGGCGCCGACAGAGGAAGAGGGCGAGCAACCGCAGCGGCCAAGCGGCCTGCTCAATCCGAACTGACGTTGCGTACGTTTGCGTTCGCGCGCGCGCCCGCTAAAACGCGGGCCGCGCCTACGCACGCGCGCAATGGAGGAAATCATGCGTCTCTCGTCGGATATTGCGGCGGTCGTCACTGGCGGCGCGTCGGGCTTGGGCCGGGCGACGGTTGAGAAGTTGCGCGCCGAGGGCGTGAAAGTTGCGATCTTCGATCGTGACGAGGATCGCGGCGTCGTAACAGCCAAGGAACTTGGCGCGACGTTCTGCAAAGTCGATGTGACCAGCGACGATAGCGTCGCCGCCGGCTTCGAGGCGGCGCGCAGCGCCAACGGCCAGGAGCGTATCCTGGTCGCCTGCGCCGGCATTGGCTCAGCCGCCAAGACCGCCAGCCGCTCGCGCGAGAGCGGCGAGATCAAGCATTTCCCGCTCGAGATCTTCAATCTGACGATCCAGGTGAACCTGATCGGCACGTTCCGCTGCGTTGCAAAAAGCGCCGCTGGAATGCTGACGCTCGATCCGCTGGAAGCCGGCGAGCGGGGGGCGATCGTGATGACCGCATCTGTGGCCGCAGAAGATGGGCAAATGGGCCAAGCGGCCTATTCGGCGTCGAAGGGCGGCGTTGTCGGCATGACGTTGCCGATCGCGCGCGACCTCTCGGGCGAGGGCATTCGCATCAACACGATCCTGCCGGGCATCTTCGAAACGCCGCTGATGATGGGCGCGCCGGAGAAGGTGAAGGAAGCGTTGGCCGCCAGCGTGCCCTTCCCGAAAAGGCTCGGAAACCCTGAAGAATACGCATCTCTCGCTCTCGAAATGATTCGCAATCCGTACTTCAACGGCGAGGATGTGCGCATCGACGGCGCGATCCGGATGGGCCTGCGCTAAGCGAAAAGCCGCATTTTAGAGGCAAACGGCGTGTTCTTCGCGGAACACGCCGTTTTCGTTGCGGCTAAAACCCCTGTAAATCAGCTTTTTTGCATTGCGACTCACGAAGGCTCATGTCAGTGACTCCGGCCTTAGCGCTGAAAACCCCCATTTTTAGGGCGTTTTGGCGCAGTTGGAGTGAGGCGTGGTCACGCTCCATCAAGAATTGGGTGTCATCACTCAGCGGCCGCGGTGAGCAAGGGATCATCAGAATTCCGCGATTTACCGGCGGTTCGTTGAGTTAAACACACGACAACCTTTGAAGAGGGAATACACACATGGCCCGCAAGGCAGCTAAGAAAACCACCGCGAAGAAAGCCCCGGCGAAGAAGAAAACCGCCGCGAAGAAGAAGACCGCCGCCGCCGCTCCGCCGGCAAAGGCCGTGAAGGTCACCGCCGTCGCCGGCAAGACCGTCACCGCCAGCGCGCTGCTCCAGTCGGTCGCCGATCACCTCGGCGTCAAGAAGTCGGAAGCAAAGGCCATGGTCGAAGGCTACACGGATGTCGTGAAGGCCTACGTCATGAAGGGCTCCAAAGTGAAGATCGGCGATATCGGCATGATCATGATCCGCGCCCGTAAGGCGCGCATGGGCCGTAACCCGCAAACGGGTGAGCCGGTGAAGATCAAAGCGTCGAAGAAGCTGGCGTTCCGCCAATCTTCGGTGATGAAGGCGCAAGTGATGGGCGGCCGCTAACAGCGGACGCGTCACGACGCAATTTTTGAAACATGACCCTTCGGGGTTGTCGAGACGGCCGGCGTTCTACGAAGCGCCGGCCGTTTTCGTTTGCGGCAGTCCGTGCTTCACTGAGGTGAGGGTGGGAGCCGGACGAATGCGTTTGAGTGTGATTTTGGCTGCGAGTTTGGCCCTGGCCGCCTGCGCTACACCTGCGCCATCTGCGCCTGCTGCGCCCACCTGTACGGTCTCCGCTGAGGACCGCGTCTGGATAGACGCCTCGCTAGGGGCCTGGCAGTTCACGGCGCGCGAAATTTCCGGCGTCGCCACGGTACAGCCGTTCCAAGCCGTCTTCTTCGATGATGATTGCGCGCTGACCAGCGCTGACGCGTTTAGCGCCGAGCACGCAAGTGACGTGACGTGGATCGCCAGGCCGCACGCAGGGCAGGTACAATTGCCGACAGGCGATCTCCTGCCGGCTGGCGTGGCGGCGTTTGCTTCGGCTGACGGCGAGGCCGCTTTCTTGGTGATGTCCACCCCGAGCGTCTGGCGCGCGGCGGGCGTCAATGCTGATCCGTTTGGGTTAGAGGCAATGATGACCGCTGTGCTGCTGCACGAAGGCTCGCACGTGGCGCAAGCGTCGACCTATGGTGCGCGGATGTCAGCTTTGGTCGCGGCGCACGGTCTGCCTGACGACTTCAATGACGACAGCATCCAGGAACGTTTCGCCGAGAACGCCGAATTTTCAGCTTCGGTCGAGCGTGAGATTGATCTGCTCTTTCGCGCCGCCGCCGCGCCGGACCAGGCAACAGCGCGCGCGTTGGCGCGCGAGGCGCGTGACTTCATGCAGGCGCGACGCGCACGCTGGTTTTCCGGGGATGACGCCTATCTGACGGAAGCGGAGGACATCTGGCTGAGCTTTGAAGGGTCTGCTCAATGGCTTGGCTATCAGTGGATGGTTCATCCTGCCGGTGGCGACGTCGATTCCGCAGCCGCGATGTCGAACTTCGCGCGGCGTGGTCGCTGGTGGACGCAAAAGCAAGGGGTCGCGCTTGCGTTCGTGGTGGATCGCCTCGCGCCGTTCGATTGGAAAGCGCAGGCGTTCGGCTCGGGCGGGCAAACGCTTACCGCGATGTTGGACGCTGCGTTGGCGAGCGAAGAATGAAGAGATTGGCTTTGTGCGCCGCGCTCGCACTATCGCCGCTGGCGAGCTCCTGCGCCTCGACTCCAGTCTACGGGGAGTGGGTGGCTGGCGATTATTGCGCGTACGGTGCGGATGAGGCGCAAGGTTGGCGCCTAACTGAAGCGCCGGCAGATGCGGACGCCTATCGCGCATTGGCCCGTGCAAGCTCTGACTCTGCCGAGGCCCCGGAAGGTGCGCGCGAATACTGGTTTGCGCGCGAAGATGGTGCGACGAAATACTGCCTCACCAATCTTCAGCGTGCAGCTGGGCGGCGGCATTGGTGCAATCCCAAGCAAGCGGTGTGGTGGGAGTTTCGTCGCACCGAAGCGGGCCTCGCCCACGATGGCGCCAATTTCCGCGTGTGCCTGACCTAGCGCGGCTTGGCGTTGCGCGCGGTGACGGTTTCGCCGCCGACACCCCAATTGTCGGTCTCAACTTCTTCGATGATGACGACAGTGGTGGCCGGGTTCTTGTTGAGCACGCGTTGCAGCAACTCCGTCGCGCCCGCGATCAGCTCGGCCTTTTGCTCAGCCGTGGCGCCAGTCTTGGTGATCTTGATGTTCACGTAGGGCATGTGGGCCTCGTTCAGAAACCGGCGACGGGGTGGGGGATGTAGGGCTCCTCGAGCTGGCGAATTTCGTCAACCGTAAGCTCGAGATCGATTGCGGCGATCGATTCATTCAGTTGTTCGATCTTGGTCGCGCCAACGATCGGCGCGGTGACGCCGCGTTTGGCCAAGAGCCAAGCCAATGCCACTTGCCCGCGTGACACGCCGCGCGTCGCTGCGATGGCGCCGACGCGTTCGATCACTTGCGTGTCCGCTTCAACGGTCTTGCGATAGAGATATTGCCCGAAGCGATCGGTTTCGCTGCGCTCAGTTTTCGTGTCAGCCGGACGCGCTAGCCGCCCGCGCGCCAGCGGCGACCACGGGATCACGCCAATGCCTTGATCGCGGCACAGCGGCAGCATCTCGCGCTCTTCTTCGCGGTAGAGCAGGTTCAGATGGTTCTGCATCGAGACGAAGCGCGTCCAGCCATTAGCGCTCTGCAGGGCCAATGCTTGCATGAACTGCCACGCCCACATCGAGGACGCGCCGATGTAGCGCGCCTTGCCGGACTTCACGACGTCGTGCAGCGCCTCCAGCGTTTCCTCGATCGGCGTTTCCGGATCGAGGCGGTGGATTTGGTAGAGGTCGACGTAGTCCGTGCCGAGCCGCTGTAAGCTCGCGTCGATCTCGCCGAAGATATGTTTACGCGAAAGGCCTTTGCCGTTGGGATCGTTCGGCCGCATTTCGCCGTGCACTTTGGTGGCGATGACGATCTCGTCGCGCTTGGCGTACTTGTTTATAGCGCGACCGAGGAATTCTTCACTGGTGCCGGAGGAATAGACGTTCGCCGTGTCGAAGAAATTGATCCCGGCTTCGATCGCGCGCTTGAAGAACGGCTGCGCCGCGTCCTCGTTCAACGCCCACGGGTGGTTACCTTTAGTTCCGTCGGCATAGGCCATAGTGCCGAGGCAGATGCGCGAAACTTTGAGCCCGCTCTTGCCGAGATTGACGTACTTCATCTTTGGCTCCGTCAGGCAGTCAGTTGCACAAACACGTCTTCCAAATCCGGTTCTTCGATAGAAAGATCCTTGATCGAGATCCCGGCATTACGCACGCGATCGAGCATTTCTTCGACCGAGTGCTCACCGGTGCGATAGGTAATGGCGAACGCGCCGGTCGGGCGCATGGCGAAAGTGAAGTCTTCAAAGCCCTTGAGAGGGGGTGTGACCGGCGTTTGCGGCGTGACGACCAAGGTTTTCTGATCGAGGCGCGAGATCAGTTTATGCGTTGGCTCGCACGCGATGACATTGCCGTGGTTGATAATCGCGATGGTGTCGCAGAGTTCTTGCGCTTCTTCGAGATAGTGCGTCGTCAGCACAATGGTGACGCCGCTCGCGTGGAGGGAACGCACATAGTCCCAAAGTTGGCGGCGCAGTTCAACGTCGACGCCGGCGGTCGGCTCATCCAGCACCAAGACCGGCGGCGCATGCACCATGGCTTTCGCCACCAACAGCCGGCGCTTCATGCCGCCAGAGAGCGTGCGTGCATAAGCGTCTCGCTTATCCCAAAGCCCGACAGCTTTCAGAATCTCTTCAGTGCGCCGTTCCGCTTTCGGCACGCCGTAATAGCCAGCCTGGATCTCCAACGCTTCGCCCGGCGTGAAAAACGGGTCCATGTTCAATTCTTGCGGCACGATGCCGATGGCGCCGCGCGCGTTCATCGGATCGGTCGTGATGTCGTGACCCCAAATCTTCGCCGTGCCGCCGCTCTTCACGACCAAGCCGCCAAGAATGTTGATGAACGTCGACTTGCCGGCGCCGTTGGGGCCAAGCAGGCCAAAAAACGATCCGCGCGGTACGACCAGATCGACGCTCTTCAGCGCGTGCGTGGCATTGCCCTTGCCTTGGGCGCTATAGGTTTTGTCGAGGCCCCGCGCCTCGATGGCGAACTGGGGCTCTGTCTGGGGTGCGAGCATGGAGAACCTGGAGGCCGCATTGCGCGGCTGAGCGATGCGCTTTAGGTACGGGCGCTCGTTCTACGCTTCAACCCGGACCGCACCAGAAATGGCGAAACTTCCCGACAATCCGAAGACCGATCAGTCGACGCCGGGGCACCCCGACGCGTTGCCGGCGCCGGAAGTGATCATCGTGACGTCGACACGGGTGAAGTGCGATGGCGGCGGCGGCGCGCTCGGGCACCCGGTTGTCTATTACGACATGGGCGAAGAACGCTTCGTCGAGTGCGGCTATTGCGACCGCCGGTTCGTTTTGGCCGAAGGCGCCGGCGGCCACTAAAGCGCGGCGCCGCCATTCTGCCAAAACACATAACCGGCGAACAACGCCCAAGGCAGCAGGCGCCAAAACCAATCGCCGCGATCGGTCCAGTCGCTGGTTTCGCCGTTGCTTTCGGCGCCAATGAACATGCCGCGTTTGCCGACCTGTCCGGTGATGACGAGATCGGACTGATCCATCTCCGCAAGGATGGCGCGATACTGATCCGCTTCCGACGCCGGCAGCATCAGCGCGCGAAACTCGACGCGCTGTTCCAAAACAAAGGTGCGCGGGCCTTCCTTGCGCAATTCGTTGCGATAAACGAGCGCTGAGCTTTCCACCGTGCGCTTCCAGCCGCTGAACTTGATCGGGTAGGCGGTGTCGATCGTCACCTTGCGCGACACCGTGCCCATCTGGCCGAGATAAATCGGATGAATACGGGGCCCGGCGTCGAGCGGCGTCAACTGCGAGCGGATTGTGAGATCGTAAGTGCTGAAGATGCGCGTCTTGTTTTGCCCGGGCGACCAAGCTCCGGCGATCTCATAAACTTCGATAGCTGAAATTTCGTTGAGTTCGGCATTGTCGCTCAGGATGTCCTGACGCACCGGTTGCGCGCCCGCGTAACGGCGAGCGATGTCTTCGGCGTAGAGTTTGAACAAGCCGACCAAACCCTCGCGCGCAATATGCTCGCGCACCCATTCGGCGCGGCCGCGGCGTGACGTGAGCTTCCACTCATAGCGCACCGGATGCTCCGGCGATTTGCCGAGCGTGATGTTTTCCTCTGCCTCCAACGTGTGCGCGGGCGCCGGATCGGACATGCGCTCAAGCGCCACCGCGCCGGGCTTAAGCGGCAGCGCCCAGCCGAAATGGCATTTGTTGAGGGCGCCAAGCGGGCTTGGCTGCATCAGCCGCGTCGGATCGAGCCAATAGACAGTGCCATCGGCCACGACGCGAACGATGCAATGGTCGAAAACCACGCCGCTGGGCAGCCACGTGTTCAGGCCATAGCCGTCACGCGTGTTGACGAGCGCAGGGCAGGCGTCGAGCCCAAGCTTGCGCGCCATGTGCACGTAGAGCTTCGATTTGTCCTTGCAGTCGCCATAGCGCGTCGCGCAGATTTGCTCGAGCGTGCGCGGCGTGAAGCCGCCTTCACCGATCGAGATTGCAAGATAGCGGACGGAGTTTTGCGTAAAGCGGAGCACCGCGGCGGCGCGGCCCGCTGCTGTTTTTTCTTCCGCGGCGATGCGCTGGATTTCCGCTTCCACATCATCAGGCAGCGGCCCCGCATCTTCATAGAGCGGTGTGAACGTGTCAGCGACTTCGGCCCAATTGCGCCATTCGGAAAACTGAATGCCTGCGCTTTGGATCGTCCAGGGTGGCGTGAGCGCTTCGAAGCGCACGCCGGGGCGCTCCTTCGTGTGCCAACGCCGATCAATGATGCCGTTGGCCTCGGTTTGTGTCGGCTCCGGCGTATTGGAGAAGGCGCGTTCCGCCACGGTGCGCGTTGTTGGCGTGCGCTGGCGCAGCCGCGTTTCGCAAATCCCAACGCCCCACTCAAACGGCACCCACGAAGCATGGCGCCCGCCCAGTGATTTGCGCATGCCAAAGAGCGTGTACGAGGTTTCGACCACATCCCCCTGACGCACGTCGGGCAGCGTGACGTGAATGGTGAGCCGGCCATCGAATTGCAGCCGCTCCATGTTGCGTTCGCGGCGCAGCACCTCGAAGAACGCCGTCGTCGTGTGCTCGATGCGTTGGCCGGCGCGGATCACCGCGATCGAATGCACGTCGAGACGTTCGAACGCCGGATCGAAGCTGACGCTGAACTGCGCGACGCGCTCGGCGCCTACAGAAGCGGTTACAAGTTCTGCGCGGCGATAGTACCAGGCGCGTTCCTCGCTGAGATCAATCTGAGAATCGTCCAGCAGAACGCAGACGCCATTGGCGATGAAATGTGGGTTGGCTTCGGCGGGAATGTCATAAGGCGATAGATCGGCCCACACCGGCGGCGCCGCCACCCGTGCGCCGGGCGTGATCTCGCGATACGCAATGTGTTCTTGATCCATGTGTCCCGCCGCTCAAGTTCCTTAGCGGCAAAGGCGGGCGCCGACAACGCGGGAAGACGGCGAGGTCCGATTTCGGCGTGCGGCGTTGCAAGCGGGCGCCTACATTGCCGTACAAGTAAGGAGCCCTCCATGCCCGCACGCCCACAATCCGCCGCCGAATTCCATGCCCTGCACAAGGATTTTCTGATCCTGCCGAACGCCTGGGACGCGGCCAGTGCGCGGATCACACAGGATGCGGGGGCAAAAGCGATTGCGACGTCGAGCGCCGCTGTTGCCTGGGCCCATGGATATGCCGATGGGCACCATTTTCCGATCGATAAATTGATCGCGGTCGTTGCGGCGATTGCCCGCGCGGTGAGTGTGCCGATCACCACCGATGCGGAAGGCGGCTATGATGATGACCCGGCGCGGGTGCGCGAGAACGTGCGCGCGCTTATTGATGCAGGCGCGGTCGGCATAAACCTGGAAAACGGAAAGTGGCCGCACGAACTGCATTTGCGCAAGATTGAAGCGGCGCGTGAAGCAGGTGCGCAAGCTGGCGTCGATCTCTTCGTCAATGCGCGCACCGATGTGATCTTGAAGCAATTGGTTGCGCCGGAAGAGGCGGTGGCGGAGACGCTGCGCCGCGCGCGCGCGATCAAGGGCGCCGGCGCAAGCGGTCTGTTCGTGCCGGGCATTGCCGATAGCGCGATGATCGAAACAATTGCGCGCGAAGCGGGGTTGCCGCTCAACGTGATGGCGCGGCCAGGCATCGCCCCGGCTGCCGAGCTTAAAGCGATGGGCGTCAAACGCCTGAGTGCGGCGACCGGGCTCTTCAATGCCGCCATGGCGGCCACGCATGACGCCGCGGCGGATTTCCTCAACGGCGGCGAATCGGAAAAGCTGTGGGCGCGGCGCGGCACACCGCCCGATTATAACAAGCTGTTCGCCGGTTGAGTGCTGACGGGACGCGGCGAAGCGCCTAGATAGGCGCGATGGCTAAATCCTCTGCGCCCCGCCTCTACCTTATCGACGGCTCGGGCTACATTTTCCGCGCCTACCATGCATTGCCGCCGCTGACGCGCGCGTCGGACGGGCTCTCCGTCGGCGCCGTGGCTGGCTTTTGCAACATGCTGTGGAAGTTCTTGGAGGAAATGAAGGGCAGCGAGGCGCCGACGCACCTCGCCGTCATCTTCGACAAGAGCGAAGTTACGTTCCGCAACGAGCTTTATCCCGAATACAAAGCCCATCGCCCGCCGACTCCTGAAGATCTTGCGCCGCAATTTCCGCTGATCCGCGACGCCACGCGAGCGTTCAATCTGCCGTGCATCGAGATGGGCGGCTTCGAGGCGGACGATCTGATCGCGACGTATGCACGCCAAGCGGCCGCGACCGGCGCGAGCGTGCGCATCGTGTCGTCCGATAAAGACTTGATGCAGTTGATCGTGGATGGCGTGATCCAACTCTACGATCCGATGAAGAACCGTCTGCTCGGTCCAGAAGCCGTGATGGAAAAGTTCGGCGTGACGCCCGACAAAGTCATCGACGCGCAAGCGCTGATTGGCGACAGCACCGATAACGTTCCAGGCGCCCCTGGCATCGGCCCAAAAACCGCCGCCGAACTGATCACCCAATTCGGTTCGCTCGACGCCATCCTCGAACGCGCAAACGAGATCAAACAACCAAAGCGGCGCGAGACGCTGATCAACAACGCCGATCAAATCCGTCTCTCCAGAGTATTGGTGACGCTGAAGGATGATGTCGCGGTGGAGGAGAAGTGGGAAGATTTCGCCGTGCGCGAGCCCGATCCCGCCATGCTGCTGCAATTCCTCGACGCGATGGAATTCCGCACCCTGAGCCGCCGCGTGCGCGAGCACTACGCCAAGGAAAAAGGCTTGCAGATTGTCGCTTCCTACGCTGCCGGTGGCGGCGCGGCGACGGTTGAGCCGGTCGCTGGCGCGCCTTCAAACGCTGTGATCGAAGAAGTCGAGCGCGAGTTTAAGCGCGATGCTTACAAAGTCGTGCGCGATGTCGCGGCGCTGAAGGACTACGTCACGCGCGCGCGCCGTGAGGGCGTCGTCGGCATCGACACGGAAGCGGATTCAACCGACGCAACGCGCGCGCAGCTGGTCGGCATTTCCTTATCGGTCGCCGCCAACGACGCGATCTATGTGCCGCTGGCGCACCGCGGCGCCGATCCGCGCGCGGGCGAATTGTTTGCGAGTGAGGTCCCGGAAGCGAGCGCCGCGCCAGATACCGGCACGCAGATTCCGCTCCGCGATGCGCTCGCCGCGCTGCACGAGCTATTGCAGGACACTTCGGTGTTGAAGGTCGGCCTCAACATAAAGTGGGACATCGCACTCTTCGCCAAACACAAAATCGCGCTCGCGCCATACGACGATCCGATGCTGATCTCATACGCCCTCTATGGTGGCCTCGATCCGCACGACAAAACGTTTCTGGTCGAAAAGCATCTCGGCCACGGCCTGACGCCAATTGCCGACGTAACCGGCAAAGGCAAAACGCAAGTCAGTTTCGATCTCGCGCCCGTGGAGCGCGCGGCGATCTATTCGTGCGAGCAGGCCGACGCTTCGCTGCGGCTCTGGCGCAAGTTGAAGCCAGAGCTCGGCCGCGAGCGCTTGGCGACGGTGTACGAAACGCTGGAGCGGCCGCTGCCAACGGTGCTCGCAGCAATGGAGCGAGAGGGGATCAAGATCGATCCGCACATGCTGTCGCGCCTCTCCGGCGATTTCGCGCAGCGTATGTTGCAGTACGAGCAAGAGGCTTACGGCCTCGCCGGCCGCGAGTTCAACATGGGCTCGCCGAAGCAACTCGGCGAAATTCTGTTCGACGAGATGAAGCTGCAAGGCGGCTCGAAAACCAAAACCGGCGCTTGGTCCACGGATGCGACCATCCTCGAAGAATTGGCCGAGCAGCACGATCTGCCGCGCAAGCTCGACCTATACCGAAGCTTTGGGCCAAGCGATCAACGCGCAGACTGGCCGCGTGCATACGAGCTACGCGCTCGCATCAACGACGACAGGGCGTCTCTCCTCAAACGATCCAAATCTGCAGAACATCCCGATCCGCACTGAGGAAGGCAGGCGCATCCGCGAAGCGTTCATCGCGGAGCCGGGAAACCTACTCGTCTCCGCAGACTATTCGCAGATCGAGCTCCGCCTGCTGGCGCACGTCGCGGACATTCCGCAGCTAAAGCAGGCCTTCGCGGACGGCGTCGATATTCACGCGCGTACCGCGTCGGAAATGTTTGGCGTGCCGGTGGAGGGCATGCCGAAAGAAATCCGCAACAACGCTAAAGCCATCAATTTCGGCATCATCTACGGCATTTCGGCGTTCGGTCTCGCGCGCAATCTCGGCATCGAGCGCGAAGAGGCGGGCGCGTACATCAAGATGTATTTCGAACGCTTTCCCGGCATCCGCGACTACATGGAAGAGACCAAAGCCTTCGCGCGCGCCCACGGCTACGTGAAAACAATTTTTGGCCGCCGCATCTGGGTGAGGGGCGTGCAGTCAAAGAACGGCCAAGAGCGACAGGCCGGCGAACGCCAAGCCATTAACGCGCCGCTCCAAGGCGCCGCCGCCGATATCATCCGCCGCGCTATGGTGCGCTTGCCGGACGCGCTGGCGCGATCGGGCCTAAAGGCGCGCATGCTGCTGCAAGTCCACGACGAACTCGTCTTCGAAGCGCCGAAGGATGAAGCCGACGCGCTCTGCAAACTCGCCAAAGACGTGATGGAAGCCGCGCCCATGCCGGCCGCGTCCCTGAGCGTGCCGCTCACCGTTGAAGCAAAAGCCGGCGCAACCTGGGGCGCGGCGCACTAAGGGGAAGCAGAAATGAGAACGATTTTTGCGGTGATCTGCGCGATAGCTTGTGCGGGCTCCGCGTTTGCCCAATCCGACTCGACAGAAATACCATTTGCCCCGTCTGCAGGGTCTGAGTGGAATATCACAGAGGTGCGCACACGCACTGGCCGTGGCGAAGGTCGCGACGAGACAAAAGTGGCTACGACGCGAGGCACGCTTACATTGATTGATCGCACGCGCGATGGTTTCCGAGCGAACTGGATTCTGAATCAAATCAACGCAGACGGTGTCACGGTGACGGATGAGCCGCAGTTGCTTATCGGCCTCAACATGGGCCTCATGCTTGATGAGGCCGGCGCCCCTGTTTCGGTCGATGAGTGGCCGGCGCTCCGCGCGCAGATTTTTGCCGCCATGGAGGACATTACACCTGCCGCAGAACGCACGGAGTCTTGGAGGCGCAGCATTGCAACGATCGAGAACCTGATGTCGCAATGGGCGCCAGCTCATGCGGCGCAAATGCTTGTGCCTGGCATTGCCGTGATGTCGATTTGCCAAGGCACTGATTTGAATGTGGGCGAACCGGTCACCGCGACCACGCGCATGCCGAACGCACTAGGTGGCCCGCCCATTGATGCGACTGAGTCACTCACGCTTGTAAGCATGGATCGGAGCGTCGGCGTGGCCAGGCTGGTCTATACGCGCGGACTTGATCCGGAATCCGCCACTGCCTCCATTCGTCAGACGCTGGTCAATTTGGCGCGCGACAGCGGCCGGCCCGTCGAAGAGATCGAGCAGATGTTCGCCAATATGACAATGACCCACGATACCCGCGCCGAGTGCGTCGTGGATTTGGTCACTGGCGTTACGCGTTCAGCGACGCACGAAGTCATTGTTACTATGGGCCCCGTTTCTCGGTCGGACAGACGCGAAATTACGGTCGCCGCCCGATAAAGGCGAAGTCCAGACTTACTCCGACCGCAGCTGAAAGTTCACGACAATGCCTTGCCGGCGCTGGTCCGGGCGGGCTTGGCCGATCGGCGGGTAGCGTAGTGTCTCGATATATTCATTCGAGATGTTCAAGCATGAGGGCGGCCCCAGCCGATAGATCACGCGCAGATTATCCAACACGCCCATGTCGTTGATGTCGCCCACGGTGATGACGCGGCAGCGCTCTTCAGTATAGGCGACGCCGCGCATGCGCCCGGCGAGTTTCGGCGGGTAGGGCAAGTCGGCAAGTTCGGGGTTATCGATCTCATCTTGCGCCAGATGGGCGGCGAGCACGCCGAGATAATCGAGCTCCATACAAAGATCGGAGCTTCGCCAGAGACGGCTCACACATAAATCCCGTCCCTCACCATAGACGCGCGCGGCGTCCGCGCGTTGGCGCGCCTGCTGCAGCAACGTCGCGTGTGCGTAAGCGAGCAACGGCGCCAGCGCCGTGTCGTTTCCGGTGAGATCAGCGGCCTCGGCGCGCAAGGGTTCAATCAGCGGCGCGAGTTCAGCGCTTTCGCCGCGCAGCCGCTCCAGAGTTTGCCCGGCGGGAAATTCGTACTCCGATGTCAGCGCGATTGCCGCTGCAGCCCAAAGCCGCTCCGGCGTGCGCGGCTCGGCCAGCACGGCGTCGAGCAGTCGGCGGCGGACGCTTCGCATCGAATCGTCGCGCCGCATCGGGACTTCGAGGTGACGCATCATCGCTTGGAACGAGCGCCAGATCTGGTCGGTGCGGTGGCTACGAAGATCGGCGAGGGTGCGATACGCGCCGAGGCGCAGCGTGTCCGCTTCATTGCCGAGCGGCACGGTTTCGATCGGGTGGCGGAGCTGGCCGATGTTGAGTTCGGGCAGGCCGTCGAGGGCATGAACCCAGGCGGCCTGGATCAGCAGCTCTTGTTCGGCCGTAGTGAAAGCGTCGCGTTGTTCGCGCTCGCGCGCCTGGATCGCTTGCTGGGTGGCGAGGTTGCACCACGGCTTCATCCAGTCGGCGTCGCGCGCCTCGATGGCCGCGCGGCAGCGTGTGTCGGCGAGGGGGAAGCGGGCCTCGACTTCGGCGCGGTTGAGTTCCCGGCGTGCTTCCGGGAGCCGCGCCTCGTAGTCCCGTTGCGCCCAAGCTGGCGTGGCAAACAACGCGCCGATCAAACCAGCCGCGAAAAAGCGCCAAATGTTTCGCATGCGGTTCCCCCCGGACGCGTTGTCAATTTCCAGAGAGCAATCGCCCGCGGCAAGCGGAAGCTGTTTTCATGCGCCCCATTGACGGCTAAGACTGCCACTACCAGTTCATTACATCAATGTCAGGAAGTCCGGCTCCACCCATGCCCACTATCGCCCTGGTCGACGACGACGAGAACATCCTCGCCTCCCTGAAGATCCTGTTCGAGGGCGAGGGATACACCGTGCGCACCTACACGGACGGCGCGGCTGCGCTCGCGGCGTTGTCCGAAACGCCGCCGGACATCGCCATCCTCGACATCAAGATGCCGCGCATGGACGGCGTCGAGGTGCTGCGCCGCTTGCGCCAAGGCTCGAACCTTCCCGTCATCTTCCTCACGTCGAAGGACGATGAGATGGATGAAGTGGTCGGCTTCAATGTCGGCGCCGACGATTACATCAAAAAGCCGTTCTCGCAGCGCCTGCTGTCCGAGCGGGTGAAGGCGTTGCTGCGCCGCACTCGTGCCGGTGCGCCGGGTGCGGAGGCGGTGAATGACAAAAAGCCGATCGTGCGCGGCGAGCTTACGCTCGATCCCAACCGCCACGCGTGCACCTGGAAAGGCGACCCCGTTCGCCTCACCGTCACCGAATTTCTCATTCTCCAGGCGCTCGCGCAGCGCCCCGGCTATGTGAAGAGCCGCGATCAGCTTATGGACGCGGCCTATGACGACCAAGTCTATGTCGACGACAGAACCATCGACAGCCACATCAAGCGGCTCCGCAAAAAATTCCGCGACATCGACAACGAGTTCGACGCGATCGAGACACTCTATGGCGTCGGGTACCGGTACAACGAAGCCTGAGCGTCCTCTCGGCCTCGGCGCGTTTTTTAGATCGCGCATAACGCGCACGATCTTCATCTGGAATCTGCTCGGCCTCGCCGTTCTGATTCTGGGCGTGCTGTTGCTGACGGAGATGCGCGCCGGCTTGACCGAGGCGCAGTTCCGCAATCTGCGCACGCAGGGCGAACTGATCACCAACCTCCTGATCGAAACCGGCACGGTCGAGGGTGATCCTAATCCGTATGTGAACGAGACGGCGGTGCGCACCGTGCTGCGGCGCATTTTGCCGCCAATCGCCGAAGGCGCGCGCGCCGGCGTCGGGCGGCCGCGTGTGCGCATGTTCGCTGCCGATGGCCGTCTCATCGCCGACAGCGACGTTATGTACGACGTGCTCGAAGAGCGGCCGCTGCCGCACATCGGCGATGAACCAAGCATCGGCGCATCGATCGAACGGGCGACGCAGCGGCTGGAGTATTTGCGGCTCACGCCGTGGCGGCCAACGGTGACGCTCGCCGAAGAACATAGCCGCGCCATGCGCGGCGAGATCATCCGTGGTGAGCGGCTAAATGAGAAGGGTGAGCGCGTTGTCTCGGTGACGCTGCCGCTGCGGCGCGTGCAGCAGATCATGGGCACGGTGACGATCGAGAGCGCGGACGTAGAGCGCATTCTTGTCGCCGAACGCGCCAGCATGATCCCGTTCATGCTCGGCGCGACGATCGCGATTCTGCTTTCATCAATGCTGCTCGCGCTTTCGATTGCGCGGCCGCTGCGGCGGCTTTCGGGCGCTGCCGATAGCTTGCGCGTCACTGGCGCAACGCGCTTGACGATGCCGGATCTATCCAAGCGTAAGGACGAGATCGGCGCGCTCAGCCATTCGCTCGAGGAAATGACGAACGCACTCGCCGATCGCATTGACGCCAACGAACGCTTCGCCGCCGATGTAAGTCACGAGATCAAGAATCCCCTTGCTTCCATTCAATCGGCGGTGACCTCGGCGCAAACCGCCACCAACCCCGATCAGCAAAAGCAGATGCTGGCGATTGTCGCGCAGGACGTACATCGGCTCGATCGCCTGATCACCGACATCGCCCGCGCTAGCCGCATCGAAGCTGAAACCGCGCGCGGCGATCTGGGCGACGTCGACGTTGGCGCGCTGCTTTTTGAGTTAGCGCGCGCCTACTCACCCGATGACCGCACGCAAGTGCACGTGCTGTTTAAAGGCCCGAAGCCGGAGGGGCTGCACGTCGTCGGCCAGGATGGCGCGTTAGGCCAAGTCTTCCGGAACCTGATCGACAACGCCCGTTCCTTCAGCCCCGCCGGCGGGCGCGTGTTTGTCTCGATCGAGCAAGCGCGCGGGGCAGAGGGTCCGATCGTTCGCGCCGTGGTTGAGGACGAGGGGCCGGGCATCCCGCCGGAAAATCTCGAGACCGTCTTCCAGCGTTTCTACACTCAGCGCCCGCGGGGTACCGCGTTCGGCGGAAATTCCGGCTTGGGCCTCTCTATCGCTAGACAGATTGTCACAGCGCACCACGGCCGGATCTACGCGCAAAACATTGAAAGCCCAGCAAATCAGCCCGCAGGCGCGCGGTTTGTGGTCGAACTGCCGCTCGCCGGCGCGGCCAAGCACTGACCGTCCGTCGAAAACTGCGACGTGGGTGCGGCTTTCGCTTTTCTCGCAACCGCGAAAGGATATTGTAGCCCCCCTTACCTACCCACTGGCGGGGTGGCGGGAGTACGGAATGATTGGCGTCGTCGTGGTGAGCCACGGTCGTCTTGCGGACGAGTTCGTCGCAGCGGCTGAGCATGTACTCGGTCCTCAAGACCAGATGCGCGCAGTCGCGATCGGTCCTTATGACAATATGGAAGAGCGCCGCGCCGACATTATCGACGCTGTGCGCGCCGTCGATCGCGGCGACGGTGTTGTCATCCTCACCGACATGTTCGGCGGCACGCCATCGAACCTCGCCATCTCGGTGATCAACCAAGTGAAGATCGAAGTGATCGCCGGCGTGAACCTGCCGATGCTGATCAAGCTGGCCGAAGTGCGTGATCGGATGAAGCTTCCCGAAGCAGCATTGGCGGCGCAAGATGCCGGCCGGCGCTACATCCGGGTGGCGTCCGTCGAGCTGGCTGGCGGCCCGACGACCTGACGCGGCCAGGCTTTGGGGGCGGGCTTGGGTTTGAAGCGCACTGTACCGATCACGAACATACGCGGGCTGCACGCGCGCGCCTCGCGCAAAGTCGCTGAACTGGCGCTGGCCTACGACGAAACCACGATCATGGTGCGCCGCGAGGACGAGGAGGCCGACGCCCGCTCGCTCATGGACCTGATGATGTTAGGCGCAGGCATTGGCTCGGAGGTCGAAATCGAGGCCGAGGGCCCCGAGGCCGAAAAAGCCCTGGATGAGATCGAAGCCCTCATCCGCGCCAAATTCCACGAAGACGAATAGCTGCATCCGACTGGCGCGTGGTCCGCATCTGTTGGGTGGACACGTTCGAGGGGAGATACATGAGAGCTTTTGTGCGCGCGGTCGCGATTGGCGCGGCGGCTTTGTTCTGCATGGGCCAGTCCGCGCCGGAGCGGATCGACTACACGCTGACGCCGGTTCTGAACGGCGGCGCGCTTGAGGCTCTCCAATATGATCTGCGTTTCCGCGGCGATGCCGATGGCGAAACCGCGTTGCGTCTGCCGGGTTCGTGGGGCGGCCAGAACGAGTTGTGGCGCAGCATCGATGCGATCGAGGTCGTGTCCGGCGGCGCGCTAAGCGCAACCGAGTCACCAACCGAACGGACCATCACGCATCGGCCAGGCGCATCTCTCCACGTGCGGTATCGCGTGATCCAAGATTTTGAAGGCCCGCCCGCGGCGCAGCAAGGCAACGCTTATCGACCTGTGGTGCAGCCGGGATACTTCCATCTCATCGGCGAAGCTTCGATGGTGACTCCCGAAGGACGCGACGCCGCGACGCCCGTGCGCTGGCGCGTGCGCGACATGCCGCGCGGCTGGACGCTCGCGTCCGATCTCGAAGCGCCCGGCCGCGTGCTGAGCGATGTCTGGTCGAGCATCAGTGTGGGCGGTGACTTCCGCATTCTCCACGATCGCGCCAGCCAGGTGCGCGTCGCCATTCGCGGCGCCTGGAGCTTTAAGGACGAAGCCTTCAGCGCCAGCGTGGCCGAGATCATCTCCGGTCAACGTCGCATCTTCGGTGATCGACCGTCGCCCTATCTGGTGACGGTGATACAGCTCGACGCGCCGCAAAATTGGCTCTCGGTCGGCGGCACAGGCCTGGGTGATGCGTTTGCATTCTTTGCTTCGCCGAATGGCCAAGCACAGCAAATCACCCGCACGCTCGCGCACGAAGGCTTGCACACTTGGATTCCTGTCCGCATCGGCGGTGTTTCGCGTGAGAACGAGGTTGAAGATTACTGGCTCTCCGAAGGCTTCACGGATTTCTACACCGGGCGCATGCTCGTGCGCGAAGGCCTGTGGACGCCGGCCGAGTTCGCCGAAGATTTTAACCGCACGCTCAGCGAATACGCACAATCGCCCGTACGCACGGCGCCGAACACGCGCATCGTCGCGGACTTCTGGACCTCGCAACCCGTGCAGCAATTGCCTTATCAACGCGGCCGCATCCTGGCGACGATGTGGGACGCTCGCCTCCGCGCAAACGGCCGCGACTTCGACGATGTCCTCTTCGCGCTTCGCGACCGCGCGCAAACAGACGAAGAGACGCCGGCTTCAGCGATGCTCCCTGAGGTGGCCCGCCAGTTCGGTCTCGACGTCAGCGGCGATCTTGAAAGCCACGTGCAGAACGGCGCCGCCTTGCTGCTCCCCGCAGATACGTTCGGGCCCTGTGGCCAAGTGCTGACGGAAGAGGTCGTGCCCTTCCATCGTGGCTTCGATATCGAAGCGACCAGCGCCAACAACATCATAGCCGGCGTCGATCCGGCCTTGCCCGCTTATGCGGCAGGGGTGCGCAACGGCATGGTCCTGATCCGCCGCGATGCCGGCGAAATCGGCGATAGCACGCAGGAAATCACTTATGTCATGCGCGATGGCGAGACGGAGCGCACGTTTCGCTATATGCCGCGCGGCCAGGGAACGTTCCCTCGTCAGCGCTTGGTCATTGATCCGGCGCTGTCTGGCGAACGCCTGCAACAGTGCGTCGCCGTGATCGGAGGCGCTTAAGGGGAGGCTCGCATGCAGATGGACGGCGCCGAGATGTTGGGGCTTGTCGCCGGCTTCATCGGAGCATTCGCGTTTGCACCGCAGGCGATCAAAATACTGCGCACCCGTGACGCCGCTGATGTGTCGGCACTCACCTATGTTATGGTGCTGAGCGGCGCGGTGTTGTGGGCGGGCTACGGCGTGCTGCGCGAAGCGCCTTCCATCATTTTATGGAATGTCGTGGCGGCGAGTTTGGCGGCGCTGGTGCTCACTCTAAAGCTACGCAAGCCACGGGCGGCCTGATCAGCCATCGCAGGAAACCAAACGGCGCGATCCCCGTTTCCGGTCATGGAAAACGCGCCCGACTGGCTCATCAACGTATTCGGCGTCACAGCCGGCCTCTGCTCGATGATGAGTTTCCTCCCCCAAATCTGGAAGATCTCCCGCAGCAAGGACGCCAGCGGCGTTTCCCTTCGGATGTATGCCGTCACCATTGTCGGCTTCATCTGCTGGACGGTGTACGGCGCGCTCAGCCAGTCTTGGCCGGTGACGCTCGCGAACGCCGTTTGTCTCGTCCTCGTGTCGATCATTTTCGTGCTGCGCCTGCGCTTTGGCGACGGCAGCACGTGAGCGCGTTTCCCCGCAGCGTTGAACTAAACGCCCCACGCGCGCGTCGCCGGTGAAAATTTCGCGGACGCGGTAGGCGCGGTCCACGCCTGCTGCGTGCAAACAGTGGGAATTGACGCAGCGTCGCGCGCACACTTTGTGATCTTGATTATCCCGGTCCGGGAGGGATCGCTCATGACCTACGAAAATCAACAAGGCTTTATGAATTTTATCACCGAGTGGGGTCCCAGGATTTTGCTCGCCGCGCTCATTCTTATCGTCGCGCATTTTGCAGCGAAGGCGGTGAAGTGGGCGATCGCCAAGGGCTTCGACAGAATGCCGTTTCTATCGCGCCGCGACGGCGCGGGCGCCGGCGGCACAAAGCCCGCCGATGATGTTGGCGAGCGGGTAGGCGAGGTCGGCTATTGGTTGGTCTGGCTTTTGGGCCTCATGGCGGCCTTGGCGCAGCTCGGCGAGTGGGCGGAGCCAGTGGTGACGCCGCTCACCACTATGGTCACCGGCTTCTTCAGCTACGTCGACAACATCGTCGGCGCCATTCTCATCTTCGTCATTGGCTTTGCCTTGGCGACGATCGTGCGCCGTATGGTCGAAGCCATGGTTGAAGCGGTGGACCTGGATCGGCGCCTCGTCGATGCGGGCCTCACGCACACGCCGCGCGGCGCCGGCCTTGCCCGGCTCCTGGGCTTGCTGGCGTTCACGCTGATCATCATCCCGGTATCGATCGCCGCGCTCGAAGCGCTCCAAATCCTCGCCATCTCCGTTCCCGCCACGTTGATGCTGCAGGAAATCCTCGGCACCATTCCGCGCGTCATCGGCGCGGCGCTGATTATCTTCATCGCCTACCTGATCGGCCGCTGGATCATGATGCTGACCGAAGAAGGTCTGCGTTCGATTGGCTTCGACGACATCGTGGGGTCGATCGCCAACGCCGAACCATTACGCGTCGGCCGTGAGAAAATGGACCTCACGCCGGGCGTCGATACCGTTGACCTCAAGTCGTTTCCGCCTTCGCGGATGATCGGCTTGGCGGTGTTGATCGGCATTGTGCTCTTCGCTGCCGTCGAAGCCGCCAATATGCTTGGCTTCACCGCGATGGCCGAAACGCTGCGCCGGGTCGTTGGCGGTGCGGGCAATCTGCTGCTTGGCGCGGTGATCATCGCGCTCGGGGTGCTTTTGGCCAACATCCTCGCCGCCGCTGCGGCCCGGCCTGGAAAACCCTCGTCTGAGATCATCTCGGCTTTCGTGCGTTGGGGTGTCATCGCGCTGGCGACAGCCATGGGCCTGATCCAAATGAACGTCGCTCCGCAAATCATCATGCTCACCTTCGGCCTGGTCTTGGGCTCGGTGGCCGTGGCCGCGGCGATCGCGTTTGGCGTCGGCGGGCGAGATACCGCCAAGCGCTTATTGGAGCGTTGGACGAGCAGGCCGCCAGGGCCGGGCGCCTACTAAGCCCCGCGCCGTAGCGCACTGAGATGAGAGAGCCGCCGGGCGACCCCCGGCGGCTCTCTACGTCTGAACGTTGTTGACATGATCTATTTTGTTGTCTATAGACAATATTATCATGTCAGTTCACAATCGGATCGCTGTTTTCCGTGCGGAGCGCGGGATGAGTCGGAAGGACTTGGCCGAAGCACTCGGGGTGAACCCGCAGACGGTCGGTTACTTGGAGCGTGGCGATTACGCCCCCTCCGTCGAACTCGCGCTGAAGATCGCCAACGTGTTCGGCGCCCCGGTCGAGATGGTGTTCTCGCTGAAACCGTTTGCGAGCCTCGCGCAGATCATTGGCAACAAGGGAGAAGCCTGAAATGTACGTTCGTTCGCGCCGCCGACCGATGGGGGCGGCCATGTCGCCCATGCTGGCGCGCTCGTTGTTCGCAGCGCTCTATGTGCTCTATCCGCTGGGCTGCATCCTCCAGCTTGGCCCTGACACCAGCGATGATTTGCAGCTGCTCAGTGTGATCGGCCTGCTGATGGTGGCGGCGTCTTTCTTGGCCTTCGCCGTGCTGGCCGGTTCAAGCTTCCAGCGCCAAGCCCAAGAGCCTGACGCCAAATTGGATGAACGCGAATTGGCCCAACGGAACCGCGCCGCCTACCGCGCCTTTGCCGTCTTGGCCGGTATTGTGGCGCTGGCGCTGCTCTACATGGATCTACGCATGGATTTCGCGGATCGTATTCCCCTCTGGGCGCCCACGGATCAAGCGCACTGGAACGCCTTGTTTTGGGGCGCCATTATCCTAGGCCTCACGCTTCCCGCCGCTTTCCTGGCCTGGGAAAAGGAGCCGCCGCTCGAGGACTAAGGGGCGGCGCCAATTGCATCGCGGCGGCTGTGTTGCTACATCCGCCGCGCCCGCCGAGGAGCGTTGCGACGGTCGCCTGAGCGGCCGCCAGGCTCGACGGGATTCCAGCTTTGGAAACGACGCTCGCGAACTCTCGAAGGAGGGCGCGCGATGAGCGCTAAAGATTACGTCGTGAAAGACCTGAGCCTCGCTGATTGGGGCCGCAAGGAAATCGAAATCGCCGAAACTGAAATGCCGGGCCTGATGGCCGTGCGCAAAGAGTACGGCCCGAAGCAGCCGCTGAAAGGCGCCCGCATCGCCGGCTCGCTCCACATGACGATCCAAACCGCCGTGCTGATCGAGACGCTGCAAGCGCTCGGCGCCGAAGTGCGCTGGGCCTCGTGCAACATTTTCTCGACGCAGGACCACGCCGCCGCCGCGATCGCCGCGCGTGGCACGCCGGTCTTCGCCGTGAAGGGCGAGACGCTCGACGAGTATTGGGACTACGCCCACCGCATCTTCGAATGGCCGAACGGCCAATACGCCAACATGATCCTCGACGACGGCGGCGACGCGACGTTGCTGTGCGTGCTTGGTCCGAAGGCCGAGAAGGACGCTGACTTCCTCGAGCATCACTCGAACGAAGAAGAGCAGGCGCTGTTCAAGACGATCAAACAATATCTGAAGGCAAAGCCTGGCTTCTACGAGGCCATCCGCGCTTCGGTGAAGGGCGTCTCGGAAGAGACCACCACCGGCGTTCACCGCCTCTACGAAATGGCCAAGAAGGGCGAACTGCCGTTCCCGGCTATCAACGTCAACGACAGCGTCACCAAGTCGAAGTTCGACAACCTCTACGGCTGCCGCGAGTCTCTGGTCGACGCCATCCGCCGCGGCACTGACGTGATGCTTTCGGGCAAAGTCGCTGTCGTCGCTGGCTACGGCGACGTCGGCAAAGGCTCGGCTGCTTCGCTCCGCCAAGGCGGCGCGCGCGTTAAGGTGACGGAAGTCGATCCGATCTGCGCACTGCAGGCGGCGATGGAAGGCTATGAAGTCGTCACCATGGACGATGCGGCGCCGCACGCCGATATCTTCGTGACCGCGACGGGCAACAAGGACGTCATCACCGTCGATCACATGCGGGCGATGAAGAACAACGCCATCGTCTGTAATATCGGCCACTTCGACAGTGAAATTCAGGTCGCTGGCCTGAAGAACTTCAAGTGGGACGAGATCAAGCCGCAAGTCCACCACATCGAGTTTCCGGACGGCAAGAAGATCATCCTTCTCTCTGAAGGTCGTCTCGTGAACCTCGGCAACGCCACCGGCCACCCGAGTTTCGTGATGTCAGCGTCGTTCACCAACCAGACGCTGGCGCAGATCGAACTCTGGACCAACGGCAAGGCCTACAAGAACGAAGTCTACACGCTGCCGAAGCACCTCGATGAAAAGGTCGCCACACTTCACCTCGACAAGCTGGGCGTGAAGCTGACGAAGATGAGCAAAGAGCAGGCCGATTACATCGGCGTGCCGACATCGGGTCCGTTCAAGCCGGATCACTATCGCTACTAAGCCCGAACGGCCCCTCGAAAGAGGGGCCGTTTTGCTTTTCGGCCCTGCGCTCTCCACCGCCCGACCGCTTCGCCGCATTGCAGGCGCCATCATGCGCGTGCATGTAAGGCGCGGCGCAGGTGGGGGCCGAAATGCTCGTTAGAGCAACACGCACAGCATCAGCTTTGACGATCCGCGCGGTGTTTTACATCGCGCTGTTCGTGCTGGTTGTGGTCGTGCACATGGCGCTGACCGGCGCGCTGCGTGAGATGGGCTGGAACGGGGGTCTCGCGCTTACAGCCTCCGGCGCTGCCGTGCTGGCGCTGGTGCTGGTCATGATCAACCTCGCTGACTGGGTGCGCGCCTGGTTGGCGGAGCGTCAGGAGCTGCAGCGCGTGCGCCTGCGCTTACCGTCGGGGCCGTGCTGCGTCGTGTGGCAAACGCCCGAGCCCGTCGCCGACGAGAGCGACGATGCGATGCCGTGGGAGCCGGTCGGCCACATGCGCGCGCGCTATCCGCGCCTGCCGCGCCGGCTTGGCGTGGAAGGCATTGCGATCTGCGAGTTCGAAGTGGGCGCGGACGGACGCGCCAAGAACATCAGCTGCGTCGATGCTTGGCCGTCTGACGTCTTCTACCGCGCCGCGCGCGAGGCGCTCCAGCACGCGCAGTTTCAACCGAAGTACGACGTGCATGTGCGCTTTGGCGCCAGCTACCGAATGCCGTTCGTGTTCCGCATCGCCGGCGCCTCGAAGATTCGCGATGGCGGCCAGCGTGCGCGTCGTTTGCGGCCGCGCTTGGCGGCGGCGCAACGCGCAGTGAAGAAAATCCAAGGCGGCGGCGCACAATAGTCGCGCACACGCAACGAGCCTTGCGCGCGCCGCCTGTTAACCCATTGAACTTTCTTAACTTAACCCCGCATTCATCATTTTCACCGCTTGTTAACGGTTCTCGTCACCGCGCGGCGTGCAATCGCGCGCGCAACGCGGGACACTGACTGTCGGGGTCTGGCGATTCGTTTCGCCATCATGATGGAACTAGGGGTCGGCTTTTGGACGGCGGATTCGCAAGCCTGCTTGTGGCGGGTGGCTCGGCGTCGATCGCAGTCGCGGCGCTTTTATGGGCGCTGCGCGTCACTGATGGCGCGCGCGGCAGCGTAGAGACGTGGAAAAAACGCGCGCGCGATCTTGAGGACAAGATCGCGTGGGCTGACGCTATCTTTGGCGCACACCCCGGCATCGTGCTGATCTGGGAAGACACGCTCACCAATCCCGGCGAAGGCGATTGGGGCAAGCCGCGCATCTACGGCTCGCCGCTCGCGCTCGCGAGCCTGCTGCGCTTCAGCGATGCGGCCGTCGCGGCCGAGCCGCCGGTGCGCATCCTGCAGGGCCTTTCCGTTTTCGATGCGACAGACGCAACCGGCGCGCTCACGCGCCTCGCGCCTGCGATCACGCGTCTGCGCCGCGATGGCGCCGCGTTCTCGATCAAGATTTCGACGCCGGACGGCGTTTACGTGGAAGTCGACGGCCGCACGGCAGGCGCTCGCGCCGTTGCATGGATTCTCGACGCCAGCGTGCGCGGCGTGGAAGAGGGCGCAGCAGGCGGCCGTATCGGCAGCAGCGGCCACGAAGTCATCGCCCGCGATCCGGCCGCATTCCTCGAAATGTGGAACGGCGCGCCGTTCATGGCCTGGCGCGTCAATGGCGCGCTCAAGCTTGAATGGGCCAACCCCGATTATCTCGCCGCGCTCGAAGCCAAGACGCTTGATCAAGCGCTCGCGCGTAATCTGCAGCTCGACCAAGGCGCCGTCGATCTCGCGCGCAAGGCGATTGAGCTCGGCGAAGCGGTTGAAGAAACCCGCTCCGCCGTCGTCGGCGGCCAGCTGCGCACTTTGCGCCTGCGCATGAGCCCCGTCGCCGGCGGCGCGGCCGGCATCGCCATTGACGTCACCGAAAGCGAAGCCGCGCGCGAACTGCTCTCCAAACAACAGCGCGCGCACGATGAAACTTTGAACCACCTCGCCGAAGGCATCGCCGTCTTCGATCAAGGCAAGCGCATCACCTTCTACAATCGTGCTTTCGAAGCCATGTGGGGCCTCGATCCGGCCTTCCTCGCCGATCGCCCGGTGCACGCCGCCTGGCTCGATCACCTGAAGGAAAAGCGCAAACTGCCGGCGCACGCCAATTACGCCGAATGGCGCGCCCGCGAACTCGCGCTCTATCAAGAGCACGACAATCTGCCGGAAGATCTCTGGGTGCTGCCAGATGCGCGCATGCTGCGCGTCGCGCGCCAGCCGCACCCGAACGGCGGCATGCTGATGATCTTCTCCGACATCACTAACGAAGTGTCGCTGAAGAGCCAGTACGACGCGCTGGTGCAAACGCAGAAGGCCGCGCTCGACAAACTTCACGAAGCCATCGTCGTCTTTGGCCTCGATGGCCGCTTGAAGCTCTCCAACGCCGCCTTCGCCGCGATGTGGAAGGTCGAGCCCGACGCGCTCGAAAACGAAGCGCCGTTCGATCGCGTCGTCGAGCTCTGCCAGCATCTCTTCCACGACCGCGCCGAGTGGGCGCGCGTGCGTGGCCGCATCACCGATCCGTCGCCGGAAGCGCGCACCGAATATCGCGGCGAGATGCGCCGCAGCGACGAGAGCGTGCTGAAATTCCTCACCCGTCCGCTGCCGGATGGCGCAACCTTGGTGGCCTTCCAGGACATCACCGCCGATCGCCGCGTCGAAGAAGCGCTGCGCGAGCGCGCTGAAGCGTTTGAGCAAGCCGATCAGCTGAAGGGCCAGTTCGTCGAGAACGTCTCCTACCAGCTGCGTAATCCGCTGCAGGCGATCTACGGCAACGCCGAATTGCTGCAGGCGAAAGTGTTCGGCCCGCTGAACGATCGTCAGGTCGAGCAAGTCGGCTCGATCATCGAAGCCTCGAGCAATCTTTCGAAGCTGATCGACAACATTCTCGACGTCGCGATGGTCGAGGCCGGCAATGTCGTGCTCGATCTCGCGCCCGTCGATATCTACGCCACCATCACCGAGAGCGTGCAGATGGCCGCCTCGAAAGCGCGCGACACGGAAGTGCCGATTCGCGTGAAGTGCGACGCCAAGATCGGCGAGATCAACGCCGATCCCAAGCGCCTCACGCAAGTCATCGTCAATCTGCTCTCGAACGCGCTCCGCCACACCGAGCGCGGCGACACCATCACCGTCTCCGCCGAGCGTGTGGACGGCGTGCTGCGCCTCACCGTGCAGGACACCGGCAAAGGCATGGCCTTCGATGCGCAAGCGCGCGCGTTCGACAGCTTCCAATCCGGCGATCGACGCGGCGCAGGCCTCGGCCTTGCGCTGGTGCGTTCGTTCGTCGAAATGCACGGCGGCTGGGTCGCGCTGCAAAGCGAACCAGGCCGCGGCGTCACCGTCACCTGCCACTTGCCCGCAACCACCCCCATCGCCGGCACCCCACCAACCCCGCCCTCACGCGAAGCCGCCTAACTCCAATTCCTTCTCCCCCGTGAGGGGGAGAAGGTGGTCGCGCAGCGACCGGATGAGGGGGCGCGGGTCAGAGCGGCTGTTCGCCTACGCCATCGCAAGACCGTAGCTTGGCAGATGAGGCGGTGTCGGGGCACACTTCCCGCGGTTCGGGAGGATCTCATGCCAAACGCCATTGTTGCAGGGGACAATTGGGGCGCCGTTCTGGCGGCGGCCGTCGCGATCTACGCGGTGGGATTTGTCATTTATGGCGCCCTCTTCTCCAAGCTGTGGATGAGGCTCAGCGGATACACGGGCGAGCAATTGCAGCCGCACCGGTGGAAGATGGCGCTTTCGCCGATAATGCCGATCCTGACTGCGGTCGGGCTGGCTCTGGTGCTGAAATGGGCGCGCGTCGACAACCTCGCCATGGGCGTGGTTGTTGCTGCGCAAGTCTGGCTGTTTCTCGTGCTGCCCACGCGGCTCTATTCGTTCGTCTACAGCCCAGAGAAGAGTGGCTTGCTCATGATGGACGCAATTCACCTGCTGCTTGGCTTGCTCATCGGCGGCGCCATCATCGGAGGCTGGCGCTGAGCGTGGGCGAGCGACAGACGAGACTCGCCTAGGTTCATCGCGCCAATTTGACGGCCGATCTTTCCGACTGGCCTACTCTTCATTGCGGTCAATCGCTTAGCGCACGCAGCAATGGCGCGTCGTCGCCGAAACCTGAGATGGAAAGATATCGCTCGCATGACCTCGGCAGAGAATGAGCCCGCACTATTTTTGGTTCGTCATGGCGAAACCGAATGGAACAGCGCGGGTCGCTTCCAAGGGGCGAAAGATTCAACGCTGACACCTCGTGGTCGTGAGCAAACACGATCGGCGGGAAGAACGCTCGCCGCGATGGTTGCCGTCAAGGCGCCACTGCGCGCTTACGTCAGTCCGCTTGGCCGAGCGCGAGAGACGGCTTCGCTCATTTCTCAGTATGTGAAACTGGACATCCACATCGAACAGCGCGTCGCCGAAATTTCGCTAGGGTGTTGGGACGGGATGTCGATGTATGAAATCGACGCGGAGTTTCCAGGTGCGCTAAGTGGAAGCAAACCTCACGATTGGTATTTTCGCTCTCCTGATGGAGAAAAGTTTGAAGACGCATATGCGCGGGTTGAAGACTGGCTGCGGGAAGCATGTGCTCCGGCTCTCGTAGTCACGCATGGACTAACGAGCAGGCTAATTCGCGGTGCTTATGAGCAACTATCAAAGCAGGACATGCTGCTGCTCCCTGTGCCACAGGACGGGTTTTACCAACTGAAGAGTGGTCATGCTGAGTTCGTTCAGTCGGCTTGAGATCGAATGGTAACACGGGGCCAATCTCTATCGTCGAGACAACACCTTACGAACGGCGCGAACAGAGAGCTGCTCGGTCGCTCGTCAGATCTCAAATATTTTGATAGCGTGCCTTCCCGTTTTGACGACCCCACGGCAATCTTGCGTTCCGAACCCTTGTCGGTAGCATTTTGCCCTCGACTTTCGGTGATGAAGATCCGGGGCGGCAGACGACATGCAGGAAAAGAAACGATTTCTAAGCAGCGCCGTGTGGATGGCGCTCGGGATAGGCGTCGGGATGCTGCTCTATCGAATTGTTTTTGGGTAGGCTGAATCACAGCCCCGAATATGACGGTGATCAGGCGCAAAACGCACACGCGATTGCCTTCGGCGCGCTCCGGTCCATCGATTGATCGTCGCCAGCTTCGGTTTGCTCTACGCGTTAACGCGCGTTGACCGACACTGATCGGGGAGGCCGCCGCCATTGCAAGAGTTGGGAAAACAGGTGGGGCTCCATTGCCTCTCGCCGCGTCGCTGCTAGGCTCTCACGCGAGGGACTTCGAACCGAGGAAATAGATATGCGCAAACTGCTCGCCGCAACGGTCGTGCTCTGCATCGCCGTCACAAACGCAAGCGCGCAATCGCCAATTCCCAGGCCACCTGGTCCGCCGGTCGCGCTCTGCACCGATCTCGCCATCGCTGGTTGGAACGGCTCGCGTTCGCCGCCAGGCGCGCGCCTCGCTGACAATGAGGTCGCGATCTATTTTCAAGTTCGCAACAACGGCCCGCGCACCTACACCGCGCCCGACGAGAACAAGCAATGGATTTCGTTGGTGGTGACCATGCCCAGCGGAGACCAGCAGATCGGCGTAAACGTGTTGCCGCCGTCCGGTTCCGGCGCAGTATCTCTCGCACGCGGCGCAAGTTGGCGCGGTCACGTGCGCGCGACCCTGCCAGCGGGCGTTACGCGGACGGCTCATCCGCCGGTTCGTCTTCAGCTCAACTATGCGGCCGCTTCCGCTGGCTGGTCACCGCCAGTCGATTGCAACATCACAAACAATCAGCGCTCGGTTGTGCTGCGCTAAGCGGCGGCGCGAGATCGCCAAAGACGCAGCTGGGCCAACAGCAAACATTCATGAAACACCGTCGTGATCCCGGACGCGCGGAGCGCGATCCGGGATGACGGGCGGTGCTTGATGGATGTGATCGCGCTTCGAGTTGGAACGCGCAGAATATGGGGATAGCGCCGCACAAATCCGACCGAGTGCAAGCCGTGCTTATCATCCACTCATCGCTCCGCTGGAGGGCAGTTGGCCAATGTTCGACCCAATGCGACGAGCGATATGATTGAGCGTGAAGCGTGAGCGAGACGATCCGCGCACGCTGAGGAGTACGCACCGGGGACTGTCAACGAACAAGACAGCCTGCACGCTGCCGGCGCTGAGCCACGGGAGTGAAAAACCTCCTCGCGCCAAGCCGGTATAGGTCGATCATGGGACGCGATGGATCGCGTCTAATTCGCGCTGTTCACGCAGCGCACTAACGAGACGAGACCCATCGCGTCCCGCTCTCCATTTTTCCGGCGAAAGCCAACAAGGATGGCGCGCGCCCGTTAGAGCCAGCGCCGCACGCGTTTGCAGTAGGCGTCGAACGCCTCTCCGAACTGGCGGCGCATTTTGGCTTCTTCAAATGGGATGAACGCTGTGTTCGCCACCGCGAACATCGCCACCGGCGCAAGCAGCATCGGCAAACGCCCGAACCACAGCGCCGCCGCGAGGCAGATCAGCGTCATGCCGAGATACATCGGGTTGCGCGTAAATGCGAACACGCCGCCAGTGACGAGGGCGTTATTGGTGGCGGAGGTCGGCAAAAATTGGGTCTTCGCTGCACGAAATTGCAGGGCCGAGCTCAGCAACAAGCCCGCAGCCGCAACCAGCGCGACGATCGCGAACGGCCGCGCGTCGAACGTCGGCAGCGTGCTGAGTCCAGGCGCTAAGCTCAAAGCATAGCCGGCGCCGATCAGAAGGAGAGTCCAAAGCGGCGGCGGAATGCGCCGCACTAGTGCTGGCTCTTGGGCAACCGCACGACGAGGCCGTCGAGCGCGTCGCTGACTTTGATCTGGCAAGAGAGGCGCGAATTATCTTCAACGTCGTTGGCGAAATCGAGCATGGATTGCTCCATCGAGCCGGCTTCGCCGGTTTTCGCCAGCCATTCCGGATCGACGTAAACATGGCAGGTCGCGCACGCGCAGGCACCGCCGCAATCGGCGTCAATCCCCGGCACGGCGTGCTTCACCGCTGCTTCCATCACCGTCTGGCCGTTCGGCGCCTCGATGACGTGCTCTTTGCCGGTGTGCTCGATGTAAGTGATCTTCGCCATTGTCCCTGTCTCAATCCTTATCGCGCGCTGGCGACCAATTCTTTCATCGGCCGCGTCTCATCGGTGATCACATCCGGAGGAAGTGTGCGCCCTGACTGAATGAGCATCTTGGCTCCCAGATACTCGCCCGGCCGGTTCACCGCATCCACCGCGATCAGCTTTTCGCCCTTGTAGTAGAACGCCGCGAACGAACGGTCAGCCATGACGCCACGGAACACGACATGGTCATACCCCTGGAACAGGCCGGCGATCTGCAGTTTGAGGTCATATTGGTCGGACCAGAACCACGGCGCCTCGACATTATGCGCCGATTGCCCGGTCAACACCCCGGCCACGATCTTCGCGCCTTCGACCGCGTTGTGCACGCTCTCGAGCCTGCACACGCGCTGGTCGAAATGCGCCATCGGCCGCGCGGCGCAATCGCCGATGGCGAAGATGTTGGGATCGGAGGTCCGGCACTGCGCGTCGGTGACGATGCCGTTCTCGATCGTGAGCCCGCAATGCTGCGCCAACGTCGTCTCTGGCGTCACGCCGATGCCGGCGACGACAATATCCGCCGGCAACTCACCGCCATCGGCAAGGCCAACGCCAGTGACCCGCTCCTTGCCCTTGATCACCGCGGGCTGCCCGCCCAGCAAAAACCGCACGCCCTGGCGCGTATGTTCATCAAGAAAGAAACCCGCGACCTCAGGGCTGGTCACCCGCGCCAGCGGCCGCACCGCGGTTTCGATCACCGTCACGTCAAGCCCGGTCTGCCGCGCCACCGCGGCAACCTCCAAGCCGATATACCCAGCGCCAATCACAATCAGCTTTGCGCCCGCCACAAAGCGCGGGCGGATCGCGTCGATATCGGCGGCGGTGCGGAAGAGGTGCACGCCCTCAAGATCCGCGCCAACCAGCGGCAGCTTGCGTGGCCGTGCGCCGGTCGCCAGCACCAGCGCGTCATACGGCAGTTCACGTCCGCCTTCGATGCGCACCTTCTTGCCGGCGCGGTCGATCCACACCGCTTTCACCGACGTCAGCAGTGCGATGCGCTCTTCGCTGTAAACATTGGCCGGCCGCAGCAGCAACCGGTCCATGTCGACCTTGCCGGCGAGGTAAGCTTTCGAGAGCGGCGGGCGCTGATAGGGCGGGCAGGGCTCTTCGCCGATCAGCGTGATGTCGCCGGTAAATCCGGCTTGGCGCAGGCGTTGCGCCGTCTCGCCGCCGGCTTGGCCGGCGCCGATAATGATAACGCGTTTGATTTCGCCCATACTCACAGCGGCTTAGTGTTTGAAGCCTCTGCGGGCGGTGCGCAAGGCGCCCTTGATGCCGCGCCTTGGCTCATGCCAGCATCCCCGCCCGTGAACACCACGACCGCCCTTGATTCGCGCCAAATTTCGCTGCCGGACCCGGCGGCGACGTTGGCGTTTGGCCGTCGCTTAGGTGCAGTGCTCGAGCCGGGCGACATTGTTTGCCTTAGCGGCAATCTTGGCGCCGGCAAAACCTCGCTCGCCCGCGGCGCCATCGAAGCCTGGACTGGTCAGCCGGAAGAAGCGCCCAGCCCAACTTATACAACTCTGGCACGTCGATCTGTATCGGCTGAAGCGCCCGGACGACGCGTGGGAGCTCGGCCTGGAAGACGCATTCGCAGAAGCCGCCTGCCTCATCGAATGGCCGGAGCGGCTCGAAAATCAATTGCCCGCCAATCGGCTCGACATTGCGTTGAGCCCTGAGGGCGACGGACGCAACGCAGCGCTCACCGCGCACGGCGCATGGAGAACACGGCTTGCAACGATCTGAAGCCCTAGCGCGTCTGCTGCAGGACACTGGCTTTGACGGCGCCGTGCGCGATCCTCTGCCTGGCGATGCATCGACGCGCCGTTATGAGCGGCTGAGCAAGGATGGCCGTCGCGCCATGTTGATGGACGCGCCGCCGAGCAGCGAAAGCGCGCCGTGCCCGCCAGGCGCCACGCCGGCGGAGCGCCGCCAATTGGGTTGGAACGCCACCTCGCGGCTGGCCGCATCGCGGGTAGAAGCGTTTGTCGCTGTCGCCAGCCATTTGGAGAGCCTCGGCCTTTCGCCGCCGAAGATTTACGGCGCTGATTGCGAAGCCGGTTACGCCATCATCGAAGATCTTGGCGACAATCTCTACGCCCACGCCATCCCGCAGGGCGCCGACGAGGTCGCGCTCTACGAAGAAGCGGCGCGTGTGTTGGCGCATGTGCATCGCACGCCGGCGCCGTCGCGCTTGCAAGGCATCGGCAACGCAAGCTGGCCGTTGCTGGAATACGACGCGCTGGCGCTGGAAGTGAATGCGGACTTGTTCGTCGAATGGTTGCCGCGCGCCGCCGACGTCCACATCGACGATGCAGCCCGCGCCCGTTGGGAAAAAATCCGCGACAGCCTGATCGTCAAGGCGCTGGGTTTCCCGCGCGCCTTCACAATCCGTGACTATCACGCCGAGAATTTGCTCTGGCTGCCTGAGCGTGAAGGCCTGCAGCGCGTCGGCCTGCTCGACTTTCAGGACGCCGTGCGCGGTTGGCGTACCTGGGATTTCGCCATGCTGCTGCACGACGCGCGCCGCGATGTGAGCCCGCAAGCCAGCGCCGCCGCGGTGCGCGCCTATCTCGATGCGTCCGGCGCCAGTGAGGCGCAGTTCGAGCGCGAACTCGCAGTGCTCGGCGCCATCAACGCCATGCGCATTCTCGGCATCTTCGCGCGCCTCGCGGGCCGCGACGGCAAGCAGCGTTATCTTGCTTTCATGCCGCGCGAGTGGGGCCATCTGGCGCGCGCGCTTGAACATCCCGCCTTGGCCGATGCGCGCGACTTCGTCGAAAGCGTTGCGCGCCCGTATCTGGAGAAAGCGGCGTGACCCCTCACACAGCCATGGTGCTCGCGGCGGGGCTCGGCACGCGCATGCGCCCGCTCACCAATGATCGCCCGAAGGCGCTGGTCACCGTCGCCGGCCGCGCGCTGATCGATCACGTGCTCGATCGGCTGATCGCCGCTGGCGTGAAGCGCGCGGTGGTGAATGTGCATGCCTTCGCCGATCTGCTCGAAGCGCACGTAAAGCGCCGGTCGGATATCGAGATCGTCATCTCCGACGAACGCGCGCAGCTGATGGAAACCGGCGGCGGCGTCCGCCAAGCACGCCCGCTTTTGGGCGATGCCCCAATCATCGTCTGCAACATCGACAGCGTTTGGGAAGAGCCGAACGGTTCGGCCATCGCGCGGCTGTGCAACGACTTTGACCCGGCCAAGAGCGGCGCAAAGCTCCTGCTCGCGTCGATGGACGGTCAGCTCGGTTACGAGGGCGACGGCGATTTTTTCATGGACGAGAACGGAAAGCTCTCGTTCCGGGATGCGCTGCCTCAAACGCCGTGGGCCTATATGGGCGCGCAAATCATCGATCCCGCCATCGTTGATGCTGAGCCCTTAGAGCCGTTCTCGTTCACGCGGGTGTGGCGCCGGCTTGCGAGCGAAGGCTGCCTCTATGGCGCGCCGCTCGGCGGATATTGGATGCATGTCGGCGATCCCGAAGCGCGCACACAAGCCGAAGCGCGTATGGCCGCCGGCGCGCTCAGCCCATGAACATGCTGCCGCTGGGGCTGCCTGAACCTTTGTTCGGCGGCCCGGCGCCCCGCATCCGCGCCGTACCCGCCTCGGCGCCCTTTCTCGACGTGCTGGCCGAAGCCATGGTCGCCGGCCTCGCACGCAAGGACGATCCCTTCGCACTGGCTGATGCGCTCGTGCTGCTGCCCAACCGCCGCGCCGCGCGCGGGCTGATCGATGCGTTCGCCAAACGCCTCGGCGGCGCGGCGTTACTGCCGACGATCCGCCCGCTCGGCGATCCGCACGCGGATGACGACCCCGACGTTTGGGGCGCCGACCCAATTTCGTCTGATATTCTGCCGCCGATCGACAAAATCGAACGGCGAATGCAACTCGCCGCGCTGCTTCGCGCGCGGAGCAAAGCCGAGAACGGCGTTGACGATCCCGCACGCGCGATCGCTTTGGCTGATGAACTTGCGAAGCTCTTGGATAGCGCCGCCACCGTTGAGCATGTCGCATGGGAAAAGTTGCCAACCCTCGTCGATGAAATCGAACTCGCGCGCCACTGGGCGAGTTCGGCGGCATTTCTGAACATCATCGCGCAATTCTGGCCTGAGCACCTGAAGGAGCAAGGCAGAAGCGATCCCGCTGCGCACGGCGCGGCGCTGCGGCATGCTCTGGCCAAGCGATGGCTCGAGACTCCGCCGAAGCGCCCGATCATCATCGCCGGCTCGACCGGCTCGCAATCGACCACACGCGAACTCATGCGCGTGGTGGCGCAATTGCCGCGCGGCGTTGTGGTGCTGCCCGGCGTCGATACCGATCTTGACGATGAATCCTGGGTGCTCATCGGCGATCAACATCCGCAATATGCATTGAAGGGCACGCTGCAAGCGCTTGGTATCGATCGTCACGCCATTCCCGCGCTCGCGATCGAAACAGACACCGGCCGCGCCCGCCGCGTGTTGATGCGCGAAGCCTTGGCGCCAGCTGAGAAAACCGCCGACTGGCTCGCGCGACTCAAGGCTGCTGGCGGCGACGCATTCGTGCAACAAGGCGCGGCGGGCCTGCGTTTGCTTGAAGCCGCCACTGAGGACGAAGAGGCGTCTACAATCGCGCTGATGCTGCGTGAGCAACTGGAAACTCCAGGCGCAACGGCGGCTGTCGTCACCCCCGATGCCGGTTTGGCGCGCCGCATCGAAGCGAAGCTCGCGCGCTGGGGCATCGAGGCGGCGGTGTCGCACGGCTCGCCGCTCCGCGAGACGGATGCCGGCCGCCTCATTGCGCTGCTCTGCGAACTTGCGCGCGATCCCGGTGAGCCGGTCGCGTTAGCGGCGTTGATGAAGCACCCTCGTGTCATCGTGGCCGCTGATACCATTGCGCTCGCCACGCTGGAGCACGAGGGACTGCGCGGTCCGCGCCGCTACGATACGCTCGTGGAGCTCGCGGCGCTGGACAAGCTCAAGCCGTTCGAGCGCGCTCGTGATATTGTTGCCGCTGTCGGCCGTGCACTGCAGACGCTCGCTGAGTTCACCGGGCGGGGCGATGTTACGCTCGCTGCATTCGCCGAAGCCGTCACAGCATCGGCTGAAGCGCTGACGGATAAAGAGTGCTGGCAGGGCCGCGATGGCGAAGCCGCCGCCGCGCTCTTGCGGGAAGCCATCGAATTTGGTGCAGCGCTCGGCGCGATAACGGCGCATGCGGCCCCGCGCGTGCTGATGCGGCTGATGGACGGGCGCGAGGTCGCGCCGGTTCAAGCCAACGCCGACGCGCCAGTTGCGATCTGGGGTTTACTGGAGGCACGCCTGCAGCGTCGCGATCTGATGATCCTTGCAGGCCTCAATGAAGGCGTGTGGCCCGCTCCGCCGGGGGAAGATCCGTTTCTCTCGCGCGGTATGCGTTTCAAGTTGGGCTTACCTTCCGTCGATCAGCGCATCGGTCTTGCCGCGCATGATTTTGCGCAGCTCGCCAACGCGCCGAGCGTTGTGCTGACGCGTGCTTTGCGCCGCGATGGCTCGCCCACCTTGGCGTCGCGCTGGTTGTGGCGGCTGAAAACCCTGGTGCAAGGCGCCCACGCAAGACTCGCCAGCGCCGAGCAACATATCGCTTGGGCGCAGGCGCTGGATAAACCTGCGCGCATTCGTCCGACGCTGCCGCCGCGGCCGCGCCCGCCGGCGGACAAGCGGATCAAGCAAATCAGCGTCACCGCCGTCGAAACACTGATCCGCGATCCCTACGCGGTCTACGCACGCCGCATTCTGAAGCTTGAGCACCTTAAGCCCATTGGCGCCCCCGCCGGTCCGGCGGAGCGGGGGACCGCCGTCCATGCCGCGATCGAAGATTTTGGCGACGGCGCCGATGCGGCGGAACTCACGCGTCTGCTCGACGACGCTTTGCGTCGCCACGGGGTCTCGCCAGAGCGGCGCGCGGCAGAGCGTGAACGCCTGCAGCTTTCCGTCGCGAAACTGATCGAATGGTTCGCCGAACGGCGCGCGCGGAGCGCCACGATTTTTCGCGAAGCGCGCGGCGAACTGATGCTCGATGAAGTGAAGCTCACCGGCGTCGCCGATCGTATCGAGATCGGGCCGCATCACGTGGCGTTGCTTGACTTCAAAACCGGCGCGCCGCCGAGCGACAAGCAGGTCGCCAGCGGGATCGCGCCGCAGCTGTTGTTGGAAGTTGCTATGCTGGCGCGAGGCGCGTTTGCGGACGTGCCGCGCGCCGACGCGACGGAGTTGATCTATTGGCGCTTCGGCGGCGCCGATCCGACGCCGCGCGCCGTTGAGCTTGAGGATGGTCCAGGGGAGGCGGCGGAGAAGGCCTTGGCCGCGCTGCGCGGCTTGCTTCAGCGCTATGCCGATGCGGAGCAGCCGTTTCTCTCAAAGCCGCGCGTGCAATTTGTGAAGCCGTATCTGGAATACGATCATCTCGCGCGCCGGAAGGAATGGGCAGATGAGGCGGCGGATAAATGACAACCGCCGCCGACGCGATCCGCGAAGCTACCGAGAACCAAAGCGCCGCTGCCGATCCCGGCACGTCGGTGTTTGTCACCGCCAATGCGGGTTCGGGCAAAACCAAAGTTCTGGTCGATCGCATTGCGCGCCTCTTGTTGGAGGGCTCCAAGCCGTCGGCGTTCTTGTGCATCACCTATACCAAGGCGGCCGCCGCAGAGATGCAGCGGCGCCTGTTCGAGCGGCTCGGCGGCTGGTGCGTTGCCGATGATGAAATGCTTGCGGCGCAATTGGAGAAGCTTGGCGCAAAAGGCGCCGATCTCGGCCGCGCGCGCGCGCTCTTTGCGCAGGCTTTGGAGACGCCGGGTGGGCTAAAGATCCAAACGATCCACGCATTCTGCGAACGTTTGCTCGCGCGTTTTCCGCTCGAGGCCGGCGTCCCGCCGGGCTTTGATATAGCGGACGAAGCTCGCGCGGCGGCATTGCTCGGCCAAGCCCGCGCCGATGCCGCTCTCGATGTTGATGCGCCGCGCGAAGCGTTTCGCCGTTTCGCTGCGAAGATGCACGGCGAGGGCTTAGAGGGTTTTCTCGATCGGCTAGCGCTGCGCCGCGCCGAGTTTCATCGCTATGCGCAGGCGCACGATCCGCCGTTATTTGCTTATCAAGCTTTGCGCGAGCGCCATGGCGCCACTGAGAACGCCGAAGACTTCCTGCGCGGTTTCATTTCACGCGTGGATTGGGCGACAGTGCGTCAGGCGGCGGAGACGCTGGCGACCGGCAGCGCGCAAGACCAGCAGGCCGCAGACCGCTTGGCGGCGGTGCTGAAGTGCGTCGCGTCCGGGCCGCGCGAGGCTATGGCCTCGTGTATCGCGTTTGCGCTGACGGGCGACGGAGTCGTTCGCAGCAAGCTCGTCACCGCCAAGCTACAGACGCAGCACCCATGGTTGGAGCCATTCGTACGGCAGCTCGCTGAAGATGTTGCGGCCACGCGCGACCGGCTCAACGCTATCGAGCGCGCCGAAGATGCAATCGCCGCGATGGCGCTCGCGCTGAAGCTTGATCAGGCATATGCGGACGCAAAGGAGCGCGCCGGTGCGCTGGATTTCGATGATCTAATCGAACACGCGCAGGCCTTGCTGCAGCGTTCGGAAGCCGCGCCGTGGGTGCTCTACAAGCTCGATGGTGGCCTTGATCACATCTTGATTGATGAAGGGCAGGACACCAGCCCGACGCAATGGAATCTGATCGCGCCATTGCAGGACGAGTTTTTCGCCGGAGCCGGCGCACGCGAACGGCCGCGCACGATTTTTGCTGTCGGTGATCCAAAGCAGAGCATCTACGCGTTTCAAGGCGCTGACCCTCGCCGCTTTCTGAATGAAGCGCAGTCGCTGGCGCAACGCGCCGCGACTGCGGAGCAGCGTTTCACCGCGCCTGGCTTGCGTACCTCGTTCCGCTCGTCGCCCGAAGTGTTGAGGGCGGTGGATGAAACTTTCGCCGACAAGGTGCTGGTCGATGGTCCGAGCGGGCAAGAGGTTATCACCCACCTCGCTGCGCGGGCCGAACAAGCCGGCGTTGTGGAAGTATGGCCGCTGACGCCGCGTCCGCTCGCTGCTGATGCACAGCCGTGGGATGCGCCCGTCGATATTGAAACTGGCGTCACGGTGCACGCGGTCCTGGCCAAGGCGATCGCCCAGCGCGTTAAGGGTATGATCGAGGCGCGCGAAGCAGTTTGGACCGAGGATAAAGAAACGCGCGCGCCGCTTCAGCGTCCCATACATGCAGGCGATGTGCTGGCGCTGGTGCGCACGCGCGGGGCGATGTTTCGCGAATTGATCAAAGCGTTCAAGCGCGCCGGGCTGCCGGTCGCGGGCGCCGATCGTATGACGCTGCGGGATGAACTCGCTGTCGAGGATTGCTTGGCGTTGATGCGCGTCGCGCTCGATCCGGTCGATGATCTTTCACTCGCGGCGGTGCTAAAGGGGCCCTGGTGCAATCTGGAGGATGACGACGCCGATCTCTTCCCGCTGGCCTACGGCCGCGTGAAGGGCGAGACGTTGTTGTCGCGCTTGCTGGCGAGTACCGATGATAAATACGCGCCATCGCGCGTCTTCGTGCAGGACTTGATCGCCCGCCGCGGCGCTGATGCGTTCGCGTTCTTGAGCTGGGCGCTTGAGACGCCACATGGGGGCGGCGCATCAGGGTGGGCGCGTGTGTTTGCGCGCCTTGGCCCAGAGACGCGCGATCCTCTGGAAGAATTGCTCCAGCGTGCGCTGAAACCATCCACTCATGTAGCGCCAACACTTCAGCGCTTTCTCTATGACATCGAGATCGACGCCGGCCAGGTGAAGCGCGAGTTGGAAGCCGAAAGCGGATCAGTGCGGGTAATGACGGTGCACGGCGCCAAGGGCCTCGAAGCGCCGCTGGTGATCCTGCCTGACGCCACCGGTGACGTCGCTGACGCGCCCGACAACGGTTTGATCTTCGACGATGAGGAAGGGCCGTTCGTTTCCTTCCGTGGCAAGGACGATGATGCTGCCGTTGCTGCGGCGCGCGCTGCGCACCAAGAGCGTATGCTGGGTGAACATTGGCGCTTGCTCTATGTGGCGATGACCCGAGCGCGCGATCGTCTGATCGTGTGCGGCCCTCAGTTTGGCAATGCCAAAATGGGCGAGGCGCCGGAGAGCTGGCGGCTCGCTGTGGAGCAGGGCTTGCAGCGTTGTGGAGCTGCTGCCGTTGATACGCCGTTCGGCGACGGCTTGCGCCTAGGTACGCCGCACATCGCGCCTGCGACAGCGCATGAGGTGCGCGAGGCAATCGAGTTGCCAACCTGGACGAAGACGTTGGCGCCCGGCGCCAAGGGTGTCGAGATCGCTGCGCCATCTCGCCTCTTGCGTATTGACCCGGCGCTCTTCTCGCCGCGCGGCGATGGCCGCAAGCGCTTCCGCCGCGGGCAATTGATTCATGGTCTGTTGCAGCGTTTGCCCGATGTAGCGCCGGCGCAGCGCGCAAGTGCTGCGCGCGTGTGGCTCGAACGTCAGGGCGTTGATGAAGCGCAAGCCGAAACTTTTGCGCGCGAAGCTTTGGCTGTGGTGCAGGATAAGCGCTTCGCTCCGGTATTTGGCGCGAGGAGCCGCGCCGAGGCGCCGATCATCGGCGAGGCGGGCGGCCGCTCTGTGCGAGGTATCGTTGATCGGCTGGTTGTAGACGACACGCGCGTGATCGTGCTCGACTTCAAGACCGATCGGCCCTCACCTACTGACCCCGACAAAGCCCCCGATGCTTACGTTCTGCAACTGGCGCTCTATCGCGCGGTCCTGAGCCAGATTTTCCCGGCAAAGCCTGTAACTTGCGCGCTTTTGTGGACGGAGGGGCCGCATTTGATGGAGCTGCCGGATTCGCGCTTGGACGATGTTTTCGAGACGTTCCGGCGAGGTTGAAACGACCGCCGCTGACGCCTACATGCACTCCACGATTCACATTTCCCGCAGGAGAAAACTGCCGTGGCCACCACCAAGACGTCTGACGATAGTTTCGAAGCCGATGTGCTAAAGTCCGGCACGCCGGTGCTCGTCGATTTCTGGGCGGAGTGGTGCGGGCCGTGCAAGCAGATCGCGCCTGCGCTGGAAGAAATCGCGGCCGAGATGGGCGAACGCGTTACCGTCGCGAAGCTCAATATCGATGAAAACCCGATGACGCCGGGCAAGTACGGTGTACGCGGCATTCCGACCTTGATGGTGTTCAAGGACGGAAAAGTCGCCGCGACGAAAGTCGGCGCGATGCCGAAGTCAAAGATTGTCGAGTGGCTGAACGAGAGCGTTTAAGCGCTCTCGGCGGCTAACGCTTCGGCCGCCAGCAAGAATGAACCACAGATCAGCACACGCGGCGCGGGCAACTGCGCCGCGTTTTGCATTGCGGCGGCAAGCGAGGGCGCTGCGTCGATTTCTACGCCGAGATCGTAGCCGGTCTTTGCAATCTCGTGGACGGAGACGTGATCCTCCGCCAGCGGCACAGCAATAACGTGCTGCTTTGCGTTTGCGCAGCCCGACGATGGCGACGTTGGTTCCGCCGCGCCGCGTTTTCATGTCGTTCATCGCGTAAGAGAGCGCAGTCCCTGCATGCGCATTATGGCCGCCATCGACCCAAACTTCGCCACCCAGAGCACGGATCGGCGCGCTAAACGGTCCGCGCGTCAGGGGTTGCAACCGTCCAGGCCAAGCGGCGTTGGCGACGCCCGCGGCGAACGCGTCGTCGTCGAGCGCTACCGCGTTCGAGAAAAGCAGCGCCGCGCACGCGAGGCCTGCGTTATCGATTTGGTGCCGGCCTTGCAATGTGGGCAGGGGCAGATCGAGCGCGCGCTCTTCGGTTTGTACGACGAGCCGGCCATGGCTGGCGTACGCGTCCCATTCGGCACCGCAGCGGAAAAGCGGCGCACGGATCGCTTCGGCGTGTGCTTCAATGATCTCCATTACTTCCCGCTCTTGTCGCGCGATGATTGCCGGCGCGCCGCGCTTTAAGATGCCCGCCTTGTGTGCGGCGATTTGGGCCAAGCTCGCGCCGAGCGCATCTTGGTGGTCGAGTCCGATAGGCGTGATCACGCACACGGCCGGCGCGTCGATGACATTAGTGGAATCATCGCGCCCGCCCATGCCTGTCTCGATCAGCGTAAGCGCTGCCTGGTGCTCGCGGAAAAGAAGGAGTGCCGCGGCGACCTGCGCGTCGAACTGGGTAAGCCTGGGCTCGACACGTGCGATATCTTCAGCAGCCTTGATCAGCGCGCGGTCATCGGCGAAGCGGCTTGAAACAAGGAACCGCTCGTTCAGCTGAAACAGATGCGGCTTGGTGAAGGCGTGGACCTTGTGGCCAGCCGCTTCGGCGATCGCGCTCATGAAGGCGATCGTCGAGCCTTTGCCGTTGGTGCCCGCTACATGGATCAGCGGAGGCAGGGAATGTTGCGGCGAGCCCATCGCGTCGAGCGCGTGCCGCAACAGCGCGAGATCGAACGGCTTGCCGTGCCCGAACTCCGGGCCAAACAATCGTTGAAAAGTTTGTAGCGCCGGGTCGTCGATGGCGACGTTACTCCGCCGCCTTGGCGCGCGGCTGCTTCGACGGCTTGCGCTTGCCTTTGGCCGGCGCTTCCTCGGTCGCGAGTTCTACGATCTCGACAGTTTCGCCACCTTCGCCGAGCGCGACGGCGTTCTTGTGCATCAACACCGAAAGCAAAGTTGCGATCGTCGTCTTCAGCTCGCGCCGATCGACAACCATGTCGACCATGCCTTTGTCATGTAGATATTCCGAACGCTGAAAGCCTTCCGGTAATTTCTGGCGAATGGTTTGTTCGATCACGCGTGGGCCGGCAAAGCCGATCAGCGCGCCGGGTTCGGCGATGTGGACGTCGCCGAGCATCGCGTACGACGCGGTGACGCCGCCTGTTGTCGGGTCCGCCAGCACGACGATGTAGGGCAGGCCAGCTTCATGAAGCATTTGGATCGCCAACGTCGTGCGCGGCATTTGCATCAGCGAGAGGATACCCTCCTGCATGCGCGCGCCGCCCGATGACGTCACCATCACCATGGCCGCTTTGCGCCGCACAGCCGCTTCCGCCGCGCTGATGAACGCTTCGCCCGCGGCCATGCCGAGCGAGCCGCCCATGAATTCGAAATCTTGCACCAGCACGACAGCGTGCGCGCCGCCGATGCGGCCATAACCTGCCGCCATGCAATCTTCGCGGCCAACCTTGGCGCGCGCCGACTTGATGCGGTCGACGTACTTTTTGTCGTCTTTGAACTTCAGCGGATCTGGCGTGACCTTCGGCACGGCGATGACTTGCCACGCGGCATCGTCGAACATCTGGCGAAAGCGCGCTTCCGGGCCGATGCGCATGTGGAAGCCGGACGGCATCACCCAGCACGATTGCTCAAGCTCGGCGCGGTAGATCAATTCGCCCGAAAGCGGATCCTTGACCCAGAGGTTGTCGGGCGTGTCGCGTTTATCTTCTTCGCCCTTCTTCTTTTGAAGGCCGGGCCGCGCGAAATTCGACAGCCAGTTCATGCGGGTGTCCCTTCCAGTGCACGCGCCCGGCGCACAGCTTCGCTCAATTGAGCGACCTTGCGCAAGACGCGTTCGGCCGCCTGCGCACGCGCGCCTACGGCAATTTCATCTACGAACGCGGAGCCGACGACGACGGCGTCCGCGGTTTGAGCAATCACACGCGCCGCCTCCGGCTCGCGTACGCCGAAACCGACGGCGATTGGTAAATCCGTGGCGCGTTTCAAGCGTTCCACGGCAGCGCGCACTTCGCCCGCACTTGCAGCATTGGCGCCGGTAACGCCCGCTACCGAGACATAATACACAAACCCCGAGGCGCCATCGAGCACCTTGGTTAAACGGTTATCGTCCGTCGTCGGTGTGGCGAGGCGGATGATGGAGAGATCGTGCTTGGCGAAGGTGGCGCGCAGCGGCGCATCTTCCTCGGGCGGCAAATCAACGATGATCACGCCGTCAGCGCCGGACGCGTGTAGCGCTTCGGCGAACACCTCATAGCCCATGCTCTCGATCGGATTGGCGTAGCCCATCAGGATGAGCGGCGTGTCCGCGTTGGTCTCACGAAAGCGGCGCGCGAGTTCAAGCGTGTGCTTCAACGAGCCGCCCGCCTTCAACGCGCGCAGCGCGGCTTTCTGAATGCTCGGCCCATCGGCCATCGGATCGGTGAAGGGAAAGCCAAGTTCGATGATGTCCGCGCCCGCGCCGGGTAGGCCGCGCAGGATTTCGAAGCACGTCTCGTGGTCGGGGTCGGACGCCATGATGTACGCAACCAGCGCCGCTCGATTGGCGCGCTTGAGTGTTGCGAAGCGTTGATCCAAGCGCTGTGTCATGACGAACTCGCGCACCCTTCCCCCTTGCGGGGAAGGGGCAGGGGATGGGGGGCGTTCAAACGCTCAGGCACCTGGGCGTTGGCCGCGCCCCCCCTCCGGTCGCTTCGCGACCACCTCCCCCGCAAGGGGGGAGGTGCGACGATATTGAGAGCCGCGCTCACAGCGTCACTCCCAGCGCATCCGCCACCGTGAACACGTCTTTATCGCCGCGTCCGCAGAGGTTCATGATGAGCAAACCGTCCTTGCCGATCTCGCGCGCCACTTCGCCGACGCGCGCCAGCGCGTGCGATGGCTCCAACGCCGGCAAAATGCCTTCAAGGCGCGCGCAGAGTTTGAAAGCTTCGAGCGCTTCATCGTCTGTCGCGCTCAAATACTGCGCGCGGCCGATGTCAGACAAATACGAGTGCTCCGGCCCGACGCCGGGATAATCCAAGCCAGCGCTGATCGAGTGGCCTTCTAGAATTTGGCCGTCCGCGTTTTGCAGCAAGTAAGTACGATTGCCGTGCAGCACGCCCGGCCGGCCGCCGTTGATCGCGGCGCTGTGCTCGAAGCGATCGTCGATGCCGCGGCCCGCCGCTTCGACGCCGATCAGGCGCACGCCTTCATCATCGATGAAAGGATGAAACAGCCCGATCGCGTTCGAACCGCCGCCGATGCACGCCATAACTGCATCCGGCAAACGCCCTTCGCGTTTTAAGATTTGCGCGCGGGCTTCGCGACCGATCACGCTTTGAAAGTCGCGCACCATTTCCGGATAGGGGTGCGGACCCGCCGCGGTACCGATGCAGTAGAACGTGTCCGCGACATTGGTCACCCAATCGCGCAAAGCCTCGTTCATCGCGTCTTTCAGCGTCGCCGCGCCACTCGTCACCGGACGCACTTCCGCGCCGAGCAGCTTCATCCGGAACACGTTCGGCTTCTGCCGCTCGATATCGGTCGCGCCCATGAACACGACGCACGGCAAGCCAAGCCGCGCGCAGATCGTCGCTGTCGCCACGCCGTGCTGGCCCGCGCCAGTCTCGGCGATGATGCGTGTCTTGCCCATGCGCAGCGCCAGCAGCACTTGGCCGAGGCAATTGTTGATCTTGTGCGCGCCGGTGTGATTGAGCTCGTCGCGCTTGAAGTAGATTTTGGCGCCGCCGAAATGCTCGGTCATGCGCTCGGCGAAATACAAAGGCGAGGGCCGGCCCACATAATGGGTCCAGAAATCCGCCATTGTCGCCGCGAACGCCGGATCGGCCTGCGCTTCGCGATAGGCGCGCTCGAGATCGAGCACGAGCGGCATCAGAGTTTCGGCGACAAAGCGTCCGCCATAAGGACCAAAGCGGCCCTCGGCGTCCGGTAGGTCTTGCCAGTTGCGGCGCACGTCCATGGGCGGGGTGTAGGTGCTCTAGGGGGCCAGACTTAGGCTGACCGCGAGGCGGCCAGGAAACGCGCTATTTTGCCCCGGTCCTTTAGGCCGGGCGCGGCCTCCACGCCAGAGGAGACGTCCACCGTTTTCCGGGGTGAGCCCCCCGGACAAGAGCCAGGGACGGCCAAATCGCCGCCCGGCCAGGATTGCCCAATCAAACGCCAGGGCATTGCCGCCCGGCAGGCCGCCCGAGGGCGGTTTGGCGTCAAACAGCAGCATGTCGGCCACCGGCTCGAAGCCGGCTACAGGCGCCAGGTCCTCGGCCCGGGCAATACCGATTGCCTTGATGATCCCCAGCCGGGCGAACTGGCGCGCCTGGGAAACTTGGCCTGGGCTTTCCCGGCCGTGGAGCTGGATCCAGTCCGGCTGGGCGTAAGCGGCGACGCCGGTCAGCAACTCGTCATCGGCATCGACCGTGACCACCACCGTCTCGACCCGCCCGCGTGCGCGCTCGGCTAGCGCCGCCAGCTTGTCGCGCGAGAGATGCCGCGGGCTCTTCGGGCACACGACGAAGCCGACATAGCGCGCGCCGCCGGCGATCGCCGCGTCGAGCGCTTCCGGCGTGGTGACGCCGCAGATTTTGGTTTCCGCCATCGCGCCTTAGGTAGCGAGCGCAACGGGCGGCGTCTATTCGTCGAACCCTACGAACACCGTCGCCTCGTCGACGCGCTTGCGTTCGGAGACCACCGCATTCGCCGGAAAGGTCTCGTCGGGCCAGCCGAGCGCGATGCTTTTCATGATCACCTGATCGTCAGCGATGCCGGCATGTTCGCGCACGACCGGCGACTGCATAATGCCTTGGCTGTTGATCACCGCGCCGAGCCCGCGCGACCAAGCAGCATTCACCAGCGCGTTCGTCACCGCGCCGCAATCGAACGGCGTATCGTCGCTGCCATCGAGCACGCGATCATAAGTCACGATCACGCATACGGGCGCGTCGAATTGGCGAAAGCCGCGCAAAACCCAATCCTGACGCTTCTCGGTATCGTCGCGCGCGATGCCCATCGCCGCGAACAATTGCTTGGCGACTCCGATCTGCCGCTCGCGGTGCGGCCCTGCAAAGGCTGGCCCTGTGCGGAATTCACGAGATTGCGGGACGCCTGCCACCATCCGCTCTGTATTGCCGGCAAATTCCACGGCTGCGTGTTCATCGAAGAGGGCGCTCGCATCGCCAGCGCGAGGATTTCCTCGATCAATGCGCGCGGCACGGGATCAGGTTTGTAGCCCCGGATGCTGCGGCGCCCGCGGATGACTTCGTCAAATTGCATTGAGTGCGCCTTATTGCGGCGGGCGGTTCTTCAACAGATCGCGGATTTCGCCGAGCAATTGCACGTCTTCCGGTTTCTCCGGCGCTGTCGCAGGCTTGGCTTCTTCCTTGCGCTTCATTTTGTTCATCGCCTGGATGACGAGGAACAGCACCCAGGCGACAATGACGAACTTCAACACCGCAGTGATGAACTTGCCGTACGCAAACACCGCGCCTTGTTCTTTGGCGGCGTCGAGCGTGGTGGCGGTGACGGCCTCCGAGAGCGGCAGGAAGTAATTCGAGAAGTCGAGCCCGCCAGTCGCGGCGCCGACCAGCGGCATGATCATGTCGTCCACGAGCGAAGAGACGATCGTGCCGAACGCCGCGCCGATGATCACGCCGACGGCGAGATCGACGACGTTGCCCTTCAGCGCGAATTCTCGAAACTCTGTAAATATCGACATGGCCGTCTCGCTCTCGTGTGCGTGGGAACTGTTGCGTTGCGTGGCACGCTTCGCCGCTCATTTCCAGTTGCGTCAGCGTTGACACGCTCGGCCGCTCTCCCAAAACTGCGAGCGGGACGCAACTGACTCGGGGGACGATGTGAAGCCGGATACACTTTGGCGCGTGGTCTGGCCGGAGCGTGGGCCGCTCTTCGTTGTCGTCGGCGGCATCGTTTCGCTGGCGAGTGACTTCGCGAGCTTCCTCGGCAATATCGCATCGCCCAGCATTCTGGTGTGGCCTGCGGTCGGCTTGGCTGGGCTGTTGGCTTGGTTCTGCTTGGGCCAAGTCGGCAAGGTCGCGGCTGATGCGGCGCCAGAAGCGCAAGAAGCGGCTGTGCAGTGCCGCGAGTGCGACGCCTTCCGCGTCATGCTGTTCGCCACCGTTGGCGTCGTTCTGTTGCTTCTCGCCGGGCAGGGGCAAACAGCGACTGAGCGCTTTGGCCGTCAGCTCGGTGTTATTGAAGACACGGTCGTCGATATCGCCGAGGACACCAATGTCATCCGCGATAACCTGTCATCGACGGAATTGGTGCGGAATCCGCGCTCGGCCGCGGACTATTTCCGCAATGCTTGGATCTACAACATGGTCCGCCGTGATGCGCAGGGCGCATGGGATTCGATCCAGGCGCTTTATCGCAACCACGCCCCAAACAAGCTCGACGCAGCCGAGCTCTATTTCAATGCTGGCCGTGTGGCCGTTACGCGCGATCAATTGCTTGCACAGATGATCGAGATCGGCCGCTCCAAGCGCGATGCATCAATGCTCGTAATGGCCGCGCGCAACGTGGAGACCAATGAGCAGGCTTACGCATTGCTTGAGGAGGCCCGACAGATCGATCCGGATTTGCCGTTCGCCCACTGGGATCCATTCCGCGTTCAATTCATCAGCTTGGTGCCGGGCGGCTCGCACCAGCAACAATACGAGCAGGCGCAGCGCACTCTGCGCGGTGCGGAAACTTTCATGGAAGTGTCGCGTCGCAAGCCCGTCGCGAGCTACTACTTCCTCCCTCAGCACGCGCCGGACATGGAATCGTTTGTCGGCGGGCAGATGGAAACCTACCGCTCCTCAGTGCGCAATTGGGAGCAAGTCGCGGCGGGCCGCGGCCGGCTCTAGGATTTGGTGAGCAGGCCTTGCGCTAAGCGCTTATAGGCGGCGCGGGCCTGTTTGCTGGCGGAATGCGGATCGTTGCTGGTGGCGATTTGCAACGCGCCTTGGGTGAACGCGCCGAACAATAAGTGCGCCATCATCGGTACCATGCGCTTAGGCATCAGGCCTTCGTCAGCGAGATGATGCAGCGCGTGTTCGCCGAGACCGACGCGCAGTTTTTCCTGCATCTCCGTCCAGACAACGTGGCCCAGTACGGACGGACCATCCATCAGCAGCAGCCGGCGCGCGTCTTTGCTTTCGTAGGCGTCGAACAAAATTTCGCCGCCAGTAACGATCTCGTCGGTGTGGTCCGCCTCAGCCTTCGCAATCTTGTGGCTTGGCGGATGGCGGAGCGTGATGCTGCGCCGGCGGCGTGCCATTGGTCTCAGCTTCGCCGCCGCGCACTTCGTTCACTTGGCTGCGTTGCTTGTCGTCGTGCTCTTCTTTGGCGCAGAGCGGAGCGCGACGACCATATATGGCGGTGGCTTCGGTTATGTGATGATCGCGCTTATGGCGCTGACGTCGAACGATTGGTCAGTGCGCACTCTTGGCCCGCGCAATTGGAAGCTGATGCACATGTTGGGTGCGCTGACGATCGCGGTGATTTTCGCGGTGTCTTATCTGGGCCGGCTGGAAGAGAAAGCTTGGCTCGCCATCCCCGCGCTCACGCTGCTGGGTATCGCCGTGGTTCTGAAGCTTGCAGCGTGGATCAAAAAGCGCGCGCCGCGCCGAGCCCTAGCTTAAGGCTCTTCGCCGCCATTGACCTTGAGCCGCAGCTCTTTGCCCGGCTTGAAGAATGGCACTTTCTTGGCGGCCACTTTGACGGCGGCGCCGGTGCGCGGGTTGCGGCCGGTGCGAGCATCGCGTTTGCGCACCGAGAAGGCGCCGAAACCGCGCAGCTCGACCCGCCCGCCGCTGGCCAGCGCGAGCGAAATCTCTTCGAGCACCACGTCGACCGCATGCTCGATTTCAGCCGCCTTAAGTGGGGCCATCTCTTCCTGCAGCCGGTTCACCAGCTCCGAGCGCAGCATCGGCAAAATTCCCCTGTCCGTCCAAAGGAGATAGAGGCCCGGCGCAGCGTCGGCGTCAACTCCCGAATGGCTTGAAAAGGGGAAGAAAAAGCTCCGGCGTGTGGGCGCCGGGCGCCGCCGCAAAGAAAAAGCCCGGCGCTTGGAGGCGCCGGGCTTTTAGCTGAGCCGTCAGAGACCGGCTTATTGCTTGCCTTTGTCCTTCAGCGCGGCGCCGAGAATGTCGCCGAGCGAAGCGCCGGAGTCGGACGAGCCGAACTGGGCGATGGCTTCTTTTTCGTCCGCCAGCTGCATGGCCTTCACCGAGAGGGCGACCTTGCGGCTCGACTTGTCGAAGCCGGTCACCATCGCGTCGAGACGATCACCGACCGAGAAGCGGTCGGAGCGTTGCTCTTGGCGATCGCGGCTGAGGTCCGACTTGCGGATGAAGGTGCGCAGCGCATTGCCTTCGCCGAAAGCGACTTCGATGCCGCCGGTCGCCACGTCGACGACTTCGGTGGTGATGATCTGGCCGCGCTTGTAATCGGCGTCGGCCATCGGATCGGAATCGACCTGCTTGATGCCAAGCGAGATGCGCTCTTTGTCGATATCAACGTCGAGCACCTTGGCTTTCACCATGTCGCCCTTGTTGTAGCGGGTGAGGGCTTCTTCGCCCTGCGCGTCCCACGAGATGTCGGAGAGGTGGACCATGCCGTCCAGCTCCGCGTTGAGGCCAACGAACAGACCGAACTCGGTGATGTTCTTGATCTCGCCTTCGATCACCGAACCCACTGGGTTCTCGGCGATGAACGCATCCCACGGATTGTTCTGCACTTGCTTGATGCCGAGCGAAATACGGCGCTTTTCGCCGTCCACGTCGAGCACTTGCACGTCGACTTCCTGAGACGTGCTCAGGATCTTCGACGGGTGCAGGTTCTTCTTGGTCCAGCTCATTTCGCTGACGTGCACCAGGCCTTCAACACCCGGCTCGAGTTCAACGAAAGCGCCGTAGTCGGTGATGTTGGTGACGCGGCCGGTGAACTTGCCGCCAGCCGGGTATTTCGCGTCCACGCCATCCCACGGATCGCTCAGCAATTGCTTCATGCCGAGGCTGATGCGCTGGGTGTCCGGATTGATCTTCACGATCTGGACTTTCACCGTGTCGCCCACGTTGAGAACTTGGCTCGGGTGGTTGACGCGCTTCCAGCTCATGTCGGTGACGTGCAGCAGGCCGTCGATGCCGCCGAGGTCAACGAACGCGCCGTAATCGGTGATGTTCTTGACGATGCCTTCGCGGACTTCGCCTTCCTTCAGCTGGCCAACGATCTCGGCGCGCTCCGAAGCGCGGCTCTCTTCGAGCACGGCGCGGCGGGAGACGACGATGTTGCCGCGCTGGCGGTCCATCTTCAGGATCGCGAACGGCTGCACGATATTCATCAGCGGGCCGACGTCCCGCACGGGACGGATGTCGACTTGCGAGCCCGGCAAGAACGCGTTGGCGCCGCCGAGGTCGACAGTGAAGCCGCCCTTGACGCGACCGACGAGTGCGCCGTTGACGGCTTCTTGAGCAGCAAAGCTCTTTTCGAGGCGGGTCCAGGCTTCTTCGCGACGCGCCTTCTCACGACTGACGACAGCGTCTCCCAGCGCGTTCTCGATGCGGTCGAGATAAACTTCGACGATGTCGCCGACTTTCGGCGCGCCGGCGCCGTCATCGACGATGAATTCACGGAGCGGGATGCGGCCTTCGGTCTTGAGGCCGATGTCCACCACCACGAAGTCATGCTCAATAGCGACAACAGTGGCGGGAATTACGCGGCCCTCGATCATGCCGCGGGACGTGAGGCTTTCGTCCAGGAGCGATGCGAAGTCGTCGCGTGTCGGGTTGAGGGTGTTCTGGGCTTGAGACGCCATAAATGTACTTACTCCAACAACAATAAGGGCCAACCGGTTGGTTCCGGCGGTCTCGGCGCCACCATGGCGCCGTCCTTTAGATCAGCTTGGGAGAGGCCAAACACCAAGGGCCCCAAGGGCCAATTAGGACTTGGGACTCGAAAGCGCTGCATCGACGAGAGCGAAAGCAGCCTCTGCCGCGGCCTCTATAGATAGGGACGTCGTATCCAGCAAGTGAGCCCCTTCAGCCTGGCGTAGGGGGGAGTCCTTACGATTTGCGTCCCGCTGGTCCCGCTCGGCGATCTGGCGCTCCAGCTCTGCAAAACTGATGGTCTCGCCGCGCGCGTGAAGTTCCGCCAGCCGCCGGCGGGTGCGCTCAGCGAGGGACGCGGTCACGAACAGCTTTACTGTCGCTTCGGGGCAAATCACGGTGCCGATATCGCGCCCGTCCAGCACGGCCCCGGCTGGATCCGCTGCGAACGCGCGCTGGGCCTCACGCATCACCGCCCGCACCGCTGGGATGACCGCTACCCGAGACGCGGCCAAACCCGCTGCCGAGGAGCGGATGCGGGATTCATCGATAGCGCCAAGGTCTAACGACCTGGCCGCAGCGACCGCGGCGGACTCGTCGTCAGGGTCGCCGCCAGCGTCGAGAACAGCTAAGCCGACGGCACGGTAGAGCGAGCCCGTATCGAGCCGCTTCAGGCCGTAGTGTTCGGCGAGCTGCTTGGCGATCGTGCCTTTGCCCGAGGCGGTGGGTCCATCGACGGCGATAATCATCGCGCGCGGTTTAGCAGACACGCTGGGCTTGCATAGGCTGGCCGCTTCACCACACAACTGGAGCGGTCGAGGGGCTGCGCCTACACGCGCATCAGGATGTCATGGCGCAGACGGAAGTACCGGCGGATACGAGCCAAGATAGCTACCAGGCTCTGCGCCGCCGTGTCTTAGCGTTCGCTGCCTTGTTCTCCGTCTTGATCGTCGCGGTGGCGGCGCTTGGTTTCGTCCAGCTCCGCAGCACGGCTGCTGATGCAGCGGAGCGGCGCGCGGCGAGCTATGCCACTATTCTTGCAGCGCACCTTGAGCGCGTGACCTTGGCGATCGAATCAAGACTCGGCGAAATCGCCACCCAGAGTGAAGGCCTCGGCGGCCCGAGAGGGCCGTCCGAGCGTTGGCGCCAAGTATTGTTGGCCGCACGCGCCGGATCCAACACCATCGCCTCTCTTTCCATCGTCGATACGAGCGGTGTTGTCCGTCACTCCACCCTGCCGGAAGCGATCGGAAGGTCGCTGCCCGACATCGTCGGTGCTGAGCGATCTGCGACATTCCTTCAGCGTTTTGCTCAGGACGGGCCGTCTGAGACGATCGCCAACCAACCAGTCGTTAGCCCCTTCGCGGGGCGTGTGCTGCAACCGTACTCGCGTCGATTGATCAATCGCGCTGGGCGTACGGTGGGCGCTGCGAGCGCCACGTTCGATCCGGAGTCGCTGCACGACTTCTATCGAGCGGTCGATACCGAGGGCGGTGAGCTGCGCATTATGCACGAGAGCGGCGTGTTGCTGTTGCGAGAGCCTGTTCATACCCAGCTCACCGATGTGGCAGCGGATGACCGCGCTCTGGCGGCGCACCGCGCGGGCGCGACGATGGGTGAGTTCACCGCTCGCAACACATCCGATGGCCCAGTGTTTATCACGGCGTACGAGTCCGTCGGTGACACGGGGCTGATTGTTTCGGTGTCGCTGGACCGCGATCGCGCGCTCGGCATGTGGCGGGGGTACGCGCTCGTCGCCGGGGCAATCCTGATCGGCATGATTGCGGCATTGTGGCTCGCTGTAGCGCTGATCTTGCGGCAATTGTCAGCGCGCGTCGCCGCGGAAGCGGCGCTTGCGGTGCAACAGCGGCATTTAGCCGAAGCGCAGCGCTTGGAATCGCTCGGCCAGCTCACCGGCGGCGTCGCGCACGATTTCAACAATCTGCTGACCGTGATCCTCAATTCCGCCGATGCGTTGCTGACGCGTGTTTCCGATGACGTGCGGCCGAGGGTGGAAGCGATCGTCCATGCTGCGGAGAATGGTGCAGCGTTGGTGGGTCAGCTTTTGGCGTTCTCACGTCGCCAAGCGCTCAGCATGGCGCCGGTCGACGTGAACTCCGCCGTCGCCGCGATGGAAGATATGCTGCGGCGAACACTCGGCGCACCGATCGCGCTCGACTTCGCGCTCGCGCCCGATCTCTGGCCCGCATACGGCGACCGCGCGCAGATCGAGAGCGCCGTGCTTAATCTCGTGATCAATGCCCGTGACGCCATGCCCGGCGGCGGCAGGCTTACGATTGAAACCCGCAACGTGTTTCTGGATGGCGACTACACAGTCGCCAATCCGGATGTCGCCAGCGGTGACTATGTCGCGCTTGCTGTTACTGACACTGGCTGCGGCATGACGCCGGCAGTCATGCAACGCGCGTTGGAGCCATTCTTTACCACCAAAGAGGTCGGCAAGGGCTCGGGATTGGGGCTCAGCATGGTCTTTGGCTTCGCCAAGCAATCGAAGGGGCATCTTAAGATCTACAGCGAAGTCGGGGCCGGGACGACCGTTCGCCTCTACCTCCCGCGCGATGCGACAGGCGGGCAAACGTCGGACCCGGAGATGGCCGAGAGCGACCGTGGCGGCGACGAGACAATTCTAGTGGTGGAAGACGAAGCGAACGTCCGCCAACTCGCCGCGGCCAATCTGCGGGAACGCGGCTACACCGTGATTGAAGCCGCCAATGGCGCCGACGCGGTGCAGAAGCTGGCGACCGGGCAGACCATCCATTTGCTGCTCACCGACATGATCATGCCCGGCCAGATGACGGGCCGCGACGTTGCTGAACACGCTCTGAAGGGGCGTCCTGATATCAAGCTGCTGTTCACCTCCGGCTACGCCGATGTTTCGGTGATGCGAAACGGCTTGGTCAAAGAGGGCGCGCGTTTCATCTCCAAACCCTATCGCGGCCCGGAGCTCGCACGCGTCATTCGGGCGCTGCTCGACAGCTGAACCTTACGCTGCGTCGCGCTTGACATGGCGGTCGCGACAGCGCGGATTCCGCCGATGGAAACGCAGCATTTCGACGTCATGATCGTGGGCGCCGGCCTCTCGGGCATTGGCGCGGCTTATCACCTTCAGAAGCAAAGCCCTGGTAAGTCCTACGTGATCCTCGAGGGACGCGAAGCGATCGGCGGCACTTGGGATCTTTTCCGTTATCCCGGCATTCGCTCGGACAGCGATATGTTCACCTTGGGCTATTCGTTCAAACCGTGGACAGAGCAGAAGGCGATTGCCGATGGCCCTTCCATCCGCAATTACGTGAACGAGACGGCGCGCGAGAACGGCATCGACGAGCACATCCGATTTAAACATCAGGTCAAACGCGCGGCTTGGTCGTCGCAAGATGAGCGCTGGACGATCGAAGCGGAGCACGACCGTGCATTGAAGCGCTTTACGGCGAAGTTCGTGCTGATGTGCGCGGGCTATTATCGGTACGATAAAGGCTACCTGCCGGATTGGAAGGGCGTAGAAAGCTACAAGGGCGCATTCTTCCACGCACAGCATTGGCCGGAAGGCCTCGACTACACAGGCAAGCGCGTCGTCGTGATCGGCTCTGGCGCAACAGCGGTGACGCTGGTGCCGTCGATGGCGGACAAAGCTGCCCACGTTACCATGCTGCAGCGCTCGCCGACCTATATGGTCTCGATGCCGGCCGAGGATAAGTTGGCGAACTGGGCTCGCCGCAACCTACCCGCCGGGCTCGCCTACGATCTCACACGTTTCCGTAAGATCATCCTCCAGCAAATATTCTTTCGCCTTGCGCGCTCGCGCCCGGAGAAAACCAAGGAGCGTCTGCTCGGTCTCATCCGCGAACAATTGCCGGATTATGACCTCGATACGCATTTCACGCCGCCCTACAATCCGTGGGAGCAGCGGCTCTGCTTGGTGCCGGACAATGACATGTTCGCTGCAATCCGCAGCGGCAAAGCCTCAATCGCAACCGATCACATCGAGAGTTTCACAGAGAAGGGGCTGAAGCTCCGCTCAGGCCGCGAGCTCGAGGCTGACATCATCGTCGCCGCGACCGGGCTAAATCTCCAAATGCTCGGCGGCGCCGAACTCTCGGTCGACGGTGAGAAGATCGAAGTCGGCAGTACGCACGCGTACAAGGGCACGATGCTGTCCGGCGTTCCGAACCTGGCGTTTGTGTTCGGGTACACCAATGCCTCCTGGACACTGCGCGCTGACTTGATCAGCGAATATGTCTGCCGGCTGATCAATTACCTCAGCGATTACGGGCTGGCGTCAGCAACGCCGCGCTTTGATCTTTCGGACGCCGAGGAGCGGCCATTCGCCGATTTTTCGTCCGGCTATTTTCAGCGGGCGACCAACCTGCTGCCGAAGCAAACGACCCGCGCGCCCTGGAAGCAGAACCAAAGTTATGCGCATGACCTCATGGATCTGCGCTACGGCTTGGTTGAGGACGGCGTACTCGAGTTCAAGAAGGCGAAGCCCGCGCAAGGGGCAGAAGCGGCGCCAGCTCGCGACAGCGCATTGGTTAGCTGACTCTAGCGCTCGCCGAGGTCCTGCGTTAGGAGCGGGCTCCTTTCTGAGGCGCGCGCAGTGAAATCGATTAGTCTGTTTGTGCTGGCCGCGCTTATCGCCGGCATCATTGTCGGCGCGCTAGTGCGCACGGAGGCGCCGCAGTTTGCCGGGCTCGCCGAAGGCGTCGGCGCATTTGGCGGACTCTGGCTAAACGCGCTCAGCATGACGGTCGTGCCGCTAGTGGTGTCGTTGCTGATCACCGGCATCGCGTCGGTGTCAGACGCAACCAAAGCCGGCGGTCTGGTAGCACGCGCGGTTCTGCTGTTCTCCGTGCTGCTCGTGTTCGCCGCGATCTACGGCATTCTCGCCACCCAGGGTTTGCTGGCGCTTTGGCCGGTTGATCGCCAAGACGCGGCTGCCTTTATCGCCAGCGTGGGCGCGGACGCGGTCCAGATCAACGAACGACCTACGTTCGTGGATTGGCTCCGCGGCCTCGCGCCTGCCAATCCGGTGAGCGCCGCCGCCAACAACCAAATCCTTCAGCTCGTCGTTTTCGCGGTGTTCTTTGGCTTTGCCGCAACCAGAACGCCGCCGGCGATGCGCGATCAGCTTGTGGGATTCTTCCGAGCCGTTTCGGAGACGATGATCATCATCGTCCGCTGGATTTTGCTGGCCGGACCGCTCGGGGTGTTCGCGCTGGCCCTTGGCGTCGGCCTTCGCGCTGGGTTCGGTGCGGTTGAGACATTGGTGCAGTACGTCCTCATCGTCTCAGCGGTGACGCTAAGCGTGACATTGATCGCGTGGGCGATCGCTATCGTCTTTGGCCGACAGCCCATTGGTCGCTTCACCGCCGCCGCGGCTCCGGTGTGGGCCATTGCGGCGTCGACGCAATCATCCCTGGCATCTTTGCCGGCGATGCTCGACGCCGCGCTGCGGGGGCTGCGCATTCCCGCTCACGTCGCCGATGTTACGCTGCCACTCGCTGTCGCGGTGTTCCGCTTCACCAGCCCTGTCGCAAATCTGGCCGTGTGTTTCTTCGTAGCGCATCTTTATGGCTATGAGCCCAGCATGATGGAGGTCGTTGGCGCGATTGTCGTCGCGTTCGGCGTGAGTGTTGGCTCGGTTGGACTGCCGGGACAGATCTCGTTCGTTGCTTCGATCGCGCCGATCTGCATGGCGCTCGGCGTGCCTTTCGAATTGTTGGGAATCCTGATCGCCGTTGAGGTCATCCCAGACATTTTCCGTACACTTGGTAACGTCACCGGCGATTTGGCAGCCACGAGCGTGCTCTCGCGTAACGAAAACCGCGACGAGCTCGACGAAGCGTCAGGCTAGTTCCGGTACGGCGCGCATGCGTTGGCGTAAAAGCCTTCGACGTGCTCGATACGCTCGGCGGTGCTAACGGCCGCGGGCGGTGTGTCGGAGTTCGGCGCGTACGGCGCATCGCCCTCAGCGTTTATCCGTTCGCCAATTGTGCGCGCCGCGATGCGCACCTCGTCAGGCATCAGCACCTGGGCCACGCCCGCGGTGGTGCAATCGCAATAGGCGGCATTCTGGTGCTCTGAGCAGGCGGCGCGATACGCTCGCCGCGCTTCGCCTACGGCTGCATCGCTGGCCAGCGAACGCGCATCTGGCGCTGTCCATTCCACCGGTGGCGCAGGTGCCGCACTGAGCGGCTTATAGGCGTAGGCGGCGCCGTCGAATGTGAATGCGGCGGCGACTAATCCGGCAACGACGATGACTCTCATGGCTCATCTCCTTACGCCGCCAACGCGTTGGCGGCTGGAGAGTGCCTTCACATCGCCGCGACTTAAGCTGCGTCGCGCTGTTCCTCGTTGGCGGCGACCACCGAGTGCGACGGAACCCGCAGCGTGAATGCCGATCCTTGTCCCGGCGCACTTTTGACCGTGACATCCCCGTTCAGTAGTCGGGCTAGCCGGCGCGTGATGGCGAGGCCTAGCCCAGTGCCGCCATAGGCGCGCGTGGTCGATGCGTCGGCCTGCACGAACGGCTGAAAGAGGTGCTTTTGCGCTTCAGGTGCGATGCCGATGCCGGTATCGATCACTTCGAACACGAGCCAGCCGTCCTCACGGTGCGCACGCAGCTTGATCTGGCCGTCTTTGGTGAATTTGGCGGCGTTCGAAAGCAGGTTGAGCAG
>LNEK01000041.1 GCA_001464425.1 Alphaproteobacteria bacterium Ga0077535
GCGCCGCCTCAACGAACGCCCGCGGAAAACGCTGGACTTCCGCACCCCCGCAGAGCGATTTAGTGAGTGTGTTGCGTCGATCGGTTGAGGCCGCAGCCAATAGCGGACATTCATTCGCGGAGAGGCGCACCCTTGCGCCGTGCATGGTCCAGATGCCGGAGGCGCCGCTGGCGTGGACGCGCAGATCAGATCGGTCGTCGTGCCTGCCGACATTTCTGCACTGATAGACGTTCTGCGGCGCTTGTGACGCAAATTTCGCCGCAATTGGCCGCGACCGACGAGGCCTATGAGCCAGGGGGATCCGACTCATCTGCGCCAGCGCACGCTGAGCATGGCGGCGAGCACGCTCGTTGTCGGCATCGCGTGCGTGTTGCTGGTGCTCTCATCGCGCACCCGCATTTTTGAGCAGTCTGGCCCGAACGTGATCAACGTCGTCATCACGCCGAAACCAGAGCGCGCCAATCGAGAGCGGCAACAGCAACGCCAGCCCCAGCGCGCCAACGCGGCAACGTCAACATCGACGCAACCCAACGCGCCAGCCAGCGCCGATCAACAGCAGCTCTCGAGCATGCTCGCCTGCTTCCGCCCGCGCGGTCGCAGACCGGCGCATTGCCCCGAAGAACCCGCGCCGAATCCCGACTATCCGCGCACACAGCTGCCGGTCGGCGGCGACTTCTACCAACCGCCGCCGCTAGACCTCGACCGCATCTACACGAAGGCCGAACGCGACACGCTCGTTATGCCGAGTTGCATGCGCGATGGGCCGCCTTCTACGGGCGGCGCAGGCGTAAGCGTGTGCGCGCCGTTCGGCACGACGCCGCCCCCGCCGAGCCGCTCCGCCGAACAAATCTGCCGCGACGCCAATATGGGCGGGCCATGCGAGACACCACCATTTCGCGAAGAGGATGTGGTGCGCCGCCGATCGAACTAAGTGCTCCTGCGAGGAAGATGTAAAATCCGTCTCCCGCGCCTGCGCGAGTCAGAAGTAGTTGACCACGCGCACTGCCGCCGCCACCGCCGTAGCCAACTGCGGCGCCTGCGTGAAGGTTCAAACCCTCACATCTCACTCATCCCCGCATACGCAATCCCGCCATCGACCGCGATCGAATCCCCGACCACATAATCCCCCGCGCGTGACGCCAAGAAAATCGCCGTCCCCGCCATATCTTCATCGCGCCCGATCCGCCCCGCCGGCGTGCGCGCGGCGACTGCATCAGCGTGATCGCGCGCGACCTTGTTCATCTCGGATGCGAACGGCCCCGGCGCGATCGCCGTCATCACGATGCGGTCCTTGATCAGCCGCGCCGCCATGCGCTTGGTCAGATACAAAAGCCCCGACTTCGATGCCGCGTACGAATACGTCTCCCACGGATTGAGCCGGATGCCGTCGATCGACGCGATGTTGATCACCTTCGCCGGCTGCTCGGCGCTCGCCGCATTCTTCAACGCGCCATGCAAAGCTTGCGTCAGAAAGAACGGCGACTTCACATTGAGGTCCATCACCTTGTCCCAGCCGTTCTCCGGAAACTCTTCGAACGGCGCAGCCCAAGCCGCGCCAGCATTGTTCACGAGGATATCGAGCGTGCCGTTTTCGAGATCATTGATCTTGCCGGCCAGCGCCTGACAGCCGGCCACGGTCGACACATCCTGCGGCAGCGGAATGCACGGGCCATACGCCGAAAGCTCGCCCGCCGTTTCATCGCAGGCGTCGGCCTTGCGCGACGAAATGTAAACCTTGGCCCCCGACTCCAAAAAGCCGCGCGCGATCATCTTGCCGATCCCGCGCGAGCCGCCCGTCACCAGCGCCACCCGGCCCTTCAGCGAGAACAAGTTTTCGATCATCTAAAATCTCCCTATGCGGCGCGACGATAGAAAGTCGCGAGGGCCAACGCCAGTGACTCCCCTCCCCCTTGCGGGGAGGGGCCGGGGGTGGGGGTAGCGGCGGCGCCGTGTCGAAGCTTCCGCGCTGACACCCCCATCCGTCGGCCTCCGGCCGACACCTTCCCCGCAAGGGGGAAGGGTTCGCGCTTGTTTCCGCCGCGCGCTTCTGGACAATCAGCGCAAAGGAAACGCCATGTCCGATCCCGTCATCATCCCGGTCCCCGAAGAATGGGCCAAGCGCGCTTACGTCGATGATCTCGGCTACCGCGCCATGCACGCCAGCGCATCTACCGATCCCGAAGCGTTCTGGGGCGTACACGGCCAGCGCCTCGATTGGATAAAGCCCTACACCAAGGTGAAGGATACGAGCTTCAACGAAGCCGACTTCCGCATCCGCTGGTACGAAGACGGAATCCTCAACGTCAGCGCCAATTGCATCGACCGGCACCTGGAAACACGCGGCGATCAAGTCGCGATCATCTGGGAAGGCGACGATCCGCACCAATCGCGCCACATCTCCTATCGCGAACTGCACGCCGAAGTCTGCCGCTTCGCCAACGTGCTGAAAGCGCGCGGCATCGGCAAAGGTGACCGTGTCACCATCTACATGCCAATGATCCCGGAAGCGGCGTACGCGATGCTCGCCTGCGCCCGCATCGGCGCGATCCACTCCGTCGTCTTCGGCGGCTTCTCACCCGAAAGCCTCGCCAACCGCATCAAGGATTGCGACTCCACATGCGTCATCACCGCCGACGAAGGCGTGCGCGGCGGCAAAATCATTCCGCTGAAACACAATGTCGATGAAGCGCTCGAACACGCGCACGTCGCCACCAATGTCAGCACCGTCATCGTCGTGACGCGCACCGGCGCCGGCGTGCCGATGCGCGAAGACCGCGACGTGATCTACGAAGACGCCGCCGCCGATGTCAGCGCCGATTGCGCGCCCGAGCCAATGGGCGCGGAAGATCCGCTCTTCATCCTCTACACCTCAGGCTCCACCGGCAAACCCAAAGGCGTGCTGCACACCACCGGCGGATACCTCGTCTACGCGTCGATGACGCATCAATACGTCTTCGATTATCGCGACGGTGAAATCTTCTGGTGCACCGCTGACGTGGGCTGGGTCACCGGCCACACCTACATCGTCTACGGCCCGCTCGCGAACGGCGCGACGACGCTCATGTTCGAAGGCGTGCCGAACTACCCAACCAATTCACGCTTCTGGGAAGTGATCGACAAGCACAAGGTCAACACCTTCTACACGGCGCCCACCGCGATCCGCGCTCTGATGCGCGACGGCGAAGAGCCGGTGAAGCGCACCTCGCGCGCGAGCTTGCGCCTCATCGGCACAGTCGGCGAGCCGATCAATCCCGAAGCATGGCTCTGGTATTATCGCACAGTCGGCGATTCACGCTGCCCTGTCGTCGACACCTGGTGGCAGACCGAAACCGGCGCGTGCCTCATCGGCAACCTCCCCGGCGCCACCGCGATGAAACCAGGAAGCGCCACGCGTCCCTTCTTCGGCATCAAGCCTGCACTCGTCGATGAGCAAGGCAAATTCCTCGACGGCGCGGCGAGCGGCAATCTCGTGCTGCTCGATTCCTGGCCGGGCCAAATGCGCACCGTCTACGGCGACCACAAACGTTTCTTCGAAACCTACTTCACCACTTATCCCGGCATGTACTTCACCGGTGACGGCTGCCGCCGCGACGAAGACGGCTATTACTGGATCACCGGCCGCGTCGATGATGTGCTGAACGTCAGCGGCCATCGTATCGGCACCGCCGAAATCGAAAGCGCGCTTGTTGCCGACACCAAAGTCGCCGAAGCCGCCGTCGTCGGCTATCCGCACGACATCAAGGGCCAAGGCATCTATTGCTACGTCACGCTGAAGCAAGGCATCGAACCCAGCGACGAACTGAAGCGCGAACTCGTCCAAATGGTCCGCCACGAGATCGGCCCAACCGCGACGCCCGACATCATCCAATGGGCCCCTGGCCTACCCAAAACCCGCAGCGGCAAAATCATGCGCCGCATCCTGCGCAAGATCGCCGAGAACGATCTCGGCAATCTGGGTGACATCAGCACGCTCGCCGATCCCAGCGTCGTCGATGATCTGGTCGCGAATAGAGTTGGCAAATAAAGCCGCTTTCTTCCCCGCAGTAGATCGACAGCGTCATCAAACGAAATCGACGCTACGTTCGCGCGCCTCGGAGTAGGCTCGCGCGGTTGTCATTGCGAGCACGTCAGTCTCATGATCTGTTCAAGTCAGGGGGCGGGACGATGGACAAATCTGCTGGCACGGACCGCATCGCGGTTGTAACGGTTCATGGCACGGGAGACACCGCGTCCACTTTGGACGGCGAGAAATGGTTTCAACGCGGGTCGCACTTTTCTGAAGCGCTCAAGCAGCGTCTGTCGGAGCGAGGTCTCACCGCCGAGATCGTCCCCTTTCTCTGGTCTGGCGCGAACAGCGCATCTGAACGGGAGAAAGGCTCCGAGCGACTGGCGGAAACCATCAAGCGCGTGGCGCCGAAGTATTCCAGCGTTCACGTGCTTGGGCACTCGCACGGCGGCAATGTCGCCAACGATGCAGCCGTGCTGCTGGGCTGGGGTCGGCGGAGACGGCGGGAGAAAGAGCCGATCGCCAGTCTCACAACGATCGGGACACCGTTCCTAAACAGCCGAACAAGCATCAGCCAATCCATAGGCGGACTGTTATTTCTAATAATCACTTGGGCGAGCGTGCCCTTGTATGCGCTCATGACGGTGCTTCTGCTTTTGTGGTCGCTGTCAGTCTCTGGTTACGTGCAGCAGCACGAGACACTTGGTTTCTTCACTAATTTGTTCGCCGGTCTTCCCGAGCAACATGCATGGGTGATCTTCGCCATTTGCGCGATCAGCGCCGGGCTTCCGCTCTTGTTCATGTTGCGTCTAGCGACGCGCGGGCTGCGGCGCATCATGCGGCCGCAACGGTCCGTTGACGCACGCGCTTCTGTTTTTGCGGTGACACACGGCAACGATGAAGCCATTTCGTTTTTGCAGAAGATCGAGAAACTGCCGCTTGAGCCGTTTCCGAGCGGTTCGATACTGCGCGGGTCGCGCGGAATGGCGCTCAATGCGGGCGTTCTGACCGTGATCTTCGCCGCGCTCACGCCGGTGGCCATCTATATAGGGCAGCGATCGAGTTGGATTTCAGCGCCGGACGCAAACTGGGAGTGGTTTTGGACCAGCACTCTTAGCCTGTTGTTCGCTGCGCCGTTGCTCTTCCTGGCGAGCTATTTGCTTGTTTGGCTCACCGCTGGCGGCGCCGGCGAATTTGTTGCGCGCCCGCCGTTGAACAATTGGGTGGGCGGCGTGTTACGCGGCGTCGCGTATGGCCGCGACGGCGATCAGGCAATCGGCGAAGTGACCACCAACTCCCACACCTACGCGACAAGAGAGCACCGCATAGAGGGGCCGGTAGCGGAACGGATGCAGACCAACGCGGCTACCGCCGCTGCCAAATTGATCGAGACCTATCGTTGGTCGCTATTCACGATCGGCGCCGACAGCAACGGCCCGCTCGCCAATATGGCAAGCGACGCCATGACTTGGGATAGCCTGATTCACACAACCTACTTCGACCAGCCAGAGGTCGTGGCTCTGGTCGCCGATTACATTGCTGACGAAGTCGGCCAGCTACCGGCGGCGGCGCGCTAAGAAACACAACGCTCCCGCCAGCAGAGCCAGCGGGAGCGCGCGTTCGTCAAATACTAGCAGCCAGACTTAAGCAGCCGGCGGCATCACCACCGTGTCGATCACATGGATGACGCCGTTTGAGCCTTCAACGTCAGCCGCAGTAACGAGCGAGGTGCCGCCCGCAGCGTCGGTCAGTTGGATCGATTGGCCTTGGCGCGCCGCGGTCAGCGTGCCGCCTTGCACCGTCGTCAACGTCGCGCGGCCGCCGCCGGCATCGATAAGTGCGCCGAGTTCAGCCGCAGTCACGCGGCCTGAAACAACGTGATACGTCAGGATGCGCGTCAGCGCGTCGCGGTTTGCAGGCTGCGTCAGGCTTTCAACCGTGCCGGCCGGCAATTTGCCGAAGGCAGCATTCGTCGGCGCGAACACGGTGAACGGGCCAGCGCCCGAGAGCGTGTCGACCAAGCCAGCGGCCTGTACCGCCGCAACGAGCGTCGTGTGATCAGGCGAAGCGATCGCCGCGTCAACGATGGTTCCAGCCGGCGCGACAGCTTCAGCGGCAGGCGCCGGCTCTTCGGCCGTCGTGGAAGCTTGCGGCGAGCAAGCGCCGAGGACGAGCAGCGCCGACATGGCGGAGACAGTTACAAGCAAGCTGCGTTTCATAGGGGGAGGCTCCAATTGTTCAGATAACCGCCTTACGCGCAGCCAACGCAGCTGGATCATGCGCGCAAGTTCCCACGTCAACTTGCCGCGCCTGCGTTTGTGCGGCAGGAACCAGCGATCGTGACCAGTTTCCCCGCCCCCCTAGTCTCGCTCGCGCCCATGGCCGGCGTCACCGACATTCCGTTCCGTCGTCAGGTGAAAGCCTTTGGCGGGCGCTATTGCGTGTCGGAGATGGTGGCGTCCGAACAGCTCGCGCGCGATCGCATCGACATGGTGCGCCGCGCCGCCGGCGCCGATGTCATTAAACCGCTCGTGGTTCAACTCGCCGGCCGCGAAGCGCATTGGATGGCTGAAGGCGCGCGCCTTGCGGAAGCTGCTGGCGCCGATGTGATCGACATCAACATGGGTTGCCCATCGAAGAGCGTGACGTCCGGGCTTTGCGGCTCGGCGCTCATGCGCGATCCGGATCAAGCGCTGCGCCTCATCGAAGCAACTGTCGCGGCCACGACGCTACCCGTCACGCTCAAGATGCGCCTCGGCTGGGATCATACCTATCTCAACGCGCCCGACATCGCAGAGCGCGCCGAAGCCGCCGGTGTGCGCATGCTCACCATCCACGGCCGCACGCGTAATCAGTTCTTCACCGGCAGCGCCGACTGGGCCGCGATCGCGCCTGTCGTCGACGCCGTCAAAATCCCCGTCATCGCCAATGGCGACATCGCCACCGCCGCCGACGCGCGCCGCGCGCTTCAGCTCTCCGGCGCAGCTGGCGTCATGATCGGCCGCGCCGCGCAAGGACGCCCTTGGCTCCCAGGCGCAATCGAACACGCGCTTGAACACGGCGGCGAAGTCGCGCCGCCATCACAAGCGCGCCTGCTGCAATCGCTGCTCGCGCTTTATGACGACACGCTCGCCTTCTACGATGAAGGCCTCGGCATCCGCGTCGCCCGCAAGCACATCGCCTGGACCATCGACGCCGTGCTCGGCCCCTCAGCGCGCGAACACCGCAAAGCCATCTGCACGCTTACCGACCCACAGCGCGTCCGCGATGGCATTCAAGCTTTGTTCGCCGAAGCGCCTGTCGACGCCCTCTGGGCGCCCGCGTAAAACAGCAACGCTGCGGCAACGGCAAACGCCGCCACGAACACGCCATTCACGCCAACGATCTCCGCCACCGAGTTTCCCGGCCCACGGTGCAGGCCTGATGCCAACGCGCTTGGAATAACGAACGCCTGCGCCGCCGCCGTCGCCAACAGCGCGTACGCCATACCGCGCGGCTCGAAGCGCGCCAGCGCCGCGCCGACTGCGCCGACCCCGAGCACGAACACATAAATCCGATCTACCGCGGCGCCAGCGTCCGACAGTACGCCAACGGTTAACATCAAGCCGACCAGCAGCAGCGCAGCGCCAGCGGCTACGCCAACACCCATTCGATACGCCGACATACGCGACATCGCTCTCTCCGTTTCGCCTCAGAGAGAATGCGCGCGCGATCAAGACACCGATTGAACCTTTTCAGGAGATTTCGTGCACGAGTGTAGCTACTCTTACGGAAACTCGGAGAGGCCCGTTGCTGGAATTCGTCATCATCGCCCTCGGCGCCGCCGCCATCATCGCCATCGTCGTGATTTACAACGGCCTCGTCGCAAAACGGCAGATGGCCAGCAATGGCTGGTCCGATATCGATGTGCAGCTAAAGCGCCGCGCCGATCTCATCCCGCCGCTCGTCGCCACGGTGCAGGCTTACGCCACCCATGAACGGCAATTGTTCGAGGACGTAGCCGCCAAGCGCACCGCCGCGCTCGCCGCCGGTGACGATACCGCCCAGCGCGGCGCCGCCGAAAGCGCGCTCTCCAAACCGGTCGGCCGCCTCATTGCGCTCGCCGAAGCCTACCCCGATCTCAAAGCCAATCAGAATTTCCTCGATCTGCAGAATGAGCTCTCAGACACCGAGGACAAAATCGAAATGGCGCGCCGCTTCTTCAATGGCGCGGTGCGTGAACTCAACACCGCTGTTGAAACCTTCCCCGCCAATCTCGTGGCGGCGCTCTTTGGCTTCCGCACGCGCCAATATTTCGAGATCGATCCTGCCGACGCCGCAACGCCGAAGCTCAATATCGGACCCCAAGCATGAGCTTTCGCGTACTTCTGATCGCCGTCCTCGCACTCTTCATCACCGCGCCGGCCTTCGCCTCCGAACAGATCAACCGCTTCGAGACCCTGATCGAAGTTCAGCAGGACGGCGACATCACCGTCACCGAAACCATCGACGTCACCGTCGCCGGCTGGGAGATCAAGCGCGGCATCTTCCGCGACCTGCCGCGCTATTACGAACATGACGGCCTGCGCCTGCCCTTCAGCTACCACGTCCTTGAGGTCACCCGTAACGGCGCGCGCGAGCCCTACGACACCAACACCGACGAGAACGCCTATCGCATCCGCATCGGCGATCCCGACGTGATGATCGAACACGGCCGCTCGGTTTATGTCATCCGCTACGAGGTCAGAAACCAAGTCCGCTATTTCGACGGTTATGACGAAGTCTATTGGAACGCGACCGGCAATTACTGGAATTTCGCCATTCTTGAAGCCGAAGCGACCGTCGTCTTGCCGCCCGGCGCCGAAATCACCGAAACACGCGGCTACACTGGCGCAGTGGGCCATTCGGGCGCGGCCTACACGTATCGCCGCGCTGGCGACCGCCACATCTTCCACACCAGCGATCCGCTGCAGCCGCGCGAGGGACTCACCGTCGCTGTCGGCTTTCAAAGCGGATTGATCGATCAACCGTCAGGGTTCGATCGCGCGCTTGAGTGGTGGCAGCGTTATGGCGCATTGGCGATCCTGCTGATCTCGCTCGGCGGCCTGCTCTGGTTCCTCTATCGCGGCTTCGACAAAGTCGGCCGCGATCCAACCAAAGGTCCCGTCTTCCCTCGCTACGAGCCGCCCACCGGCTACTCACCCGGCGCCGTGCATCACATTTTCTACCGCGCCGTCACCGGCCATAGCGCCCTCATCGCGACGCTGCTCAATCTGGCCATCAAGCGCCGCATTGAGATCGACGCGCGCGATAAGAAAGACACCGTTCTCACCCGCCGGAGCGAAGCCGGCACAGCTGCGGGTTTAGCTCCCGAAGATCTTGCGCTTGAATCCAGCATCTTCCAGAGCGGCGGCGTCAAGCATCTCGGCCAGACCTACGATGCCGGCTTCACCAGCGCCTACACCACGTTCAACACCGCACTCGGCAACAAATACGGCAGCTCCTATTTCCGCTGGAACATGGGCTACACGCTGGTGGCCATCGCCATCACCGTGATCGTCGTCGCCATCGCGGCAACGCAAGTGACGCAGTGGACGCTCTGGCACACGCTGGCCGTCATCGGGCTGGCCGCCATCAACGCTGCGTTCCTTTATCTCATGCCGGCGCCGACTCAGAAGGGCCAGCAAGTCCGCACCGAGATCGAAGGCTTCCGCCTCTACATGGAGAAGGCTGAGAAGCTTCAGCTCAACGCCTTCGATGTCGGCCTCGAACAGCCGCCGCCAATGACCGTGCAGCGCTACGAACGGTTCTTGCCCTACGCCGTCGCGCTCGGCGTCGAAGAGCCCTGGACGAAACATTTCGAACGCCTCATCCCCGAACAAGCGGCCAGCTACCGCCCCTATTGGACCAACATGTCGAGCGCGCAATCGTTCGGCGCGCTCACCAGTTCGATGGTCAGCAACATGAGCTCCGGCGTCACCAGCGCGCTGCCGCAAAGCTCGAGCTCATCCGGCTCCGGCGGCGGCGGCTCATCCGGCGGTGGTGGCGGCGGCGGTGGCGGCGGCGGCTGGTAGGCGCTTGCGCCGAAGCACCGCGGCGGGCAAATCTCCCGCCCAGCATCTGGGAGGGTGATATGAAGAAGCTCATCATCGCGGTGACGGCGCTCGCTCTCGCCGCCTGCACGCCGCCGCCATCGGAAACCGGCGCCGAAGATGTCGTGCTTGGCATCTACAATAGCGTGACGGAAAACATCGGCCAGCGCGTCACGCCGTTGTCCGAAATACCGATGACCGAAGATCTCAGCGATCTCGTCACCCGCGCGCAAGCCGCGGCAGACGCGCGCGGCGAACCCTTCATCGAAGGCGACATCGCCGCCAATTGCCAAGACTGCACGAGCATCGGCGATCTCGTCATAGGCGCGCAAACCGGGCCCGAACCAGTCCCCGCGCCCGATGGCCACCGCATGGTCGAAGCGCGCTTCACGCTCAACGGCACAGAACCGCGCGCGGTGCTTTACGACATGGTGGAAACACCGGAAGGCTGGCGCGTCGACAACATTCTCGCCGAAGGCTTCAGCCTGCGCACCGAGGCGCAAGCCTATCTGGAAGACACCAACGACGCAGTGGAACCCACGCCGCCACCGCCCTAACGCATCGCATCTCCACTTGCCGCCGCCAGCTTTTTCCTGAACAAAACTGCGCGACGGCAATAGAGGGCGATGGCATGGCTGAGCAGGCGACGGCGAAGGGCTTTCTGGGTTGGATCGAACGCGCGGGCAACAAGCTGCCCGATCCGGTCTTCATCTTCTTCTGGCTGATTGGCATTCTCGCCGTCGGCTCCGCAATCGCCGCTGGCTTCGGCTATTCCGCGCTGCACCCGACGCAATTGAATGAAGACGGCACGCCGCTCGTCATCAGCGCCGCCAGCATTTTCTCACCTGAGAACATTCAGCGTCTCTGGGTAGAGATGCCGCAAACCTTCACCCACTTCCATCCGCTCGGCTACGTGCTTGTCGTGATGCTCGGCGCCGGCGTTGCCGAACGCTCCGGCCTCTTCGCCACCGCTATGCGCGCCGCCGTGCGCGATGCGCCGAAGTTTTTGCTGACGCCGGTCGTCGCCTTCGTCGCCATGATGGGCAACCTCGCCGCTGACGCAGCCTATGTCGTGCTCATCCCGCTCGCCGCCGTGCTCTATGCCGCCGCTGGCCGTCACCCGATCGCCGGCATCGCGGCCGCATTCGCCGGCGTCTCCGGCGGCTTCTCGGCCAACCTGCTGCCAGGCCAACTCGACGCGCTGCTCTTTGGTATCACCCAAGCTGCGGTTGACGCCTCCAGCCTGCACCCCGGCTGGCTCGCGAACATCGCCGGCAATTGGTACTTCATCGCCGCGATGCTGTTCCTGTTCTTGCCGGTGATCTGGTTCGTCACCGACGTGATCATCGAGCCGCGCCTGAAGCGCTTCAGCCCGCCTGACGGCGAAGCCATGAACAATATCGGCGACGCCAACGCGCCGCTGACCAAAGAAGAAAACAAAGGCCTAGGTCGCGCCGGCCTCGCCGCGCTCGCCGTCGTCGCACTGTGGCTATTCTTCACCTTCGGCCCCGGCACGCCGCTGATCAACGAAGAAGCCGAGATCGAGCAAGCGCGCCTAACGCCGCTCTATCAATCGCTCGTCGCCGCCTTCCTGATCCTCTTCCTCGCGTGCGGTTGGGCCTATGGCGCCGCAGCCGGCACCATCAAGGGCCACCGCGACGTCGTGAAGATGATGGCCGGCGCAATGGGCGATCTTGCCTATTATCTCGTGCTCGCCTTTGCCGCCGCGCACTTCGTGGCGATGTTCAACTGGTCGAACCTCGGCCTCATCTTCGCCGTGCAAGGCGCCGATGCAATTGAGAATTCCGGCTTGCCGATGCCGGCTTTGCTGGCGCTCATCGTGCTCTTCGCCGCAGCCATCAATCTGCTGATCGGCTCGGCCAGCGCCAAATGGGCGCTGCTTGCGCCGGTACTCGTGCCGATGATGATGCTGCTCGGCGTCAGCCCGGAAATGACGACAGCCAGCTATCGCGTCGGCGACAGCGTCACCAACATCATCACGCCGCTGATGGTCTACTTCCCGCTGGTGCTGACATTTGCACAGCGCTGGCGCACGGATTTCGGCCTCGGCAGCCTGACCGCGACGATGCTGCCGTTCTCGATGTTCCTTATGATCACTGGCGTCGGCATGACCTTCGCCTGGGTGTTCCTCGATCTGCCGCTCGGCCCCGGCGCCGTCGTTGACTACGTGTTGCCAACGCCGGTGACCGCGCCGGTTACGCCTTAAGCGCTCGCGCTATCAAGCGCGGCGATATCTTCGCCGCTTAGCGAGAGCGACAGCGCGCCCATCAGCTCCTCGAGCTGTGCCGCGCTTGTCGCGCTCGCGATCGGCGCGGCGATTGCGGGCTTAGCCATGATCCACGCCAACGCCACTTGCGCCGGTGTCGCGCCCAACCGCGCGCTCACCGCATCGAGCGCCGCCAACACGGCAGGCCCCTTGCCTTGCATATATTTATCCATGCGCTGCCCACGCACGCTCTTGGCCTTGTCCGCCTCTGTCCGGTATTTGCCGGTGAGATAGCCGCTGGCCAAACCGTAGAACGGAATCAGCGACACCTTCTCGCGCACGCAGATCGGCATCAGCTCCGCTTCGATCTCGCGGTTCATGAGATTATATTCCGGCTGCAGCGTCGCAATCGCCACGCCCTGGCGCTTCGCTTCAGCAATCGCCGCCTCCAGCCGCGCCGGCTTGAAGTTCGACAAGCCCAGCGCCCGCACTTTGCCCGCCTGCAGCAAATCTTTCAGCGCGCCGATGAACACTTCCGGCTCGGTCGCTTCATCATCGCGGTGCAATTGATAAAGATCGATCACATCCGTTTGCAGCCGGCGCAGTGAGTCATCGCACGCATCCAGAATATTCTGCCGCCCAATCCCGAGACGCTTATCCCACATGCCAACCTTAGTGCAGAGCACGATAGCTTCACGCCGCCCGCCACCTTGCGCGAACCATTTGCCGAGTACCGTCTCGCTCTCGCCGCCGACATGCCCCGGCGCCCAGCTCGAATACACGTCCGCCGTGTCCACCGAATTGCCGCCCTGCGCCACGAACGCATCCAGCACCGCAAAGGACGCCGCCTCGTTCGCGGTAAAGCCAAACACATTGCCGCCCAGCATCAGCGGCGTGATCGCAATGCCGCTCGAACCCAGTTCACGCTTCTGCTGCATCGTGCCGCTCCTCAAGTCGCTGGACCGCCAGCGACCAGACGCCGACAATGCACCGTCATAGGAGCCATCATGCGCCTGCTCAACATCGCCGCCGCGCTTTCCGGCGCAATCGCGCTCATCATGCTGGTGCTGGTCGCGCACGCACTGCAACTCGCGCCGCCTGATGCCGATCGCATGCAGCTTGGCGCCTTCATTCAGCTCACAGCCGCCGCCGCTGGCCTCGCCATCGCAAACCGCGACGGCCGCCTCAACTTCATCGCCGGCGCCATGATCCTCGCCGGCGCCGCGATTTTCTCGGGAACACTCTACGCGCTTTCGCTCACAAGCGATCGCAGCTTCGTCATGCTCGCGCCTATCGGGGGAATAACGCTCATTTTAGGCTGGATTGCGCTCGCATTCACCAATCCACTGCGCCGCTAACGCTCGAATTGTGGAACCAGCGGCCTATATAAGTCGCTTCCCATGCTAGACCCGCACACATGACAACGCCTCCCGCCCCCACCACGCCCGCTGAGACGCCGGTCTTCGAACCAGTCGTGAGCGCCGAAGCGCTGGAAACAGAAGCGCGCAGTTTCATCCAGAAACTGTCAGCAATGAGCAGCCAGGAAATCGCGACAAATCTCGGTTGGACGCTTGCCATCATCGTCGGCGCCATCGTGGCGCTCTGGCTCCTGCGCTTCGCCATTCGCGCTATCGCGCGCTGGCTCTCGCCGAAGCAAGATAAGGACGCGGAAAGCGGCAAACAGGCGCGGCAAAAAGTCGGCGGCTGGACGATGATTGCCGCCCGCTTCCTCGCCACCATCATATCGCTCGGCCTCATCCTCAATCTCTGGGGCTTCGACGTGCGCGCGGGCGCACTCGGCCAAGTGCTCGGCGTCTTCTGGCGCGCCGGCCTCATCGTCATGCTGACCATCGGCGCCATCGAACTCGTCAGTTTCGCCATCACACGCGGCCTGCACCGCGGCGCCCGGCATGCCAAAGATCTACGCCGCGCCGCCCAATTGCGCACGCTCGCGCCGCTACTGCAGGCCGTCACAGCCGGCCTCGTCGGCATTATCGGCTTGATGATGACGCTGTCGCAATTTGGCGTTGAAGTTGGCCCGCTCATCGCCGGCGCCGGCATCATCGGCCTCGCCATCGGCTTCGGCGCGCAAACTTTGGTGAAGGATTTCATCACCGGCATCTTCCTCATCCTGGAAGACACCGTTTCAATCGGCGACATCATCACCATCGGCGAATTCGGCGGCGTGGTGGAAGACATGTCGCTCCGCACCATCAAGCTGCGCGACTTTGACGGCACCTTGCACATCTTCCCGTACAGCGAAGCCATGGTCATCCATAACAAGACCAAGAGCTTCTCGATGGCGGTGTTCAATCTCTCGGTTTCCTACACATCGGACATCGTGCGCGCGCTCGAACTCATGCACGAAGTCGGCGACGAATTGCGCAGCGATCCGAACTTCTCGAATTTTATCTTGGACAAGATCGAAGTCGTCGGCGTCGATAGCCTCGCCGATTCCGCCGTGATGCTCAAAGCGCGGATCAAGACGCTGCCCGCTAAGCAATGGGCGGTGCAGCGCGAATATCTGCAGCGCATCAAGCTTGCGTTCGACGCAAACGGCGTCGACATCCCGTTCCCGCACCTGAAGCTGGTGGCGCCCGATACGCCCGTGCCGGTGAGCCCACCGCGCGGCGCGGAATAGTCACGCCTCCGGCGGCGGCGGCGGCGGCGCATCGTCAGCGCCAAGCTTGCGCTTCAGCGCTTCGACATCGCGCTTCAGTTCACCCACGCGTTCCAGCAGCGTCCACACCGCGACGCCAAGCGCCACGAGCAGCACGATAATGGTGTAATCCGCTGGCGATCCCATGCCGCTCCTCTCCCCGTCCGGCGCGGCAAAATCAAGGCGCGCGGCAGCCGCGACCTTCCTTGACCACGACGCGCCTGTCACTCACCTTCCCTCGCCAATGCACACGCAAACCGTGACCATCCCCCAGCGCTTCAATGGCCCGCCGGGCTCGGCGAATGGCGGCTATGTCTGCGGCTTGATGGCGCGTCTCATCGATGGACCTAGCGAAGCTTCGCTGCGCGCGCCCCCGCCGCTGGAAACGCCGCTAACGCTGACGCGCGATGCTGCGAACAACGTCGCGCTCGGCTACGGCGATACGCTTCTGGCCGAAGCCAAACCCGTCGCGTTCACGCTCGTAGCACCCACCGCGCCGAACCCGCGGCAAGCGCGCGGGGCCGCAACGCGTTATCCCGGCCTCCGCGACCACCGCTATCCCACCTGCTTCGTCTGCGGCCCCGGCCGCGACGATGGCCTCGACATTTTCACCGGCCCTGTCGAAGGCGCCAATCTCGTCGCCTGCACATGGACGCCGAGCGCTGATCTTGCAGACGCAAACGGAACGCTATTGCCGGAATTCATTCACGCCGCGCTCGATTGCCCAAGCTATTGGGGCATGCCGCACGCCGGAAAGCCGGCGCTGCTCGCCCGCCTCACCGCCAGCATCGACGCACCGCTCCCGCACGCAGGTGAAGAGCTCATCGTCGTAGGCTGGCCACTCGCCGCAAGCGGCCGCAAACACGGCGGCGCGGCGGCTCTCTATCACAGCGACGGCCGCCTCATCGCCCGCGCTGAAGCGCTCTGGATCGAGCCGCGTTCATAAAGCGCGTTTAACCCGGGCAGCGCGAATCCGCGTCAGCGCGCTGGAAACGCCATTCCATCGCCTGATCAGAACCTTCCCCGCCATCGATGCGCGCGGTCATCACATCGCCATCGCGCGCATAAGTGATGCGCTTCGGAAAATCGTGCGCCGCATTCTCGAACACGATGCGCTGACCAGCATGGCTGGTCATCACGAACTCTGTCGGCGGCGCACGCCCGCCCGGCATCGAATAATAAACCAGCTCGCCCGCCGCGTTTGCGGCGATACGCAAGAACTCATAGCCGCCGTCGCTGAGATTGGTCCCAAGCAGCGTGCCTCGTCCGGCGCCGATCCAATTCTCCGCCGTCTCGCCGTCAGCACACGAGAGCCAATAGCCGCTCATCCAACCCGGCAGCGCCCGCGACGGATCTTGCGCCGACACACCACACGAAGCCGCCAACACGGCCAATCCCATCACCAGTGCGCGCAAAGAACTTCCTCCCGCCGCAATGCCACTCAAGGCGCCTCAAGCGCTCGCTGCGCCCGATCGTTGAGATACACATAAAGATCGCTCAGCTCTTCATCGCTGAAATGCACGAAGCGCCCGCGCGCGACATCGTCCATCAATTCCAAATCGCGCCCGCCGATCGGCACGCCTTCGCGCATCAACCGGCGAAAATCCTCTTCTGGATACGCCGCCATCATCGCAACCAAATCCGGCGTGCGCCCGTCGCTCTCCCACGGCACATCCGCCCGCAGCGAAAAGCCGTGGCACTCGTTGCAGGAGGTCATCGCCAAATATTCCCCGCGCGCCAACGGCGTATCCGGCGCGCTCTGATGCTCCAGCGCCGGCAAGCTCGCGAGCCAGGCCGGCATCACGTCATCGTCGCCCATCGCGATCGCCATCCGAATCTGAAATGGCATGCCGCTGCTCGGCGCCGGCCCCTCCGCCACCGGCGCATTGCGCAGATACGCATACAGCGCCGCGACATCCTCATCGCGCAAATGCCGGAAATTGAACGACGGCATCGAATACATCCCGCGCCCTTGCGCGTCGATGCCATGCCGCAAAGCCCGCTCGAACGTCGCCGCATCATGGTCGCGCGCATACGAAGCGAGATTCGGCGTCACCACCATCCCCCACATCGGCGCGCCCTCAAACTGCGCGCCGTGACAGCCGCCGCAGCCGCGCGTTGCCGCCAAGTGCTCGCCGCGCGCCAAGCTCGCCGCATCGCTCGCGATCTCAGCGCCAAACACCGGCGGCGACGCAAACGAGCGCAAATGCATCTCGCTCGCCGCATACACCCAGCCAACAAACAGCAGCGCCGCCACAGCGACACCGCCCAGCGCCACCGCGCCCCATCTCAGGAACTTCCCCGCCATGGCCCGAGCTTGTGATGCGCCGCCTCAGCTGTCGAGATCATCTTCGCTTGAAGCGAGCCGCCCACGCGCCTACACCCGCCACATATCCCGGGGGGCCGCTTTACGCGGCTGAGATTGAGCATCCCGCTCTGACCCGTCGAACCTGAACCGGTTAGCACCGGCGGAGGGAGGAGCGCTTTATGAATAAGCCCGAAAACCAAACCGCGTTTACGCCAGCGGTCACGACTGGCCCGCTCGTGGGCTCGCGCAAAGTCTACGCCAGCGGTTGCGCGCATCCTGATATCCGCGTGCCGTTCCGCGAAGTCGCGCTGCATCCGAGCGCGAACGAGCCGCCGCTCACCATCTACGATCCGAGCGGCCCCTACACCGACGCGAACGCGACGATCGACATCGATGCCGGCCTCGCCCGCCCGCGCGCGCAATGGGTGCTCGCGCGCGGCGACGTCGAAGAGATCGACGGCCGCCCGGTGCAGGACGTCGACAACGGCAACGTCTCGCCCGCGAAACTGACGCCCGCCTTCCCGGTGAAGCACAAAGTGCTGCGCGCTAAAGGCGATGCGTGCGTGACGCAACTCGAATACGCCCGCCGCGGCATCATCACGCCGGAAATGGAATTCGTCGCCATCCGCGAAAATATGCGCCGCGAGGTGCTCGGCATCCGCGACGGCGAAGACTTCGGCGCCTCCATCCCCGATTTCGTCACGCCCGAATTCGTCCGCAGCGAAATCGCCCGCGGCCGCGCCATCATCCCGGCCAACATCAACCACGCCGAACTTGAGCCGATGATCATCGGCCGCAACTTCCTCACCAAGATCAACGCCAATATCGGAAACTCAGCCGTCACCTCCTCCATGGCCGAGGAAGTCGACAAGATGGTCTGGTCCATCCGCCACGGCGCCGACACGGTGATGGACCTCTCCACCGGCCGCAACATCCACAACATCCGCGACTGGATCATCCGCAACGCGCCGATCCCGATCGGCACCGTTCCGATCTATCAGGCGCTCGAAAAAGTCGGCGGCGTCGCCGAAGATCTCACCTGGGAAATTTTCCGCGACACGCTGATCGAACAAGCCGAGCAAGGCGTCGACTATTTCACCATCCACGCCGGCGTCCGCCTCGCTTACATCCATCTCACCGCCAAGCGCGTCACCGGCATCGTCTCGCGCGGCGGCTCAATCATGGCCAAGTGGTGCCTCTCCCATCACAAAGAGAGCTTCCTCTACACCCACTTCGCCGAGATCTGCGAAATCATGCGCGCCTACGACGTGAGCTTCTCACTCGGCGACGGCCTCCGCCCCGGCTCCATCGCCGACGCCAACGACGCCGCGCAATTCGCCGAACTCGAAACCCTGGGCGAGCTCACCAAGATCGCCTGGAAGCACGGCGTGCAAGTGATGATCGA
>LNEK01000042.1 GCA_001464425.1 Alphaproteobacteria bacterium Ga0077535
ATCGCCGACGCCAACGACGCCGCGCAATTCGCCGAACTCGAAACCCTGGGCGAGCTCACCAAGATCGCCTGGAAGCACGGCGTGCAAGTGATGATCGAAGGCCCCGGCCACGTGCCGATGCACAAGATCAAAGAGAATATGGAGAAGCAACTCGAAGTCTGCGGCGAGGCGCCCTTCTACACGCTCGGCCCCCTCACCACCGACATCGCGCCAGGCTACGACCACATCACTTCAGCCATCGGCGCCGCGATGATCGGCTGGTTCGGCACCGCGATGCTCTGCTACGTCACGCCGAAGGAGCACTTAGGTTTGCCCGATCGCGACGACGTCAAAGTCGGCGTCATCACCTACAAGCTCGCCGCCCACGCCTCGGACTTAGCCAAAGGCCACCCCTACGCCCGCCTGCGCGACGACGCCCTCTCGCGCGCAAGATTCGAATTCCGCTGGGAAGATCAGTTCAACCTAGGCCTCGACCCCGACACCGCCCGCGCCTACCACGACGAAACCCTCCCCAAAGACGCACACAAAACCGCGCACTTCTGCAGCATGTGCGGCCCGAAATTCTGCAGCATGAAGATCACCCAGGACGTGCGCGACTACGCGGCAAAAAAAGAAGAAGCCGAGCGCGGGATGGCAGAGATGAGCGCGAAGTTTCGGGATGGTGGCGGGGAGATTGATGTGGCGATCAAAGGTTAGCCCCACGCACGAGATCAGCGATAAATTTCGCGATGGCGCCGGGGGACTGAGGTGGCCTTATGAACGCCTTGCTATCGATCCGCGCTGAGCTGTTCGCTGTCACGACGTTTCAGCCATTTCTCTAGAATACCGGGCGATACGCGCGCCTGCACCACATCAATATGCCCCAACGGGTCGATATCGACTCTCACGTCGGGCTTGCCGTCAAATTGAACTAAGCAATGCCGAGGTTTCAAAGGTCGGGATTGTTCGCTGTGCAACGCCTTGAGCATCTGAGCGGCAATGTACATCGCCTCTAGCCAAGAATCCGCGGCGAATGCGTTGCCCGCAGGAGACAAGTCGCCGGGTGATGACCGAGAAAAAGTAAGATACGTCATGCTGAGATCAAGTCACAGAAAGACGGCGACATTGCGCCCTCGTTAGCGGCGCACGACGCTACGATTTTGATTTGCTCGACGCGTACGGCTCGATGGCGGCCTGCAGCTTGTCCCTAGTTGCAACGTCGAGCAGATGTCCGTGAGTGGATATAAGCGAAGGCAAGTAATCTCTCGCGCACAGCCCCGCGTGATGCACCTGATCGTTCGCCGCCGAGACACGCAAGAGTCGCTCTATCTGTGCATCAGTTGCCGCTGGCAAATGCGCGCGAACACGTTCGAAATTTTGTTCTGCACCCCGGTACGAGCCCGACTTCTCGACCAGACGGATCATCGCATCAATGGCAAAAAAGCGATCTTTTTTGAGCAGCGCCGTTAGCACACATGACGGCTGCACATAGCCGAAGTTCACATCAATTTTAGTCGACTGTATCGTCGCCAAGAAACCCATCGGAATTGTCCCATCGAGTGAAAGTGGGAGGCGTTATTTTGCAGTACATCGTGTACCGCAACCGTTCCGCCACCCATTCTACCATCAACGCCAATGCAAACCCTCCCCGATCTCCTCGCCCCCAACCTCCGCCTCGTCTTCATCGGCACCGCCGCCGGCCATGTCAGCGCGGCGCGCGGCGCGTATTACGCAAATGCCAGCAACAAATTCTGGCGCACGCTTCACGCCGTCGGCCTCACGCCCACGCAATTTGCACCGCACGATTTTCGCGATCTCGCCGCGCTCGGCATCGGCCTCACCGACGTTTGCAAAACCCACTCCGGCATGGATCACCAAATCCCGCACGCGAGCTTCGATGCGCCGCGCCTCCAAGCCGCGCTGATCCAACACGCGCCGCGCGCCATCGCCTTCACCAGCAAGAAAGCCGCAAGCACCTTAGCCGCGCGCCCAACACACGCGCTCACCTACGGCCGCAACGACGCACTCGCGACATGGCCGAACGCGCCCGCCGTATTCGTGCTCCCCTCGCCCTCCGGCGCCGGCAATCGTTACTGGGACGAAGCGCCCTGGCGCGCACTCGCCGCGTGGTTCGGGGCGCAGGGCTGAACTCTTCCTTCTCCCCCGCGACGGGGAGAAGGTGGCGCGCAGCGCCGGATGAGGGGGCGAGCGTCAGCACATAGCGCACGCAGCGATGCAGCGCTCAATTCGGAACGTCCCACCCTCATCCGGTCGCTTCGCGACCACCTTCTCCCGCCCATGCGGGAGAAGGAAAAGGCGGAGACGCGCGCGCTCTATCCCACACCGCACACCGCAAAATCCCTTGCCCGTCATCACGCCAACACCGCGCAAATCCGACCCACCCAAAACCCAGCGCATACTCGCATCACCGTTTCGCGCGAGGGCCAGTCGGATCCACTGTTCAGCCGATGCGAGACGGGGCAGTCGAGCGTGAAGGTGCTGTCCGTGAATTTCGCCACTACCGGCGAAAGGCGATGCAGAGTGGACGGGGGCGTCCTGAAACTATGCAGCGCCACTCCTCCGCAAGGAGGCGACAGAGCAAACACCGAAGCCCACGGGAAAGCAGCGAAGGCGCTAACCGTTGGGAGGAGACCGGAGAAGCGCGTCTGAACACGCGCTTCTTCCGCGCGCCGCCGGGCATGGAAGTGAGAGCGCTAACAAGCGCCCTTCTCCATCCGGCGCTCAAACGATCGCGGGGACGCGGGCTTTCGCGTCGATAAGCGCCGCACAACGGCGCGTTCTTGTGGCGCGTAATTCCGCGTCCCCTTGGCTCTCGTTTTTTGCGCCGCACGCGCGCAAAGGCGATGACGCGCGCCTGCATCGAACCCTCTCCCGCTGTGCGGGCGAGGGTGCTAGCGTGCGTGCATGCGCATCACCCTCACCGCCCTCGCCCTCCTCGCCGCCGCCTGCACGCCGCCGGCCTCGCAAGACGCGCCGCCCGCGCCCGCCGCAGAGTCCGCGCCCGCGCCGGTCAATCCGGAAACCGCCGCCCTCGGCGCGACGCCCGCAACCGGCGCCTGGAGCTTCGCCGTCGATGAAGGCACGCACGCCGCAGGCTTCGGCGCGCCGGAGAGCGAATATCAATTCGTCATCGTCTGCGAAGCCGGCAGCGGAAACTTGCGCCTCACCTACGAACACGAACTCTCGCCTGATCAAAACACGACGCTCCGCCTCATCACCGCCGTGCAATCGATCGAGCTGCCGGCGCGCTCGTTCAACGAAGGCCTGCCAAGCGTCACCGCCGAAATCGCCGACGCCGATCCGGCAAAGCCGCTGCTCATCGGCATGCTCGGCGCCCCGACAGATCGCTTCGCCGCCGAAGTCGCGGGCGTCACCCAAGTCTTCCCGTGGAGCGATGAAATCGCCCAAGCCCTGACCGCCTGCCGCTAAATCGCCCCGATGCTGAAACGAGCCCGCAACACCGCTGCAAAAGGAGCCGCGTAGATCAAAGCTCGGAGGACGAACCGATGATGAAGCCCGAGCACACTTTGATCACCTGGCTGATGGCCATTCTGCCCGCACTAACGCTGCTTTCGACCCTGACCGCCTGAAAAGTTCCCACGTTGCAGGCCGCACGGCAGCTGCCTAGATTGCCTGCCACGTGAGGACTTGTTGCTAGGCAGCCCGACACAAAGATCGTACGTGCTGCTCGGCGCGGCTTTGGCGTTGCCCATTGTGGTGCTCGTCATTCTGCAGCTCATGTTCGCGCTCGATGGCGAACGCCAAGCGATCGAGCAACGCACGCTCAGTCAGGCCACGCAGATCGCGACGCTTTCGGACTCGCAGCTGCGCTCCGATCTCGCCGTCATGCGTATTCTCACCACCGCCGAATCCATGGATCGCCGCGACTGGCCCGCCGCTTATGTCCGCGCCCGCGAAGTCACCGAACTCAATCGCCACTGGCGCAACGTCATCGTCTCGGACTTACAGCGCAACGAACAAATCCTGAGCCTCAGCCGCCCCTATTCATCGCAGCGCCAGCCAATCGACGCCGCCATTCTCACCCGCGATCCGCGCCTGATGATCGGCGACGTCCAGCGCGAAGGGCCGGGATGCCCGTGTGTCTACCTGCATCAGCCGGTTGACGCCGAAGGCCGCTATCTGCTCACCGTCGCGGTCGATCCGCGCGCCTTCCTTGGCCCGCTTCGCCGCAACACCCCCGCCGGCGCCATCGCCGCGCTTGTCGATCGCCACGGCAATTTCATCGCCCGCAGCCGCGAACAAACAGAGCGCGTCGGCACACCCGGCACGCGCTATGTGCGCGAGGCCGTGGACAGCGGCGAACGCTTAGGCATCTATGCTGGCACCACCTACGAGGGCCTGCAGAACCACACCGCCTATTTCACATCGCCGCTCAGCGGCTGGTCAGCCCACGTCGCCGTCCCATCCTCCCTGATCGATGGCCCCCGCACCTACTCAATCCTCACCCTCAGCATTGGTGCTACACTTGCGTTGCTGTTGGCTGGCGGTCTCATCTTTTGGGCTTTGCGCGACATGTCAGAGCGCCGCCGCGCCGAGGAGCGCCTAGCGCAAACGCAAAAGCTCGAAGCCATCGGCCAACTCACGGGAGGCGTTGCGCATGACTTCAACAATCTTCTTACCGTAATGATCGGCGGCCTCAACATGCTGCTGAAGCGCCTGGAAGATCCAAAGCAGCGCCAGATTGCCGAGCACATGCTGGAGTCAGCGCAGCGTGGAGATCGGCTGACGAAACAATTGCTCGCTTTCTCGCGCGGCCAACAAATGGAATCAGCGCCAGTCGATCTGCACGCCATGGTGCCGGGCATGGACGCCTTGCTGCGCCGCTCGATCGGCCCCGGCATCGATCTCAGCTTCGATCTCGATCCCGATGCGCGCTGGGTGCTGAGCGACGCCAACCAGCTCGAACTTGCGATCCTCAACCTCGTTATCAATGCACGCGACGCAATGCCGGACGGTGGCCGTATCGTCATTTCAGCGAAGCCCTCATCGCGCAAAAATCTGATCGAGCTCGCCGTATCCGACACCGGTCTCGGCATGACCAAAGACGTCTCCGATCGCGCGCTTGAACCGTTCTTCACCACCAAACCCGCCGGCAAAGGCACCGGCCTCGGCCTCAGCCAAGTGTTCGGCGCGGTGCGGCAATCAGGCGGCGCGATCGAGATCGACAGCACGCCAGGTCGCGGCACGACCATCCGACTGCTCCTGCCACGCACCCAACCGCCCGCCATCGAAGCGGCGCCACAGGAAGCAGCGCCCGAGCCAATCAAAGCCGAGCGCCCCGGCGAAAGCATTTTGGTCGTTGATGACGAACCCGGCGTCCGCGCCTTCATGGCCGATACGCTGCGTGAAGCCGGCTATCACGTCACTGAAGCGTCGCATCCCGGAGATGCGCTGCGGACATTACGCGATCAGCCGCCATCCCTGCTGCTCACGGATTTTTCCATGCCAGGCATGACCGGGCTCGAGCTCGGCGAGCGCGCGCGCACGGAAATTGATGGGCTGCGCGTCCTCATCGTCTCCGGCTATGCCGACGCCGAAGCGCTTGAAGCATCGCCGTCACGCCCCACCTTGTTGCGCAAGCCGTTCGACGAACACGCCCTCTTGAGCGCCGTGCGCTCTGTGCTCGCTGCGTAACGATTTGCTTATCTCTGACAGGTGACCCTGGGTCGCGGTTTCTTCTGAGCGCGAACGCCCCTAAGAACTATCGCGGAGGCGCGGATGAATGTGGCGGCGCGAATTGCGCGCGAAATTCGATTTTTGGACGGGCTCGCCCGCACGCTCTGGCGCGTACGCAAGATCGATCCGGACTCCGATGTTCTTATCTGCGACGATTTCGAAGACGCCGTCGATAAATTCGCCGACCACACGGCGCTGATCTTCGAAGGCGAGCGCTACACTTATCGCCAGCTCGATGGTCTCGCCAATCGCTTCGCCGCCTGGGCCGATGCGCAGGGTCTTCAACGCGGCGACACGGTCGCGCTTCTGCTGCCCAATCGCGCCGAATACATTCCCGCCTGGGCGGGCCTTGCCAAAGTCGGCGTCGCCACCGCGTTGATCAACAATAACCTCACCGGCGCAGCGCTGGCGCATTGCCTCTCGATCTCCGGCGCCAACCACATCATCACCGACACCGAAAGCCTCGCCGCGCTCGACACCATCCGTGTTGCTGCACCACGCCCAATGACAGCATGGTCGATCGATGCGCCGGCGGACATTTCGCCGGATCGTCGCGCGCTCGATCTCAAAAACCCGAAGACAGCGCCGGAGCGCCCGAGCAAAAGCCGCCGCGCTGGTCTCAAATCGCGCGACGTGGCGCTCTATATCTACACCTCCGGCACGACCGGCATGCCGAAGGCCGCCAAGATCACCCATATGCGTGCGCAGCTTTACATGCGCGCCTTTGCCGGCTCGACCAAAACGACGGCGGAAGACAAGATCTATTGCGTGCTGCCGCTCTATCACTCAACCGGCGGGCTTTGCGGCGTCGGCGCCGCGCTCCTGAACGGCGGCACTCTCGTGCTGCGGCGCAAGTTCTCGGCGTCCCATTTCTGGGACGATGTCAGCGCTCACGATTGCACCGTGTTTGTCTATATCGGTGAGCTCTGCCGCTATCTCGTCAACCAACCGCCGCACCCCAATGAACGCGCGCACCATCTGCGTCTCGCGTTCGGCAACGGCTTGCGGCCCGAAGTGTGGGAAGAGTTCATCACCCGCTTCGGCGTGAAGGACGTGCTTGAGTTTTACGGCTCGACCGAAGGTAACGTCTCGCTGTTCAACTATGACCGCCGCATCGGCGCCATCGGGCGCGTGCCTGCATATCTTCGCTCAAACTTCCAAGTGCGCTTGGTGAAGTTTGACGTCGAGGCCGAAGCACCCGTGCGCGATGCGAATGGCCTGTGCGTTCTCGCCGATCGCAACGAACCCGGCGAAGCCGTCGGTCTCATCAAGGATGATGCGCGCCACAACTACACGGGTTACGCCGATAAAGCGGCGTCCGAGCGCAAAATCCTGCGCGATGTAATCACCCCTGGCGACGCCTGGTTTCGCACTGGCGATTTGATGCGCCAAGATGATGAAGGCTATTTCTATTTCGTCGATCGCATCGGCGACACCTTCCGCTGGAAGGGCGAAAACGTCTCCACTACCGAAGTCGCGGAAGTCATCTCACGCTATCCGGGCGTCAACGAAGTGAACGTCTATGGCGTCAAGATCGATCGTCTCGATGGCCGCGCCGGCATGGCCGCGATCACGCCTGACGATACATTCAAGCTCGATGGCCTGCGCGATTATCTCGTGCGCGAGTTGCCGAACTATGCGCGGCCTATGTTCATTCGCCTGCAGCCGGCGATCGAGACCACGGGCACGTTCAAGTATCGCAAAGTCGATCTGGTGCGCGACGGTTTCGATCCGTCCAAGATCGAGCAAGCGCTCTATTTCGATCATCCGACCGAATATCGCTACGTTACGGTCACGCGCGAACTCTACGCAGAAATCCAATCCGGCGCGTTCAAGCTCTGATCACTCGAACACGGCCGCAATCGCATTGCCCACGCGCTCCAAACGTCCGCGCCGACCGAACGCCGCCGCTAGCGCATCAGGGCTCAGCGCCTCAAGCGGAGGTCCTTCGGCAAGCACCTTTCCGGCGCGCAGCAATACCACGCGGTCCGAAATACTAGCGGCAAGCGCGATGTCATGCGTCGAGAACAACACCGCACCGCCGTTTGCCGCATGCGCCCGCAGCACATCGCCGACGCTCAGCGCCTGCGCCGGATCAAGTCCAGCCGTTGGCTCATCCAACACCAGCACCGGCGCCTGCTGCGCCAGCGCGCGAGCGAGATGCGCGCGGGCCTTCTCGCCACCGGAAATCTGATCCATGCCCCGTGCGCGCAACACTGTCAGAGCGCACATCTCAAGCGCCGCATCGACCGCAGCTTGATCCGGCGGCGACAGACGATCCGGCGCTGCGCCATAAGCAAAGCGTCCAAGCGCAACGAGGCTCTCCACGCTCACCGGCCAAATCGATTGCGGCCGTTGCGGCAGATATGCAGCGCGCAAAGCACGCTGGCGTGCATTGAGCTTACGCGGATCGGCGCCGCCCAGCGTGATCTGGCCATCGCATGCGAGCACGCCAAGCGCCGCGCGCATCAAGCTGGTCTTGCCTGCGCCATTAGGCCCAAGCAAAGCAACGATCTCGCCTGCGCCAACGTCGAGAGAAACGCCGTCGACCACGCGCGATCCGCCAAGTTTGACCGAAACATTGGAGAGAGATAGCGTCATGCATCACCTCCCCGCGCCGCTAGCCGCGCTGCGATCAGCGCAAACACCGGCCCACCAATAAGTGCAGCAGCGACGCCAAGCTTCAGTTCAGTGTCCGTCGGCAAGAGTCGCACAGCAATGTCGGCGCAAACCAGCAACGCGCCGCCGGCCAAAGCGCTCGGCAACAACAGACGCGCCGGATCGTGGCCCGCCAAAGCACGCACCAGATGCGGCGCTGCGATACCGACAAATCCAATGATCCCAGCAACAGCGGTTGCTCCGCCCGTACACGCCGCTGCGCCAAGCACCACAAGAAAACGCGTGCGCGGCAAGTTCGCGCCAATCGCGGCGGCCGCTTCCTCGCCGAGCGTCAGAGCCTGCAAGCCGCGCGCTGCAACGAAAATCAGTGCCGCGCCAACGGCGAGAAAGCCCCCGGCCAACATCGCGTCCTGCATCGAGCGCGCCTCGACCGAACCGAGCGTCCAGTTCACCAGATCGGCAAGCGCCCCCGGATTCGGCGCGAGATTCAGCGCCAGCGCAATCAAGCCGCCAGCAAGGCTCGATAAGCCAACACCGATCAACGCCAAACTCGCGGGACCACGCGCACGCCACCCCAGCGCCGTCACCGCGATTGACGCGATCAGCGCAAACAGCAGCGCCATCGCAGGCGCCAGAACCGCAAAGCCGAACGCAAACGCAAGCACGGCGCCGAGGGCTGCAAAGCCCGAAAGCCCAAGGACGCCGGAATCCGCAAGCGGATTGCGCAGCAAGCCTTGCAAAGCGGCGCCCGAAACCCCGAGCGCGGCGCCCACGATCCAAGCCGTCAGCGCCCGCGGAAAACGTATCTCCCAGACGATCGTGCGCGTCGCTTCATCGGCGGCGAACGGATCCGCCAGCGGCGTAGGCCCGAGCCAAAGCGCTGCAACCAGCGCAACAAAGCTCAACCCTAGCAACCCGAGCGACGTGATCCGCGAGGCGCTCATGCGGCACGCAATGCCGCGCTGATCGCCTCAGCAGCATCGATCGCAAACCACGCCTCGCAACTGATCGACGCGAGCGGCAGCGAAACTGTGCGCGCTTGGCTGAGCGCCCGCTGAAACGCCGGATGCCGTCCAGGCAGCCACGGGTTCGTGCGCGTGCGGCCATGATCGAAGAAGCCAAGCGCGATCAGCGCAGGCGGCGTTTCGATCACACGCTCCAGCGGCAGCACGACCCAGCTTGCGTCGGTGCGCACATTGCGACCACCCGCGGCGGCGATCACCGCGTCCATCATCGTGCCGGCGCCAGCGACCGCACCGCCGGCCGAGAGGTACATGACCAACGCGCGTTCACGCGGCGCGATCGCCGCAAGACGCGTAAGCCGCAAATCCAGATCGCGCGCGAGCGCCGCGCCGCGCTCAGGATGGCCAAGCACACGCGCTGCATCCACAAGATCGGCGCGTGCAGCTGCAAAATCCGGCGCATCCCCCACCTGGAGCACCGGCACATCGAAGCGCGCGTAAACCGCTTCCGCGTCCCACGGCCCGCCCCAGCTTCGCACCACGAGGTCAGGCCGCAGCGCCAGCACCTCTTCCAGCGTACCACGCGTCTGCCGCACACCCGCAGCGCGGGCGCGAAAGTATGAATCATCCCGCCCCGATCCGCGCGAGAGCGCCGCGATCTGATCACGCTCCGCCAAGGCCAGCACGAATTGATCGGCGCAATAATCGAGACTGACAATGCGCTGCGGCGCAGCTTCCGCTGGCCACGCAAACGCGAGCGCTATCGCGCACAAAAACCAACGCACACTTCACCTCCCCACGGCCCCATCCCGGACCAAAGGCATTCGCGTCGGCAGGTCTTCTGGCTTTGCGGGTCTCAGCTCTTCGGCCCCTTCCCGCGCGTGGCGCAGTGGTGATGGCCTAAAACTCGCCGCTTACAGCTGCGGGCGCAGCCGCGGTATCTCACCGCGTTCCCTTTTGATGCTCGGATGAGCAACCGACGCTTCAAGCCTAGAGGAAGAAGCGTGCAGCGACTAGAGCAGCTCGCGCACCGTTTCCTTGGGCCGGCAGAGCTTCGTTCCATTCGCCGTGGTGACGAACGGGCGTTCAACCAGCACTGGGTGCGCGACCATAGCATCCAGCAATTTAGCGTCGCTCACCTTGGGATCGATCAGGCCAAGCTCTTCCGCTTCCTTCGCCTTCGTCCGCAGCGCCTGCCGCGCCGTGACCCCAGCGGCGGCGAACAGCGCCTTAAGCTGCGGCTTCGTCCAACCCATCTTCAGATACTCGACGATCTCAACCTTCGCGCCCGCCGCTTCGAGCATCTCCAGCACTTGGCGCGAGGTGGGGCATTTGGGGTTGTGATAAATCGTGGCGGATTTGACCCTGGCCATCAGTACTCTTCCTCATCCTCTTCCATCGGGAAGAACGAGAAATTGTCATCGATGTCGATCGGCTGCGCGACCTGCTCAACTTCCTCGAAGCGCAGGCTCGCGTTCTCCTCGTATTCCTCGTAACCCGGCGGCGTTTGCAGGTCGGGATCCTCGAACAGCAGTTCAGACGCTACCGCCTCGGCCTCCGACGCGCTCGCCGCTTCCACGTATCGCGTCGTGTAGAATCCGCAGAGAATGACTTCGCCGTCGATATCGACTGGGAAATTCTCGCCACACGCAAACAACCGAAACCACGCCATCGCGCTAAATCCAGTCAGCGACCAGGCCGCCGACTTCGCGGTGCACGCGGTTACGCGTATCGGCGTCGGCGTTGCCGCCATCTTGATAGACGGCGATCAGAATCGCATTGCCCTTCGGCGGCCAGGCGATGGCGACATCATTGACGGCGCCGTTCATGCCGGTGCCAGTTTTGTCGCCGACGCGCCAATCGGACGGCAGCCCGCCGCGGATGCGCTGCAAGCCGGTTCGGCTCGCAATCATCCACGCACGCAGCGTTTCACGGTTCGAGCGGCGCAGTGAATCGCCAACCAGCAAGCGGTTCAGCGCATCAACTTGCGCCAGCGGCGTGGTTGTATCGCGCTCATCGCCCGGCGCGTTTTCGTTGAGCTCGGTTTCCCAGCGATCAAGCCGCGTCACCGCATCGACGTTCTGGCGCAGCCAGATGGTGAAATCGTCAGGCCCGCCGATGCGACGCAGCAGCAAGTTGGCCGCCGTGTTGTCGCTCACAACAACGGCCGCTTGCGCCAACTCGATCACAGTCATCCCCGCGCCGACGCGCGGGGTCGTAGCGGGCGAATAGCTGACCAGATCACTTTGGCTGAAGCTAATCAGCTGATCATGCTCCAGCCGCTCCAGCGCCGCCGCCGCAAGCAGCCACTTGAACGTCGAGGCCATGGCAAAGCGCTCTTCAGCGCGAAAGCCGATGCGATTGCCGTTCTCAGTGTTGAGCGCCGCAACCCCCAAGCGCGCGCCGGGTCCAAGCCGGCGCTCCAGCATCTGCAGATAGTTCTCGGTGCGCCGCGCCTGATCGACATCGCCGCGCGTGCCGCAAGCGGCGAGCGCAAGGCTGCCGATCAGTGTGGCGCGCCGGCTAAACATCAATCCTTCGCCCGTTCGACGTACGAGCCGTCTTCGGTCGAGATAATGACGCGCGTGCCGGCGCCGATATGCGGCGGCACCATCGTCTTGATGCCGTTATCCAGCATCGCTGGCTTGTAGGACGATGAAGCGGTCTGGCCCTTCACCACAGGCTCGGTGGTTTCGATCGTCGCAGTGATGCGCGGCGGCAATTCGATCGAAAGCGCCTGACCTTCGAACATGGTGAGATCGACAGTCATTTCCGGCTGCAGATACGCCACCTGATCGCCGACCATATCCTTGGTCAGGTACACTTGCTCGAACGTGTCCGGGTTCATGAACACGAGGCCGGCGTCGCCATCGTCGAACAAATAGGTATGCTTCACCTGCTCGACGAACGCCTTCTCGAGGCCATCCGTGGTTTTGAAAACGGCCGTCGTCTTCACGCCGTCGATGATGCGGCGCATGACGATGGTGGTCGTCGGCGTGCCCTTGCCCGGACGGAAGGTTTCGTGACTCATGACGACGTAAAGCTTGCCGTCCTCGTGCTCGAGCACGTTGCCTTTGCGGACGTCGCTGGCGATGACTTTAACCACGTAAACCTCACTTGCCGCCGGGAAGCCCCGGACGGGCCTAAATCAGTCGAAAGGACCGGAATTGCGCGCCTCTGTAGCCAGTTTCGCCGCCCGGGGAAAGCGGTGCTCTGCCTCCCCCTTCTCTCGAGAGGAGGGGGCCGGGGGGTGGGGTGATGCGCGAACTTGCCGGAGCATGGCGCTTCACCCCGCCCCCTACCCCCTCCCCTCTGAGGAGAGAGGGTGATGCCCTATTGGGAAAAGTCGCGCCACTTGGATCGACGGGGCTTCCTACACGCACGCGGCGCCATTCTTCGCGCGGTGCGCGAATGGTTCCATGCGCAGGGCTTTGTCGAGGTCGAACCCAACCTGATCGTACCCTCGCCCGGCGCCGAAACACACATCGATGCAGTGAGCGCTGATGGCGGCTATCTGCACACCAGCCCCGAGTTCGTGATGAAACGCCTCATCGCGGCGGGCGAAGACAAAATCTTCTATCTCGGCAAATGCTGGCGCAAAGGCGAAAGCGGGCCGCTGCACTCGCCCGAGTTCACCATGATCGAATGGTATCGCGCCGGCGCGCCATACGAGCACATCATGGATGATTGCGTCGAGATCGTGCGGGTCGCGGCACGAACGGCGCAAGCAGCAATGCTGAGCTGGCGCGACAAGAGCTGCGATCCGTTCACCGCAGCAGAGCGGATCAGCGTGCGCGATGCCTTTGCTGAGCTCTGCCCTATTCCGATGCCATCCGATCCGGACGCGTTCTCGGCGGCTTTGGTGCAATATGTCGAGCCAGGCCTAGGCGACGGCGCGCTCACCATGCTGACCGAGCACCCGATCAGCGAAGCCGCGCTCGCACGGCCCTGCCCACATGATTCCAGCGTAGCTGAACGGTTTGAGCTTTACGCATGCGGTGTTGAACTCGCGAACGGCTTCGGCGAGCTTACCGATCCGATAGAACAACGCCGGCGCTTGATTGAAGCGATGGATGAAAAGGAAAAGCGCTACGGCGCACGCTGGCCGATCGATGAAGACTTCCTCGCAGCGCTCGCGCACATGCCACCAACAAGCGGCGTCGCAATGGGGTTCGATCGTCTGGTGATGCTCGCGGCCGGTGCGCGCCACATCAACGATGTGCTTTGGACGCCGCGCTGAGGCCGTTCACACGCGTGAAAGAATTGCAGCGATAGACACCGCGAAAACCGCAACCAATTGCAATATAAAAACCGTGCGCAAATTTCAGATATATTGATAGTGCGGGCGTTCGCGCCAAGCGCGATAGCGCGACCAATTGCCCGCAAACACATTCTTCGTGTTCGGATTGCGCATCACATAAGGCGCCGCCAGCATCGCCAGCAGTGAGAGCGGCCAGAGCGGCGCCGACAGCACGACGGCAAGCACTTGCATCGCGCGGTTCTGAAACCGCCCGATAATTGCGGGGCCATAATGCTCAGAGCTCTCGCCCGCCTTGTGTTCGGCGTAGAACACCCAGAGCGTCCGCGCGAACAACTTTGAAAAGCCACCGTAGGCGGCCCAAATGTCCTTGATCGCGGCTTGCATCTGATCCCCCGCACAAGTCCGCGGCATCATAGTAAGAACATGCAGATCCGCAACGCTACCTCCAGAGACTACGCCGCCATCCGCCAGATCGCGCGCCATACGTTCGATCAGGCCGATGAGGCAGACCTGATCGAACACCTCCGTGCCGATGGCGATGCGCTGGTTGAGCTCGTCGCCGCGAGCGGCATCGCACTCCAAGGCCACATCCTTTATTCCCCGCTGGCGATTGAGTGCGAAGGCGAGATCATCGCCGCGGCGGCGCTCGCCCCAGTCGCGGTGCTACCGGCGTTTCAGCGCCAAGGCATCGGCGCCGAACTGATCCGCGCCGGCAATGCGCGCTGCGCTGAGCTTGGCTGTGCCGCGATCATTGTATTGGGCCACCAGGACTATTATCCCAAGTTCGGCTTCTCGGCGGCGACGGCCGAATCGTTAGAAGCTCCCTTCTCGGGTCCGCACTTCATGGCGCTGGAGCGTCGGCCCGGCGTGATGAAAGCGGGTGGCCGAGTGCGGTACGCAAAGGCTTTTGGAGTTAGACGATGAGCGCGCAGCCGAAGTCTGATCCGCTGGCGGAGGTAGCCCAGCGCTATTCCGTCGCGATCACGCCGGCGATGGAAGCGCTCATCGATCCCACCAATCCGGACGATCCGATCGCGGCGCAATTCCAACCCGACGCGCGCGAGCTCGAGATTGCGCCGGATGAACTCAGCGACCCGATCGGCGATGAAGCGCATACGCCGGTGAAAGGCGTCGTGCATCGCTACGCCGATCGTTGCCTGCTGAAGCTCGTGCACGTGTGCCCGGTATATTGCCGCTTCTGCTTCCGCCGCGAAATGGTCGGCCCCGATGGCGACGGAACACTCACTGGCGCCGAACTCGACGCCGCGCTGGCGTGCATCGAAAGCCAGCCCAGCATTTGGGAAGTCATCCTCACCGGCGGCGATCCGTTTTTGCTGTCGGCCCGGCGCGTGCGCGACATCACGGAACGTTTGGCCGCGATCCCGCACGTAAAGATCATCCGCTGGCATACGCGCGTCCCTGCTGTCGATCCGCTGCGCGTGACGCCGGATCTGGTCGAAGCGCTGCGCGTCGATGGCGCGACCACTTATGTCGTGCTGCACACGAACCATGTGCGCGAACTCACCGAACAAGCCCGCGCCGCCATCGCCCGCATAGTCGATAGCGGTGTGCCGATGCTCTCGCAGACCGTGCTGCTGAAAGGCGTGAACGATAGCGTCGAAGCGCTGGAAGCGTTGATGCGCGGCTTGGTCGAAGCGCGGGTGAAGCCCTATTACCTGCATCACTTGGACAAGGCGCCCGGCACCTCACACTTCCGCTGCAGCATCGCGCGCGGGCAAGAGCTTGCGCAGGAGCTGCACCAACGCGCGTCTGGCTTAGCTCAACCCGCATACGTGCTCGATATCCCCGGCGGCCATGGAAAAGCACCGCTCGCGAGCCCCGGCGTACGCGTACGTGACGGCGCATACGAAGTTCGTGATCGCGAAGGCGTGTGGCGCCCGTACGAAGGCTAAGCCGCGCCCGCCGCCTCGCGCGCCGGCTCACCCAGCGCCACAAACAGCGCCGCAAGCATCAGCAAAGCGGCCGCAACGAACGGCGCGGACGGGCCGACGCTATCCAAAAGCGCGCCCGCGCCTAACGGCCCAGCCACGCGGCCAAGCGCCGATGCCGATTGCGATAGCCCCATCACCACCCCGCGCTCGCGTTCATCCGCTTGCGCAGCGATCAGAGAATTCAGCGCCGGTGATGCGAGGCCGATACCGATGACCAGCGCGATCAACGACGCCGCCATCGTCGAAACTTCGTGACTCACCGCAAGCCCGCCGAACCCGGCTGCGAACAGCGCAAGCCCGATCAGCAATGTCACGCGCTCACCCAGCGCGCGCGCGGCGGCGCCAGCGGCGCCGCCTTGCAACAACGCAGCGCCCGCGCCGAGCGCAGCAAGCGTCCAGCCGACTTCGCGCGGCCCCCATTGAAGCTCAACATCGGCCCAAAGTCCGAACGTGACTTCCATCAACGCCTGCGCCGCGATCACCAGAAAGGTCACAGTTACGAAGCGCGCCAATGCCGGACGCGAGAGCAGCAGTGCAAAACGTTGCGGCCGAGCTTTGCCCTGCTCAGTGCGCGCATCGCGCGAGAGCGTCTCGCGGAAGAAGAAGAGCGCCACAACAGCCGCGAGCGCGGCAAGCCCTGCTGACGCGTAGCACACCAGCGCAAAGCCTTCACGGCTCGGCGTCTCGCCGATCAGCAACGCACCCAGCGCGGGCCCAGCGATGAAGCCTAAACCAACTGCGGCGCCAAGTAGGCCCATATTGCGCGCGCGGGTTTTATCGTCGGCGAGATCGGCGGCAGCCGCAAAAGCCGCGCCGACATTGCCGGCCATCAGCCCGCCGATCATCCGCGCCGCGCCAAGCTCTTCGACGCTGCGCGCATGCGCGATCCAAAGATAAGAGAGCACGCTGCCGATGAGGCCAATGACCAAAATCGGCTTGCGGCCAACGCGATCGCTCAAGCGCCCCCAAAACGGCGACGAGATCAGCTGCCCCAGCGAATAGGCGCCCATGGCGAACGTCGCGGCCGCTGGCGTTGCGCCAATATCGAGCGCCAGGAACGGAAAGATCGGCAAAAAGATGCCGAACCCAGTCATGCCGATCAGCACGACGCCGACCAGCGCGGCGAGCGAAGCGGAGCGTTGCGCCATCGCCCCTGACTAGCCCATCGAACCGATAAAGGAAGCGCGACATCATCTCCCGCCCAGCGCATCCATTACGCCGCGCACGCGCATCCCCCTTCCAAAGCTGGAGACATCTTGGTGGCGATAACGAACGACGGCCTAACCCTCGACTTGCGAGGCGTTAGCAAGAGCTATGGCCGCAAGAGCGTGCTCAACGATGTTTCGCACACCTTTACGCAAGGACTGACTTTGCTCACCGGCCCAAGCGGCGCCGGCAAATCCACTTTGCTGCGCTTGCTCGCAACGGTGGAGCGACCGAGCCGCGGAGAGATTGCGTGGCGCGGCGCGCGCTTGCCCGGCGCGCGCGCCAAGTTGCGGCGCACACTCGGCTATGCGCCGCAAGCGGTGGAGCTGCCCGAAGACTTAACGGCGCGCGAATTCGCCATGCACATCGCCTCGCTGAAGGGGCTTTCGAGCGGCGCAGCAGACAAACAATTCGGTGCCATCACGGACGCGATCGGCCTCCACGCTGACATCAACTACCGCATCGCCAGCTTCTCCGGCGGCATGCGCCGGCGGCTCATCTTCGCGCAGGCGATGCTCGGCGCGCCGCAATTGCTCGCGCTCGACGAACCAACGGCGGAGCTGGATTCGGAGACCGCCCGCAAGCTTGGCGCCCTGCTGCTCGAACGCGCACGTGACTCCATCGTAGTGATGACAACGCACTTGGCCGACGAACTTGCACCGCACGCAACTGCCGTTCTGCGCGTCGAAGCCGGCAGCGTGGTGCGTACAGCATGATCGCGATCACCGGCTCTTCCTGGCAGACTTCGCTTCAGCGCTATTGGCGCAGCTGGGGCCTCTGGCTCCTCCTGCTCGTCGCGCCCATCGGCGCGCGTTACATGCTGCCGATCAATGGCGACGGCGTGGCGATCGCGATCGGCGGCGAACTCCCGCTGATGACCTCGCCCTTCTTGGGCGTTTCGCTCGGCATCGTAGTGTCCACCTTGGTGCTGCCAATCGCATGGCTCTACCTGCGCTCTAACACAACGCGCCGCCAACCGTGGCAAGTCGAGGAAGTCACCCCCGGCTCGCGCGTCGCCATCGCGCTCGGACGCTTCGGCGCCGATGTCATCATCATGCTGGCGATGCTGACGACGCTGACCTTCGCCGGTTGGTTTCTCGGCTGGCTGCTGATCCCGCCGCGGCCGTTCAATCTCTACGAAATCACCTTGGCGCTTTGGCTCGTCGCAGCGCCTGCCTTGATGGGCCTTGCCGCGCTGCGCATCCTGTTCGATGCGCGCCCTCTACTGCGCAGCGGCTTTGGCGACTTTCTCTATTTCGTCTTGTGGATCACCAGCATCGCGCTGCCCGCCACAACGGTAGGTCAAGTGACGAGCTTCGCGACCAACATGGTCGACTTCGCGGGGTTCGTGACGCCACTGACGTTTGCATCGCCCGCGGGCGCTGACGATTTCGCTATCGGCGGCATCCGCGCGGAGCAAGGCAATTTGCAGCTCGACGTCATGGCCGGGCTGTTCTCGCCCGGCTACATCCAGTCACGCTTTGCATGGGCCGGCATCGCGGTCGCGCTCGCAGCGATCGCCGGTTTAATCTACCGGCCGCATCTGGTGCGCCGCCGCGCAGGAAAACCTGGACGCTTCACCGCTTGGCTCAATCCAGGCCCGCCGCCCAAAGCAATCCCGAACGCACAGCCGGCGCGCGCCGCCGCTCTCGGCTGGGTGAACCTGTTTGTCACGGAGTTCAGGCTCATCGGCGCAGGACGCGTATTCCTGCTGCTTGCCGGCGGCATCGCCGCACTCGGCGCGTTCATGGACTTCCGCCACGCGGCGAGTCCCGCGGCGCTGCTGCTGCTTGTGTTTGCGCTCTCCGCACATGCCGGCCGCAGCGAAGCGCGTGGCCTCTTAGCTCTCACCAAGACAACATCTTTCGCACCAATGATGCGGCGCGTGGCGTTCATCGCCGCGGGCGCGGCGTGGACGACATTACTCGCGCTGCCAGCGCTCGTCCGCGCGCCGTCGCTCGAAACACTTGGTCTTGCTGCAGGCAGCGGCGCGATTGCGGCGCTCACGGCGAGCGCAATTGCAAGCGTCAGCGGCTCGGCGTTCGCGCCGCGGCTGGTGTTGCTTGTGTTATGGTACGGCTACTTCTCAGCGCCGCCAGGCTAAGCGACGGGCCGGATCGGCGCCGGCGCGGCGGGATTGAGATAGGCGCGCAGATCAGCCCATGGGATCACGACTTCGGCGCCGCCCATCACATAAGGCGCGCCGAACGAGTACGGCGGGAAGAGCAGCGTCAGCCCCTCTTCGCCGATTAGCCACAGATGCGGCTTGGTGGCGCTCTCTTGCACATCGCGCTCAGGCGGCGTGAACCCGTCTTCGCGGAATTGACGCGAAATTTCGCGCACAGCGCGCTGCGTCAAGAACTGCTCCCAGCCCGAGTCAGCGCGGAAGACATCGCCGGCTTCCAGTGCGCGGCCTTGCTCCATCAACACGGTGACGGCCTTGAACGTGTTGTTGCCGTGCGCCGCGCCGAGCGTGTCGGAGGAAATGTTGAACCGGACCGAGATCAGCTCAGGTCCAGCGAAAGCGATCCGATAATCGACCACTTCATTGGTCGCGTCCTCGAGCCGGAACTGCGGCTGTTGCGCGACCAGATCGTTGAAGCGTTGGATCGCAGGTGTTTGGCGGCCATCGATGCGCGGGAAACGGATGTCGCGGATCACTGCTTCGGGGCCTTCGTCGAGCCCCGATGCGCGCGCTATCTCGGCGCTGACCGGCGTCGCGTCGACCAATTCCATGCGCTGGAAGGTGTAGCCGCCGATCTCTTGCACCGCTTCGCCGGCTTCTTGCGCGCGGCTGCGGAAGCGATCTTCAAGGCAGCTCACTTGCTCGGGCGTGAGCGCGCTCTCGGCGTCAAGCACGCCGCAGATCACCCGGGCCGAGTCGCGCCAGCGTTGCTGGTTCTGCACCAGCAATGCTGCGCCTGCGTCCGAGATGGCGGCGGATTCTGCGACCAAGGTTTCGCGGGCGGTCGTGTCGAGGCTGGCGAGCGTACGATTCGCGCACACGTTCTGCGCGAATCCCGCGCTCGGATTGGCGCACGTGTCGAGCGCCACAGCGATGTTCTCCGCCGAGCTCTCTTCGGTCTTGCTGCCATTGCCGTTCCGGTCGCACCCCGCGAGCGCAATCAGGGCAAAGGATGCGCTGGCGAGACAAAGTGCGCGCAACGGCATCGTTTTTCCGACCTCCTCATCCCCCATGATTGATTTGCCACATTCGCAGGACCACGTCACGGCTCGTCGCGCCATTGGCGCACTTAACCAGATTGAACAAATGCCCGTTTCGGACCGTTATCGACCTGACACCTTGTTCGAGAAACTCGGGCCGGAATTCGCCGATCCCGTGGCGGCGGCGCGGTTTCCCCAACACATTCTCCGGAGGCGCAACCAGGCATGGGCGGCGCGCGTCGGGCTCGACGCGCTCAGTGATGCGGAATGGACTGCGCATTTCGCGCGCTTTGAACCGCTCCCGCAGAACATGAGCCGTCCGCTCGCGATGCGCTATCACGGACATCAGTTCAGGAACTATAATCCAGACATCGGCGACGGGCGCGGGTTCCTTTTCGCGCAACTTCGCGATGATCGCGCCCGGTTGCTCGATTTCGGCACGAAAGGTTCAGGCCAAACGCCGTACTCGCGTCGCGGCGATGGGCGCCTCACGCTAAAGGGCGGCGTCCGCGAAGTGCTGGCGGCGGAGATGCTGGAGGCGCTCGGCGTCAACACCTCAAAAGCCTTCTCACTGTTTGAAACCGGCGAGCAGCTCATGCGCGGCGATGAGCCCTCGCCAACGCGCTCTTCCGTGCTGGTGCGCCTGCAGCACAGCCATGTGCGGTTCGGAACTTTCCAGCGCCTCGCCTATTTCGAGCGGCCGGATCTGATCCACCAGCTGATCGAGCATGTCTGCGCCGCCTATTATCCCCAGCACCTCGATCTCAGCGGCGCGCAACGTGCGGCGGCGATGTTCGGCGAGATCGTGGAAGCGAGCGGGCGGCTTGCCGGCGGCTGGATGGGCGCAGGCTTCGTGCACGGCGTGCTCAACACCGACAATCTCAACGTCACCGGCGAAAGCTTCGACTACGGCCCGTGGCGCTTCTTGCCGACAAGCGATCCACACTTCACTGCAGCATATTTCGACGAGGGCGGCCTCTACGCCTTCGGGCGTCAGCCGGAGGCGGTCTCCTGGGCGCTGGCGCAACTCGGCGGCGTGCTTACGCCTGTGTGCCCCGCCACCCTACTCGAAGCCGAACTCGCGCGCTTTGCACCGGCATATCAGGAGGGCCTTCGCGCCACCGTGTTCCGGCGCCTCGCGATCAAAGAGGGCGCGCTCTCGGCCGACATTGAATTCCTCGCCGACATGTTCGCATGGCTCACCGACACTCAAGCGGGCTGGGACCAATACTTTCATGACTGGGTCTGCGGCGGCGCAAGCGCCGACCGTGCGCAACACAGTCCGCAGGCTGCGCTCTATACCGAGCCCGCCTTCACCAAAATCCGCGAAGGCTTGGATGCGCGCACTGGCAACCAAGAGCGCCTCAACGCCCCCTATTATCAACAGACCATCCCCGTCACGATGGTGATCGACGAAGTCGAGCGCGTCTGGGCCGCGATCGCCGAGCGCGACGATTGGGCGCCCTTCGAAGCGAAGCTAAATGACATCGCCGAGCTAAAAGCCGCGCTCAGCTTCTGTCACGGAGCTGTCGCAGAGCCGGACTAGGGCTGCGCGAAATGAAGGAGTGTGCGCCGTGACTGCCAGCAAGCCGATGCGTGACATGATCGCCAGCCGCCGCGCCGTCCTGGGCGCCATGGCCGGCGCGCCGCTGCTGAGCTTCGCCGGGTGCGCCACCAGCACGAACCAAACCGCGCTCGGCTTTGTCAGCGTGCCGGCCACCAACGCAGACACCATAACGCTGCCGCCCGGCTACAGCTGGCGCGCTGTGATCGGTTGGGGCGATGCGCTGTTTGACACGGTGAGCGCCACGTTCGATCTCAATGCATTGACCCGCGCCGAGCAAGAGCAACGTTTCGGCTCACACAACGACATGCTGGCTTGGTTTCCCGCCACGCCCACCTTTCCGCAGCCGCGCACCGGCGCGCGCATGATCCTCTGCGCCAACCACGAATACGTCTCGCTTGAGCTCGCATATCCAAGCCTCCGCGATCCGGGCGCGATCACGCCGGCGCAGGTGGAAGCACTCTACGCCGCGATCGGCGTCGGCATTGTCGATCTTGAGCAACGCGCAGAAGGCTGGAGCGTTGTGCGCGGCGCGGCGCCTGGCGACGGGCATAATCGCCGCATCACGCCGTTCACCCCGGTTCTGTTCACCGGCCCAGCGGCGCAGCATCCCTGGCTCGTCGCCGCTGCCGCCATCACCAATGCCGCCGAGCCCGATCGCGGCGACAGCGCCCCCGGCGCCGTGCGCTGCGGCACTGTCGGCAATTGCGCCGGCGGCCAAACGCCGTGGGGCACGTATCTCACCGCGGAAGAAAACTTCGAGGAGGTTTTCGCCAGCACCGATAGCTTGCCTGCACTTGGCGACGCCTACACCGACGACGCCATCTCGTTTGGCTACGATTCCACCAGGCTGCCGGCATCGATCGTGCCGCGCCACTTCCGTCTGGCCGAAAATCCGCACGGCCCGTCGCTCTACGGCTGGATCGTCGAGATCGACCCCTACGATCCGCGCTCGACGCCGAAGAAGCGCACCGCGCTCGGCCGCAAGAAGGCCGAATGCGCCACCACCGCACTGACGCGCGACAGCCGCGTCGCGGTCTACACCGGCGACGACCAGATCAACCAGCACGTCTATAAATTCATCAGCCGCGACCGCTTCGATCCGAACAATCGCGCCGCCAACATGGATTTGCTCGATGACGGCGATCTTTACGTCGCCCGCTTCGACGAGAACGGCAGCGGCCAATGGCTGGCGATCACGCTCGCCGCCGCTAACGCCGCTGCTGAAACCTCAGGATCTCCGATCCGCTTTCGCGACGAGGCCGATCTCTTGATGCGCACGCGCGAGGCCGCACGTCTCCTGGGCGCAACGCCCATGGATCGGCCCGAAGACGTTGAAGCGGTGCGCGATGAAAACTGGCGCGGCCTTGGCCCCGTGCTGATCGCCTGCACCAAAGGCTATGAGCCCGTGCTTGCCCGGCCGGGCAATCCGCGCAGGCCGAGCCCAACCCCCGACGCTCCCCAGACGAACGCCGCCGGCCATGTGCTGCAGCTGATGGAAGAGGGCGGCGATTGCGGCGCCGTGCGCTTCCAGTGGGACGTATTCGCCATGGGCGGCGATCCCAACGCCGCCGCTCTGGTCGCAACCACACGCCGCGGCGCGACCGCTCACGTCTCCACAGCAAACGCGGACGGTAGCGGCGTCGTCAACACCGGCGCGCGCTTCGCCTGCCCCGATAATCTTCTAATCGATTCCACGCATCGGGTCTGGATCACCACGGACGGCGGCGACGATGTCTTCGCCGATTGCAACGACTCGCTCCTCGTCGCCGATACGCGCGCGCCCGCGCCGCGACCAGTGAACCGCTTTCTCATCGGCCCACTCGGCGCGGAAATCTGCGGCCCGCTCTTGGCGCCGGACGAGCGCGCCTTGTTCTGCGCCATCCAGCATCCTGGGGCCAACGGCGTAAGCGGCGTCCCCTACAGCCAAACCCGCTGGACTGACGGCGCGCCGCCACCCTCGAACTTCCCCGATGGCGGCCAAAGCTGGCCGCGCTCCGCGGTGGTTGTGGTGACGCGCGACGATGGCGGCCGCATCGGCGACTGAGCGGTTGCGGCCCGCGCTGCGTTTCCTGTAGCTCTGGACCCCGAGGCCCCGTAGCTCAGCTGGATAGAGCAGGTCCGTCCTAAGGACACGGTCGGGAGTTCGAATCTCTCCGGGGTCGCCACGCATCGCCGCTCATCACAGCACCTCGCGGAAACAATGATCGCGCCGCGCGTTAAGTCGCCAGAGCGCGGAAATCATCCGCAAGAGGAACAGAACATGCGAGGTCTTGAGGTAACGGCGGTCGTGCTGATCGCAGTGATGATGTTGGGACCGCTGGCGCTTGCGCCGGCTTACGGCCCGTACGTCGAACCCGGGACGGCCGCGGAAGTCAACGAAGCCACTACGCCGCTCGAAGAAGGCTCAACGCCTATCGAGGGCGACACGCCAGAGACAGCGCCTGCGACCAACACCGCCGGCTAACTCACTCCGAGCGGAACACCAGCGGCACGCGCACTTGGGCGCCTACCGTTGTGCGTCCGTCCGGAAATTGCCGCGCCGCACGGAACACGCGTGAGAGACGCATCGCCGCTTGGCCGAACCCTTGGCCAGGCGGATCTTCCTCGATGATCACGCAATCGAGCCGCGTGTTGCGCTGCACGACACAGTTCAGCGTCACACGCCCATCGAGCCGGCTTTGCAGCGCGCGCCGCGGATAGTGGCGGCCGAAATCGCCCGCGCTCGGCCGCTGCGTGAACGGCACTTCCGAAAGCGTCACCACCGGCCCGACCGGCGCTTCTTCGGTCTGGCCGATCGCCGCAAGCACATCGAACCGAATCGTGAGCGGCGTCTCATAACTGAAGTCCGCCGGGTTCGGCGGAAAGCGCGCGCCCATCGCAACACGCATCGCCTCGCTCAGCACGGCATCGTTTTGCACGTCCGCCTCAACGATGCGCGCGCTCTCCACTGCACCCGAGGCATCGACACGCACGAACAGCGTCACCGTCACATCGCGGCGCAGCGCCAGAATTTCCGGCGTCAGGTTCGGCGACGCCATCGAGAGCGGCGGCACCGGCCGGCCGGCGTTACGGCCCGGCGGAAAAATCACGCGATACTGGCCGCCATACGGCGCAGTGCGGCCGCGCCATTCAGTCGGCCACGTCGCGGCGCCGACCAGCCGGCGCGCTTCGGCGCCGTAGCCAACGTCACGCGCACTCTCGCGCAGCACCCGGATATCGCTGGCTTTGCCATTGGCGCCGACGGTGAACTCAATATCGGCATAGCCCGAGAGCATCGTCGCCTGCATCGCTTCACTGATGACGGGCCGCGGGATCGAAACCGGCCGCACCAGCAGGCGATCCTGGTCATCGAGGCCCGGCCATTCTTCGTCCGCAACATCGGCAGCAGTTGGCGCGTCCGCTGGCAGTGACGAGTCAGGACGTGTCGCGAAATACACCGCAACGAGCGCGATCAACGCCAACACCGCGCCGATGGCGGCGGCGATGCGCCAGTCCACACGTGGCCCAGCCGCCGATTGCGCCGGCGCTTCTGGTGCAGGCGGTTCGGGCGGAGGCGGCGCCGGTGGCGGCTCGGGCGGCGGCGCTGGCGCTTGCGGCTCTTCGTCAGTCGAACTCATGCGGCACTCGCCTACACTAGACTTGCCGGCGCCGGAAGCATTGGGCGCTGTGATCGTTGACGATCCCGACCGCCTGCATCCAGGCATAGACGATCGTCGGCCCCACGAACTTGAAGCCGCGCTTCTTTAGGTCCTTCGATATCTGCTCCGAGAGCGGCGTCCACGCGGGTACGGTTTTGCCGTCGCCCTTCAGCACTTTGCCGCCGGTGAAGCTCCAACAAAAGTCCGCGAAATCCTCGCCGCGTTCGGCCATCTCACAATAAATGCGCGCCCCGGAAATCGTCGCTTCGATCTTGGCGCGAGCGCGGATGATGCCGGGATCTGCCATCAGCCGGACGATGTCCTTCTCCCCGAAGCGCGCCACCTTCGCCGGCTCAAAGCCCTTGAACGCTTTGCGGAACGCCTCTCGCTTCCTCAGCACCGTGATCCAAGCGAGCCCCGCCTGAAATCCCTCGAGCGAGAGCATCTCCCACAACATACGGGGGTCATGCTGCGGCGCGCCCCACTCCTCGTCGTGGTAGGCGACATAGAGCGGATCATCGCCGCACCAGGCGCAGCGTTTCAGCGAAGCTTTGATCATGCGCTCCCGCTTAGCGCGCTTCGCATCTGCGGCGCCAGATGGGCTTTGCTTGCTCGGGGCGAGCGCACCTGTTTGAGTGGCGCCTCGGGATTGAGGGAGAGCCGCGATGCGGAACGGGATGCGGGCGCTCGCGGGCGCGGTACTGGGCTTGGCGATGCTGAGCAGCGCCAGCGCACAAGACGCGCCGCCGCGCGATCCAAACTTCGGCCGCGGCGAGCGCGTCTCCGGTCAAACCTTCGCCACCCGCTCGCCAGTGATCGCACCGCACGGCGCGGCAGCGACCGCACATCCGCTCGCAACCCAAACCGCGATCGACGTACTCCGCAACGGCGGCACCGCTATCGACGCCGCGATCGCCGCGAACGCCATGCTTGGCCTGGTCGAGCCAACCGGCAACGGCATCGGCGGCGACATCTTCGTCATCGTCTGGGATCCGCGCACGCAGCGCCTTTACGGCTACAACGGCTCAGGCCGCACGCCGCGGGGCATGTCGCTGGCTGAGATGCGCCGCGAAGCGCGCCGCCGCGGCAATCCGAACGCAGTGCCAAGCTTCGGCGCCGCAAGCGTCAGCGTGCCCGGCACCGTCGATGGCTGGTTCGCGTTGCACGAACGCTTCGGCCGCACGCCAATGACTGACCTCCTCGCCCCCACCATCCGCTACGCCCGCGAAGGCGCGCCAATCCCGCAAACCATCGCGATGTATTGGGCCAACAATCGCCGGCGCTTGGAAGCCGAGTTCGCGGCGGGGCGCCTGCAAGAAATCCAAAACGCGCGCGACACTTATTGGCGCGAGTTTCGCCAAACGGGCTTGCCGGCGCGGGTCGATCCCGCCGCCGATGAAGAACACCGGCGCAACCAAATCCGCGGCCTGATGCCTGACGGCCACTCGCTCTTCGCCAACCCCGATCTCGCCAACACTTTGGAGCTGCTCGCAACCGGCGGCCGCGACGCTTACTACCGCGGCCCCATCGCCCGCACGATCGACGCTTACATGCGCCGCATCGGCGGCTGGCTGCGCTATGACGATCTCGCGCGCCATCAAGGCGAATGGGTCGACCCGATCTGCGCCGATTATCGCGACGTCGAAGTCTGCGAACTGCCGCCGAACTCACAAGGCGTCGTCGCACTGCAGACCCTGCGTATCCTCGAAGCCTACAATCTCCGCGAAATGGGCTTCCTCTCCGCCGATTCCCTGCACACGCAGATCGAAGCCACCCGCCTCGCCTTCGCCGACCGCGCGCAATTCTACGGCGACCCAGCCTTCACCAACTTCGACACGCGCCGCCTGCTGACGGATGAGTACACCGCCCAACGCCGCGCCATGATCTCCAACGAGCGCGCCATGCCGCCGCCGCCGCACGCGGAGCTGCGCATCGATGGCGACACCACTTATCTCACCACCGCCGACAGCGACGGCATGATGGTGTCGCTCATTCAGTCGAATTATCGCGGCATGGGCTCCGGCCTCGTGCCCGATCGTCTCGGCTTCATGCTGCAAGACCGCGCCGAACTCTTCTCACTCGAAAGCGGCCACCCGAACGTCTACGCACCCGGCCGGCGCCCCTTCCAAACCATCATTCCCGCCTTCGCGCTGCGCAACGGCCAACCGTGGCTCGCCTTCGGCGTCATGGGCGGCGACATGCAGCCGCAAGGCCACGTGCAAATCATCGTCAACCTCATCGACTACGACATGGACCTGCAAGCCGCTGGCGACGCTGCGCGCTATCGCTTCTATGGCGGCGCCGAACCCACCGGCGATGAGCCGGACGGCGTCGGTTTCGTAGCGATGGAAAACGGCGTGCCGCCAGAAGTGCGCGCCGAGCTCGAACGCCGCGGCCACCGCATCCGCCCCGCCGACGGCAGCTTCGGCGGCTATCAAGCGATCATGCGCAACGAGAACGGCATCTACGAAGCCGCCACCGAAATGCGCAAAGACGGCTCAGCCGGCGGCTACTAGCCCATGTGGCGGAAGGTTGGGAGCGCGGACGTCCTCGTCCGCTGCGCGCCGAAGGCGCGCTTAGCGCAAAAGATGCGGACGAGGACGTCCGCGCTCCCAACCTTCATCTTCCTCGCACTTCTCCTCACCGCCTGCGGCCCGCAAATCGGCGATCTCGAACGCGGCGAAGAGGACCGTGTCGTGCGCGTCTACAATGGCGACACGCTCGAACTCGACTCCGGCCTGCGCGTCTTTCTCGCCGAGATCGACGCACCGCAAGGCGAAGCTGCCTACGCCGCGCAAGCCCAAAGCGAACTCGAAGCGCTCGCGCTCCATCGCGAAGTACTGCTCACGTACGGCGGCACGAAGCGCTGGGTCGGCCGCCCGCGCGAAGGCGAAGACACACCGCGCGAAGCGGCGATCGCGCACGTGTTCGTCCAAAGCGAAGGCGGCCGCTGGTTCTGGCTGCAGCACGAACTTGTCTCGCGCGGCGGCGCCTATGTGCGGCCACGCCACAACAACCACGCCCGCGCCGATGACCTGATGCAAATCGAAGCGCAAGCCCGCAGCGCCGAACGCGGCATGTGGGGCCGGCGCGAATATCGCGCCGCGAGCGTCGCCTCAGCCGTGCGCGCCGCGCTAGCGGCAAACGCGAATTGCCTCCGCGGCGACGCGCCCTACCGCATCGTCGAAGGCGTCGTCAGCGAAGCCCGCGTCTTCGACCGCCGCGCCTCACTCACCATGCAAGGCGCGCCAGCGGAAACACCCTTCGCCCTCGTGGTCTTCGGCGAAAACTTTGCCAACTGGTCCGGCCCGCAGCTCAACACACTCACCGGCGCCCGCGTTCGCGCGCGAGGCTCACCCGGCGTCTATCGCGACGAACCACAACTCTGCTTGGAGCACGCAACCCAGCTAGAAGTGCTCCCTGAAGATTAGGCCCCAACCTTACAACATTCGTATGCGCGGCCCCTCACCCCCCGCTTCGCTCAACGCCGTCAGCGCCCACACCAACGCATCAGCGCGATCGAGCAGCCCTTCCTCACTCGCACCGAGCGCCATTAATTCCTCCTCCAGCGCCGGAAACGCGCCGCAATGCACGACACGGCCCTGCTCGTAGAGCGCCGCGATCGGCTCGGCCCCCGCGCGCTTTGCGTGCCGCGCATGCACCAGCCGGATCGGACAACCGACGCCCGCTTGCGCCAACGTCGCGCGCACCATGTCGCCGCCCTGATTGGCCTCAGCGATGATCGCCGCCGCGCCATGCGCGCGTGCTGCATCGGCCACGCGGCTCGCCCAGCCAAAGGGCGAAAGCCCCAAAGCCGAAAAATCCGCCAGCACATAGAAGCGCCCCGCCGCACGTCCCGCCACGATGATCCCGCACGCTGCGCCGCGCGCACCTGCCGGCGGATCAACGCCGACCACAACGCGATCGAACATTGCGGGCTTCGCGCCGCGCACCCGCGCCAAATCTTCCGCGCGAAAGAGCGCGCAATCGCCCTCGGTCAGCAGTCCTTCAAGCTCCTGCGCAGCGAGCCGCGTGCCGCCATAAAGTCTCTGCAGCCCAGAAATAAACGTCGGCGCCAAATACTCGGCATTTTCCGATGTCGCCGCGTGCGTGACCATACACCCCGGCTCGACGCGCAGCGCCCGCAAGGCCGCAATCGGTTTCGGCGTCGTCGTCACCACCAATTGCGGGGCCGCGCCCCGCCGCATCGCCAGACGCAAATTCGCCAGCGTCTCCGCCGGCTTCGGCCAGATGCAAAACTCATCCGCCCACGCCGCTTCGAATTGCGGCCCGCGCAGACGCTCTGGCTCCTCGGCCGAAAACGCATACGCCGTCGCGCCATTCTTCCAGCTCAAACGCTTGCGCACATGCTCGTAAATCGGCCGCTCGCGTCCCGGCAGATTGCGCACGCCTGAAACGCCTTCGATCATCACTTCGCGCAGATCGTGCATGGTAGGCCCAATCAACGCGAAGACGCCGCCGGGTGTCGCTTCGGCCCGCGCCGCCAGCCATTCGGCGCCTGCGCGCGTCTTACCGGCGCCGCGCCCGCCTTGAAACAGCCAGGTCGACCATTCGCCCTCCGGCGCACGCTGCGCAGAATGCGCAATGCGATCCCAAGCGCTGACGGTTTCGCCGGCTTCATTCTGCATCACCTGCGCCGGATCGGGCGGCGGCGTCAGCGGCTGCGGCGCCGCGCGCGGCAGCTTGCGCCAACCATAGATCGAAGCGTGTTTCGCCAGCCGCGAAAGCGTAACGCCATAATGCGCCGCGATATCGGCGGCCGGTCGGTCTGTCGTTTCATACTCAAGCTGCATCTTGCGCCAATGCTCCGGCGGCAAGTACGAGCGCGAACGTGTAGCGCGGGGTTTTTCTTCAGAGCTGTCATCCATGCCCGAAGTTTAAGCGCGCAGCGCCTCGGTCGGATTGGCGCGGGGCTATCCCCCTAACAGAGAGGCCGACACGCCCACCATGACGCTGTGGTTACGGCAGTCACGCACTGGCGCGGTCATTCGAATCTTGAGTCGACGTTTCACTTGCATTCTTGCATCGTCGGAACGGCTGTAATTGATAACGGAGCCTTGATGCGCGGGCGAACCAGTACGCTGAGAACCATCGTCTCGGTCGACATGGTGCATTATTCAGAGGATGCCGCGGTCGATCAAACGAGGGCGTCTGCAAATACGTCGGCCTTGATGAGCCTCTGTCATCAAATCTCTCTGCTGCGAGGAGGCCGCGTTTTCAAAGGGACAGGGGACGGGTGCTTGTTGTCCTTCCGATCGCCTACCGAGGCTATCTTGGCTTCTGCGTTTATAGCGTCGAACGCTCCGTCTCCGATAAGAATTGCCATTCACCTAGGTGAGGTCGAAGAAGATCAGGACGGAGATCTGCACGGCGCGCAGGTTGGCGTTGCAGCCCACCTTCAAAGCACCGCCACGCCAGGGACAGTCCGCACAACGATCGATGTCTTTCGCGCAATCGGCGCAGGCGAGTTACGCAGTAGGCTTTCACCTGTCGGCGAAGTGCCGCTAAAGGGAACGGCCTCGGTCGAAGCGTTCGATCTCATCAACACAAATGGCTTGGAGGGGCCCGAGAAACACAGATTTGAGGAAGCAGCGCTGTCGATTGCCTCTCGAATTAGGAGGGATTGCTACAAGCAGCGCCTCGATAATGCGATCAACGCTCCGCACTTGTCGCTTGGCGAACGCCTCGCCCTTGAAGCCCTTGCGCAGGTGCACTTCCCTCCCTATCAGCGCGCCGCGGCCAAGTGGGATTTGCTCTTGGAAAATATGCTGCGCGGCGAGTCGCATATTCCTCTGGACGATGCAAAGCGAAAGCTGATTGCAATGCGTGCGATCGAGCTTGCCACCAACTCAATCAAGGCGGTCAGCTTGGCCAATGACACATTCTTTGCCAACGACCCCCGATATCTTGCAGCGAACATCGAAGCGAAAAGAAACAATCCCAGTCTACGAATTCAACGGCTCGTCGTTGTTCAGGGGCAGCTTTCTACCGAGCACAACGCCTTCATCAAGCAGCAGCTCGACGCCGGTATCGAAGTCCTGCAGGCGCGCGTGGACGATAAGGCAACAGCAAACGACGATGAGTATCTGCGGCGCAACCGCCTTATTATCGATGACGTGTTTCTGACGCGGTCGGGAAAATCCGCGGCCGAAAAGGGCGAGGCGGTCTACAACGTCAGGGACATTCGCAAGGCCAGCAACGCGTTCGACTTTTTCTGGGAGATGAGCGCAGCGCAAAGCGGGCGCCGCTGATGCGCCCATCTGAAAAACCACGCGTGGCTGTCGTCGGCGCAGGCGCTGTGGGTGTCAATCTGGCGCTCTTTCTCGACGCTTGGGGATTCGAAGTCGATCTCATCGAATCTCGGTCGGACATTCTGCTGGGTGCGCCAAGCGTCAGCCTCATCAACCACAGCGACGGCTTTGAATATTACAAGGCGGGCGCCCGCAGAACCGGCGAGTATTGCATTGATGGCTCGTTGACGAAGGCGCTGCTTTATCCACTCTCGCTCATTGATAGCGGCATCTGCACCGAAGAAAACCGCATCCGATTTCTCGTTTCAGAAGGCGCAGTGGCAACTGGGCGAATTTCGGTCGATGGGTTCTTCGACAATGCCAGCCACATGCATCGTCACTATGGCAAGCACTTTGCGGCACTTACGGCCAAATGCGGCCTCAGCGCCGGCGACGCGCTGCACCACTTTCTCTTTCCGCCCGATCAATTCATGCGGCCCCTGCACGCTGACGAATTTGCAGACGCGAATGGAATCGTCGCCGGCGCCTACGGCGCAGGATTTGGCGTCGACATGCCAAGCTACTACGCCCTGCTCAAAAGCGCTTTGCAGGCGTCGAACGTCCGGCAGCATTACAACGTGCAGGTCGAGACGATCGCGCGGACAAAAGACTTCTACACCTTGGAGCACGGCACAGGTGCATTGCACGCCAGTCTTGTATTCCTCTGTGGTGGCCACTCAAATCTGAAGCTTACAAGCAGCATAGACAAGGCAATTGACGCGCGCACGCCAACCGGCACGTACTACCTGAATGCCATGACATTCCTGCGCCTTCCTGCGACGAGCGACACGACGCGCCTCGCTCAAGCGAGTCGGGTAAACTTCACGCTGATGGAGGAATTCGGCGGCATGTATGCGTGCATAGTTCCACCGACAACGATATCCGAGGGGCTCGCCGGAATCTATTATCCGCATCCCACTGGAAGTCAGCTGAGGAAGCATGTCGTCACGAGGTCGAACTCCTCGGAGCCGATATCGGAAGATTGGATGGGACTTCTAGAGCGCGGGCTTCCACTGGACGATCCTCACATAAGCACCACGTTCGAACGCGTTAGCGCGCTCTATCCCTTCTTGAAGGGCTACGCAGAAGTTCGAAACATTGTTTGCAGAACGGTCTTCAACGCAGAGGTTGCCGACAACGAATGCGGACTGGATCGGAGAGTTCGCGATATCGCGCCTGAAGCTGCCAGCGTAACAGCAGACGGTCGCGTATCGGCTTGGGCGTCTCCCAAATGGACGAATGCTGAGCTCACCGCGCTGCTCGCACTCGATCACGCCCAAACAGTTCTAGGCCGGCCGGCATTGCCGAAATCGGCTGGCGGTTTCGGCCCAACCAGTCTCGACATCGCAAGCATAGCCAAACGACTTCCGGCGGCGGCGCACGCAGATGAAGCGTTGGCGCGTAGCTATGCCAACGAAGCTGGATTCTTGTAGTCTCTAAGGCAGTCTAGCCTACGTACCCCGCCGCCACCGGATCACCTACGCGTGCGATCAGCGCGCGGCGGAGTTTCTCCAGCGCATTGCCTTCGATCTGGCGCACGCGTTCTTTCGAAATGCCAAGCCGTTCGCCAAGCGCTTCGAGCGTGACCGCTTCTTCCTCGAGCTTACGTTCGCGGATGATCAATCGTTCGCGTTCATTCAAATCGCGCATCGCGGCTTGCACGAGGTTGACGCGCGCGGCGCCATCGTGGGCGTGCATCACTGCCGTCTCGGGGCTGTCGGCGCCGTCGGCCAGCATGTCCTGCCATTCGCCGTCGCCGTCTTCGGTCAGCGGCGCATTGAGCGAACGATCGGGCGCAGACAGTCGCGCCGCCATCGCCGAAACTTCGCGCTCCGGCACACGCAGCGCGATCGCCACGCGCGAGGAGGCCTCGGCGCTCATGCCGGCATCGCCGATGTCGCCGATCTTGGCGCGCAGCCGGCGCAGGTTAAAGAACAGCGCCTTTTGCGCGGAGGTCGTACCTGTGCGCACGATCGACCAATTGCGCAGCACGAAATCCTGCATCGCCGAGCGGATCCACCAGGACGCATACGTGGAAAAGCGCACTTCGCGCTCGGGTTCGAACCGCGCCGCCGCCTGCATCAGGCCGACATTGCCCTCCTGCACCAGATCGCTCATCGGCAACCCGTAATGGCGAAAGCGCGACGCCATCGCGACGACGAGGCGCAGATACGCCGTGATCAGTTCGTGAAGTGCGCGCTCGTCGCCCTGCTCGCGCCAGCGGCGGGCGAGGTTGCGTTCGTGTTCAGCGTTGAGCATCGGCGCGCGCATCGCCGAGCGCAGATAGCTCTGGGCGCCGCGGCGCAGCTCTTGAGTTTCGGTGGTTGCCATACCCTACCTTACGTCCCGGCTTCAGCCGTGGTTCACGCGCCCGCGCATGACGAGCCGCTCCCTCAAGAGCGATACGCGTCACCAACGCTTGAACACGGGTTTTGGCGCCGTCGAATGACAGCAAAAAAGAAAGGCCGGGTCGCAGGACCCGGCCTTCCCGAACTTTAATCGCCGAGGCGCTTAAGCGGCGGCGGCGGCTTGCTTCTTCGAGGCCAGCGAGGCCGTGACGCGCTGGACGGCGTCTTCGCGGCTGACCTTCTCGACGGCCGCGAGTTCGCGCGCCATTCGATCGAGGGCGCTCTCATAGAGCTGACGCTCGGAATAGGATTGCTCCGGCTGGTCCGAGGCGCGGTGGAGGTCGCGAACGACTTCCGCGATCGAGACCAGATCGCCCGAATTGATCTTCGCTTCATATTCCTGAGCGCGGCGGCTCCACATGGTGCGCTTGATGCGCGCCCGGCCCTGCAGCGTCTTCATGGCTTGATCGACCACCTCACCCGAAGCCAAAGGCCGCATCCCACACGACTTCGCCTTGGTGGTGGGAACCCGCAGCGTCATCTTATCCTGCTCAAACGAGATAACGAACACGTCCAGGCTGATGCCGGCCACCGCTTGCTGCTCTACGCCCATGACCCGGCCTACGCCGTGCGCTGGGTAAACGATGTGGTCACCAGGACGGAAAGCGATCGAGGGGTGGGCAGTTTGCATGCGTGACTCCGTCTGTCCGAACTTAGCCGCCGGCCTAACCTTACGTCACACATAGCCGCGCACGCCAAAAACGGACGGTTTTATCCGCCGCCCGAGATGTGCCTGCGCGGTTCTGCTAGCGCTCTGATTTGGTCCGACTGCCGGCGCGGCTCAGCGCGCCTTTTCAATTATGGAGAGTATATAACACAGTTTACGCCGAATCGGAAGCGGCGCGCTGTCACAAGATCACTCGCCAGTCCCGGGTTCGGAACTGAAGTATTTCTCGAACTTAGCCTTTTCATCCTTAAAGGCGTCAGCATCCTTCGGCGGTGTTCCCTTGACCGTAATGTTCGGCCAGACCTTCGAATAGTCAGTATTCACCTTCAGCCACTTGCCATCCGGCTCGTCTTGGCTATCGGGCTTGATCGCGTCGACTGGACATTCGGGTTCGCAGACCCCGCAATCGATGCACTCATCTGGATGAATGACGAGGAAGTTCTCGCCCTCATAGAAGCAATCGACCGGGCACACTTCGACGCAATCCATGTACTTACATTTCACGCAAGCGTCGGTGACGATGTAGGTCATTGGCCCGGTTCCGTTTTCCGCGTCGCTGAAATGACGGCGCAGGGCCGGAGCGTCAAGCGACTGTCTCTGCGTCAAGTTCGCGATAGAGCAGCCTGGCCTCCGCAGGGGGCCCGCGACGGGCGCCCAATGCCTCGACCCGGAGCGCCGCCAGGCGACCTCGATGAGGCAGCAACAGCGCATCGCCAGGCGTCACCTCGACCGAAGGCTTCTCCAGCCGGCGGGTGACGCCATCATGCACGATCCGGACGCCGCCCTCGCTGATCAAGCGCGCGGCTTCGGCGCGGGTTTTCGCCAGCCGGGCCCGGAAGAGCCAGACATCGATCCGCTGCTTCTCGCTCACGCAGAACCGCTCCGGCGCGGCGGGGTGGAGTCCGGCAAGAGCTCGGCCAAAGCAGAAAACGCGTTGTCTGGCTGCGCGTCCTGTTTGCGACGGCGGCGGGGGGCGGAACGTCGCCACTGCGCAGGCGCCTCGTCCGCCGCGGCGATGCGCTGATAGCCGAGCGCAGCGAGCACGCCAGGGAGATCGCGCAGCGAGCGTCCTATCAGTCGAGCGAGTTGTTGCTCGGGCGGCTGCGCGGCACTTTCGATAGCGTCAGCAAGCTTCTCCACCAAGTCCAAGCGCACCGCGTAGCGACCGCAGCCGCGATAACCGGCGGCTGCGCACTCGCCCCAGGTGCGCGTTTCCTCCAGCGGCGCCGAGAGCGCGCCAGGCCGCGCCAAGAACACGGCGTGCGCGCCGCCGGGGTGCGCCGCATGCCAAAGCAGCGCCAATGTGTGCGCCGCGCGCGGGCGCACCAGCGCGGGCAGAAAGATCGTGTGGCGTCCAATCTTCACGCCATGGCGCTCGAGCGAGACGCGGCCAGCGTCGCTGATGTGGGCTAGGTCTTCATGTGCGCGATCGAGCGCGCCCGCGTTTTCGATCAAGCGAAACGCGAGGCCGCGCGCGTCCGCTGGCAAGCGCCCTTCCCGCCACGCATTCTCCAGCGCCACCAGCGGACGCAGATCGTGCGCGACGGTTTGCGCCAGCCAGAGTTCGAGCCGTTCACGCGCGGCAGCGCGCTGAGTGTCGGACGCATGTTCACCGCCGATCAGATCGAGACGCGGCTTCAGCACGGGCGCGCCGCGCGCCAATTGCGCAACGACGGCGCCATCGACGCGGATGCGGCCATCGCGCGCGAGCGCAATGCTCTCGTCTTTTGCCTCAGCGATCGCAGCAAGACGGCGCGACACTTCGGGCCGTAGCGCCCGCAGCGCAGCGTTGCGAACGGCCCGGCCTTCGAGGCTCGAAGACGCACGCGGATCGGCCTTGAAATCGAGCCCCTCCAAACGCCCGACATAATGCCCTTCGACAGTCACCTCGCCCTCTTCGCTGATGCCGGCGAGAAGCACGTCTTCGCGTTTCAAGCCCTTAAGCAGCGCACTCGTGCGGCGATCGATGAAGCGTTGCGTGAGCGCTTCGTGCAGCGAGTCCGAGAGCTTGTCCTCGACCTCGCGGGTTTTCGCCCGCCAGTCTTCTGCGTCTTCCAACCAATCGGCGCGGCTGGCGGCGTAGGTCCAGGTGCGAATATGAGCGAGACGCGATTGCAGCGCGTCGAGATCGCCGTCGGGACGATCGAGCTTTTCGAGTTCAGCTTTCACCCATTGGCTGGGCACGCGCCCGCCCGGTTTGATCACATAACTCGCAACACGAAGCGCGAGCTGCACGTGCTCGTCTTTCGAGAGCTTACGGAAGTCCGGCAGCTGGCACACATCCCAGAGCCGGCGCACATCGTCCTTGGTGCGCACGCGGTCCAACAAATCTGGCTCATCCATCATACGGCGGAGCACAAGTTCATCATCAGCGCCGCGCACGCGCAGCAAGCCGTTGCGGTCCGGCGGCGTCTCCAGTGACGCCATTAAAGCCGGAAGCGTATCGAACTTGAGTTTGTCATTGCGCCATTGCACCGCCTCGATCGACTCGAATGCGTGCGCTTCGACCCGCTCGACAATCTCTTCATCGAATGGCTCGCACTCGCCCGTTTCGCCGAAATTGCCGTCGCGGGTGAAGCGGCCGGCGCGGCCGGCGATCTGGGCGATCTCGTCAGGCCGCAAGTCACGCCAGGTACGGCCATCGAACTTGCGCCGCGAGGCGAAGGCGACGTGATCGACGTCCATGTTGAGGCCCATGCCGATGGCGTCGGTGGCGACGAGGAAATCCACCTCCCCGCTCTGATAGAGCGCGACCTGCGCGTTGCGCGTGCGCGGGCTGAGCGCGCCCATCACGACTGCCGCGCCGCCGCGATGCCGGCGCAGCAATTCGGCGATGGCGTAAACTTCGTCAGCCGAGAACGCGACCACCGCCGAACGCTTGGGCAGTTTGGTGATCTTCTTCGGGCCGGCGTAAGCGAGTGTCGACATACGCTCGCGCTGGATGATCTCGGGATTGTCGAGGAGCTTGCGCACCATCGGGCGCATCGTGTCGGAGCCCAGCAGCATGGTCTCGCCGAAGCCGCGCGCATTCAGGATGCGGTCGGTGAACACGTGGCCGCGGTCAGGATCGCGCGCGACCTGGATTTCGTCGATGGCCAAGAACTCGACCGCGCGATCCGCGGGCATCGCTTCGACCGTGCAGACAAAGTAGCGCGCCGTCTCCGGGACGATCTTTTCTTCGCCGGTGATCAAAGCCGCGAGCGCCTCACCTTTGGCGGCAACGACACGGTCGTACACTTCGCGCGCCAAGAGCCGCAGCGGCAGGCCGATCATGCCGCTGGCGTGCCCGAGCATCCGCTCGATCGCGAGGTGGGTTTTGCCGGTGTTGGTAGGTCCGAGAACCGCCCTCACGCGGGCGCGCGTGGTCATGAAAGGACGATGGTTTCGGCTTTAGGCGATTTCAAGCCGGACCTTGCGCCCCCAGGTTCGCCGAAGCGTCGGCAAAGAGAAGGTAACAAGAACGAATCAGTCGCGAATCACTTGATTTGATTCGGTCTGGCTTCGTTCACGGCTAAGTCTTGTGGTTAATACTTAAGTAACACACAAGACTGGCCGGCCGCATGAAAAAGGGCCGCTGACTTTCGCCAGCGGCCCCTCATTCCAAGCCCGGATCAATTAGCGCAGGCGCTGGCCGTTCACGGTCAGGCGGCGCGCTTCCAGGCGGACGACGCCAACGCCATCAGTCGGCATTTCAATCGTCACCGGGGCCCACATCCCGCTTTCGGTGCGGGCGAAGACGAAGCTTAGGGTCGCAGCTTCCTGGGGATCGCCGAAGCCGGCGATCGGGCGGAATTGCACCCGGCAACGGACGCCTTGGCCCTGATAGGCGCGAGAATTGACGTTCACCGTCCCGTTTGGCGTCAGGACGAAATCGAAGCGCGAGCGGCCGTCCATATAGACCGGCAAAGTGCGGGCGCATGGATCGCCGGTGGCCGTAAGCATCGCGGCGATAGCCGTCATTTGATCGATCACACCGCGGCGCTGAGCCGGAGTCGCCGCCGGATCGCCCATGCCCATACCGGCCGGCACCGAGCTGGTGGTCACGTCGGACGGGGTAAACACGGCCCGAACGAGACGGCCATTGGGGCGGTCATCGCGGCGGCGACCGCCCTGGTGCTGATACTGAGAGGGGCGCAGCACGCCCTCGGAGGTCACGGAGCCGCGCACCGAATAGGTGTAGTCCTGGCTCCGGTTGAGTGCGGCGCCGACCCAGCCCTTCATCTCGCGCTCGGCGCTGATGGTGTAGTTGGAGCCGGTCTGGCGGAAGCTGTAGGTAAAATCGCCCGCCTCGACGCCCCGGGCGTGGACCGAATAGACCCCGTCAAAGCTGCGATCGCCCGTCTGGGCGGCGGCGGGTGCGGCCAAAGCCAAACCCAGAGCCACAACAGCGGCAAACCTCTTGATCATGAACCTTTGTCCTCTTTGAGCGGGCTATCTAGCGTATGGCCTGTGATCTAGGCATGAACCAAATGGGGCGGCATTTGGGATTCATTGCCGCAATGATCCCGGCCTGACATGGCCGCTGTTGACCCCCCGGCCCCCTTCGCGTATGCGTCCGCCCTTCAAATTTCCTGCTTATAGAGAGCGCGTTCCATGTCCCGCCGTTGCGAGCTGTCTGGCGTCAACCGCCAAATCGGCCACAAGGTCAGCCACTCCAACATCAAGACCAAGCGAGAGTTCAAGCCGAACCTCGTCGATGTGACGCTGGCCAGCGACGCGCTCGGCCGCGCCTTCAAGCTGCGCATCACGGCTGCAGCGCTCCGCACCGTCGATCACCGCGGCGGTTTGGACCAGTTCCTGCTGAAGGCCAGCGAAGCCGAACTCTCGACGCGCGCCGCCAAGATCCGCCGCGACGTGAAGAAGAAGCTCGCGGAAGCTGCCGCGGCCTAAGCCGGTGGCGGAACAGTCCGGCTTACGTATTGGAACGTTCGCCGGCGCGCCTGTTTTCGTCGAGCCCACATTCCTGTTTCTCGCCGCGTACGTGCTCGGCTCATCGCTACTGCGCGGCGGTGTGGACGCATTGCCGGAAGCGCTGGTGTTTGTCGGCGTGCTGTTTGCGGCAGTGCTGATCCATGAGTTCGGCCATGCCGGCATGGCCGCGGCGCTGAACGTCCCGAGCAAGCGTATCGTGGTGACGTTCTTTGGCGGCTACGTGCAATTCGCGCATCAACCGAAGAAGGCTTGGCACGAGATTGCGGTATCGGCTGCCGGGCCTGGCGCGAACCTCGCGACATGGGCGCTGATTGCGGCGATGCTGCCGCTGCTCGTCGATGCGAGCGCGCCGACGCCGGAAACTTTCAGCGTACTCAATGCGCTGAGCACGCTCGCGTTCATTAGCTTGCTGCTCGGTATATTCAATCTGTTGCCGGGCTTTCCGCTCGATGGCGGCCACATCCTGCGCGCGGCACTCACCTACACGATGTCACGCACCAACGCGCGCATCGTCACCGCCGTCACCGGATTGTTGATCGCGGGCGCTTTGGTGATCTTTGCACTGTGGGCGCAGATGTGGTGGACGCTGCTGATCGCTGGCTTGCTGGGTTTGACGGCATGGGCCGAGCTACGCGCCGCGCGCTACGCCGCTCAGCGCGGCGGCGATTCCGACGAAACGTCGAACGCGTAAAGCAGCGTGCGCTGACGGCCGCTAAAGTTGTTGTCCGACAAGATGTAAATGCGCGTGGCGCCATCCGGCATACGCTGCGCCGCGATGCCTTCGAAATTATCGACTGGCATCGGCGGCGCGATGTGCGCCAGCTCGACAACGCCGGGCAAGGTGTCGCCTGGCGCATCGAGGCTCGCGGCAGGAAACATGGTGATCCGCGCGCGCGCACCGATCACCGGCGCATAAAAGCGCTCCAGCGCAACGAAGCCGCCGTCGGGCAAGCGATCGAGCCCGGTCAGCGAATAGCCGGCTTCAATTGGGTAAGCGATACGCGGCGCTACCGACTCACGCGCTTCTAACGGCGCGAGCCAAAGCGGCGTTGTGGCCGCCTCGCCGCCTTCGGCGCCCACGAGCAGCACACCTTCAGCCGTGACCGCCAGAGCTTCCAGACCCGCATTGCGATGCAGATGCTCGATCGCCGCCAAGGTCGGCCCCGCGCGTGCGAAGCCGAAGGGGCCGTCGCGATTGAAGTCATAAATGCGGATGGTCTGCGTTTGCTCAAAGCTGACGGCGATGCGGCCATCGGGCAACTGAGCGATATCTTCGCTATCACCCGCGCGTTTGGTCGCGAATGCGCGGCCGCGCTCATCGCGCATGAACGCAGTGCGTACGTCGCTAACGCCAATCAATGCGCCAGCGTCATCAAGGATAAGGCGCGCCTCAAACCAATCGCCGTTGTCGCTAATGGCGATGATCCTATTGTCATCGAGCACTTCGAGATCGGAGAGGCCGCCGAACGCGACATCCGCGGAGGAGATCTCAACGCCGCCGCGAAAGCGCAACCGGCCGAGCGTCTCAACGCCAAGCTCAACCGGCGTCGTTTCAATCGCAATCGCACGCCATTGCTCCGGCGCATCGACAACGGTGGGAGAACACGCCGCTGCCAACAGCGCGCACAACGCGACGACGCTACGCATCACACCATCGCCTGCGCGCGTTGGCGGCTTTCGCGAGGGCTGCGCGGCGGCGGCAATTGATCGCCGGCCTCTTCGTCGAACAATTCTGCGAGCTTCTCCGTCATCACGCCGCCAAGCTGCTCGGCGTCCGTGATGGTGACAGCGCGCTTGTAATAGCGCGTCACGTCATGGCCGATGCCGATCGCGATGAGCTCAACCGGCGAACGCGACTCGATCCAGTTAATCACCGTGCGCAAATGCCGCTCGAGATAATTGCCAGGATTGGCCGAGAGCGTTGAATCATCCACCGGCGCGCCGTCGGAAATCACCATCAATATGCGGCGCTGTTCGGTGCGGCCGAGCAGGCGATCGTGCGCCCAGAGCAGCGCTTCACCGTCGATGTTTTCTTTCAGCAGCCCTTCGCGCATCATCAGGCCAAGATTGCGCCGCGACCGTCGCCATGGCGCGTCTGCCGATTTGTAGATCACGTGGCGCAAATCGTTGAGGCGCCCCGGCTGAGCAGGCCGGCCCGCTTCATGCCAACGCTGCTTGGCCTCGCCACCCTTCCAGGCGCGCGTGGTGAAGCCAAGAATCTCAACCTTCACCCCGCAGCGCTCCAGCGTGCGCGCCAGAATATCCGCGCACAGAGCCGCCACCATGATCGGCCGCCCGCGCATCGAGCCTGAATTGTCGAGCAGCAAAGTGACCACCGTATCCTTGAACGGCATGTCCTCCTCTTGCTTGAACGACAGCGCCGACATCGGATCAGTGATGACGCGCGTGAGGCGCGAGGTATCGAGCAACCCTTCTTCGAGGTCGAAACTCCAGGACCGGTTCTGCTTGGCCATCAAGCGGCGCTGCAGCCGATTGGCGAGCCGGCCAACGACGCTTTGCAGCGGCTTTAGCTGCGCATCGAGATAGGCGCGCAGGCGCGCAAGCTCTTCCCCGTCGCACAAATCCTCAGCGGCGATGATCTCATCGTGCGCGCGGGTGAACACCTTGTAGTTCGCGTTCGGATCTTCCGGTTCGCCGCGTGATTTCGGCCGGATTGGGTTTTCGCCCGGATCGTCCTGCTCGGACTCTTGCGTATCGTCCGCGTCGTCCTCGGTGTCGATCGAGACGGTGCGGTCATTGTCCATGTCCGACTCGCTGTCGAGCATCTCCATCTCGGCAGTGGCCTCTTCCTCTTGGTCCTGCTGACCATCGGGCGAATCCTGCTGCTCGGGCGGAGGCTCCTGCGGCGCGTTGGCGTCCGGATCGTCGTTGTCTTCCTCGCCTTCGATCTCAGTTTCGAGCAGATGCAGATCGCGCAGCGCTTGGTTCGCAAGGCGCGCGAACAGCGCCTGGTCGTCGGCAACGCCCGTCAACTGATCCAGCGCGCCGCCGGCATTGGCCTCAATCTCCGGGCGCCAAAGCTCAACAAGTTCAGCCGCGCTCGCCGGCGGCTTCAAGCCCGTCAGCCGTTCGCGCACGATCAGCGCCAACGCATCAGCCAGCGGAATTCCAGTGCGATCTTTCATCGGCGTTTGCGATTTGCGGCCGTATTGATCGACCAGCATCGCCGTCAGATTGTTCGACACGCCCTTCAGCGCGTTGGCGCCGAGCGATTGGATGCGCATCTCCTCCATCGCATCGAAGGCGTTGCGCGCATCGACATTGTGCTTGGGTGAGAGCTTGCGGTGCGCGGCGTCTCGGCTTGGCCGCGAATGCGCTCCGCGTCTGGATCGGAAATCACCCGCGGCGGATGCGGCAGCACGATCTTGCCGGGGCTGAGGCGCGGGCCTTCAGCCCCGAATGTCACCTCAAGCTCCTCCTCCCGCCCCGCCAGCGCGCGCGTCGACTGCGCCAAAGCGCGCTTGAATAATTCGGAGGGAGTTTCCTTGGCGGACATTAGTTGGGGACTTGCATTATCCGGAGCACGCTGGAGCCATCCGCATGCAACTCTGTGATAGAAACCGTGTCCCCACCGACGGTGTATACAATGGTCTCATCTGACGGATGGTCGCGCCAGCGCCCAGATGAAGAATCATCGACCGATGACCAGACGACGCGACCATCGGAGAAATGACAACGGTACGCCCAGTGGGAGCTATCGTCTGGACGAACATAACTCACGTACGCAATCGCGTTCTCAATCCGGTCGACACTTACTATTTCTACGTCTCGACCCATCAAAACAGCAATCGCGGCTCGACAAACCCGCCCCCTATCCACATCAGATAGAGAGTCACTTTCAAGGGTAGGTTCGTCCGAGAGATCTGCGGAAATCTGCTCAAATGATGTTTCGGTTTCACTGCAAGCTGCAAGCGCAATAACGCAAGTCAGGAGAGCGCCCACACGCCTCACGCCACCTTCACCCGCGTAGCCGCTTCCGGCAAATCGCTCCCGAACGCGCGCTGATAGAATTCGGCCACAGTCGGCCGTTCCAGTTCATCGCACTTGTTCAAGAACGTCATTCGGAACGCGAGGCCGATGTCGCCGCCGAAAATTTCGGCGTTCTGCGCCCAGGTGATCACCGTGCGCGGGCTCATCACGGTTGAGATGTCGCCGTTCATGAAGGCGTTGCGAGTGAAATCGGCGACGCGAACCATCGACATGATCGTGCGTTTGCCTTCCGGCGTGTTGTAGTTCGGCGCCTTCGCCAGCACGATCTCGGCTTCGACGTCGTGCTCAAGATAATTGAGCGTCGTCACCATCGACCAGCGATCCATCTGCGCTTGGTTGATCTGCTGGGTGCCGTGATAGAGGCCGGTGGTGTCGCCAAGGCCGATCGTGTTCGTGGTCGCGAACAGACGGAAGAACGGGTTAGCGGTGATGACGCGGTTCTGGTCGAGCAAGGTCAGCTTGCCGCTCGATTCCAACACGCGCTGGATGACGAACATCACGTCCGGGCGGCCCGCATCATATTCATCGAAGCAGATCGCGACTGGCCGTTGCAGCGCCCAAGGCAACATGCCTTCGCGAAACTCGGTGATCTGCTTGCCGTCCTTCAGCACGATCGCGTCCTTGCCGACGAGATCGATGCGGGACACGTGGCTATCCAGATTGATCCGTACCAGCGGCCAATTGAGCCGCGCCGCCACCTGCTCGACGTGCGTCGACTTGCCGGTGCCGTGATAGCCCTGAACGATGAGGCGGCGATTGAAGGCAAAGCCGGCGAGGATCGCCAGCGTCGTCTGCGGATCGAAGCGGTACGCTTCGTCGATATCCGGCACGTACTCGGTGCGCTTCGAGAAAGCCGGCACCTTCATGTCGCTATCGACGCCGAAATCGCGGGCCGAAAGCGTCTTGTCAGGCTTGGTCGTCAGGAGTTCGTCGGCAGTCGTCATCGCGTCCCGGCTTGTTCTGGAGTTCAGCATCAGCTTACGGCGCCGCAGCATGAAGAGAAAAGCGGCGTTTTGACGAGCCGGATCAGACCAGGCCGCCGGCCTTCAGCGTCTGGTAGGCCTTGATCACGCGTTGAAGGTTTTCCTCGGCGCCGCGGTCGCCGCCATTGGAATCCGGGTGCCAGCGCTTCACCAGCTCGGCGTAGCGGGTGCGAATGTCCGGCGAGGTGGCGTTTTCCTCGAGCTGGAGCACTTCCAGCGCCATGGCTTGCAGACGCGTCAGACGCCGGCGTTGCTTGACCGGGCTGCCTTGGGCGGGCTCGCCATCGGGGCCGAACATAGCGAACGGATCGGCAGCCCTGCCCTGACGGACAGCGCGGTTTGCTGAGGAGAAGCGATCGAGGCGCCCGCTACGGAAGGTCCAAGTTGGGCGGTGGCCCACCTCTTCCTTCTTGCGGTACGCGGCCAGTTCGGCCTCGCTCATGCCTTGGAAGTAGTTCCAGCGCTTGTTGTAGTCAGCGACGTGCTCAGCGCAGAAGTGCCAGAACTCGTTCTCACGGTCCCGGCCCTTGGGCGCGCGGTGGGCGCCAGGGCGTTTGCAGTCGACATGGTCGCACGGCTGGGTTTCAGGCTCGCGTGCAGCCGCCTTCGCCGCGCCAGCTTTCTTGACGCGGATATCAACGAACTTCGGTCTGTACTCGAACGCATCCGACATGGGAGGATGATTATGGGCGCCAGAGGTTAAGCGGACAAGGAATTGACAGACACGAAATCCCATCTTTCGCGCGCCGAGCGCATGGAAAAGCTGCTGAAAGAGGTTCTGACGCCGCAACTCTTCGTGTTGGAGGATGAATCGTCGCGCCACGCCGGGCATGCCGGCGCGCGTCCGGGCGGTGAGACCCATTATCGCGCACGCATCGTCGCCGACGCGTTCAACGGGTTATCGCGCGTCGAGCGTCAACGCTTGGTTTACGCCGCGCTTCGTGAAGAATTCGACACAGGCTTGCACGCGCTCTCACTGGACCTCAAGACTGTGGCGGAGGCGTCAGCCTCTTAGAGCTTTCGCGGCGGGGAGCGGATGCTGCGGCAGGTACTCACATGGGCGGCGGCAACGCTGATCGGCGCCATCTTGGGTGTCGCTTCCGCGTGGGCCGCGCTTGAGTTTGGGCGCGCCGGCTTCACCGAAAAATTCGGCGCCTGGACACACAGCAGCGCCGCAGGCGCGGCGGACGCCGGGCCCTACACGCGCGCCATCGTCGCGCGCGATGGTTTGCTGGCGCTCAGCGCGCGCGAGGCGCTCTACTTTACGCTCTCCGAAGACGAGAACGGGCGACCACTCGATGAAAGCTGCATCTACGAACTGAGCGGCCCGCCGCTGGCGGCGCGGTGGTGGTCCGTGACGCTCTACGCCCGCGACAATTTCCTAGTGCAGAACAACGATCACGCTGGCTCGATCGACGCATCGCGCTTGGGCCTCAGCACAGCATGGAGCGTACGCATCGCGCCGGTGCGCGGAAACACACCGCATTGGCTCTCAAGCCGCTCCGCCGGCCGTGACTTCTCGCTGACGCTTCGGGTTTACAATCCACAGCGCGAGTTCAGACTAAGCGCCGAAAGCTTACCCACTCTGACCACCGTCTCGTGCTCGGAGAGCAGCTGATGACGGGTTGGGGCAAGTATGTCGTTGGCGCGCTCATCGTGGCGATCGTTGCGCACATCGTCGCGATACACGCCGCACCGCGGCTACGGATGAACATCGCGATCGAGCGGCTGAGCGCAGACGGCTTCAATCGCTGGACCTTTGCCGAACGGGTAACGCCAGCGTCACGCCAAATCGTGCGGCCATCTCCAGATTTCGCATATTCCGCGTGCGCCTATGATTTGAGCGAAGGGCCGGTCATCCTCGCAGCGGCGCCGTGGGACTCGTATTGGTCACTCTCGCTTTACGCCGCCAACAGCGACAATTTCTTCGTCGTCGACGATCGCGAGGCGCATTACGGCGCCGAGATCACGTTGGTGCAAAGAGGCCGGCCGCATCCGGAAGGCGCATCACAAGTGGTGGAAAGCCCCAGTCAGCGCGGCGTCGCGCTCATCCGCCGGCTTGCGCCCTCGCCCGAAACCTACAGCGCAGCGGCGAACGTGGCGCGCGAAGATGTGTGCGCGAGCGTTGCAGGGCTTGCCGGTTAGTAATTAAGGCCGGAACTCTGGTGATCAGCCTCGCGTTGGCGCGGTATGATCTCACGCACAGCGTTACTCACAATGACCGCACTCGCACTCACCGCGTGCGGCAGCCCTGCCCCGCCGCAATTTGGTGACGCATCCTACCGCATCGAAGGCCTAACGACGCCGCCTGGCGGTGGTGAAGCCACGCAAACCGTTGTTTATCGCAACGGCCCGCAAATGCGCGTCGAAGCGACACTCCCCGCGCTTGGCAGCGCCATCATCGTGTTCGATGAACAAAATTCCGGCGCCTACGTGCTGAACCCCACCACACAGGCGATGACGGCCTCCGCAGTCGCGCCAGCGCTGCCCACGCCGGACGCAATTGAGATCAGCGGCGCGGCGCCGGCAGCGGCGCCAGGCGGCGTCGCAGTGCGCATCGAAAACTCTGTTGCGCCGCAGCCGCTGGAAATGTCGTGGGCCTCGATGGGCGCAAACAATATGCAGGCGGGCGGCAGCTGCAGGTTCGCCGGTGAACGCGGCAGGCAATGGCGCCCGCGCGATCAAGCCGACGGCGTGGAGCGCGAAGCGTGCATCACCAATGACGGCATCATTCTCCAGCTCACCGAAAACGACCAAGTGCTGTGGGAAGCGACCTCACTCCGGCGCGGCCCGCAAGACGCTGCCCTCTTCGGTGTGCCGGTAGGCTATCGCATGATCGATCCGCAAACCGTTGCGTCAGAAAACGAGAGCAACGTCCTCGCCGTTCCGCCTGCGCCGAACTAATCCAGAGCGCGCAGCGCCGCGAGCCGCGCGAACAGCAAGGTCACAGCCTTGCGCCGCGCACCAGCGAGCGGGCGCACCGGGCTATCGCGCAGAATCGCGCCGCCGAATCCGTCAGCAACGATAAGGCCAACATCTTCCGGGATGAGCGCCTGCGGAAATTGCTCGGTGACCGCGAAGAAGAAACGGTCGCAGTATTCCATGTAATCCGGCCACTTCAGATCGACCGCAAAGTCTTCGAGGCACGATTTGGTCTCGATGATCCAGACCTCACCGCGCGCTGTCAGCGCCATCACATCGGCGCGGCGGCCATTGGCCAGCGGCACTTCCAGCACCGGCGCCAAACCATGCTCCGCCAGCATGCGCGTAACGCCGCGCGCGAGCAGCGCGGTGATCTCAGGACGGGAGTGCGGTTCATCGAGCATGGGTCAGCGTCTTCTGCGCGGCAAGCTAGCGCAGGGCCAAGCGCCAACGCCATAGCACGACGTCAGAGAATCGGCTTTCCAGACTGATTGCCCGCAACGGGCGCCAGGAACCGCTCTCCCGCGCGACGCGTTCGATGCTCGACCCACGAAAGGATCGAGTTCATGCGCACGCATTTATTGGTGGCGACGGCCGCTGCAACACTTCTGGCCGGGTGCGGACTTGGCGCACCAACTTATCCGACATTCTCGGAAACATCGTATCGCATCGAAGGCACGAGCACTTCGGCCGAAGGCGGCCCATCCACCCGCACTGTGATGTACCGCGACGGGCCGCGCATGCGCGTCGAGGCAGTGCTGCCGAACTACGGCGAAGCAGCTATCGTCTTCGATGAATCCACCAACGCCGCTTACGTACTGAACTCCACCGGCCAGGGTGTCGTGACGCCGCAAGCAGGCGCACCCGCCGCCACGCCGCCAACCACAAATCCGGCGCCGGCAACAACGCCCACCACACCGCCCTCGCAAACCACGACCACCACCACGACAACGCCTGCCGCGCCAGCGGCGCCGCAGATCGCTGGCGTTGCGGTGCGTCTTGAAGACACGAACGCGCCGCAACCTTTAGAAAGCGCCTGGGCGGCGCTCGGCGCGGATAATGCGCGCAGCATCGGCGCGTGCGAAGTCGCAGGCGAATCCGGCCACGAATGGACGCCGCGCGAAGCGCCTGCAGCTGGCGTAGAGCGCACTGCGTGCATCACCGATGACGGCATCGTCCTGCGTGTGCGCGAGAATGCGCTCGTGCTTTGGGAAGCGACATCGCTGCAACGCGGCCCGCAAGATGCGTCCTTGTTCGGCGTCCCGCCGGGCTATCAACTGATCGATCCACAAGCCGTGGCCGACAGTGTCGGTGAAAACTTGGAGCAGCTCGACAGCGTCACCGGCGCACCGCCCGCCACCGCCACACCCGCGCCGCGTCAGTAACACCCGCAAACAAAAACGCCCACTCCTAGGAGTGGGCGTTTAAGTGCGTACGGGTACTTAGTTTATTCAGCAGCGACGGCAGCGGCGGCTTTTACGTCATTCAGCGCGCCGGTGTTGATGCCGAAATTGATCGTCTTCAGATACTGAATGCCTTCATCGGCGATCGCGTCGCCGACCATCTCTTCGCCTTCAGCCTTGAACTCATCGAAGTTCACGTAGGTGGCGTAGAAGCCGGCGGTACGCTCGGTGATGATGCCGGCGTTCCACAGCGTCTTGACCAGCACGCGAAAGATGTTGGTGCCTTCCTTCATGTTCTCGCGGCGCATGTCGTCGGTGACGGCTTCCTGGAAGCTGGCCATCACCTTTTCCGGATCGAGGCCGAACTCGACGTAGATGTCCGTCATCTGGTGCGGCGCAACGAGATTGAAGAGCAGTGTCTGGAAGCAATGCGCGGCCCAGTTCTCGACGATCTCGTGCTCTTCCGGCGAAAGCTTCGGGATCGTGCGGTCAGCCCAGATCTTCCCGAACTTGTGGTGGAAAGCTTCGTCGGTCATCACCAGCTGCGTCAGCTTCTTCGCCAGCGGATCGTCCCATTCTTTGAAGATCGATGCGAAGGCGCCCATGGCAAGGCCTTCGACCAGCATCTGCATGCCGATGATCTTTTTGTAGACCTCCGGCGCGTGCACGATTTCCTGCAGCAAGCTCGCCAGCACCGGGCCGCACGCGCGCGGCGTGCCCCAGCGGGCGATGATGTATTTTGCAAACGCGGTGACGTGACGGCCTTCTTCGCGTGTTTGGTTGGCGGCGTATTCCTGCGCGCCAGGATCGCGCAGCACGTGGCAGAGCGAAGCGGAAAGATTGAGCGCGCCCTGCTCGCCATGCAGGATCGAGCTCATCACCCAACGGCCAACTTGGCTCTTGAAGCGAATGCGCTCAGCCGGCTTATCGGCGAAGTACGTCTCGACATATTCGGTCTGCAGCGCCGGGACCATGTAGTCCGGGATGAAGTCCGTCGTGTCCGGATCGAAATCGTCGTTGAAGTCGATGTATTTCTTGTCGAGCGGATCCCAGAAGTGATCGTGCGTCGCCGAGATGATCTTATCGAACGCGGTCGAGCGGTTCATGTGACGCTCGATATCGAGCATCGCGCCAAAATCAGTCGGCGCGACGGCGTCATAGACCTCGTCCTTGGTGATTTGGCGGATAGGGGCGGCGGAATCGGCCATCGCGTCGTCTCTCCCGGGCATAGGCCGGGCGGATGCCGGCCATTGTTTTGATGCCCGCACGATATGCCGGGTTTTGATCGAGATCAAGGAAAAATGACGGGGGCGTCAACTTGATAATGATGCGTAAATTTCTGGTCTGGCGGCGCCCGCCTTATCTGTACGCGGATGACCGATGCCCGCGCCCCTTCGCTCGATGATCTCCACGTCATGGCCCAGACCGCCTGGGACGCGCTGCCCCGCGAATTTCGGGCGCTCGCCGGCGATGTGCTGATCCGGATCGAAGACTTCGCCGACGAAGAGGTGCTGGCGGAAATGGGTATCGAAGACCCTTTCGAACTGAGCGGGCTCTATGTCGGGGTCGATCTCACGCGCCAATCGATCAGCGATCCCGCGCCATCGCAGACGATGGTCTTCCTCTATCGGCGCGCCATCCTCGAAGAATGGATCGAGCGCGGCGATGTCGGTCTCGCCGAACTCGTCTCACACGTGCTGGTGCACGAGATCGGCCATCACTTCGGGCTAAGTGATGAACACATGGATCAGCTGCTGGAAGACGCCGACTAACGCCGCTGACGCTCGAGCCGGCTTTCGGGCACGGCCAGACGGCTCGCCATACCAAGGCTTGAGCGGCAATATTCTTCCGGCGTGGTCATTTGCGGACGCATCGGATCGCTTTCGAACGCCGCTTGCACGCGCGTCACGCACTGATCCCAGGCGCGCACATCTTCCATGCGTTGCGACGTTGAGCGTGGATCGCCGGCCGGCGGGCGGACTTGCTGTTCGAGCTGGCCGGGCACGACGATCTCATCGTCAACTTCGGCACTCGCATTGCGCTGTGGCGAAGGCGGCGGCGCTGTCACCGCGGGCGCAGCCACGGCTGGCGCCGTTTGTTGCGGCGGCGGCGTCGTTTGGCGCGCAACTGGCGCAGGCGCCGGCGCTGCAGCTTGCGGCGGGATGGTCAGAGCCGGAGCCGGCGTTGGCGCCGGTGCAGGTGTTGGCGCAGGCGTCGCCACTTGTTGCGGCGGCGGCGCTTGGCGCGACGCGACGGGCGGCGGCGGCGCGGAAGTGCGCCCGGCATTGCGGCCCACCGGCTCCACTCCCGCGCAAGCCGCGAGAGCAACAGAGGCGGCCAAAACCGCGATACGTCCCAACATAGCGTCCGTCCCTCTTGATCCTCGACCCTAGTCTAACCCGAAACGCGGCAGCTTCTAGTCCGGCGCCAACAGCTCCTCGACCCAGGCCGGCACCGCTTCGCTGGCCTTGCCGTAGCGCGCGTCATCGAACAGGTGCGCGTTCTCCGAGGGTTCGAGATTGATCTCCATCGTGGGGATATCCGCGCTGCGCGCGGCGGCGACGAAGCCCGCCGCCGGATAGACGTTCCCCGACGTGCCGATCGAGACGAAGAGATCGGCGCCCGAGAGCTTTTCGAAGATCACATCCATATCCAGCGGCGTTTCGCCGAACCACACGACGTGCGGACGCAAACCGCCAGTCCGCCCGCAGGCGCCGCAACCGAGATGCAGCGAAAGCTCGCCGTCGGCCAAACTTACATCGCCGCAATCATGGCAGCGCACCTTGCCGAGTTCGCCATGCATGTGAATGACGCCCACCGCGCCGCCCTGCTCATGCAGGTGGTCGATATTCTGCGTGCAGATGACAACTTCACCGCCATTGGCCGCCCACACACGCTGCAAGCGTCCGAGCGCGTGGTGCCCGGCATTGGCTTGCACATCCTTATGGATCGAGCGCCGCAGATTGTAGAATTCGAGCACTTTCGCCGGATTGCGCTCGTACCCGGCGAGCGAGGCGACATCCTCGACCTTATACTGCGTCCACAATCCACCCTTGTCGCGAAATGTCGAAAGCCCTGATTCCGCGGAGATTCCCGCACCGGTGAGGATGAAAATTTGTTTGGGTTTCATGACCGCCTCCCGCTGAACTGAGGAGAGCTAGGTTCCACCGGAACTAAGACAAGGTTTGAAACATTAACGGCGTTGGGTTTGCGGTAGCCGGGGGGCTTCTCAGGAAAGGGCGCCAGAAATGCGCATTGCATCCATCATCGCTGTCGCCGCACTGGCGCTGCTCACCGGCGCTTGCGCCAATCGCACCGGCGACATGACCATCTCACAATGGTGCGCCGCGGACGTAGGCCGAGCCGATACCGACATCTGTAAACAACACGCCGACACCGAAGAAGTGCGCACCACGCTTGGCCAGCGCATCAGTGAAGTGTTCGGCGTCGCCAACCGCGCGCAATCCACGGCCGACCAGGCCATGGCCCGCGACGTGCGTTGCGTAACGCGCACGCTCAACCGCACACGCACCGGCACGTGCGATCCGGGCTACACGCTGACCGGCTGCACGCAAACGCGCTACACCGCGCGTGCTGGCGGCATGGCGATCGTCCGCTCGATCAACGACACCGAATGCCGTTTTAACAGCCAAGTGCTTGAAGTTCAGGTGCGCTGTTGCGCGATGGGCCCGAACCTGCCGCCGGCCACTATGGTCAGCGACACGGCCCAGCCGCGCGAAGAGCAGCAACAGCCGACGCCGACGTCCTAAGCGGCGTTAGCCGAGCAACGGATATTCCGCTTCGAGCCTGTAAAGGCTCGGAGCGGATTTCCGCGTGAAGCTGGAATAGAGCCCAAAGCTTTCCACCAAAAACGGCGGGGCTTCGAAAAGTCCAAGCCGGGATTCAAACGCCTGCACCTGATCAAGCGGGGCGCCGCTGAGATACGCCATCGTCAGATGCGGCGTGAACTTGCGCGGCTCCGGCTTCAGCCCGACCCGCCGCGCCACGCGCTCACAATCTGCCGCGAGCTTCTTCAGCGCATCGCTTTCGCGCGCACCGATCCAAAGCGTGTGCGGATCAGCGCCGCCAAAGGCGCCGGCGCTCTTCAGCGTCAGTTCGAACGGCATCGCTGAGATCAGAGAGAGTTCGCCGTCAATCTCATCAGCGACGGGCTCTGTGACTTCGCCGAAGAATCTAAGCGTCAAATGCAGGTTCTCACGCGGCCGCCATTTCGCGCCGGAAACTCCGCGCATCAGCGGCGTGAGGCGCTCAGCAACAGAATCTGGAATTGCGATGGCGGCGAAGAGACGAAGCGACATGTCGGATAGATACTAACGGCGAGCGCTGGAAATTGCGCGCAAAATGCGTTGCCGTTTTGTTCGAGCAAACATCACCATACGCTGAAACGTCGCCAGACGCCGGCCGGCAATGAATGGTCCGCGTCGTTAGCAGCACCATTGCTGCGCGCGGTGTTTTCATCGAACGGGAAGACCGCATCAACGTGCGCCGTAGCCCTGGTGTTGTGCGCTGCATGAGCAATGCGAGCGGGAACCGGCGGAGGGCGCTGGCAGCTTCCGACAACACAAAGATTGTCCCAATGCGCGCGAGCGTCAAGCTGCGCACAACAAATGTGATCGCATTGAAATGATCGCGTGCAGCGCGCGTTTATTCTGCGGCGCGCGGCACGGTCGAGATGTACGCAGCCATCGCGCGCGCATCGTCCTCGTTCAAGCGGAAGGGTGGCATCGGCGGCAACGGCCGCGATCCATCAGGGCGCAAGCCGGTTTGCATGAACGCCACGAATTGCTCTTCTGTGTAGTTCGCCGGCAGGCCCGCAATGGATGGCGCAGTCGGCGCCCACGGGATGTCGACGAGCGGCGCGAAAATCAAAGTCGATCCTTGCAGCGCCTTCGCCATATCCGGCCCTTGCGGCGTCATCGGCGTGTGGCAATCATTGCAGCCGCCAATATTGTTGACGAGATATTCCCCGCGCGCGACCAACTCTTCACGCGTCGGCTCAGCAGGTTGCTGCGCGCAAGCGCCCAGAACAGCCAGCGCCGCCGCGCCGAACAGCAATTTCAACATAGGCCTCTCCCCGTCCGAAGATGTCCGCATCACTATCTCCGCAGACGTATGCGTCAATAGGATGCGGGCCGGGGCGCGTTCGGATGCGGGCTCGGCTGAAAGGCTTTAGAGCGCGTCGATTGGGAGCTTCAGGTAGCGGACGCCATTGGCTTCGGGCGGCGGCAGCTCACCCGCCTGGATGTTGACCTGGATCGAAGGCAGGATCAGCACCGGCATGTCCAGCGTCTTATCGCGCGCCTCGCGCATCGCAACGAACGCATCCTCGGTAACGCCATTGGCGAGATGCACGTTCTTGGCGCGCTCTTCGCCGATCGTCGTTTCCCACGCATATGCATCACGGCCCGGCGCCTTGTAGTCGTGGCACAGGAACACGCGCGTCGACTCGGGCAACGCCAGCAGCTTTTGGATCGAACGATAGAGCGTACGCGCATCGCCGCCGGGAAAGTCGGCTCGCGCCGTGCCGTAATCCGGCATGAACAATGTATCGCCCACGAACACTGCATCGGCCACCCGATAGGTGACGCAGGCCGGCGTATGGCCGGGCGTGTGCAATACCTCGATCTCGAGTTCACCGAGCTTTAGCATCTCGCCATCTTTGACCAATTTATCGAACGGACGCCCGTCAGCGGTGACGTAGGCGAGATTGAACACGTCCTTGAACACCTTCTGCACCGCTTTGATGTGCTCACCGATGACGATCGGCGCGCCCGTGGCTTGCTTTAGGAAAGGCGCCGCCGAGAGGTGATCGGCGTGCGCATGCGTTTCGAGCAGCCAATCGACGCTAACGCCCTCTTGCGCGGCGGCATCGAGAATAGCTTGCGCCGAGTGGGTGCCAGTGCGGCCGGACTTGGGATCGAAATCGAGCGCACTATCAATGATCGCGCCGCGTTTGCTGGCCGGATCCCACACCAAATAGCTCACGGTGAACGTGGGCTCGTGAAAGAAAGCGCGGACCTTGGGGGCTGTCATGGGGTAACTCCTATGGCCGTTATATTAGGTCTTGCTAATTTAGATTCAACTGTTATATGTGCGACACGATGACGATGACCGATCTCTCCCCCAGCCAGTTCGCCGCCAAAGCCGGCGAGGCGGCGGCGCTTCTGAAGGCGCTGGCCCACGAAGCGCGGCTCATGGTGCTGTGCCAATTGCTCGATGGCGAACATTCCGCCGGCGCACTGCAGGAAGCCTCCGGGCTTTCGCAATCGGCGCTTTCGCAACATTTGGCGCGGCTGCGCGAAGAAGGCCTCGTCACCACCCGCCGCGAAGCGCAGACAATCTGCTACCGGCTCGCCGATCCCAACGTGGCGCTCGTCCTCGATACGCTCGCCGCCATCTATTGCCCCCCGAAACGGAAACGCAAATGACCAAGCTCAATCCCATCAGCGCCGCCGAACTTAAGCGGCGCCTCGATAGCGGCGACGCCGTGTTGATCGACATCCGCGAAAGCGACGAACACGCGCGCGAGCACATTCTCGGCGCGCGCCTCGCCCCGCTCTCGGCGATCGACACGCACGATTTCGACCGCGAGCACAGCAAGGTCGCCGTGTTTCACTGCAAGTCCGGCATGCGCACGCAAGCCAACGCGGCGCAGCTGCTCGCACGCGGCTTCCGCCAGGCGTATTTCCTCGACGGCGGCATCGAAGCGTGGAAAGCCGCCGGCTTCGGCGTCCACACCAACGTCAAAGCCCCGCTGGAAATCATGCGCCAAGTGCAGATCACAGCGGGCCTTCTCATCCTCACCGGCGTCGTGCTCGGCTGGTTCGTGAACCCTGTCTTCTATGCGCTCTCCGCCTTCGTCGGCGCCGGCCTCACCTTCGCAGGCGCAACAGGTTGGTGCGGCATGGCGCTCATGCTCAAAGCCATGCCCTGGAATCGCGCTAGCGTGCGGGCGTGACGACACCCGACATCCTCGCAGTGCTGAGCGGCGCGGCCGTTGGCCTCGTGCTGGCGCTGATTGGCGGCGGCGGCTCGATCCTGGCGACGCCAGCTTTGCTCTACATTGTCGGCGTCACCAATCCGCACATCGCCATCGGCACCAGCGCGCTCGCGGTGTCGGTCAACGCCTTCGCCAATTTTCTGAACCATCTGAAACGCGGCAACGTGAAGTGGAAGTGCGCCGTCGTCTTTGGCGGCGCCGGCATGATCGGCGCCGCGATCGGCGCCGCCGTTGGCAAGGCCACCGACCCCGCGATCCTGCTGCCGCTCTTCGCCGGCCTGATGATCGTTGTCGGCATCGCCATGCTGCGGCCGCGCAAGCATGAGGGCGACGGCGACGTCGTGCTCAACGCCGGCAACGCCCCCAAGCTCATCGCCTACGGCCTCGGCGTTGGCGCGCTTTCGGGTTTCTTCGGCATCGGCGGCGGTTTCCTCATCGTGCCCGGCCTCATCGGCGCCACCGGCATGACCATGATCCAAGCCGTCGGCTCGTCCCTTTTCAGCGTCGGCAGCTTCGGCGCAACGACGGCCGCAAGTTACGCCATCGACGGCCTCATCGACTGGCGCATCGCCGGCCTCTTCATCGGCGGCGGCCTCGTCGGCGGCGCCATCGGCGCAAGCTTCGCCAGCCGCCTCGCCAAACAACGCGGCACGCTGCAACGCATCTTCGCTTTCGTCGTCTTCGCCGTCGCCGCTTACATGCTGTGGCGCCGGCGCTGCGATGCTCCGCCGATGAAATCCGTGCTTCTGCTCGCCGCCGCGCTCACCTTTCTCGCCGCCACGCCCGCCGCGGCGTGCTTGCCGCCGCCGGGCCCGCCGCCCGAAGCTGGCGAAAGCGCCGAATCTCACGCCGCGCGCTACGCCGCTTGGCGGGCTGAGCAAGACGCGCAACACGCCGCCTGGCTGCACCAACGTCAAGTCACGCTGTGGGACGAAGCCGACGCTGTCTTCATCGCCCGCATCACCCGCGTCGAAGCCGATCGCCAAGCTTATTTCGGCGACACCCAGCGCGTCTCGCTCCGCGCCGAGCAAAGCCTGAAAGGCCGCCGCTATCGCAGCAGCTTCAGCTTGCGCTACACCGACGCCACCAGTTGCGGGCCGCTGCCAAGCTTCGCCGCCATCAACGGCGCCGTCGGCGATCGCTTCGTCGTCTTCGTGCGCGGCGGCCGCCCCGGCCAAAGCACCGTGCAGCAAACCATTGCACCCGCCGACATCACCGACGAACGCATCCGCGCCGCCCTCGACGCCGCCCTCAGCCGCTAAGCATCCACATCCGCTTCAAGCGCGAACTCTTCAATAAACGCGCGCCGCGGTTCGACGACATCGCCCATCAGCTTTGAGAACATCTCGTCGGCGTCGTCGGCGTGGTTGACGCGCACTTGCAGCAAAGTGCGCACGTCGGCGTCGAGCGTGGTTTCCCAGAGCTGTTCGGCGTTCATTTCGCCCAGGCCTTTGTAGCGCTGGATCGAAACGCCCTTCTGCCCCGCCGCCTGGATGGCGTGCAGCATCGAGAGCGGCCCGTTCACGTCCGTCACTTCGCCGCCGCGCTTGAGCGTGCCGCGCGTCAAATAGGTTTCGCGCAAAGCCGAGCTGCGCTCGGCGAGGCGGCGCGCATCGGATGAACTCAAGAACAATTTATCGAACGTCGCGCGTTCGGCGACGCCGCGCACGGTGCGCTCGAGCACCAGCGCGCCATCGGGGTCGAAGCGGCCGGTCCAATTGCCTTCGCCCTCTTCGGCGATGGCGTTGAGGCGCGTTGCGGCTTCCAAAGCTTCCTTATCGGTCGCGCCTTGCGCAAACGCGCCGGCGATCGCGGCTTGTTCGAGCACGCTATCGGGCACGCGCGCGTGCAAGCGCTTGATCAACGTTTCGACAGCGATGGCTTCGCGCGCCAGGCGCTTCAAATCATCGCCGGCATATTGCGCGCCGGCGGCTTCGAGCACGGCGCCGGCCGAGCCTTCCTCGATCAGGAAGGTCTCGAACTCGGCTTGATCCTTCAGATAGCGGCCGCTCTTGCCCTTGGTGGCTTTGTAAAGCGGCGGCTGGGCGATGTAGAGATAGCCGCCATCGATGATCTCCGGCATTTGCCGATAGAAGAACGTCAGCAGCAAAGTGCGGATGTGGGCGCCGTCAACGTCGGCGTCGGTCATGATGATGATCTTGTGGTAGCGGAGCTTGGCAAGATCGATGTCGCCCTCGCCGCGGCCGATGCCGGCGCCGAGCGCCGTGATCAATGTGCCGACCTGTTCGGACGACAGCATCTTATCGAAGCGCGCGCGCTCGACGTTCAAGATCTTGCCGCGCAGCGGCAGTACGGCTTGGGTTTCTCTGGAGCGGCCTTGCTTGGCGGAGCCGCCGGCCGAGTCACCCTCGACGATGAAGAGTTCTGATTTGGCCGGGTCTTTCTCCTGGCAATCGGCGAGCTTGCCGGGCAGCGAGGAGATATCGAGCGTCGATTTGCGGCGCATTTCGCGCGCCTTGCGCGCCGCTTCGCGGGCGGCGGCGGCTTGCACGATTTTCGCCATCACGATTTTGGCGGCGCTCGGATTTTCCTCGAACCATTGCGTCAACGTTTCGGCGACGAGGTTTTCGACCACCGGGCGCACTTCGGAGGAGACCAGTTTTTCCTTTGTTTGCGAGGAAAATTTGGGGTCCGGCACTTTGACGCTGAGCACGCAGGTGAGGCCTTCGCGCGCATCATCGCCGGTGATTTCGACCTTTTCCTTTTTCGCAATGCCGGAGCTTTGCATGTAGCTGTTGACCACGCGGGTCAGCGCGCCGCGGAAGCCGGCCAAGTGGGTGCCGCCATCCTTTTGCGGGATGTTGTTGGTGAAGCAGAGCGTGTTCTCGTGGTAGCCGTCATTCCATTGCATCGAGGCTTCGACGGTCATGCCGTCACGCTCGCCGATGACGTAGATGGCTTCCGGGATGATGGCGCTGCGCGAGCGATCGAGGTGGGCGACGTAGGCTTTGACGCCGCCTTCGTAGAAGAGCGTTTCCTCGAACGGCTCGGGGCCGCGCAGATCCTTGAACACGATGCGCACGCCGCTGTTGAGGAAGGCGAGCTCGCGCAGGCGGTGTTCGATGGTTTTGCGGTCGTACTCGACCATGGTGAAGGTGGCGGGGCTGGCGAGGAAGCGCACGGCGGTGCCGCGGCGGGGCTTGCCCTCGTCCAACGGCGCGGGGCCGACTTCCTTCAGCGGCGCCTCGGCGTCGCCCATGCGGAAGCGCATGTAATGCTCTTTGCCGTTGCGCCAGATGCGCAGGTCCAGCCACTCGGACAATGCATTCACAACGGAGACACCGACTCCGTGCAGACCACCCGAAACCTTGTAGGAATTCTGGTCAAACTTACCGCCAGCGTGCAGCTGGGTCATGATCACCTCAGCCGCCGAGACGCCCTCTTCCTTATGGATGTCGGTCGGAATGCCGCGGCCGTTATCCGTGACCTCGGCGCTCCCATCCGGGTGCAAAATCACCTCAACCCGCGTCGCATGCCCCGCCAACGCCTCATCGATCGCGTTGTCGACGACCTCATAGATCATATGATGAAGACCGGACCCATCGTCCGTATCCCCAATATACATTCCAGGGCGCTTTCTTACCGCATCTAAGCCCTTGAGAACTCTGATGGATTCCGCGCCATATTCGGGCGCGCTCGCCGGGACATTTTGGGGAGCGTTCATGGGTGTCGAATCGTGATGAAAAACATCCCCCAATATAGGGAATGCAGTACCGAAAGTCTCGATTTTGATGGGTTTTCGGCGGCCGCGGCGCGCTTGATTTACAGCGGCCAGATCTGCGCCAAAAACGCCAACGCAGTGGCGGTGAAAACCATTCCGAGCGCCAGCAAAAGGCCGTCGCGGGCGATGATACCGACGGCGAAAAGCACTACAGCGATGCCTGGCGCGAGCGGCGCGAATGGGATCAGCGACAGCGGGAACGTCACTAGCGCGGCGAGCACCACGCAGAGCGCCACCACGTACATGAACGGGCCGCGGGTCAGCGGTTCCCAGCGGGCGCGGACGAGATCCCCGTCCATGGTTTCGACCCGCGTGCGGGCGCCATCTAGAAACGCGAAGAATGGGCGGCGCGGCACGCGAAGTTCCAGCACTTGGCGCGGCAGCCAGGGCCGGCGCATGCCGAAGGCCATTTGCCCGGCTATCAGCAGCGTGATCGCGGCGGCAACACTGGTCATGCCCGGCAAAACAGTGGCAGGCGAAATGGCGAACAGTCCGATCACCAGCAGCAGCGGGCCATAGGAGCGGCGGCCAGCCGGCGTTCAGCAACACGCCAAGGCGAACGCCCTCGTGCGGGTGATCCCGGTTGAGGCCGCTATCGAGCCCGTCGAACACGTCAGACAAACCTGCGGCTGTAACCGCTGTTCGCGCCCTGACGACGGGCCGCTCTGAGGACGCCATGAGTGACATTGCGCCCGGAAACGTCAGGTCTTAGCGCTGAGTTCCCGATCGCGACGCCGCGTGCTGCGCGATGCGGCCGCCCATGGCGTTATGGCAACACTGCCTCGCCCGTTAAGCGTGAATGCGCACCGGGAGCGTCTCGTAGCCCTTCACGAACGACGAATAGACCCGCTTGGGCTCCCCCATCACTTCGATGTGTTCGAAGCGCTTCAGGATCTCTTCCCAGACGATCCGCAGCTGCATCTCGCCCAGCCGGTTGCCCACACAACGGTGAATGCCGAAACCGAACGAGAGGTGTCGGCGAACGTTCTCGCGCTCAATGTCGAACGCGTTCGGATTGGCGATGACTTCGTCGTCGCGATTGCCCGAGACGTACCACATGACGACCTTGTCGTGCTTCTTGATCAGCTTGCCGCCGAGTTCGACGTCCTCAAGAGCCGTGCGGCGCATGAAGGCTAGCGGCGTCTGCCAGCGGATGGTTTCCGACACGAGTGACGGGATGAGCGCCGGGTTGGCCTTCAGCTTCTTGTACTGCTCTGGAAATTTATTGAGCGCGTAGACGCTGCCGGTGATCGAATTACGCGTCGTGTCGTTGCCGCCGACGATCAACAGGATCAGGTTTCCAAGGAATTCCTGCCGCGGCATGTCGCGCGTGCTTTCGCCATGCGCCAACATTGAGATGAGATCAGCGCGCGGCGGCGCCGCGGCGCGCTCTTCCCAGAGCCGGTTGAAGTACTGCAAGCACTCCATCAGCTCCATGCGGCGCTGCTCATCGCTTTCGACGATGCCGCCACCCGGCGCGGCCGTGGCCACATCAGACCAACGCGTCAACTTGCGGCGATCTTCCCAGGGAAAATCAAACAACGTCGCCAACATTTGGGTCGTGAGTTCGATCGAGATCTTATCGACCCAGTTGAACACCTCATCGCGCGGGACAGAATCGAGCAGCGCGCCGGCGCGTTCGCGAATGATCGGCTCGAGCTGCGCGAGATGGTTGGGCGCGACGATCGGAGACACGGTTTTGCGCTGCACGTCGTGCTTCGGGGGATCCATCGCGATGAACATCGGCAACGGAAAGTCTTCTTCCGGATCGAATAGAACGATCGATGGTTCGGACGAAAATTGCTGGTGGTTTGTATCCACCGCCATGATGTCGTTGAACTTGGTGACGGACCAATACGGCCCGTTGATGCTGTCTGGGCAGTAGTGAACGGGGTCCTCTTTGCGCAGGCGCTCGAAGAACGGCCAGAACGTATCATCGCGGAAACGTTCGCCGCGGCTCATGTCCAAAGTGGAGAGATCGGTCGTCCACGCGTCCTCGTTCGGATCGTAATCGAACACGTAGTCCGGGTTGTGCCGGCTGACATAATCTGGGTTGGCCATGACGCGCCTCTCTTCTCCCCACATCGCACCAAAAAACGAAGCGCTTGTCACGCGCGGTTCCAGGCGCCGCTGCGGCAGGTCAAGGCAGCAAGATTAGCCTGTCGTTAGCGTTGCCGATCCATAACCGCCTCATTCGCGCCCGAACGGCGCTTCTGGGCCGTTTCCATGCTTCGCGTACTCGCTTGCATCACGTTGGAGCACAATCTGTGGCTCCTGCTCCTGGCGGCCTTGATTTGCGCGGTCACAAGCGTTGCCGCTTTCCTAATGCTGGAACGCGGGATGGCGCAGCGTAAGCGCTTTGGCCGTTACTGGGCGCTCGCCGCGGGCGGAGTGGCGGGGCTCGGCGTGTGGGCGACGCACTTTGTGGCGATGACGGCATACGATGTTGGCCTGCCCATCGGCTTTGCGCTGCTGCCGCTCTTTGGCTCATTGTTGATCTCGATGGCGGCGCAAACTGGCGCGCTTTGGCTCGCCTACACGGCCATGGACGTTCGCATTCGCGCGCTTGCCGGCGCCGGTAGCGGCCTTGGCATTATCACCATGCACTATGTCGGCATGACCGGGCTGGAAGCCGCGGCGTTCATGCAATGGGATGAGGGCCTCGTCATCGCGTCAGTGTTCATGAGCGTGCTTTTCGCGAGCGCCGCCATTTCCTGGTTCTTTATGTCGACGCACCGGCTGCGTGCGCTGCATTCAGGCGCCGGCCTCGTGATGGCGATTTGCGCCCTGCACTTCACCGGCATGAGCGCCCTGACTTTGGTGCCGACGGGTTTCGCTTCTGAGCTGACGGGGCTATCGCACACGATGCTGGGCGTCGTTGTCGGTTTTGCTGCGCTGCTGTGTCTCCTGTTTGCGCTCGGCGCGGCGCTGGCGGATGTCTATCTTTCCGATCGTCAGCGCCTGGAAAACATCCGCTTGCGTGACACGGTAACGGCGCGCACCGCCGAATTGATGGCGCTGGCGGAGCGGCAGACTGAATTGATCGCACGCGCCGAGGCGGCCAACGCCGCCAAGATGCAGTTCATCGCCAACATGAGCCACGAGCTGCGCACACCGCTCAACGCGATCATCGGCTATGGCGAGATCATCCATGAGGATCTTGCGACGACACAGCCTGAAGCTTCAGATGACGCCAAGCGTATTACTGTCGCCGCCCGGCACCTTCTAAAGATCATCAGCGACATTTTGGATCTCTCAAAGGCCGACGCTGGCCGCATGGAGATCGAAGCAACCGATTTCAGCGTCGACCAATTGCTGGCCGAAACCCTGGACGCCGTCCGCCCGACCGCCAATAGCGGCGGCGTCACGCTTGCAACCGATTTCGGCGGCGACATCGGCATGGGTCACAACGACGGCTTCAAGATCAAGCAATGCTTACTCAACCTGCTTTCGAACGCCGTGAAGTTCAGCCCGGGCGGGACTGTGACCTTACGCGCGCGCCGCATTTTTGAGAACCAACGCGCATGGCTCAGCTTCGATGTCATCGACACCGGCATCGGCATGTCGCACGCTGAGTTGGAGCGGCTCTTTCAACCGTTCATGCAAGCTGACGCCAGCGTAACGCGGCGCTTCGGCGGCACGGGCCTCGGCTTGGCCATCACGCGCGAATTTGCTGTGCTGATGGGCGGCAACGTAAAAGTCATGAGCACGCCCGGCAAAGGCTCGCAATTCACACTGCTGATCCCGGCGGATTTGAACCACGCAAACCTGCGTCAGGCCGCCTAGGCGGCGCTGACAGCGCCATCGCGCACTTCGAACATTTGCGCGCGCAAGCCGAATGCTTCGAACAAGCTTTGGTCCGTGCCGGTAAGCCAAGCTTGGCCGGGATTGGCGAGCAATTCATCGAACAACGCCGCGCGGCGCACGGAATCGAGATGCGCCGCGGCCTCATCGATCAAGATCAGTGACGGCCCGGCGCCAGCATCATCGGCAAGCGCGCGCGCCTGCGCCAAGGTGAGCCCCAGCAACAGCGCTTTCTGCTCCCCAGTGGAGCATTGATCGGCATCCATGCCTTTGGCGGCGTGACGCGCTTTCAGATCGCTACGGTGCGGGCCATCAAGCGCGCGGCCGGCGCCGGCGTCACGGCCGCGCACATCGCGCAGCAATTCGGCAAAGTCCTCTTCCACGTCGGCGCTTTTGGCGCCGCGTTCGAAACGCTGTTCGAGCAAGCCTTCAAGCGCGAGGATGGCTTTCGGAAAGGCGCCCTCCGGCCGCGCATCGATCGCATCCTGCAGACGTTGCATGGTCTCGACACGCGCAGCGGCAATCGCAGCGCCGTGCGCTGACATCTCCCGCTCCAGTCCGCCAAGCCAAGCGTCATCGAAGACGCGATCCGCAAGCAGACGCTGGCGCTCGCGCATAGCGCGTTCGTACTGCGCCGCAGCGCTGCCGTGCTCCGACGCGCGCGCGAGTGTCAGCCGATCGAAGAAGCGGCGGCGATCGCCGGCCGAGCCGGACCAGAGCCGATCCATTGCTGGCGTAAGCCACGTCATGCGCGCGGCTTCCGCGAGCTGTGTTGCTGTCGCGGATTGGCCGTCTCGCCGGCTCACGCGTTTGACGCCGCCTTCTGGTGTCCGCTCGGCGCCTGCGCCAAGAACGGTTTCTTCGCCATCAAGGGTCACGCGGGCGGAGACGGCCCATGGCTGCACGCGAAACTCATCGCCTGCACGCGTTACGTCGACCAAAGATGCGCTGCGTAGGCCCCTGCCCGGCGCGAGCATCGTCAGCGCTTCAAGGATATTGGTTTTGCCTGCGCCGTTCGGGCCGAATAGGCAAACCGGCCGCGCGTCGAGTTCAAGATCGAGCGCAGCGTGATTGCGGAAGTCCGTAAGCGTCAGCCGGGACACATGCAGAGAATGGCTCACGGCGCGCGCCGCTCCGCCGCGAGCGGACCGATAATCTCGATTCGATCTGTCGCGACGCCGCCGCGCCAATCGTTCGGGATGGCGGCGAAAGTTTCCGCATCGTCGATGCCGCCGACACCCGGCCGCTCGCCGCGCCGCAATGGCGCGACCAATATGACTTCAGTGTTGGCCGCACGCATGCGATCGAGGAAACGGTTGGGCCAGCCCCAAACGACCCAGCCGTAGTCGGCGACGCGGCCGAACCAGCCGGTCAGCATATAGCTCTTGGCGCAATCCATGAGCTGACGGCGGCCCGTGGTGCGTGCGTTGGGCAAAAGCTCACGCATGCGCATGGCGGGCTCGGCGCCGTAATAGGAGAGCCGCTCGAGGTTGGCGCTTGGCATGGCTTGTAGATAGGCAAGCAAGCGATCTGCTTCATCGGTCTCGCGGCTTTTGAAGTTGATCAGGAAGCGGCGCTCCGGGAAGGCTTCGAGCACTTCGCGGAGTGTGGGCATGAGGCCCACGCCCTGGCCGCGCAGTGGAAACGTTTGGCCGCCGTCGGCGGTGTAGCCGTACCCGAGGTCGAGCGTGCGCAGGTAGGTCATCGTCAGCTCACGCGTGACGCCCGCGCCTTCAGTGCGACAATCGACGGTCCAGTCATGGAAGACTGCGAATTCACCGTCGGTTGTCGGATGGATATCGATCTCGACCATGTCGGCGCCGGCGTCGAAAGCGGCTTGCATGGAGGGGAGCGTGTTTTCAATGAATGCGTGCGTCGGTGCATAGATGCGCTCGGCAGTGCACGTTTCGTTGTCGAGATTTTCGCGGTGATAATCGTGATGGACGCCGCGGTGCGAGAGCAGCGTGAGCTCGCCCTGCGGCCGCGCCAGCAGCGATGTGTTCAGAACGAAGAGCGCGCCAGCCGCAAGCGTGAGCGCGCCGAGCACGACCCAGCGCTTGCGCATGACATTAAACCCGTAGCGGCATCAGCACGTAGAGCGCTTGATCGTCCGCCTCGTCGCGCACCAAAGTGGGCGAGCCGCTGTCAGCGAGTTCGAACACCGCCTCCGTGCCCTCGATCTGGCCAGCGACGTCCAGCAGATATTTGGCGTTGAAGCCGATCTCCATTGCCTCATCGCCGTAATCGGCCGGCAGATCTTCAGTGGCGACGCCAGCGTCCGGGTTGTTCACCGTGAGCGTGACTTTGTCTTTCTCGATCGCCAGACGCACAGAGCGCGAGCGCTCGGCCGAAACGGTGGCGACGCGATCGACGGCGTTGGAGAACGCCTTGTTGTCGATCTTCAGCCGCTTGGAATTGTTCTTCGGAATGACGCGCGCGTATTCCGGGAATGAGCCGTCGATCAATTTCGAGGTCAGCACTGCATCGCCGAGCTGGAAGCGAATTTTCTGCGGCGACACGGCGATCTCGACCACGTCCGACGCATCGTCCAGCAAGCGCTTCAGCTCGTTGATGGTTTTGCGGGGCACAATCACGCCGGGCATGCCGACGGCGCCCTTCGGCGCCGGCGCATCGGCGAGCGCGAGGCGGTGGCCGTCGGTCGCGACAGCGCGGAGCTTCGCGCCATCTGCTTCGATCGTGTGAAAGAAGATGCCGTTCAGATAATAGCGCGTCTCTTCGGTCGAGATTGCAAAGCGGGTTTTGTCGATCAGGCGCGCGAGATCGGTTGGTTCGATTTCGAAGCGCGTCTCGAAGCCATCCGAAGGCATCGCCGGGAAATCGCCAGCCGGCAAAATCGGCAGATGCAAGCGTGACTTGCCGGCGGAAATGAAGAGGCGCGGATCGTCACCAGAGACGTCAAGCTTCACCGCGGCGCCATCGGGGAGCTTGCGCACAAAGTCGTAGAGATAGTTCGCCGGGGCGGTGGTTTGTCCCGCGCGTTCGACCTCGGCCGGCGCGCCTTCCGAAATCTCGATGTCGAGATCGGTGGCGGTGAGGCGCAGACTATCGCCCTGCGCGGACACCAATACGTTAGACAGGATCGGGATCGTGTTCCGGCGCTCGACGACGCTTTGAACGTGATTGAGCGCTTTCAGGAGCGCCGAGCGCTCAATGGTCAGCCGCATTGTGTCTTCCTGCCCCTGCCCGCCGCACCGACAAAAGCCGGGGGCGAAAATAATCACCCCCTGGAAGCGCCTGAGTCGGGCTTCGCAGGGGGTGAGAAACTAGCAGAATGGGCCCAATGCAAAAGGCCAATTTACAACCAGTCGGGGCTGACTTGCGCCAGCCCTCCAGGTTTAGGGTTCGCGGCGGATGGCGCGCGCAACGTTTTCCAACTCGGCCTTCAGATTGGCGTCGGTTTCCGCCAGCGCAGCGATCCGATCGCGCGCGTACATGATTGTGGTATGATCGAAACCGCCGAACCTCTGGCCGATGTCGGGCAGCGACGCGTGCGTCATCTTGCAAGCAAGAAACATTGCAACCTGACGCGGACGCGCAATTGCGTGACGGCGCGTGCGCTCCAGCAATTGCTGCGGAGTCATGCCGTAGTGTCGAGCCACCACCTTTTGCACGAGTTGCACGGTGATGCGACGCTCCGCCGAATCCGAGAGTTTATTTTGTAGAGCGGTGGCGGCGGCATCTAGCGTCACTGTTGTCCCTCCAGAAATTTTCCACTCGATGAGCAGTTGGCACACCGCGCCGTCGAGTTCGCGGCCGGTGACGTGCATCCGATCAGCGATCATGTCCAGCGCTTCTGGCGCGACATTGAAGCCCGGCGTGCCGCGTGCGTGAAATGCAACACGCCGATCAAGTATGCGGCGACGCAATGCTGGACCAGGTTCGTTGATTTCACTTGCAGCAGCGCCTTTCAATTTCGCGCGCAGTGTTTCGTCAAGCCCCGCAAGGCCTTCAGCGCCATGATTAGCAGCAAGCACAACTTGGCCGCCACGGCGCGTTACATCGTAGAAAGCATCGAACGCTTCTTCTTCCGTCGCCTTCTTGCCGCAGATGCGATGGAAGTCGTCGATGATCAGCATGTCCGGTGCGCGCACCATGTCCTTGAACACGGAAGAGTCACGCTTCTTGTGCAGCGCGCTTTGAAACTGTTCGAGGAATTCCTGCCCCGTCATCATCAGCACCTTGCGCCCTTGCGCTGTGGCGCTGCGTGCAATCGCCGTCAGCAAGTGGGTCTTGCCGCAGCCTGGCGGTGAGTGAACGAGCCAGGTGGGAAACGGCGTACCAGCGCCGGCGGCAATCATCTGCGCCACCGTAAACGCGCGATGGTTCGACTCGTCGACACAGAAATTATCGAAATCGAGCGCCGGCAGACGCTGCTGCTCCGCGGCCGCACGGTGCGGCTCAATGCGGGCGTCAGCCAGAGAGAGGACGTCCTCCGGAATCTCATTCTCCAGGAGAATCTCGGTCGGGCCCATATTGGGCACGTACACGCGCATGCGCGCTTCCAGCCGGTGCTGGACCTGCTGGCGTAGCCGATCTTGCGCCACGCGAGAGCCGGCCCGGAACAGGAGCACCCCGTCCATCTCGGCTACCAAGCGCAGCTGATCGATGTAGGAGCGGAAGAAATCCGCTCCGAACTCGACCACCAATTCTTTGCGGACCAGCTCATAAGCTCGCGCCGCCCCAATACCCGCCGTGTAACGGCGGGCTTCATCGCCCTGATCCATGCCAACCCCTGCCTGAATCGTTTCTATTTTCAGCCCCTGCCCGGCAGGCAAACCTCTCCTGTTCGAGCCGAATGGTGTTTTCGGCCCGATTTGCGCATCGGCATCCCAGAAGGGGTCACAACAGCGAGGAAGCTCGCCGGACAAGCGAAACGATGCTCCGAAGCTTTCGGCTCGTCAACAGGACTTTGTTTACTATTTCGATAGTTTCCACAGTCCCGTTAGGGGTCGCCTAGCGCTCTGATTTTATTGATTAAAATAGCACTAGTCCGGAGGGCGTATTTGCACCGTACACGGATGAAATGACACCGTTTTTCCACGGCGTTGTTGCACAACTGAAACTTACAGATTCGAGGGTTCCCGGCGAGTCAAAAGACGCCAGGGAACGCGCGTGAGGTGCTTACTTTGCGCCGCCGAGCGCTGCGACGCGCTTGGAAAGGCGGGACACCTTGCGGCTGCCAAGGTTCTTGTGAACGACGCCCTTGGACACGGCGCGCATGGTCTCGGACTCAGCGGCCCGGAGCGCGTCCGTGGCCTTCGCGGCGTCGCCAGAGGCGAGCGCTTCTTCAACATTGCGCCACGAGGACCGCATGCGGGTGCGCCGCGACTTATTGATCGCCGTGCGGCGCTCAATAACGCGGGTAGCCTTCTTTGCGGACTTCGTATTCGCCATGTCGTCAGTTCCAAGATGTAGTTTCGATGTCGAAGCGGCGGGTCATAGCCGTAGCGGGAAGCGCCGTCAAACCCTCAGCGGTGCTTAAAATCGGGGGTCCGCTTTGCAATGAAGGCGGCCATCCCCTCCTTTTGGTCCTCGGTTGCGAAGAGCCCGTAGAACAGCCGGCGCTCCAATTTCAGGCCCTCGTTTAGCGGGGTCTCGAAGGCGGCGTTTACCGCTTCCTTGTTGGCGATGCTGGAGAGGCGTCCAAAGCCGGCGATCTTCTTGGCCGCGGCCAGCGTTTCTTCCATCAGCTTTTCGACCGGCACGATGCGGGCGACGAGGCCGGCGCGCTCCGCTTCAGCTGCGTCCATCATGCGGCCGGTGAGGCAAAGATCCATGGCTTTAGCCTTGCCGACGGAGCGTGTGAGCCGCTGCGAGCCGCCCCACGCCGGCATCACGCCAAGGGTGATTTCCGGCTGGCCGAACTTCGCGGATTCCGAGGCGATGATGAAGTCGCACATCATGGCGAGTTCGCAACCGCCGCCGAGCGCGTATCCAGAAACCGCAGCAATCAAGGGCTTTCGCGTACGTGCGACACGTTCGAGATTCTGGAACGGGTCGCGCTTGTAGTAGTCGCTGAAGTTGGCGTCGGCCATTTGCTTGATATCAGCGCCGGCGGCGAACGCCTTTTCCGAGCCGGTGATGACGATGCAGCCGATCGCGTCATCCGCTTCGAAGGCATCGAGCGCCCCGGAGAGTTCGGCGATCAGCGCATCGTTCAATGCGTTCAGCGCCTTTGGGCGGTTGAGCCGGACAATGCCGACGCCGGCATCCGATTCGGCGATGATGTTTTCGTAAGTCATGGCGCTTGATTGCGCTGCGCGGGCGCGAAAATCAATCGCCGTTCATCGCGGCGGGCCGCACCGCGAGTTGCACCCGCAAGCGGAGTTGGCCGCCCTCTTCGCGGATCAAGAAAAACGTCAACCGCTCGCGGTCGCGCTGAAAAACTGCCGCGCCGTCCTCAACGCTCTCGGACCACCCTAGTTGGGGCAGCGTATCGTAGTAAAAATCGCGCACGGCCAGGCCGTCAGCGCGGCCGACTGCTTCGGCGAATACGATCCGCCCATGCCCGTCAAAGCCAGCCGCGGCTTCCGCTTCGGTAAGCCCCGGCGGCAGCGGCAAATCTGGAATCCGCGTGAAGTATCGCGTTTCAGCGATGGCTGGCCCGGCAAAGATCAGGGCGACGAGGAATACGGCGCGACTCACATTCACAGCTTACCGCCAGCGCGTCAGCGGTTAAACTGCTAGGCACCACAGATCAGGAGTTCTCATGCGCGCGTTGGTTTTCGCCTTGGCAGGCGCATGTGTTCTCGGCTGCGCGACGACCGCGGCGCCTCCTGCCGCGGCATCGGAAGCGCCAACGATCGCGTCTTGTCTGGAAAATGCCGAGGACGCGGCCGGTCGGCGCGCTTGCATTGGAAGTGCCAATCTCGCCTGTCAGGACGAAGGCGATGGCGGCGTCACAACGACGGGCATGGTGATGTGCGCCGAGCGCGAGCGAGCGCAATGGGCGGCACTCGGCGCGGCAGCCGGCGCAACGCTCGCCGCGCAAGAGAGCCCAACACAAGCCGCTTCGCGAGCGAGCGCTGCGGAAGTGCATGAGGAATGGATGCGAGCGCGCTGCGACTACGACGCCTCTTATTATGAAGGCGGCTCGATGGCGCGCCACTCCCTCGCCGCCTGTGTGATGGGCGAGACGGCGCGCTTTGCGCTGATTTTGTATGAGCGCACGATCACATTGGCCGAGAGTTGATCAACGCTGGCAGCGCGGGCACCAGAACGTTGAACGCCCGCTATGAACGGCGCGTTTTATGGCGCCGCCGCAATCAGGTGTCGCACAGCCCTCGCCTTCGCGATCGTACACACGGAAGCGTTGCTGGAAGCTGCCCTGGGCGCCGTCAACGGCGGCATAATCGCTAAGCGTTGAACCGCCGGCTTCGATCGCTTCTTCAAGCACCGCGCGGATAGCGCGAATGAGTTTTTCAAGACGCTGCGCGGAGATGCGGCCTGAAACTTTGGCCGGCGCGATGCCGGCACGATGCAGGGCCTCGACGACATAAATATTGCCGAGCCCTGCGACGACGCGCTGATCTAACAACGCCGCTTTGATTGGCGCTTTTTTGCTGGCCAGCGCCTTCTGCAAGTACGGCAAGTGAAAACTGTTGCCGAGCGGCTCCGGGCCCATCGCTTTGAAAAACGGGTGCGACTCCAGTTCGCTTTCAGCAATCAGATCCATGTAGCCAAAGCGGCGCGGATCGTTGAACTCCAACCTTGCGCCCTCTTCCATTTCCAATACGACGTGTGTGTGCGCCGGGTTGGTCGGCTCCGCGTAGTAGAAATCGCCGGGCTGACGCTTGGCGCCAAGGATGGACCAGCGCCCGGTCATGCCGAGATGCGTGATCCACACCGCACCATCATCCAAATGCGCAAGCAGATATTTCGCCCGCCGCCCAAGCGCATCGACGCGTCGGCCGATAAGTCGCGCTGCAAAGCGCGGCGGGAACGGAAAGCGCAAATCGGCGCGTTTCGTGCGCGCGCGCAAAATTCGCCGGCCCACCAAAGCAGGGGCGAGGCCGCGCCGGACGGTTTCCACTTCGGGAAGCTCAGGCATGCGGCGAAATGTCGGAAATCAAACGCGAAACCATGGAGGTCCGATATAGCCCCGCCCCTGGGGCGCCGCTATGGTCCGCAACCATGAAAGACGATACCGCCGCCGACACCGCCTCCTTCGGATTCAAGGAAGTGCCGAAAGCCGAAAAGGCTTCGATGGTGCGCGAGGTGTTCTCCTCGGTCGCCAACAAATACGACCTGATGAACGATGCCATGTCAGGCGGCATGCACCGGCTCTGGAAAGATGCGGCGGCGGCGAAGCTCAATCCGCAGCCGGGCGAGCTCATTCTCGATGTCGCCGGCGGCACAGGCGACATCGCGCGGCGGCTGAAGAAGCTTGGCGACGGCGCAGCGAAACGGCGCGGGCTCGAGCCGCCGGAAATCCACGTTATCGACATCAACACGGAGATGCTGGAAGCCGGCCGCGCACGTGGTGAAGACGGACTTAATTGGCATGAAGGCGATGCCGAGAATCTGCCCGTCGATGACGCGGCGGCGGACGCCTACATCATCAGCTTCGGCATCCGGAACTGCACCGATATTCCCGCTGTGCTGCGCGATGCGCGGCGGGTGCTGAAGCCGGGTGGGCGGTTCTTCTGCTTGGAGTTCTCGCGCCTCGCTGTGGGCGGGCTTGAGCCGGTTTATGATTTCTTTTCGTTTAACGCGATCCCGGCAATGGGGAAATTGCTCGCGAACGACGCGGAATCCTACAGATATCTGGTGGAATCCATCCGCCGGTTTCCGGATCAGGAAACATTCTTGGGTATGATCCGCGACGCAGGCTTTTCGCGCGCTGGTTACCGAAACATGGCCGGCGGCGTCTGCGCACTGCATTGGGGTTGGGCGGTTTAGTGCTTTCCTGGGTTGGTCATAGCTGGCGATTGATGCGCGTGGCGGCGACGCTTGCGCGCTACGACGTGCTGCTGCCCGAGGAATATTACGATCGCTATTCCGTCCCGCTGCAGGCGACGCATACGGCGCTGCGCATCTTCGCAAAGCGCCGGCGCGGCCGCAGCGTCGGCGTGCGGTTGGCTAAGGCGCTAGAGCGTCTGGGGCCTGCTTATGTGAAGGTCGGCCAATTCCTGGCGACACGGCCAGACATGATTGGCGTCACCGTCGCCCAGGAACTCGGCCGACTGAAAGATCGCCTGCCGCCCTTCTCGCGCACCGTCGCGCTCGACACCATCAACGCCGAACTCGGCGGCACTGAAGAATTGTTCGCCGGTATTTCCGAAGCGATGGGCGCGGCGTCCATCGCCCAGGTGCACCAGGCAATCGTACCGCGCCAAGGCGTCGTCGCTATCAAGGTGCTGCGCCCACGCATCGAGAAGAAGCTCGCCAAGGAAATGGGCGCGCTGCGCTTTCTGGCGCAGGCGATCGAATTTTTCTCGCCGCGCTCGCGCCGGCTCGAGCCGGTGCAATTTATCGACACGGTTTCGTCCGCGCTGGAACGCGAACTCGATCTGCGTCTGGAAGCTGGCGCAGCTGCAGAGTTCCGCGAAGTCGCAGCGAAGGACGGCTACCTAACCGTCCCCGAAATCGATTGGTCGCGCTCGTCCAAGCGGGTGATGACGCTCGATTGGATCGACGGCACACCGCTGACCGACAGCAAAGCGCTCGACCGAGCGGGCGCCAATCGCAGCGAACTGGCGACGGCGATCACGCGCGGCTTTCTCGCCGCGGCGCTCGATTACGGCTTCTTCCACGCCGACATGCACGAGGGCAACATGCTCTACGGCAAGGACGGCAAGCTGTGGATCGTCGACTTCGGCATCATGGGCCGTATCGGCCACAAGGAGCGGCGCTATCTCGCGGAAATTCTATACGGCTTCCTGAAACGCGATTATCGCCGCGTAGCTGAAGTGCACCAAGAAGCCGGCTACGTGCCGGATCGCTTCACGGTTGACGAGTTTGCGCAGGCGCTGCGCGCGATCGGCGAGCCGATCTTCGGCAAGACGGCTGACGGCATTTCGATGAGCCGCCTGCTTCTGCAATTGTTCGACGTCTCCCATATGTTCGGCATGCATCTGCGGCCGGAACTGGTTTTGCTGCAAAAGACCATGGTGCAGGTCGAAGGCGTCGCGCGCGCACTCGATCCACAGCACGACATGTGGGCGGCTTCCCGCCCGATCGTGGAGCGCTGGGTACAGCGTGAACTCGGGCCCGAAGCGGTGGCCAAGCGCGCAATCGATGAAGCAGCACTCGCGCTGGCGTCTATGCGACGCTTGCCGCAAACGCTCGCCGCTGTCGAAGCCGCAGCGCGTAAGGTTAGCGAAGACGCGCCCCGCGAAGAGCGGCAATGGTATCAGGACCCGAAGTTCTGGATCGGCATGATCGGCGGCGCCATCTTAGCGCTGGTGCTGACCGCCAACAGCCGCCGCGCCGCGCCGGTGGCGGCGCCTGAGCCCGCTCGTATGGAAGCACCGGGCTGGTTTGAACGCGCGCCGGAGCGCGGACCGATGCCTGAAGTTGTCGACGCTCCAGCCGAACCAGCGGATGGCGAAGCCGCGCCTGCAACCGAAGCCGCACCTCAAACGGATGCAAATCCATGAGCAAGCGCGTCCTCCTCATCATCGGCGGCGGCATCGCGGCGTATAAGAGCCTCGACTTGATCCGCCGGCTAAAGGAAACCGGCGCCGCTGTGCGCGTGGTGATGACGGACGCGGCGCAGCGTTTTGTGACGCCACTTGCGGCAGGTGCGCTCGTCGGCGAGCGCGTGTTTACCGATCTGTTCGATCAGGCGCAGGAATTCGACGTTGGCCACATCCGGCTGGCGCGCGAGTGCGATCTCATCATCGTAGCGCCGGCCACGGCCGATCTGATGGCGAAGGCGGCGCATGGCCTCGCCAACGATCTCGCTTCCGCCGTGCTGCTCGCGACGGATAAACCCGTGCTGATGGCCCCGGCGATGAACCCGCTGATGTGGTCACACACTGCCACGCGCCGGAATTTCGAGACGCTGAGCGCTGACGGCATTCGCTTCATCGGCCCTAATGCCGGCGAGATGGCCGAACGCGGCGAAGCTGGCGTCGGCCGCATGGCTGAGCCAACCGAAATCCGCGACGCCGCGTTGGCGCTGCTCAGCGACGGCCCGCTTAAAGGCAAGCGCGCGCTGGTGACGGCAGGCCCAACAATCGAAGCGATCGACCCAGTGCGTTTTCTCTCCAACCGCTCGAGCGGCAAGCAGGGTTACGCTATCGCTGCCGCGTTGGCCGAACTCGGCGCCGAAGTAACCTTGGTTTCCGGCCCAACCAATCTGCCCGCCCCTGCCGGTGTGAAGCGCGTCAGCGTTGAAAGCGCGCGCGAAATGCTGGCGGCGAGCGAAGCGGCGTTGCCGTTGGACGTTGCGGTGATGGTTGCGGCCGTAGCCGATTGGCGGCCGAAGCAAGCGGCGGACGAAAAGCTCAAGAAGGACAAGACTGGCCTTCCCGCGATCGATCTCACCGAGAACCCGGACATCCTCGCCACGCTCTCCAAGCCCGGCAAGAAACGGCCGAAGCTGATGGTAGGCTTTGCGGCGGAGACGGAGAACGTAGAGGAACACGCCCGCGCCAAGATCGCCAAGAAGGGCTGCGACTGGATCGTCGCCAATGACGTCTCCGGCGACGTGATGGGCGGGGCTGAGAACCAGGTGCTGCTGATCACCAAGGACGGCGTTCAGTCGTGGCCGCGGATGGCGAAAGAAGCTGTGGCGCGCAAGCTCGCAGCCGAGATTGCGGCGGCGCTGACCGCTAAGGCACCAGGCCGGAAGTAACCGGCTGCATCCCGCCCCTGCGTAAACGCGGTGCCTTGGCCCTTGAGTCGGGCGCGCCAGGCGCTATGTAGAGACCTTCAAACCAATCCCGATTCCAGCGCCAAGCGCGCACCGCGCGCCTGAGGACACTCGCCTGCATGAGCTTTCAGAACCACAACGAACGCCGCGAAGCCGCCGAAGCCGCCAAGAAGGCGATGCTTGAAAAGTTCAAGAACAAGCCGGCGATCGACCCGAAGGTAGCCGCTGAGCGCGCCGAGGCCGCCAAAGCCCGCGAAGCCAAGCGCATCGAAGCCGAAGAGCGCCGCAAGGCCCGCGTCGAAGCTGAGAAGCTTGAGCGCATGCTTGCCGCCGAAGCCAAGGCCAAGGAAGAAGAAGAGCGCGTGAAGCGTGAGGCCGAAGAAGCTGAAGCTAAGGCGAAAGCTGATGCTGAAGCGGAAGAGATCCGCGCCTACGAACTGAAAGCGCGCCGCGATCTGAAGTACGCCGCACGCAAAGCCCGCCAGAAATAATCACGGCGTCGCGCCGGTTTCGCCTCTGGCGAATCCGGTTTAAGTCCAGCGTATGGACCCGCGCACAATCACTATCCAAGTCACGCCGCTGCCGCACTTCGAGGGGCTGGCGCTGCCGAGTTATGAAACGGCGCTTTCCGCCGGCATGGATCTGCGCGCCGCTGTCGCGGACGATGCGCCGCTCGAAGTTGCGCCCGGCCAGCGTGTGCTGGCGCCGACGGGGCTCACCATCGCACTGCCAGCCGGATACGAAGCGCAAATTCGTCCGCGTTCGGGCCTGGCGCTGAAGCACGGCATCACCTGTCTCAACACGCCCGGCACCATCGACGCTGATTATCGGGGCGAGGTGAAAGTCATCCTGATCAATCTCGGGCAGGAGCCGTTCGTGATCCGCCGCGGTGAGCGCATCGCGCAAATGGTGATCGCACCGGTGACGCAAGGGACGTGGGACGTGGTCGAGGTGCTTTCGGAAACGGCGCGCGGCGCCGGCGGATTTGGCTCGACCGGACGCGGCTGAACGACTCGACGGAAATGGCCTGACCGACTAGCCTCCGCCTTCTATTGAGGTTGGGGGATCTCATGCGTGGTCTGATCATCATGGTGGCGCTGCTCCTGGTTTTGGGCGGCGCGGGATACGCAGTCTGGCGGATGAACCCGGGGCTGCTACAAGCGCCCGCTTCGGCGCCGGCCGGTGCACCAGAAGCGGCGGCGCAGCCTGAGCGTTTGCGCGCGGAATATTGCTCCGCTCAGGACGCCGTCTACACGTACCGCCGCGATCCGACGCTGACGATGCGGCTCGTCGATGGGCCCGACATGGTGCGCGCGTACGGCGCTTCGGCGTCGAGCTACGCCAATCTTGGCAATCTATTTTTCGTGGTGCGTCAGGGCGAACAAGAGTTCCGGTTCGCCGCGGCCTCATCGCAAGGGGTGACGCTCAACTACCTCTTCCCGCTGCGCAACGACGACTCGGTGACCATCCCCGCAGGCGTCGATCTCATTCAGGTCAGCACATTCGATTCAGAGTTCGCGTACACACCCGGCTTGCCGCGCCTGGAATACGCCGCGCCTGCCTATATCTACGCGCCGAACATGACCCGCTACCTCTACAACAATAGCAGCCCGCGTATCGAAGCGCCGGTGGACTTCTTCGACTTCCAGTCGTGCGAAACCACCGCGCCGCCTGCGGCGCCGGAAGCTGCACAGCCGGCGCAATAAGCTGCTATAGCGGCGCGATGAAACTCAGCGCTGAGGAACGTGATCGCTATGCGCGCCATATCCTGCTGAAGGAGATCGGCGGGCCAGGTCAGCAACGGCTGAAAACAGCGCGCGTTGCTATCGTGGGCGCCGGCGGCTTGGGCGCGCCGGCTGCGCTTTATCTCGCAGCGGCGGGCGTGGGCAGCATCAGGTTGATTGATCACGATACCGTCGCGCTCTCGAACCTGCAGCGGCAGATTATCTTTGAAGCCGGCGACGTCGGCGCATCGAAAGTCGAGCGCGCCGCCGCTGCGCTGGAAGCGCTAAACGCCAACGTAAGCATTGAGCCACGCGCAGAGCGGCTTGACGCGGCGAACGCGCGCCAAGTGCTGGACGGCGTCGATCTTGTGCTCGATGGCACTGACGTTTTCGCCACCCGCTTTGCCGTGAATGAGGCCTGTCACGCTCTTGGCATCACATTGATCTCGGGCGCAGTCGGGCGGTGGAGCGGGCAAGTCGCCGCGTTTGCACCGGAGGGCCCGTGTTATCGCTGCTTTGTTCCGGAGACACCGCCAGACGCAGAGACCTGCGAACGCGTCGGCGTTGTCGGCGCGCTCACGGGTGTGATCGGGTCGATGATGGCCCTGGAAGCGATCAAGCACATCACTGAAGCAGGTCAGACTTTGGCGGGACGTATCATGCTGTTCGACGGCCTCAGCGCCGAAGCGCGCACTGTGAAGCTCGCACGCGACCCCGCCTGCCCTGTGTGCGGCGATGAGTGAGTGGCGCGACCTTCTGATCGCAGCCGCGCGGCGCGATGCCGAGACGCGTATGCGCCTCGTTCAAAGCGGCGAGCTTTTCGCCGGCTATCATCCCGAGATGGAAGCCGTGCACTTGGAGAACGCCGCGTTGCTTGAGCGCGCGCTCGACGCGATCGGCTGGCCCGGACCCGGCGCGCTCGGCGACGAAGGCGCCGCGGCGGCTTTCATGATTCTCCAGCACGCCATATCGCGGCCTGACGTACAAAGGCGCGGACTCGCGCTCATGCTCGACGCCATACCGCGCGGCCAAGCCAACGCGCTCGACGCCGCCTACCTCGCCGACCGCATCGCCGTGTTCGAAGGCGCCGAGCAGACGTTCGGAACCCAGTTCGACTGGGACGCGAATGGCCAGCTCTCGCCAGCGCCGACGCGCGATCCAGCCGATCTCGATGAACGCCGCGCCAGCGTCGGGCTGCCGCCCATCAGCGAGGTCACTGTCCACATGCGCGCGCGAGCCGCTTCGGAAGGCGACGCGCCGCCCGCGGACCGCGCACAACGACAGGCCGATTTTGAAGTTTGGGCTCGCCGCGTCGGCTGGCGCGCTTGACGGGCGCGCCTTGGCGTTCACTCTAGTGGCGGAGGTGCGGCATGCGGTGGTTATTTGGTGCGATATTGGCGATCGTCGCGCTTATCGCGGTGGTTCTCGTCGGCGGCTATTTCGCGCTGAAGCGGTCAGACATTCCGTACGCCACGCTCGAGCAGACCTACGCGAGCGAAGAGTCTCAGTATCTAGACCTCGACACCGGCGTGCGGGTTCACTTCCGCGATCAGGGTCAATCGGCCGGCGCGCCAACGCTGCTGCTTATCCACGGCTTCTCGGCTTCACTGCACACGTGGGAGCCATGGGTGGAGCGTCTCGGCGAAAATTATCGCATCATCTCGCTTGATCTGCCTGGGCACGGACTAACGCAAGCGCCCGAAGACTATGACGCGTCGATCGACGCTTATGTCGATGTGGTGGAAGAGTTTGTGACCAAACAGAATCTGTCGCGCTTTGCCATCGCCGGGAATTCGATGGGCGGAAACGTCTCGTGGGAATATGCGCTCGCGCATCCAGAGCAAGTGCAGGCGCTTATCCTCGTCAATTCCTCTGGCTGGGAAGATACGCGCGAAGAAGTGCGCGACGAGCCGCAGATATTCCAGCTGCTTCGCAATCCCGTCATCGGCCCGCTGATGCGCGATCTCGACAACACGGCGCTGGTCCGCCAGGGCCTGGAAGCCGCGTATGCGGACGCGACCATTGTCGATGACGCATTAGTGCGCCGCCACACCGACATGTCGCGCGCGCCCGGACACCGCGACATCCTGCTGCAAATGACGCTGGGGTTCCGCGATCGCAACTATGCAACGCCAGAACGCCTAGCGCCGCTAGCGAACATGCCAGTGTTGATCATCCAGGGCGACGTCGATCGACTGGTGCCGCCAGAGCACGCGCGCCAGTTCAATAACGCGATTTCTGGTTCGCAATTGATGTGGATGGAGGGCGTTGGCCATGTGCCGCAAGAAACCGACGCCGACGAGACAGCGACGGCAGTGAACGAATTTCTCTACGCCGTGTTCGAGCCCGCCGCTCTGGCGACAGCGAACTAGAGCGCCGACGGTGCGTATTCCGCGCCGATCACTGCTGCTGGCCGCATCGTTGGCGGCAGCGCCGCGCGCGGCTTGGCCGCAATCGCTGTCGGCCGGCGCGTTCACACACGGCGTAGCGTCCGGCGATCCATTGCCGGATGGCGTCGTGATCTGGACGCGCTTTACGGGCGCCGAGGCGGCTTGGGAAATCGCTGAAGATGACGCGTTCGCTGACGTCGTGCAACGCGGCCGGGCGAGCGCCGCGCTAACAAGCGATTATTGCATCAAGGTCGATGTGCGCGGGCTCGCGCCAGGGCGGCGATACTTCTACCGCTTTCTCTCCGCGTCCGGGACTTCACCAACAGGCGTCACGCGCACTGCCCCACAGGGCGATGCGGAGAGCTTGCGCGTTGCGCTCTTTTCCTGCGCCAACATGCCGTACGGCTACTTCCACGCTTACGCCCATGCGGCCGCACGCGACGATATCGATCTCGTCTTGCACGCCGGCGATTACATCTACGAGGTGCCGCGCGGCCGCTATCCGACAAACGCCGAAGCCGTGCCGGGTCGCACGGTCGATCCGGTGCGCGAAACGGTGGCGCTCAACGATTATTACCAACGCTATGCCAGCTATCACACCGACCCGGCGCTCCTCGAACTCCGCCGCACCAAACCGATCGCTTCGGTGTGGGACGATCATGAGCTGGTGAACAACGCCTGGCGCGATGGCGCGTTAGATCACAACGCCCGTTATGAGGGCGCCTACTCCGATCGCGTCGTTGCGGCGGCCAAGGCCTATTTCGACTGGATGCCGATCCGCGCGCCGGGCGGCCTTCGCCTCTATCGACTTCTCGACTGGGGCAATCTCGCGCGCATAGTCCTTTTGGATACGCGCCAGTTCGGGCGCGACGAGCAGATCGACTATCGCCGCACATTAACGCCGATGCTGGCGCAAGGCGGCGCCGATGCGGCGTCCGTTGTCGCGGCGTTTAGGCGGACAGTGTTGGACGACCCTGGCCGCACAATGCTCGGCGCAGCGCAAGAGCGCTGGTTGGCCGAGACGCTTGCTGCCTCAAAGGCGCGCGGCCAACGCTGGCAGATCGTGACGCAGCAAGTGGTGATGGGCGAGCAGATCGCGGCTCGTGACATCACGCGCTTCCTGCCGCCAGACGTGTCATCCAACACCCGGCGCTGGTTTGCCGCCGGCGAGCAAGCGACCGCGCTTGGCTTGCCCTGGAACCTGGATTCCTGGGACGGTTATCCTGCCGCGCGCCAGCGCTTCCTGGAAACCTGCGCCGCGCACGCGAACAATGCCATCGTGCTTGGCGGCGATAGTCACAATTGCTGGGTCAACAACCTAGCGCTCGGCGATCGCTTGGCCGCGATCGAGTTCGCCGGCGGCAGCGTCAGCTCGCCCGGCTTCGAGCGGCCGCTCTCAAACGCCGGTCCCGACGAACGCGAAGCCGCCATGCGCGGCGCCAATCCGCATCTCGCTTGGTGCGACCTCACCCGCCGTGGCTACGCCGCGTTGACCTTCACGCACGCAGGTTGCGACGCGGAGTGGGTCGCGTTCGACTATGTGAGTGTGCCACAAGCGGGCGCGCCAACTCGTACGCAGCTGCAGGCGGCAGCATCGGATGCAGGTGGACCGGGAACTTGGACGCTTCTCTGATCCCCGCTTGATTTGTCGGCGCCGGTTCGCCAGCGTGCGTGGATGAGCGATTGGCTGCGCGGCGCTGTTATCTATCAAATCTATCCTCGTTCGTTCCGCGATTCGGATGGCGACGGCATTGGCGATTTGCGGGGGGCGATCGAAAAACTCGATCACATCGCCGCGCTCGGTTGCGACGCGATCTGGCTTTCGCCGTTCTTCACCTCGCCGATGAAGGATTACGGCTACGACGTCGCTGATTATTGCGGCGTCGATCCGCTGTTCGGCACGCTTGCCGATGCTGATGCACTGATCGCGCGCGCGCATGAGTCGGACCAGCATGCTTGGTTCAGCGAAAGCCGCGCCAGCCGCGATAATCCACGCGCCGATTGGTATGTCTGGGCCGACGCCAAGCCGGACGGCTCACCGCCGAACAATTGGCAAGCCATGTTCGGCGGCTGCTCCTGGACTTGGGATGCGCGCCGTCGGCAATATTATCTGCACAATTTCTTGCCCGAACAACCTGACCTCAACGTGCGCAATCCGGCTGTGCAGGACGCATTGCTGAATGTCGCGCGCTTTTGGCTTGATCGCGGCGTCGATGGCTTCCGGCTCGATGTCGTGAACTTCTTCGTGCAGGACGCGGCGCTACGCGACAATCCACCCATCACGACCTTAAAGCGCGCGCCTGCGCGGCCGCATCAGTTTCAGCGCCACCTTTATGATCGCACGCAACCTGAGACGCTTCAGTTCATCGCGCGCCTACGCAAGCTCCTCGACGAGTACGGCGCCATCTCTGTCGGCGAGATCGAGGATGAAGAGCCGCTCAAGGTGCAGCGCGACTACACCGACGGGCCGGAGCGCTTGCACACCGCCTATTCCTTCTTCCTGCTGCGCCAACGCACACTGACGGCTGCGGTGACGCAAGAGGCGTTGAACCAATGGCAAGGCGCGCGCGGCTGGCCGTCCTGGTCGCTCTCCAATCACGACGTCATCCGGTTTCCAACGCGCCTGGCGGACAACGATCCGCAGCGCACGAAGCTGATGCTTATGTTGCTGCTCGCATTGCGCGGCACTGCATTCCTTTACCAAGGCGACGAGCTCGGCTTGTCCCACGCCGACGTGCCGTTCGAGCGCTTGCGCGATCCGGAAGCGATTGCGTTCTGGCCGTCCGGCATTGGCCGAGACGGCGCGCGCACGCCGATGCCGTGGCTGAAGAACGCGCCGATGGCGGGCTTCACCAAAGCAGAGGACGCTTGGCTGCCACTCGATTCACGCCATGTCGCGTTGGCGGCGGACGCGCAGGAAGCCGATTCTGACTCAATGCTGCACTTCACCCGCCGCGCCATCGCGTCGCGCAAGCAGAGCGCGGCATTACGCGAGGGCGATGTTGCACTGCGCGAGGATGGTCCGCTCTTGATACTCGAGCGGAAGCTTGGCGATGAGCGCGTCCTGTGCGTGTTTAATCTCTCGCCGGATCCAGCACGGACGGCGCTGCCTGCGCCGGCCAAAGGCACCCTTCTCCAACTGGGCGAAACTGCAATTGTGGCGGGCGAGGCGTCGCTCGGCGGCCATTCTGGGCTCATCGTCGCAATCTAGGCGGCTGGGGCTGGCCAAGGCTAGCGCTACATTATAACATCGGTCCGTAATGCAGGGGATACGCAGAAGCGACCGAGAGCGAGGCCGTCGCCATTCTATGGCGCGCGGCGCGTTTACGCTTGCAGCGCTGTTGGCCGTGTTCCTGCAGGCCTTCGTCATCGAGCCGCACGTCCACACCGCCAACCCGATGGTGGCGGCGATCGCGGCAAGCAGCGCGCATCAAGAAACACATCAGCACGCGTCGCTGCCGCACGAGCAGACCGCGTGTCTCGTTTGCCAAGCGCTAGCGGCGAACGGCGGCGCTTTGCTGCAGGCGAGCGCGACGTTCACCGCGCCTTCAGTTTTCGCGGCGGAGGCTACGCCGCAGGCGCTGCACGTCGCGCCACGTGCTGCCGCGCATTCCTGGCGAAGTCGCGCGCCTCCGATCCGACTCTGAGCACGTCACGCGCGCGCTGACTGCGTGCGCCTAACCGCGCGCGGCTGCGCGCACCCATGCTTCAGAGAGTCACCATGACACGTTCAGTTCTATTGTGCGGCGCTGCCGCCGCCACCATCCTGTTTCCTTTCAGCGCGCTGGCGCAGGACAGCACCGCAGTCACCGAGCAAGAAATCGTCGTCACCGGCCCGCTTGAGGGCTCGCGGATCGAAAGCTTGCAAGGCGCCGAGATTCTTTTGCGCGACGACATCGTCGCTGCGCTGAATGGCGGATTGGGCGACACGCTCGATTCTACGCCAGGCATCGCCACCACCTTCTTCGGCGCCGGCGCCAGCCGCCCGATCATCCGCGGCCTCGGCGAAGACCGCGTGCGAATTCTGCAAAACGGCATCGGCGCGATCGACGCCTCCACGGCTTCGCCGGATCACGCCGTTACCTCGGACGGGCTCGACGCTGAGCGGATCGAGGTGCTGCGCGGGGCGGCGGCTCTAGCTTATGGCGGCAACGCCGTGGGCGGCGTCGTCAACGTCATCGATCAATCGATCCCGACGCGCCAGCGCGACGGCGTCCGTGTCGATGGCCTTGCCGGTTACTCCACCGTCGATGACGGCTTCCAAGGCGCCGCGCGTGTCGGCTTCGGGGTTGGCGATTTCGCATTCACGCTGAACGCATCCGAGCGCGACGCGAGCGCTTACGAGACGCCGCTGGGCGAGGCGCTCAACCAATGGAGCGAGGCGCGCACGTATGGAGGCGGCGCGGCTTTGGTGCGCGATTGGGGGCATGTGGGCGTTGCGGTGAAGCAGACGGAAGACGCTTACGGGCTGCTGCCGCACGATCCGAGCGAACCTGGCGGCCGCATTGAACTTGAGCAAACGCGCATCGAATCGCGCGGTGATTTCCGTATTGATCTCGGGCCGTTCGATCGCATCGATTATGGCGTTCAGCATTCGGATTACACCCACACCGAGTTCGAAGGCGATGGCGCGGCGGGCACACGCTTCTTCAGCGAAGGCTGGGAAGCGCGGTTCGAGGCGCATCACAGCGACGGCCGCCATCAGGGCGTGATCGGCGTCCAATTCACCGACGTCGATTTCAACGCCGAGGGTGATGAAGCCTTCATCACCGCGACGAATACGCAGGATGCGGGCATATTCGCCATTGAGCGTTACGATCTTGGCGGCTGGGGTCTGGAAGGCGGCCTCCGTTATGAGCGGCGTGAGATCGACAATATCTCCGCCGGCGCACGCGAGTTTGACAATGTGAGCGCTTCCCTCGGCGCTTTCGTGCGGCCTGCGGATGGCTGGTTTATCGGCGCGACGCTGGCGCACACGGAACGGGCGCCGACGGCGATTGAGCTCTTCTCCGATGGGCCGCACCTCGCCACCGAGAATTACGAGGTCGGCGATCCCAATCTCGGCCAGGAAACGGCGCTCTCGTTTGAAACGTCCGCTCGCTACAGCGGCTCGCGGTTCAGCGTCGAAGCCAATCTCTTCGCTATAGAGTTCACCGATTATGTCGCGCTGGTCGAGCGCGGCGATGTGTTCTGGCTGGATGAAACCACCGATACGAGCGGCTTTGCGCCGGACGAATCCGATCCGGGCATTCCGGTGGATGCCGAAATCCTGCCGGTGTTCGCGTTCACGCAGCAGGACGCCACCTTCATCGGCGGCGAACTGGTGCTCCGCTACGCGCTGTTCGAAGCTGGCGGATTTGAGTTCAGCACGGATGCTGCGCTCGACATCGTCAATGCCAACTTCACCGGCGGCGGCCACCCGCCCCGCATCCCGCCGCGCAGCTTTACGCTTGGACTGGAAGCGGAGAATGCGAACTGGTCGGCGCGCATCGAGGCGGTGGATACCGCTGATCAGGACCGCCTTTCGGACTTCGAGACCGAAACCGAGGGCTACACCTTCCTCAACGCCGGCCTCGCCTGGCGCCCACAAGGTGAAGCTGGCGCGTGGACACTACGCATCGATGGCCGCAACCTCACCGACGAACTCGGCCGTGTGCATAGCTCGTTCTTGAAGGACGACCTACCGCTGCCGGGCCGCAATGTGCGCTTCACGTTGCTGACGAGCTTCTGACGCCTACCAGATGGTGACGCGCTCTGCCGGCGGCAGGTAGAGCGCGTCATCCGGCGTTACGTTGAAGGCTTCGTACCAAGCATCCATATTGCGCGCCGGGCCGTTGATCCGAAAACGTGCGGGCGAGTGCGGGCCGGTCATCACCTGATTGCGCAATTGCTGCTCACGCACAATCTGTTTGCGATGCTGGGCGCGGGCCATGAAGAAGCGTTGCAAGCCGGTCGTGCCTTCCAGCACGGGCGGCTCGGCGCCGGCGAGCGAAATGCGATAGGCGTGCAGCGCAACCTGCAAGCCGCCGCAATCGCCGATGTTTTCGCCGAGCGAGAGGCGGCCGTTGAGATTGAGCCCGGGTAGCGGTTCAAACTGGCTGTATTGATCGGCGAGACGATCGGTGGTGGCGCGGAAGCGCGCGACATCTTCAGCGTTCCACCAATCGCGCAACACACCGCGCGCGTCGGATTTCGCGCCTTGATCATCGAAGCCGTGACCCATTTCGTGACCGATAACGCCGCCAATGGCGCCGTAATTCACGGCAGGATCAGCGTTGGGGTCGAAGAGTGGCGGTTGCAGATAGCCGGCCGGAAACACGATCTCGTTGAACGGCGGGTTGTAATACGCGTTCACCGAGTGCGGGGTCATGAACCATTCTTCGCGATCGCTCGGCCGACCGAGGCGCGCGAGATCGTTGGCCCAATCCCATTGCGCAAAGCGCATCTGATTGCCGAACGCATCGCCGGCGCGCACCTCGAAGCCTGAATAATCCTTCCAGCGATCCGGGTAGCCGATCTTCGGGCGGAACGTGGCAAGCTTTTCGCGCGCGATCACCTTTGTTTCAGCGCTCATCCAGGGCGAGGCGTCGATGCGCTCGCCATAGGCGCGGCGCATGTTCTCGACCAGTTCAAGCACCTGCGCTTTGGATTCTGGCGGGAAGTGGCGCGCGACGTAAAGTTCACCCACCGCCTCGCCGAGTACGCCGTTCAAAGCCTGAATGGCGCGCTGCCAGCGTTCGCGCTGTTGCGGCTGGCCGTTCAATTGTCGGCCAAAGAAGGCAAAGTTCGCATCATCGATCGTGCGCGGCAGGATCTGCGCTTTGGTGCGGACGTAGTGCCAGGTCACGTAGCTACGCCAGGTCGAAACCGGCGTCGCCATCACCAGATTCGCAAGCGGCCCCATCGCGCTCAATTCGGCGATGACGACTTCATCTTCCGCCGCCAGGCCGCGGGCGTCGAAGCTGGCATCCCACGGGAAGCGCGGCGCCAGCGCGCGCACTTCGGCGCGGCGCTTCAAATTGTACGTGCGCTCTCGCTCGCGGCGATCCGCCACCGGCCAGTGCAGTTCGGCGATTTGTGTTTCAAGCGCCATAACTGCGCGCGCTTGCGCTTCGGCGTTCGGTTGGCCGACCAACGTCAGCATATTCGCGCAGGCTGCTTCGTATTGCTGACGGATTTCCGGGAATTGGCGATCGGTGCGGCGATAATATTCGCGCTCAGGCAGGCCAAGGCCCGCGTGCGTCATCTGCGGCAGATAGCGATCCGGATTGCCTTCATCCAAGCCGATATAGGTGATGATCGGGAATGTGACGCCCGTCCCCGGCCGGGCAACAAAGCGCACAACGTCTTCGTGCGTGCGCAGTGCGGCGATTTCCGCCAGCGCTGGCTCAATTGGCGCAAGGCCGCGCGCGTCGATCGCGTCCTGATCGAGATAGGCGTTGTAATAGTCGGCGATCTTTTGCGAGTTGGAGCCCGGCGCGCCGCCGGCCGCCGCCGCTTCCTGCACAATCGCGCGCACATCGTGCTCCGCCTTCACGATCAGCATTTCGTTCGTGCCCCATGAACTGCGATCTTCCGGGATGGTGTTGGCGTTCATCCAGGCGCCGTTGACGTATTGGAAGAAGTCATCGCCGGGGTCGATGCTGTGATCGATGGAGGTCAGGTCGATGCCGAACGAACCAATCGCGGCGCGGCCACGCACTGGTGCGAATAACCCGCCTCCCTGCTGCGCGGCGCAACCGGCGACGAGCGCGAAGGTGGAGGCGGTTACCGCGCGGCGTGTGAAGGTGGTCATGTTGGCGTTCCCCAGAGCTTTAAGGTCACCGAAGCCATGCACGACGCACCGGTTCAAACCGTTTGAGACGAACGCGCGCCACGACGCGGCGCTCGACAGCCTACAGCATCGCCGGAATGACGCGGTCCGGGGGTTTGTGGCCGTCGGCGAAGGTCTTGATGTTGATGATGACCTTCTCGCCCATATCGATGCGGCCTTCGATCGTGCCGGAGCCCATGTGCGGCAACAGCACGACGCTCGAAAGCTTCTTTAGCTTCGGGTTGATCGCGGGCTCGTTCTCGAACACATCGAGGCCAGCGCCGGCGAGTTCGCCCTTCTCCAGCATGCGCGCGAGCGCCGCTTCATCGATCACTTCACCGCGCGCGGTGTTAACGACGTAAGCGTGCGGCTTCAGCAGCGCGAGACGGCGCGATGAGAGCAAGTGATACGTCGCCGGCGTGTGCGGGCAGTTCACCGAGACGATGTCCATGCGCGACAACATCTGATCGAGGCTCTCCCAATACGTCGCCTCAAGCTCCGCTTCGATGTGCGCCGCGACTTTGCGGCGGTTATGATAATGCACCTGCAAACCGAAGGCGCGGGCGCGGCGGGCGACGGCTTGGCCGATGCGGCCCATGCCGATAATGCCGAGGCGCTTGCCCCAAATGCGGCGGCCCATCATCCAAGTGGGCGACCAGCCGACGAACTTATCTTGCTCGATGACCTTCACGCCTTCGATCAGGCGGCGCGGCACGGCGAGGATCAGCGCCATGGTCATGTCGGCGGTGTCTTCGGTCAAAACACCGGGCGTGTTGGTGACGGTGATACCGCGCTGCACGGCAGTGGCGACATCGATGTTGTCGACGCCGGCGCCGAATTGCGCGATCAGCCGAAGCTGCTCGCCTGCGCGCGAGAGCACGCGGCTATCGACGCGATCGGTGACGGTCGGCACCAGCACATCGGCGCGCTGAACGGCGGCGACGAGGTCCTCCGCCGTGAACGGTTTGTCGTCGACATTGAGTTCGGCATCGAACAATTCGCGCAGGCGCGTCTCCACCGGATCGGGCAGACGGCGCGTAACGACAACTTTGAGTTTCTTCGACGGCATTCAGCTTCCATAAACCACGACGGCGCGGGCTCCAAGGTTCGGCATAAAGCAGTCGTCCATCCGCTGCGTTAAGTCCACTTTCACGGCGCCCGAAGCATGATCCCGCCTTCCCTCCCGGCAGTGGGGGGTTCGACACGAATAGGTGGGTCATGCGTCGTGGGACTTTCGCCGCTCTGGCTGCGGCGGCCTCTCTCATTTGTTTGGGCTCCGCGGTGGCGGACACGCCGGTTGCCGTGGGCACGGACTCGAACCTGCCGGTGCCGCGCTTTGTGAGCCTTAAAACCCAGGGCGCGAACGGCCGCCACGGGCCCGGGCTTGAGCACCGTGTTGACTGGATCTACGAGCGCGCCGGCTTGCCGCTGCAGGTGACGGGCGAGAGCGGCCCCTGGCGCCGGGTCCGCGATCCGGACGGAACGGAAGTGTGGATTCACGCGCAGAACCTGGATCAGCGGCGCACCGTTTACGTCAATGAGGCGACGGCGCTGCGCCGGAACGCCAATGAAGCCAGCCAACCCGTGGCGTATTTGGCCGCAGGCGTGGTCGGCGCGGTGACCGGCTGCAACGGTGAATGGCGGCGCGTGGCCATCGGCGGACGTATCGGCTGGGTCGAAAACAGCGCCCTTTGGGGCGGAGACTGCGCCGGGCTCTAAGGGTCCGGAAACATCGCCATCGCCTTGCCCCCCTGCGCCCCGGCCTGTAAGCCGGGCGGGAAATATCCCGCTTTTGCAGAGACAAAGCATGGCCGAGCGCCCCTCGTCTTACACTTACGAAGACCTCATAGCGTCCGGCGAGGGCCGCTTGCACGGACCAGGCAATGCGCAGCTGCCGCTGCCGCCGATGCTCATGTTCGATCGCATCACGACGATGACCGCCGAGGGCGGCGATCACGGCAAAGGCGTCTTTATCGCTGAATACGACATCACGCCCGACCGCTGGTTCTTCGAGTGCCACTTCCGCGGCGATCCCGTCATGCCGGGCTGCCTCGGCCTCGACGCCATGTGGCAGCTCTCCGGCTTCTATATGGCTTGGGCCGGCTCGCCTGGCCGCGGCCGCGCTCTTGGCGTCGGCGAAGTCGAATTCCGCGGCCAGATCACGCCGAACACAAAGCTGGTGACCTACGAGATCCACCCAAAGCGCGTCATCCAGCGCAAGCTGCACATGATCGTCGCTGACGGGGTCACCAAGGCCGATGGCGTCACCATCTATACGGCCAAAGACCTCAAGGTCGGCCTGTTCTCGCCGGAACAGCTTGAAGCTCAGATGAAATAGGAGCGCATCCGCATGCGTCGTGTCGTCGTCACCGGAATGGGGATCGTTTCAGGCCAAGAGCGGCATTCGCGCGGCGCCCGACTACGCTGAAAAAGGCATGCGCAGCCAAGTGGCGGGCGAGCCGACGATCCGGCCGGAGGAAGTTGTCGATAAGCGCGTGATGCGCTTCATGGGCGAAGGTTCGGGCTGGAATTATATCGCGATGGAGCAGGCCATCGCTGACGCCGGCCTCACGAAAGAAGAAGTCTCCAACCCGCGCACCGGCATCATCATGGGCTCGGGCGGCCCGTCAGCGCACGCCATCGTGCTCGCCGCTGACACGGCGCGCGAAAAAGGCGCCAAGCGCGTCGGGCCGTTCGCGGTGCCGAAAGCGATGAGCTCGACGGCGAGCGCGACTTTGGCGACGCCGTTCGAGATCAAGGGCATCAATTATTCGATCAGCTCTGCTTGCGCGACCAGCGCGCACTGCATCGGCGATGCGTACGAGCAGATTCAGAACGGCAAGCAGGACATCATGTTCGCTGGCGGCAGCGAGGAGCTCGACTGGACGCTCTCAGTGCTGTTCGACGCCATGGGCGCGATGAGTTCAAAATATAACGACACGCCGGAGAAGGCCTCACGCGCGTACGACAAGAACCGCGACGGCTTCGTGATCGCGGGCGGCGCCGGCGTGCTGGTGCTGGAAGAGTATCAGCGCGCCAAGAAGCGCGGCGCGAAGATTTACGCAGAAGTCGCCGGCTATGGCGCGACAAGCGATGGCCACGACATGGTGGCCCCTTCAGGCGAAGGCGCAGCGCGCTGCATGCAGATGGCGATGCGCTACCTCGATCGCCCGGTCGATTATCTCAACACCCACGGCACCTCCACGCCGGTGGGCGATGTGAAAGAGATGGAAGCGGTGCGCGCCGTGTTTGGTTCGAAGCCGCCGATGATTTCGAGCACCAAGTCGCTGACCGGCCACTCGCTCGGCGCAGCCGGCGTACAAGAAGCGATCTATTCGATCCTGATGCTCAATAATGGCTTTGCCTGCGAGAGCGCGCATATCGAAGAGCTCGACCCGGCGTTCGAAGATCTGCCGATCCTGCGGGAGCGGGTTGATCGCGAGCTGAATTGCGTGCTGAGCAATTCGTTCGGCTTCGGCGGCACCAACGCGACGTTAGCGTTTACGCGGGTCGCGGCCTGATCGTTTAGGCCTGCGGTTCGAGTTCGTTCAGCGCCGTGAGCAGCGCCGTTTCATTGGCGGTGCGCTTGCCGTCGTCCTTGGTCATGCCAACGGCCCATGCCATTTCAACGAGCGTGAGTTTTGAGTCCTGCTCGTACTCGGCGTTGACCGCTTCGTAGTGGGCCTCGAACGCCTCGGTGGCGTTATAGTTCAGCTTTTTGCGGAACGCAGAAAAGCCGCCCTCGAACATGCTGCTCAAGAAAGCCACCGCACCTTTTTGCGGGCTGTGCAGCCACTTTTGGCGCGCCGCCATGCTTTCAGCTTCGAGCAGTTTCGGCGCGCGGCGGCCCATCAGATGGTTGAGCATGGCTTTGACGAAGAGATCGCCCCAGGCTTCGTCATTGGCGCGGCCGTCGCACTCAGCGTCGAGCGTAAACAGCCAGCGCGCCTCTTCCTCAGTGACGGCGACTGCGCCGGAGCCGGCAGCGGCATAGAGGCAACGGCGCACGAGCGCGACATCCGCCGCGTTCATCGCCCTACCCGCGACATGCGCCGACACACGTTGGCGCGCAAACGCGCTTAATGATTCTGGCGCGCTTTCAGCGCGTTCCAGAACCTTTAGCACGGTTTCCAATTCGGTTTCGGCGGCGCCTTCATGGCCGAAGCTAGCGATCAGCCACGTCACCGTGCCTTCATCGACATGGCCGGGATACACGCCGCTCTGCAGCACGTGATCGACAATGGCTTCGACGAACGCGCTCGCCCAGGCTTCGTCGGTGTTGGCGACGCGATCCTGCAACGCCACCATCACGTCGGCTTCTTGACGCGTGACCACGCCATCCGGGAAAATTTCCTTGCGCATACGCAGCGCTTCGTCCGCGCTGATGCGGCGGTCGGCGGCGAGATCGTCGGCAAGGCTCATCAGGGCGGCGTTGTGCATCGAAAGCTCCGTGGGGAGCATCACCTATACCGCACAGCACTTAACCCGCCGCAAAGCAGCAAGCTTAATGTAATCTTGAAAAGACGAACGCCGGCCCTTGCGAGCCGGCGTTCTCAAGCGATGCCCAGAGACGAGGGGTTAATTCGTCAGAGTGCCGCTCGATTCATTTGCGGCCTGTTGCGCGCCATCAATGGTTGCGTCGGCTTGGCGTTCGACGCTCGTGAACATGCGATCAGCTTCAATCGCTGCCTGCTGGAAAGAGCCTTGGCTATAAACGAACGCGAGCATCGCGCCGACGAACAAGACGATGCCGACAAGCACGCCGAAGCCGAAGCCAAGGCCGCCGCGCTTCGGGCGTTCAATGATCACCCGGCCATCGGCATCTTGCTCGACGCGGGCCTCGTGAATTTTCGCCATTCGGCGCTCCTAGATTTTGTGCGCCTCAACGCTCGGGGCACAAACGCGAGTCTAGGCGCGCAGTTCCGGTGGAACGCGGGATCAGCTGCGCTCGATTGCTTCTGTGAGAGGGCCGCGCTCCATGCGCAGACGCAGTGCGAGTTTGAGATTCTCCATCGCGCGCACAATTTGCGGCGCGCGGCCGCTTGAGAAACGCTCCTTCGCTGCGGCGAGGCGTTGCAACAAGTGCTCTGCGTCGGCGCGCTTGGCGGCGAGTTCATCGTTGCCCTGCTCGGTGAGCGCAAAGAGCTTCTTGGCGCCTTCGCTGGGTTCCTGCTGCGCGAGGCCCAACTCTTCGAGCATGGTGAGCAGCGGGTAGATGACACCGGGGCTGGGCGCATAGAGGCCGCCCGAAAGCTGTTCGATCTCCTTGATCAGCTCGTAGCCGTGGCGGGGTTGCTGGCCCAGGAGGGCGAGGACGACGAGGCGCAGATCGCCCTGGTCGAACATGCGGCGCATGCCGCCTCCGTGGCGCCGGCCGTGATGGCCATGCTCGCGCTGGCCGTCCCAAGCGTCGCGGCGGGGGCCGCGCATGTGCCGACAGTGCATTCTTTTCTGATGATGAAACATTCAAACTCCGTGTGTGTTTCGATATATCGAAGTAAAAGATATATCGAAAGCGTGTCTTGTCAAGGGAGGGCCGCTGGCCTTGACCCGCGGCCCGCTCTGTCGGCAGGTGCCCGCCAAGAAATCAGGAGCTTCAGATGGCCGACGAGTGGGTATTTCCGAAGGGCGAGCTAATGCGCGGCAAGCGCGGGCTGGTCATGGGCGTGGCCAATGACAAGTCGATCGCATGGGGCATCGCCCAGCAGCTCGCGGCGCAAGGCGCGGAGATCGCCTTCACCTATCAGGGCGAGGCGCTGGAAAAGCGGATCAAACCGTTGGCGGAAAGCGTCGGCTCAAAGATCGTGCTCGAATGCGACGCCACCAATGACGCGCACCTCGACGCCGTCTTCGACCGCCTCGGCAAGGAATGGGGTGGGCTCGACTTTCTCGTCCACTCGATCGCCTTCTCCGACAAGAACGAACTCAAAGGCTCGTTCGTCGAGAACACCACGCGCGAAAACTTCCTGCGTTCGATGGATATCTCCGCGTTCTCATTCGTCGCTGCTGGCAAGCGCGCGTCGAAGCTGATGAAGCGCGACGGCTCGATGATCACGCTCACCTATCTTGGCGCCGAGCGCGTGCTGCCGAGCTACAATGTGATGGGCGTGGCGAAAGCGGCGCTTGAAGCATCGATGCGCTACATGGCTCGCGATCTGGGGCCCAGTGGCATTCGCGTGAATGCGATCAGCGCGGGCGCTATGCGCACGCTCGCGATTGCCGGTATTCAAGGCGGACGTGGGCTTATTCAGACTGGCCGTGAATGGTCGGTTATGAAGGAAGACACGACGATGGAAGGCATCGCCGGCTGCGCGTTGTGGCTGCTGAGCGACATTGGCCGCTCAACCACGGGCGAAGTCATCCACGTCGATGCCGGCTTCCACATCGTTGGCGTGCCAAGCACGGGCGACGAATAAGGCTTAGTCCTTCGGCCGCTCGATGGCGTTATCGATCTCGATGCCGGTTTCGTCGGCTAAGCCTTCGTGCGCTTCCGGCGTGTTCTCCGCCGCTTCAGGGATGACGATGCCGTACGCCATACGCTCGGTGCGTTGGCGCGCGAGACGATGTTCGAATTGGTGCAGCATCCTGGCTTCCTCCACGGAGGCAAACGGCGAACGAGCCCGCGTGTTCCCGTTAGAACGGAACCTGCGCGTCGATCAGGATTTGGCGCGCCGCCTCAAGCTCTTCCTCGATGACGAGCAAACGCCAGCCGCCCATGACGCCAGCGTCGAGCTGGCCTGCGACCAGGCCCTGCTCCGGCATGACGACGCCGATGCCTTCCGCTTCCAGCAAGGATCGCGCGACCATTGCTTCCGGGAAAGACGTGAACTTGGCGAGGGTGACGACGGCCATGGGGGCACTAGACACGGCAAGGCCAGCGCGCGCCAGCCCTGCTTGCATTGCGTCAGGGCCGTCGCGCGTACCAGCCACGGATCATAAAGGCTTGAAAAAACTCGACCGGCGTCCCGAACCCACTCTCGCGCCATAACGCGACAGTCTCTGCCGGCGATAAAACATGCAGAGCATTGCGCAAAGTATCGCCGAGCTTTTGCAGAGACTCCGGCGTAGCGCCCATCAGTGCTTGGATCTGCTCCCAGTTCCTGAGCATCGCAGGAAACTCGTCCGCGTTGAGATCGGCGCTGATCTCCGCACTGACGTAATAGCCTTCAGACTTTAGCCGCTTCAAAATGCTTCGGTAAAAATCGCCCCGCTCCGCGCGCGCGATGAAGTGCGCGACCAGAATGCTCAAGACAGCGTCGAAGCCGGGCGCGTCCGGCGCATCTTGCACATAGCCGTGAATGAGCTCGCACCTGTCGCCCACACGTTCCTGCGCCAACCGGCTGCGGCAAACGTCGAGCATTTCCTTCGAAGGATCGACACCGACAAACGTCCATCCGGGATAGGCCTTAGCGAGCGAGAGAATTTCAGCGCCAGTGCCGACGCCAACGCACAGAATACGCGCATCCGACGGCAAGTCCGCCAACACGAGGCGCACGAGTAAATGCAGATTGTCGGAAATCGGCGAGAGCTTGCTGTTTCTCTCGTCATAGCGCTTGGCCATGTCCTGATTGAAGAAGTCCGACATTGATTATCCTTGCGCGCAGCCCGTGGCTGAGAAGATAGGGAGCGCCCTCGTCAAAAACAAAAAGCCCGCCTCTTGCGAAGCGGGCTTTCCGTTTTGCGTTAGCGTTAGAGCTTAGTCGCCCGAGCTTTCGCGGCGCGGACGGTCACGGCCGCCGCCGCCACGGCGCGGGCCGCGATCACCGCGGTCGCTACGTTCGCGGCGCGGGCCCTCATCGATCGCTTCATCGCCAAGCTCGGCGGTGAGATCGGCGCCCGTGGCTTGATCAACCACCTTCATCGAGAGCTTCACTTTGCCGCGATCGTCGAAGCCGAGGAGCTTCACCTTCACGGTGTCGCCCTCTTTGACCACATCGCCCGGCTTCTCAACGCGCTCTCGCGCCAGCTGAGAAACGTGAACGAGGCCGTCCTTGGCGCCGAAGAAGTTCACGAACGCGCCGAACTCCATCACCTTCACGACCTTGCCTTCGTAGATCATGCCGACTTCCGGCTCGCTGGTCAGCGACTTGATCCACTTGATCGCCGCTTCGATCGACTCGGCGTTGGCCGAAGCCACCTTCACCGTGCCGTCGTCTTCGACGTTCACTTTCGCGCCGGTCTTTTCCACGATTTCGCGGATGACCTTGCCGCCGGTGCCGATCACGTCACGGATCTTATCGACCGGGATCTTGATCTGCTCGATGCGCGGGGCGTTCTTGCCGACTTCACCGCGCGGCGCGTCCATGGCTTTCGCCATTTCGCCGAGGATGTGGAGGCGCGCGCCATGAGCACGGTCGAGCGCGACCTGCATGATCTCTTGCGTGATGCCAGCGACCTTGATGTCCATCTGCAGCGAGGTGATGCCCTTTTGGGTGCCCGCCACTTTGAAATCCATGTCGCCGAGGTGGTCTTCGTCACCGAGGATGTCGGTCAGAACTTCAAAGCCGTAGTCTTCCAGGATGAGGCCCATCGCAACGCCGGCCACCGGCGCCGAAATCGGCACGCCTGCATCCATGAGCGCGAGCGAAGAGCCGCAAACCGTGGCCATTGAGGACGAGCCGTTCGACTCGGTGATCTCGGAGACGAGGCGCACCGTGTACGGGAATTGCTCAGCCGTCGGCAGAACCGCCTTCATCGCGCGCCACGCCAACTTGCCGTGGCCGATTTCGCGGCGGCCGGCCCCGCCCATACGGCCGGTTTCACCGACGCTGTAGGGAGGGAAGTTGTAGTGGAGCATGAAGCGCTCCTTGTAGGTGCCGCCGAGCGCGTCGATGAATTGCTCATCTTCGCCGGTGCCGAGCGTGGCGACGACGATTGATTGCGTCTCACCGCGCGTGAACAGCGCCGAGCCGTGCGTACGCGGCAGGAAGCCGACCATCGACTCGATCGGACGGACCTTGTCGACGGCGCGGCCATCGATGCGGCCCTTTTCCTTCACGATACGCGTGCGGACGATTTCGCTTTCGACCGCTTTGAAGACTTCCTTGAACACGTTGGCGTCGACGCCATCCGGGTTCGCGTCCGACTTCACCAGAGCGGCCTTGGCCTTATCGCGTTGCGCGCCGACGGCGGCGTAGCGTTCGTCCTTCTTGGTGATCTTGTAGGCGGTGGCGAGATCGCCGCCGACCAGGTCGAAGATCTTTTTCTGCAGCGTCGAGTGATCCGGCGGATCGAATGCAAACGGCTCTTTGCCCGCTTGTTCGGCCAGATCGATGATCGCGTCGATCACCGGCTGCATGCCTTTGTGCGCCAGCGCCAGGGCTTCAAGCATTTGCGCTTCGCTGAGCTCTTTCACTTCCGACTCGACCATCATGATCGCGTTGGCGGTGCCGGCGACGACGAGATCGAGATCCGACGTCTTCATTTGCTCGATCGTCGGGTTCAGCATCGGCTTGCCGTCGATCCAGCCCACGCGGCTAGCGGCGATCGGGCCCATGAACGGCACGCCGGAGATGGTCAGCGCAGCCGAGGCCGCGACCATGGCGAGCAGATCGGACTCGTTTTCATTGTCCCAGCTCAGCACCGTGATGATGACTTGGACTTCGTTCTTGAAGCCATCGACGAACAGCGGACGGATCGGGCGATCGATCAGGCGCGACAGCAGCGTCTCACGTTCAGTCGGGCGGCCTTCGCGCTTGAAGAAGCCGCCAGGAATGCGGCCAGAGGCGAAGTACTTTTCTTGGTAGTTCACGGTCAGCGGGAAAAAGTCTTGTCCCGGCTTTGCTTCCTTCGCGTAGACGACCGTCGCGAGCAGAGCGGTTTCGCCCCACGTGGCGAACACAGCGCCGTCAGCTTGACGCGCGACGCGGCCGGTTTCGAGCGTGAGCGGACGCCCGGCCCAATCGATGGAAACGGATTTGGTATCAAACATACATCTAACTCCAGGCCGGAAGCCGGTGCTTCCTCAGGCCTCGTACATGCGCAACGGCGATCCGTTACGCGAATTGCCTCCGCCCCGGATGGGCGGAGGTTCGCAACCCGCGCGAGCGCGGGAATGGTTTTGAAGAGTGGTCGCGCGAGGTCTGTAGCGTTTGCGCCAGCACCCTCACCGGACAGCGCTTAGCGGCGCAGACCCAGTTTTTCGATGAGCGCTTGGTAGCGCGGCACATCGCGATCCTTCAGATAGTCGAGCAACCGACGACGCTGCGAGACCATTTTCAGAAGGCCTTGGCGCGAGTGGTTGTCTTTCTTGTGCGTCTTGAAGTGCTCGGTGAGGTTGGTGATCCGCTCTGAGAGGATCGCAACCTGAACTTCCGGCGAGCCGGTGTCGTTCTTGCTCTTCGCATTGTCTTTAATGAGCGCTTGCTTGCGCTCTGCGGTAACCGACATCGGTACTCCTTATTAATCTGCGATGTTAAAGACGCGGCTCGGCTCAAAGCGCCCAGCTCGCACGTCACCCAGCGCAACCGCTTTGCCCTGAAACAGAGCAACCACCGCACGGGAGGCATCCTGCCCGGCGATGGTGCGGTCTCGGAACTGAGGCTTCAGGCTCTCCATCACATGCGGAAGGAGAACGATGGGCCGTCCCTGTCTGAGCTTGAACGCGTCCTCTCCGTTAATGGCCAGTGCCGGGATGTCGTCCAGCGCGGTCTCAACGGGTTTCAGGCGTTCTGACGCGGCGCCCTTTTGACCTAAAAGCTGCAGGTCGTCCAGTGTGACGCTTTCAGCCTCGGTAAACGGACCAACCGCGGTTCGGCGCAGGCGCCAGACGTGGCCTTCTGCGCCAAGTTTTGCCGCCAAATCGCGGACCAGGGCGCGGATGTAGAAGCCTTTGCCAGAGCGGAAACGGAAAGTGGCGAGATCGCCCTCGGTTTCGACCAGCTCGGCCTCGTAAACCGTGACTTGGCGCGGCTCAAGCTCGACCGTCTCACCAGCGCGGGCAAGATCGTAGGCGCGCTCGCCATCGACCTTAACGGCGCTGAATTGCGGCGGGATCTGCTGAATCTCGCCGATGAAGGCCGGCAGCGCGGCGCGGATTGCTTCGGCTGTGGGGCGAACAGGGCTTTCGGCGATCGACTTGCCTTCGCGGTCCTGGGTGTCGGTCGAGACGCCCCATTTGATGGTGAAGATGTAGGTCTTCCGCGCCTCCATCAGCCACGGCACGGTCTTGGTCGCCTCGCCCAGGGCGATCGGCAAAATGCCGGACGCGAGCGGATCGAGCGTGCCGGCGTGGCCAGCCTTTTGCGCATTGAAGAGGCGGCGGATGGCGGCGACGGCATGCGTCGAGGTCATGTCGTCGGGCTTATCAAGCACCACCCAACCGGAGACGTCATCGCCCTTTTTGCGCCGGCCCATCTTAAGTCCTCACACCGACAGCGGCGGATTTGGCCGGGGCGGCTGAAAAATGATACAAGTGCGCCATGGCCAATCTCGACGCCACCATCGCCCGCCTGCGTTCCTTGCCGGAAGAGAAGCAAGAAGCCATGGCCGCGCAGATCGACCTCATGCTGGATGAAGCCGGCGAAGACCTCTTAAGCGCCGAACAATGGGCGGAGATAGAGGCGCGGCTCGACGCTGACGAGCGCATGACGCCGCACGATGAAGTGGTTCGCGCATTCCGCGACCGACCGCGCTGATGCGAATTGTTTGGGGCGAAGGCGCAAGACGCGACTTCGACTCGGCGATCGCGTACCTGCGAAAACAGAGCCCGGCTGGGGCAGATCGCGTCGGCGAGCGCATCTTGGCCGCCATCGCTTTGCTTGAGCACTTTCCCGAGCTCGCCCCGCCTTCTCAGCTGCACCGCCAACTGAGGCAATTGGCAGTCGCGCGAACGCCGTACTTGGTCATCTATCGCGTCGGCACCGAACACGTTGAGGTTCGGGCCATCGTTCACGCCAAGCAACGCAGGCGGAAGTGAATTCACTCTTCGCCCTCGCGCTTCAGATCGCGCGCCACTTCCGGGCTCGCCAGCAGCTCATCGATGTGGCGCGCTTCTTCGTAAGACACGTCCGGCTGGAAGTGCAGCTCTGGCGTGAACCTGAGATCAACACTGCGCGCCAGGCGGCCGCGTACAAAACTGGAGATGCGCGTTAGGCCATTGGCGATCACCCGCGGATCGGTGGGGCCGAGCGATGAGACGAACGCGGTCATGTGCTTCAGATCGGGCGAGGCGCGCACTTCGCCGATCGTAATGGAAGCGCCGATGAGATCGGGATCGCGCAACTCTTCGCGTGCGACGATGTCCACTAGCGCGTGGCGCACCAGTTCTGCGGCGCGCAACTGGCGCTGCGAAGGGCCCTGGGCCCCCTGACCTCGCGATTTGCGTTTCATACTTTGCTTCTACTGCGCGGTGAACGCGAAGGCCGCGCAAAACTCGGGATCGGCGCTCGTCGGCGGCTGTGCTTCGCCTGCGAACGCGGCGAGCTTGAACACCCAACGGCCGCTTGAGTCCACGAACTCGCTCACCGCCAGGTGCCGCGCCTCGCGCTCGCCGCAGAGCCCGCCGGTGCGACCGGGAATTAGGTTTTCGGTCTGAACGCGGTAGAGGTGCGCATCGACGCGCGGATCGCCGGCGAGAATTGCAGCAAAGCTCTGCCCGCCGGACGCCGCGCGCTGATCTGCCGGCACCACATTATAGGGCTGCGCCCGAACCGTGATGCCGTTCGCGAATGCAAACACCACCGGGCCGCCGCGGCGGCCTTCAAGGCTGACACGGAGATTGCCGGTGACGGTGCGCGCTTGCTCGCTCACCGCGCGCCATTGCGAGCGCGCGACTGCGGGTTCTTCCTGCGGCACGGCGTCGACGCGGGTTTCCGCTTCGACCACCGTCGCCGGCCGTTCACCCGGCAGCTTTTCATCGCTGCTTTGGCGCTGACATGCGCTAAGCGCAAATACCGCCGCTAATGCTGCTACGACAACGCCGCGCATTCTAAACGCCTCAGAGCGACCGCTGCACCACTTCAACGTTGAAGCACTCGATGACATCGCCTTGCTTGATGTCCTGGAACGGGCCGAAGCTCATGCCGCATTCCTGGCCGGAGACGACTTGATCGACTTCGTCCTTGAAGCGCTTCAGCGTGCTCAGCACGCCCATTTCCTGAATGACGACGTTGTCGCGCAGGATACGGACTTTCGCGCCCTTGCGGACGACACCATCGGTGACGCGGCAGCCGGCGACTTTGCCGACCTTGGAGATGTTGAACACCTCGAGCACGGCAGCGTTACCGAGGAAGGTTTCGCGCATTTGCGGCGCGAGCATCCCGGACATGACGCCTTTGATGTCGTCGATCAGGTCATAGATGATCGCGTAGTAGCGGATTTCGACGCCTTCGCGCTCGGCCAGATCGCGCGCTTCTTTCGAGGCGCGGACGTTAAAGCCGATGATCGGCGCGCCCGAGCCCTTGGCGAGCTGCACGTCCGACTCGTTGATGGCGCCGACGCCGGAGAGCACCACACGCGCGCGCACTTCTTCGTGCGCGAGCTTATCGAGTGAGCCGACGATCGCTTCAGCCGAACCTTGCACGTCGGCCTTGATCAGGATCGGCAGCTCTTTGGCTGTCGAATCCTTGAACTTCGCCATCATGCTTTCGAGCGAAGTGCGGACTTGGCCGCCGCCGCCCGTCGTGCGCTGTTTTTTGGCGCGGGCGCGGTAATTCGCAACTTCGCGGGCGCGATTTTCGTTCTCGACGACGTTCAGTGTGTCGCCTGGATCCGGCACGCCTTCGAGACCCATGATCTCGACCGGCTCGGACGGGCCGGCGCTTTGCAGCTGCTGGCCACGCTCGTTGGTGAGCGCGCGAACGCGGCCCATCTGGGCGCCGACGACAACGATGTCGCCGCGCTTCAGCGTGCCCTTTTGCACCAGCACCGTCGCCACCGTACCGCGGCCGCGATCAAGCTTGGATTCAATGACCGTGGCTTCGGCCGGACGATCCGGATTGGCTTTCAGATCGAGCACTTCCGATTGCAGAAGGATCGTCTCGACCAGCTTGTCGAGGTTCAATTTCTGCTTGGCCGACACTTCAACCGCGAGCGTATCGCCGCCGTGCGCTTCAGTGACGATCTCGTGTTGCAGGAGATCGGTCAGCACGCGTGTCGGGTTCGCGTCCTCTTTGTCGATCTTGTTGATCGCAATGATGATCGGCGCGCCCGAGGCTTTGGCGTGATTGATGGCTTCGACCGTCTGCGGCATGACGCCGTCATCGGCGGCGACAACCAGCACGACGATGTCCGTCACCTGCGCGCCGCGGGCGCGCATGGCGGTGAACGCGGCGTGGCCAGGCGTATCGAGGAAGGTGACGCGCTCACCACTCTTCACCCGCACCTGATAGGCGCCGATGTGCTGGGTGATACCGCCCGCTTCGCCAGCGGCGACGTCGGTCTGGCGCAAAGCATCAAGCAAGGACGTTTTGCCGTGGTCGACGTGGCCCATGATGGTGACCACCGGCGGACGCGGAAGCAGGTTCTCGTCCGTATCGGTGATGTCGCCTTCGAGGCCCTCTTCAACGTCGGACTCGGCGACGCGCTTTACTGTGTGGCCAAGCTCGGTGGCGATGAGTTCGGCCGTATCGGCGTCGAGCTCGTCGCTTTGCTTTAGCATTTGGCCTTGGTGCATCATGAACTTGATGATGTCGGCCACGCGCACGGCCATCCGGTTGGACAGCTCCTGCACGGTGATGGATTCCGGAATGATGACTTCGCGCTTGATCTGCTCGCGCTCGCCACTGCCGCCCATCATCTTGGCGCGGCGTTCTTTTTCTTTTTGTTGCGCACGGCGATAGGCCGCGAGCGAACGAACGCGATCGTCATCGCCGGCCACTTCGCGCTCGACCATGTCGAGCGTCAGTTTGCCTTTGCGGCGCTCAGGCTCGCCCTTTTTGGCGGGCTTGACCGGAACAGCGGCGATCGGCTTGCGCGCCGATTTGATGCGGCCGCCGAGCTCGTCGAGCAGGCCGGCCTCGTTCCGTTGTGGCGGAGCGCCTGGGCGCGGGGCAGCGGCGCCGGCCGCAGCGGCGGGGCGTTGCTCCGTCGCCGGTTCGGCGGCGGCGGCGACTTCTTCTTGTTCGGCACGGCGGCGCGCATCGGACTCAGCGGCGAGCGCTTCATCTTCAGCGGCCTTGCGGCGCTGCGCATCTTCAAGGGCGCGGCGCGATTCATCATCGGCGCGCTGGCGTTCTTCGCGAGCTTCGCGTTCCGCCAACGAACGGCGAACTGCTTCGTCACGACGGCGCGCTTCTTCGTCGCTGATGCCGCCGAGTTGCGGTTGTGGTTTCGGCGCTGCCGCCTCAGGGGCTGGCGTTGCAGACCGCGTGCTGCGCAGTGGCGGCGGCACGCCCGGGCCAGGTGCAGCGGCGCCTGCGCCGCCAGCGCCAGGCCGGTTGATCGAGCGCTTCTCGCGCACTTCGACGGCGACCTGCTTGGTGCGGCCGTGAGAAAAACTTTGGCGCACAGTGCCTGCGCTCGCCGTGCGGGTGAGCGTCAGCGGCTTGCGGCCGGAGGGAGCGTCTTTTTGTTCGTTGCCGTCAGACATGCAGTCGAGTTGCCAATCCTAAATTCGCCGTCAGTTCGTCGGTCGTTCGTTTGTCGTCATCGTCAAATATCGGTGCGCTCGTCGCGGCTCTGGTTGGCTCCAGCGTCCGCGCCGCCCAGTTTCCACGACACAGAGCGCCAGGAATCGGGCCAAGAGCTTGGAACGATGGCGCGGAATCCAGCCAAGCGGCCTATTTCCGCCGCCCAGCCCACCGCCAAGCGCTCTTGAAGCAGACATGCGTGTATCACACGTTCCCGCCCCAGCGCCACGCCCAAATCCTCGGACGAAAAGCAGCCAACGGCGCGCGGCGGGCGGCCCCAGAGCCCTATATGGAGGCTCATCAGCTTTTCGCGACCCTCTTGCGCGCCATCTTCTGCTTCGATCAGCACAAGCGCCGGTTTTGAGCGGATCGCGCCTTCAACTTGCGTCGCGCCGGTCGCGATGGCGCCAGCACGGCGCGCCATCCCAAGTTGATCGAGACAGCGGCGCACAAGCAGCCTTTCAGTCAGTCCAGCGAGATCCTCGGGAACTTTGGCGTGCCGTTTGAACGAGCGCGCAAAGTGGCCCTTCTTGGCAGCCAGCTCGATGCTGGCGCGGTCGGCGCGCACCCAAGCGCCGCGGCCTGGAAGCTTCGCCGCCACATCCGGCGTCACCATACCGTCACCAGCGAGCGCGAAGCGGATCAGGCCCACTTCGCTCTCACTTTGACCGCTTACGATGCAGCGCCGCTCACGATCGCGGCGCGGCGTTTCAGTTTCTATTTGGAAAGACGCTGGCGACATCGTCGGCGTCTCCTTCCACTTCCGGCTCGGGCTCCGGCTCGGGCGGCGCTTCGATCCAGCCGGCGGCGACGCGGGCGTTGAGCACCAGCGCATCGGCTTGCTCTTGCGTCAGTTGGAAATCTTCCAGCACGCCCGGCTCGCGCACGCGCTCACCGTTCTTAGTTTCGAAGTAGCCGCGGATATCATCGCCGACCAGGCCGGCGAAATCTTCCAGCGTCTTGACGCCCTTCTCACCGAGCGCGACCAGCATCGGGCCAGTAATGCCGGGGACGCCCTTCAGATCGTCGGCCACGCCCAGCGCCACGCGCTTGGCTTCGAGTTCAGCCGCGAACTTATCGAGGAATTCACGCCCCCGGGCTTGCAGCTCGTCAGCGATTTCGTCGTTGAGGCCCTCGATCGAGGCCAGCTCCATTTGGTCGACATAGGCAATTTCTTCGACCGTCTCGAAGCCTTCCGAGGCCAGGAGCTGGGCGAACATTTCATCCACTTCCAGCGCTTTGACGAAGAGTTCAGTGCGGGTCGCGAATTCCTTCTGACGGCGCTCGGATTCTTCCGCTTCCGTGAGAATGTCGATCGACCAGCCGGTGAGCTGCGAGGCCAGGCGCACATTCTGGCCGCGGCGGCCGATCGCGAGTGAAAGCTGCGCTTCGCCGACAACGACTTCAACGCGCGCCTCTTCCGGATCGAGCACGACCTTGGAGACTTCCGCCGGCTGCAGCGCGTTGACGATGAAAGTAGCGGGATCGGACGACCATGGAATGATATCGATCTTCTCGCCTTGCAGTTCGCCGACCACCGCTTGCACGCGCGCGCCGCGCATACCGACGCAGGCGCCGACTGGGTCGATCGAGCTATCGTGGCTGATCACGGCGATCTTGGCGCGTGAGCCCGGGTCACGAGCGGCGGCTTTGATCTCGATCACGCCTTCGTACACTTCCGGCACTTCCTGCGCGAACAAGCGGGCCATGAACTCCGGCTTGGCGCGCGACAGGAAGATTTGCGGGCCCTTGGTCTCGCGGCGGACGTCATAGACGTAAGCGCGGGTGCGATCGCCGACACGGAGGTTTTCGCGCGGGATGCTTTCCGACTTACGGATGACGCCTTCGGCGCGGCCTAGATCGACGATGACGTTATAGAACTCAACGCGCTTCACGACGCCGTTGATGATCTCGCCGATGCGATCCTTGTACTCGCTGAACTGACGCTCACGCTCAGCTTCGCGGACTTCGTGGTTGATCACCTGCTTAGCGGTTTGCGCGGCGACGCGGCCGAATTCGATCGGCGGCAGACCTTCGCTATATTCCTTGCCCAGCACCGCTTCCGGATCGGTTTTCTTGGCGACGTCGAGCATGATGTCGGTCGATGGATTGAACGGGCGGGTTTCAGGATCGAGCATCGACTCGTCCACCACCGTCATCACCCGCTTCAGCTCCATCTCGCCCGTCTTCTGGTCGATGGTGGCGCGGATGTCGTGCTCGGCGCCGTAGCGCGAGCGGGCGGCCTTTTGCAGCGCGTGCTCCATCGCCTGGATGACGATCTCTTTGTCGATCGACTTCTCGCGCGCGACCGCGTCAGCGATCTGAAGGATTTCCATCCGGTTTGCAGAAATGCCGGTGCTCATGTGTCTTGTCCTTCGTCGTCAGCATCTAATCCGGCGGCCTCGGCCGCCTTGGCACGTTTCAAATCTTCAGCGATCAGCTGGTCCGTCAGCACGAGGCGCGCGTCCGACAGTTGCGCAAACTTCAAGCGCGTTTCGCCCTGATCGGTCGTCAACACGATCACGTCGCCCTCGATGGCGGTGATCACGCCTTTAAAGCGGCGTTGATTATCGGTGAGCGCGGCGGTTTCGAGCTTCGCCTGGTGGCCCTTGAAGCGCTCGAAATCCTCAAGACGGATCAGCGGGCGATCGATGCCCGGCGAGGAGATTTCGAGATCATATTCACTCTGGACCGGGTCCTCGAGATCGAACACCGGCGCCAGCGCACGCGAGAGCTTAGTGCAATCGCCAATGCCCATTTCGCCGTCAGAGAGGCGCTCGGCCATGATCTGAAGGCGTTTGCGGCGATTTCCGGAGAGGCGCACGCGCACGATCCGGTAGCCGAGGCCAGTGGCGGTCGGCTCGATCAGCGCGACGACGCGCTCTTCAACGGGGTTAGTGGTGCGCAACCCGGCTCCAAGTAACAAAAAAGCGGCGGACCCGGGGCCCGCCGCTGCGCCTCCGTCGGAGGCATCAGCGAAGATGTTGGAGGCGATATAGCGGGTCTTTGACCCAGCGCCAAGCCCCCACGGCGTGGCTGGCTCGATTTCAAAGAAACCGAACCAGCCCAACACCCTATTTGGTCACCGTCACCCGCAGATAGGTCGCCGGGATCGACGTGCGCTCGACGCTGTCGCTTTGGTTCTGCGCTACGAAGAGTGCTTCGAGTTCCTTTTGCAGCTCCGCCTCGCGACCGTTTTTCTCTGCGGCCTCAAACGCATTCATGGTCGGGCCATAGAACGTGCGGAAGCGATCGACGAACGCTGGCGGTGGGCCGTCAAACTTGAACCAATAGGTCTCCCGCGCAGTCGCGATGTTCGCAGCCGGCACGCCCGCCGCCGTGAAGCGCTCGATCACGTTCGCTTCGACGCCCCACGTCACCGGGCTGATGAAGCCCTCCGGCGGCGGCGGTGAATAGGACGCGCTGATCTTCAGGATTTGCGCGACCAAAGTCGGATCGCCCGGAATCCAATTTCCCATCACGATGCGGCCGCCGGGCTTGGTCACCCGCACCATCTCCTTGGCGACATCGAACGGCCGCGGCGCAAACATCGCGCCGAAAATGCTGACGATGAGATCAAAGCTGTTGGCTTCCAGCCCTTCCAGATTGGAGGCATCGCCCTCCTGGAAGCGGATGTTCGTCAGGCCCGCTTCACGCGCGCGGCGATTGCCGGCCTCGACCAGATTGCGCGCGATATCGACGCCCAGCACGTCCGCGCCGAGCTGCGCTGCCGGGATAGCCGTCGTGCCGTCGCCGCAGCCAAGGTCGAGCACGCGCAGGCCCGGCTTCACACCGACATCGCGGACGAGCGCTTCGCCGCTCTCGCGCATAGTTTCGGCCAAACGGGTGAAATCACCCTTTTCCCAAAGGGCTTTGTTGGGATTCGTACTCATTGCTTTGCCTTTCAGCGCTATCGGCGCCCCGCTGACTTAGCGTGTATCGGCATCCGTCGATGTGACTTCGGCCACACCGGCGTGTCCAGTCCAAAGCACGACGTTCACTTTGCGAAAGATTTCCGCCGCGTAGCCGCTTTCGGTGCGTTCACGAGGCTGCGCCGGATCGCGGGGGTCGACGGCGACGGTGACGCGGGTCGTTCTGGCGTCCACCGGCGCGATGACGACGCGCCCGCTCTCGCCCCAACCCGTAGGCGTGACGGGCCGATCGAAGCGCGCAACACGTGCGCCCGCAACCTCAACCGGCGCGATGATGTTCACCGGCAGCGTTTCCATCGCCACGTCAACCGCAGCGCTCACGCTCTCGAAGTCCGCGGCGAAGGCACGCGACACGCCGGCATGCAGCGGCCGACTCTCTAAGCTCGCCGCAGTCGAGCATGCAGCGAGCGCCGCGCACACGAGCAAGGCAAAGCGGCGGCGTGTCGGCATTCGAGTTCCTTCGGTGCATTCTGCAGAAGGCTATTTAGGCCGATCTTTCAAAGCGCAGCCACACTGGGGCGCAGTCACCGAGTTGCTTTTGCTCGTATCGCGTCTGCACGTGCTCCGGCCAAGCAGCGCGCCAATCGGCGGCGCTTTCTGCTAGCCATTTGAAGCGCGCATCGCGGGTGACGTGCTCCAGCGTCCACGCCGCGTAATTCGCCCAATCCGTTGCGAAGCGAAGTTCCGCGCCGGGCTTCATCACGCGCGCGAGTTCGCCGAGGAACTCCGGTTGTATCAGGCGCCGCTTGTGATGACGCACCTTCGGCCACGGGTCGGGAAACAGGATGTACACGCGATCGAGCGAGGCATCCGGCAACCGCGCGACGACGTCGCGCGCATCACCCTGGTGCAGCCGAATATTTTGCGCGCCGCTCTCTTCGATGTGCCGCAAGCACGAGGCGACGCCGTTGATGAAGGGCTCGACACCAATGAAGCGCAGATCCGGCTGCGCGGAAGCTTGCGCCACCAGATGCTCGCCGCCGCCGAAACCGATTTCGAGCACGAGCCCCTCCCCCTTGGAGGGGTTGGGGTGGGAGGCAGGGACAAGTTCGCTCGGCGCCACATTCTGCACCGCCCCCCGCCCCGGCCCTCCCCCAAGGGGGAGGGAGAACAGCGCCTCCACATCAATCTCCCCCTCCTCCGGCACGGCCAGATGCGGCAGCAGCGTTTCCATCAGCCCGGCTTGGCGGGGCTTTAGCGTGCGCGCTTTGATGCGGCCGAAAGTTCGGAGGGGGCGGTGTTCGTCCATTGGCGCGGGGCATAGCGCAACATTGCCGCCGCGCGAACTCGCCGCCCCTCCCTATATCTGCTACCTGAGCTGAAAATCCCCGGAGGAGACCCCCATGCGCGAACAATTGAACTTCTACATTGACGGCAAATGGGTCGCCCCAGCGAAGCCGCGCACGCATGACGTGATCAACCCAGCCAATGAAGAACCTTGCGGCCGTATCTCGCTCGGCGGCGCTGAGGACGTAAACAAGGCGGTCGCCGCGGCCAAGAAGGCGTTCGAGACCTGGTCGGTCACCACTATCGATGAGCGCAAGGCCATCCTCGATAAGGTCATCGCGATTTATCAGCGCCGCATGGGCGAAATGGCCGAAACCATTTCGATGGAAATGGGCGCCCCGCTCCCGATCGCGCAGCAGATGCAAGCGCCCGCGGGCCTCGGCTATCTCATCGATGCTCGCAAACAGCTCGATACGTTCGATTTCGAGTACGATTACGGCAAGGGCCGCCGCATCCTGAAGGAGCCGATTGGCGTCATCGGCATGATCACGCCGTGGAATTGGCCGATGAACCAAGTGTGCGCCAAAGTCGGCCCGGCGCTGGCGGCTGGCTGCACGATGGTGCTGAAGCCTTCTGAACTTGCGCCGCTCAACGCTATTCTTTTTGCGGAAATCCTGGACGAGGCCGGCGTGCCGGCTGGCGTGTTCAATCTTGTCAACGGCGATGGGCCGGGCGTTGGCTCTGCCCTCTCCGCGCATCCCGATGTCGACATGCTGAGCTTCACCGGCTCGACGCGGGCTGGCACGGCGGTGATGGAAAACGCCGCCAAGGGCATCAAGAAAGTCGCGCTCGAACTCGGCGGCAAGAGCCCGAACATCATTCTGGACGACGCTGATCTGCCGCAAGCGGTCGCGCGCAGCATGCTGCACATGGCCAACAATACCGGCCAAAGCTGCAATGCGCCGTCGCGCATGCTGGCGCCGAAGTCGAAGTACGAAGAGATCGTCGGTATCGCGGCGCAAACTGCAAAGAGCATCAAGGTGCAGGCGCCGGATCAAGCTGAAGCCGGCGCCATCGGCCCGCTGGCCAACGCTAACCAATTCCAGAAGGTGCAAGGCCTCATTCAAAAAGGCATCGACGAAGGCGCGCGTCTGGCCGCCGGCGGCGTTGGCCGCCCGGACGGATTGAACCGCGGCTATTACGTAAAGCCGACCGTGTTTGCTGACGTGAACAACGACATGACCATCGCACGCGAAGAGATCTTCGGGCCGGTGCTCGTGATCATCCCCTACGAAACCGAAGCAGACGCGATCCGCATCGCGAACGACACGCCATACGGCCTCGCCGCCTATGTGCAAGGCAGCAACCAAGAGCGTGTGCGCAAAGTCGCGCGTCAGCTGCGCGCGGGCAACGTCCACATCAATGGCGCGCAGGGCGGTTTGGGCGCGCCATTCGGGGGCTACAAGCAATCCGGCATCGGCCGCGAAGGCGGCTCTTTCGGCCTCGAGGAATTCCTCGAAGTGAAGGGCGCTTACGGCTGGGGCGAGCAGCAAGCGTAAACACAACGCAAACACCCGCTTCACGGGGTGTTAGCTATGAACGGGCAGAGTGTGCGGAACATGATTCCGCCACTCGATCCCTTCGCGCAAAAATTCGACTCGATCGAAGTCAGCGCCGGCGCGTCCAGCGCCTATGAGCAAGCGCTCGCCATGTCCGCGCCGAGCGCGGCCGCGCCTGAGTTCGACACGCCTGGATTTTACCTGCTGAACGACGCTGGCGGACGCTTCACCGTCGATCGCGATCTCGGCGTGGTTTCGCTGCGCGACGAAGCGCTCCTCGCAAGAGAACATGGCGCCGTGCACGACGTGCGCCTGCGCGTGGTCGAAAATTCCGGCGCAAGCTATGAACTGGCCATGCAACTGCGGATCACCGGTATGGTGCCGCAAATGGTCGGCAAGGAAGATTTCACCTTCGCCGCCGCACCGGCGCCGCGCCCGGCGCAGGAACAACAGCCCGAACCGGTGCGCACGCACGTCGCCTGGGCGACGTTTGCAGCGACCCACGATTCCGGTGGCGCGCCGTCATCACTGAGCAGCTGTGGCGCCGCGCCCTATGGCTCATTGCTTTGCGCGCCGACGCCGAGTGTGACGATCCAGTCCGCAACGCTCGCGCTCGGCCAAACGCCGCTGCCGCCGGCCAGCAAGGACGCTGTCTGGTCGATCTGATCGATCGATCTCAGCTGGGCGGCATTGAAATTCACGCACAACAAGCAGAGAACGTCGCGATGTTGATCGCGACGGAGCTAACGCGTGGCTGAAAAGAAATGGCGTAAACGCACGCTCGGCAATCGCGCTCTGGCGCCTGAAACGCTGATGATGGGCTACGGCTACGATCCGATGCTGTCGGAAGGGTCGCTTAAGCCGCCCCAATTTCAGACGTCGACGTTCGTGTTCAAGTCCGCCGAAGACGGCAAAAACTTTTTCGCCACCATCCAAGGCCGCCGTAAGCTCGGGCCAGACGAAGAGCCCGGCCTCATCTATTCGCGCTTCAACAATCCAAATCTCGAAGTCGTCGAGGATCGATTGGCGCTTTGGGACGATGCGGAGACCTCGCTCGTCTTCGCCTCCGGCATGGCCGCGATCTCAACCGCCCTGCTCGCGTATCTCCGCCCCGGCGACGTCATTCTGCAGAGCCGCCCGATCTATGGCGGCACTGAAACGCTGATCCACTCGATTTTGCCGGAATTCGGCATCACGCCGTTCGGCTTCGAGGCCGAGCTTGGCGCGGAAGAAATGCGCCGCGCCGCGCAAAAAGCCCGCGACAAAGGCCGCATCGGCGCGATCTTCATCGAAACGCCGGCGAACCCAACCAACGCACTGGTCGATATCGCCGCGGCACGAGAGCTTTCGAATGCGCTGACCATAGATGGCCGGCGTCCGCCCGTAATCGTCGACAACACCCTGCTCGGCCCCGTTTATTCAACGCCGCTCCAGCACGGCGCCGACATCGTGCTCATGTCGCTTACCAAGTACGTAGGCGGCCATTCCGATTTGATCGCCGGTAGCGCCTCTGGGTCGAAAGCGATGCTCGCGCCTGTGCGCCGCATGCGCTCGACGCTCGGCACCATGGCCGACACGCATACTGCGTGGTTGCTGATGCGCTCGCTCGAGACGCTGAAGATTCGCATGGAAGCCGGCGCAGCGGGTGCACGCAAAGTGGCCGAGTTTTTGCGCGAGCATCCTAAGGTGCAGAGCGTCTGGTATCTCGACTTTCTGCCCGAAGATCACCCCGACCGGCCGGTCCATGAAAAGCAAAACAAGAATGCCGGCTCGACGTTTTCTTTCGAAGTGAAGGGTGGCGAAGCCGAGGCGTTCCGTGTTCTGGATCGGCTGCAGATCATCAAGCTCGCGGTCAGCCTTGGCGGCACCGAGACGCTCGCCTCGCATCCGGCCGCAATGACGCATTCCGGCATGCCGGCGGGCGAGCTTGCGCGCTACTCGATCCGCCCGAACCTCATCCGCATCTCGATCGGCATCGAAAACCCGGATGATCTGATCGCCGATCTGGCTCAGGCGCTCGACGCGATCTAGCTCGGCGGCGGTTCCTGGATCGATTGCAGGTACACAATCAGAGCATCGACGCCCTGCGGGTTGAACTGAAAGTCCGGCATTGGGTGCGCAACCTGTATGCCGTTGATCAGCTCTTCCGCCAAAACTTCGCCGCCGTGCTCCGCCAGCACATAGCGCAGCGGTGGCGCGGCAGCGTTCGGGCTCGCACCATACTCACCGACCGCGTGGCAAGACGCGCATTGCGCTTCGGCAATGGCGCGGCCGTCATCCGCGAGAGCAGCGCGCGACACGCCCTCCTCGGCGGGCGCTGCGCAGGCAGTCAAGGCGAGCGCCGCTGCAGCTGCGGCCAACATCAAACGAACCATCGCAAGCTCCTTATGCGCAGTGGAGCTTAGCGCATCGGCGCGGCTGTCTATATAGAAACCGCATGACGATTCCCGCCACGTACTCCGATCCAGCCATTGCGGAAGCGCATCAGGCGCTCGCTGACCGCACACCGGTCGTGCTGCTGATCGGCCGCGCCGGAACCGGCAAAAGTCATTTCATTCGGTCATTGGTCGACAGTGACCCGACTTACCCGCAGGCGCTGCTGGCGCCGACCGGCCTCGCGGCGATGAATATCGGCGGCCAAACCGTGCATTCGTTCTTCGGCTTTCCGCCGCGGCCGCTGATCGGCAATGCGGAAAAACCCCACTGGTTCTTCATGCGCACGGCGCGCGCCATCAACCGCCTGATCATCGACGAAGTTTCGATGCTGCGCGCCGATGTGCTCGACGCGATGAACAAGCATTTGCAAGTCGCGCGCAAAAGCTCGCGGCCGTTCGGCGGCGTGCAGATGCTTCTCGTTGGCGACTTCTACCAGCTGCCGCCGGTAGTGCGCGGCGAGGAAAGCCAACTCCTGGAGGATGCTGGCTATTCCAGCCCCTACGCGTTCTCCGCGCATTGCTTGCGCGATGCGCCGCTCGCCGCGGTGCAACTCACTGAAGTGCATCGCCAGACCAATCAGGACTTCATCGCCATTCTGTCTTCGATCCGCGAGCGGCGCGGTGTCGAAGAAGCGGTGACGATCCTCAACACAGTCTGCCTCGATCGCTCGCTGCCGAAGCGCCCGGTGTTGCTCTGCGCCACCAATGCGGTGGCCGATAATTACAACGCCCGCGGCCTCGCCAATCTTGAAGGCGCGGCGGCGCGCTACACTGGCGCGTTCGAAGGCGAAGCGCCCCGTGCGCAGGGCGACCGCTTCCCGGCGCCAATGGAATTGGTGCTGAAGCGCGAGGCGCGCGTGATCTTCACGCAGAACGATCCCGAAGGCCGATGGGTGAACGGCTCGCTGGGCACGGTGAAATCGCTTGATGACGAAGTTATCGTGGTCGCGCTCGACGCCGGCGAGGAGGTTGATGTTTCGCGCGCGGTGTGGCCGCAAGCGCGCTGGACGTGGAACGCCAAGGAAAATCGCATGGAGGTGAAAGAGGAGTTCAAATACGTGCAATTCCCTCTCGCCCCAGCTTGGGCGCTCACCATCCACAAAGCTCAAGGCATGACGCTCGACAGCGTCGAGATCGATCTCGGCCGTGGCGCCTTCGCGCCGGGACAGGCTTATGTTGCGCTCTCTCGTGCGCGCAGCATGGAGACTTTGCGCCTTACGCGCCCGCTCTCACCGCGCGACGTACAAGTTGATCCAGCTATCGCGGATGGCTTGGCGCGGCTGGGCGCTTAAGCGCTCGCTGCGGCGTTAGCCGCCACTTCGTCCGTCACCACTTTGAATCCCGTCAGCGTTGCGGCGCCATAGGTGGTGGCGATGGCGGTATCGGTCGCATCACGGCCGCGCGCGATCAGGATGCGGCCGATGCGCGGCGTGTTATGGCGCGCATCGAAGGTATGCCAAGCGCCGTCGAGAAACGCTTCGAACCAGGCGCTGAAATCCATCGGCGCATCGCTATAGGGCACGCCGATGTCACCGAGATAGCCGGTGCAATAACGCGCCGGCACGCTCATGCAGCGGCAGAGCGTCACCGCAAGATGCGCGTAGTCGCGGCAGACGCCGAGCCGCTCTTCATGCGCTTCCCACGCCGTGCGCGTCGCGCGCGCGTGCGGATAGCCGAAAGTGATGCGCTCATGCGTGTAGTCGACGATGCTCTGCACCCGCGCCCACCCTGGCGGCGTTTTGCCAAACAGCGACCAGGCCAGCTCACTCATGCGATCGGTTTCGCAATAGCGGCTACCGAGGAGGTAGACCATCACGTCGTCCGGCAAATCCTGGATCGGCGTGAGCTTGGCGTGCTCGGCCACGTCGTCAGGCTGGCCGGAGTCAGTGATCAAAAAATCGCTTGAAAACGTCGTCAAGCCGGCGGGGAGAATCACGCGCGTGCAGATGTTGCCGAAGCCATCGATGTATTGCGGCATCGCGACGCCGCGATCGTTGGTGAGGCTGTCCGGGGTTTGGAGGTCCGCCCTGCGCGTTGGGTGCACGTTGAGTGTCAGCACCGCCGAAGCGGGCGCCGGGCAGTCATAAGTAATGTCGAAGCCGCCTCGAATGAGCATGTCATCCCCGTTCGCCCAGACGCCAACGCGCGAGACGGAGATTAGGCGCCGAACCGGGGAAAGTTTCGAGGCTTGCGGCCGGTGGCCGAGCAATATCGGGTCCAGGCGCCTACGAAAGCATCACATAAACGGCCGGCGCGGGGACGCGGTGTGTTCACCGCGAACCACACCGCTATCGTCAGCCTCGACCAATTTCACGTCATAGCCCCAAAGGTCGGCGACGTGCTGTAGCACTTTTTGCGTGTCGCCCTCTTCCAGCACGATGCCGTCAAGCACACGGTGGCCGAGGATGAGCTTGCGATCGCCGGCGAGATCTACGTCGACAATCTGAATGTCCGGGTCGCGGTAGGCAATGTCGTAGTGCTTTGAGAGCGCGCGGCGGATTTTGCGATAACCGCGCTCATCGTGGATTGCGGCGACGTTCATCTCCTCCTGCTCCTCGTCATCAACGACGCGGAAGAGGCCAAAGTCGCGGATGCAGGCCGGCGAGAGAAATTGCGAGACAAAGCTCTCGTCGCGATAGTTCGCCCAGATGTCGCGCAGCGTGCCGTACGGATCGTTGTTGCCGGCGATATCCGGCATCCACTCGCGATCCTCATCCGTGGGCTTAGTGCAGATGCGTTCGATATCGCAGCACATAGCAAAGCCAAGCGCATACGGATTGATGCCGCTATAGCGGCGATCGTCGAAGCCCGGCTGCAGAACAACGCCGGTGTGCGAGTGGATGAATTCGAGGAACGAGCCGTCGTCGATCTGACCCTTCTCGTGCAGCCGGTTCATGATGCGATGGTGCACGTACGTCGCGCAGCCTTCGTTCATCACCTTGGTTTGCCGCTGCGGATAAAAATACTGATTGATCAGCCGCACGACGCGCAAGATTTCGCGCTGCCAGGGCGCGAGACGCGGCGCAGTCTTCTCTAAGAAGTAGAGCAGGTTCTCTTCCGGCAAACCGAGCAACGCTTTGCGGCGCTCGTCCTCGTCCTTGTTTGGCTTGCGCTTGCCGGCCGGCACCGTGCGCCAGAGATCGTTGAACAATTGCTCGCCGTGCAGGCGGCGCTCTTCCTCGCGCTTTTGTTCCGAGCGCAAGTCCGCCATGCGCTTGCGCGGAAATCGATGCACGCCGTGGCTTTGCAGCGCGTGCGCGGCATCCAACATGCGCTCGACCTCTTCCTGGCCGTAGCGATCTTCGCACTTGGCGATGTAGGCGCGCGCGAACTCGAGATAATCGAGAATGCCGTCCGCGTCGGTCCATTGCTTGAAGACGTAATTGTTCTTGAAGAAATGGCTGTGACCGTACCCGGCGTGCGCGATCACCAGCGTCTGCATCGTCGCGGAGTTTTCCTCCATGATGTAGACGAGGCACGGATTGGAATTGATCACGATCTCATAGGCGAGGCCCTGATAGCCTTTCCGATAAAGCGCCTCGTTGCGCGCGAACTCTTTGCCGAAGCTCCAGTGCCGATAGAAAAGCGGCATGCCAGTGGACGCGTAGGCGTCGAGCATCTGCTCGGTGGTGATGACTTCGATCTGATTGGGGTACGGATCGAGCCCCATCTCATTGATGCCGATCTCGCCGCACGCTTCGTGCACGCGCTTGATCAGGTCGAAATCCCAATCGGCGCCCTTAAACAGCAATTTGCTTTCGGCCAACGTCGTCATCACGCGCCCTCCGCGGAAACGCCTTCAGGGCGGCGCGCGAACAATTCACGGAACACCGGGTAAATGTCACGGCGATGGCGCACTTTGCGCATCGCAAACGGCGCATCGACGGGCACGCGCCGATAGGCGCGCCAAAGATTGGTGCTTGGCTCGCCGGCGCCCGGATGATCGTCCTCATCGTCCATGCCAACTTCGACATAGGCGTAGTATTGGCAGATCGGCAGTATCACGTCCTTGAGTTGCCCAAGCACGACAGCATTATCGCTCGACGTGTTATCGCCGTCGCTGGCTTGCGCGGCGTAGATGTTCCACTGATCGACCGGATAGCGATCGCGCACGATCTCCGCCATTTTGAAGAGCGCGGTGGAGACCACCGTGCCGCCGGTCTCGCGCGAATAGAAGAACGTCTGCTCGTCCACCTCTGACGCTTCATGCGTGTGGCGGATGAACACCACGTCCACGTGCTCGTAGCGGCGGTTTAAGAAGAGGTAGAGCAGCGAATAAAACCGCTTCGCCAAATCCTTCATGTGCTCGTTCATCGAGCCGGAGACATCCATCAGGCAGAACATCACCGCCTTGGCGATGGGTTTTGGATTGGACTCCAGCCGACGATAGCGCACATCAACCGGGTCAATGTACGGAATGCGCTTAGAGCGCGCCAAGCGCTGCTCCAAATCCAAGCGCAGCGCCTGCAGGGCATCGAACTGGCCGCCTTCGCGCTCCAGCTTTTCGATCTCTTCGCGCAGCGCCGCGATCTCTTCCGCCTTCGGCCGCTTCAACGCGATGCGGCGCGACATCGAATAGCGCAGCGTACGCGGCACCGAGATGCGCGACGGCGGGCCTGAGGTCGAGAAACCCGCCTGGCGCCATTGCACCGCTTTGGCGCCGGCGATCTGGCGCTTGGCGAGATCGGGAAGCTCAAGGTCTTCCAGATAAAGATCGAGATATTCTTCGTCGGTCAGCGCAAAGCGAAATTCATCTTCGCCCTCGCCGCTATCGCTCGCTTGCGAGCCTTGGCCGCCGCCCTGCTCCGGCCGTGGAATCCCGTCGCCTTCGATATACTTCTTGTTGCCGGGCAGGACGTAATCTCGCATCCCGCCATGACGCGAGCGATGCAGATGCGGCTCGTGCACGCCGCCCGTCGGGATCGAGATTTCGCCGCCCTTGCCGGCGTCCTTGATCGAGCGCGTGCCCGACGCTTCGCGCACCGCCTTGCGCACTTGTGCGCGGGCGCGGCGCAAGAAGCGCTGGCGGTTCGCGAAGCTTTTGCCGCCAGGATTGAGCCGGCGGTCGATAATGTGCATCGCGCCGCTTACCCCGCCTGCTTCACGCGCATGTACCACTCGACCAGCCGGCGGACTTGTCGCTCGGTGTAGCCGCGCTCAACCATGCGCAACACGAACTCCTCGTGCTTCTTCTCCGTCTCGCCATCCTTCTTCGAACCGAAGGTGATGATCGGCAGCAGGTCCTCCACTTGAGAGAACATCCGCCGCTCGATCACTTCGCGGATTTTCTCATACGAGGTCCAAGACGGGTTCTTGCCGCCGTGGCCCGCGCGCGCGCGCAAGGTGAACTTCACGACTTCGTTGCGGAAATCCTTCGGGTTGGCGATTCCCGCCGGCTTCTCGATCTTCGAGAGCTCTTGGTTGAGCAGTTCGCGATTCAAGAGCTGGCCAGTGTCCGGATCCTTGAAGTCGATGTCTTCGATCCAGGCGTCGGCATAATCAACGTAGCGGTCGAACAGGTTCTGCCCGTAGTCGTGGTAGCTTTCGAGATACGCCTTCTGGATTTCGTTGCCGATGAACTCAGCATAACGCTGACCGAGCTCCGCCTTGATGAACTCGAGCAATTTGCTTTCCGCCTCTTGCGGAAACTGTTCGCGGCGGATCGCCTGCTCCAGCACATACATCAAGTGGACAGGATCGGCGGCGACCTCTTGCGTGTCGTGGTTGAACGTGCCGGCGAGAACCTTGAACGCAAAACGCGTCGAGATGCCGTCCATGCCCTCATCGACGCCGGCGGCGTCTTTGTATTCTTGCAGCGTGCGCGCCTTCGGATCGACCTCTTTCAGGCTCTCGCCATTATAGACGCGCATCTTCGCGTAGGCGTTGGAGTTCTCGTGCTCTTTCAAGCGCGACAGCACCGAAAAGCGCGCCAGCATTTCGAGTGTGCCCGGCGCGCATGGCGCTTCGGAAAGCTCCGACGTGCGGATCAGCTTCTCATAGATCTTCTTCTCCTCATCGACGCGCAGGCAATACGGCACCTTGATCACATAGATGCGGTCGATGAAGGCCTCGTTGTTCTTGTTGTTTTTGAACGATTGCCATTCGGCCTCGTTCGAGTGCGCCATGATCACGCCCTGGAACGGGATGGCGCCGATATTCTCGGTGCCGACGTAATTGCCTTCCTGCGTCGCCGTCAGCAGCGGGTGCAGCATCTTGATCGGCGCTTTGAACATCTCGACGAATTCGAGAATGCCCTGGTTGGCGCGGTTCAAGCCGCCCGAATACGAATACGCATCGGGATCATTCTGCGCATGCATTTCGAGCTTGCGGATATCGACCTTGCCGACCAGCGAAGAGACGTCCTGGTTGTTGTCATCGCCCGGCTCGACCTTGCCGACGCCAATCTGGCGCAAGCGCGACGGCATGATCTTGGCCACACGGAAACGCGTGATGTCGCCGCCAAATTCGTCCAGCCGCTTCACGCACCACGGGCTCATCAGCCCGCTCAAGCGGCGCTGCGGGATGCCGTATTCTTCTTCGAGCCGCTTGCCCCAGACTTCGGGATCGAACAGGCCAAGCGGATGCTCGAACACCGGGCTCATCGCATCGCCCGCCTTCAGCACATAAATCGGCTGCTCTTCCATCAGCGCCTTCAGGCGCTCCGCCAGTGACGACTTACCGCCACCGACCGGGCCGAGCAGATAGATGATCTGCTTCCGCTCTTCCAAACCTTGCGCGGCGTGGCGGAAGAAAGCGACGATCCGTTCGATCGTCTCTTCCATACCGTAGAATTCCGCGAATGCCGGATAGAAGCGCACGGTGCGGTTCATGAACACACGCCCGAGGCGCGCGTCCTTCGACGTATCGACCATGCGCGGCTCGCCAATCGCCGCGAGCAAGCGCTCGTGCGCGCTCGCATACGCCATCGGGTCATCGCGGCAGAGCGTTAGAAAATCCTGCAGCGACATTTCCGCTTCGCGACGCTGCTCGAACGAGCGGGCGTAACTGCGAAAGATATCTTCAGACATCGTGCCTCCGTCGCGCCCCGCCGGACCCAATATAGGTCTGCGGTCGTCGCTTAACATTCAGACATGCGAATCTGGCGGCCATAAGGTGGCCTTCGGCGCGAGGTCGCCGATCCGCCCAAGTGCGCAACACCAAGGTGACATGATTTGCCTCTTTGCCGCGCCCGAAAACTGGAAAAAACATGACCGCAGCGCGCGTGCTCAACGCGGCGCCTCAACCGACGCGCGCGCAGCCAATTTGTTAGGCGCCGTTAACGAAAGCAAAACCCTCTATTTTACGCGGCCTTAAGCACGTTGAGGCATCCCTATCGGATGCTGAGGCGAGGCCGTGATGAGTGAGCAGTCCTGGGTGCTAAAGGGAATCGATCCCGAGACCCGCGAAAAGGCGGTCGCCGAAGCTGCGCGCCGCGGTGTCAGCCTCTCCGATTATTTGACAGATGTTGTGCTGCAAGGCGCGCTCTTGGAGCACATGCATGCGCCACAAGCGCAGGAGCCGGCACAAACCGAACCCACTGCGCAGGCTCCAAAGGAAAATTTTGTCGTCCGCCACCGCGTTGAAGCGCTCGAACGGCGCCTGCACCTTTCGGTCGGCGGCCTCGACAACGCCATTCACGCCCTCGACAGCTCGATGTTCGGCCTCGCATCGCGCATCGATGAAGTCGAAGTGCTGGCCGCCGATACGGCGGACAATCTCGAACAATCGGTCAATGACGTCGGTGTGCAGCTGGCCGCATTGCGCAAGCGCATCGGCGACGCCGAAGAGCAAAATGGCGCGCTGAACGAGGCGCACGAGCATTGGGGCATTCAGGCGCACGAGCGTTTTGAGGGCATCGATCAGCGTATCGACGGTGTCGAAGACGCCATTCGCGCCGCCCATACCGCCACCGCGCAAGTCGCCGTCGCCCACGAAGCGCTGAAATACGCCGTCGCAGACGATTTTAGCGCCTTCACCCGCGAGACCTCCGATCGCCTAAGCGCGAGCCTTGAAGAAGTGCGCGCCGCCGCCGCTTTGGCCGGCGAGCAGGCCGACGCCGCCGTCGCCCATTTGATCATCGAACTCCGCACCGTGCGCGAGGCCCTGGAAGACCGCGTCGCCGAAGGCGTGTCGGAGACGCGCGCCAAGATGCATGCGGCGTTCGCAGACGCCGCCAACCGCATGGCCTCGCTGTCTGACCGCGTCGAAGAGGCCGAGCGGCACACCCTGATCAGCGTCGATCAACTCCGGACGCAACTCGCCGACGTCGAAGACGCCTCGCAAACGGCGCTCGAAGAAACCGCCGAGAGCCTGCGCCAGGCGGGCGCCGCCCTCGCCGCCGAATTCGCCCGCGCCACCCGCGACAACCAAGTCGCGCTCGACAGCGTCCACGGCGACCTCTCCAGTGAAATCGCTGAACTGCGCGAGCGCCAGGCCGGCGGCTTCGGCCGCCTGAAGCAAATCGATGCGATCGTCACCACCACCACAGCCGACATTGCCGCCTTGCGCGACATGGTCGAGCGCAGCATCGCCCAAAGCGAAGACGACGCGCGCGCCGCAATCGGCGAAGTGCGTTCGGAGGTCAGCGGTCAGATGTCGGCGCTTGCTGAGCGCATGTCGCATGGCGAACTGGTCGGCGCCGCCGGCCATCGCGTGCTCAAGGCGGATCTCGAGCGGGTCGAAACCTGCACCCTCGCCGCGCTTGAAAAACTCGCTAAAGATCAAGTCGAAGGCGTGGCTTCGCTGGAGCGCCGCCTTGATCAGCAAGGCCTCTCCACCGATGGCCAGATCGAGCACATCCGGCAGCGCCTAGATGCGTTCGTTGAGAGCCAGGAAGCCTTCCAGAACGGGGCTCTCGCCCGCTTCCGTCTGCTGGACTCTGCCGTCAGCGCCACTTCGGAGCTGCCGGCGCGGCTTGACCGCATCGAAGCCGGGCTCGGCGATCGCGCCATCGATCATGGCTTCGACGCACGCTTGCTGCGGCTGGAAGCTTTGGCCGAAAGCGAAAACACCGAGCAGGCGCTTGCAGCGCTGCGCGGTCAGATCGCAGGCCTCGCAGCCCAAGTCGAAGCTGGCAACCAGAACGAAGAACTTGCGCAAAGCATTGAAGCGCTGCGCCAGCAGACCATCGAGGCGAACGAGAACGCGCACAATTTCACGCGCCTGATCGGCCACCTCAGCACCCAGCACAACGAGACGGTCAAGCAGGCCGACGAGCGTCTGCATAAGCTTGAGCTCGCCGTCGCTGACGTGCGGCTTGAGAACCTGGCCATCGACGCCACCGCCCTGGTTGAGCTCAATCAGCGGGTCGCAGCCCTCGAAGCCCGCCACGCCGAAACGCTCGACGTGCTGCGCCAAGACATCGGCATCTTCATCACCGACAACGTCCGCCGCCTCGAAATGCTCGAGCAGACTGTCGACGGGGGCATCGCCGACGAAGTTGCGGCCGAGTTCAAGGCGCTGCGTCAGCGGGTCGAAGATCGGATCATGGGTGTCGAGCAGCGCAGCGTGCGCGCGCTGGAACAGGTCGCCGATACGATGGCGGTGCTGGAACAGCGCTTCAGCGAGGAGCTGGCGAGCGCTAACGCGCGGACGGCTTAAACGTAGCGGGCTTCGGCCGTAGCGGGCGGCGGTGTCGCGATTTTAGCGTCGGCCTCGCCCATCAACAGATTGCTCGCGGTTTCCATTGCGCGCACGGCCACATCCTGAGCGAGGCCAATAACTTGCGCCCGCCAGGCGCTGGGAGCGATGGCCTGGCCTTTCTCTATGTCAGCGATGAAGCGTTCAGAGCAGCCCAGCACGGAGGCCAGCTCCTCGCGCCAACGCGCGCCGAAGAGCGCCCTGCCGGCGCTGGCCATTTCCCGGCCACTCAAGGGGACGTAATCGGCTTTCATGCGCGAAGCAGAACACGTTGCTGGTTGGCAACGTTTTAATATCGCTGCACTTTTGCGTAGCACTACCGCTATGGTTGTATTTTATTGTAATCTCAGGTTGAGTCGCCGGCCGCTGTTTTACCTGTCGCTAACCCCCGGCGCGCATGGCTGGGGCGATGTTGAACCGATTGATCGCGGCCGGAGCGCTGGTTTTCGCGCTCGCTTTTGGCGCTCTGGCCCTCACATTCGTTGATCCCGCCCAGGGCGAGCCCTCTCGCCCACCCGCTACAGAGCGCGCCAATTGGCGGGTCATAGACGGCGACACCTTCGAAGATTTCGACACCGGCGACCGCTACCGGCTCGAAAACATCGACACACCCGAGACTGGCGGCCGCGCCCGTTGCACTGCCGAACGCCAACTCGGCGACCGCGCCACTCGGCAAGCGCGCGCTCTCATCACCAGCGCCAACAGCCTCGACGTGCGCCGCACCGGCCGCGTCGATCGCTACGACCGCATCATCGCCTTCATCGAGGTGGACGGCCGCGATCTCGGCGAATTGCTGATCGCTGAAGGCCTCGCCCGCCCCTGGCGCGGACGCCGCGAGCCGTGGTGCGACGCGAACGGCGCCCTCCTGCCCTAGCGTCGCGCAAGGCAGCCGCCCGCCGCACGCTCTTGTGCGCGCACGTTTGCGCCCATATCCAAGTGCGATCCTCCCAAAGGCTGAGAAACGCACATGTCCGTCATGGACGAACTCACCAGTATCCTCGCGCTCGAACCCATCGAAGTGAATCTGTTCCGCGGGCATAGCCCGAAGGAGGAGCGCTTCCGCATCTTCGGCGGCCAGGTCGTCGCTCAAGCGCTGACGGCCGCGTACAAGACCGTCGACACGCAGATTTGCCATTCGCTGCAGAGCTATTTCATTCGCCCCGGCGATCCGGCGCAGCCTGTGCTCTATCAGGTGGAGCGCTCGCGCGACGGCAAGAGTTTCGCCACACGGCGCGTCATCGCCATCCAAAAGGGCGAGCAGATTTTCAACATGGCCTGCTCCTTCCAGACGCCGGAGGAAGGCTTCGACCACCAAAGCACGATGCCGCCGGCGCCGGCGCCCGAAACGCTGCCGGACGACAACGATCGCTGGCGCGAAATCTTCAAGGACAATCCCAAAGAGCTGAAAGCCTGGACCCGCGAGCGCCCGATTGAGATGCGCCAGGTCGACGCCATCAATCATCTCAAGCCGGAGAAGAAGGCGCCTGAGCACCTCGTCTGGTTCCGCGTCCGCGGCGATCTCGGCGACGATGTCGCGCTCAATCAAACCGCGCTGGCGTACGCCTCCGATTATTCGCTGCTTGGCACCGCGATGCGTCCGCACGGCGTCTCATGGATGAGCGGCGTGCAGACGGCGAGCCTCGATCACATTCTCTGGTTTCACCGCCCAACCAATTTTTCGCGCTGGCATCTTTATGTGCAGGACAGCCCGAGCGCGTCCGGCGCGCGCGGCTTCAACCGCGGCGCCATTTATCGCGAGGACGGCGTGCTGGTCGCGTCAGCGGCGCAAGAAGGCCTGATCCGCTGGCGCGGGACGTGACGCCCTAAGGCGTCACCACCTCGATCGGCAGCCCAAGCCCTTCCAACTGCGGCCGCACGACCGACGCATCGCCGACGACGACCCACACGAAGCGCGCAGGATCGATCACGGCCCGCGCCGCCGCATCCATCTCCGCCGCGCTCATCGCGCGATAGCGCGACGCGACGCCTTCCCAATAATTGTCTGGGCGATCGTAGAGATCGTTGGAGCGGAGCGCGCCAAGTATCGAACCAGCTGTTTCATACGCGCCCGGCAATTGGCGGATGTTGCCGTTGATGGTGCGCACGTGCTCGGACTCGGTCACGCCGGCAGTGGAGTTGAAGCCGTTGATCTGCTCCAGCAACACGCGGATGGAATCGCCGGTGCGATCAGCCTGAACCGGCGCGTTGATCACATACGGCACACGCTGCTCGCGCAATTGCACGACGCCGCTCAGGCCGTAAGACCAGCCGCGCCGCTCGCGGATTTCGGTGTTGATGCGCGAGAGGAAGCTTGAGCCCAGCACTTCGTTCGCTGCGTTAAGCGCCAACGTGTCGTCGGCGCCGCGCTGCGGCAGCACCGCGCCGGCATAGATGATCGATTGCGGCGATTGCGGCCGATCGACGATGACGATGCGCGGCTGCTCTTGCGGAATGCCGACACTGAAGTCCTTGCGCCCCACCGGCGCATTCGCCGCGCCGCGCCAGCTGCCGAACCGCGCCTCAAGCGCGCGCCGCACTTCACGCAGCGGACGATCCGACACAACGAAGATGCGCGCCGTTTCCGGCCGGATCCAAGTATTGTGGAACGCCGCCAGCGCATCGCGATCGAGCGTCGCTACCGATTGCTCGCTACCAAGGCCCGAAAGCGGCCGGCCATAGGGATGGCTCTCACCATAAATGATCGGCGGCAAAGTGCGTTGCGCCAAGCCATTCGGCGAGGTCGCCTCTTGCGCCACCAGCGCAAGCTGCTGCTCACGCAAGCGCTCCACTTCGCTAGCGACGAAGTCCGGGCGCATCACCACATCAGCGTAAAGATCCAGCGACAGATCAAGGTTCGCCGACAACGCCGTCAGCGACACCGTCGAGCGATCGAGAGAGCCGAACGCGGAAATGTTGGCGCCCAGCCGCTCCTGCTCTTCAGCAATCTGCATCGCATCGCGGCCATCGGCGCCGGCTGTCATCACCGAAAGCATCAGCCGCTGGGTGCCGAACGCATCTTGCGGATCGGCAGCGATGCCAGCGTCGAAATCCATGGCGATCAACGTCGCCGGGATCGCATCACGGTGCGCGTAGACGATCTCAATCCCGTTCGAGAGCTGCGCCCGTTCGACATCCGGGAAATCGAGATCCGCAATCTCACCGATCGACGGCATCGGATCGCGCGGCGTGACTTGCGGCGGCGTCGTATCCGGCGCCGGTCGCGATGTGGCGCTGGCCTCCTGATAAGGCTCGCGCACGCCAGGATCGATACGCATTGCATGCACCGGGCGTGACAGCCATTCGCTTGCCGCGCTTTGCACCGAAGCCGGCGTCACTTCGCCGTACTCCAGCAGATTGCGGCTAAAGAAATCCGGGTCCTCCGCCAGCACGGCGCCATTTGCAAGCGCGACGGTCTTGCCGTTAAAGCCGCCGATTTGCTCGATGTTAAAGAGGCTCTGCGCCACCTCCTGCGTCGCCACGCGCTGCACTTCCGCTTCTGTTGGCCCAGTGGCGATGAATTCAGCGATGATCTCGTCCAAACGGCGCGACACCGCATCGACATCCTCGCCCGGCTTCACATCAACCGTGACGAAGAACATGCTGACGCGCTGAAACGGCAGCAGGCTGGAACTCACCGAAACCGCCGTCTGCTCGTCACGCACCAAAATGCGATCGAGCCGCGAGCTCGCGAGCCCCCCTAAGACTTGCGCTGCCACATCAAGCTCAACCGCATCTTCATGCGTCAGCCCCGGCACCGCCCAGGTGCGATACAGCCGTGTGTTGGAGACGCGATCCTGCATCACATCATCGACGCGCGCCGACAGCGTCGGCACATCCGCAGCCGCGGGAATGTTGTCCGGCCCACGCGGGATCTGCCCGAAATAGCGCTCGACCAACGGCCGCGCCTCTTCCGCATTGATATCGCCCGCCAGCACCAGCACCGCGTTGTTGGGCCCATAATTTTCGCGGAACCACTCACGCATGTCCTGCACCGAGGCTTCGTCCAGATCGGCCATCGAGCCGATCGTGGAATGCCGGTACGGGTGCCCTTCCGGGAAAAGGCGCTCGAGGATGCGATAGAACGCGAGGCCATAGGGCTGGTTATCGCCCTGGCGCTTTTCGTTCTGAACGATGCCGCGCTGCGCATCGAGGCTCGTCTGCGTTAGCGCGCCGAGCAGATAGCCCATGCGCTCGCTTTCGAGATACAGCACGCGCTCCAACGCTGGCGTCGGCGCAGTCTGGAAATAATTGGTGCGATCGAACCAAGTGGTGCCGTTCCAATTGGTGGCGCCCATGTCGCGCAGCGGCTCGATCAGGTTCGGCACGTGCTCGGTGCCGTTGAACAGCATGATGTGTTCGAACAGGTGCGCGTAGCCGGTCTGCCCCGCCGGCTCATCCTTCGAGCCGACATTATACCAAGCCGCCACCGCCACGATCGGCGCTTTGCGATCCTCGTGGACCAGCACGGTCAGCCCGTTCTCCAACTCGAACTGCTCGTACGGAATCTCAACGCCGGCGAGCAACTGTTCCACCGAAGCAGGCTCGCGGGAACTTTCACCGCCCGTGCTGGCGCATCCGCTCAGCGCAATCACAGAAGCAGCGGTCGCAAGCATCAAGCGTTTCATAAGTTCCCCCTCACGGCTTAGCCGCCACGTTAGCGTCAGCACGCGCGTTTTTCCTAACGCCCGTGCGACGAACAGCGCTGTTTATTCGACACCCATTGTCGGCGCCGGTTACAGTGTTGCTAACAGCCTATTAGCCATGCGGGCCCACGGAGTATTTCGGCCCGGATCGCCGGCGCCGCCCCGCTAAGAAGTGGAACGATCGTCGTCGCCACAACGAAGCGACCGAACTGCCGCCACTGGGCGCCCTGCTCCGTCGTCTCCGCGTCCAAATGATCAGCCTCACGCCGGAAAGCTGCGGGCACGCGCTGCAAATGCTGAGCGGCGCCATCAGCGAGGCCAACCGCCAGGGCTTCCGCCAATGCGTCGCCGCGCTCCAAAATGCCGACGCCGCCATCCGCCAGCACGGCCCGCGCGCCGCCGCTCAAGCCGACGCACTGCTCGTCGAAGCGATGGATCACGCCGGCAGCGGGCGCTGAATTACGCTTCGTAACCGAAGCGCTCAGCCCACGCGTCCAGCAGCGGCAACACCGGCGCCATATCTTCCGCATAGCGCCGCCAACGTGAGATCGAGCGTGCGTAGAGCGGCTGGATAACTTGGCGCGCACTTGGCGTCGTGATGTCGCGCTTCAGCGCCGTCTCGCGATAGTTCAGCATGGCGGCGTCATAAGGCACGCCAAGAAACGCCGTGAGCCCCCGTGCGGCGCTTTCCAAATCCCCCACCACATCTTCATAGCGCACTTGATGGAGATCGAGGCTCAGCCGCGCGCGGCACAGCATCATCAAGTCCATCACCACGTCGTAGTATTGCGCCGCCCGCTCCAGCTCGAGAAACTGCGCCATGCCGACATTCATGCCGAAGCGCTGCTGGTAGCACGACAAGATCACATCGCGCGGATCGCGCAGTGCGAAGATGATTTTCGCGTCCGGAAACACCGCCTTGATGAGCGGCAGCACCACGATGTTGAGCGGCAGCTTATCGATGATGAGCCCGCCTGCCGGAATGTCGTTCTGTGCGCGCACGTCGCGCCAATAGGCGGCGCGCACAGTTTCGATCTCATCGGCGCTCAACGCATGCATAGCGCCGAGCTTTTCAGCGCTCGTGAACACGCTCGCCAGCGCTAGCGAGAAATATTCCTTCTCCTCCAAGCACATCAAAAGCGGATGCGATGACAGGATCTGGTCAAGCAAAGTCGTGCCGGAGCGCGGAAAACCAATCAGAAACACCGGCGCCGGATGCGCAGACTCGACACGAGAACGCCAAGCACCGGAATCTGTATCCGCCACAAAGCGCGCCATGCTGCGGACGCCGCTGGGATGATAGAGGTGCGCCTCAGCATCGCGCAGCGCCATATGATCGGCCAAGCGCAGCTGATTGGCCGCAGTGAAGGCCTGAAACGCGCCCCGCGCCTCGCCCGCCAAATCGCGCGCATCGCCGATGACGCCCCAGGCGATTGAACGATCATTTCGCGAAGCTCTTTGCGCCTGAGCCACCGGCAGCGCCGCGCGCTCGGCGCCGGCAAAATCCTTTTCCCGCAAGAGAACGCGCGCCAGCGCGACACCAGCGATGGCGTTCGAGGGATCAGCCGCCTGCGCCGCCGCCGCATGCCGCTTAGCGCTTTCAAGATCGTGCCGCGTCTCGAAGATGTGCGCGAGCTGCGCATTTGCGTCGGCGTCACGCGGCGCAAGCGTAAGCGCCCGCTGGTAAGCCGCAACCGATGCGTCAAAGTTCTTCGCTGTGAGCTCGAGCGCGCCGAGATTGCGCCAGCCATCGATCAAGCCACGCACGCCCGCCCGCACATACGCCGCACGCGCTGCATCAAGCTCGCCCAGCATGCGCAGCGCCACGCCCAGCGCGTTTGCAACACCGGCATCCTCCGGCAGCGCCCCTGCCGCCGCTTCCAAATGCCGCCGCGCCGCCGCGGCATCACCGGCATCGAGCGCGATCACGCCTAGCAAATGACGAGGCCGCGCATCGCCCGGCCGCCGCACCAAAAGCTGTCGCGCCAAATCCGCCGCGCCGGCCCGATCCCCGCGCGCAAAAGCCTGCGCGGCCGCCTGCGCAAGCCGCTGCGCCTCGGGATCATCGTACGCGTTCAACATCTTGGCTGATTAGCAGAATTTGGAGCGGGCGATGAGATTCGAACTCACGACCCCAACCTTGGCAAGGTTGTGCTCTACCCCTGAGCTACGCCCGCGTCCGTGGGTAACGGGGCTCGCGCCCCGCTGAGGGGCGCTCCTATCGCAGAGCGCGGGCCCGGAAGCAAGGGGGCGGGCCCGTCAGCCCCAGAATCGCTTAGGGCCTCGTCCACCGCACGCGGGTACCGGACCGCACCACCCACGACCCGGCCCCGCTAGATGCGTCACTCGCCCGGTTCAGCCTTGCGCGGCGGCTTCAGGCGGCGGCGATTGATGTGGCTATCCGGCGCCACGTGACCCTCCGGCGTGCGGCCGCGGAAATAATCGCGCTGCCAGCCATTCTTGATCGCCTCGGCGTCCTTCTGATCGAGGCGCGTCAGGAAGTTGGTGCGGCTTTCGCCCCACGCATCGTACTGACGCTTCAGCTCCGGATCCTCGTGGATCGATTTTATGATCGGCTGCACTTCATCCATCTGCTCGTGCGGGATCGGCATGATGAAGCAGAACGGCTCGCCCTTCTTAAACGAGATCATGCCCGGCCGCGTGAAGCGCCAGTTCATCGTGAAAGGAAACGGGAGCCAATAAGTTTCGACAACGCCCGTCAGCGGCTGGATGCCATCCTTCACGTGATTGGGCGGCCCGCCGACCCACAAATCCCAACCCGGATCGGTGCGGAAGAGATAGCCGGTGTGAAACGTCAGCACGCCGCCGGAGAAGTGCGACACCGCCCAGCGGTTCATCAGCGCAACCGGCGTATCATCATCCGGATCGAGGCGAATATCTTCCGTGCGCGGGCCGCCATTCCAAGTCGCAGTGAAGCTCACTGGCGAGATCAGCGCCCAGCCCGTCGTGTTCGCCACCACCAGCGGCAGGCAGCGATAGGGATGGCGATCGGAGAATTTGTCCATCCAATCGCGATCGGGCGAGCCCGGCACGAGTTCGGCCGGTTGCGGATCGACTTGGTAGCAGGTGAGTTTCATTGCGGTCCTAAACGTCGTCTTCGCCGGCGGCGCGCGGCGGCGCCAAGCGGCGCTTATGAATATGATCGCCGACGGCCGCCTCGCCGCGCAGCGTCTTGCCTGCAAAATAGGTGCGTTGCCAGACCTGGCCCGCCGCTTCCGGATCGCCCGCGCGCACCCGCGCCACAAACTCGCTACGGCTCTTCATCCACTCTTTGGTCTCTGCTTCCAGCGCTGGATCGTCACTCAGCGCTCTGATCACCGGCGTGCATGCATCGATCGCCGCGTGCGGCACCGGCATGATCATGCAGAACGGCTCGCCCTGTTCGAAGCGCACGGTGCCTGGCGCTGTGAAACGCCAGTTCATCGTGAAAGCTTGCGGCAGCCAGCTGGTCTCGACGATGCCGGTGAGCGGCTGAATGCCGTGCTTGATCCAGTTCGGCGCGCCGCCGACCCACGTGTCCCAGCCGGATTCAGTGCGGAACAAATAGCCGGTGTTGAAGGTCACCACCCCGCGCGCGAACATCGACGCGGCGAAGTGCTTGTGCACGTCGCCCTCGCTTTCGAACGTCACGTCGCTCAACGCCGGCCCGCCATTCCAGCTCGCGCTGAACGCCGCCGGCGTCAGAATTTCCCAGCCCGTGCAATTTGCGATGGTGAGCGGCAAGCAGCGATAGGCGTGACGATCGGTGAACTCGTCCATCCAATCCCGCTCCGGTCTTCCCGGGCGGATTTCCGCCGAGTAGGTCTGCAGCGGGTAGCACGTCAGCTTCATGCCCTGGACTATACGGCCAAATGACCACCCCGCCACACGCCGCACCCGCCACCGAGGCGGACCTCTTTGCGCTCTTCGATCGCCTCGGCATCGCCCACCGCACAACCGAGCACCGGCCCGTCTTCACCGTCGAAGAAGGCGCCGACCTCAAAGCACAAATGCCAGGCGGGCACTCCAAGAACCTGTTTTTGAAAGACAAAAAAGGAAATCTCTTCCTCCTCTGCGCGCTCGGCGACAGCGTCATCGATCTGAACGCCGTATCCAAGGTCCTCGGCTCTGGTCGCTTCAGCTTCGGCTCTGCGGAGCGATTGATGGAAAACCTCGGCGTCACACCAGGCTCGGTGACCATCTTCGCGCTGATCAACGACCCGGAACAGCGCGTAACTTTGGTGCTGGATGAGGGCTTCTTCGCCCACGACCCGGTCAACTTCCATCCGCTCCGCAATGACGCAACGACAGCGATCAGCCCGGCCGATTTGCTCACATTCATCCGCGCCCTCGGGCGCGAACCGATCCGGCTCCGCTTTGACGCCGAAGGCCAGCCGTCAAGAATTGAACCGGACGCCCCTCCGGCCCATGTTCAGTCCTGAATTTCAGAGGGACCAGGAATGACATTGCTTGATGGCGGCGCCGCGCCGACTGATCTCGTGAAAGAAGGTTCCGACCAAGGCTTCATGGCCGATGTCGTCGAAGCCTCGCGCGAGCAGCCGGTGATCGTCGATTTCTGGGCGCCGTGGTGCGGCCCCTGCCGACAACTCGGGCCGCCGCTCGAAAAAGCGGTGCGCGACGCCGGCGGCAAGGTGAAGCTGGTGAAGATCAATATCGATGAACACCCAGGCGTCGCCGGCCAACTCGGCGTGCGGTCGATCCCGGCCGTCTACGCATTCGATCAGGGCCGGCCGATCGACGGCTTCATGGGCGCGTTGCCAGAAAGCCAGATCAAGCTCTTCGTTGATCGCCTCGGCGGCGCCGACATGACGGCGGAAATCGAACCGCTGCTCGCGCAAGCCGCGGAATCGCTCAAGCTCGGCGACATTGGCGGCGCAGCGCAAGGCTACGCCGCCGTGCTGCAGCTCGATCCTGAAAACGTCAAAGCCATCGCCGGCATGGCGCGCATTGCGCTCAACGCAGGCGATCCAGAACAGGCGCGCGAAATCCTCGAACACGCGCCGCCGGAAAAAGCGAACGATTCAGACATCGCCAGCGTCCGCGCCGCGCTCGAACTCTCAGCCAACGCCGAAGCCGTCGGCGACAATGACGAACTCGGCGCCGCCGTCGCCGCCAATCCGAACGATTGGCAAGCCCGCTTCGATTACGCCGAGGCGCTCTCCGCGCGCGGCGATCTCGAAAAGGCGAGCGAACAATTGCTCGCCATCATCGAGGGCAATCGCGAGTGGAACGAAGGCGCCGCCCGCGCGCAATTGCTGAAAGTGTTCGAAGCCGCCGGACCGATGTCCGAAGTCACCAAACAGGGACGCCGCAAGCTGTCGGCGATTTTGTTCTCATGAGCGCATTCGGTTATCGCAAACCCGGCGACCTGCCGCAGGCCATCCCGCTGTTTCCGCTGACCAGCGCGATCCTGATGCCGCGCGGCGTGCTGGCGCTCAACATTTTCGAGCCGCGCTATCTCAACATGATCGATGACGCGCTCGGCGGCGAGCGCCTGATCGGGATGGTGCAACCGGCCATGGGCGACGAAGGCGAGCCCGTGCCGCAACTCTGCGATGTCGGCACGCTGGGCCGCATCACCTCGTTCAACGAAACCGAAGACGGCCGCTATCTCGTCACGCTGACGGGAGTTTGCCGCTTCGATGTCGAGCAAGAGTTGGAAGTGGATTCGCCGTATCGCCAGGCGCTCGTAAGCTACGAAGCGTTCGCGGATGACTTCGCTCAATCGCCAGGACGCTCCATCGATCGCGGTGCGCTGCTGGCGTCGCTGAAAACTTACGCCGCCTTGCACGGCTTCCAGGTCGACTGGAACGCGGTCGAGCAAGCGCCGACGGAAACCATCATCAACGTTGCCGCGCAAATCTGCCCCTTCGACGCCGCATCCAAGCAAGCGCTGCTGGAAACCATCACGCTCGAAGAGCGCGCGCGCGCTCTCGTCACGCTGCTCGAATGGGATTCCGCGTCCAACGATCCGGACCGCCCGATCCAATGAGCGAACCCGATCCGAAACTGCTCGAAGTGCTGGTGTGCCCGCAAACCCGAACGCCGCTGCGCTACGACCGCGAACGCCAGGAACTGATCAGCGAACGCGCCCGCCTCGCCTATCCCGTGCGCGACGGCGTCCCGATCATGCTGATCGACGAAGCGCGCGAACTGGGAGCGGACGAATGAGCGCCGAACCCGTAACCCGCCCCTGGCCCACCGATCTCGTCTTCGATCGCACCGCCAAAGCCTTGATCATCGCCTTCGACGACGGCGAGATGTTCGAAATCCCGTTTGAGCTCCTCCGCGTCGAAAGCCCGAGCGCTGAGAACAAGGGCCACGGCCCCAATCCGCCGCCGCCCGTCACCGGCAAAGCCAACGTCAACGTCGTGAAAGCCGACGCCGTCGGCCGCTACGCCGTGCGCATCAGCTTCGACGACGGCCACGACACCGGCCTCTTCTCCTGGGATCTGCTCTACGATCTCGGGGCACACAAAGAAGAACGCCTGCGCGTTTACCGTGAAACGCTGGCGCAGCGCGCGCTGCGGGATGAGGCTTAGTGCCGACGAAAGCGGACAAGGCGGAGCTCCTCGAGATCCAGCGCAACGCCCTCAAAGTCGCCCGCGAGAACGGCGGCCTCATGGTTTTCATCGGCGCGCACGCTCAGGGCGCTGGCGTTCGCTACGTCTGCATTCAGTGCAAGCGCAGCGATGACCTCGTAAACGATCCGGGCGTGAGCAATTTGCGCTGCCCCGATTGCGAGCCTGCGGGCTGACACCCAATCATGCTTAATTCGCGCCGCGTTGCGCGAAGCAATTGGTGCGCACACGCACCTCCGCGTAATCTCCCGCGAATCTATGCCGCTCGCACCCCATTCCGCGCTCGATTCCGAGTTTGACGTCTGCGTCGTTGGCGCAGGGCCAGCCGGACTCGCATGCGCGTTCGATCTGCACGATTCCGGCCTCAAAGTCGCGCTGCTCGAAGCCGGCGGCGCCAATCCCATCCCCGGCGAGCCCGACGTGCGCGCCGCCGAAATCGCGCATCCGGAGTTTCACGATCCGGTCGACATCGTCGCCGCCTCCGCGCTCGGCGGCTCGACGCATTGGTGGGGCGGCCGCAGCGTGCCGTTCGACCCCGTCGATTTCCGCCATTGGCCCCTCAGCTACAATGAGCTACTCCCCTGGTGGGACAAAGCCGCCGATTTCCTCGGCAGCAAATCCGTCAGCGAAAGCGCGCCGCCACCAGCGTTCGCAAAACTCAAAACCTTCGACGCAACGCGCGACGAATGCTGGGGCCCCGAACTCAACATGGGTCGCCGCTGGCGCCAACGCATCGCCGCCGCCGACGGCCCCGCCATCTTCACCAACGCGCGCGTCACCGGCATCGCCCGCGACGGCGCTCGCGTCACCGGCGTCAAACTCGGCGACCGCACATTGCGCGCGAAGAAAGTCGTCCTCACCAGCGGCGGCCTCGGCACACTGAAGTTGCTGCTGCTCATGCAACGCGAAACACCGGGCGCCTTCAGCGACGCACTCGGCCGCGGCTACATGGGCCACCTCACCGGCTCGATCGCCCTCATTGCGCCAACCGACCGCGCCGACGTGCAAGCCTTCACCCCGCGCGACATCGGCGGCCAAGTCTACGCACGCCGCCGCATGCGCCCCACGCCGCAGACAATCACCGAAAATAACATCGTCAACATCGCCTTCTGGTTCGAAAATGGCGGCGCGAACAATCCCGAACACGGCGACGCCACCGCCTCCGCGCGCTATCTCGCCACCCGCATGATGCGCTTCGGCCGCGGCGAAGGCGCGCTCGGGCCCCACGTCGCCAACGTCATGCGCGCGCCGCTCAGCGCCACATCCGGGCTCGCCACCGCAGCTTACCTCTTAGCCGCCGCGCGTCTCACCGGCCGCCATCCGCGCCACACGCGTCTCACGCCCGCCGCCGCCAACGCCTGGCGCCTCGATTATCACGCCGAACAGCCGCCGAACGCCGACAACCGCATCTCGCTCGCCGACACGCTCGACTCCGCCGGCTTGCCGAAACTCAAAATCGATTTCCGCATGCACGACGAAGAAATCGAAGCCGTGGTGCGCGCGCACGAACTCCTCGACGCTGATCTGCAACACGCTAACGCCGGCAAACTCGTCTTCGCCGGCGATCACGCCGAACGCATCGCCAGCGTCCGCGCCGCCGCCCGCGACGGCTACCACCAACTCGGCGGCGCCGCGATGGGCAATGATGCGCACAGCATCGTCGATACCAATCTCGCGGTCCGCAATGTCGAAGGTCTCTACGTGGCATCCGGCAGCGTGTTTCCAAGCGGCGGCCAAGCCAACCCCACGCTCACTATTGTAGCGCTGGCTCGCAGGTTAGCGGCGCACGTCGCACACGAATGAGCACAGACACCCTTCTCCTGGTTAAGGAGAAGGTGGCCCGCCGAAGCTTCAGCGAAGGCGGGCCGGATGAGGTTTACCGGCGTATGCGGAGGGAGTGCCGCTTGTCCGCTTTTTCGCCGGGAGCGGACATTGGGATTGCGAGCCGCGTGCGCTATTATGTGCCGAACATGAAGTACGAGCGAGTGTACGCGGTCTGGGATTTTTACGACGGGGTGCGCACCGGCATTGCCGACCTGAGTGGTGCGCCGCATTACCTTGCATCGCTGTTCGATGAAGTCGCCGACGAGCACTCCGACAACTTCAAACTCTACCCAGTGGATGCCGAGTTCATGGAACGGGCCATGCGGAATTTGGCGATCTATCGGGCTTGGGAGCGCCGCTTCCATAGTGGCGAGGCGAAGCTTGAGACACACCCCGGTCACGGCGGCATCGATCTGGAGTACGATGAACTCAAAACTTGGCTCGACCGGAAGGTCGGACAACTTCAAGCGCTGCCGACGCTATACAAGGCCCAATTCAGAGAGCTACCCGGTCGGGAAGCGTTGCCAGGAGCAATGCTGCGAGAGATCGAAGTCGCGTGGTCGCCTTCGTCCGGTTAGGGCCAAATGCGGACACCGCCGGCAAACCTCATCCGGCGCTTCGCGCCACCTTCTCCTTAACCAGGAGAAGGAGCGCCAATCGTCACGCCGCCAAGCTCTCCCCGCGCAGCAGCTTCGGCAAATCTCCAGCCCCACCTCCGGCGTATTTCATAAAAAACCGCCGCGCCGGCCCGACACCGTTCACCGCAGCGAGCCCCACGCGCCGCGCTACGCGCAGCGGCGTGAAGCTGTTGGAGAACATCTTGTCGAAGAACTCCATCCCGAGCGCCATCGATACGTTATCGAAGCGCCGCCAGCGCTGATAACGCTCCAAGATGGAAACCTCGCCCGGATCCAAACCAAGCGACATCCCATCCGCGATGCACTCCGCCAACGCCGCGCAGTCTTTCAAGCCAAGATTCAAACCCTGCCCCGCCAGCGGATGAATCCCGTGCGCGCTATCGCCAGCCAAACACACGCGCGTATCGATCATGCGCTCCGCCAATTGCAGCGATAGCGGATAACCAAAGCGCGGACCCTCCAGTGAGAGCTCACCCAGAAAATCACCAAAGCGCCGGCCAAGCTCAGCCAGGAAATCCGCTTCATTCATTTTCAAGAGCGCATCAGCCGCCGCGCGCGGCTCGGCCCAGACGATGTTCGAGCGATTGCCCTTCAGCGGCAAAATCGCAAACGGCCCGTTTGGCAAAAAGAATTCATGCGCCACCGCGCCGTGCGGCTTCTCATGTTCGATCGTCGCGACGATCGCCGTCACCGGATAATCCCAACCGATCGTGCGAATGCCGACAGCGCCGCGCACGAACGAACGCCGCCCGTCGGCGCCGACCAAGAGCGGCGCACGCAAACTTTTTCCATCCGCCAGCGTCACCGTCACGCCCGCCGGATCGCGCTCCAGCGCGCTCACCGACATCGGCTGGATCATCTTGATCGAGGGCCGCGCCTTCACGCCATTATCGAGCGCGCGGCGCACGTAACGCGCCTCCAGCATCAGCCCGAGCGGCTCGCCATCTTCATTGAGCTCGGCGCGATCAAAATGCAGATGCAGCGGCGAAGGCCCGCCGCGGCGGCCCGCATCACGCAAGCTGCCATCCGTCACCATGATCTCTTCGATCGGCTGCGCGACCGCATCGAGCTCATCGCCGAGCCCAAGCGAGCGCCACATGCGGTAAGAGGCGAACGCGATGGCGAACGCGCGGCCATCGAAGCTCGACGCCAACGTATCTGCCGGCTTCGACGCATCGATCACGATCACCGAAACCCCGGCCTGATCCAGCGCCAGCGCCAAAGTTTGCCCGACCAAGCCGCCCCCGCTCAGAATCACGTCGGCGTCGAAACCGCTTCCATTGCTCATGCCGAACGATAGCGCTGCGTCAGTGTCGGCGTCGATGCGGCCCTGGCGCGCAAGCCGGAGGCACGGCGCCACTTTTTTGTGCTTTGATGCCGCACTGCACAATGCTTGGGGCTCTCAATCTTGCTCCGGGCCCCGCCGCCCCGACCAATCACCTCAGCCAAACCAAGAGGGAGCGGGGCAATGATCACCAGGGATAAGCTGCGAGCGCTATGGCGCGCAGTACGGATCGGAGGCGCGGCGCTCGTTGGGGCCTGCGCGCTCGGCGTGATGGCGCCGGACATGGCATTCGCACAGGAAGCCGTCACGGCCCCCGTCGCGGAAGCTGCTGCGCCGGCTGAAGTCGTCGTCGAAGAGGCCGTGGTTGAAGAAGCCGCCGCCCCTACCGTCGATAAGGGCGACACGGCGTGGATGCTCATCTCCACCGTCATCGTGTTGCTCATGATCATCCCCGGCCTTGCCTTGTTCTATGGCGGCCTCGTGCGCGCCAAGAACATGGTCTCGATCCTCAGCCAGGTTTTTGTCGTCACCGCGATCGGCATGGTGATGTGGCTGCTCGTCGGCTACTCGCTCGCCTTCACCGATGGCGGCGGCCTCAACAGGTTCATCGGCGGGCTCGACAAAGTCTTCCTCAATGGCGTCGATACGACGACTTTGGTGGAAACCTTCTCCGTCGGAATTTCCATACCAGAGCTGGTTTTCGTCGCGTTTCAGATGACTTTCGCCTGCATCACCGCAGCGCTCGTTCTCGGCGGCGTTGCAGAGCGCGTGAAATTTTCGACTGTCGTCGTGTTCGCCATTCTGTGGCCGGTCGTCGTCTATTATCCGATGGCGCACATGGTCTGGTGGTGGGGCGGCCCGAACATGGCCTCCGATCCCGCCAACGCTGAAGCGCTCGCTGCTGGCGCTGGCCTGATCTGGAGCTTCGGCGCGCTCGACTTCGCCGGCGGCACCGTCGTCCACATCAACTCAGGCGTCGCCGCACTCGTTGGCGCCATTCTGCTCGGCTCACGCACCGGCTATCGCAAAGAGCCGATGCCGCCGCACAACCTCACCTTCACGGTGATCGGCGCGGGCCTGCTCTGGGTGGGTTGGGTTGGCTTCAACGCCGGCTCCAACCTCGAGAGCAACGCCTACGCGGCGCTCGCGCTCATCAACACCTTCGTCGCCCCTGCAGCCGCCGCGCTCTCGTGGACGCTGACCGAATGGCTCACCAAGGGTAAGCCCAGCTTGCTCGGCCTCGCCTCCGGCGCGGTCGCTGGCTTGGTCGCCGTTACACCGGCCGCTGGCTTTGCCGGCCCGGTCGGTGCGCTGATCCTCGGCCTCGTTGCGGGCCCGATCTGCTTGTTCGCGTGCTCAGGCCTCAAGTCGTGGCTCAAGTACGATGACAGCCTCGATGTCTTCGGCATCCACGGCATTGGCGGCATCGTCGGCGCGATCGGCACCGGCATTGTCGTGAATCCTGCCTTCGGCGGCGCCGGCATCGTCGACTACGCAGCCGGCGGCGTGGCCGTATATCCAGGGATCGTTCCGCAAGTGATCGCGCAGCTGAAGGGCGTCGCCGTCACTCTGGTTTGGTCCGGCGTTGGTTCGCTGATCGTGTGGGTTATCGCCCGCGGCCTCACCGGCGGACGCGTCAGCAAGGAAGTCGAAGCCGAAGGCGTCGACTACGCAGAACACGGAGAGGTCGCCTACCACTCCTAAACCGAGCATCTCCCAGAACTTCCGGCGCGGTTCCTCACGGAGCCGCGCCTTTTCTTTTACCTTTGTAAACAGTCACTTTTCGCAACTCAAATGACTGCTCCGGTAACCCTGTTCGCAGCCGAATCTTCATCGCTCGTTTACCGGGAGGCCCAAAAGTCCAAACCCTGACAGCGGCAGAACGAGCGGCCTTCACCAGCATGACCGAAGCTTACCACCAAGGGGGAAGAATGCCCCCCGTCGCTACTTCGGCAGCGGCCCGCCTCGCCTTGAAGCGTGCGGCTGTTTCCGTTGGCGCGGCCATCGTTGGCGCCTACGGCCTCGGCGCCGTGCTGACCTATTCGCCGGAAGATCCAAGCCTCAACACCGCGGCCAATGCCAGCACGACCAACCTGTTTGGCGGCCCTGGCGCCGTGGTTGCCGACATCATCGTGCAAAGCCTTGGCGCTGCTGCGCCGTTAGCTATGGCGGCGCTGCTCGCCGCGGGCGCTTTGCGCATCTATCGCCGCCAACTTGTTACGCGCATCGACAAGCGCCGCGTCGGCGTTTGCCTGCTCGGCATTCTGTTGCTCGCCGGCGCTGCATCGACGATCCCGACGCCGGCAGGCTGGCCGCTCGCCACCGGCTTCGGCGGTCTGTTCGGCGACTGGACGAGCGGACTTATCGCTGGCCTTGCCTCCATGCCTGGCTTGCCGTTCCCGCATGTCATCACCGGCATTCTGTGCGCGATCGGCGGCCTACTCGGCATCGGCTGGTCGTTCCAAGTGCGCGCCCAAGACGTGCGCACCGCTGCCCAAGTTGCGCGCCGCACTGTGCAAGGCTCCGCCGCCGCCACGCAGCGCGCCATCGGCTACGTCTCGGAGAAGACGCGCCGCGAACCAGAGGAAGAGGAAACGTCACAAGAAGAACGCCGCGCCCCGCGTGCAGCTGAGCGTCCGCGCCCCGCGCCGCGCCCTGCGCCGCGCACGCCGCAACGCACCGACGCTGACGCGCCGCGCCAGCAACAACGCGCCGCGCCGAAGCCGGAGAAGAAGCAGCACAAGCACGTCGCCACTTCGTTCGGCGAGTTCGAACTGCCCGATACCGACCTGCTCTCGCCGCCCAAGCAGCGCGTTACGCAAACCGACGCGCAAACGCTGCACGCCATGAGCCGCCAACTCGAAACCGTGCTCGCCGATTTCGGCGTGCAAGGCGAAGTGCTCTCGGCCCGTCCCGGCCCTGTCGTCACCTTGTTCGAGTTCGAGCCCGCCGCCGGCGTGAAGTCATCGCGCGTCATCGGCCTCAGCGACGACATCGCCCGCACCATGAACGCCACCGCCGCGCGCGTCGCCGTCATCCCCGGCCGCAACGCCATTGGCATCGAACTGCCGAACGCCAAGCGCGAGACCGTCTATCTGCGCTCGCTGCTCAACTCATCGCAATTCGCCGGCACGCAAGGCGATCTGCCGCTCGCGCTCGGCGAGACCATCGAAGGCGATCCCTTCGCCGCCGATCTCACCAAGATGCCCCACCTGCTCATCGCCGGCACCACCGGCTCGGGCAAATCGGTCGGCATCAACGCGATGATCCTGTCGCTGCTCTACAAGCACACGCCGGACGAGTGCCGCTTCATCATGATCGACCCCAAGATGCTGGAGCTCAGCGTCTATGAGGGCATCCCGCACCTCTTGCACCCCGTCGTTACCGATCCGAAGAAAGCCGTCGTCGCGCTCAAATGGACCGTGCGCGAGATGGAAGACCGCTATCGCCGCATGTCCAAGCTCGGCGTGCGCAACATCACCGGCTACAACGAGCGCGTTCGCGACGCCCTCGAGCGCGGCGAGCGCCTTGAGCGCACCGTCCACGCCGGCTTCGATCCCACCAGCGGCGAGCCGATCTACGAAACCCGCGAGCTGCCGCTCGAGCCGATGCCCTACATCGTCGTCGTCATCGACGAGATGGCCGATCTCATGATCACGGCCGGCAAGGAAATCGAAGCCGCCGTGCAGCGTCTCGCGCAAATGGCGCGCGCCGCCGGCATCCACGTCATCATGGCGACGCAACGCCCCTCGGTCGACGTCATCACCGGCACGATCAAGGCCAACTTCCCGACCCGCATCTCCTACCAGGTCACCAGCAAGATCGACTCGCGCACCATCCTCGGTGAGCAAGGCGCCGAACAACTGCTCGGCATGGGCGATCTTCTGTTCATGGCCGGCGGCGGCCGCATCCGGCGCCTGCACGGACCGTTCGTCACCGACGCCGAAGTCGAACGCGTCGTCGCCATGCTGAAAGAGCAAGGCGCGCCGCAATATCGCACCGACGTCACCCAGGAGCCGAACGAGAACGCCGGCGCCGACGACAACCCTGAACTCTTCGCCGACGGCGAAGGCGGCGGCGACGACCTCTTCGACCGCGCCGTCGAGATCGTCCAACGCGACCGCAAAGCCAGCACCTCCTATCTCCAGCGCCGCCTAAGCATCGGCTACAACCGCGCCGCCACGCTGATCGAGAAAATGGAAAAAGCGGGGATCATCTCGGAAGCCAACGCCGCCGGGAAGCGGGATATTCTCGTTGATGTGGTGGATGAGGATTAGGTGCTACACTAGCTCAGGAGGTGTCTGCCCGTCACGGCAGCACTGCTGGCTGCATTAGAGGTCCTATGCCCAAGCGGGACGGAAACTCCCCGAGACGAAGGATTTCTAATCCATGCCCGGAGCAGTCCGCGCTCAAGGAGTTTGCGGCGACAGCTCGTTACTCTGCTAGCGGACACCACAAGCGTAATCCCGCAGATTACGGCCTGGAGCGTACCAATCCCCGGCCGACAAAGTCGCTTTGTGACGGTAGACGGTCTTTGGTAAAAGCAGAGGCTGAGGCGCTGCTTGCCAAGGGATTCTTGACAGGTCTGGTCAGCCGCACGGAACCATTTGGGTGGCCCAAGTTTGTTTGGTCTGTAGACGCTGATGGCGTTCCCTACGAGGCGAAGACTAGTGAAACTGCGCCTGGCCAGTATCACGGTCGGCACTTCGCTCGCGTTTGCGCTTGATCAAAGCTCGGGGAAATCTCGGGTGGTTTTGCCAAGCAAGTGGGAAACGGGGCGCCGATTCGCGCTGGCTCGCATTCTTGGTGATCAATTGGCGTATCGCGGCCGCGACGCACTTCACGCAGCCACACACGCCTATACATACAGGCAGCGATTGCAGCGCTCTTTCGCAGCGGAACTGCTTTGCCCCTATGAGGCCGTGGACGATTTTTTACAGGGTGATTTCGGCACAGAAGCAGTGGAAGACGCGGCAGCACATTTCAACGTATCGACAATGACCGTTCAGACTATGCTCGCAAACCGCGGCGAAATTTCAAAGGATGGACTTAGGGATGTCGATGCAGAAGCGGCCTGAGTCGAACGCGCCCGCCCAACCTGCGGCACAGTCGAAACCTAATGCTCCGGCAGTTCAACCGCTAGTCTCCGCGGCAAACATTCATCGAGAATGACCCGCACTATTCGGCCGCAGCGATGAGCTGCTCGCGCGCTTCTTCCAGAAACGCGATCACCTGTGCGCGGTTCACCGTCCGGAAGTCATCGAGAAACACATCGATGGAATCGCCGGCTTCGAGATAGTCGGTCAACGTCTTCACCGGCACGCGTGTGCCGGCGAACACAGCCGTGCCGTCGAGAACGTTCGGATCGCGCGTGATCAGCTGGTCGGCCATGCCTCAAACATGGCGCCGAGCCTCCGCCCAAGCAACACACGCCTCGCTCCAAGATTACGGAAATGTCGTATCCGCCCCCTCCCAACCCGCGCGCATAATCACTCCGTCTCACACATGGGAGGATTTCGAAGTGCACCGAACCTTTGAGATGTGTGCGGCCTGGTCGGCGTGGGGAGCGAAGAGGGCCTAAGCGCAAGCGAGAAAGCCAAGCCCGCTCTGAAAATCTGCACACGGGGAGGCAAACCGTGTGGTCCGGGGTTTCGGAAAGCCCTGCACGTAGAACCGGCGCCGTTGGGTGGAGCTAAGCCCGTCGCGCATTCCCGCGAACCGTCTTCGTGATGAAGATAGGCGCGCACCGACGACAAGGGCGTATCAGCAACTCCTGTTGACCAACGGTCGGGAAAAACGATCTGAACCGGGGCGCGTGAAAACGCGCAACGCCAGCCGCAAGGCTGGATTTTAGGACGACCTACCCGCGTGAGTTCACGCGCCCCGCCTCCCGCTCTCGCATAAGCGAGAGCGCCCACCGAAGCCTCGGCGAAGGTGGGCTGGCTGAAGCGGACTCAGTTGGAACCCGGCATCGGCCGGCGCATACGCGCGCGCCTCGGCCTAGCCCGTTTGGCCTGACGGCCCGTCATCTTGCCATCGGCGGGCTCGCATGCAATTCCGCTAGGAGCTTGGGGGCTTTTGATCTTGGCGAAGAAAAAAGCGGCTTCTCCGCGTACCGCAACCGATGTCGATCGTCATGTCGGGCGCATTGTCCGCGAACGCCGCATCGCCATGAACATCAGCCAGGCCGCGCTCGCGAAAGCCGCCGGCGTCACCTTCCAGCAAATCCAGAAATACGAAAGCGGCGCCAACCGCATTGCCGCCTCGACGCTGTTTACGATCTGCGATGCGCTCGGCATGCCGGTCAGCGCTGTGGTGCCGGACGCGCACGATGGCGCCAAAACCGCCGACGAGCTCGCCCCGTTCGCGCCGCTCTTGATGCGCCTCAACCCGCACGGCATCGAGGTCGCGACAGAAGTGCTGCGCGTCCTCGCCGCCTCGCCGCATCTGAAAAACTGATCAGCTGCCGCCGTAGGCTTCGTCGTCCAGCATCCGCAGCACCGAAAGCTCGGCGATGCTGAAACTGTCGAGCAGTTCGGATTTGCAGACCTCGTCGCGCGCCTTCAGCCCCGCCGCATTGGCGCGGGCCGTGTGCACCAGGCTGAGGATCGTCCGCAATTGGTGGACTGTCTCCAGCTTCCGCGACGCCGCATCGGCGGGCGGCGGTTTTATTGTCTTCGTGCGTCCAGGCATATGACGTTTGCCCCCCAAGCTTCGTAACCCAACAGCCGCGCAGCCCCCTGCGCGTCCAAAAATTCCAGAAAATGATGCGCCGCCACCGCCTCCACCGAAGGCGCAAAGCACGCGTCCGGCACGATCGCGAGCGCCACCCGCTGCTCCTGCGCCGCGAGGGCCGTGGCCAGCCCACAGCGCGAAAACACGCCGCCCGCCATCAGCCCCGCGCGCGCCGCCAGCGCGTCCGTCACTTGCGTCTCCGCCAGCGCCGACGCCCCCTGCAGCGCAAACACCGGCTCGTTCGCCGCCGGCTCAAAATTCGGCAGCGCCCCGAACGGGGTGTCGGCGCTCCGGGGCCGCACAGTGTACGCATGCAGCACACGCCACCCCTGGCTGCGGAATGTCGCCAGCGTCTCGGCCAGCTCCGCCAGCGCCGGCGCCGCGCGCGCCATCTGCGCCTCGTCGATCAACTCCCGCCGCAAATTCAAACACAGGAGAACCGGCTCGCTTGTCGCCATCACGAGGCCACGCGCAGATGTGAGGCGGCGCCCGAAAGATCGGATTCGCTGGCCAGCACATTCTCGGCCGGCGAATCCAAGCTGATCGCCTCGGGGTGGCGCGGCAACCGCGCCACCGCCTCTACGAACTCGCGCCCCGCAAACACATAACTCGGCCGGCTCGCCCGCGCCTCGAACCCCGCCGTCCGCTGCCAGAACGGCAGCAGCGTGCGCTCAATGTGACCGAGCACGATCTTGTAGCCCTTGCGCCCGGCGAGGTCCGCCGTCGCCCACCACAACGCCCGCGTCACCCGCCCCGAGCGCGACGCCCGCTTCACCGAAACCCGCTCCAGCTTCGCAAAATCGGCAAACCACCGGACTCTGCACGCGCCGACCGGCTCCGGTCCTAGGCACGCCACCAGGTGCGTCGCGCCCGCTAGGTCCACCCCGTCAAACTCTTCGCCATACGCATACGCCTGCTCGCCGATATAAACTTCGGCGCGGATCGACATCGCCTGCATCCACTGATCAAGGCTGCGCACGACGCTGACGCTTAGAGGGGCGGCGGCGTGCATCACGCGGCGCTCGCTTGCGCGGACGGCAGCGTCAGTCCTTCGAACGGCGCCTGGCGCGGGAAGTAGCGCGCCAGCGAAGGATTACCGGGCACGGGTTCAAAACCGAGCGAACCATAGATCAAGCGCGCGCCGTCATCGGTGGCGGCGCGGGTGTACCCCGGCAGCGCCCACAGCAGCGTCTCCCGAATAACAATCGACGCCTTCACCACCCGCCCGGCCGCGCGGTCGTTACTGGCGACGAACCCCCAAGCATACCCCCCCGCCGGCGTCTCCCGCGGCCGCCAAACATAATCCAAGTTCACATTGACCGTATCAAACCGGCCTTCGTCGAAGGCTTGCATGCCTTCGGGACGCAGCAGGAAGAACGCCGTGAGCCCTGTCACCTTGCCGCCGTCGCGCGCCACGAACACGCTGCACCCGGTTATGTCTTGTACAGCCTGAAGCATCTCGGCCGAGACGACATCGCCGTCGATCTTCTCCGCCGCCAACGCCCGTCCGGCGAGAATGTCTTCCGATCCAGCCAGCGAAACGCCGCAAAAGGCGGCAAGCGCATTGATCATCCGCGGATTTGAGCAGCGCCCACTGGCGTCCACGAACTTCGCGAGTTCAGAGAGATTCATATTCTCTGGCTCCCCTTCCATGATCTAACCCACCGGGCGTAGTGTCTGGCTGAGGCTGATGGACTGCGCTTGCGCGAAGGTTGGAACAGGGCATTGCCAAAATCGAAGCACCGCGAGGAGCGGCCGCGGTCGCGACTCGACTGGGACGACATCCGCATCTTTGCGGCTGTCGCAGCGGCGGGCAGCGTCAATAAAGCTGCCGCCGATTTGAAGATCATGCCGTCCAGCGTCAGCCGCAGGATCGATGATCTCGAGACGCGCTTGGAAGTGAAGCTGTTCTATCGCAGCCCCGCCGGCATGACGCTGACCAGCGCCGGCGAGGACCTCAACGACCGCGCTCGCTCCATGCAGCACTTCGCCGATGACATTGAGCGCTCGGTGCGTGCGCGCGATCGGCGCGACGAAGGCGTTGTGACGATCGCAGCGCCTGATGGCGTGGGGTCGCTTTGGATCGCGCCGCGCCTGGGTGATTTCTTGGCGCGCAATCCGAAGATCCATATCTCGCTCGATTGCCGCATCGGCCCATCGCTTGATCCTGAAAGCCGCGCCGACATCACCATCGCGCTCGACGAAAAGCAGGCGCAGATCGGTGATGACGCCAGCGCCCTCGCGACGATGCACTACGTCTTCGTCGCGGCGCCGAGCTATATCGAGACCTACGGCGCGCCGCGATCAGCTGCGAGCGCCGCCGGCGATCACCGCACGCTGCGGCACACAGGTCAAATCGCGCAGCGCGAAAACTGGAGCGCGCGCGCCTCGGCAGTGGAGGCGCTCTCGCAGTTTGCGTTCGAGACCAATTCCAGCGCGGCGCTGGTCAACGCGCTGCGCGGCGGCGCAGGCGTTGCGACGGCGCCGACCTATATTCTCTCCACCGCGCCCGAACTGGTGATGATTGGCGAAGAGCGCAGCGTGCCGATCCGGCTTTGGATCATCGTGCATCAGCAGGCGCGCAATGCGGCGCGCGTGACCCGGGTTGCTGATTGGCTGAAGCAAATCTTCGACACGCGAACCAATCCATGGTTCCGCGACGAGTTCGTGCCGCCAGCAGAGTTTGCAGTGCCGACCGAGGACGCCGCTCCGCCCTCACGCAAGCGCCGCACTTAGCCTGCGGGCTTAGCGCCCTCAGGTTCAGCTTCAGCGCTATCTTCATCCTTGGCCGGCGCTTTAGCCACGCCGACGGTTTTCACCGAACGGATGAAGCTTTCGATATCTGACGCTTCGTGCGGCGCCGGATCGCGATCATCGACGGCGGCGGCTTGATCGATGATCAAGTCCTGCAGCGCATCGGGGAGTTGATCCCATTGCAATACGACGCCGGCAGCGATGCGACGAAGCATGTGCTCGTCTTTCTCGCGATACTTCAGCGTGCGTTGTGTAACGGCCGGCGCTTGAGGCGGCGCGTTGGCGCGCCAGCGATAAGGATCACTCATAACCCACTGCCTCCAGCCGCGCTTCGTCGAGCACACGATCGAAGGTCTCGCCGTCATTCCTGACGCGATATTGCTGCGGGCCGCGCTCGGCCGGCAATACGCTCACAACGCGATATGTGCCGGCTGCAGCTGAGAAAGCGCCCGAGCGCACCACAGACACGCGTTGTCCCGCGCCGAATTTGGCCTGCGACATCGAATAGATCCTTGCGTTGAATGCTCGCGGCGCCATCGGCGCGCACAAAACTGTTCACTTAACATGGGCCTTTGTTTCGAAATAACAAGGTTGAGGGGCCGATTAGCCGGGACGCGCGCGCCCATTGAGCCTATGCTCAGAGCTGCAACAGCAAGGCTGTTCGCGCCGAGCCTCCTTAAGGAAGGCTCCTGAATGATACAGCACGCGATGATATCCAGCGTCGACGTTATCGTCGATTGCGACGAATGCGGGCTGCGCTACATGCGCAGCGTGATTCATGCGGATATTTTCGAAAGCGGCAGCGCCAAATGCGCATGCGGCGCGCTGCTCGACTCATGGAGCAGCGCGCACCGCGTCAGCTTCGAGCCCGAAGACCCGTCGCTGCCGGCGATTATCGCTCAATGAATTTTTGAGGAATGAAAAGAATAGGTCGCGCTTTCGCGCGCCTATTCCGCTTTTGCTTTCGCTGCTTTTTTAGCAACAGCGCGCTTTTCCACGGCCGCGCGACGGGTTTCGGCTTGCGCCTCAACCTTAGCGGCGCGGCGTTCTTCCAACGCAGCGCCAACGAGCGGAAGCAAGCTTTCAGCCTGCTCCCGCTGTCTTGGCGTGCCAGATTCCTTCAAGCGAACGGCGTTCGCCTGCAGGCTCTCCAGCTCCTTGTCGGAGAGATCAGGTATGCGCTGATCAATCTCCGTCATGGTCACACCGCTTTCAGGTTCGCGGCAGAGTCGCGGCCTTGACGGTCACGCTCGAGATCGAACGAAACCTTTTGGCCGTCTGCCAAGCCGCTCAGGCCCGAACGCTCAACGGCGGAAATGTGGACGAAAACGTCCTTGCCGCCCGTTTCCGGAGCGATGAAGCCGAAGCCTTTAGTGGTGTTGAAAAATTTTACGGTACCGACAGCCATTGCCATCTCCTTGTGTTGTTGCCCGCAGGGACCTTCCCCATCAGACACCGATTTCGAGGGAAACAGCAGACATCCGGCGCGAGCGCGAGGGATCAAAGCGTGACGCGACGAGGATCGATAGCGGCCATATAGGCGCTCTGGCGCCTAAAGTCCATGCAAACTGGGTTTACGCCGCTTAACCTACTCGATCTCCCAATCGATCTCGCCTCGAACATCGACAGGCACACGCTCGCACAGCGCCTTGTGCACTTGATCCTGCGTCACCGCGCGCGGCATGCGGAAAACGTAATCGATCCTTTGTTTGCTGAACTGCTTGTTCTCACTGATCAGCTTGCACTTCATCTCCGCAAGAACGGTGCGATACGCATTTGACGCATCCTTGGTGCGGCCCTTCGGAATCTCGTGGACTTCGAGCTCACACACGGGGTGGCCATCGAACACGTAGATCAGCACCCACGCGAAAATCGTCGCCATGACGGCAAAGTGCGGCAGGTTGAGCCCCGCGATCAGTCCGATCAGCGTGACCATGATCAAGCGGCTGGTATCGCGCGTGGACGCGGCGTCGGTGCGAAAGCGCATGAGGCCGCCAAGGCCGAAGATCACAAAGCCGACGACCATGCCGTATTTCAGCACGATCTCACCGATCACCGCGCCGACCAGCGCGTACATGATCAGCACTTTGGGGAGTTCGGCCTCTTCACGCGTATCGACCGTGCGCGCCGTGGTCGGGTGAAAGGCGAGCACTGAGCCCAGCACCACCGCCAGCACCAAGGCGGCGAAGGCTTGGAGCAGGAACTCCCACTCCAGAAAGCCAGCCCAGCCGATGGAGGGCAGCATGGTAGTTTCAGCGCCGAACATGCCGTCCCCTCGAATCGTCCGTCCAATCAAGCGCTTGTGAGCCGCCGATGCCAAGCGCTCTCGCGCTCACGATGAACCCAATCTGAAGCGAAAAGGCCATTTCTGAGCAAACCGAACCCTTTTTTCCGCCATGCGTTTGCGGCACATGACCCCAATGAACAAGTCCATCCTGCTCGCCGCCGTCGCCGCCCTGGCGCTCGCCGCCCCTGTCGCAGCGCAAACCGCGCGTCCTGGCGCAGCCACCATCGCCAGTTCGTCTCTGGTGACGCTGGAGGGCGCCGAGCGCACGCAAGCGCTCGCCCAGATCAACGCCGAGCTGAACGGCATCCAGCGCCTGCAAGGCCGCTTCATCCAAACCGGCCCGGACGGCAGCCGCGCGGCCGGCACGTTCTACATGCAGCGCCCTGGCCGCTTGCGCTTCGAGTACGACGCCCCCGCCACCTTGCTGATCGTCGCGGACGGCAGCGTTGTCGCGTTGCGCGACACGGCTTTGCGCACGACTGAGCGCACCCCGCTGCGTTCGACGCCGCTCAGCCTCATTCTGGGCGAGCGCATCGATCTGGAGCGCAACGCGCGCATCATCCGCGTGTCGCGCCAAGGCGCCTGGACGCTGGTTACCGCACGCGATCGCGCTGGCCAGACGGACGGCGTCATCTCGCTCAAGTTCAACAACGGCGAATTGCGTGAGTGGGATGTCGTTGACGCCACGGGCGCGCGCACCAACATCCAGCTTTCCGAGATCACGCGCCCAGCCAGCTTGGACCGCGGGCTCTTCCGCCTCGAAGACGTGCTTGCTCCGCGCCGTCGCTAGGCCGGCGCGGCGCTCGCTAAACCTTGCTGCTTTTGCAAGCTGTTTCTCCAGCGCTCACCTTGAAAACTTCGGGCTTGTGGCGTATATGCAACGAAGCGGTCGTCGCTCATCCCCGTGGATGTCGTCGTCCCCCCCGCTGACGGATCCAGCGCGGCGCCCGCTTTAGCCGGACATCCCCTGCCGGCGAAAATGCGCCCCCCTCAAGGCGCCTGGAGGCCCGGCCGCTGAATGCGCCGGGCCTCTTCGTTTTTGGGCCGGCGCACGCCATGAACACCCGATGCTGAAGATCGCGACTTGGAACATCAATTCCGTGCGCCTGCGGATCAACACGGTGTGCCGCTTCCTGGCCGAAGCGAAGCCGGACGTACTGTGTTTGCAAGAGATCAAATGCCGCGACGGCGAGTTTCCGGCGAAGGCGTTCAAAGAGGCCGGCTACAAACACATCCACGTCGTCGGCCAGAAGGGCTGGCATGGCGTCGCCATCGTTTCACGTGTGAAGCTTGAGCCCGTCGAAGCGCCTGCGATCTGCCACAAGAAAGAAGCGCGCATCGCCGCGGCGCTGATCGACGGCATCGAGGTACACAACCTCTACGTGCCCGCCGGCGCAGATGTGCCTGAGCTCACGAACCCGAAGTTCGTACACAAGCTCGACGTGCTCGATCAGATGAAAGCGCTCTACAAGAAGCGCAAAGGCAAAACGCCAACCGTGCTGGTCGGCGATCTCAACGTCGCGCCGGGCGAGTTCGACGTCTGGAGCCACAAGCAGTTGCTCAACGTCGTCAGCCACACGCCGGGCGAAACCGATCGCCTCAACGCCGTGCGCGATCTCGGCGGCTTTGTTGATCTGGCCCGCCAGCACAAGCCTGATCCAGAGAAGCTCTTCACCTGGTGGAGCTATCGTAGCCCCGATTGGACCAAGAACAATCGCGGCCGCCGGCTCGATCACATCTGGGCCACCAGCGACATCGCTGTGACCTCACGCGCAGAGGCGTTCCATATTCACGTCCCTTGCCGCTCCTGGGAGCGGCCGAGCGATCACGTGCCGGTCGTTGCTGGACTGAAGCTCTGAGGCTTTCGTCGAAAGCGGCATTGAGGCACGCGCCATCGTCACTAGGATGCGCGCCAACCATTTAGGGGGAACAATCATGCAAATTTCTCGACGCGCCTTACTCGGCGCAGGCGCCGCGGGCGCTGCGGTGCTCTCCGGCTGCGCCACCAGCGCCGCGCCCACGCCGCCGCCCGTCGCAGCCGCACCGACCGCAAGCGCACAGCTCACCGCCACACTCGACCGCACGGTCGCCGCCATCCTGCGTGAATCGCCGGAGCGCTGCACCGCCCTTGGCCTCACCGAGGAACGCGCCGGCTATCGCTTCATCGACAAATTGAGCGACGCCTCCAAAGCCAGCACGCAGCGCTACCGCGCGATCCTGCAAACCGCGATTGGCGAACTCAGCGCCATCGACCGCTCCGGCCTCAGCGCGCAGGAGAACGTCACCGTCGACGTCGTCACCACCTCTTACGAATACAGCTTGGCGAACTCGGCGTTCAGCGTCGGCGGCGGCGCAGGAGCCCCCTATGTCGTGACGCAGCTCACCGGCTCATACGGCGACCTGCCGGACTTCCTCGACTCCCAACACCCGCTGCGCACGCGCGACGAAGCCGACGCCTACCTCGCGCGCCTCAGCGCTTATGTGCGCGTGCTCGACCAAGAAACCGCAATCATCCGCGAGGACGCAGCAGCCGGCGTCATCCCGCCAGACTTCGCCATTGATCGCGCCCTCGATCAGATGAACACCTTCACCTCGACGGCGCCGGCGCAGACGGTGCTGGTGCAAACCTTGGTGCGCCGTCTGCCGAATGTGACGGAAATTTCTGAAGCCCAGCGCGCCAACTACATTTCGCAAGCCGAGTCCGCGGTGCGTGACGCGATCCTGCCGGCCTACGAACGTCAAAAGGCAGCGCTGCGCGAAGTGCGCCGCAACGCCGTGCATGACGCCGGCATCTGGCGCCTGCCGCAAGGCGCAGAAATGTACGCCGCTTCGCTGCGCAGCCGCACGACCACGACGATGTCGCCCGACGAAATTCACGAAATGGGCGTCGATCTCATTCGCGGCTTCCATAGCGAGATGGACACCATCCTACGCGCCCAAGGCCTGACGCGCGGCAGCGTCGCACAGCGCGTGCAACAACTCTCGCGCCGGCCCGATCAGCTCTATCCAAACACTGACGCCGGCCGCACCCAAATCCTCGCCGACCTGACGCAGCAAACGCGCGAAATCGAAGGGTTGATGCCGCGCGCTTTCAACACGCTGGCCCAAGCGCAGCTTGAAATCCGCCGCGTCCCGCCGACGACCGAAGCCGGCGCACCGGGCGGCTATTACCAACGCGCCGCGCTCGATGGCTCACGCCCGGGCGCCTACTACATCAACCTGCGCAACACGCATGAATGGCCGCGCTTCACGCTGCCGACGCTGAACTATCATGAAGGCGTGCCGGGCCATCACTGGCAGATTTCGATCCAGCAGGAATCCGGCGCAATCCCGTTCATCCGCAGCGCCATGCTGGGCTTCAGCGCCTTCAGCGAAGGCTGGGGCCTCTACGCCGAACAACTCGCCGACGAACTCGGCGTCTACGACACCAATCAGCTCGGCCGCCTCGGCTATCTACAATCGATGACCTTCCGCGCCTCACGCCTCGTCGTCGACACCGGCATCCACCACAAGCGTTGGAGCCGCGAACAAGCCATCGCCTCGATGGTGGAAGCCACCGGCGATCAGGAAAGCTCAATCACCACCGAGATCGAACGCTATTGCGTGTGGCCGGGCCAAGCCTGCAGCTACATGGTCGGCCGCCAAGCCATAAACCGCATGCGCGATGCTTCGCGGACCGCGCTCGGCGATCGTTTCGACCTGAAAGCCTTCCACGACACAATGCTGGCCAACGGCGCGGTGCCGCTTTCAGTGCTCGAGCGGATCATGGCGGACTGGACGACAACGCAGCGCGCCTAACGCAACGAGAGCGCGGGCTCAAAACCCGCGCGCTCGTTTACCGTTTCAGCACCATTCGAGCTTCGCACCTGCGAAGCGAACATCGCGCGCATTCCTGCTCTGCAAACGCGATTGCTACCGGTGGCAATTGCGAATGCGCGCGAACGTCACATTGGCCCGTAGAAGGTGTTTGACATACAGCCCCTGCCACACACTTTGACGCTTCGCTAAAGCGCGCCGGAACCACCAGCGGCGCCTGGAGGGATTCCGTGACTGCACAGATCGAAGGCCTTCATCCGGCCCCGACGAACCACAAGAAGCTCGTCCAGTGGGTGGAAGAGATCGCCGCGCTGACGAAGCCGGATCGCGTCTATTGGTGCGATGGTTCGGAAGCGGAGTGGACGCGGCTCACGAATGAGCTCGTCGCCGCCGGCACCCTGAAGCGCCTCAACCCCGAAGCGCGCCCGAATTCGTTCTACGCCGCCTCCGATCCCAAGGACGTCGCGCGCGTCGAAAAGCAGACTTACATCTGCTCGGAAAAAGAGATCGACGCTGGCCCGACCAACAACTGGATCGCGCCCGCCGAAATGCGCACCAAGCTCGGCGGCCTATTCGATGGCTGCATGCGCGGTCGCACCATGTACGTCGTGCCGTTCTGCATGGGGCCTCTTGGTTCGAAGATTTCCCAGCTCGGCGTCGAGATCACGGACTCCGGCTACGTCGCCGCCTCTATGCGCATCATGACCCGCATGGGCAAAGGCGCGCTCGATGAAATGGGCGATGACGGCTTCTTCGTGCCTGCCGTCCACACGCTCGGCGCGCCGCTGGCCGCAGGCCAAAAGGACATGCCGTGGCCCTGCAACGCCGAGAAGTGGATCGTTCACTTCCCGGAAACCCGCGAAATCTGGTCTTACGGCTCCGGCTACGGCGGCAACGCTTTGCTCGGCAAGAAGTGCTTTGCGTTGCGCATCGCCTCAGTGATGGCGCGCGATGAGGGTTGGCTCGCCGAGCACATGCTCATCCTCAAGCTCACCAACCCGAAGGGCGAGCACAAATACATCGCCGCCGCCTTTCCGTCCGCGTGCGGCAAGACCAACCTCGCCATGTTGCAGCCGACAATTCCTGGCTGGAAAGCCGAGACGATCGGCGATGACATTTGCTGGATGCGTTTTGGCGACGATGGCCGTCTCTACGCCATCAATCCGGAAGCCGGCTTCTTCGGCGTCGCGCCGGGCACCGGCTCGAAGACCAACAAGTCAGCGCTCGATACGCTCTACGCCAACACCGTGTTCACCAACGTCGCGCTCACCCAAGATGGCGATGTGTGGTGGGAAGGCCTGACCAAAGAGCCGCCGAAGGGCCTGACCGATTGGCAAGGCAATGCTTGGCTGCCGGATTCCAAATTCCCCGCAGCGCACCCGAACTCACGCTTCGCTGTGCCGGCCGGCCAATGCCCGGTGATCGCGCCGGAATGGGAAGATCCCGCCGGCGTGCCGATTGACGCCATCCTGTTCGGCGGCCGCCGTGCATCGGCTGTGCCGCTGGTGACGGAAGCGTTCGACTGGGCGCACGGTGTTTTCCTTGCCTCGAACGTCGCTTCGGAAGGCACCGCCGCGGCTGAAAACAAGGTCGGCGAACTGCGCCGCGATCCGTTCGCGATGCTGCCCTTCTGCGGCTACAACATGGGCGATTACTTCGCGCATTGGCTGAAGGTCGGTGAGCGCAAGGGCGCCAAGCTGCCGAAGATTTTCTTCGTCAACTGGTTCCGCAAGAACAGCGAAGGCAAGTTCATCTGGCCGGGCTTTGGCGACAACGCCCGCGTGCTGAAATGGATTTCCGAACGCCTCGACGGCAAAGCCGAAGCCCGCCAAACCGCGATCGGCAACGTGCCGGCCAAAGGTGCGATCGATACGAGCGGCCTGACGCTCACCGATGCTGAAATGGATTTGCTGACCAGCGTCGATCTCGATGTCTGGGCCGAAGAGGCTGACCTCATCCCGGCGCACTACGAGACGTTCGGCGAACGCCTGCCGCAGCGCCTCTGGGACGAATATGCGGCCCTGATCGACCGCCTCGGCGAAGCCCGCACTGGCAAGCCAGCCGTCAAAATCGCCGCGGCTCGTGGCCCGAACGCGCCGCGCGCTACGGCGAAGGCTGACGAAGCTGCTGCGAACTAAGTTTCGCGCCAGACTGCAAATCAAGAAACGCGGGCCGCAAGGTCCGCGTTTTTTATTCGGGGACTGGTGTCGTGACCCAGGGCACAGCCGCAGAGCTAAGGCGCGGTTATCTTCTTTTCATCGGATCGAGATTGAGCCGAAGGGAGAGCCAGATGACCAAGTTTTACGCCCTGATCGCCGCCTGCGCCGTGTTCGCCCCGATGGCGTTCGCCACGTTGAACCAAGCCGCGCAAATCGTGGCGTGATAGCCGCCATGCAGAGCCAGATCAGCTGAAAGGCCCGGAGCGCTCCGGGCTTTTCGACATTCTAGCGACCCGTCAGCCCATCGGCGCGCGCGCGCAATAACTTGAAGCGCGAAAATCCCAGCGCCTGCAGACGCTCCAAGTCAAAGTCCACCATCCCGCGTTGTTCGCGCTCCTTCAAATTCTGCGAACACTTGAACTGGCCGCCTTTGCCTTTGTTGATCTTCGAGATCGACACATAACAGATGCGCGATGGGCACGTCAGCGCGCAGCCAGCATTTGCGAACAAGGTCACGCGCTGCTTTTCCGGGACAGAGGCCAAGAAGTCTTCGTCCTCGTTCAGCTCCATCGGCAACACCACCGTGTCGTAGAGTTTCATCGCCTCTTCGATCCGAGCGTTGTTTCTCAGATTCTTGATGACGCTGGCTTCGATCCGATAGTGCGGGAAATCACGCCGTATCCAGCGCGCAAGATTATCATCCGTGACGATCACAGCATTTCCCGGCCTGTGATACTTCTCCAATAGCGGCCGGCTTTGCTCGTATTCCACCTCATCGACATAGTGATTGGTGAGCGGCAGGCGCACACCTATGCCGGCGCCGTAGAGCGAGTGGACATCATACGGCGAGAACTCTGGCTGGCCATAAATGCGCCCGCCGTAAAGCGGCGTGTATTCGACAAAGCCGAAGACGCTATCGATCTGCTCCAGGGGTATCGAAGCAAAGTTGCGAGCAAGAAATCCCAAAACCGAAGCCTGGGGATTCTTACCGCGTGCTGAAATCGTATAGCGCATGCCGTCCACCGCCCTTCAGCATGGAAGCGAACCAGCCAGCGCCGCCGGCGATGTTGATTCAGATCAAAAGCCGGTCAGCCCTAAACCTGCAGCCGATAGCCGCCGGTTTCCGTGATCAGCAGCTTCGGGCTTTGCGCGTCGGGCTCGATCTTTTGGCGCAGGCGATAGATGTGCGTTTCCAGTGTGTGCGTGGTGACGTTGGCGTTGTAGCCCCACACTTCACGCAACAGCTCATCGCGGCCGACCGGCTTTTCACCCGAGCGATAGAGATAGCGCAGGATCGAGGCTTCCTTGTCGGTTAGCCGGATTTTCTTGTCCTGCGCATCGACCAAGAGCCGCATCGCCGGCCGGAATTCATAATGGCCAATGCGATAGACCGCATCTTCGCTGGCTTCATGACTGCGCAGATGCGCGCGGATACGCGCCAGCAACACCGAGAACTTGAACGGCTTCAGCACGTAATCATTGGCGCCGGCGTCGAGCCCGCGCACTTGCTGCTCTTCTTCCTGCGCGGCGCCCGTCAGCATGATGATCGGCGATTTGACGCCCTGCTCGCGCAATTTTTCGCACGCGGCAAAGCCGTCCATGTCGGGCAGCGAGACATCGAGCACGATCGAGGCCGGCTTGTGCTCCAGCGCCGCCGCTAGGCCCTCAGCCGCAGTCGCGGCGCCGACGCCGCCGAACCCCTCTTCGAGGTCGAACTGCTCGACCAACGCCTGCCTGAGATCGGCATCGTCGTCGATAATGAGGATGATCGTTTCGCGGGCCATCAGACGTCAGCCTACCCTGAAGGTAATGACCATGTCCTTTCAAGCTTTTACAATCAGGCCCCCGCCCTAGCCCCGCGCCCCGAACAGCGCCGAGCCAACCCGGACCTGGGTCGCCCCAAAGCGGATGGCGGTCTCAAAGTCCTCGCTCATACCCATCGAGAGCTCCCGGAGGCCGTTGCGGGCTGCGATCTTGGCCAGCAGCGCAAAGTGCATGGCCGGCTCCTCGTCGGCCGGCGGAATGCACATGAGGCCGCTGACGTTGAGACCATAACTCTCCCGCGCCGCCTTGATGAAGGCATCCGCCTCGCCCGGCGCGACGCCCGCCTTTTGCGGCTCCTCGCCGGTGTTCACCTGAACCAGCAGCTCCGGCGAGCGCCCAAGCTTCTGCACGGCATCCGCCAAGGCCGCCGCCAGCTTCGGCCGGTCGAGACTGTCGATCGCGTCGAACAGCGCCACCGCATCGACTGCCTTGTTCGATTGCAACGGCCCAATCAGGCGCAGCTTCAAATCAGGAACGGCCTCGCGCCGCGGCGACCAACGCGTCTGCGCTTCCTGCACCCGGTTTTCGCCAAACAGCCGCTGCCCCGTCGCCAGCATCGCATCGATGCGCTCGTCGGCCTGTTGCTTTGACACCGCCACCAGCGCAACAGCATCCGGCGATCGCCCATCCGCGCGCGCGGCGGCGGCGATGCGCGCCAGAATTTCGGCGCGCGCAGTTTCGATGTCGGAGGCAAGGCTCATGAGTTCGATCCACGCCCTAGCGGCGCTGGCGCGGCGGCTCAACCAAGAGCGCGGCGCGCCCGCTATTCCTTCGCTGTTTTTCGTCACCGATCCAGAGCGAACGCCGGATCCACTAGCCGTTGCACGGCGATTGCCGCGCGGCACGGCGGTCATCTATCGCCACTTCGGCGCACCGGAGCGCGCGAAAACTGCACGAAATCTGGCGTCCATTGCCCGAAGCCGCGGCCTCGTACTGCTCATCGCCGCCGACCCGACCTTGGCGCAACGCGTCGGCGCTGACGGCGTCCACTGGCCGCAAGCGCGGCTGCCCCGCACCCGAAGCGCCGTCCTGGTCACCGCCGCGGCCCACGATGCCGACTCGCTCACTCGTGCTGCAAATCTCGGGGTGGACGCCTGCCTCTTGGCCCCGGTGCTGCCCACCAACAGTAGCTCCGGCAACGCTCCGCTCGGGCTCTTCCGCGCCGGCCAACTGGCGCAGCGCAGCGCGGTACCTGTCATTGCGTTGGGCGGCATCACTGCGGACACGGCAAAACGCCTCGCGGGGCGCGGATTTGCAGGCTGTGCTGGTGTGGAAGCGTTCGCTTAGAAGCGGAACGCGGACTCGATGCGGACGCCGGCACGCGGCTCGTCGCTGCGCTCAGCCGGGGCCAAAGCCGCCGGACGCTCTTCTGACTCGAGGCTGACTTCGCCGCCGACCCGCATGTTCGGCGTGAATTGGTAGAACGCGCCGACCGAAGCCTGGTCGCCGCGGCCGCCTTCCGGCAGACGCTCGATGCGCTGAGCTTCCCTTACGTCAACCGTAACGGCCCAACGCTGGTTCAGCGTCCAGGCCGGCGGCAGAACCCGGTCATTCTCGTTCTGGCCGGTGATGGACTCGGTAACGCCATTCGACGTGGTAAAACGCTGATACCACGGCACGCCGGCGCGCGAGGACTCAACGGCGGGCGCGACCTGGGCAGTGGGGGCCTGCTGCGCATGCGCAACGCCAGCGGTCGCCAACGCGGCGACACCTGCGATCACAAATGCGGACGGCCGAAACACCAAACTACCCCTAACCTCACAGCCCTAGCGGATCACTGTATCCGAATCGAACCCCAAACGCTGTGAACAATAGGACACACGTCCGTGCGAATATTTCGTCAAAATCTTGGCGAAGGCATTTGTTCCGGCTGCGGCTCGCATATTTGGGGATTAGTCCGTCAGGCGAACTCCCAGCCACAACATAGCCAGCATCGCAGTGGACCACTGGCCCTCACCAAAGCCCGTGATATATGGGCTGCCCGCCGGGGGATAACACGGCGGCAATGCACGCGGAGGGAATACCTAATGACGAAAGCTGGCCGGACGCTCTTGAAGGGCGCTCTCTTCATGTTGGCGGCCGTAGCGCTTTCCGCGTGCTCGATGTTCCGTGGTGACGACAGCCCAGACGGCCAGTCGCGCGCGGACGCAGATCGTGGGCGCGGCGGTATCCCGATTTTTGGCGGTGGCGGCGGCAGCAGCAGCAGCGAAGCCGGCATCGGCGTGAACTCGTTCCTGTGGCGCGCTTCGCTCGACACGTTGAACTTCATGCCGCTGGCTTCGGCCGATCCGTTCGGCGGCGTGATCATCACCGATTGGTATTCCGATCCGACGACGCCGAACGAGCGCTTCAAGGCGACCGTGTACATTCTCGACACCCGCCTCCGCGCCGACGCGCTCAACGTTTCGATCTTCCGTCAAACGCAATCCAACGGCGCCTGGGTCGACGCGACCGTCGATCCGGACACCGAGATCCAGATCGAAAACGCGATCCTTACGCGCGCGCGCCAGCTGCGACTTAGCAACGTCCGCTAGACCAGCGTTCGTTTCTAGTCGTAACAACGCTCCGAGAGGGGCGTGAGCAGCTATGTCGTCAAGGTACAATCACCGGGAAGTCGAGCCGAAGTGGCGCGCCAAGTGGGCCGCCGCTGGAATCGACCGCGCGCTCTCGCCCGAGGAGGCCAAGGGCAAAAAGAAAGCCTACGTGCTTGAGATGTTTCCCTATCCATCGGGACGCATCCACGTAGGTCATTCGCGCAATTACACGATGGGCGATGTCATCGCCCGCTTCCGCCGCTCGAACGGCTACAACGTGCTGCACCCGATGGGCTGGGACGCGTTCGGCTTGCCGGCGGAAAACGCCGCCATGGAGCGCGGCATCCATCCAAAAGGATGGACCTACGACAATATCGACGCGATGCGCGGCCAACTGCAATTGCTCGGCCTCGCCATCGATTGGTCGCGCGAGCTCGCGACTTGCGATCCCGCTTACTACAAGCACCAGCAAGCGATGTTCTTGGCCTTCTGGAAGAAGGGCCTCGTCTATCGCAAAAAGCAAAAGGTGAACTGGGACCCGGTCGACAACACCGTGCTCGCCAACGAGCAGGTGGTGGACGGCAAAGGCTGGCGCTCCGGCGCGCCGGTTGAGACGCGCGAGCTTGAGCAATGGGTGTTCAAGGTCACGGCCTATGCCGACGATCTGCTCGCCGCGCTCGAGAAGCTGACCAAGTGGCCGGACAAAGTGCGGCTGATGCAGTCGAACTGGATCGGCAAAAGCCAAGGCGCGAAAATCTGGTGGGACATCGCGGAGGCGCCGTCCTTCTTGCCGCCCTCGCCTGCCGGCCAGCCGAACCACGCACGCGATCCGATCGAAGTTTACACAACGCGCCCCGACACCTTGTTCGGCGCGAGCTTCCTGGCGCTGGCGCCCGACCATCCGCTGACCAAGGCGATCGCCGAGCACAATCCCGAAGTCGCCAAGTTCATCGAACAGTGCGCGCAACTCGGCACATCCGAGGCGGACATCGAAAAAGCGCCGAAATTCGGCGTCGATCTGGGCGTCAAAGTGCGCCACCCATTCGATCCGAATTGGATTTTGCCGGTGTGGGGCGCAAACTTCGTGCTCTCCACTTACGGCACAGGCGCCATCTTCGGCTCACCCGCCGGCGATCAACGCGACCTCGACTTCGCCAACAAATACAAATTGCCGTTCAAGCCGGTGGTGCTGCCGCCTGGCGCGGACGCGGCCACTTACGCGGTCACGGGCGAAGCATTCACTGACGACGGCGTGATCTACAATTCGCAATTCCTCGACGGCCTCGGTACGCGCGACGCAATCAAAGCGGCGATCGCAGAACTGGTGAAGCGCGAAGCTGGCGAAGCGACGACGCAATGGCGCCTGCGCGATTGGGGTGTTTCACGTCAGCGCTATTGGGGCTGCCCTATTCCGGCGATCCACTGCGCCAAATGCGGTGTCGTGCCGGCGCCGCTGGAAAGCCTGCCGATCGCGCTGCCGGATGACGTGACGTTCGACAAAGACAAGCCGGGCAATCCGCTGGATCGCCACCCCACCTGGAAGCACGTGAAGTGCCCCACCTGCGGCGGCGATGCGCAGCGCGAAACCGACACGCTCGACACGTTCGTGGATTCCAGCTGGTACTTCGCCCGCTTCACCGATCCAAATAACGAAAACGCGCCGTTCGACAAGAAAGCCGCGAGCTATTGGCTGCCCGTCGATCAATATGTCGGCGGCGTTGAGCACGCAGTGCTGCACCTGCTCTACGCGCGCTTCTTCACCCGCGCGATGCGCGATTGCGGCTTCCTCGACGGCCCCGCCGACGGCGAACCGTTCCGCAGCCTGTTCACACAAGGCATGGTGGTTCACGAGACCTACAAGTCCGCGTCCGGCGCCTGGCTGCTGCCGGAAGACACCGACATCAAAGACGGCAAGCGCCTTGAGCTGAAGACTGGCGCGCCCGTCGAAGTCGGCGCCATCGAGAAAATGTCGAAGTCGAAGAAGAACGTCGTCGATCTCGATGCGTTCGTCACCGATTTCGGCGCCGACGTTGCGCGCTGGTTCGTGCTAAGCGATTCACCGCCAGAGCGCGATGTTGAATGGACCGCTTCCGGCGTCAAAGGCTCATGGAATTTCGTCCAACGCGTCTGGACGCTGACCGAAGCCCACGGCCGCCCGGCGCCAAAGCCTGGCGACGCCGCGCCGGCGATGGAGCCAGAAGCATACGCGCTGCGCCAACTCGCGCACCGCGCCATCCAAGCCGTCAGCGATGACATTGAGCACTTCCGCTTCAACGTCGCCGTCGCGCGCTGCTACGAGCTGGTCAACGCCATCGCCAAGCTCAAAGCCGAAGACGGCGGCTCGCAATTCGCGCGCGGCGAAGCCTTGCGCATTCTGGCGCAGCTCATCTCCCCGTTCATGCCGCACCTGGCCGAAGAGTGTTGGGAAAAGCTCGGCGGCGAGGGCTTTGTCGCCACCGCGCCTTGGCCGGTCGCCGATCCGGCTCTCGCGGCGCGCACCACAGTGACGCTCCCCATCCAGGTGAACGGTAAGAAACGCGCCGAGATCGACGCGCCCGTAGGCGCCGCCGAGGCCGATATCCGCGAGCTGGCGCTGCAACATGCGGCGGTTAAGCCCTTCCTTGAGGGCGTGACTATCCGCAAGGTGATTGTGGTCCCCGACAGGATCGTCAATATCGTGGCTAATTGAGCCGCGGGAGAAACCCCTGATGCGTGTGTTGATCGCCAGCCTTACGCTTCTCCTCGCCGCGTGCGGCTTCCAGCCGATGTATTCGCCCGGCGGCGGCTCGGCGATCGGCCCCGTGCAGATCGACGAGATCGAAGGAAAGGCCGGCCACGTGCTGCGCACCGAACTCAGCCGCATCCTCGCGGTCGAGAACGGCGCCTCGCCCTCGCAGCTTGAGATCACGCTCTCCGAACAAGTCACGCCGCTCGGCATCCGGATCGACGAATCCGCGACGCGCGCAGAGCTGCGCCTCATCGCCAATTACGTGCTGACCCCGCCCGGCCAAGGCGCGCAAGTCATGCGCGGCTCCGTCGTCACCGTCGTGAACTACGACGTCCCCACCGCCGCCTTCGGCGAAATCGCAGCGCAAGACGATGCACGCGAGCGCGCCGCCGAAACCATGGCGCAACGCTTCCGCTCCGAGCTGGCGCTGCGCATGTCGCAAGCGCGCGAAGCGGGCGCGGCGCGGTGAAATGAAAATCCAAGGCGCCTCGATCCGGCGCTTCATCGATAAGCCGGACAAAGCCGTCCGCGCTGTTCTGCTCTACGGCCCCAATGAAAGCTTCAGCCACGAAGCGGCGCAAAAGCTCGCCGCCTGGGCTGTCGGCAAAAGCGACGATCCCTACGCCGTGACCAAGCTCGGCGACGATGACATCAAGAAAGATACAGCCCGCCTCGTCGACGCGCTCTCCGCGCAGTCGCTGCTGGGCGGGCCCACCGTGGTCTGGGCGCGCATCAACGGCAAAGGCGCCGACGCCGCCATCGTCGATGCGCTCGAAGGCTTCGAACGCGATGAGCCGCTGGGCTATCTCATCGTCGAAGCCGGCGATCTCGGCTCCACAGCGGAGCTGGTCAAAAAGTTCACAGCCGCAAAGAACGCCGCTGTCATCGCCTTTTACGAGGAGACGGACGCCGAACGCGCCCAACACGCCCGCGCGCTTGCGAAAGACATGGGCCTAAGCTTCGACCGCGAAGCGGAGGATCTCTTCCTCTCAGCCCTCCCCGTCGATCGCGGCCTCGCCACCAAGGAAATCGAAAAGCTCGCGCTCTACGCCCACGGCCTCGGCCGCCCGATCAGCATCGCTGACCTAGAAGCCTTGATGACCGACGAAGGCGAAAGCGCGCTCGATGCCGCCAGCCTCGCCGCAGCCCAAGGCAAAGCCGCGCAAGCCGTCGAAGCCCTCGCCCGCATCGACGCGCTCTCCGGCATCTCCGCTTTGCGCGCACTGCTGCGGCGCCTGCATCAATTGCGCGAAGCGCGCCTCCTCATCGACGGCGGCATGAGCCCCACCGACGCCATCGGCAAACTCCGCCCGCCCGTGTTCTGGAAAGAGCGCGACGCCGTCGCCGCCCAAGCCCGCCTCTGGAACGGCAAAAAACTCAACGCCGCGTTCGACATCCTTTGGAGCGCCGAACTGCGCTCCAAAACCGCCGGCGCACCGCAAGAACTGATCGCCGCCGACGCGTATCGCGGCGTCGCCAAACTGGTGGGAAACTGATGCGCGCACCGCTTCTGATCACCGCCGCGCTCAGCGCCCTCACCGGCGTCGCACACGCTGAGCCAGGCGCCGTCTCCAGCGTCTCCGGCCCCAGCGTCAGCGAAGGCGCCACCAAATTCGAAGTCCGCGCTGCGACCTTCGATGGCGGCGCGCTCGACGATCGCTGGCAATATCGCGCCCAAGCCGGTCACGGTTTCACCGATTTCTGGAACGCCGCGCTCATCGTGCGCGCCACCCAGCCGGCCGACGAAAACGCCGAACTCACTTCGATCGCTTTCGAGAACAAATTCGATCTCACCGCCACGCGCGACTGGCCGGTGCATCTCGGCGTGCAGTTCGAATACAAGATCGGCCTCAACGGCAATGACGACGAAGTCGAGTTCAAGCTCCTCGCCGAACGCGACATCGGCGACCTCACCCTGCGCGCCAATCTCATCACCGGCCGCGCCCTAACCGACGGCGCCGATTGGGAAGCCGCCTATTCCGCCCGCGCCATGTGGGACGCCACCGACTCATTCGCCCTCGGCGCCGAACTCTTCGGCGAACCCGAAATCGACGCGGCATATTTCGGGCCACGCGCGGAGTTCAGCTTCGGGCACTCAACGCTTTCGGTAGGCTATCTAGCTGGCTTCGACGATGCGTCAGCAGACGGGCAGTTGCGTATGGCGCTGGAGTTTTCGCGCTAGCTTCCGCGCCGATCAAGCGCGTAAGCCCCCGGTCCACGCGCCCAAATCAACAACAGCGCACCGAGGATCGCAATATTCTTGAACAACGGTCCGACGTGCTCCGGATCGGGCACCACATGAATGGCGATGGTGACAGGGACGAGCGTTACAAACAGCACCAAAGCCGACGCCCGGGTGAGAAAGCCCAATGCGAGAGTAATGCCGGCGACGATGAACGCCGCACCCGAGAGCCAAAGCAGAACCGAAGGATCGCCGATGACGCGAACAACATCGCGCCAAGGCGAATCTTCCATGCGCTCAAGCATCATTTCGTGCTGACGGAAGTGTCCGAGGCCGCCGATGATAAAGATGAGGCTTACAAGTATCCGAAAGAGTGGATCTACGAGCGCTTTCATTGCGTCGCTGGGTTCAAGCCAACGCTCAATCACCGCGATCATGTGGGCCCCTTCTCCACGACAAACCAGAGATTCGTAGACCACGCCATCGGGACTCAGTCCAGCGCCAGCGTGACCACCGTCACAGCCGCCCACCCCACCCCGAGTTAGCTTCACTCATCGAAGCGATGGCGCTTCGGCAAGTGGAGCAAAGCAAATGACCAAGTTTTATTCTCTTCTGTTCGCGGCCGCCCTGTTGGCCCCGATGGCGTACGCCACGCTCAATCAAGCCGCGCAGATGGTCGCCTAAGCGCCAACGCACACGTCCAAACCAAAGCAAAACCGAATGACCAAAATCTACGCCGTCCTCGCCGCCTGCGCCGTGTTTGCCCCCGTCGCACTGGCCGCGATGAACCAAGCCGCCCAAATCGTCGCCTAGCTCCCGACGACACCACCTGCCCTAAACGGGCGGCCCAACAGCAAGGCCGCGGAGGTAGCTCCCCCTCCGCGGCCTTCGCTTTTGTTGGAGAGAGCTGCGCCTATCCAACAATCTGCGCAGCCGCTGGCAGGTTGGAGCGCGGCGCTCCGCGCCGCATTTGCGCAAGCGCCTCAAGCCTTAAGCGCCGATGCGCGGCGGAGCCGCGCGCTCCGACCTGCAAGCAACAGCGCACACCACAAACCCCCTCGTCATTCCGGGCTCAATGCTTGCGCATTGCCCCGGAATGACGAGGGAGCGCGCAGAAGAATTAGGAGGATAGCGCCGCACCAATCCGACCGAGTTGAAACCATGCCTATCATTGCTTCGTCCGCACACGGGAGCTTTCAGAGACGTCCGAAACTCGAAAGGTGCGTGACACGGTCGGCGGGATTCTGTTTGCGGGGAGTGAAACCGCAAAGTCCAAGGTGACGGACACTTTGCCCGCGGCACTGGCGAAAAGGGCATGGAGCTAAGCCCTGCGTTGCGAATCCGCCGATGGCGGGTCCGTGGCGAAAGCGGGAGCGCGCCAGACTAACGGCAAGCACATAAATCCCGCGCCCATCGTAAAGGAGGCGAGCTGGCCATCGTCAGCGTTCTACAACTCCTCGGGCCCAAGCCGGGAAAAACGATCGGAACACGGGGCGCGTGCAACGCGAGCTGCGGCACGCGCCCCGTTCTCCCACTTGGGAGCAACCAGCTGAACCAGCGGCGCTCACGCGCGCGCTGCAAACACGCGCGCCTCCAATCCCTAATTCCCAATCCCCAGTTGCTCACGCCGGCTCGCACCGCTAGCCAAGCACACACAACAAGAACCAGCGCGCGGGGAACATCATGGAAGCGACCAAGAAGGGCGGCTTACCGCTCCACGTGCTGATGATGATTGGCTTCGCCGTCGGCCTGGGCGCCGGGCTCTGGGTCAATCTCAGCGTCGGCCCCGAGACGCAATGGGTGCAAGACCTCACCACCAACGTCACCGGCCCGATCGGTCAGATTTTCCTTGGCCTGCTCTTCATGCTGGTGCTGCCGCTTTTGTTCTCGGCCATCGTCGTTGGCGTCTCCGAGATGGGCGATCTCTCATCGCTCGGCCGCGTCGGCTGGAAAACATTGCTGATGACGGTGGTGATCTCCACCATCGCCGTGATCATCGGCCTCGGCGCCGTCAACCTCTTCCGGCCTGGCGACGGCATCGACCCGGCGCTGGCGCAACAACTCCTCGCCCAATACGCCGAAGGCGCGCGCGGCATCGTCGAAAGCGCGCCGGCCAGCGTCAATCTCGGCCAGTTCTTCCTCGACCTGGTGCCGCGCAACGTCTTCGGCGCCGCCGCCAACAACCAGATTTTGCCGCTCATGGTATTCGCCGTGTTCTTCGGCGTCGGCCTGGTTCTGGTGAAATCGAAAGCCGCCGATCAGCTGCAGCTCGCCATCACCGGCCTCTTCGAAGTGATGATGAAGCTGCTCACGCTCGTCATCCAACTCGCGCCGATCGCCGTCGCTTGCCTGATGTTCAACCTCGCCGCTCTGTTCGGCTGGGACTTGCTCGCCCGCCTCGCCGCCTTCGCCGGCGTCGCCATCGGCGCCATGGCGATCCACATGTTCATCGTCTATCCGCTGATCGTTTCCATCTTCGGCGGCAAGAACCCGCTCACCTTCTTCAGCCAAGTGCGCGATCCGATGCTGGTCGCGTTCTCGACCGCCTCCTCTAACGCGACGCTGCCGATCTCGCTGCGCGCTGCCGAAACCGAACTCAAACTGCCGCGGAAGATTTCGCGCTTTGTGCTCACCGTCGGCGCCACCGCCAACCAGAACGGCACCGCCCTCTTCGAAGGCGTCACCGTTCTCTTCCTGGCGCAATTCTTCGGCATCGCGCTCTCGCTCGAGCAGCAAGTCATCGTCATGCTGGTGTGCATCCTTGGCGGCATCGGCACAGCCGGCGTGCCGGCGGGCTCGCTGCCGGTGATCGCGATGATCCTCGCCATGGTCGGCGTGCCGGCCGAAGGCATCGGCCTCATCCTCGGCGTCGATCGCTTCCTCGACATGTGCCGCACCACGCTCAACGTCACCGGCGATCTGGTGGTGGCGCAGGTGGTCTCGCGCGGCGAGAAAGACCCGGTCGGCCCGATCGACGAGCCTGTGACTCCCGTCACATCGCCAAGCTAGGGCCGGGGGTAGGTTTGCTTATCGAAGCGATGGCGCTTCGAAAAACGGAGCAAACCAGATGACCAAGTTTTATTCGATCCTGTTCGCGGCGCTGCTGCTGGCCCCCATGGCCTACGCCACGTTGAACCAGGCCGCCTTGATCGTCGCCTAAGCGCCAACCCCCAGATCGTTTCGCCAAAACCCCAATGACCAAGCTTTACGCCCTGATCGTCGCCTGCGCCGTGTTCGCCCCCATGGCGATGGCGACCCTGAACCAAGCCGCCCAAATCGTCGCCTAGCTCCCGACGACACCACCTGCCCTAACGGGCGGCCAACAGAGAAGGCCGCGGAGGTTGCTCCCCCTCCGCGGCCTTCGCTTTTTTGTCTATCCGCCCCCTGTTTCGGCCGGCGTAAAATCCTTCGGGCCGCATCCAATCACAGCTCTGCGTGCGTCCCTTGGGAGGAGCCACCAGAGAGACGCCATGAAACAACTGCTCGCCGCCGCACTTTTTCTTGCCGCCGCCACCGCCCCCGCCGCTGCCCAAAGCTTCGATCCGCGCAGCTATCAAAACCGCGTCGTCGGCGAGCCGACACAGGTCCTCGTTCTCGGCTCTCCGCACCTAAGCGGCGCGCCAGAAGATTTCGATCCAGCAGTGCTCGAACCTCTGCTCGATCGCCTCGCCGCCTTTCGTCCCGACATCATCGCCATCGAAGCGCTCTCCGGCGAAAGCATCGACGCGCTCTGGCGCTATCGTGAAATTTATCCGGAGGTCGCCACCTCTTACGGCGGCCGGGTGATGAACATGGCCGCCGCCGTGCGCCACGGCTTGCAGCTCGACTTTCCTGACGCGGAAGCGGAAGTGCGCCGCACCCTGGCGGCATGGCCCGCCACCCCCACCCCCGCCCAGCGCCGGCGCTTGGCCGCCCTCTTCGTCGCCTCCGGCGATCCCAATTCCGCCCTCGTGCAATGGTGGCGGCTTGAGCCAGCTGAGCGCATCGCTGAGGACGGCGTCAGCGCGCTCATGGTCGAGCACATGGCGCAGTACGATACGCGCCGGAACGAGAACCATATGGTCGGCGCGCGCCTTGCCGTGCGCCTCGGCTTGGAGCGCCTTTACCCGATCGACGATCACGGCAGTGATGACGTGCTTATGTCCCGCATGGCTGACCTCGAAGCCTTCGTGCAGGAGCCTTGGATGGCTGAGCTCATGGCCGACGAGCGCTTCCGCCCGCTGCGCGAAGCCGGCAACAATCTCACCACGCCGCAGCAAGCGCTCGCCACCTACCGCTTTCTCAACACCCCTGCCGCGGGGCGCACCGATTCCGATGCGCAATGGCTGTCGATGATCCGCCGCCCCAGCCCCAACCAGGTGGGGCGCACACGTGTTGCCGAGTGGGAAACGCGCAATCTGCGCCAAGTCGCAAACATCCGCGAAGCCATCGCAGCACACCCTGGCACCCGCGTGTTGGTGATCACCGGCTCGGCCCACAAACCTTGGTTCGATGCGTATCTCAGCATGATGACCGACGTGGAGGTGGTCGATGCGGCGCGGGTGCTACGCTGAACGTTTGGCGCGGATCAGCGCCTCCGCGCCGCGATCGAGCGTTTCATCGCGCTTGGCGAAACAGAGTCGAACGAGGTTGCGCGGCCCATTCTCAGCATAAAAACCAGAGAGTGGGATCGTCGCTACACCATGTTCGATAGCGTGGCGGGCGAAGTCGACGTCGGACATGGCGATCCCGGAAACTGTGAGATCGATGCTGACGAAGTATGCCCCCCGCGCCGGCAACGTGACGAAGCCTCCGGCGGTTAGCGCGCTAACCAGCCGATCGCGCGACCGCTGAAAGCTGGCGCGCATGTCGTCGAAATAATCGCGCTCCTTGCCGAGTGCATAAGTGACAGCGCGCTGCAAATTTGGAGGAGTTGTGAATGTGAGAAACTGGTGCGCCTTGGCGAATTGCTCGGTCAGCGCCGGCGCGCCGCACGCGAAGCCAACTTTCCAACCGGTGAGCGAGAACATCTTGCCGGCGGAGCCAATCTTCAAAGTGCGATCGCGCAGCACCTCCAGCATCGACACGTGCTGCACACCATCAAAGGTCACATGCTCCCAAACTTCATCGCTGACGCAGATCGCATCATGCCCGCGGCAAAATTCCGCGATTAGCTCAAGCTCGCCGCGCGTCATGACCGAAGCGCACGGATTGTGCGGCGTGTTAATGACGACGACGCGCGTCTTGTCCGTGAACACCGCCGCCAAAGCTTCTCGCTCAATCCGCCAATGCCGCGGCTGCAAACGCACGATCCGCGGCACGCCTCCTGCCCTTCGCACCATCGGCAGATACGCGTCATACATCGGCTCAAACAGCACCACCTCGTCGCCCGGCTCGAGGAAAGCGAGCAGCGCCGCAGCGATGGCTTCCGTCGCGCCAGAAGTGATTGTCACCTCGCGCTGCCAATCGAGCTCGATCTGCTGGTGTTCCATATAATGCGTGGCCACTGCTTCACGCAGCGCCGGCAGTCCGCGCATCGGCGGATACTGGTTTGGGCCTTCGAGCGTCGCGCGCGCGGCAGCTTCAAGAATATCGCGTGGGCCATCTTCCTCGGGAAACCCCTGCCCGAGATTGACCGCGCCCTTCTCGGCCGCGAGCCGCGACATCGTCTCGAACACTGTCGTGCCGAGCGAAGCGTAGATACTGTTCATGCGCCGCGAGCGTACGCGCTCATGCCGAGCGCGTCACCCGCGCGTCGATCAGAACCCGCCGCGCAAACGGCGGATCACGTCGTCAAGCTGTTCGAGCGACTTGTAGGCGATCTTCACTTCGCCGGCGCCGTTCTTGTCGCTGATCGTGACTTCGAGCCCGAGCGCGTTCGAGATCGATTGCTCCAGCGCACGCGTGTCGGCGTTCTTTGCCTCAGCTGCCACGACGGAAGCGCGCGGGCCGTGCTTTTCGTCCTTCGCAACTTGAGCCAGGCGCTCGACTTCCCGGACGTTCAGACCTTCGCTGATGGCCTTTTGCGCCAAGCCGCGCGGATCAGGCGAAGTCAAAATTGCACGCGCATGGCCGGACGAAAGCCGCCCATCACGCACCATCTCTTGCAGATCTTCCGGCAGCTTCAGCAGGCGCAGCATGTTCGCAATGTGCGGCCGCGACTTGCCGACGGCGTCGGCGATCTCTTCTTGCGTACGCCCAAAGCGATCGATCAAAGCTTGGAAGCCTTGCGCTTCTTCGATCGGGTTGAGGTCGGCGCGTTGAACGTTTTCAACGATAGCGATCTCGAGCACTTCAACTTCGTTGAGTTCGCGGATCACAGCCGGGATAGTGTGCAAGCCAGCGCGTTGCGCCGCGCGCCAACGGCGCTCGCCCGCGACGATCTCGAAACGGCCATCCGCAATCGGGCGCACCAGGATCGGCTGCAGCACACCATGCGTTTTGATCGAGCTCGCAAGCTCGCTGAGATCGGCTTCGTCGAAATGTTTGCGCGGCTGCTGCGGGTTGCGTTGCACCAGGTCGATCGGGATCGACCGCGGGCCGACATCGCTGCCGACCTGGGCAGGCGCACTCGCTTCAGTCACCGGCGCAACCGCAACCGGCGGCGCGACGGGTTCGCTTACGACCGGCGCAACCGGCTCCGGCGCGACTGCTTGCGGCTGCTGCGCGTTGGTGATCGGCAATTCGAACACATTGCGCGGCGGCTCGATCGGCGCGCGCTCCGGCTGCGCTTGACCAAATGCAGGGCGCGGCGCTTCGGTGCGCACGGGTTCACCGAGCAGAGCCGAGAGGCCGCGTCCAAGTCCTCGTGGTCTCGCAATCTCGCTCATCGTACCCGTCTCCTGCACCCGACCCGATTCGGTATGCTTAACAATTTGATGGGCAAACCTTGCCCACCGGTAAAAATTTCCGAGTGTTTGCTACGCTGCAGCCAACATTCGCTCGCGTTCGATCAGCTCTTTCGCAAGCTTGATGTAGGCTTTGCTGCCCGTGGCGTTCTGATCGTAGATAATCGCGGGCAGGCCATGACTCGGCGCCTCGCTGATGCGCACGTTGCGCGGGATCACTGTCTCATAAACTTTGTCCGGGAAGTGCGCCCTCACCTCTTGCGCCACTTGCTCAGAAAGCGTGGTGCGCTTGTCGTACATGGTGAGCACGACGCCTTGGATTTCGAGCGCCGGGTTCAAGTTCACCTTCACCGCGTTGATCGTGGCGATCAGCTGCGCGAGGCCTTCGAGCGCGAAGTATTCTGTTTGCAACGGCACGAGCACGCCATCAGATGCGGTGAGCGCATTCACCGTCAAAACGTTCAAGGACGGCGGGCAATCGATCAGGATGTAATCGATGCCGAGCTGCGATTCCGCGCGGAATTTATCGAACGCGTTGCGCAGAAAAAACTGCGGCTGCGCTTCGCCCATCAATTCGCCTTCGACGCCGGAGAGCCGCGCGTCGCCAGGCGTGATGTAAAGGTTCGGCACCTTGGTCGGCAGGATCGCTTTCGCCAACGGCAGCTGGCCGACAAGCACATCATAGCTCGTGACCGTGCGATCATGCGGATGGATGTCGAGACCGGTCGAGGCATTGCCTTGCGGATCGGTGTCGAAGATCAGCACGCCCTTCCCGGCAGCCGCCAGAGCGGTCCCGAGATTGATGGCGGTGGTGGTCTTGCCTACGCCACCCTTCTGGTTGGCGATCGCCAAAGCACGCATGTCCCCGTCTCCTTTTCGGAGGCTCAGGAGCGCGCGGCCTTTGTTATGCGAACAATGCGGCCGCGCGGATCGCTGAGGCTCTCCAGCACGTCTGCCCGATATCGGATACCTGACGCCCCACCATTCAGGACGTTGTTCGCGGCGGCCAGCTCGGCGTCTAAGTCAGCGCCTTTATGGAAGAGACCTTGCGCGCCGCGATCTAGAATCGGCTTCGCATAGGGGATGAGTCGGTTCAAGGGAGCCAAAGCACGGGCGGTAACCACGTCATACGAGCCCTCGCCGGCGCCGAAGTCCTCAATCCGCTGGTTGAAAACCTTGATCGGCAGCCCGGCGGCCTCGCCTACCGCGCGCAGGAATGCAGCCTTTTTGCCGGTGGATTCAACCAGATGCACCGAGGCGCCGGGCTGATCGGCGATAAAGGCGGCAATCACGAGCGCCGGGAACCCAGCTCCGGAACCGAGGTCGACCCACGATTTCGCCTCTGGGGCGAGTTTGATGAGCTGGGCGCTATCCAGCGCATGGCGTGACCAGAAAAGCTCTAGCTCCTTGGGGCCGACCAGATTCATCCGCTCGGACCACTCGCCCAGCAGGCGAAGGTGGGTCTCCAGGCGGGCGATTGTTTCACGGGGAACGGCGAAACCCAGGTCTCGCTGGAACTCCTTGGGGCCGTACGTGGTCACGGATGCGGCCCTGCTCCGCCGTAGGCGGCAACGAGGTAGCGGGTGATCGACTTGGGCTGATCGAGGAAGAACACGCCCTCGAACTCCTTTGCGTCCGTCGGCGGCGTCGAGCGGCTCGCAAGCACCAGGACCGGCATGGATTGGTTGGCCTCACCAATCATCGCGATGATGTCCTGGCGCGGCCGCGGGAACCCACTCCGGCGCACATCGATGCGCGACGCCCAGTGCGGGTTGGCGAGCAAGGCGCCCTCCATAGTCGCGCAATCGACGCAGAACCATGTGCCGTCCAGCGCCGCATCTTCGAACGGCGCCGCGATGATGAGAAGCGTATCGCGTGTGGGCTTCATGCTCGCTTCCTCTGTTCGCGTTTCACGTGCGCCAGCAACGCTGTGAGCGCACCGGGTGTCACCCCTTCAATGCGCGACGCCTGGCCAAGCGTCACCGGCCGAGCGGCAATGAGCTTCTCGCGCACTTCGTTCGAAAGACCGCCGACGCTGGCGTAATCGAGATCTGGCGAAAGCCGCAAATCCTCGTCGCGCTTGAAGGCTTCTACATCGAGCGCCTGGCGTTCGAGATAACCGGAGTACATCGCGTCGATCTCGATCTGCTCACGCGCTTGCGGGCTGAGCGAACGAAGCTCGGGCCAGATGCCGGCGAGCTGATCGAAGCGGATCGACGGATATGCCAGCAACGCCATCGCATCACGGCGCACGCCGTCCTGATTGACTTTGAGCCCATGCGCTTCGGCTTGCTGCGGCGTCAAACTGAGCGCGCGCGCCATTTGGCGGGCGGTGTCGATTTCGCCCATTTTAGCTGCAAAAGCGGCGTTTCGCGTGGCGCCCACGCAGCCTAGCTCGATGCCCTTCGGCGTGAGCCGCTGATCGGCGTTGTCCGCACGCAAGCTCAAGCGATACTCGGCGCGCGAAGTGAACATGCGATAGGGCTCGGTGACGCCGCGCGTGACAAGGTCATCGATCATCACGCCGATATAGCCTTCGGCGCGCGTCACCTCGAACGGCCCTGCTCCTGACGCCGCGCGCGCTGCGTTGAGGCCAGCGACCAAGCCTTGCGCCGCCGCTTCTTCATAACCGGTAGTGCCGTTAATCTGACCGGCGAGGTAGAGCCCGCGAATGCGCTTGGTCTCCAGCGTCGGCATCAGTTCGCGCGGATCGACGTAGTCGTACTCGATCGCGTAGGCGTGGCGTTTGATAACGACGTTCTCGAGCCCGGCGATGGTTCGGATGAAGCGCTCCTGCACATCCTCAGGCAGCGAGGTGCTGATGCCGTTCGGATAGACGGTGTCGTCGTCCAGCCCCTCGGGCTCCAAGAAAATCTGGTGCGCGGACTTGTCTGCAAAGCGCACGACCTTGTCTTCGATCGACGGGCAATAGCGCGGGCCACGGCCGCTGATCGCGCCGGAGTACACGGCGCTCTTCGACAGCGATTCTTCGATGATGCGGTGCGTTTCGGCATTCGTGTAAGTGACGCCGCAAGCCACCTGCTCGTTGATGATGCGCGTTGTCAGGAATGAGAATGGCGAGGGCTCGTCATCGCCGTATTGCTTCTCCAGCGCGGCCCAATCGATGGTGCTCGATTGGAGCCGCGCCGGCGTCCCGGTCTTCAGCCGCCCCATCGCGAAACCCGCGCCGTATAAGCGATCCGAGAGCCCAATCGCCGGCGCCTCGCCGTGACGGCCCGCGGGGATGCGCTTATCGCCGATATGGATCACGCCCTTCAGGAAGGTGCCCGTGGTGAGGACGATGCGAGGCGCGCGGAACTCGCGGCCATCCGCGGTGGTGACGCCGACCACGGCGCCGTCGGCCACTACGAGGTCCTCCACCGCTGCCGCCTCAATCATCAAGCCCGCCTGCTCGGCCAGCGCCGCTTGCATGGCCTGGCGATAGAGCTTGCGGTCGGACTGGGCGCGGGGGCCGCGGACGGCTGGGCCCTTTGAGCGATTGAGCAGCCGAAACTGAATGCCGGCGGCGTCGGCCACCCGGCCCATGACGCCATCGAGCGCGTCGATCTCGCGGACGAGGTGCCCCTTGCCCAGGCCGCCAATGGCCGGGTTGCAGCTCATCTCGCCGATGGTCTCAAGCTTATGGGTCAGCAGCAGCGTCCGCGCGCCAAGTCGCGCTGCGGCCGCCGCGGCTTCGCAGCCAGCGTGGCCGCCGCCGATGACGATGACGTTGAAGGAGTGCGCTGAGCTCATGATCTGTCGCGCTTCATATAGGAGGCGCGGAGCGGCGTCACTGCACTTGGACCGCGCACCTTTAGGCCCGCGCGTCGGCGGCCGAGATGCGCGTCTCAAGGCGCTCGTCCAAGCGATGCGCTTCACGTGCAACCCGCTAATTTCAATTCACCAGTTTCGCGTGAAACCGCCCATTCCATGCGGATTTTCGAATGGCTCTATTTGCCGATGCAGAAGCTCGAAAAGATCTCGCCGAGCAAATCCTCGACATCGATGCGCCCCGTCAAACGCCCAATCTGATCAGCGGCGACGCGCACATCCTCGGCGGCCAATTCAGGCCCAAGATCGAGCGCCGGGATCGCGCGCAGCAACGCCGCCCGCGCCTCTTCCACCAGACGCCGATGCCGCGCCCGCGTCAGCACCGGCGCCTCTTCGCGGCCGAGGGCTTCGGCGACCCGCTCTTCGATTTGGGTGTGCAGGAGCTTCAAACCGATCCCGGTCAGCGCCGAGACTTCCAGCATCTCACCAGACGAGTGCGCGGCGACCCGATCGGCCTTCGAGCGGACGAGCAGGTCGCCATCGCGGATGGCGGCTTCGAGCTCCGGCGGGACGTCATGGCCGATCTCGACGACGGCAATGCGCAGATCAGCCTCCTCGGCCCGCTTCAGCGCCCGGCGCACGCCCTCGGCCTCGATCGCGTCCGCGGCCTCGCGGAGGCCCGCCGTGTCGGCAATCCAGACTGGGAAGCCGGCCAGGACTAAGCGCACCTCGACCACGTCGCGCGTCGTGCCTGGGATGTCGCTCACGATCGCGGCTTCGCGCTGGGCTAGCGCGTTCAGCAGGCTCGATTTGCCGGCGTTGGGCGGGCCGATAATGGCGATGCGGAAGCCGTCGCGGATGCGCTCGCCGCGGTGGCTATCATCCAGGTGCCGGCCCATGTCGTCGGCCAGCGCTTGCAGGATCGGTGCGGCGCGCTGCGCGAGGGCGCCCGGCAGGTCCTCGTCCGGGAAATCGATCTCAGCTTCGATCAGAGCTGCCGCCTCGATCAGCTTGCTCCGCCAGCCTTCATAGACCGCGCTCAGAGCCCCGCGCCGCTGCCGAAGCGCCTGGCGTCGTTGGCCCTCGGTCTCGGCGTCCACGAGGTCGGCAAGGCCCTCGGCCTCCGCCAGGTCGAGCTTGCCATTCTCAAAGGCGCGGCAGGTGTATTCGCCGGGCTCGGCGACACGGACGCCCGGCTGGCTGAGGCACGCGTCGATGATGGCGGCGATAACAGCCGCGCCGCCATGAATCTGGAGTTCGGCGATGTCTTCGCCAGTGAAACTGTGCGGCCCGGGAAACCAGAGCGCCAGGCCGTCGTCGAGCGAAACGCCGGTGCGTGGATCACAAAAGGCTTCGCGGGTCGCCATGCGCGGCTTGGGCAGGTCGCGGGCAGTTAGCGCCTTCAACGTCGCGCCTGCGTCGGGCCCGCTCAGCCGGATCACAGCAACGCCGGCGCGGCCGGCGCCCGACGCGAGCGCGACGATGGTGTCCGGTTTCATGTGAAATGAGCTAAGGCGCGCTTAGGGCTTTTCACGTGAAGCCGCGGCGGCGGTGGCGCCGGAGGTCATCAGCTTCACGAAGGCGTCCTGCGCCTGGGTGCCGACACTCATCCACGAGCTCATCATGTTTTCGCCGCTCATCAGCTTGAGGTTGGCTTCCATGCGCTTGCCCATTTCGGCAACCAAAGCCTCGTTGATCGGCGTGACATCCGGCAGACCCATGAAGCGGCGCGCTTCCTCCGGCGAGCATTCGACGTTGACGGTGAACTTCATGGCTCCAAATCCCTTCGCGTTAGTCGGCTTACGGCGTCTATAACGCGCCCAGGCCGCAAGAGACAGGGAGACGACGATGGGTGAATGGGTAGAGATCAGCGGCCCCGATGGCGCCTTCAAAGCCTATGTGGCCAGGCCCAGCGGCGCGCCGAAAGGCGCGGTCGTCGTCGTGCAGGAGATTTTCGGCGTCAACGCGGTGATGCGCGGCAAGGCCGACTGGTTGGCGCGCGAGGGCTTTCTGGCTGTCGCGCCGGATCTCTTCTGGCGGATCAAGCCGGGCATCGATCTGACCGACCAGAGCGAAGCCGAGTGGAAGCAGGCGCTCGACTACATGAACCAGCTCGACAAGAACGCGAGCGTCAAGGACGTGGCCGCGACGCTCGCGTGGGCGCTGACGCAGGACGCCAGCAAGGCCGGCGTCATGGGCTATTGCATGGGCGGCTACATTGCGTTCCTGGCGGCGTGCCGGACGGATACGGACGCGACGGTGGCCTACCACGGCGGCGGCATCCACACCGCGCTTGGTGAAGCAGGCGGCATCAAGAAGCCGGTGATGCTGCATAACCCGCTAGAAGACAGCTTCATTCCAAGGGAAGCGCTGGACACGATCCGCGAGACGTTGAAGCCCAATCCGCTTGTAACGGTCCACGAGTATGCGGGCCTCGATCACGCGTTCACGCGCGAAGGCGGCAAGCACTACGATCGCGCCGGAACGCAACTCGCTGACAGCGCGACCATCAACTTTTTCAACGAGCACCTGGCTTGAAACGGGCGCTGATCGCCGCCGCCACCTTGGCGCTGGCAGCGTGCGGCGCCGCGGCAGACGACGCCATGCTAGATGTTGGCGGCGGTCGTCCCGGCGCGTCTCAGACGTTCGCGCCTGCCAATCTGCCAGCGTTCTTCGATTGCGTGCGTGAGCGCGGGGCGACGTTCGTCTCTGCGCATCGCGGCGGCGATGGCGACGGCTTGGCCGAGAACGCCATCGCGACATTTGAGTCGACGCTGGCGCAAGCGCCGGCGTTTCTAGAGGTGGACGTATCACGCACGCACGATGGCCATTTGGTGCTGATGCACGACGATACGGTGGATCGCACGACCAATGGATCGGGCAACGTATCGGCGCTCACGCTGGCGCAGTTTCGGGCGCTGAGCTTGCGTGATGACGATGGCAACGTGCTGGACGCGCATCCGCCGTCATTGCGCGACGCGCTGGATTGGGCCGAAGGGCGCACGGTGCTTGAACTCGATGTGAAGCGGGGCGTTTCGTACGAAGACGTCGCACGGGAAGTCGAGGAGGCCAGCGCGATGGATCGGGTGATCTTCATCACCTACAGCGTCGATGGCGCGTCCAGGCTCGCACGCGTCGCGCCTGGGGCCATAATCTACACTACGATCCGAGATGAGCGCGATCTCGATACGCTGGAGCGCCGCGGGGTTGAGCTCAGCCGCATTGTAGCGTGGCTTGGCGACGAGCAGTTCAGCGAAGACCTGGTCGAGGCATTGGCCGCGCAAGGCGTTGAAGCACGGGTGGGCATGTTCAGCCGGGGTGATGATTTCGCCGGCGCGGCCCACGCAGGGATCGCGGGCGTTGCCGTGAACGACACGCTGGCGGCGTTCCGCGAGATTGATGGCGCCGATGGCGAAGAGGGCTTTGCGGCGCTGCAGTGCCTCACCGCGCGATGATTTAGCGGGCCGGCGATACTACACCGAGACGCATTATGGAGCGCCGCGCATGAAAGCTATCCGCATCGAAGCCAATGGCGGGCCGGATGTTATCGCCCTCACCGATATTGCAGAGCGCGAGCCAGGCCTTGGCGAGGTGCTCGTGCGCAACCACGCGATCGGTGTGAACTTCATCGACGTCTATCACCGCACCGGGCTCTACAAGAGCGCGCTCCCGAACGGCTTGGGCTTGGAAGCTGCCGGTATCGTTGAAGCGATCGGTGACGGCGTTACACGCTTCAGTGTCGGCGATCGCATTGTCTACGCAAATGGGCCGATCGGCGCTTACGCAGAAGCGCATGTCGTGAAGCAAACGCAGGCCGTGAAGTTGCCAGACGCGATTCCGTTCGACATCGCAGCGGCCTCCTTGCTCAAAGGCATGACTGCGCGTTTCCTATTGCGTAAGACGTTTCGCGTGGAACGCGGGCACGATGTCGTGGTTCACGCAGCTGCGGGTGGCGTCGGTCAGATCGCGGTGCAATGGGCAAAGCATCTCGGCGCGAACGTGATCGCTGTTGTAGGCAACGACGAGAAAGCCGCGATCGCCAAATCGCTCGGCGCAGATCACACGATCATTCCCGGCCGCGACGACGTTGCAAAACGTGTGCGCGAGATCACCAGCGTTGGCGCGCACGTCGTGTACGATAGCGTTGGCAAGGACACTTTCATCGCATCGCTCGATAGCTTGCGTCCGCTCGGTATGATGGTTGCGTTCGGCAATGCGTCCGGTCCGCCGCCCGATATCAATCCGCTTGCGCTTGCGCAGCGCGGATCGCTGTTTCTCACCCGGCCAACGATGTTCAACTACACCGCAACAGTCGAGCAATTGGACGAAACATCAGCCGATCTGTTCGCTGTCATCGAGAAGGGAGCGGTGAAGATCGCGGCGCCGACGCGCTATGCGCTCTCAGATGCATCGCAAGCGCATCGTGATTTGGAAGCGCGGAAAACTACGGGCAGCTTGGTTTTGATCCCGTAGCTACTTCACTGCCGATGCGCGCAGATAGGCAGGGCGCTGCCACAGGTTCTCGATATAGCTCTTCACGCTCGCCGGAATCTCGTCCTCGATCGCGGCGAACTTTGCGCCTGTGGCGATGTACGCAACAGAGATATCGGCGGCGGTGAATCGATCGGCGGCCACGTACGGTTTGCCGTTGAGGCGTTGGCCGACAAACTCGAGGCGCTTCAAGATCGCGTTCTTCAAATAGCCCGCCGTGAAGTTTTGCTTCTGATCGTCAGGCGCCATGAAGCGCGTGGCGACGAGGGGGTTGCCGTAAGCTGCGAGCCCTGCTTCGCCGAACATCAAATACTGCAGATAATCCGCGTAGCCCGGCTCGTTCGGTTTCACTTCCAGATCGGTCGGGCCGTACTTCGACATGATGTAAATCATCATGGCGACGGACTCGATCATGCTGACATCGCCATCTTGCATCGCCGGCACGGTGCGCAGCGGGTTGATGGTTTTGAACTCGTCGCTCGGTTTGAAGAACGATGCTTCCGCCGTTTCATACGGCACACCCATCTCTTCGCAGAGCCAAAGGACGCGCAACGAGCGCGCGCCTTGCGAGTGATAGATTTTGAGCATGGGCGTTTCTCCGTTTCGCGGAGACACTAGCGCCAAGCGGCAAAAACAAAAGAGGCGCGACTTGCGCCGCGCCTCTTGAACTCAACGATTTCGCCAAAGCCTAAGTGTTCATTGACTGGAAGAAATCGTCGTTGTTCTTCGAGCCCTTGAGCTTATCGAGCAGGAATTCGATCGCGTCTTGCGTGCCCATCGGCGAGAGGATGCGGCGCAGAACGTACATCTTCTGCAGGTGCTCCTTCGGCGTGATGAGATCATCCTTGCGCGTGCCGGACTTGAGCACGTCGATAGCCGGGAAGATGCGGCGGTCAGCGACTTTGCGATCGAGCTGAAGTTCGCTGTTACCCGTACCCTTGAACTCTTCGAAGATGACTTCGTCCATGCGCGAGCCGGTATCGATGAGGGCCGTCGCGATGATGGTGAGCGAGCCGCCTTCTTCAATATTCCGCGCGGCGCCGAAAAAGCGCTTCGGACGCTGCAGGGCGTTGGCGTCAACACCGCCGGTCAGCACTTTGCCCGACGAGGGCACAACGGTGTTGTAGGCGCGGCCGAGGCGGGTGACGGAATCGAGCAGGATGACGACATCCTTGCCGTGCTCCGCGAGGCGCTTGGCCTTCTCGATCACCATTTCTGCGACAGCGACGTGGCGCGTGGCCGGCTCGTCGAAGGTGGAGGAGATCACCTCGCCCTTCACGGTGCGGCGCATGTCGGTGACTTCTTCCGGGCGTTCGTCGATCAGCAGCACGATCAAGAACACTTCGGGGTGGTTGGCTTCGATCGCCTTGGCGATGTTTTGCAGGATGACGGTTTTACCCGTGCGGGGCTGCGCGACGATGAGTGAGCGCTGGCCTTTGCCGATCGGCGCGACGATGTCGATGATGCGGCCGGTTTTGTCTTTGATGGTCGGATCGTCGAGCTCCATCTTCAGGCGCTCGGTCGGGTAAAGCGGTGTCAGGTTGTCGAAGTGGACCTTGTGCCGGACCTTGTCCGGGTCTTCGAAATTGACCGAGTTCACCTTCGTCAGTGCGAAATAGCGTTCGCCGTCCTTTGGCGCTTTGATCTGGCCTTCGACCGTGTCGCCAGTGCGGAGGCCGAACTTCCGGATCTGTTGCGGCGAGACGTAGATGTCATCCGGGCCAGGCAGATAGCTCGATTGCGGCGAGCGTAGAAAGCCGAAGCCGTCTGATAGGATTTCAACGACACCCGCGCCGCCGATCTCGACGCCGCGCTCGGCGACGGATTTCAGGATCGAGAACAGCATGTCCTGAGTGCGGAGTGTGTTGGCGCCTTCGATCTCAAGCGATTCCGCGAGGGCGAGGATTTCAGCCGGGGTTTTGCGCTTGAGCTCCTGCAGCGTAAGCGAGGTGAGCTCTTCGATAGCTTGTGTTTCAGTCATGGTCTTCTCGGGGGGACGGACGCCAGGCGCGGGTCCGCGCGGGCAGGGCCGTCTGATGGAAGGAAAGTTCGGCGGATGGGAAGATTTGCGGCGCCGCCGTCGCACGCGCGCTTTGGGAAAGCACGCTTAGCCGCATGGACACCACATAGCGCCGAAAGCGTCAAGCGGAGCTTAACCGGCGCCCGTGGGTTCAGGGTTCTAGTGTCGCCAACAGCACGGCGGCAATCGCCACCAGGAACGGCACTTCGCTCATCAGCCGCCAGAACTTTTCGGTATGCTTGCGCTGCCCGGCGGCCAGCTGCTTGCCCGCACTAGATAGGAAGCCCTGGTAGCCGCTCAAGCCCAGCACTAGGATGAGTTTTCCCCAAAACCAATGCGGCACCGCGACCAGAATTTCCCCAAGCGGCCGGTTCCAGTCACCGGTGACGTAGGTGGCGAAGAGGAAGAGGCCGAACGCCCAGGTGAGGATGAAGCTCGGCGTCAGGATGATCATACGCAAGTTGCGGGCGGCTTTGAGCATCGTCGCTTCAAGCTCGCCGCCCGGCTGGGAGGCGGTGATGTAGGCGTAAAACCGCGGCATCATCAGCAGGCCGGAGATCCACGCGATCACGGCGATGATGTGCAGACCCCGCGCGAGATCATACCCGATCACGTGTTCCATGACCCACCTTACCCCATCACGCCCTGTTCGGGCAGAGACCCCATTGTGCAGGGCAAAGTCTAGCCCCGGATTCGGACTGTGTCTTACCCGGCGCGGCAAGCGCGCGCTCGGCCAAACTGGCCAGCGTGTCGATGAAACGCGGCGCGGCGCCAGGAGCCGGCGCGCGGAGATAGTATGGCAGGCTCAATTCACGGGCGAGTTGCGCGTACTCAATGTCGAGCTCGACCAGTGTTTCGACGTGCTCGGACACAAACGCGATCGGTGAGACGATCACGCCCACGCCGTCCTTGGCCGCCGCATGGATCGCCTCTTCAGTAGAGGGGCCGATCCACTTCAACGGCCCAACACGCGATTGATAGCAAATCTCGGTCTGCCAATCTTGGGGCAGGAGCCGGGCAACGGCCGCAGCGCCTTGCTCAACTTGCCACTGGTAGGGATCGCCCTGATCGATAACGCGCTGTGGCAAGCCATGAGCCGAAAACAATACGCGCGGCTGCGCTGGTGAGCCGCCGTTGCGCCAAGTCTCAATGATAGCGTCGGCATGCGCTTGCGCGAATGAAGCGCCGGCGGGGTAACAACAAATGGTAGAGGCGGGGAGCCTGCTCACCTGACCCCATGCCTTGAGGGAAGAAGCCGTCGTTGTGCTCGAAAACTGCGGATAGAGCGGCAGCAAGATAACATCCGTCGCGCCCCACGCTTCAGCGGATCTGGCGGCGTCTTTCACGAATGGCTTCCAATAGCGCATGGCCGGGAAGCATTTGAAGGTCACGTTGCTGACGCGCTTTGTGATCTCCGTTTCAAGCGCTTCGGCTTGTTTCAACGTTTCAGGCAGAATTGGCGAGCCGCCGCCCATAAGTGCGTAATTCGCCTTCGCCAATTTCTCGCGCGTGCGGGAAATTAGCTGGGCAATCAAAAACCGTATTGGCTGTGGCGCGGCGATGATCGCTTTATCGTTGAAGAGATTGAACAGAAACGGGCGCACCGCTTCCTGTTTGTCCGGCCCACCTAGATTGAACAGAATGATCGCCACACGGCGTGACGTCATTATGCGCAAGCCGGGTCCTTCTTCGATATCTGGATTGGACGCTGCCTGCAGCGGGACAGCGCTCATACGCCGCCCTTAACGACGCGCACGAGATGCGCGAGATTTTCCGGCGTCGCTTGCGGCGTAATGCCGTGACCAAGATTGAAAATGTGCGGTGCGCTTTTGAACGCGATCACCACCGACCACCAAAGTCTGCGGATCAAGATTGCCTTGCAAGGCCATGCCTTCCGGCGCGACCTCAAACGCAAAGTCAGCGGTGGTTTGCGTATCAACGCCCAACGCATTGATGCCAGTTTCGTTAGCGTAAGCACCAATCTGCGCGCCAGCACCGCGCGGAAAACCGACGATCGGCACGGTCACGCCAAGCGCCCGCAGGCGCTCGATCAAGCGGCGTGTCGGCTGAATAATCACGCGCTGAAACACTGACGGGGGGAGGCCTTCGGCCCAGCTCTCGAAAATCTGCAGGCAATCAGCGCCGGCTTTTACTTGCGCCGCCAGATGCTGCGCCGTGGTCTCAACCAACACATTGATCAACGCATCGACATCTTCCGGGCGCTCGTAAACGGCGCGGCGCGCTTCATCCTTTTCGCCGCCACGGCCCTGCAACATGTACGTCGCAACGGTCCAAGGCCCGCCGGCAAAGCCAATCAGCGCGACTCCCGGTTCAAGGTTCGCCTTGATCCGCTCGACCGCCTCATAAACGGGCGCGAGCCTCTGAATGGCTTTCTCCGGATCACCGAGCTGCCAGTTGGTCTCACCCAAGAGCGGCGTTAGCCGAGGGCCTTCGCCCTCTACGAACCAAACCTTCTGACCAAGGGCATCGGGGACCACCAAGATGTCAGAGAAGAGAATTGCCGCGTCGAGCGGGAAACGGCGGAGCGGCTGCATGACCGCTTCAGTGGCCAGAGCGGGCGAATAGCAGAAGTCGAGAAAGCTCTTAGACCGAGTCCGCAGTTCCCGATACTCGGGCAGATAGCGGCCTGCCTGACGCATGATCCAGATCGGAGGGGGATCGACCCGCTCTCCGTTCAGAACACGCAAGAGAGCCGGGAGGCTTTCCGGGTCGGCCATGGCTTCCTTCCAAAACTAAAAATCTGAATCGAGGTTAATGGGGACTCGTTGTTGTAGCGATCAGCAAACCGGGACAATTTCTTTGTTCACAGGCAATCCCCAAACTTGTCCCTGCCGGCGCCAGGACGGAAGCTGTTGGCGATACGAGCTTTGTTGTCGAGAGGGCGGGGGAGCGATTCCTTGTCGCTACCGAAGGGGCAGTGTGGAAAGCCCTGGGAGGAATCGCTCATGGAAGGGGCCAAAACCGGTGTCGAGCCCTGGTTCCGGGTGAAACCCATCCGCTCGGGCTCCACAACCAACAACTTGTCCACACGTCCTCCAAGGCTGATATGTGAGCCCAATGCGTGAACGCCTCGCCATCTACTTCAACGTCCACCTGGTGTCGGATTCGACCGGCGAGACGCTGGCCGGGGTCATGCGGGCGACCTGCGCCCAGTTCGACAACATCCTGCCGGTCGAGCACTCCTACTTCCTGGTGCGCTCGGCACGTCAGCTTGAGCGAGTGATTCGGGAGATCGAAGAGGCGCCAGGCGTTGTCATGTTCACACTCTCGAATCTTGAGCATCGCGCGATGCTGGAGGACGCCTGCACGAGGTTGAACATGCCTTGCGTTGCGGTCCTCGATCCGGTGCTGGATGTAACCTCGCGCTATCTCGGCCAGGAACTGAACCACAGAGTAGGGGCGGCGCGAAAGCTGAACGCGGAATACTTCAAGCGTATCGATGCGCTTGATTTCGCTATGTACCACGATGACGGTCAACAGGCGATCGAGCTTGCCGATGCGGACGTTATTCTCGTCGGTGTTAGCCGCACCTCGAAAACGCCGACCAGTGTTTATCTTGCGCACCGCGGTGTGAAAGCCGCCAATGTACCGATGGTGCCTGGCGTGCCGCTGCCGCCTGAGCTGTTCGCAGAAAAGCGGCCGCTCGTTGTCGGCTTGCTGATTAGCGCTGATCGCCTGATCCACATTCGCCGCAACCGCTTGGCTGCGATGAAGGAAACTCGCGCTGGCGATTACACTGATGAAGATGCCGTGCGCCGTGAGGTGATGGAGGCGCAGAAGCTCTTCGAGCGCGAAGGCTGGCCGACAATCGACGTTTCACGTCGTTCTATTGAAGAGACCGCCGCGTCCGTGCTGAACCTTTTGGCCGAGCATCGCGGAGCGTGACGCTGATACTGGCATCCGGTAGCGCCGCGCGCCGGCGCATGCTCGAAGCAGTCGGCTTGGCTTTTATTGTCGAGGCGCCGCGCGTGGATGAGGAGGCGGCAAAGGCAAGTTTGCGCGCCGGAGGCTTGAAACCGCGCGACCAAGCGGATGCGCTCGCGGAGCTTAAGGCGCTGTCCGTCTCACGCAAAAGCGAAGGCTTTGTAATTGGCGCCGATCAGATGTTGGCGATCGAAGGCGACGTATTGGACAAGCCGAAAGACGCTGAAGAGGCGCGCACCCACCTGGAGCGCCTGCGCGGCAAAACGCACGAACTTGTCACTGCGGCTGTCGTTGCCCGCGAGGGTTCAATCATTTGGCGTCACGTAGATACGCCAAAGCTCAGAATGCGCGCCTTCTCGGACGTGTTTCTGACGGACTATCTCGAGCGGGCAGGGACCAACGTTTTGCACTCGGTCGGCGCCTATCAGCTTGAGGGATTAGGCGCTCAGTTGTTCGAGCGGGTCGAGGGTGACTACTTTTCCGTGCTGGGTCTGCCGTTGTTGCCATTGTTGGCGTTTCTGCGCGAACACGGCGTTGTGCGCGCATGATCATAACACCCGCAACCAAGCTGCTCGCTCTGATCGGCGATCCAGTCGAACATTCGCTTTCTCCCTTGATGCAGAATGCGTGGATCGCCGATCACGGTCTTGACGCTGTGTATGTCGCACTGCCGCTGCGCAGCGCCGATCCCGCGGCCGCCATTCGTGCGCTGAAGGATTTTGGACTTGCGGGCCTCAACGTCACTGTCCCGCATAAAGAAGCGGCGGCCCTTGCGGCTGATCGGACTGAGAGCCCCGTCGCGAATGTGCTGCGCCGCGAAGAGGACGGCTCGTTCTCGGCCTTCAATACTGACGGTCCAGGATTTCTGGACGCTTTGAGCGAAGCAGCTCCGGATTGGCGCGCGCGCGTCAAGCGCGTGCTTATCGTTGGCGCAGGCGGCGCAGCGCAGGGGATCGGCCAGGCGCTTTCGCCGTTTGCGGATACGATCCACTTTGCCAATCGCACCGCCGAGCGTGGCGAGGTCGCAGCCGCTGCGTTGCCGAACGGCCGAACCTTGCGCTGGGATGACCTAGAGCGGGGTTTCGGAGCAGCCGATCTCATCATTCAAACGACAACGCTCGGCATGAAGGATCAACCGCTTTACGACTGGCCAGTTGCGCTATGCCGCCCGACAGCGATCGTCGCGGACATCGTCTATCGCCCGCTTGAAACCGATCTGTTGCGCGCGGTGCGTGGACGCGGGCTTACGACCATGGATGGCCTCGGCATGCTTATCCATCAGGGCGCGCGCGCTTTTGATATATGGTTTGGCATTCACCCCGACACTACAAAAGCGCGTGAGCGGCTGACGGCGGCGCTGGCATGATCGTCATCGGTCTCACCGGTTCGATCGGGATGGGCAAGTCCACGGTCGCCCGTATGTTCGCGGAGGAGGGCGCGCCGGCGTTCAATGCAGATGATGCTGTGCATGCGCTGTATGCACCAGGCGGGGCGGCCGTTGCACCGGTCGAAGCGGCGTTTCCTGGCGTAATGAAGGACGGCGGCATCGATCGGATCGCATTGTCAGCGCGCGTCGTCGGGGATGAAGCGGCGATGAAGCGGCTGGAGGCGATCGTCCACCCGCTGGTAAAGCAATCTCAGGCCGAGTTTCTTCAGGCCGCACGTGATGGCGGCGCGGATGTCGCGGTTCTCGATATCCCACTGCTTTTCGAGGGCGGCGGCGCCAAATACGTGGATAAGATCGTCGTGGTCTCTGCACCAGCGGATGTGCAGCGCGCGCGTGTGCTGGCCCGGCCCAGCATGACCGCGGAAAAGTTCGAAGCGATCTTGGCGCGGCAAAAGCCCGACGCCGAAAAGCGCGCTGGAGCGGACTTTATCATCGATACAAGCGGCGCTATGGACGACACCCGCGCTCAGGTCCGCGCCGTACTGGACGCTCTGCGCGAACAGATTTAGTGCCGATCCATGCGTGAAATCCTGTTCGATACGGAAACCACCGGCGTTTTCCCCGATCACTTAGAAGAGAAGCTACGCGACCGCGTCGTTGAGATCGGCTGCGTCGAGGTGATCAATCTGGAGCGCACAGGGCGGGAATTTCACGCTTACCTCAACCCCGATCGCGACGTGCCGGAAGAGGTGGTGCGCGTGCACGGGCTCAGGCTCGAATTCCTGCGGAACCACAAGCGTTTTCCGGAGATCGCGGAGGAGTTTCTGGACTTCGTCGGTGACGCGCCGCTCGTGGCGCACAACGCATCGTTCGACCAGGGGTTCATCAACGCAGAGCTGCGCCGTTGCCAGCGGCCGCTACTCGGCAATGAGCGCTTCATTGATACGCTGGCGCTTGCGCGAAAGCGTTTCCCGGGCGCGTCCTGCTCGCTCGATGCGTTGGCCCGGCGGTTTCAGCTCGACCGCTATGGTTTCGATTTGGCGTCGCGCAAAGGGGCGGGGGGCCACGGCGCACTGATCGACTCGCGCATCCTGGCGGAGGTGTACCTTCACCTGAAAGGCGGCCGCGAGCAGCGCTTGGCGTTCGACGCCGGAGATGCAGTTACCGAGAGCGCGGCAGTGCTGCGGCCGGTGGAATTTGTTCAGCGCACGCCGCGCGCGGTTGCATTGCCGCCGCTTGCGACGCCTGAAGAAGAGGCGGCGCACGCCGCCTTCATCGCCAAACTCGGTGAAAACGCGCTCTGGCGAAAAGTCAGTTAGAAGCCGCTGGCGGCCGATGTGCCGGGGGCGCCGGCAAGCGGAACGTCGCCGCGGGCTTGGCGGTCGCGTAGCTCGGCCCAATAGAGCGGTGTGAAATCGATCGGATTGATCAGCAGCGGCGGGTAGCCGCCCTCCCGCGTAACTTCAGCAAGGATCTGCCGGCTGAAGGGGAAAAGCAGCCGCGGGCACTCAATCCAGATCAGCGGCTCCACATCGTCTGGGCGCACATTCATGAATTGGAACAAGCCCGTATAGACCAGATCGACCATGAACATGGGCGTGTCTTGGCGCTTGGCGTGTACGTTGATGCAGAGATCGACCTCTACAGCGTCGCCCTGGCCGCCCATCGGCCGTGACTTCACCTCTACGCCCATGTCGATATTGGGCTGGATATCGTAGGCTTGGGCCGAGGCGCCCATGGCGTTGCGAAATGACAGCTCTTTCACAAACTGGGCGAGGACGCGCAGATGGGGTGAATCCGCTGGCGCGGGGGCGCCTTCCGGGGCGTGCTGGGTGTTCATACGCCAATTCTCATTATGTAGCCGGGGAAATAGGCGGCTAGAATGAGGCGCAAGTCTAGGCAGTGCAACTCGCTGGAAGTACGCGCCTGTTGGCATTATCTTAATAGCGCGCGCAGGCAATTGCGCTCAGTGGAGTTTGGGTTTGGGCGACGATTTCATGCAACTCGCCATCTTGGCCTTCGTGGCCGGCTTCGTGCTGTTCCGGCTCTACACCACGCTTGGCCGCCGCACCGGGTCGGAGCCGCCGCCGCAACCTGCGCCCGTGCAGGGTGAATTGCCGCGCGAAACGCCAGGCGCTGCGCCCTTCGCTGCGCCGAACGTCGAAGGTTCTGCGGGCGAAGGCTTGATGGCCATCGTGCGCGCCGACCCCAACTTTGACATCGAGCATTTCGTTGTCGGTTCGCGCGCTGCGTACGAGTTGATCGTGGGCGCCTTCGCCAAGGGCGACCAGGAGACGTTGCGCGGTTTGCTGACGCCACGCGTGTTTCAATCTTACGCCGCAGCGATCACTGAACGTCAGACGACCGGCGGGGAAGGGCCCGAGCTCGTCCGTCTCAAGTCTGCTGAGATCGCAGACGCCGCGCTGCAGGGCGACGTCGCCCGCGTCACTGTGAAGTTCGAAGCTGAGTTGGCCGAGGGCGCGCATGGTGTGCGTGACGCACGTGAGCGCTGGACGTTCGAACGCAACGTGCGTTCGCCCGATCCGAACTGGCTGCTGTCACGTGTTCAGGCTGCGTGAGCAAGAGTAAACGCGACTTAACTGGCGAAGAGAAGAAGCTCTGGCGGCGCGTGGCCTCCAGTGTAAAGACACGCCGCCCATTGCCCGCAGACATCGACGAGCCGGAGCCACCAAAACCGGCAGCGCGCGCCGTCGTTGCGGCGGCGCCGCCGCCACCCCCACCACCCAAGAGGCCGCGCATCGCTCCAGCGCCGCCGCATAATCGCAGTGGCGAAAAACGGGTGCGCCGCGGCAAGCTTGACCTGGGCGGCTCGCTTGACCTGCATGGCCACAACCAAGAGTCCGCCCCCGCTGCGATCGCTCGTTTTTTGCGGGCTGCGCAGAAGCGCGGCGAGACAACGGTGATCATCATCACCGGCGTTGGGCGCGGCGGAGAGGGCATCTTGAAGCGCCGCTTGCCGGACTGGCTGTCTTCACCCGATCTGCGCACTATTGTGGGTGGTTACGCGCCAGCGCACCGCACGCATGGCGGCACGGGCGCCTTCTACGTGTTCGTAAAACGCCTGCGCGAAAGCGAATATTAAGCTGCGTCACCGCGGCGTTTACTAAAAAACACTGCAATTTCCCGCAGTTTTCAGCGCAAGCTAACCATTACACCAAAAGGTGTCGATGATAGCGTTGCCGAGCATCAGCAAGCTGCGCCGCCCTCGCGGGCTGGCTGCGCGCGCCGTGCTGTTCACGACTTTGCTTGTCGGCATCACCGCGACCTTCTCGGCCGGCATTGTGTTGCTCGGCGCGCACCGCGAAGGCGAGCGCCAGGAAATTTCCATCGCGCGTGATCTCACGGAGCACTTGGCGGCGCGCGTCGGCGATATCATGGCGCGCGGCAATACGCGTGTCCTGACCTACATGATGGAAGGCGCCACGCAGCGCGAAGAAGTCCGCAGCATCTCAGTGCGCGACGCGAGCGGCGCGGTGCTGGCGCAAGCCGGCGGGGGCTCCACCGACAACGCCGTCATGGCGAGCCTGACGCGACGAGCGATGGCCGAGCGTGAAACATTCTCGGTGCGCGGGGCCGATGGCGCGCTAACGATCGCAGCGCCGATCGTGCGGGAAGGTCAGGTGATCGGCGCAGTCGCGCGAATGTGGGAGGTCGGCGCCTATCGATTTGACGTCCTCTCGACGCTTGCGCCATTTCTATTGATCCTCGTCTGCCTCACTTTGGCTGCCGTACCGCTCACCGGTTACGCCGTGCGCCGCGCGGTCGCGCCGCTTGACGAGCTCGCGCGCTACGCCGAGCGCGTCGGTAAAGACGGCCAAGCGGACGCGATCGATCTGCGCACCGGCGATGAGTTCGAAACGCTCGCCAACGCCTTCAACAACATGACATCCCGACTTGCCGCCTCGATGCGGCAGATCCAGGAGATCGCATTTGTCGATCCGGCGACCCGGCTGCCGAACCAAGACCGGTTCATGCGCGAGCTTGAATACTTCCTGCTGCAGAAGCGGGAAGGGGCGACAGCCGCCGTTGTTGTCATTGAGTTTCAGCGGCTCGCGAAGCTGCTGCAGACGCTCGATCCTGACGCCGCGAAAGACTTTCTCCGCGTGGTTGCGGACCGGTTCACCACCGGTGTGCGGACGGTAGATCGCATCGTTCGCCGCGGCGAAGGGCAGGGCTCTGCCGTTGGCGCCCGCTTAGGTGCAGTCGAGTTCGGCGTTCTTGTCCCCGATCTCGGCCAAGCCGATGCGGTTCGGTTCGCGCAACATCTGAATGCCGCGTTGAGCCAGCCGTTCGATTGGCGCGGCCATAAGCTCACGCTTGGCGCATGCAGCGGCGTCGCGCTCGCGCCGCTTGATGGCCGTGACGCTGACGCCACCGTCCGCCACGCGCGCATGGCGCTCGGCGCGGCGCAGGACGCGCCGTCAAAGGTGAAGGTGTTCACGCAGTCTTTGGATCGCGAAGCGGTCGCGCGCTTGACCCTTGAGCGTGAAATGCGGGGCGCCTTGGAGCGCAACGAGTTCCGTGCCTACTTCCAGCCGAAGATCAATTTGGCGACCGGTCGGATCGAAGCATGCGAAGCCCTCGCGCGTTGGGTGCGTCCAGATCGCACGATCATAAGTCCTGGCCGCTTTATTCCCGTGGCGGAGGAGAGTGGCCTGATCGGGCCGCTCTCAGATGCCATTATGCGGGAAGCGTGCTGGAAGGCCGCCGCTTGGGCGCGCGCCGGCCAGCCGGCAAAGGTCGCGGTCAATGTCTCGGCGCTGCAGTTTCGCAGTGAGCGCTTCGCCGACAACGTCCTGCGCGTGGTTCAGCATGCCGGCCTCGCGCCGCAATTGCTTGAGCTTGAGATCACGGAATCCATGGCGCTTGAGGATATCGACCGCGCCTTGCGTGTTATTGAGCCGCTGCGTGCAGCGGGCGTGCGGCTTGCGATCGATGACTTTGGCTGCGGCCATTCCAGCCTTGCGGCGCTCTCGAAGCTGCCGTTTGACGTGATCAAGATCGATCAACAATTCATCCGCGCGCTGGAGCGCGGCGACGCGCAAGCGGGCGCCATCATCGAGATGATCCTGGCGCTGGCGCGCACCCTCGACCTCGAAATCGTCGCCGAGGGTGTCGAACGCCGCGAGGAAGTGGACTTCATGGCCCAGCGCGGTTGCCATTGGGCGCAAGGATTTCTCTATGGAGCCGCCGTTACAGCGGGCGAGTTCTCTGAACTGCTGCGGCGCCAAGCGGGCGACGATGTCGTGGCGGAAGACGCGGCTTGATCCTTCGGCGGTCGTCCGCCACATGAAGCAGTATGAGCGAACAAGATAGCTGGCACGGGACGACCATCGTCTGCGTGCGCAAGAACGGCAAAGTCGTCATCGCTGGCGATGGCCAAGTCTCCGCCGGGCCGACAATTCTTAAAGGTAATGCCCGAAAGGTCCGACAGCTCGGCACGGGCGGCGTAATCGTGGGCTTCGCTGGCGCCACGGCCGACGCCTTCGCCTTATTCGAACGCCTAGAGCAGAAGCTGGACCGTTTTCCTAAGCAGTTGGCGCGTGCGTGCGTGGAGCTGGCGAAAGAGTGGCGCACGGACCGCGCCTTGCGCCGGCTCGATGCGATGTTGATCGTGGCTGACGCCAAGGAGACATTCCTAATCACTGGGGCAGGCGACGTGCTGGATCCGGAGCATCAAGTCGTTGCGGTGGGCTCCGGTGGAAACTTCGCGCTAGCCGCCGCGCGGGCGCTCTATGATCATGTCGATGACGCTGAGCAGATCGCGCGCAGAGCCATGGCGATCGCGGCTGAAATATGCGTTTACACCAACGGAAATCTGACCGTGGAGAAGCTTGAAGGCTGAGCATAGCGCCGCACTTCACGTTCTGTCTCGGACCCCCTAAGTCATAGCCAGATGACAAATTTTTCCCCCCGCGAAATCGTCTCCGAGCTTGATCGCTATATCGTAGGCCAGGACGACGCGAAGCGCGCCGTTGCGATCGCCCTGCGCAATCGCTGGCGGCGCAAGCAGTTGCCGGAGAATTTGCGTGAAGAGGTTACGCCGAAGAACATCCTGATGATCGGGCCAACCGGCGTCGGCAAAACCGAGATCGCGCGGCGACTTGCGAAGCTGGCAGGCGCGCCGTTTCTGAAGGTGGAAGCGACGAAGTTCACCGAGGTCGGCTATGTCGGCCGCGACGTCGAGCAAATCATTCGCGATCTTGTTGAGGTTTCGCTGAACATTGTGCGCGAGCAGCGCCGGCGTGAGGTGCGGGCGCGCGCAGAAGCGGCTGCCGAGGAGCGCGTGCTCGACGCGCTCGTAGGGCAGGGCGCGAGTGCGGCAACGCGCGAATCTTTCCGCAAGAAATTGCGCGCCGGAGAACTCGCCGCATCAGCGGTTGAGATAGACGTTGAAGACAATGCCTCTCCACTGGGTAACATCGATGTGCCGGGCCAGCCAAATGTGGGCATGGTCAATATTGGCGAGATTTTCGGCAAGGCGTTCGGCAAGCGCACTAAGCGCGTGAAGATGACGGTAGACGAGGCGTACGAGCCATTGGTGCGCGAAGAGAGCGACAAGCTCGTCGACCAGGACGCGCTGATCAAGGAGGCGCTCACGCTCACGGCCGAGGACGGCATCGTGTTTCTGGACGAGATCGACAAGATCGCCTCGCGCTCTGAGCGCATGGGCGGCGGCGATGTGAGCCGTGAGGGCGTGCAGCGCGATCTGTTGCCGTTGATCGAAGGCACGATTGTCTCCACCAAGCACGGCCCGGTGAAGACGGATCATATCTTGTTTGTCGCCTCAGGTGCGTTTCATGTCGCAAAACCTTCTGACTTGCTGCCCGAACTGCAGGGGCGTTTGCCGATCCGCGTCGAGCTCAAAGCGCTCACCCGCGAAGATTTCCGCCGCATCCTCACCGAGCCTGAGGCGAGCCTTGTCACCCAATACAAGGCGCTATTGCTGACCGAGGGCGTGACGCTCGATTTTACGGATGAGGCGGTCGAGGCGATCGCCGGTATTGCTGCTGACGTAAACTCCAGCGTTGAAAATATTGGCGCGCGCCGCCTGCAAACGGTGATGGAGCGCCTGCTGGACGAGATCAGTTACTCCGCCCCGGATCGCAACGGCGAAACCGTGAGCATCGATGCTGAATACGTGCGCAAGAACGTTGGCGATTTAGCGAAGAACGCCGATCTCTCTCGCTTTATTCTCTAGACGCGAAAGCCGCTGCCCAAGGCCAGTGCGCGTAAGTTCTGTTCCGGCCTCGGCCCCATGTGCGAGATGACTTCCGCTGCAGCCAACGATGCAAGCGCGCCACACTCAGCTAGCGAGCGGCCACGCGAGAATGCAAACAGGAAGCCTGCCGCGTATTGGTCGCCGGCGCCCGTTGTGTCCACGACCTTGCTCACTGGGAACGCTTGCACTTCCACGGTTTCATCGCGCGTGGCGATTAGCGAACCGATATCCGAACGCGTGACGATGACTGTCGGGCAAGCCTTGCGGGCGGCCTCTAGCGCGGCGCCGAGGTCGCTTTCTTCGTACAAAGAAAGAATCTCGCTCTCGTTCGAGAACAATACGTCGACGTGGCCAGCGACGAGATGGCGGAAGCTGTCGCGGTGCCGATCGACGCAGAACTTGTCCGAAAGCGTCAGGGCGACTTTGCGCTTGGCGCTGCGCGCAATCTCGGCAGCGCGGACGAATGCTGCTTTGGCTTCGTCGCGGTCGAACAGGTAGCCTTCAAGGAAAAGCGTCTCGCCGGCCTTGATCAGATCTGCATCGAGATCTGCGGGCTCCAGCAGGGTGGAGGCGCCGAGATAGGTGCTCATGGAACGCTGGCCGTCGGGCGAGACGGCGATCAAGCAGCGGGCTGTGCCGGGCGGGCCAGAGCGGGGCGGGGTGTTATAGGCGACGCCGGCGGCGCGGAACTCAGTTGTGAAACGGGCGCCGAGATCGTCGTCCGCGACTTTGCCGATATAGCCGGCTTTGCCGCCGAAGCTGGCGACGCCGGTCATGGTGTTGGCGGCGGAGCCTCCGGCGGCGACAACGGCTTGCGGCATGCGCGCGGTCAGATGATCGGCGCGGGCCTCGTCGATCAGCGTCATGCCGCCGCGCTCGATGTTTTCTTCCGCCAGGAACGTATCCGGCACGGCCTGCAGCAGGTCGATGATGGCGTTGCCAACGGCGACGACGTCATAAGTGGCTGAAGTCATAATGGTGTTCCTGAGGCCGAAAGAGGGCTTAAAGCGCTCACATGAGCCGCTGGCAAGCATTGCCGGGCGCGCGATTGGGCGGCATCTTCGCACACATGCGATTCATGATCATGCTTTCGGCCCTGGTTCTGCTCTCGGCCTGCGCCACCGCCGCACCTGATGCGGCGACGCCGTCACGTACTGAAGCCCCGGCATCAAACCAATCCTCCTCCCGCACCGCGCAAATGTTCGCGACAGCGGGCCGCTCCGATGCAGCGACCCAGCGGGACATAGAGCGTGCGCTTGGTGCGCCGGATATCGCGCGGCAGGAAGGTGCGGGCGCGGCGTGGACGTACCGGCTCGAAAATTGTGCGCTGCTGCTGTTGTTCGCGGCGGACACGCGCAACGAAATGCGGCTCGCGGAAGTGCATCCGAGTGCGCGGCGTGCCGGTGCAGCTGCGCCAAGCCTTGACCAGTGCGCGGCAGAGGCGGCGGCGCGGCGGTCGTAATGGCGCGCGTCGCTTATCTGACTGGGCGCTCGTATCGCGGCACGCCATTGGCGCCGGGCGTGGTGCCGCCGCTTGAGGTGAAGAGCTGCGAACTCATTCTTGCGGCGGGCAAGAAGCGCGGCATCGACTTTGACGTTGTCTATTGGGACGAGATGGATCTGTCGCAGCGGGGCTTCGATCTCGCTGTGATCCGCACCACGTGGGACTATCACGAGCGCCCTGATCAGTATTTGGCCGCGCTGGAATCGCACGAGCGCAATGGGCTGCCTGTGCTCAATACGCCGGCCGTGGTGCGCTGGAATATGCGCAAGACGTATCTGAAAGAGCTCGGGCCCTCTGCGATCGAGACGGTGTGGACCGAGAAGCCTGACGCGCGCACCGTGGCGCAGGCGTTCGATGCGCTTGATGCGGCGGAGATCGTTGTGAAGCCGCAAGTTGGCGCCGGCTCGATCCGCACCGTGCGGCTGAAGCGAAATGCGTGGAGCGAGGCTGATCTGATTCATGGGCCAATCGGGCCGGCGATGATCCAGCCGTATCTGCGCTCGATCGAGACGGAAGGAGAGCGCTCGCTCTTCTGGTTTGGCGGTGTGTATTCGCATGCTGTGCGCAAGATTCCGGCTTCTGGAGATTGGCTGGCGAACGTGTCCGGCGCGCGGTTTGTGGCTGAGGCGCCGCCTGCTGCCGCACTAGAGGCGGCGGAGGCGGCCCGGGTGCGGGCGCCGAAAGATTTGCTGTATGTGCGCATCGATCTGGTGCTGGGCGATGACGGCGCTTGGCGGGTGATCGAGATCGAAGCGATTGAACCTTACCTCTTCTTCGATTTCGCGCCTGAGGGCGCCGATGCTTTCGTCGGCGCGATCGCGCGCGTCTTGGGCTTGTAGAGACAGATGTCGGCGATCACGCAGCGCGGGCATTCGGGTTTGCGCGCGATGCAGGTGTAGCGCCCGTGCAAGATCAGCCAGTGGTGTGCGCCGCGGAGATATTTCTGCGGCGTGATTCGCATCAGTTGTGCTTCGACCTCGTTCGGCGTTTTGCCGTCAGAGAGACCAGTGCGGTTGCCGACGCGAAAGACGTGCGTATCGACGGCGATCGTGCCTTCGCCGAAGATTTCCATCAGCACGACGTTCGCCGTCTTGCGGCCGACGCCGGGGAGGGCTTCCAGCGCTTCACGTTCGCGCGGGACTTCGCCGCCGTGCTGATCGATCAGCGCTTGTGAAAGCGCGATGACGTTTTTGGCTTTGTTGCGCCAAAGGCCGATGGCTTTGATGTGATCGCCAACCTTCGCTTCGCCGAGTTTCACCATGGCGGCGGGCGTATCGGCGATCTGAAACAGCGGGCCGGTGGCGCGGTTGACGCCTTTATCCGTGGCTTGCGCGGAGAGCACGACGGCGACGAGTAGTGTGTACGGGTTGGTGTATTCCAACTCCGTTTTCGGATCGGGGCGCACGTGGGCGAGGCGGGCGTAAAGCTCCTCGGCCTTGGCTTTGGTCAGGCGCTTGGCCACGTGCGGGAAATCCTTGGCGTTGAAAATGGTCGCGTTAGTTTAGGGGCATGACCCCGCACTGGGAACGCTCGCCTGGCCCGCCGCTCGAGAGCAAGCCGCTCTTCTTCGATGCTGTGCTGCGGCCGCATCGGAGTTGGAGCGCGAAGGCGTTCAAATGCATGCTGATTGCCGTGATCTGCGCCAATGCTGCGGTTGCGATCTTCTTCATTGCGCAAGGCGCTTATCCGGTCGCGGGATTTTTGGGACTCGATGTGCTGGCGATTTGGTTGGCGTTTCGTTGGAATTACCGGGCGGGGCAGGTGGCGGAGTACGTGCAGGTTGCGCCAGGCGTGGTGCATGTGGCGGCAGTCGATCAACGTGGTGAGGCCAAGCATTGGGTGCTCAATCCGATCTGGGCGCGGGTGGCGCGTGATGGCCGCGGCGTGCTGATCCGTGCAGGCGCGGGGCAGATGCGCGTCGGCGCCTTTCTGTCGCCGAAGGAATGCGCGAGTTTCGCGGCGGCGTTGGACACGGCGCTGCATAAGGCTAAGCGCGGCGGCTAAAGCCCGAGCACGTCGCGCATCGAATAGAGTCCCGCTGGTTGCTCCGCGGCCCAGAGCGCCGCGGCTAACGCGCCGTCTGCGAACACGGCGCGGTCGAGCGCTTGGTGTGAGAAAGTCAGCACTTCGCGCTCTGCGGCGAAGCGCACGTCATGCTCGCCGACAATGCCGCCGCCGCGGATGACGGAGAAGCCGATTTTGCCTTCGGGACGTGCGCCGGTGGCGCCGTCATAGGGCGGCAGGCGAAGTTCATTCAGCGGTTTGCCGCGGCCGTGGGCGGCGGCTTCGCCGAGGAGGAGGGCGGTGCCGGAGGGCGCATCGACTTTGCGGCGGTGATGCGCTTCGGTGATTTCGATGTCCCAGCCGGCGCCAAGTTTCGAGGCGGCTTGTTCAACGAGCGCGGCAAGCAGGTTCACGCCGAGGCTAAAATTGCCAGAGCGGACGATGGCGATGCGTCTGGCGTGTTCGGCGACTTGGGCTTCTTGTTCGGCGGTAAAGCCAGTGGTGCCGACGATGGCGGCGCGCGTGCTTGTGCCGCGCAGCATGTCGAGCGCGTGCAGCGTGGCGTCCGGGGTGGTGAAATCGATCCAGACATCGGCGCGTTCGGCGGCGTGATCGGCCGCGTCGCTGGTGGTCATGAAGAGGGGGGCAAGGCCGGCGAGGGCGCCGAGATCGGCGCCGAAGAATTGGCCTTCACGGCGCTCGGTGCCGCCGCAGATTTCGAAGCGCGGATCGTCGCTGGCGGCGCGGATCAGCGCCCGGCCCATGCGGCCAGCAGCGCCGGCAATGGCGATGGAAAGCGTCATGACTCTCTCTTGGACTGGAGCTTGGGCGGCGGCAAGTGTGAGGGAATGGCGCGTGCGTGTTTGCAGCGCGCGCGTGAGCGCCGCTGGTTCGGCTGGTTGCTCCCAAGTGGGAGAACGGGGCGCGTGCGCCGCGCAGAGTAGTCTCTAAGGGTTTGCTGCTTACGCAGCTCGCGTTGCACGCGCCCCGTGTTCCGATCGTTTTTCCCGGCTTGGGCCCGAGGAGTTGTAGAACGCTGACGATGGCCAGCTCGCCTCCTTTA
>LNEK01000043.1 GCA_001464425.1 Alphaproteobacteria bacterium Ga0077535
GCTGAATAATAGATGCGGCGGCGCTGCTTCATCGGCCTTCACTCCAGTCGTCTCAAAAAGACTAAAGTGTTGCAGCGACCAGTTGAGGTCACAGCCAATAGTAGCCGATTGGACAAATTCCTACCAATGTCCGCTTTCGTAGTCAGGAGACGGCGATAGCTGCCCTTTGGCGAAAAGCGGACCCGCGCAAGAAGGAGCACCAACAATGACCACCCGCATCGCATCCTGCAGCTGCGGACAGCTCCATCTCACCTGCGAAGGCGAGCCGGTGCGCGTGTCCATCTGCCATTGTCTCGAATGCCAAAAGCGCACCGGCAGCGTTTTCGCGACGCAAGCGCGCTTTGCGCGCGAGCACGTCACCATCGAAGGCCGCGCCTCGAACTGGTCGCGCACCGGCGAAAGCGGCGGCTCGGCGACGTTTGGCTTTTGTCCTGTGTGCGGTTCAACCGTGTACTGGGAAGCCGATGGCATCCCAGGATTTGTCTCAATCGCAGTCGGCGCCTTCGCCGACCCAAACTTCCCGCCGCCCTTCGTCTCCGTCTACGAAGAACGCGCACACAAGTGGGCGTTTGCGGCGCACGAACTCACGATGGAACATCACGCTTAAACGCGCGCGTCTCAACCTTCGACGCGCGTTTGCCGGTCGTACTCTTGCGGATCGAGCTTGCAGTAATTGAGTTCCGTCTCGAAATGCTGCGACGCGCGAACATCATCCGGCAGTGCTTCGCTCGAGTCGTCAGCCGTCAGAGCGGAGACGCGCATCGCGCACCACGCTTGGCGCATTTCCAGCGGCGCATCAGCGCTCGGCGCTTCGATGGGCGTGGTGATGGTAGTGTGGGCGTTCATGCGCGGCTCCTCGTTCGAATTGTAGATTGCGTGACGAGAACGCCCCCCCGGATCGTGATGTTCCGCAACCGCATCAATCGAGCGCACATCCCTGGGGCTCGGCGCAAAATGTGGGGATACAACCGCACAAATCCGACCGAGTTCAAACCGTGCGTATCATCCACGCATCGCTCCGCTGGAGGGCAGTTGGCCAATGTTCGACCCAATGCGACGAGCGATATGATTGAGCGTGGCGCGCTGTGAAAGCAGCGCTGAAGCCCGGCGGGGATGTCCCATAAAGGCGGAAACGGCGGGAAGAAAAACCAGGGACTGTCAACGAACGAGACAGCCTGCACGCTGCCGGCGCTGAAAATCGATCATGGGACGCGATGGATCGCGTCTAATTCGCGCTGTTCACGCAGCGCATTACAGAGACGAGACCCATCGCGTCCCGCTCTCCAATTTTTTCCGGCGCAAGCCAACAAGGATGACGCACGCCTGGTGCTAGCCCGCTACGCGGCAACCATACTCGCCGTCGACCACCGCCTCAGCGCTAATTGCGCCGAACAGCACACTGGCGCGCACCACGTAGCCCTCTTGCGTCACGGTAATGGAGTCGCGCGCATCTTGCGGAAAATCGGCGATGCAGCTTTCCATGCTGCGGCCGCTGACATGCAGGCACGAGCAAGTTTGCTTAGCGGCATAGCCGGTGGCGATCTGCGCATACGCAACTTGGCCGCGTAGCCCGAAATAGCCGCCTGCGATCACCGCAAGCACCACGATGACCACACCAGCCCAAATCCAGCGTTTGCGCGACACCGGCGCCTCCCCCTATGCTCGGATTGCACCATAGCGAAGGGGGAAGGGCGCGTCATGCTGCGTAGCGTGCTCATTGCGGCAGTTCTGGTTTTCGCAGCGTCAGCGCATGCGCAAACGCTGCACCCGCTGCCGGCTCAGCCAGCCGGCGTTGCGTGGCCAACGCAGGAATGGGCCGAAGCGCCATTGCCTGCCGATGTCGATCGCGCTGCGTTCGATCTTGCCGTCACAACCTTGGGCGAAACCCGCGCCGTGCTCATCATCCAAGGCGGCCGCATCGTGTTCGAGCGCTACGCTGATGGCTACACACGCGATACGCGCCTGAATTCATGGTCAGTCGCAAAATCGATCACGCACGCCATGGTCGGCGCCGCCGTGCTGCAAGGCCGCGTCGCCATCGATACGCCGATGGGCAGCCCGCATTGGCGCGCTAGTGACCGCCGCGCCTCGATCACCTGGCGTGACTGGCTGCAAATGGTCGATGGCCTCGCTTACAATGAGAATGCCGAGAACGTCGCTGAAGCCGGCAACGCCCGCATGTTGTTTGGCGATGGCCGCCGCGACGTCGCCCGCTGGGCCGCGAGCTTGCCGCTGATCCACGATCCCGGCACGCATTGGAATTACACCTCCGCCGGCACGATCCTGATTTCGGACGCACTCACCCGCGCCATCGTCCCGCATCCGACCGATGCTAACGAGCGCCGCAGCCGCATGAACACTTGGATGAACGCGCGCCTGTTCGATCGCATCGGTATGAACCCGATCGTCGAGTTCGATCCGCAAGGCTTGTTTTACGGCAGTTCATTGATCTGGGCGACGGCGCGCGACTTCGGCCGCCTCGGTTATCTCTATCTGCGCGGCGGTGTCTGGGACGGCCAACGCGTGCTGCCGGAAGGCTGGGTCGATTTTGCCCGCACGCCGGGGCCCGATGCGAATACTGACGTGTACGGCGCACAATGGTGGCTGACGCCGCCGACTGGCCCCGGCCGGCCCGATCGCTCCTTGATCACCGACAATGCAATGGCGGACGCGTTTTCCGCCCAAGGCCATGAAGGACAGATCATCGTCGTTGTGCCGTCCAAGGATTTGGTAATGGTGCGGCTGGGACTGTTTCACGGCGGCGCAGAATCATGGGACGCGCTAGGCGATTGGTCGACGCGCCTGATCGGCGCTTTCGGCGATCGGCCGGCGCAATAAGTCAGAGGAGTTGGCAATGTCAGATGAAGTGAAAGCGCAATGCGCAAAGCTGCTCCGCGATGCCGGCTTCAAATACCTGGCGGCGGAGATGGAGCACGGCTCGCTCTCGGCATTGGCGAAGGACGAGCCGTTCTTCCTGCTGTGCGGGCGTGACCGGCTGGCGCCGACGGCGATCAAGGCTTGGATCGAAGCGGCGCGGATTTCAAACGTGCCGGATCACAAACTGGAATCCGCGCACGAGACGATCGAAGCCATCGAAGGCTGGCCGGGTGATCGGCACTATCCGGATTAGTGATAGGTCGCCAGCGCGGCGTGCGCGCGGTCGAGGCCTTCATAGAGGATAGGCCGCACGTCGCTCTCACGCGCGCGCACAGCCGTCATCGCGAGCGAGGAGAGGGTGTCGGAAGCTTCGTATTCGCTGTTCATCTGCGCCAACAGCGCAACCGAATGCGCCCGATCGGCAAACACAGCGGCGCCCGGGCCGCGCGCTTCGATCACCCGCATGCGCAATTGGCGCAGCGCCGTTGTCAGCGGGGGAGGCGTGCCGGCGCAATCATCATGGCGGCGTTCGCGCAGACGCAACGCAGCGCGTACACGCCGGCGGTCAGGCCCGAAATAGTTCTGATGATCAACCCACAACATAGCTACTGCATCGCGCCCATTCTGGGCGCACCTTTTCAACGTGGGAACACCATACAGGAGATGTGCTTAGCATTGCGTTAGAGAAACTGGAAAAAGCGTGGTCAACGCGCGTTATGCACGCCGCCAAATTTCCTCATTCTGCGCCGCGCGCACTTCGCTCAAGGCAAATCCCAAGCGCGCAATCAGCGCCAGCGAGCGCGTATTGCGCCCGTCGATCGTGGCTGAGAATGAAACTGCGCCAGATTGGGACATCGATTGCAGCGCTGCTTCCATCGCTTCACGCGCATAGCCTTTGCCCCAAACACAAGGCGCAAACATGTAAGCAATCTGGATCGACTTTGATGGCGCCACCGTCGCTTCCACCATGCCGACTGCCTCATCGCCGTCACGCGTCCACACCGTCCAGTTCAGCCATTGTTCGGCACGGCCCGGAGCAACACTCTGCGCAATCCTCGCAAACCGCGTCTCAACGTCGCTCGGTGACGCAGGCGGGGCGCGCTCGATCCACGCGTACATGGCCGGATCGCGCAGCACGTCCCAAAACGCCGCCGCATGGGCGATCTCGATTGGGCGGAGCACCAGCCGCGCTGTGGCCAACTCGGTCGGCTGTCCCGTCCGCATCAGAGCCCAACCAGCCCGCGCACATCCGCCGGCGTTTTGCCCGCTTCGCGCAGCGCCCGCAGCGTTGCGCTCTGATCGCGTTTGGCGAGACGCTTGCCATCTTCGCCCAGCACCAGCCGGTGGTGGCGATAGACCGGCTGCGGCAGCTCCAACAATCTTTGCAGCAGCACATGCAGGTGCGCCGCCTCACGCAAATCCTCGCCGCGGATCACGTGCGTGACGCCCTGCAACGCATCGTCCCACACCGAAGCGAGGTGGTAGCTCGTGCCAAAGTCCTTCCGCGCCAGCACGACGTCGCCGTGCCGCTCCGGCTCAGCGCGCACCAGCCCGCTCTCATCTTCGAACACGAGCGTGAAGTAAGCTGGCCCCAAGGCCGCACGCGCTTTCTTCAGGGACAGCCGCCAAGCGAAGGTGTCGCCGTCGGCCAGACGTTGCGCTTCTTCGTCCGGCGGCAAAGCCTCGCCGGTGAAGCGTTCATCCACCGCGCCATGCGGCGCCGACGCGATCGCTTCGGCGATTTCTTTGCGTGTACGAAAGCAGCGATAGACCAGATTGCGCTCGATCAGACTTTGCAGCGGCGCGGCGTACTCGGCCATGTGCGCCGATTGGCGCCGCACCGGCTCTTCCCAGCTCAGGCCAAGCCAGGCGAGATCTTCAAAGATCGCGTTCTCGAAGTCAGGCCGCGAACGCCCCGCGTCAATGTCTTCGATCCGCACCAAAAAGCGTCCGCCCGCCTCGCGCGCCGCATCAAACGCCGCCAGCGCCGAAAGCGCGTGGCCGAGGTGCAGATAGCCGGTGGGCGAGGGGGCGAAGCGGGTGACGAACATGAAAGCTCTTTAGCATCCCACTTCCTGGACGCAGCCCCGGTCTTGCGCCGGGAAGCATTGGAGGTTGCGTTGTTCAAAGTCGGCGCTACCTACCGCCCATGACAGTTTTTCTCGATGGCCCGCGGATGCCGCCGGCGCGTGGCGGCAAGCCGGATGCCTTGGTGATCTTGCTCCATGGCTACGGCTCAAACGGCGCCGATCTGATCAGCTTGGCGCCGTACCTCGCGCCATTGCTGCCCGGCGCTGTGTTCGTTGCGCCAAATGGCATTGAGGATGTGCCGCAAGCGCCCGGCGGCTTTCAGTGGTTTCCGATTTCCAATCTCGATCCGCACTTGATGGAAAGCGGCGCCCGCGCCGCGGCCCAATCCATCGATCGCTTTATCGATCGCGAATTGGAGAAGTATGGCCTCGATCCCAGCCGCCTCGCGCTGGTTGGCTTCAGCCAGGGCACGATGATGGCGCTGCACATCGGGCTACGCCGTGAGAAGCAGATCGCCGGAATTCTTGGCTTCTCCGGCGTACTCGTCGGCGCTCGAAATCTGAAAGAACAGATGCGCTCAAAGCCGCCGGTTCTGCTCATTCATGGCGACCGCGATCCGACCATTCCGATCCCCGCCATGTTCGATTCGGCCGAGGCTTTGGCCGAAGCGGGCCATGGCGCCCAGTGGCACATCTCCTACGGCGTACCGCATTCGATCGGCCCTGACGGGCTGGACCTGGGCGGCGCATTCCTCGCCAATTGCCTGAAAACGCAGAAAATCCTTGCGGCAAGCTGAGGCTTTTGCGCCACTTGTCCGCACTGTCACGAAGCTGTCGCCGCAAATCAGATAAGGCTGACATCGCGCCGGGCCGGAATCTCGTGTAGGCTCGCCCGCAGCATAGGAGCCACGGTCTTCAGTTCACTGAACCTCATCCGCCTCCAGATTCTTTCGCGGCTGCATTGGAGCGGCCGCCAATGAACGTATCCAGCGCTCCTTTGACGGGATGGCCGGCGCTGGTGCTCAACGCCGATTTCCGTCCGTTATCGTATTATCCGCTCTCGTTGTGGCCCTGGCAGGAAGCGGTGAAGGCCGTTTTCCTCGAGCGCGTTGATGTAGTCGCGCATTACGACCAGGTGGTGCATTCGCCCTCGTTCGAGATGAAGTTGCCCAGCGTTATCTCGCTGCGTGACTATGTGCATCAGGATCGCCCGCCGGCATTCACGCGCTTCAACGTCTTCTTGCGCGATGGCTTCGCCTGCCAATATTGCGGCAGCCCGGACGATCTCACGTTCGACCATGTCTTGCCGCGCTCCAAAGGCGGACGCACGACGTGGGAGAACATCGTCACCGCCTGCGCGCCGTGCAATCTGCGCAAAGGCGGCAAGTACGCCCATCACAGCGGCATGCGCCCGTTCCGCAAACCGCGCCGTCCGAACATGCACGAACTGCAACACGTCGGCCGCCGCTTCCCGCCGCACCATCTGCACGAAAGCTGGATGGATTATCTCTACTGGGACGTCGAGCTCGACGCTTAGCGCTTAGAGTGGATGGCGCGTGGCGCTCTGAATCCAGCTGTCCGGTGCATAGCCGAACGCGACACGCGCGCTTTTGCTTTCCGGAGCCTCGCGCGCTTGGTTGTAGAACTCGGCAAACTCATCGGCGGCGGCGTGGAGGACCGCATGCGATTTCGCTTCGATGTTCAGGGTCATCGAGCGGGCTTGCGCCAAATGCGCTTCCATCGGCAGCCCAGCTGTCGCTAGGGCGGCGGCCGCCACGGCTAAAGCTTGCACGCAATTCATCGAACTCTCCCGCGCGCTCGTGCGGCGCAGGGGAGGTATGGCGCTCTTAGGTTTCGGCCGTTCGTCGCCGCTGCAACAAAGCTGAAATGTTAGGTGGCGGCGGCCACTTTGGCAGCGGTGTCGTCGAAGGTGTCCTTCAGCGCATCGCCGAGCAACGTCACACTGGCGATGATGGCGACCGAGAGCATCGCCGCGATCAGCGCGTACTCGATGGCGGTAGCACCGCGTTCGTCGCGGATAAAACGCATCATCATGCGGCGCTCCGTTCAATCAGGCGGTCCACCAGCACGACGTCGGCCGGCGGCATCTCATGGTCGCGCAGCGCAGCGGGGATCACCCACTTGGCTGCTTGCGCGGAATTGGGCTCAAGCCTCATTTCGCCCGACCAGCGCGTGGCGACATAAAGCGGCATCAGCAAATGAAAATCCGGGTAGGCGTGCGAAGCGAACGCGAACGGATCGAGAGCGTCATGCTCGACGGTCAAATCCAGTTCCTCCTTCAGCTCCCGGATCAAAGCTTGTTCAGGCGCTTCGCCGGGCTCGACCTTGCCGCCAGGAAATTCCCAGAGGCCGCCGAGTTGTTTGTGTTGGGGGCGTTGTGTGATCAGCACCCGCCCCGATGAATCGATCAAAGCCGCCGCCGCCACCAAGAGGAGGCGCCGCGATGAAGGGGGAGCATCGCTCATTTGCATAAAAAAGCCGTGAGCCCAGATGGTTTAGCGCGGCTTAACCGCCGCCAAACCTTTCCGGGTATTTACGACGTCGGCAAGCCTTCTTCACGCAAGGCCTGCTGCACCGCTGGCCGGGCCAGAATACGTTGGAAGTAGGCCTGGAGTTTCGGCGACACTTCGATCCCGAACTTGCGCGCCCAATTGAGGGTCACGAAGGCGTATGCGTCGGCGATCGTGAACGGCCCAAGCAAATAGTCCTTATCTCCGAGCTTGCCCTCCAGCAGGTCAAACCGATTGCGGACAACCTGCGTAACGGCGGCGCGCTGTTCATCGGTGGGCTTCTTGAACAGCGGGCTGATGCCCTTGTGCAATTCCGTGGCGATGAAGTTCAGCGTTTCCAACAGGCGCCAGCGCGTGAGACCTTCCGCTGGCGCCAGGTTGGCCTGCGGCGCTTGCGCCGCGAGATATTGCAGCAGCACCTGCGCTTCAGTCAGCACTTCGCCGTTGTCGAGTTCCAGACTTGGCACCGCGCCTTGCGGGTTGATGTCGTAGAAGTTCTTGCCGCTCTCGGTGGTGCGCTCTTTGCCGAAGGTGACTTTGTCGAGCGCGACATCCAGGCCCGCTTCGCGGATGACGATGTGCGGTGCGAGTGAGCAGGCGGCAGGTGCGTAATAGAGCTTCATTGGTTCAGTCTCCGCGGCGTGATGCGGGTGACTTAGCCTTTTGACGCTGGCTCTCAAGTATCAGCGATGTGACCCATGCAATCAGTGCAGCTTGAGTCGCGGGCGGATCACGGAATTGACGTGGCCAACCACGATCAGCGCCAGGCCGCGCAGCCATCCATGAATCGCCATCAGGTGCATCTGATAGAGAGAAACGTACACGAAACGCGCCAACCGCCCTTCGATCGCCAGCTTGCCGCCGATCAAGCCGCCCATGAGCGAGCCCACGGTGGAATAGGTGCTGAGCGACACAAGGGAGCCGAAATCGCGATAGATGAAAGGCTTCAGCGCGCGCCCTTCAATCATGGCGCAAAGATTGGCGAACGCGGTGTCCGCCATCTGATGCGCGGCTTGCGCGCGCGGCGGCACGCGGCGATCGCTGCCCTCTTGCGGGCACGAGGCGCAATCACCCAGCGCGAAGATGCGGTCATCGCGCGTTGTTTGCAGGGTTTGGCGCACCACCAATTGATTGGCGGCGTTGGTTTCGAGGCCAGCGATGTCGCGGAGGAAGTCCGCGCCCTTCACGCCTGCCGCCCACACGCGCAAATCGGCGGCGATCGTCTCACCGGTGGCGGTGACAACGCCAGTTTCGGTTACTTCGGCGACGCGCGCGTTTGTCAACACGCGCACGCCAAGCGTCTCCAATTCTTCGCGCGCCGCTTCGGCCAGTTTTTCTGGCAGCGCCGGCAGGATGCGCGGGCCGGCTTCGATCAATGTGATTTCCAGCCGGCTCTCATCGAACACTTCGAGCCCGTAGTGCCGCAGGCCCGCGGCGGCGTTGTAGAGTTCTGCCGCCAACTCAACGCCGGTCGCGCCGCCGCCGACAATGGCTATACGGACGCGCGCGTCGCTGGCCGGATCGGCGATCATCTGCCGCGAGACGCGCAGGCACTGGTTCAAGAGCTTCATCCGAAAGCGATCGGCGTCGCCCCGGTCATCGAGGAAGATGCAGTTCTTATCGGCGCCCGGCGTGCCGTACGAGTTGGTGACCGAGCCCACCGCCATGACGAGATAATCGTAGCGAACGCGCTGGCGGCCGATGATCTCGACCCCGTCCTCGTCCAGCAGCGGCGCGATAACGACTTGGCCGGCCGCGCGGTCGATGGTCTCAAGCCGCCCCATGAAGAAACGATAGCGCCAGCGATGGCCGTGGCTTCGATAGCCGACTTCATCGAGATTGGCGTCGAGCGAGCCGGCGGCGACTTCGTGCAGCAGCGGCTTCCAGATGTGCGTCCGGTGCGGCTCGACCAGGATGATGTCGAAACGTTCGCGCCCGAACTTGTCGCCGAGCTTGCGCACCAGTTCGAGGCCGCCCGCACCGCCCCCAACGACAACGATCTGGGTTTTCTTACTCATGCGCCGATGCTGCGCTGCTTCGCGGCGTAGGGAAAGCGGGGCGGGGCCTGACCTAGCTCCGATAATCCCCGTTGATCTCGACATAGCGCTTGGTCAGATCGCAGGTATACATCCGCGCCGTTCCCGTGCCGGGGCCCACGTTCACGGTGATCTCCAGCTCAGCGCGTTTCATGTACGCGCTCATCGCCGCTTCGTCGTATTCGGGGCTCACCATGCCGTCGCGTGCGGCGTAGAGATCACCGAAGCGGACGCTGACCATGTCTTTGCGGATCGGCTGATCGGCGCGGCCTATGGCCATGACGATGCGGCCCCAGTTGGCGTCTTCGCCGGCGATCGCGGTTTTCACCAGCGGACTTTCGCAGATCGTGCGCGCGATCGCTTTGGCGCTGGCGGCGCTGACTGCGCCTTCGACATTCACCGCCACCAATTTCGTCGCGCCTTCGCCGTCGCGCACGATTTGGATCGCCAGATCAGCCAGCACGCGCGAGAGCGCGGCGCGGAAGTCCGCCAGCCGCTCGTCCTTCGCGTCCGCGATCGGCGGCACGTTCGCTTGGCCGGTGGCGAACAGCAGCACGCAGTCATTGGTGCTGCGATCGCCATCGACGGTGATCGAATTGAAGCTCGCTTCTGTTTCCTGACGCAGCAGCGTTTTTAAGATCGGCGCCGATAGGGCGGCGTCGGTGAACACGAACGCCAGCATCGTCGCCATGTTCGGCGCGATCATGCCGGAGCCTTTGGCGATGCCGGCGATCGAAACTTCGACGCCGTCGATCTCGCACGTCGCGCCTGCGCCTTTCGGAAACGTGTCGGTCGTCATGATCGCCGCCGCCGCATCCGGCCAGCGCACGGGCGCGAGGTCGAGCTTCGGCAAAGCCGCTGCGATCTTCGCATCATCGAGCACAACGCCGATAACGCCGGTGGACGCCGCCATCAATTCGCGCGCCGGAATGCCGAGTTTCTCGCCAGCGGCTTCCATCGAACGCTTGCACGCCGCATCGCCAGCAGGGCCGGTGAAGGAATTGGCGCAGCCCGCATTGACCAGCAAACCACGCGCATTGCCGCGCGTCGCCGCAAGCGCTTGCTTGCACCAATCCGTCGGCGCCGAGCCGACAGCATTGGTCGTAAACACCCCTGCTGCGCGCGTGCCTTTTGGCATGCGCATGAGCAGCAGGTCGGGCCGCTCATGCTTGTAGAAACCTGCGCGCCCGATCGCGGCTTCCAAGCCGGCGATTTCAGGAAGGTCAGGGAAACGGTCGGGCGCGAGCGGCGAGACCGTATCTACCTTCATTGTGCCGGGCCGTTCTCAGCTGGCGTTTCAGAGGGCGCTGTTGCGGGCGGTTGCGCAGCTGGCTGCTGCGCCGGCGGCGTCACCGGTGCGGCCGCCGTTGTCGGCGCTTGTTGCGGCGCGGCGTTCGGGAACGGGAAGGGCGGCGGCGGTGCGCCCGTTTGCGGGCCAGCGTCAGGCGCCGTCTGCGTCGGTGCAGGCGTCGGCGCGGCGTCCGCAGGCGCGGTCACTTCGCCGGCCGGCGCCATGCCTTCATCTTCTGGCTCGCGCAGGCGCTCGATGCGCGCATCGCGGGCGAGGCGCTCGGTCAGCTGCGTGGATTCTTGATACGCCAACCACGCCGTGATGCGCGGGCGCAATTGTTCGAGGCTCGGGCCGCCAATGGTGCGGCGATCATCGATGCGGAAAAGGTGCCAGCTATCCTCGATCTGGATGGGCCCAATCAATTGACCCGTCGCTGTACGCTCGACCTCTTGGCGCATCTGCGCCGTCAGATCGGAAATGGCGCGAAAGCCCAGATCGCCTCCGTCCGGAGCGGTGTTGCGCTCGACCGAAAGCTCGAAAGCGAGCGCTTCAAAACGTTCGCCTTGATCGAGCCTTCTTTTGGCCGCGTCGGCAGCTTCACGTGTCGAAAATTGCATGTGCCGCAGATGAACCTCGTCACCCTGGCCAAGCCGGCTGGAGTTTTCCCGATAGAGCCGCTCGATCGTGGCCGGATCGGCAGCGGTCTGCGCGATTTCTTCGTAGATCGCCGCCGCCAGAACCCGCTCCCGCGCGTTCTCGAGTTGGCGACGGATGTCCGGCTGGCGATCAATGCCTCGCGCCTCGGCTTCCATCGCGAAGAGGCGGATTTGAATCAGTTCTTCCAGCGCGAGCGTCGCGGCGTCCGAATTGGCGTCGAGATCCTCGGTTTCGGCGATCCAGCCGCGCGAGACTGCGTAGTTGCGCACGTCTTCGACATAGATCGGCCGGCCGTTCACGGTCGCCGCCACGATCGGATCGCGCACGCCGTCATTGTCGCCGCCCGCGTCACGGCCAAGGCCGCACCCGGTCACCGCCAGCACGGCCGCCAAAACCACGGCCTTCAAGGGAACTCGTATCAGGGAGGACATGCGTTCTGCTCTCTCGATTCGGGCGCGTGCAAGTCCTGCGCCCGTGAGGTCGCATTGACACCGCCTAGGGCCGCTCTTAAGTCTCGCCAGCGCACGAGTCGAGAGTGTTTCAGCACCCGGGCGCACGTCGGTGAGACACACAAAAGCCAACGAATTCAATCGTCTCGACGCTCCATTTCGCGCCCTGTCCAGAACGGCGCATCAACCTTAAGATCGCGCCCATGCTAAACCTCGCAAAGCAGATTTTTGGCTCCCTGAACGATCGCAAGGTGCGCCTGCTCAGGCCTCTTGTGGCTCGGATCAACGCGCTTGAGCCCACCTTCGAGGCGCTTTCGGATGAGGCGCTCCGCAACAAGACCAGCGATTACCGCCATCGCCTGGCCCGCGGCGCCAAGATCGACGACATCCTTCCGGAGGCTTTCGCGACCGTCCGCGAAGCCGCCAAACGCACGCTCGGCATGCGCCATTTCGACGTCCAGATGATGGGCGGCATTTTCCTGCACCAAGGCAAGATCGCCGAAATGCGCACCGGCGAAGGCAAGACGCTGGTCGCCACGCTGCCGGTGTATTTGAACGCACTCGAAAGCCGCGGCGTCCACGTCATCACCGTGAACGATTATCTCGCCAAGCGCGACAGCGAGTGGATGGGCCAAGTCTATCGCTTCCTCGGCCTCAGCATCGGCGTCATCGTTCACGGCCTTTACGATAACGAGCGCCGTCAAGCCTACGCCGCCGACGTCACCTACGGCACCAACAACGAATTCGGCTTCGACTATCTGCGCGACAACATGAAGTATTCGCTGGGCGAGATGGTCCAGCGCGGCCACCGCTTCGCGATCGTCGACGAAGTCGACTCCATCCTGATCGACGAAGCGCGCACGCCGCTGATCATTTCCGGCCCGACCGAAGATCGCAGCGAATTCTACAAAACCATCGACAAGCTGATCCCGCTGCTGCGTCCTGAGCACTACGAACACGATGAGAAGCAGCGTTCGGTCACCTATACCGAGCTTGGCTCTGAAGCGATGGAAGAGATGCTGGCCGAGCGCGGCTTGCTGCAAGGCTCGCTTTACGAACCTGCGAACATCTCGTTCGTGCACCACGCCAACCAGGCTTTGCGCGCACACAAGCTGTTCATGCGCGACAAGGATTACATCGTTAAAGACAACGAAGTCGTGCTGGTCGACGAGTTCACTGGCCGCATGATGGCCGGCCGCCGGCTCTCGGAAGGCCTGCACCAAGCGATCGAAGCGAAGGAGCAGGTCAACATCCAGCCTGAGAACCAGACGCTGGCGTCGATCACCTTCCAGAACTATTTCCGCTTGTACGACAAGCTCGGCGGCATGACCGGCACGGCCTCCACCGAAGCCACCGAATTTTCGGACATCTACAAGCTCGACGTGGTCGAAATTCCGACCAATCGCCCGGTGCAACGCCAAGACGATGACGACGAGGTCTACCGGACCTCGAAGGAAAAATATAACGCGATCATTAGCGACATCGAAGAGACGCATCGCAAGCAGCAGCCCGTACTCGTCGGCACCGTCTCGATCGAAAAGTCCGAAACGCTATCGACGCTGCTGAAGCAGCGCGGCATCCCGCACCAAGTGCTGAATGCGCGCTATCACGAGCAGGAAGCCTCGATCGTCGCGCAAGCCGGCGTGCCTGGGGCTGTGACGATCGCCACCAACATGGCCGGTCGCGGCACTGACATTCAGCTCGGCGGCAATATCGAGCTGCGCGTTAAGGCAGCGCTGAAGGGCGATGAGACGCCTGAGCAGATCGCTGCTTTGCGCCGTGAGGTTACGGTCGACGTCGAGAACAAGAAGCGCATCGCGCTCGAGGCTGGCGGCCTTTACGTGCTCGGCACCGAACGTCACGAAAGCCGCCGCATCGATAACCAGCTGCGCGGCCGTACTGGTCGCCAAGGCGACCCGGGCAAGTCGAAATTCTACATCTGCCTTGAGGATGATCTGCTGCGCATCTTCGCGGCTGACCGTCTCGATGCGATCATGCGCGGCCTCGGCATTCAAGAGGGCGAAGCCATCGTTCACCCGTGGATGAACAAGGCGCTTGAAACCTCGCAAAAGCGTGTCGAGCAGCGTAACTTCGAGATCCGCAAAAACCTTCTCAAATACGACGACGTCATCAACGATCAGCGTAAGGCGATCTTCGAGCAGCGCATCGAGTTCATGCGGACGGCTGATGTCGCGCCGATCGTGAAGGACATGCGCCATGACGTCGTGGAAAAGCTTGTCTGGCGTCACATGCCGGAGAAGGCTTACCCCGAGCAGTGGAATACGCCTGAGCTGATGGTCGAAGCCGAAGAGATTTTCGGTTTCAATTCGCCGGTCGATCGCTGGGCCGCTGAAGAGGGCATCGCCCAACAAGAAATCATCGAGCGCCTGACACGCGAAGTCGATCAGGCGTACGCGCAAAAGGCCGCCATGCTCGGCCCTGAGCGTCTGCGCGCGGTTGAAAAGCAAGTGCTGCTCAGCGTTGTCGACATGCGCTGGCGCGAGCACTTGTCGTTCCTCGATCACCTGCGCTCAGTCATCCACTTGCGCGGCTACGCCCAGCGCGATCCGCTGAACGAGTTCAAGACCGAAGCGTTCACATTGTTCGAGCGCATGCTGCTCGATCTGCGCACCACGATCACGCGCATGCTTCTGCGCTTGCAGATCGGCCAGGCCGACGAAGCTGCAATCGCGCCACGCGCGCCGCTGCAGACCTACGAAATCCACCAGAACCCGGACACCGGCGAAAACGAAATGGCCGTACCTCGTGATGCGCCATCGCTCGCGCCGGACGGTTTCGATCGCCACGATCCGAACACCTGGGGCCGGGTCAGCCGCAATGCGCCGTGTCCGTGTGGATCGGGCAAGAAGTTCAAATATTGCCACGGCGCCGAGGCCGCGAGCGCCTAATAGGCGTTCGCGGGCCGTCTATCAGTTCGCCTGTTTGGCGAAGTTGTAGCGCTCACTCTGGTAGGCCGTTCTTCAACGCCATGGTGACGCATCATGGGCCGACGCGCGTGCGCGCCATTTCCGGCGACGCGTTTCTCGCCAACAACGTCGCCGCGCTCACCGGCGCCAGCAATTTTTTCGGCCTTGGCCGTAGCGAAGCGCAATGGAGCGAACTCGCCGCTGCGCCGGTTTTTCACGAGCACGCAAAAGAGCAGGGCCTGCCGTTCGATGCATCCAAGCGTTCGGCCGATCTTGCTCAAACACGCGATCGCCACGCCGCTGAGGTGGCCACCGCGGCTGAGTGGGGCAAGCGCCTCGCCGCGCAGGCCCGCGTACCGATGGCGCTCAGCGAAACGCTGCTGAATGCAGGCTGAGGCTATTCGGCTGCGAGAATTTCGTACTGATAAAGCGCCAGCGCGCCGGCATCATCGAGATAGGCGCGGCCGCGTGTGCTGGCTTGCAGCGCGTGCGAATTTTGAAAGATCACCGCGCCGGTCATGACCGGCGACATCACATGACCACGGCACGGCACCGTAAGCTCGACGGCGGCCCCACCTTCATACTTGGCGCCACGTTCAACGGCGCCGACGGTGCCGCGCACTGTGCAGCTCATTGCACTCGTGAGCTCCGCGGCTTCAACATTGATGATGATTACATTCGCAGCATTTGCGCGGGCGTTTGCGTAGGCTTGTGGCGGCAGAAGCGCGGACGCTGGCGAAGCAGTGAGTGCCGCAGCGATAGCCGCGAGTGCGAATGTGAGTTTGCGCATGCTTATGATCTCCCAGCGAGATCGGTCAGTAGCACGCGCCAGTGCGTAAGTCCCTGATAGAAGCTGGTGACAGGCACGCGTTCGTTTAGACCGTGTGCGAAATCATCTTCGTCGCCAATGAATACCGCACCGACGCCGTATGTGGGTATGCCGGCGGCGCGGAAGAACAGGCCGTCGGTGGCGCCGGCTGACATGTACGGCGTGATTCCTGCGCCAGGATGCACGCTATGCACAGCGCGCGTCGTCGCTTGCATCACGTCGGCTCGCAGCGGTGATGCGTCGCTGAAATTGGCAGGACCCAGCGGCGCGACCTCTACATTCGTGCCCGCGATCGCACGCAATTCCGCTTGCACGTCAGCTACCGGCACACCCGGGAACACGCGGCAATTCACCGTTGCGGTCGCTGATTGCGGCAGGGCGTTCTCGGCGTGCCCGCCGGAGAGCATGGTCGCGACGCAAGTCGTGCGCATCATTGTCGAGATATTGGGGTTGCGCGCGAGGGTGCGCGCGGCGACGCGGTCTCCAGGGTTTTCTGCAAAGCGGCGCAATGCTTGCGCTTCCGCGCCGCTGAACATCGTCGCCGCGCTGCGGAAGCTCTCAATCGTGGTGGCGTTCCACATCACTGGAAACTGGAACGCCCGAAGTCGCGAAAGTGCGTCGGAGAGTTCGTAAATAGCGTTGTCGGCGCGGGGCGCGGAGGAGTGGCCCCCTGGATTGCGCGCCGTGAACGTGAAGCTGGCGTAGGTCTTTTCCGCCGTCTGCAGCGCGAACGCGATGCCGCGCCCTTGTCCGTCGAGCTGGCCGCCGCCTGCGTCGGAGTTGAGCGCAAACTCTGCATCGCCAAGCAGCGCGCGGTGGTTGGCCAGCAATGCTTGCGTCGTCGCGCCGGTGGTTTCCTCGTCGCCCGAGAACCAAAGGATTAGATCGCGGGTCGGTGTGAAACCTTCGGCGCGCAGCGTCAGAAATGTTGAGGTGAGGTGGGCGACACCGGCCTTGTTGTCGATCGTGCCGCGACCGAAGAAGAAGCCGTTTTCCTCCACCATTGTGAACGGGTCGCGCTCCCAATCGGCGCGCAGGGCAGGCACCACGTCCATGTGCGCCAGTAGCAGAATTGGCCGGCCGCCTGAGCCGTCGCCGCGATAGCGCACTAGAATGCCGGTCGTATCGCCGGCGCCAACCAAGTGGATGTCCTCCGCTGCAAAGCCTCCGGCGCGGAATTGCTCGGCGAGGTAGTTCGCCATCGTAACGTTCTGTGGCCCAGTGGATGTGTCGATCGAGACGATGCGTTCGTAGATTGCCCGCGCCTGCGCGCGCTGTGCCTCGCTCGGCGCCTGCGCCGCCGCGTTGGCTGCAAAGCAAAAAACCAGAGCGCCTATCAGGCGCCCGCACCAGTCACGAAGCATGAAATCCCCCGGTCGTTTCGGGCCATGCTGGGCGGCGGTTAGCGCTTTGGCAAGAGATTGGGCGCAGGGCTAGGGCATGTCGCTTGCGCATGCGCCCGCCGCTCACGCCGCCGCGCCTTCGTTGGCGCGCTGGGAGCCGCTCGCGGCCGCCTTGTGCCTCGCGCAGTTCAGTGAACCCTTCTTTGCCGCCGTCGCGCAAAGCCAGGGCGCAACCGAACCGCCGGGCTACGCGCGCCTCGCTTTCGTTCCGGTGTACGCGTTCCTTGCTTGGACCATCTGGCGCGACCGTTCGCGTGCGCTCAGCGCCGTCAGTGCTGTGCCGCTGGTGATGGGATTGCTCGCGCTCTGTTTTGCCTCGACGCTTTGGTCGATCGATAGCAGCGCCACGTTGCGCCGTTCGGTGTGGCTCGCGCTCAACATGGGCTTCGGCCTCTACCTTGCGTGGCGCTACGATTGGAAGGCGTTGCTCAATGTGCTCGCTGCCAGCTTCGTTGTGCTCATCGCCGGCTCGTTCATGCTCGGCGTGTTCGCGCCCAGCGTCGGCCGCATGACCTTCGAACACCCGGGCGCTTGGTCCGGCCTGTGGACCCACAAGAACACGCTTGGCGGCATCATGGCGCTCGGTGTCGCCATCGGCGCCGGCGCCGCAATCGTTACGCCAGAGCGGCGCAAGCTTTGGATCGCGGTCAGCCTCGCTGCATTCGTGCTTGTGCTACTATCGACTTCGAAAACAGCTCTGCTCGCGTCCTTGCTTGGCCTCGCCGTCATCGGCTTTTGCATGATGATCCGCCAGGGCCCGCTCGCCGCCACCATCGCCAGCAGCGCCGTGCTCGTCACCATCATCGCCGGAGCAGGGATCATCCTGCTCGCCCCGGACATCATCGTCGCGGCGCTGGGGCGTGATCTTACGCTCACCGGCCGCACCGACATATGGGAAGCGTCAGCGCGCTTCGTCGAAGCCTCGCCCTGGCTCGGCTACGGCTATTACGCGTTCTGGCTGCCCGACAACGGCCCCGCGTACTGGGTGCGCGAAGCCGTGATGTGGGAGGTTTCGTCGGCGCACTCGAGCTGGCTTGAAACCGCGCTCGGCCTCGGCCGCGTGGGCGTCGCGCTGTTTGCATTGCAACTTGTCGCCACCGCAATGCGCGGCGCCTCCGCTGCGATGCGCGCTGATGCCGGCCTGTGGGCCCCGGCGTTTCTGGCCACCTTTGCGCTCTATACACTGAGCGAAAGTCACGCGCTGCAAGCCAACAATCTGTTCTGGACCATCTATGTCGCGGTCGCTGCGCGCCTAGCGCTCGATGCCCGCGCAAGAAAGCACACATGACCGCACTTCTCATTCTCGGTGTTGATCCCGGCCTCAATCGCTGCGGCTGGGGCTTGGTGTTGAGCGAAGGCTCGCGCCTTAGCCACGTCGCGCACGGCGTCATCAAGCCATCGCCGCAGCAGCAGCTGGCGACGCGTTTGCATGACGTGTTTGAGGGCATTTGCGGTGTGATCGAACAATACAATCCGCATGAAGCGGCGGTGGAAGAGACGTTCATCAACTCCAACGCCCGCGCGGCGCTCATACTCGGTCAAGCGCGCGGCGTCGCACTCGCAGCCGCTGCAAGGCGCGGTCTGGCCGTCGCTGAATATGCGCCCACCACGATCAAGAAGGCCGTCGTCGGTTCTGGCGCCGCCGACAAAACCCAGATCGCATTTATGGTGCGCCGCTTGTTGCCAACCGCAGGCGAAGTCACCGCCGACGCCGCCGACGCGCTCGGCGTTGCACTCTGTCACGCCGCACACGGCAGTTTCCGCCGCCGCGCCGGCGCTTAGAGCCGCGTTACCAGCCCGTACGCCAGAAGAGTTGCGATCAGCGCCTCTGGCTTTTCGGTTTGAATCTCGGCGAGCGTAAACGCTTCACCGCTGAGCGCGCGCTCGACTGCGCCGCGCGCGCTTTCGGGGAAGTTGAGTTCTCCGCCGGGGCTTACCACCGCCACCTCGTCGCCATCGTCCGCAATTCGGAACGGCGCCCGCGTGCGGACTTGGAAACGATCGGTGGCCGAAATCCCGCGGCACGCTTCATTGATTGTGCCGCGATTGTCGGCGCCGCGGGAGCGGATGAATGTGTCGATCATCAGATCGAGCGCGGGATCAAGTTGGACATCGCGCGCCAGCGCTTCTGCCAGCGCGGCGAAGTGCGCGCGCGCCGCGTTGCGATCAAAGTCGCGCTGCGCAAAACCAGCCGGCAAACTCCGGCGCAGGCCAGGCGAGCGCAACGCCGCTTCCGAAATCGCCTCAAGCATTAAGTCGGCCCAAGTGCGTGTGATCAATCCAACGGTAACGTGAAGCGAAGGCTTATCGCCCGCGGTTGAGGCGTCGTGCATCAGCCCGCGCGGCACGTACGCGCAATCGCCAGCTTTCAGCACGAACTCTTCGCGCAATTCGCCCGGTTGGTGCTTGCCGCTCTCGAAGCCTTCGCCGCGATAGGGCGTATCGACCGGCTTATCGTAGAGCCGCCAGGCTTTTTCGCCCTCGACTTGGATCACCAGCACGTCGTGATTGTCGTAATGCGTGCGGAAACCCTGCGCGCTTGGCGGCGTCAGATAGATGTTGGTTTGAACGTGCGACGAAAACGTGTGCTCAAGCCCACGGCACAGCCGCGCCAGCGCCGGATCGAACTGGTGCGCTTGATTCAGAATGATGGTGGCGCCCATCCGATGTAGATCGGCCACCGCGCCGCGATCGATGAAGCCAGCGGAGTCAACGTATTGCGAACTGTCCGTGTCGTGCGTGGCGTCCGCCAGGGAGAGTTGGCTATCTTTCAGATCGAGGCTGGTGACGGCCCGGTCCACCGCATCGAGCGAGATCAATCCGGCGAAGCGCTCCGGATTGTTGTGATGCACCACCAGTGCTTCACGCTCGTAGATGCGGGCGAGAAAATCCGCGACGCGCTCGGCGCCGATGACGTAGCCGAGCGGGTCGTCCAGCCATGGCTCGGACATGTGTCGCGCTTCTTACCAGTTGCGGCGTGGGCCGCGTCCGTAGCTGGCGCGGTCGGCATAGTTGCCGCTGTCGCCGTCGGTGCGTCCGGTGGCTGCGTTGCGGGTTGCGCCGCGGCCGTTGCCGGCATTGTCAGCGTTGCCGCCGGAATCGGTGTCGGTCAGGCCGGTGCGCGAGCGCCCGCCGCCGCGGCCATTGCCTGCCGGATCGGACGGGTCGTTGTCAGTGACGCCGGTTCCGCCGCCGCCACCACCACCACCGCCGCGGCCATAGCCGGCGCGGTCTGAGCCGCCGCCGCTATCGCTGTCGGTCAGGCCGGTACGGCCGTAGCCGGCGCGATCGGCGTAGCTGCCGGTGTCTGAGTCGGTGCGGCCGGTGTAGTTTTGCGCCGCCGCGCTGCCCGTAACGAGCGCCGTCGCGCCGCCAGCCAGAGCCGCAACTCCCGCCACACGGCCCAGAAACGAGCGCCGATTCAGGCGTTTCTTATCCGACATGCACCCCTCCCAAAGCACATCAGTTCTGCGAAGCGTTCGCAAAACCATGTTCGACTAGTGGGATTCGATATCATGCTCCGCGGCGCTCGACACGCGCGAACGTCTCGCAAGAAGCGCTGAAGCGCCGTTTCGGACCTTCACCGAATCCGGCGAAGGTGAGCGCGTCGGAGCAGAATGCATGATCGGTTCATTGAACGGCACAGTCGCGGCGGTAGGCGAGGAAACAGCGCTGATCGAGGTCGGCGGGGTGGGGTACGTCGTTCAATCCGGCGCGCGCACGCTTTCGCGGCTCAATGTCGGTGCGCAGGTGAGGCTCTTTATCGAAACGCACGTTCGTGAAGACGCCATCCGGCTGTTCGGCTTCACCGGCGAAGAAGAACGCGCCTGGTTCGCGCATCTGCAAACCATTCCAGGCGTCGGCGCCAAGGTCGCGCTAGGCATTCTCGACGCGATGCCGCCTGAAGTTCTCGTCGACGCCATAGCGCTGCAAGACAAAGCCGCGTTCGCGCGCGCCAACGGCGTGGGGCCCAAGCTCGCTGCGCGCCTTGCAACAGAACTTGCGGCTAAGCAGGGGCCGAAAGGGTTTATTGGCGTCGCAAGCACTGCGCGTGCGCCGGGCGCAGCGCCAGCCGCGAGCGGTGCGCGCGCGGAGGCTGTCTCGGCGCTCGTCAATCTCGGCATCGACCAATCCAGCGCCGCCCGCGCCGTCGCCAGCGCAGCCAAGCAGTTCGACGCCGACGCACCAGCCCCCGAACTCATCCGCGCTGCTCTGAAGGAAGTCAGCCGCTAAGCGATATCCGCGATCTCTGCATCGCTGCCCGCAACGCTTACGCTTTCGCCAACCGCCTTGCCCATCAGCGCACGCGCCAGCGGCGACACGTAGCTTAGCGTACCGCGCTCTGGATCAGCTTCATCTTCCCCGACGATGCGGAAGGTTTGGCGGCGGCCATCTTCGCGGTCGATGGTTACAACTGAGCCAAAGCGCACAATCCCATTGTCCTCCGGCGGTGGAGTGAGTTGGGCACTGCCGCGGCGAGCGGTCCAGTAGCGCAGATCACGGCCAATACGCGCCCGCGCGGCGCGATCATCCACGCCTGCTTCCGCAAGCTCAGCGTTAAGCTCTGCGATCTCTGCTTCGATGGCCGCTAGGCCCTCGGCAGTCACCAAGTTCGGCGCGGTTGAAACCGGCCGTTCCGGCATGTCCTCAACGGCGTCGTCGTCTTCTTTCACGAATGCGCGGCTCATGGGTTTGAAGCTAAGTCTCGTTTCTCATCCGGCAAGTGTAAGGATCGCGCCTCAGCTACCGTCTAAGCTCAGTGTGAAGGGGAGAGGCGTGTGAGCGAGGAGCGGTTCAATGCTTGGGTCAGCGTCCATCTGGGCGTTTTGCACCGCATTGCGCGCGCGTTCGCAACGGGCGTCGATCGCCAGGACTTGCTTCAGGAATTGCTGCTCGCTCTCTGGCGCGCCGCTCCCACGTTCCGGGGCGAAAGCGCTGAGACAACCTTCATCTACCGCGTCGCTCACAATCGCGCGCTGACATGGCGGCGCGGTGAAAACCAGCGCCGCAAGCGTCAGTCAGACTATGAGCGCCTTCATGTCGAAGAGGCCGCGATTGAGGATCCGCTGCTCAACCAGCTTTATGAAGCGATCCGCCAATTGCCGCCGCTCGATCGCTCGCTGCTGCTGCTCTCGCTCGAAGATCAAAGTTACGCGGAGATCGCGGCCATACACGGGCTTAGTGAAAACAATGTCGGCGTTCGGCTGACGCGCGCGCGCGTCAAGCTCGCCCAAATTATGGAGAAACAAGATGGACTATGAAGCGCTGCAAAATGCTTGGCGCGCAGCAGGCAACGATCCTGACGCGGCCGCGCGCAGCTATATCCTGGCCGAAGCCCGCTCAACACTCGCGCGCCGTCGCACGCATTTGCGCCGAATGCTGGCGTTCGCCGGCGTGATGCTCACCATTCCGCTGGTGCTGATGGGCGTCGACATTGTCACGGGTCAAAGCGATTTCATCGATATAAACCGTGAATGGGGTTTGATCCCGTTTGCGCTCATTCCTTTCGCGGCCCTCATTCTCATCGCCCGCCGGGGCGCGCATCGGGATGCGCCGGTTGGGGCGTTGTTGGAGAGCTTCCGCGCGCTGCGCGAAGACAACGCTGCAGCTCAGGCGCGTATCGTGATCATCGGGGGCGCCATGATCCTGTTCGCGCCGCTGCTCTACGTTTTGCTCAATCAGCTTGTCTCCGTGGGCAAAATGGCGCCGCACGAGATGCAGTCTGCGGCCTTGGTTTTGGGCGGGGCGCTAGGCCTGTCGGCGCTTTGGATGGCAGTGAAATTCATCACCCAGCTGCTGCCCGAACGGCGCCACTTGGATGCACTCATCGGCCAGTACGAGACGCAAATCGGATCGTAACTTCCCTATGCTAGCTTGGGTACGAACAAAAATCCTGGGGCTGGCGGCGCGTAAAATCATGGCTAAGCTGAGCTTAACGCGCAGGGGACACGCACAATGGCTGTGAAGAAAAAGGCCGCGAAGAAGGCCGCCAAGAAAACCGCCAAAACGGCGTCAAAGAAAACCGCAAAGCCAATGGCGGTAAAGGTCCGCAATCGGCGCTACGTATTCGATCACTTCTTCAAGATCGTCGAAGCCGAGTTCGATCAACCCAAGCTCGATGGCTCGGGCGTGATCAAGAACGTCAAACGCTTGGTGTTCGAGCGCGGCGATAGCGCCGCCGCGCTGGTTCACGTCACCGATCGCGACGTGGTCGTGCTCACCGAACAATTCCGCTTTCCGACGCATGACAAAGGCCCTGGCCTTATCGTCGAAGCGATGGCCGGCTCCATGGAAAAGGGTGAGCCTGGCGAAGCCTGCATTCGCCGCGAGATGCTCGAAGAGATTGGCTACAAAGCCAAGAAGCTTGAGAAGATCGCGCACTTCTACGTGTCGCCTGGCGGCACCAGCGAGCGCATCTTTCTCTATTATGCGCCGTTGACGAGCGCCGATCTGGTTGATCCCGATGCCTCAGGCGTGGTGCACGAAAACGAAGATATTCGCCGCTTCGAAGTCCCGACCAAGCGCTTCATCGAAGACGCGCTGAACGGGCGTCTGCTCGACGCGAAAACACTGATCGCGGGCCTTTGGCTCGCCGGCAGAAAGCCTACGCCAGCCAAGGGGCTGGCGAAAGCGAAGGCCAAGACGAAAACCAAAGCAAAAACCAAAGCGAAGAAGAAGCGTTAGGTCCCTGACGCTTCGGCGAGTTTTTGCTGCAGCACGCTGCGCGCCACCGGGCGCTCGTTCCAGAACGTGCTCGCGCCGTATCGCTTCTCGAAGCTGTCCACCAGCGGGGCGACGTCGTGCCAGTCCTGCTCGTGCTTCTGGCCTTTCGGCGCGGGCACCGCGAAGCGGCCGAGACCGAGGCTGTTCGGATCGACCCAATCCTGCAATTCGCTGATAAAGGCGCGGCGCGCGTTGAAGATGTTGTTTGCAGCCTCTTGCGCGCCGCTGTCGTCAGCCTTGTCCGAGAAGCGCAATTCCTCGTGCGCGAGCATTAGCGTGTCGAGAATTGGGTCGCGAAAGCCTTTCATGGCGCTGGGCCGATCGCGGAAGCTCGGCCAATCGAGGTCGCGGCTGTGGTTCGGAAAGTAAAGCCGGCCCGTGTCCACCAATGCCGAAAGGCGCGCCATTAAATCGCCAGCGGCCGCAGCATCCACAGGCTGGCCAGCGGGCTTGTTGCGGAAAAGCACATTGGCCTCGGCCATCGCTTCGTTTGACATACGCGCCCACACCAGGAGCTCCGCTAGCACGGCTGAGCGCATTTGGTTGCGTTCGAGATCGCGCGCGTCCTCCGCTTTCTTTTGGGCAGCCTTGGCCTCGTCCCGTTGTTCGCGCGCTTTCGAGAGCGCGGCGCGGCTGGCCCAGGTCAGAAAGCTCAAAAACAAGCTGACAAGAAAGAGCGCAATCGTGAGCCACTGACCGGCGTCAAGTTCGCTCAGGAAGTTTTCAATGGCCTGCATGCTTTGTCCCCCGCGCACGAGGGGGCAGTCTATCACCCTGCCGGGCCGGCCCTAAACCCCGAAAGCCACCTCAAGCGCTATTTTACCGGGGGTCTAAGGCCGCCACCGCACCCGCGCTGGCTTCAAAGCCGAACATGGGCCGCATCTCGCAGGTACCTTCCCACTCAGGCCAATACCGGCTGTGCAGATCCATAAACCGCTCCGCCGCGGCAATCGCTTCCTCGCGCGTCGCGAACTCGAAAATCGCGAACCCGCCAAGCACTTCCTTCGTCTCCGCGAACGGGCCGTCGGTGAGCTTCAGCTTGCCGCGGCGCGATTCAATGCGTGCGCTGCCCATCGCCGTCGGCAGCAAGCCGCCGCGCGCGAGCATGCGGCCAGCGGCCATTTCTTCTTCGGTCAGCTTTTCGATCTCATCGATCATGCGCTGCGGCGGGACGAGCCCGGTTTCGGCGCCGGAGGTAAGAAACATGTACTGCATGAGACGCGTCCTTTCGGGGCTGGCCATAGCGGCGCTAGGCTGAGGACGATGCGCAGTCCCAAAAGCCGACGTTTCGTTTTGAGATTTATCCACAGCTTCGGTTTGCGCTCCAAGACCCGCCCGGGGAGAACAATCCGGAAACCCGAATCGAGCTACTTAAGCCCATGGCTGAACCGGCAGAACGCCCCGACGACCGCATCGTGACCGCCGACCGGATTCCCGGGGAGGGCGCGGATCGCGCCTTGCGCCCGCAAGGGTTCGACGAATTCGTCGGTCAGCCGGCGGCCAAAGCCAATCTTAAAGTCTTCGTCGAAGCTGCCCGCGGTCGCAGCGAGGCGATGGACCACGTGCTGCTGTTCGGCCCGCCTGGCCTCGGCAAAACCACGCTGGCGCAGATCATCGCGCGCGAGATGGGCGTCGGCTTTCGCGCCACCTCCGGCCCCGTCATCGCCCGCGCCGGCGATCTCGCTGCGCTGCTAACCAATCTCGAACCGCGCGACGTGCTCTTCATCGACGAGATCCATCGCCTCGCGCCGGCGGTCGAAGAAATCCTCTATCCGGCGATGGAGGATTATCACCTCGACATCATTATCGGCGAAGGACCATCAGCGCGCAGCGTGCGCATCGATCTTGCGCCGTTCACGCTCGTCGGCGCCACCACGCGCGCCGGCATGCTCTCGACGCCGCTGCGCGATCGCTTCGGCATTCCGGTGCGGCTTGAATTTTACAGCGCCGAAGATTTGCTCGGCATCGTCACGCGCGCTTCGCACAAACTCGGCGCTCCGATCACCGCCGATGGCGCGCTCGAAATCGCCAAGCGCGCGCGCGGCACGCCGCGTGTCGCGGTGCGTTTGCTCCGCCGCGTCCGCGATTTCGCAGGCGAGGGCGCGATCGATGCCAAAGTCGCGGACGCTGCTTTGAAGCGTCTCGACGTCGATGGCGACGGGCTCGACATGCTCGACCGCCGATATCTCCACGCGCTGGTCGAAACCTATTCCGGCGGCCCCGTCGGCGTCGACACGCTCGCCGCCGCACTTTCCGAAGCCCGCGACGCCATCGAAGACATGATCGAGCCGTATTTGATGCAACAAGGCTTCGTCATGCGCACGCCAAGAGGGCGCATGGCCGCGGCGAAGGCGTATGAGCGGCTTGGTAAAAAGCCGCCGAGCTCGCCGCCTGCGACGGGGAGTTTGTTCGGGGAGAAGTAGGGTTCTCTTGGATCGCCCGCGCTCTCGGCTATGCTGGCAAAACCTAGTCCGCGCCGGAGCCCAACATGTTCGCATCTAAAGTCTGGTGGATCACCGGCGCCTCATCCGGCATCGGCGCTGCGCTCGCTGAAGCGCTGGCCGCGAAAGGCGCGAAGCTCATTCTTTCCGGGCGCAACGAGGCGGCGCTGGCGGAGGTCGCGCAGCGCGTCGGCGGCGATCCACTTATTCTCCCGTTTGAAGCCACCGATTTTGCGCGGCTGCCGCAGATCGTGGAGCAGGCCGCGACCTGGGCGGCGCCGCATGGCGGACTCTACGGCCTCGTCAACAATGCCGGCATTTCGCAGCGTTCGCTCGCCATCGATACCGAGTTCGGCGTGTTTGAAAAAATCATCGCCGTCGACCTGCTTGCGCCGATCGCGTTGACGCAGCAGCTGCTGCCGCGCTTCGCCGCCAATGGCGGCGGCAAGATTGTCGCCATATCCAGCGTCGCCGGCATTATCGGCGCGCCGCTGCGCGCAGCGTACAGTGCGGCGAAAGCCGGCATTATTGGCTATCATGACAGCGTTCGTGCAGAGACCGCGCATCTAGGTATCGGCGTGCTGGTTGTCGCGCCCGGATCGGTGCGCACCAACGTCTCCAAAAACGCGCTCGACGGCAAAGCCCAGACACGCGGCTTCAGTGACGCCGCGATCGATAACGGCATGCCGGCAGATGTCGCCGCCCAACGCATCGTCGATGCGCTCGAAGCCGGTCAGCGCGAGCTCATCCTGGCCGAAGGCGGCGAAGCGATGTCAGCACAATTGCGCCGCAGCAACCCCGATCAGCTTTTCGATCTGATGGCCCAACTCGTCGCCAACGGTTACGCCAAGCAACTCGGCGCTGAAAACTAACGCGCTAGGCGGGATTGCATCCAGCAAGTCAGCGCACCGCGATTTCAACCATGACCTCATTTCGACGCGCCCAAGGCAGCGTCCATGGCGGATCGTAGAACGCATATGTAACTGGGCCGAGAACTGTGTCTCCGCGCGCTCTAACATAACTAAGCAATTCGTCCGCGTGGCGGCTGAGATTGCTTTGCGTCGCGAGCCCGCTGAAGCGACCGACTGCGACGCGTCGTTGTGGCTGCTGCCGAAGCTCTACGGTGGCGTCATTCGGCCTCGGCATATCATCGAGCCGTGACCCGGGCGGCATATAAAACGTCACCATCCACCCATTGGGCGCCGGCATCTGCGCGACGGGCGACGTCATCGCGATCCGCCGTCCCGCCGGCTGTTGCGCGACTGGCGCCGTCATGGCGCTCTCTTGCGCGGGTTGATTGCCGCCGAAAATGTAGCCTGCAAGCCGGCGGAAACCTTGGTTGATGGCGGCGCCGCGTTCGCCGTCGACAACAGTTTCCGCAACCACGGTTGGCGCGTAATCGCGAACCTCGAACGCGCCTTCCTGAGCCACGGATGTCCAGCGCGGCTCTTCCGTGGCGTTTGCAGTGGGTGCAGTGACCATCAGAGCTCCGACGAGCGCGAGCGCTAGCCTCGAATTGTGTTTCATGCGGCCTATACGTGCTGCGCCGACGAGTGGTTCAGCGCTGCGGCGGGCATGAGGCGCCTGCCATGGGTCTGACTGCAATCAGTCTTGGCTGAGCCGCGGGTCCGCGACCTGGATCGTGCCACGCCGCCGGCTTGCGCGCGCGAGCTTCAGCGTGTCGGACGTTACATCCTTCACGAACGTCATCGCCACGGCGAGGACAGCAAGCGCACCAGCAACTTCAAGCATCGCAAAACCCCGAAGACCTATTCTTCGGTTAGGGAACTGCCGAGGCTTGCCCTTGTTCCCAAGCGCTTAAGTCCAGCGTTTCGTAGTCCGCTGCTCGCCGACATCCGCCGCTTCCAAGGGCGCGCCGGCATAGCCTGTCAGGCGATCTGCCACGAACGGGTTGCTCTGCCGTTCGCGGCCAAACGTCGAAGTTGGCCCGTGGCCGGGCACGAATGTCGTGTCATCGCCGAGCGGCCAGAGCTTGGAGGTGATCGAATTGATCAAAGTCGCATGATCGCCGCGCGGAAAATCAGTGCGGCCGATCGAGCCGGCAAACAAAACATCGCCAACGAACGCGATCTTCAGCGCCGCATTGTGGATCACCACGTGTCCCGGGGTGTGCCCCGGCGTATGCGATACGCCAAAGCGCACGCCCTCGAACTCCAGCTCTTCGCCATCCTCAAAATAGCGATCCGGCGTCACGTTGCGCAGATCGGCGATGCCGTAGCGCTTCGCGTCATCCTCGATGCGGTCGAGCCAGAATTGATCGTCGCGATGCGGCCCTTCGATCGCAACGCCTGTGCGTTCGCGCAACTCCGCCGCGGCGCCCGCATGATCGAGGTGGCCGTGCGTCAGCCACATGCGCTTCAGCGTAAGCCCGAAGTGCGCGAGCGCTTCGATCAGCCGACCCGCATCGCCCCCCGGATCAACTAAAGCGGCGTTTTTGGTCTCATCATTCCAGATCAGAGAACAATTCTGCTGCAGCGGCGTCACCGGGATGATGCGGATCTGCAGCTTCGCCTCGCTCACCACGGCAATTCCTCGCCGGTGCCAGCGTGGAAGAACTTGCCGCTTGTCTCCAGCGTCAGTGCATCGATCCGCGCCAACAAGCCGCGCACAGATTCATCTGCCGGAATGCCGTTCTTACCCGTCATCTCAGTCGCCACCATGCCGGGATGCAGCAGCGCCACGGCAACGCCGCGCGCTTTCATATCGCGCGCTAGCGACACGCCCGCCGCGTTCACCGCCGCTTTCGACATGCGATAACCGTAGTAGCCGCCCGAACCATTGTCGGCCATCGAGCCCATACGGCTGGTGATGATCGCGACCTTTGCGTCTTTGCTCAGCAGCGGCGCGAGCGCCGCCGTGACGCGCAGCGGTCCCATTGCGTTGACTTCATACTGTTCAGCGATGCCGTCGAAATCGAGCGCGGCCAAATTCTCACCCCGCAGAATGCCGGCATTGTTGATAAGCAGATCGAGGCTGACGCCAGAGAGCCGCTGTGCCAATTCTTTCACCGACCCCGCATCGCTCACGTCAACGCCGCTCTCCACGCGCACGCCCAGCGCTTCAAGCTCGGGCGATGCTTTGCGGCACACCGCGATCACCACGGCGCCGCGCGCCTTCAGCTGTTTGCAAAGCTCCAGCCCAATGCCGCGATTGGCGCCGGTGACGAGTGTTTGGCCCATGATTTGATCTCCTGGCCCTCACATAGGGCGGGCGCCCCGCTTGGCGACCTCATTGCAATGCTGCTCTCCGCAGCCGCCTTTGAAAGGCATGCGAATGCAACCCCATCGGCCGATTGAAAAAGCCGGCGCTGATCGCAGCGCCGGCTCCCTCGTTTCAGTCTGTATTTAGCGCCTCAAAGGTCCGGGCGGCCTACGCGGCGGCGGGCCGGAACGCGTTCGCGGCGCGCGGCAGCGCGAGCAGCTTCGGCTTCACGTGCGGCGACGTCGTAACCGGCCGGCACTTCGGTCAGCGCCTCCAGCGTCAGCGTCGTCGTGTAGCTACCGACTTGCGCGTCCGAGCCAGCTGGCATGTCGGCGCGGTGGCGTGCAGCGATGATGTAATGGCCAGGCGCATCGAACGTGAACGTCGCGCGGCCGGCGCCATCGGTGACGACATAACGATCGAGATCGGTGTCCGGATCGCCTTCGCCGTAGAGCACGACAGCGCTGTTCGCGAGCGGCGCGCCATCGAACAACACATCAACCTGGAAGCCCTGCGCTGCGAGCACTTGGTTCGGGTGCGTCACCGGACGCAACGCCAGGCGCCCATGTGTTTGGTCGACCACGGTGCGCGAAGCTTGGCCGCGCGTGACATATACATCGGCGAGCGTGACAGTTTGCAGCGTCGTCACCGGCGCATCAGCCGGAGGCGTTTCGCCAGCGGCGAGCGCGCGCCACGTGCCGCCGGCGCCAACCAGCGTCGTCACATTGCCGAGCTGCTCGCCCGTGGAGATGCGATAGGTGCCAGCGGTCGGCAGATCGGCGTCGAGCCGCGTTGCTGCAGTTTCGACCACGACTTGATCGAACACAGCTTCGCTGCCGTCCGGGTTGAAGCCGCGCAATTCAGCCGGCACGGCGATCTGCGGCGTGAAGAAGGTGCTGGCGAACGAGCCGACGATCGTGACGTCGTTATCCTCGGGCCAATAGGTTTCCGGCTTCAAATAAGACGTGTAGGCGGCGGCGGGCGCCACCGCCAATGCCAAGAAGGCCGCCGCTAAGACGTACTTTTTCATTAGATAACTCGCCTGCTTCCGGCGTGGAACTTCCACGCCTGATCCCGAAGCCAGCACACACGACCTCGGCGCGAGTTTCAACCCAGTAACGTCGCTTTGATCAGCGCGGCCGCCCGTCGAGCAGCGCCAGCAGCCCCAGCAGCGCCTTCACCGTAAACCAAATGAAGAAGATGAAGCCGATCAGGCCCGCAATCCACATGATCGGAAACCCGATCAGCACCACAGCCAGCAGCGCGCCGAGCGCAAATAGGATCGCAACCGCAACAGCCCACCAGAACGCCACCCACCAGATGCGAATCTGATCATCCAAGTGCGAGCGCGCCAGCGGCCCTGCGCCATCACGCGCCGCATAAGCGAAAATCACGCCGACCAGCGCGAAGATCGCCAAACTTGGGATGCTGAGCAAATAGAGCGCGTAAACGATGAGCGCGGAACCGCGCCCGGCTTCGCTTTGAGCAGGATTAAACGTCATATCTCACTCCAAACGGCGTCGCATTGGCTCAGGTTCCCTTCCGCTTGCGCGAGAGGGGGTGGGCAGTTTCTACCAATGTCCTTAACCGCTCACCGGCAACGTGGGTGTAAATCTGCGTTGTCGCAATATCCGCGTGGCCGAGCAGCGTCTGCACCGTCCGCAAATCGGCGCCGCCTTCGACCAGATGCGTGGCGAACGCGTGCCGCAGCACGTGCGGAGACACCCGCGTCGGATCGATGCCGGCCTTCACCGCCGCCGCTTCCAAAATTTGCCCCACACGCCGGCGCGTCAGCTTGCCATCAGCGGCGCTGGAGGAGGGGAAGAGCCAGCGTTGCGACTTTTCGCGCTGCGCCTCGTTTTTCGGCAGGGCGCCCACGCGCGCGGCAAGGTGCGCATCGAGCGCCGCCAGCGCCGGCCGCCCAAGCGCCACCAGCCGCTCTTTGCCGCCCTTGCCCTCGATGATCATGTGATCCTGCCCCGGCCGCGGTGCAGCCCGCAGCGGCAGCGACACCAATTCGCTCACCCGCAAACCCGCGCCGTACAGCAACTCGATAAGCGCCTTATCGCGCGGGCTTTCCGCGGCTTCGATCAGCCGCTCGATCTCTTCCACCAAAAGCGTCTTCGGCAATTGCCGCGCGCGCTTCGGCGCATCGAGCCGCGATGTCGGATCGTCGCCGCGCACATTCTCTTGCAGCAGGAAGCGGAAGAATTGCTTCAGCGCCGATATCCGCCGCCGCGCCGTCGCCGGCGATAAACCGCGCTGGGCAAGGCTAGCGACATACGCCTCGATCGTCTCAGCTTGCGCGGTCCCAAGCGCGCCGTTCACATGCGCGCGCGCGTCTTCCAGATCGCGCGCATACGCATCGAGCGTATTCGCTCGCGCCCCGCGCTCAGCGGAGAGCATTTCCAAGAAGGACTCGATGAGAGCTGAGTCGGACACCGGCGGAGGTTAGCACAAACCCGGAAAGTCCGCTTTTCGCTGTGACCTCAACTGGTCGCTGCAACACTTTAGTCTTTTTGAGACGACTGGAGTGAAGGCCGATGAAGCAGCGCCGCCGCATCTATTATT
>LNEK01000044.1:5000-205118 GCA_001464425.1 Alphaproteobacteria bacterium Ga0077535
ACCGGGCAGATATTTGACATCGCCGGCGATCCAAAAGCGGCGTCTTACGGCGCGGGGGTCGCCGCTTTCGCGCTGGCGCTCGCGGGGCGTTCTACGGGCGCCGCAGTCGTAGGCCTTGTCTTCATCGCGCTCGGCGATTTCGCTGATCGTGAATGGTTTGCAGGATCTGAATCCGAAGCGCCTTGGATGCTCTTGTTTGCGCCACTGGCAGGGTACCTCGCGCTGCGTTGGGCCTCGGCGCCGCTCGCGCACGTCGCAGCGTTAGGTATCTTGTACTGCTTCGGCTGGTTCACTGCGCGCTTTGAAGTGGACGCCGGCGCCGCGTTCTTTCTCTCCATCATCTTGGGCGGCATGGCTGCAGGCGCACGCTGGCTTTACACGCAAGACCGCCCGTTCGCGGGAGTGTTTTATGGCTGGTTCGCGTGGGGCGCCCTTCTGCTTTTCGCCATCGCCGGCTACGTGCCAATCAGCGACGAAACCGGTCAAAACGCTGGCATTTTGCATCGTATCGTGTGGCTCGCAGCCTCCGGCGGATTGCTGGCGCTCGGTCGCTTTGACCGCCACAGCCTCGTCACCACGGTCGGTGTCTTAAGCATTATCGGCGCGATTTGCGCGCTGCTCAGCGATCTCGGTCTCGACCTTCTGGCGGCAGCTGGCGTCTTCTTATTGTGCGCTGTCGCAGCTTTGATCGGCGGCCTGATGCTGCGGCGGAAAGCGAAGACATCATGAAGGTGAACGCTGCTCCTCGCATCTTGATCGTTGCCGGCCTTTGCGCCGCGGCGTTGATCGGCCTCGTCGTAAGCGAAGGCTTTGCGCGCCAGAGCGGCGAAGAAGTCTTGCTGCCCATGGAAGCGGTCGACCCGCGCTCGCTGCTCAGCGGCCATTATGTTCTGCTTAACCCTGCTCAGCGGCTCGAGCCTGGCGAGACCTGCCCCACCGGCGGCGATCTCGAGTGGGTCGCGCTTCAGCAAAGCGGAGACATCTATGTTGTCGCCGGCGGCGCGGAGTCGCGCGAACAGGCGCAGTTGCTTGGCCTGCCTGTTAAGGGACACTTCACCTGCATCGAACCGGGCGAGGCGCTACCCGGCGTCGAAGCGACTCCTGGATTGGTGACGCTTTCTCTCGGCATTGACCGCTTTCACATCAACCAAACCGAAGCGCTGCGCGTCGAACAAGTGCTGCGCGAGCAGAACGTGGACGCCGCCTCGCGCGCCTTTGCAATCGTCTCTATCGGGCGCGATGGACGCGGGCGATTGAAGGGATTGGTGGTCGACGGCGAGCGCCTTGAACTCACCTGGCTCTAAGTTTTCGCCTGACACGCGCCATATCGGCACGCTGATCGCCTTTATTTCCGCGGCTTAACTACGATCGTCCAAACTCAGCGCGAAAACTCGCGCAGCAACGTGGCACGCCCGTTGCTTTCTCGCTTGGCAGACGAATTGTCGGAGCGAAATCCCGTGCGGAAGTTCATCCTTATCAGTACAGCAGCCATGGCGTTCGCCACGCCATCGTTTGCTGATCCGATCCCAGGCGGCGCCGGCGACTTTGGCGGCGCGTTCGGCATGGGCTGGGAAAGCTTCGACACGCCGATCAACCCAGCGACCCGCGATGAGAACGGCAACCGTGTCATCGTCAACGGCCGCATGGAAATCGAAGGCAGCCTCTCGGGCGGCCTGCAAGACAGTTTCTCCGGGGGCATTGGCTCAGCCCAAGCCATCGGCAACCAACTCAACGTGGTCACCCAGGGCAATTACAACACGGTGATCGTGGACTCGACCCAAATCAATAACGGCGATGTCACCGCCGTGATCGGAGACGATTGATCATGCGCGCGCTGAAGACTCTCGCTGCGGTTCTCGCCGCTACCACGACGCTGACCGCGTGCGTCACGCCGAACTCCGGCAATGACGGCATGTACGCGTTGCCGATCGGCGATGCGCCGGTCACCGCGAACCCGACGGCTTACACGCCGGCGCTGAACTGTTTGGCCGGCTATGCCCGCACCAACAACATCAGCGCGCCGCGCATCGCCGTTGGCCGCATCCTTGATTACACCGGTTCGGTGTCGGAAGAAGGCGGCCGCCGCATCACGCAAGGCGCCTCGCTGATGGCGATGTCGGCGTTCTCGAAAGCCGGCGCACGCCTGGTCGAGCGCTTCGATACGTCGGTCACCGAACTCGAGTTGCGCTACGCCAACAACCGCTTGATCGGCCAAGAAGGCGACGAGAACGTTCGCCGTATCTATGCCGGCCAAATGCCGGGCTCCGACTTCTATTTCGTCGGCGGCATCACCGAGCTCAACTACAACATCCGTTCGATGGGCGTTGACGCCCAGGGCGGCCACACCGACGCTCGCGACGGTGTCGGCAACCTCGGCGCCCGCCTCTACGTGATGAACATCGCGCTCGATTTCCGCCTGATCGACACGCGCACGCTCGAAGTCGTCGACGTGATCTCGTACCAAAAGCAAATCATTGGCCGCGAAGTCCGCGCCGGCGTGTTCTCGTTCTTTGACGATACGCTGCTCGACATCGCCGCTGGCGAACGTGCCCTTGAGCCGGTTCAACTCGCGGTCCGCGCCGGCGTGGAACGCGCCGTCGTTGAGGTGATGAGCCGCTTCTACCGCGCCGACAGCGCAGCCTGCGCCGAAGCCATCGCCGCCCAAGGCGATCCGATGGGCCCGGGCCAAGAAGGCGCAGCGCCACAAAGCGCCGCCGCCACCTTGATCCAGCAAGAGCAAGCGCGCCGCGAAGACACCGACGCCTGGCACGCCCGCCGCGACGACAACATCACCGATCTGCGTGGCCGTTCGTAAGCCACTAGGAGCACACACCATGCGCGCCGCCCTCTTCCTTAGCGCAGCTTTGCTGACCACGCCCGCCTTCGCGCAGGTGAACGATCAGCTGCAGCTGCGCGACACGACCTCGATCACCGATGTCGAAGTAGGCAGCGCGTATGATGTCGGCGCCACGTCCGTCGCCAGCGGCAACGTGGTGACAGCGGTCGCAGACGACGCGGATGCAGCGTTCGACAACACCCAACACATGGACGGCGACACCACCGCCCACACCGACGCCACGGTGTGGAATGCGGGCGGCACCGTTGCTGTGACGTCGGCTGCAGTCGGCAACGGCGGCACCGCCGAACTGCGCGGCAGCAATGTTGATATCAACTCGACCCAACTCGCGCACGGCGACGCCAACGCCAGCGTGAACTTTACCGGCGGCAACGCGGGCCACGCCGCAACTTCGGCCTCGGCCAGCGGCAACGTCGCTGCGGTGTCGGCGCAAGACAGCGAAGTTCGCTTCATCTCCAATCAAGAGAGCACAGGCTCGACCAGCGCCGTCATCGAAGCCGATCACGGCGCGGTTGGCGGCCAAGTCGTTTCCGGCGCGATCGCCAGCGCCAACAACCTCACCGTCGGCAGCGAAACCGCCACCGTACTCACCGACACGCGCCAAACCGCGACCGGCGACAGCGTCCGCGCCAGCGTCGATGTCTATGCCGGCTACGCGACAGACGTTTCGGGCAACGCCACCGCGAACGCCAATGCCGTCACCATCGACAACCAATGGGGCTACGTGAACAGCCGCATCGACCAATCCTCGACCGCGAACGTCAATGCTGACAGCTACGTCACGCTCGGCGGCGAGTTCGCGGGCTTTGCATCGTCTGGCGCGTACGGCGTCGGCAACCAAGCCATCGTCTCGAACGTCGGCTCGGATACGGTGATGGACGTCACGCAAGCAAATGGCGGCGACATCACCGCGAACGCTGCAATGAGCGGCGAAGGCGGCCAAATGGCGCTCGCCTCCTCCGCGGCCTACGGCAACAGCGTGTCAGGCGCGCTCTGCGCCTATTGCGACACCAACGTGCCGAGCCTCAGCGCCAGCGCAAATCAAGTGAACGACGGCAACGTCACGTCCACGGCGACGGTGAACACGCCGTACGCCACCACCGTTGCAGCCACGTCCACAGCGATCGGCAACGCTGGCACCTATTCCGTGCGCGGACCGGGCGGCTGAGGCGTTAGCCAGCCCTGGTACCGGACAATTAGTCCAACCAGTGGGTGAGAGATTTCCACGAAGAAATGAAACACGCCGCCATCGGCGCTTTCGTGCGCCCTTGAACGCGGCGCTAGCCAGAGCGGAAGCGCCACGCCAAATGCGCTCCAGCGCCGTAACACTAGATTCAGCCGCTCCCCGTCGAGCACCAGCGCCATCGAGAACGCAACCACGCCGAAGCGCTCGACGATCAAACGCTCGGACGCGCCTCGGCCTTCGTATTGATAGCTGGAGAAGGATTGGGTGGCGAATGACCGCGTCCACACCTCTCCGGCAGGGCGCGGATCGAAGCGCACGCTGACGTCCAGATCCTCACCGGCGCGCGGAAACCGCAGCACCGACGCCGCGAACCACGCCAGCGGATTGCGTCCACGCTCCACGCGCCCTCTGCCGCGCGCGAATGCAACACCATCGTGCATCTCGCGCACTGCAGGCGGCAGCTTCTCCCAAGCAGCGCCCAGGATTCGCTGATACACAAACGCCCGGCGCGGCGGATGCGTGCGCACGCCAGTGTAGATAGTCCGCGTAACGAGCAGGCGTTCGTAGTCCTCCAGCTCAACGTCATCCACACACGCGCGCGCACCCGGCCGCGGCGGCGCGCCAGCGAGATGCTTGAGCACAATCGCCTGCACCGCCATTGACGGAATAAGCGGTCCGTCCGCGCCCTCAGCCAGCAAATGCCATGAGCGCGTGATCGGCGCGCCCTCCGCATCGGCGCCCTGGACTTCCACGAACATGCCGCCGCGATGCTCGCCCCAACGCAGGCGGTTCGTAGCCCAATGCATGAGCGGCGCGAGTGGCGATAGCGAACGCACCGCGCCGATCGCCACGAGCCACGCGCAGAAGATCAGGGCGCGATGCAGTATCTCCGGGACGGGGCCAGCGCCCATCCAAACCCGCCTGACCTGCGGCCATAGCTCCGACAACGCCCTGAGATCTGGCACATCGACCAGCGAAAACATCGTGCTGCGCAAAGGCAACCGCCCTGGCGGCGCGATTGTGTAGCGGCGCTGCTGGGTGAAGGGACGCCCAATGATCTTTGCAGTGCGCCCGAGATAGGCGACCGGCTGGCCGGCATAGCTCGCGATAGCGCGGACCACATTGGCGCCAACCCCTGCGTAGGGCGAAGGCGCAATGCCGCCGGCAATATCATCAACGCGCGTCATGCTTGCGGTAAGCTCGCGCACGACGGCAGCGGTCAAAACCGGAAAGCTTGAGACGCCGGAAAGCGCATAGACACCAGCTTCACGCGCGGCTTCATCATAGGCAGCAACGCCTGCAACAAAATCGGACCCGTCCGCTAAGTCCAGATAGTGGATTCGTGCGCGAACGCAGGCTTCGATCAAACGGAATGCTGCGCCGCCATACGCTTGGAATGGTCCGCTGGCGTCGATGACAAGATCTGGCGCCTGCCTCTCCAGTTGCGCGTCGAGATCGCCTTCGCGATCGAAATATGCAGGCGTAAGCGTTGCGCGCGCGTGCGCCCTGCTCGCACAGAAAGTGCGCGCGGAGGCCACTGAACGCCCCGCAACCACTAGCGTTAGCGCGCTTTCGGACTCCAGCAGCTCGACGATCCGTCCACCGAACGTGCCGTAGCCGCCGACGATGAGCAGCTTCATTGCACGAACCGCGCAGCGTCCGCGGGGCTTGGCACGTAGCAGGTGTCACGCACGCCGAACCAGCCCACGCGGTTGCGCGCTACAAAATCATAGAGCCCGTCGCGGAACCAACGCGGGAGGGCGTGGCCAACACTCAGCAAAGACCACGGCAGCCCCAGTTTCACAAAAATGCGAAGCGCCGCGCTCGACTTGACGCGCACCGCGCCGCTCTCAAGCAGCACATAGGTGTCGAAATCGCCGTAGCTCAGGCCGAAATGGCGATAGAGCGCCTCACCCAAAGGCGTTTGCGCGGCCAGCAATCGTAGGCGCCCGCGTCGATCGTGTCGCAATACGAATTGCGCAAAACCCGCACAAAGCACGCACTTTCCGTCAAAAATGATGATCGGCAGCGTGTCGTCAAACGCTGGTACGGCGGCATCGCGCCGATAGGCGTACGGCTCCAAACGAGTCACGCACAGAGCTTACGCCTTTGTGCGCGTCCAAGCAGTGGACACACCGCCGCGCCTACTCGATGCGCTGGTCCATTACTTCCGCGGGCTTGACGCCTTCGCAACACGGCCCGCCGACGGGTTTGGCCGGCACGCCGGCGACGGTGCAGCGCGGCGGTACGTCTTCCAGCACCACCGAGCCGGCGGCGATACGCGCATCTTCGCCGACTTCGATATTGCCCAGCACCTTTGCGCCGGCGCCGATCATCACGCCGCGGCGGATCTTGGGGTGGCGATCGCCGCCCTCTTTGCCGGTGCCGCCTAGCGTCACTGAATGCAGCATCGAAACATCATCATCCACCACGGCGGTTTCACCGATGACGATGCCATGAGCGTGGTCAATGAACACACCCGCGCCAATCTTGGCATTGGGGTGGATGTCGACCGCAAACAACTCCGAGATGCGGCTCTGCAGGTGATAGGCAAGAATGTTGCGCTCTTGCTTCCACAGCCAGTGCGCGATGCGATAGGCCTGCAGGCCGTTATAGCCTTTGAAGAATAAGAACGGCTGCAGATACGTCGTGCAGGCCGGATCGCGCTCACGCACGACGCGCATGTCGCGCAAGGCTTGCAGCGCGAGCTGCGGATCGGAATCATAAGCTTCGCGCGCGACTTCTCGCAATTGCAGGGCGGGTAGATCGCCATGCCCGAGCTTTTGCGCCAGATGATACGACAGTGCGTCGTCAATGCGATCGTGGTGCAGGATCGAAGCGTGCAGATAGGACGCCAGCAACGGCTCTTCCGCCGCCGCCTGCATGGCTTCGACGCGCAATTGCGACCAGACCCCGCCGGACGCCTCGAACACGCGCGGCTGACTATCGCTCGCCATGCTCACTCTCCCTTGCGGCCAAGCATTGCCTCGGCCAGCGCCTGCGGCAATGCGCCGGTCACCGCCATGTGGTGGGCCCGCAGCACTGCGGCAACCGTCAGGCTATCGCGAATACGGCCGTCAACGACGCGCGCGAGCACGTCTTGGAAGTGCGCACGGCGGTGGCGCAACACCTCGGTGGCCTCCGGTTGCGCGGCGCCTGCCGTGAGGTCGGTGGCGAGATAAATGACTGCGCGCTCGTCGGTGAGGGAGTTGGACATGTCCATTTCGAGCACAAGCTCAAATGACCCCGCCCGCAATCCGGTCTCTTCCTCGAGTTCACGCCTAGCGCAGTCTAGCGGCGGCTCACCCGGTTCGGCGCCGCCCTCAGGCATCTCCCAAGAATAGCGCCCGAGCGGGAACCGCCATTGGCCGACTAGGTGCACAAATCCATCCGGCTCGATCGGGAGCACGCCGACGGCCAGCCTGCGCGGGCGCATCACACTATAGGTACCGGGCGCGCCGCCAGGGTGGATGACGGCATAGCGATCAATCACCATCCAATCGTTCTCGAAGGGACGTGTGACGCTTTCGACGGTCCAAGGATCGCCGTCTTCTTCCCAAGTATCGCTCATCTTATGTGTCTAGCGCTGGGCGCGCGCGTGCGCCATGGAGTCGAGATGCCCCTTCCCCTATCCGCCATTCCCGCTTCTCCGCTCGAAAACGAACCGGCGAATGCCGTGAAGGAAAGCGTCGAGACGCTGGCGCTGCTGGCGCGGCGGCGATCGAGCAAGCTGATGCATCTGGCGGAGCCAGCGCCTTCGAGCGCAGAGCTCGATGCATTGGTGGCGCTCGCTGCGCGCGTTCCTGACCACGGCAAGCTGGGGCCCTGGCGGTTCGTGATCATCGAAGGCGAAGCACGCGCACGTGCGGGCGCCGCGTTGGCGGACGTGATCAAGAATGACGAGGGCGTGGACGAGAGCCGGCTAGAATTCGTGCGCGGCACTTTCCTGCGCGCGCCAGCTTGCGTGATGATCGTGTCGGCGCCGCAGCCGAGCAAGAAAGTGCCCGAGTGGGAGCAGCAACTCTCCGCGGGCGCAGTCTGCTACAATCTTCTGATCGCCGCGCATGCGCTGGGCTATGCGGGCTGCTGGCTGACCGAATGGCACGCGTTCGACACACGCGCGGCGAAAGCGCTTGGCCTCAACGAAAACGAACGCATCGCGGGCTTTGTCTATCTCGGCACGCCAAGCGTTGGCGCCGCAGAGCGCGTGCGCGCGGACGTGACAACGCGCGTGTCGCGCTTCTGAGACTAGGCTTTACCCATTAGTTCCGAGGGCCAGCCAATGCGCACAAGGAGACCGTCGGGGCCGGCAATCCCGACTTCGTAAATGCCCCATTCGCGGTGGCGAAGAATTCCGCCGGGGCGGATGATCAAGTCGTCGACCCGCGCGGCGATGGCATCGACATGCGGCGTGCGAATGAAGACACCAAAGGGGTTGTGATCCGCTGGCACGCGCCACGGGCCTTCACCAGCTTGCGTGAGATGTACCTCGCAGTCCCAACCTGTCATGATGACGTAGTGGCGATCGCCGCCGGTGATGGCAAAGCCCAGGCGCTCCCAGAACGGAAGCGCGGCGGCCAAATCGTTACTTGGCACGATGGCGAATGCGCCGATGGCGGGATGCTCAGACATCTAGCGATCTCTATGTCTTTTGAGCGGCTTTGGCCGCTTTACCCACGCCCCCGATACGTCGCGACACCTTGATCCGGGAGCCAAAGGCCGGCCGGCGCCTCACCGGTTTGCCAGAACACGTCGATCGGCATGCCGCCGCGCGGATTCCAATAACCGCCGATGCGCAGCCATGTCGGCGCGATGGCTTCGACGATGCGTTTGGCGACGCCGACGGTGCAATCCTCATGGAAAGCGCCGTGATTGCGGAAGCTTTGCAGAAAGAGCTTCAGGCTCTTTGACTCCACGATCCAGTCGGCCGGCGCATAGTCGATCACCAGGACGCCAAAATCCGGCTGCCCGGTGACCGGACAGATCGAGGTGAATTCCGGCGCCGTAAAACGCGCCAGATAAAGTGAGCCGGCATGCGGATTGGGCACGCGCTCAAGCGTGGCGGCGTCTGGGCTGGCGGGAATGGCTGCGGCGCTGCCGAGTTGGGTCAGGCCTTTGGGATCGGTGCTCATCGGCGGAGCTTTGATATCCCCAGGGCGCGCTGGCAAGGCGCCTCATCGGCTTGGTTTGGCCACCAACGCTAGGGCAGCATGCGCATCTAAGCAGCGACGGCCTGCTTGGCCGCCCAAGTTTGAGGCGCATACAGCGATCGTAGCGTCCCAGACACACGCTGAGCTTTTGGCGCCCGCAAATCAGGCCACACTTCGTTTGCTTAACCAAACGTTCACGCGAAGGCGTGAGCCTCGCCAAGCGCGGCGAGAACCGCGGGGAAAATTAGGATGCGTAATATGAAGAAGATCATTGGCCTGGCCATGCTGGCCAGCGCCGCGACGGTTGGCGCCGCGAATGCGGAAACGACAGCCTCGGTGTCTTTGACCACGGACTATGTGTTCCGCGGCATCACCCAATCGGACGGCGGCGCCGCCATTCAAGGCAGCTTCGATTGGAGCAACGATCAGTTCTATGCCGGCGCCTGGGGCTCGAGCGTCAACTTCGGCGCAAGCGCGCCGACTGAAACCGCATCCATGGAGCTCGACCTCTATGTTGGCTGGACACCCACCACCGGTCCGATCAGCTGGGACGTGAGCCTCGTCGGCTATTTCTATCCGAACGGCGATGACGAAATCACCGGCGGCGGCGAGATGGACTATTTCGAAGGCATCGTTGGCGGCGAAATCGAAATCGCGCCGCAATGGACGCTCGGCGGCCAAGTCGCTTATTCGCCGGAATTCTTCGGTGAGACTGGCGATGCCGTGTACTACGAAATCAACAGCGGCTACGCGTTCAGCGATGCGTTCGCGATCTCGGGCGCCTACGGCAACCAAGACGTCGACGCTGCTGGCGACTACGACACGTGGAATATCGGCGGCGCTTACGCGACGCACGGCTTCACGCTCGATCTGCGCTATCACGATACCGACATTGCTGGTCTCGACTCGATCGTGAACTTCACGATCAGCCGCGAACTCTAAATCTCGGATCACCCATTCAGGGAAAGGCCGTCGCGGCGACGCGGCGGCCTTTTCTTATGCAGCGCGTAGGCGAGTACCGAGATAGAGCGCACACGCCGCGACCCAGATCAGCATGCTGGCTTCCAGCACACGTTGCGCGACGCCGACATATTCATAATCAGGCGAGAGAAACGCGAGCGCGATCAAAGCTATCGTGGCGCAAACGAAACCCAGGATGTTGATGTGCCGCGCTTTTGGCCAATTGCGTGCAGCAACGCCAAGCAGCGCCAGCGTAAGCGGCGCTAGAAAATACCCCGGAAGGCCCAGGAGATAGTGCATCGTTTGCGAAAACGTCGGCTCTTCGGGGCGGCAACCATAGTCGCACGGGAAGAACGCGGAGCCCGCGTATCCGAAGGCGAACAAGAACACGCCAACAAATCCGATCGCCGACCAGACGGACTTGGGCGCGGCCAACCAGCCGAGCACAGCAAACGAGCAGACGAGCACCCCAGCCGGCAAAAAACCGGCCCAGCTCACGAGTTGGCCCTGCGGCGCGCCGGTTGCGCCAAGTTCACTAATGAATTGCGTCGCGTGGTCGTAACCGGGAAACGTGGCGCCGCCATAGAGCACGAGGGCGAGCACCCAAAGCGCGCCAAGCACGCCGCAGACCATTGCGAGTTTGCCGCTCATTGCCGCCCTCTGTCTCTTACTAGCTCGGCCATTTCGGCGCGCGGCTGACCATGCCCGGCGTTGTGCGCCCGAGCACGCCGCCAATGAAGTGCGCGCCTTCGACTGCCGCGTCGAGATCAATGCCGGTGTCGAAGCCCATGCGATTGAACATGTAGATCAAATCTTCTGTCGGCACATTGCCTGCCGCGCCCGGCGCGAACGGGCAGCCGCCGATGCCGCCAAGCGATCCATCGAGAATGCGCACCCCCTCTTCCACGGCCGCGACGGCATTCGCGAGCGCGGTGTTGCGTGTGTTATGGAAGTGCGCGCGCAATTGCACATGGGCCGGGATCGCAGCTTTCACCGCGCGGAAGCGCTCATGCACATCGCTCGGCGCGGCGACGCCGATAGTGTCACCTAGGCCAAGCTCGAAAATGTCTTGCGCCACACAGCGCTCTGCAACTTCAACAACCCGCCGCACCGGCACTTCGCCGTCGAACGGGCAACCGAACGCGGTCGAGACAATCGCCGACAAGCGGGCGCCGCCAGCCTTCGCGGCAGCCGCAACTTCCGGCCAAACCGCAAACGTCTCTTCGACCGTGCCGCCGTTGTTGCGGACGGAAAAACCATCGGAGGCGCAGAAAACGTAATTGATCTCCTTGGCGCCCGCCGCGAGTGCGCGTTCCACACCGCGCAAATTGAGCGCAAGCGCGATGAACGTGACGTCATCACGCTGAGGCAGTCCGGCGAACACGGCATCGCCGTCCGCCATCTGCGGCACCTTCTTCGGGTTGACGAAACTCCCGGCTTCGAGCCTGCGAAATCTCGCCGCGATGATGTGATTGATCAACGCAAGCTTATCGGCGGTGGAGACGATGTTCGGTTCGTTCTGCAGCCCGTCGCGCGGGCTGACTTCCACGAACTCAAGCTTTTCCACGCTTCGCTCCGAATGCAGGCAACGCCCAGCCATAATGTATGGCCCCGGCGCGCAAACCGAAACCCGCCACCCCTCCGGCGATACCAGCCCAAAGCGGCTGTAGGCCGGAAGAGAACAAGGCGACGTAGCCCGCAGCGGCTAGCAGCGCCGCGGAAATGGTGATTTCGCGCTTCAGCAGCGCCGAAGGCTGGCCGGCGAGTACGTCGCGGATGACACCACCGAAGCACGCCGTCAGCACACCCATCGCCACCGAGATCAGTGGATCAACGCCAAGCGCCAACGCTTTACCCGCGCCGATCACCGCGTAAGCAGCCAAACCCAACGCGTCGAGCCAGATCAAAGTTTTTGCGCGCTCGAGGTACGGCGCGAGAAACCATACAGCGAGCGAAGCCGCGAGCCCGATGCCGAGATAAGTCGCATCGCCAATCCAAAACACCGGCGCGCCAATAAGTAGATCGCGCAACGTGCCGCCGCCAACACCCGTCGCCACGGCGAAAAACCAGAACGTGATGATGTCTTGTCGATCGCGCGCAGCGGCGAGCGCGCCGGTCAGCGCAAAGATTGTGACGCCCGCGTAATCAAACGCAGGCGGCAGCGCGGGGAGAGACTCAGGAGGAACCACAGAGCAACTCTGCTGCGCATGGTGTGAATCAGTCCACCTTTACGCTATCGGCTAGCCGAAAGTGGAGACCGCGATGTTTTTCGCCGAGACTCTGGGCCCCGCCCTAAACCAAAGCAGCGCCGCCGCGATGTACGACCACGTGCTGAGCAAAGTGGACGGCCGAAAGAAAGTTTCGGCCGCGGAACTGCACGCCGCGGTGAAGGACTTCCTGATCCACCGCGATAACACCTCGTCACCCGACATGGCGATCGCGTTCCTGAAAAAGCTTGGCCGCATCGCGGACGACGCTGGCGGCTATAAGCTGGTGGCTTGAAGCCGGCGTAAGCCGCCAAAGCCGCGCGGGTCAAATCGGCTTCAAATCGGCGTAAGCCAGCCGAAGCTGCGCGCTGAATTGCACAGCCCTCCTTAGCCAAGGCTTCGGAGGGCAGCCTTCGCTCCGCTCCGCGCAGCGAAGGCTGGTGCGAGCGGCGGGACTTGAACCCGCACCGCCTTGCGGCGAACGGATTTTAAGTCCGCTGCGTCTACCGGTTTCGCCACGCTCGCGCCGGGCGGGAGATAAGGGCCTTTGCCCCGGCTAGGCAAGGCGCGCTAAAACATCGGGCTGTGACCACCCACCCCCTCGATAATCCGATCTGGAACGCCCTAGGCTCGCGCCTTGCACATTTCGGCGAGGGCGGCGCAGAGGCAAAGCGCTTCGTCGCCGACGTCAGCCCTTTCGCGGCGGCGCGAGATTCTTCGCCCGGAGCGGTTGCGTCGTTAGGCGCGCTCGTGCCTGAGGACGGCGAAGTCTCCCTGCTTCAAGTCGCGCCACCCACGCCGCCGCCAGGCGTTCGGGTGGCGATGAGCGCGCTCGGCCTGCAGATGACGGCGCGCGCAATGACGAAGAACGAAAAGAGCTTTCCCATCGAAGCGCTCGGCGATGACGACGCCGCCGAGATGCTCGCTCTCGCAACACTCACACGCCCCGGCCCTTTCCGCGCGCGCACGCACGCACTCGGGCGCTTCGTTGGCACACGCGACCATGGCAAGCTCGTCGCTATGGCTGGCGAGCGGCTGCAGATGGACGGTTTCATAGAGATCAGCGCGGTCTGCACGCACCCTGACTATCGCGGCCGCGGCTATGGGGCGGCGCTGATGCGCACAGTCGGCGCACGCATTCTAGCGGAAGGCGCAACGCCGTTCCTGCACAGCTATGCCGACAACACGACCGCGATTGGGCTCTACAAAAGCCTAGGCTTCGAGCCGCGTTGCGAAGTCATCCATGCCGTCTGGAGCCGAACCTGATGGGATGGCTGGCGGCGGGATTATTCAGCTAGCCTCGGTGACGTCTTCCGGCTCGGCGCCACAGGCGCGGATCATTGCTTTCATATCTTCGCCTGCTTTTTGCAGCGCCGCGCTGTCAGCCGAGCGCGCGACCAAGTGCAGGCCGAAGCCATCCGGCGTGAACCACGGATAGGAACCGAACGACACGCCGGGCGCCGCCGCTTCGAGGGCTGCGAGCCCCGCCGCGATGTCGCCCTCGCGCACGCCTTTGCCGCGTATCGTCAGCGCACGCACCACAGCACCGCCCTCGAGCCGCGGCCCGACATCCTGCAGCATGCCGCGCATAATCGATGGGACGCCGGCCATAACGAAAACGTTCTCCATCTGAAATCCAGGCGCCTTCGAAACGGGATTGGCAACCAGCAGTGCGCCGTCCGGGATGCGCGCCATTCGCAGGCGCGCTTCATTCAGAGGTTGTGCGCCCTTGTAGTGCGCCTCAAGAATGGCGCGCGCATCATCTCGCACATCAATGCCTACGCCGAAGGCAGCCGCGATTGCGTCGGCTGTTTTGTCATCATGCGTCGGTCCAATTCCGCCCGTTGTGAAAACGTAATCGTACTTACGACGTAATTCATTGACCGCGCCGACGATCTCATCCGACACATCAGAGACGACGCGCGCTTCAGCGATTTGCACACCGAGCGGCGCAAGGAATTTTGCGATTGTTTGCAGGTTCACATCCTGCGTGCGGCCGGAGAGTAGTTCATCGCCGATAAGCAAGACGGCGGCTTTGACTTCGCGTTGGGTCATAGGCGCATCATAGCAGTGCTGCGTTGGAGAGTCAGATGAGCGGGATCGATTACGTCGGCCAGTTGACTGAGCGCCAGCAAGGCGCGCTTCCCGATCACCTGGGGCTCGAATGGGAAGAAGCCCGTCCCGGCTTCGTCCGCGGCCGCTTCGAGGTGAAACCCCACCACATGGCGCCCAACGGCTTCCTGCACGCCGCCAGCGTCATCGCCTTGGCCGACAGCGCTTGCGGCTATGGCTGCGTGATCTCAAAGCCCGCTGAGGCGGTGGGGTTCACCACCATCGAACTGAAGACGAACTTCCTGGGCACCGCCCGGGAAGGCGCTGTCGCCTGTGTCGCGCAACTGACCCATGGCGGGCGAACGACTCAGGTCTGGGACGCCATCGTGACCGACGAGCGGACGGGCAAAGCCATCGCGCTCTTCCGCTGCACGCAAATGCTGCTTTATCCGAAATAGCGCCGCGCAAACAAAAGGCAGGGCCTATCGCCTACTGCCCGTTGCCAATCGCTCTAGCGAGAAGCGCTGCTTACTTAATCTTGCCTTCGACGAACTCGACGTGCTTGCGCACGACCGGGTCATACTTGTTCATCTTGAGCTTCTCGGTCTTCGTACGTGGGTTCTTCTTGGTCACGTAGAAATAGCCCGTGTCCGCCGTGGAGTTGAGGCGGATTTTGATGACAGTCGGCTTAGCCATGGGTCGGGCCCGGAATTCTCAAGGTTGAAGGACGCGGGAAAATACGGGCCAACGCCCCAAAGTCAACTCGTAAGGCGCTCTAAAGAGTGCGCGCCCCGGCTCCAGCGCAGGAAAGGCGGCAAAACCGCCTCCCCGGCCAGCCGCGCGCGGACCTCCTTAAGCACGAAACGGGTGATCGAAGGCAGGTCCAGCGCCTCCGCCTCATCGAGGCTAAACCACCGTGTATGCAGCAATTCTTCGCCCATGACCGGCCTATCGTCGGCCAAGACCTCCTCCGCGTCCGCCAGGAAAAAGCGGGCGTCGAAGCGCCGCGGCCGATAGGGGGGCGTAATTGCGCGGGCGACGAAGCGGAGCTTGGAAAGATCCGGCCCGGCGTCACCACCTAGGATCAGCCCTGCCTCTTCCCGCGTCTCCCGCGCCGCCGCCAGGGCAAACGCCCGCGGCGGCCGGCGCACCACCCCGCCCTTGCGGAGCAACGCCTCCGTCTCGGGTGTGAGTTCACAGGCGGCAGGTAGGCGGGCATCACCCGGATCAACGCGCCCGCCCGGAAACACCCATTTGTCCGGCATGAAGACGTGCCCCTTGGCGCGCTGCCCCATCATCACCTCGCGTCCGCCACGGACGAGGATCAACGTCGCGGCATCGCGCGGCTTAATGGCTTTGGGCTTCACCGCGTCCGGCGGATCGAAGGGCTTCTCTTCGTCCGGGTTCAGCTGGAATTCGTTTGGGCTCTTGGTCACAGGCTACATTCTAGCACATAGCCAAGGCTTGCTTGGAAGCGCCGCCGCATGCGCCTATCGTCGCTCCGTTGAGAGGGGAAACGCGATTGCGCCGCGGAAACTGGATGCCGGCTACCGCAAAACTTTCCAAGCCGCGATGCTGAAGTACATTCCGCGAGGATATCCGCAGCGCTAATCCGCAACGTCCAATCCCCCGCCTGAAAGTGAATTCATGAGTCTGCACGGCGTCTACGATAAGAACAATTTGTTCGCCAAAATTCTGCGCGGCGAAGTGCCGGCGGTGAAGGTCTACGAGGACGACACCGTGCTGGCGTTCATGGATCTCTATCCGCAATCGCGCGGACACGTGCTGATCATTCCCAAAGGCGTCGAAGCGCGCAATTTTTTGGAACTGCCGGACAGCAAGGTCGCACCGCTCATGTGGCACGTGCAGCGGCTCACCAAGGCCGTGGATAAAGCGCTGAAGCCGGACGGCATTACGGTGACGCAGTTCAATGGCGCGCCTGCCGGGCAGACCATCTTCCACCTGCACTGGCACATCATCCCGCGCTACGAAAACGTACGGCTTGCTGGCCACGGCCACACAACACGCGCTGACATCGCCGAGTTGCAGCAAATCGCGACGGATATCGCCGCGGCGCTCTAGGATTCACGTCGCACTCGGCGCGATCAGTTGGGGCGCGTCCATCGCCGCGCCAACAAAAACGGCGGCCGCTCTACGCGACCGCCGTTTCTTTAGCACGAAGCAGACTATACCGCTTATGCCTTCTCGGGTTTGCGCCCGAAGCTCAGCAGACCGCGCGACTCCGGCTGATAGTTGAACTTCAGCTTGTCCGGGTCGTTCGGATCGAGGTCGATCTTGACGATACCGCCCTCTTTCAACTTGCCGAACAGCAACTCGTCCGCCATCGGCTTTTTGACGTGCTCGTTGATCAGCCTGGCCAGCGGACGGGCGCCGAAGCTCTCGTCGTAGCCGCGCGTCGCGATCCAATCGGCGGCGCGATCGGTGATCTCGATCTGCACGTTGCGTTCCGAGAGCTGCGCTTCGAGCTGGATGATGAACTTCTGCACGACACTGCGCACCACTTCCGGCGGCAAGCCGGCGAAGTGAATCGAGGCGTCAAGGCGGTTGCGGAATTCCGGCGAGAACAGACGTTTGATCGCCTCTTCGTTCTCTTCGTCCTTCTTGCCGCGGCCGAAGCCGATGCCCTGACGCGCCGCATCAGCCGCGCCAGCATTCGTGGTCATGATCAGGATGACGTTCCTGAAATCGACCTTCTTGCCGTTCGCGTCAGTGAGCGAGCCGTGATCCATCACTTGCAGCAGGATGTTGAAAAGATCCGGGTGCGCCTTTTCGATTTCGTCGAGCAACAGCACGCAGTGCGGATGTTGATCCACGCCATCGGTTAAGAGGCCGCCCTGATCGTAGCCGACATAGCCGGGAGGCGCGCCGATGAGGCGGCTCACGGTGTGGCGTTCCATGTATTCGGACATATCGAAACGCAGAAGCTCGATGCCCATAACGTTGGCGAGCGAGCGAGCGACTTCGGTTTTGCCGACGCCGGTGGGCCCTGCGAACAGGTACGAGCCAATCGGCTTTTGCGGTTCGCGCAGGCCCGCACGCGCCATTTTAATGGCGGCCGCGAGTTGATCGATCGCATCATCCTGGCCGAACACAACGCGCTTCAAGTCCGCCGGCAGCGAGGCCAGCATCTCTGAATCGTTCTTCGACACCGATTTCGGCGGTATGCGCGCCATGCGCGACACCGTTTCTTCGACTTCGGCGATGTCGATGATGTTCTTACGATCCTTCGGCGCAAGCAGCATCATCGAAGCGCCGCTCTCGTCGATCACGTCGATAGCTTTGTCCGGCAACTTGCGATCGCCGATGTGGCGCGCCGAAAGCTCGACCGCCGCTTTGATCGCTTCGTCCGTGTACTTCACCTTGTGATAGTCTTCGAAGTACGGCTTCAGACCGGCGAGGATTTTGATCGCGTCCGGGATCGACGGCTCGTTGACGTCGATCTTCTGGAAGCGCCGCGCCAGCGCACGATCCTTTTCGAAGTGCTGGCGATATTCCTTGTACGTGGTCGACCCCATGCAGCGCAGCTGGCCGTTTTGCAGCGCCGGCTTCAGGAGGTTCGATGCATCCATCGCGCCGCCGCTGGTTGCGCCAGCGCCGATGACGGTGTGGATTTCGTCGATGAACAGGATCGCCTTCGGGTGGTTCTCCAGCTCCTTCATCACGCTCTTCAGGCGCTCTTCGAAGTCGCCGCGATAACGCGTACCCGCCAGAAGCGAGCCCATGTCGAGCGAGAAGATCGTCGCCTCGGCCAGAACTTCCGGCACCTGCTTTTCGTTGATCTTGCGCGCCAAGCCTTCAGCAATCGCCGTCTTGCCAACGCCCGGATCGCCAACGAGCAAGGGGTTGTTCTTGTTGCGGCGGCAAAGGATCTGGATCGCCCGCAGTACTTCAGGCTCGCGCCCGATGAGCGGATCGATTTTGCCTTCCTTGGCCTTCTTGTTGAGGTTCACGCAATAAGCCGCGAGCGCCTCGCTGCCCTGCTTCACAACGCGTTCGCCGTCTTCGCCTTCTTGCGCGCCGCGCACGGGGCGCGGCTGTGCTGCGCCGGTGCGCTTCGGCAAGCCATGAGCGATGAAGTTCACCGCGTCATAGCGCGTCATGTCCTGCTCTTGCAGGAAGTACGCAGCGTGGCTCTCGCGTTCGCTGAACAGTGCGACGAGAACATTTGCGCCGCTGACTTCGCGGCCGCCGCTTGAATCGACATGCAGCATCGCGCGCTGCAGCACGCGCTGGAAACCGGCGGTGGGGCGCGGCTCTTCGTGCTCGCGATTCTGGACGCGCAGGCTTTCAAGCTCGTTGCGGAGATACGAGTCGAGATTGAGCCGCAGCTTATCGAGATCGACTTTGCAGGCGTGCATCACACCGGCGGCGTCGTCATCGTCGATCAGCGACATCAAAAGGTGCTCGAGCGTCACGTACTCGTGCTCGTGCTCGTTGGCGAGCGAGAGAGCACGGCGCAGCGTGTGTTCGAGCGTGCGGGAGAAAGTCGCCATTCGACGTTATTCCTTTTCCATCGTGCATTGCAGCGGGTGTTCATGCCGCCGCGCGAGATCCAGAACCTGGGCGACCTTGGTCTCGGCCACCTCGTAGGTGAAGACGCCGCACAACCCCACGCCGTTCTGATGAACGTGGAGCATGATCGTGGTCGCCTCTTCCCGGGTTTTTTGGAAGAACCGCTCCAGCACATAAACGACGAATTCCATCGGCGTGTAATCGTCGTTCAGCAGGAGCACCCGATAGAGCGAGGGCTTTTTTGTGCGGGTTACAGTTTGGGTGCCGACGCGGCCATCCGCGCCGTCCTGGTCGTTCTCGTCATCCCAGGGTTGGCCACTCATATAGTCCGCATATCCATTTTCGCCGACTCACGGCGCGCCTGCCCCGAGCCTTCGCTCTTATGCTGAACAATTTATGGACCGAATTGCCGCTGGAAAGGGCTTGAATTGTTGCGCTGAGCAGTTTGGCGCCCGCTGCACAGAAAACGGGCCCGGCTCGTTGGAGCCAGGCCCGTTCTTTTTTCAGCCCCTCGGCGCGGACGCCGAAGTCGATTTTTAGCGAGCGGCGCCGTTCTGGATGAACTGGCCAACCGCGTTCACGCGATCGTTGATCGGCGCGAGGGTTTCCTTGGTGACGCCTTGGACGAGGTCAGAAACCGTCGTCAGTTCAGCGACATAGGCTTCAAACGCGCCCTTGGCGTAGTCGTTTTGCTTTTCAGCGAACTCTTGCACGCTCTTCGAAGTCATCAGCGACTTGGTCGCTGCGACATGGTTCTCAAGAGCGGCCTTTTGGAAGGCGACGGCGCGAGCCGAAAGGGTTTCAAAGCCCTTCTGAGCGGCGGCGGCGGCGGCAACCCAGGCTTCCATGTTCTGCTTGCCGAAAGCCGAGGCTTCCGACAGGGCAGCGAGGCTGCGGTCGATATTTTCACGGACCGTTTCGCTCGACGCGGAGGTCATGGTTTCAAAAGCCTCGGTCGCGGTCTTGGCGGCGCGGGGGGCGGTCTTCGCAGTGGCCATTTGGGTCTCCTTTTGTGGGGCCGGAACCCCATAGCTGTTGCGGACTGCCGGCCGAACCGGCGAATCTGAGACCCTATATGTTATGCTGCACCTGCGAAGTCAACCCAAAAATGCTGCACTGCACCATGCAGTCCATGCCTAGGTTTTGACACCTATATCCGCCTTTATTCATCGGACGTTAACCACGTTTTCCACAGCCTACAGGTGAAATAGGCAAATCATCTGGATGGCTAAAGCCCCTTTACCCTGGACTGCATACGGTCGCTTAACCCGGGCTAAGGAATCTGTAAGCTGCGCGGCACGCGAATTGCCTGAATTGTCTGTGTTTGTGCGGGATCAGACGTCGATGAGATCAGCAGGTTTAGGCGCCCTTCGGGCAATTGGGGCGGCTTTCGCGGTTGCGATGGCGGTAGGCGTCGCTACGCCGGCTGCCGCGCAGGACCGGTACGCGGCCTTCGTGATGGACGCCCGCACCAATGAGGTGCTGCTTGAGGACCAGGCGAACGAGATTCGTTTTCCCGCCTCGCTCACCAAAATGATGACCCTCTACATGCTGTTCGAGGCGCTGGAGCGCGGCGACCTCAGCATGGACACGCGGCTGACGGCGTCCCGCAACGCCACACGCCAGCCCCCCTCACGCCTCGGCCTAGCGTGCACGCGTCGGCGTGGCTGCGATAGCCTGACGGTCGAGCAAGCGATCAACGCTTTGGTCGTCCAATCCGCCAATGACGTCGCGACTGTTGTGGCTGAGCGCCTCGGCGGCACCGAAGCCCGCTTCGCCGCCAATATGACGGCGCGCGCCCGCGAACTCGGCATGACCGAGACGCGGTTCGCCAACGCCAGCGGCCTGCCGGATTCGCGCCACCGCACGACGGCGCGTGACATGGCGGTGCTGTCGCAAGCTTTGTGGCGCGATTTTCCTGAGCGTTATGAAACCTTTCAGCGCACCAGCTTCACTTGGCGCGGACGCACGATCCGCGGCCACAACCGCCTGCTCGGCGCCGTTGAAGGCGTCGATGGCATCAAGACTGGCTACACCCGCGCCTCGGGCTTCAACCTCGCGACCATGGCTGAACGGGGCAATCGCCGCGTGATCGTGGTCGTGCTCGGCGGCGAAACCGCAGCCGCGCGTGACGCGCAAGTCGCTTACCTGGTGGAAGGCGCGTACGAAGAGTTTGCACGTCGCGGTGATCCCAACGCGGCTCAGTACGCCAGCATGCCGCTCCGCCGTCTGGACACCCAACTCGCGCCGGGCGCCATCTCGTCGACCACGGCATCAGCGCGGCCGCTGCCGCCTTCGTCGCCGTACGACACCTATCAAGGCATGGTCGTCGAGACGCTGTCGCCAGTGCGCCTGCCGATCGAGCCTGTCGGCCAAGGCGACGAGAGCGAACTCTCAACCGAAGAATAGAAGCTCTAGCGCTTCTTCCTGAGCAACCGATCCCGCGCAGCCGTTAGGCGCGCGGCTTCGGCGTTTGAGCCTCCCCGATCAGGATGGGCTGACGCCATCTTGGCGCGATAGGCGCGGCGGATGTCCGATTCTGATGCAGTGACTGTCACCCCGAGAATCGCACGGGCCTGAACGTCCTGCGGATCCTCCGCGGCAACCGAATCGTATTTCCGCAGCCGCCTGTTGAACGCCGGCCACAGCACCCAAGCTCCGATCGCCAGCACACCGAAGCCAAGGCCGGGCCAAACTGCGCCCCGCGCCAAAAGCACCAATGCTGCACCTGCGAATGCCAAAGCCGGCCAACGCTCGACCAAAACTAGGCGATACGCGCCCCCCATGCGGAGCACGAAGAGAAGGACAAAGACCGCGGAGAGAATGAGGAGGATGGGGAGCACGTCGCGCGGACCCTACCCGTCCCAAGGTTGCAGGAACATGCTCAGAATTTGAGGGGCTCGCCGTCGAGACCGGGCAGCTTCAAGGTGATGAAGAGATCGCGCAGCTCCTGGCGGGCGGCCAGATGCCCCATCTTCATCTCACCATCGCCCTCGCCATCGAGGTCGAGCATGGTCAGCCCCTGCGGAAAAAGCTCGCGGTAGATGACCCGTTCGGAGAGGCCAGGCGCCAAGCGAAAGCCAATCCGCTGCGAGAGCGTTTTCAGCGCCTCGCCGACCCGCTGCTTGTTCTTGGCTTCGATCCGGCTCGTCGACGTCCGGTTGCGCAGCACAACCCAATCGATCGGCGTGCGCACGGCCAGCGCCTTCTTCTTGCGGCTGTCCCAGACCATCTCGCTGTAGATCGAAGGCCGCACGATATCGGCGCAGTTCTCGTCGAATGAGCCGAGAAGATCGAAATCCACGAAACTGTCGTTCAGCGGCGTGATCAGGGTGTCGGCCCAGGTATGGGCGAGCCGGGCCATGAAGGAATCGCCGCCAGGGCTATCGATGACGATGAAGTCGCAGGTCTCGGACAAGCGCCGAAGCGCCGCCCGAAAGGCAGCTTCATCCTCGGCTTCGGCGAGATCGAGCGAGCGCTGGGCGCTTTCGTGAAGTTCAAATATCTGCGGCGCCGGCAACTTCGCGCCGCGCGCCGCGATCCAGCGGCCGCGGTTTTCGATGTAGCGAGTGAGCGAACGCTGGCGGACATCAAGATCGAGCGCACCGGTGCGACGACCCATCCGCATCAGAGCGACGATGATGTGCATGGCGACGGTCGATTTGCCGGCCCCGCCCTTTTGGTTGCCGACGACAATCACATGCGCCATGCGCGGCGCCGAGACCGGCGTGGGGACGTACGCGACGCTCATCGCCCGCCCACACGAGCGGACGCCGCGAGCTCGAAAAATGCCGCAACGCCAGAATACATAAGGTTGAAAGTCGTTGATCTAGGTTAAGGCGCGCTTAAGCCGCTTGACGCACGAACGTCACAAGGGGATGCGAAGCCATGGCCGATTCCTCCCTCCCCATCGTCCGCGACGTCGCCGGTTTGCGCGCGCAGATCAGCGCTTGGCGTGGACAAGGGCTGCGCGTCGGTTTGGTGCCGACCATGGGCGCGCTGCACGACGGCCACCTCTCTCTCGTTCGCGCCGCCAAAGAAAAGTGCGACCGCGCGGTGGCGACTTTGTTCGTCAACCCGAAGCAGTTCGCCCCCAACGAAGATTTCGAACGCTACCCGCGCGATGAAGCGGGAGACGGCGCGATGCTGGCGAGCGCGGGCTGCGACCTGCTCTACGCGCCGGAACGCACGATCATGTACCCCGACGGCTTCGCTACCAGCGTGATCGTAACGAGCGTGTCGACTCCGCTTGAAGGCGAGTTTCGTCCGCACTTCTTTGGCGGCGTAGCGACAGTGGTGACGAAGCTCTTGCTGCAAGCGCTGCCGGACGCCGCCTTCTTCGGCGAGAAGGACTACCAGCAGCTGCAAGTGATCAAGCGCATGGCGGGCGATCTCGATATCCCCGTCGCGATCGAAGGCTGCGCGACAGTGCGCGAAAGCGACGGGCTCGCGATGTCATCGCGCAACGCGTATCTCAGCGCCGACGAACGACGGATCGCGGCACGGCTCAACCACATCCTGCACGATGCGATCAAAGCGGTTCATGCCGGCGAGCCGATCGCACAGGCGGAAGCCGAAGCTGCGCGCCACCTCAGCGCCGCCGGCTTCACCAGCATCGATTACGTCGCCATCCGCGATGCGCAAACGCTGCAACCGGTCACCGACTCTTCCCGCCCTGCGCGTATTCTCGCGGCGGCCTGGCTCGGCAAAACACGGCTGATCGACAACATGGCGGTCTAGCGCCTAGTCTCCCCGAAACGGGCGGGGAGGCTCATTTGAATTTTCTGACACGGCGCAAGCCGATCGAGTTGCCGGCGCACGCCGAACTCAAGCGCACTCTGTCGTGGCCCCATCTGGTGGCGCTCGGCGTTGGCGCGATCGTCGGCGCAGGGATTTACGCACTGATCGGCCAAGGCGCCGGCATGGCCGGCCCGGGTGTCATCGTATCATTTGGCGTTGCAGGCTTGGTCTGTGCGTGCGCGGCGCTCTGCTACGCTGAGCTCGCAACGATGATGCCGGCTTCCGGCAGTGCTTACACCTACACTTATTCCTCGATCGGCGAGCTTGCGGGCTGGATCGTCGGCTGGGCGCTCATTCTGGAATACTCAGTCGTCGTCAGCGCCGTTGCAGTCGGCTGGTCAGGCTACGCGTCCGGACTGCTGACAGGCTGGGGCCTCGACGTGCCGCAAATGGTCCAGTTCGGCGAGGTTGCAGGCCATGCGCTGCACTTCAATCCGCTGGCGGTTTTCATCATCTTCGTCGTCGCCGGCTTGCTGATCCTCGGCACGCGCGAAAGCGCTTGGATCAATTCGATCCTGGTCGTCGCCAAGATCGCGGCTTTGATCCTCTTCCTCGCGATCGCGCTTCCCGCGTTCGATATCTCGCGCTTCACCCCGTTCGCACCGTTCGGCTGGGGCTCAACTCCGACTGAGACCGGCACGAACATCGGCATCATGGCCGGGGCGGCTGTGATGTTCTTTGCGTTCTACGGCTTCGACGCAGTCTCGACCGCAGCCGAAGAAACCAAAAATCCTGGCCGCGATCTCGCCATCGGCATCATCGGCTCGATGGTGATCTGCACGCTGCTCTACATGGCCGTCGGCGCGGCCGCGATCGGCGCGATGGATTTCCGCGACTTCGCCGCCAGCGGCGAGCCGATCGCGCTGATCGTGCGCACCCTCGGCCAACCCGAAGCCGCGGCCATCATTGGCGGCGTCGCGTCGATCGCGATCCCAACCGTGATCCTCGCCTTTCTCTACGGCCAAACGCGCATCTTCTACGTCATGTCGCGGGACGGCCTGCTGCCGCGCTCATGGGGCCGCGTGCACTCCAAACTCGGCACGCCGATCTTCATCACGCTGCTGACGGCGTTCGTGACCTCAGTGCTGGCGGGCCTGCTCACGCTTGGTGAGATCGCATCGCTCGCCAATGCCGGCACCCTAGCGGCGTTCATCGCCGTCGCAATCTCGGTGATGGTGCTGCGCCGGCGCGAGCCAGCACGCGAGCGTCCGTTCCGCACACCGTTCGCGTGGGTGGTTGCGCCACTGGCGATCGTTGGTTGCCTCTATCTTTTCGCCAGCCTCAACACCGGCACCATCCAGCGCTTCTTCATCTGGATGGCGATCGGCATCCCCGTCTATCTGCTCTGGGGCGCGCACCAGAGCGCGCTGGCGAAGAAGGGCTGGCGTCAGAAGCGATGATCGACGCGGCCGAGGACGTTCTCGACCGGCACGAAACCAACGACCGATGGCACCCGGCTGTCCGCTGAATTGTCGCGATCGTCGCCCATGACAAATACGTGTCCCTCAGGCACGATGAGTTCGCGCGTGTTGTCGAGTTCAGTCTCGCCGCGCTCCACTGTGAGATAGCTCACGCCGTTCGGGAGCGTTTCGCGCACCGCGGCAAACGTCTGCGGCCCGCTATAGTCTTCAACCTGCACCTCGCCTTCGGGCGCACGCTCAACGGCGACCCCATTGATATGCACCACGCCGCTGATCATTTGGATGCGATCACCCGGCAAGCCAATCACGCGCTTGACGAAGTGTCGGTCAGGTTCGGGCACAGGCTCGAACACAACGATGTCGCCGCGCTCCGGTGTGCGCACGCTCCACTCACGCTCCGGCAAGTAGACGCCTAACGGTCCGAAAGATTGGGCCGTGTAGCCGTAGGCCCACTTAGACAAAGCGAACATTTTCCCAGCCTGCAGCGTCGGCTGCATCGAGCCCGACGGCTGCCTGAATAACTGGAAAGCAAAAATATGGTTCAGCGTCAGCGCCAAGATTATGAGCGCCGGTAGCGTCCAGATAAACCAGGGCGCCCCGCGTTTGCGCTTGGGTTCTTCGCTCATGCCATCCCCTCCCGCCTTCACGCTAGCGTGCGATGCGACAACGGTCACCACCCTTCAAGTCCGGCCAAATCCTGCTTAGTCTTTCGCGTGGGAGACCGTTCATGGGCTGGGACAAGGACATCGAAGAACTGCGCCGGCGCGAGGCGCTGGCTGAGCAGATGGGCGGCGAAGAACGCGTCGCGCGGCAGAAGGCGTCCGGCAAGTTGACGGCGCGCGAGCGTGTCACCGCGTTGCTCGATCCAGGCTCATTCCACGAAACCGGGAAGATCGCCGGCCGCGCAGGCTATGGCGCGGACAACGAGATGGAGAGCTTCCTGCCGACGCCCTTCGTCGTCGGCCGCGGCGCCATCGACGGCCGGCCCGTCTCCATCCAAGCCGACGATTTTTCCGTGCGCGGCGGCGCGGCCGATGCTGGCATCTGGCAAAAACTCGTCTTCGCCGAGCAGATGGCCAACGAATATCGCATGCCGATCGTGCGCATGGTCGACGGCACCGGCGGCGGCGGCTCGGTGAAGATGCTGGAGAAAGACCCGCGCACCTACATTCCGCAAACGCCCGGTTGGGAATGGGTCGTCGCGAATATGGCGAGCGTGCCGGTCGTCGCGCTCGCGCTCGGCCCATGCGCCGGTTTGGGCGCGGGCCGCGTCGCGGCCAGCCATTACAGCGTGATGGTGCAGGGTTTGAGCCAAGTTTTCGTCGCCGGCCCTCCGGTGGCGAAAGCGATCGGCGAAGATGTTTCGAAGGAAGAACTCGGCGGCGCCGAGATCAACGGCAAGAACGGCGTGGTGGACGATATCGTCGCCAGCGAAGCGGAAGCCTTCGCCGCCGCGCGCAAGTTTCTCTCCTATCTCCCCGCCTCGATCCACGAACTGCCGCCGCGCGTTAGCAACGGCGATCCGGCAGAGCGGCGCGACAAAACACTGATCGATGTCGTCCCGCGCGACCGACGCGTGCCATACAAGATGAGGCGCATCGTTGAGGCGTGCGTCGATAGCGGCACGTTCTTCGAGACCGGCCGGCAATGGGGTCGCGGCCTGATCACCGGCCTTGCGCGCATCGATGGGCATAGCGTTGCGGTGCTTGCGGGCGATCCGATGTTTCTCGCCGGCGCATGGACGGCGGATGTCTGCCGCAAGTTGATCAAACACGTCGACATGGCGCAGACCTTCCATCTGCCCGTGGTGCATTTCGTAGACTGCCCCGGCTTTGCTGTCGGCGTGAAGCACGAGCGCGCGGCGACAGTGAAGCTCGGCGTGCAAGCAATGGCCGCAGTCTATCAAGCAAAAGTGCCGTGGTGCTCAATCGTGGTGCGCGCAGCGTTTGGGCTTGCAGGTTCAGCAATGATGAACCCGACGCGGACGAAGGTGCGCTATTGTTGGCCGTCCGGCGATTGGGGCTCGCTGCCAATGGAGGGCGGCATCGAAGCCGCCTACAAGCGCGAGATCGAAGCCCATCCCGATCCGGAAAAGCGTCTGGCGGAAATCCGCGCTTGGGCGGAAGCCTTGCGCTCACCCTTCCGCACAGCGGAGAGCTTCTACGCCGAAGAAATCATCGACCCGCGCGACACGCGCCCGCTGCTCTGCGAATGGGCGAACCTCGCGCAACGCATGAACGAGACAGGGCCGAGCAGCTTTGGGATGCGGCCTTAGCTTAGCGTGACGGGAGTAAGCGGCGTTCAACAGTGGTCGTCGTGACGGTGCGCTCCCTTGCGCCGTCCGCTTGCACAACTTCCACCTCTCCGACCGTAACTCGCCTCCCTGCGCGGCCATCCTCGTCGAATTCAAAGCGCGTAGTGATCGTCCCGGACACTTGCTCCGACGATCGGGCCTGCAGTGCAGCCTCCAAGGTCAGCGGCGGCTCACCCGTCATTTGCGCCACAGCGATATCCGTTTCTGCGCGCTCGCGCCGCAAATCCGCGGGATCAAGTTGCACCACACCAGCCGTCAAATCGCTTGGCCTAATGTCGAACGCTTGCAATGTCCCAAGCACCGATTGCGGATCGCATTCGATCTTGATTGCGGTCCAAGTGAAAACCCAGCGGCCGCATGCAGCCTCAGGGATTTGGACATTCTCAAGCCACGTGCGCACGCGCGCTTCCAAATCCGGCGCATTCAGCAACTCCAAAGTCCCGTGCTCGGAGCGGAACACACGCGCTGGAAATTGCCAGCTCCGCGCGCGAGCTTCGACGCTCGCATCGTCGGGCAGATCAAATTCCAACTCCGAGCCGTCGTCACGAACTGCAATCACGCGCTCAACTATCGTGAAGCCGGAACTTGAACTCCCCGAAGACCGATCCCCGCGCGTCTCCGACACGCGCTCAAGGCTGATTTCATAGCGGTCACCGGCGCGGTCTGCGGCGAACGAATCCGCGTGAGCGGAGTGCGCCGACAACACCACGGCTGTAGCCAATGCGACTATGGCGACCTGTTTGAATGCACTTCTTCGCACTGCGACCTCCGCCAGATGCGACTATGCAGACACTGCACTAAAACAAAAAGGCCGCTGGCTTTCGCCAACGGCCTTTTCTTCAGTCTCAGCGCTAAACGTTACGGCGTGGTCGCCGGCGCAGGCGTTGCGGCCGGCGCTTCCGTCGTCGCTGCGGGCGCATTGGCCGGAACTGCAACCGGCGCGGACGCCGGTGCAATGCGGGTCAGCGCGCTGACATCGCCTTGCACGACGTAATAGATTTCGCGGTTACGCGAACCACCGGCTTGCGTCGGATCATCGTTATAGACTTCGTACGTCGCCCAATCGTCTTCACGCGTGGCCGGGTTGTCGAGGTGAGCTGCGGCGAGCAGCGCATCCATCGGATCGTACACTTGCGCGATCACGTCATCTTCCGTCCCGGTATAAACGATGCGCAGCGCTTGGCCGCTCGGCGTCTGGCCGGACTGAATCAACTGGCCAAGCACCGAGCCCGGCGCGCGGCCGGTGTACGGATAGCCAATCTGGAAGCAGTACTGACCTTCGACGACACGCGGCTCAACCGCCATAAGCGGGCCAGCTTGCTGCAGGCCACGCGAGCGCATGAGCGGTTCGATGGCGGTCTTTGCGTCGGCGATCAACGTGGTGATCGTGTCCGGCTCGTTCGGCACGCAGCTTTGCGCGAAGAAGAACGGACGCGCCGTGATGTCGACGACGCTGTATTGCAGGCCCTCGAAGCTCGCGTTCGGCAATGCGTCGAGATCGGTTTGCACGGCGGTGGCGGCTGACGCCATCAACGGGGCGACATCACCGCCGGTGATCACTTGAAAGCGATCAAGCGGGTTGGCGCCGAGATCTTGCTCGAGCTTCACGCGCACTTGGCTGCCTTCGCCCTGCGGCGTGACGGTGTAAACCACGCGGCCCGTTGCGCCATCGGCGAACGTGACCGGCGCGCTGACGGTGTCGCCTTCAACGGTTGCGGCTTCGGCGATAGTGACGCCTTCAACCACCGTCGAGCCGACCGGTGCTGATGACAGGCGGGCCAGCACGGTCGGCGCCGGACGCGCGATTTCGAGCGTCTGCGTGCGCGATGCCGTCTTCGGGCCCAAGAAGTAGCCGGCGCCTGCAATCAGCAGCACGACGACCACGATAATTCCTATTGTACGTCCCAGTGCGCCCATGGCCCACCCTCCTCGGCTTCTGCCCCCAACGGGACGTTCACCTACCAAAACCCCACCGCACACCAAACCCCTAAATAGAGCCGCCCGCCCCGCGCGCGCCTGGGAGCGGCTTTTCCCCATGGGGCGCCCATGCTTTAAGCTCGTGATTCAACGGAGGAAGCAGCCCCATGGGCGAGGAAGTCACGTATGGCGGCTATCTGCGCCTCAAGGAACTTTTAGGGGCCCAGCAGCCGCGGACGGGCGAGCACGACGAGCTGCTGTTCGTGATTCTCCATCAAACGATGGAGCTGTGGATGAAGCAGGCCATCCACGAAATCGGCGCCGCGCAGGAGGAAGTGCGGAGCGGCAATCTGGTGCCGGCCTACAAACACCTGGCCCGCGTCTCCCGCATCCAAGCGGTGATGACCCAAACCTGGGACATTCTGGCGACGATGACGCCGGCCGACTATCTCAACTTCCGCGGGCAGCTCGGCACAAGTTCTGGGTTTCAATCGGCGCAGTTTCGCGTGCTCGAAGCCAAGCTCGGCCTGAAAGATGCGAGCTTCCTCAAATATCACCCCGAAGGCGGCGACGATCACGCCTTGCTCGCGAACGCACTCGCAGCGCCGAGCCTCTATGACGATGCGTTGTCACAACTCGCGACAGCCGGGTTCGATATTCCAAAGAGCGCCTACGAGCGCCCGGCTGGCGCGCGCTATGAACCTATCGAGGCGGTGGAGAACGCCTGGCTCACAGTCTATCGCGACACTCAGAAATACTGGGCGCTCTACCAACTGGCGGAAAAGCTGATCGATCTCGACGACGCTTTTCTCACCTGGCGCCACAAGCACGTCATCACCGTCGAGCGCATTATCGGCATGAAGCGCGGCACCGGTGGCACCGAAGGCGTTGGCTATTTGCAAAAGACGCTGGCGCGGCGCGCTTTCCCGGAACTCTGGTCGCTGAGGACGAAGCTTTGAAAAGCTACAAGCATCTGTTCTCACGCGCGCTCGCGGCATCGCCCGGTCGCATCCACTTCGCCGCGCATTCGCACCATCTTTGGCCCGACGCGTCCTACGAAGGCCACATGCAAGCCTGGGAAGACGCCGCCACCCTGGCGGATCGCAAGTGGGACAAGATATTCGGCGAAGTGATCCCGCGGGCGCAGGCCAACGTGGCGGCAGACCTGCGCCTGCCAGATCCACGCACCATCGGCTTTGCACCGAACACGCACGAATTGCTGATGCGGATCTTCTCCGCACGCAAGCCGGGCAAGCTCGATGTGCTCACGACCGACGGCGAGTTTCACTCATTCCGCCGCCAAGCGCAGCGCTGGGAGGAGGAAGGCTGGATCAGCCGCCGCGTTGTGCCGTGCGAACCGTTCGAGACGTTCGGCGAGCGCTTCCTCGCAGCCATGCGCGAGAAGCAGCCGGACATCGCGTTTCTGAGCCACGTCATGTTCCGCAGCGGGCTGCGCTTCGACGGCGCCGAAGAACTCGCATCGTATGCGTCACCTGACGGCACATGGATCGCGCTCGATCTCTACCATTCGTTCATGGCGATGCCGTGCGATTTCAGCGCCGTGGCGGATCGCTTGTTCTTGCTCGGCGGCGGCTACAAATACGCAATGGCCGGCGAAGGCGCGGGCTTCATCCATGCACCGCCCGGCTATGCGGAGCGGCCCAGCTTCACCGGCTGGTTCGCCGATTTCGGCGCCATGGAAAAGAAGCAGGGTGAAGTTGCTTACAGCGAAGACGGCGGCCGTTTCCTGGGCGCGACGTACGATTCAACCGGGCTCTATCGCTTCAACGCGGTGCAGGCGATGCTTATGGAGCAAGCGCTCGACACCGCCGCCATCAGCGCCCGCGCGGCGACCCTGCGGGCCATGATGGATGACGCCATCGCCAGCGGCGAAGCTGGCGCGACGTTGCGCACAGCCGAGGTGCTGCACCCGAACGCGACAGGGCATCAGCCCCGCTTTCTCTCGCTACGCCATCCCAACGCCACGGCTTGGAAATCGTCGCTCATGAGCGCGAATGTCATTACCGACGCGCGCGACGATATCCTGCGCATCGGCTTTGGCCTTTATCAGGATCAGGCCGACGTGCCGGCCTTCTGCGACGCTGCGAAGAAAGCTCTCGGCTAACTCACCAAGCGCCAAGCTCAACCAATTGCCGGCGCAAATGCTCCGGCAAGTCCGCGCCGCCTTGCGCTTCGCCAAGATCAGCCGGCGCATCGTTCGGCTCAAGATAACGCCAGCCCTGAAACGCGCGCCGCGGCTGCGGCACGGTGCGGTGCAGATGCGCATCGAGATAGAGTCCGCAACGCTCGCCGTGATTGTCCGTCACGTGATCCACCGCGATGATGCGCTGGCGTACGCTAATGACGCCCTTGATCACCCAGTAAAGCGAGCCGCCCGCCAGCACGTCCTCCACCCGCTTTGGCCACATGCGCGTTCCGCACACCGGATTGGGCCGCAGCTTCGCCGCCTTGGCGCGCTTGATCTGCCCGATCTGCCATTCGGCCAAATCTTCAACGCTATCGGCGCCGACGCAGAGTTTGACGATGTGGATGGTCATTGCACCGTTATGCTTAGCCTGACTCCCCACGCGCACCAACGCTTCCCGGCGAAGCGTGCGCAGGGCGTGCCGAGTGGCAGACGGTCGGGAGGCGTGGGTTTAGTTTCCGTTGGGGTCGTCTGAAAGGGCGCGCTCCGCGCGCATAAGCTCCGCCACTTCCTTCGCCATGGGCTCACCGCTTGCCGCAAGCCCGCAGGCCACACCGACGAAGTCCGCTTCATTCTTGTTCTGCGACAGCTTACGTTTGGCCTCGATGCGCTCCGCCGTCAGCGTCACGCCGACGATGCCTCGCATCAACGCGTCAACATAAGGCCGTGGCGCATCGGACATAGCCCAAGGCTCGGCGCGATCTCCAGCCGCACCGCATCCTCGAACCACTCGACCGCGCCACTAATGTGCACCGCCTCATAATTCCAAGTCGGCACCGCTTTGCCGTGCTCGGCCTTGGAGGGATACCAAGTGGGCGTGACGTAAGCTTCGGGTCCGCTCAGCACGATCAGCCCTTTCGCAGCCCCCTGCTTCCATTGCGGGTTGGCGCGGGCGATGTGGCCGGTGGCAATGCGCTTCTCTGCGTCCCAGAGAATCGGCATGTGCGTGCCGACAGGCATACCGGCTTCATCTACGGTCACCAGCACGCCAGCCCAGCGGCGCGCTAGGCGCGCAATGAGGCCGTGCGCATCATCCGTCGCGAAATGCGCTGGGACGTACATTTACTCGGCCGGAACGGCGGCGCTCCGCTGTTGCGCGGCCCAGGCTTGCTTGATTGAGCGCGACGTTTTGCGCGAACCGTCCGGGCTCCAACCCGGTGGGCCGAAGACGTAGCCGAGCACTTCGCGCAAAGACTTTGCCCCTCGCACGTCGCGCCAGATGCCAACCCATTCATGAACCGCCACGCGAAATGGGTTGAACGTGCCGAGTTGGCTGATGATGCCGTAGCGCGGCTTTTCCTTATCGTCCTCGGACACGAACGTGCCGAAGAGTCGGTCCCAAATAATCAAAACACCGGCATAATTCGCATCGAGATACTTCGCATTTGTCGCGTGGTGCACGCGGTGGTGTGAGGGTGTGTTTAAAACCCACTCAAGCGGCCCCATTCGCCCAATCAGTTCGGTGTGAATCCAGAACTGATAAACTAGACTGATCGCCGAGAACATCAGCACCATGAGCGGCGGAAAGCCGATCAACACCAGCGGCAGCCAAAAGATGAAGTTGAGGCCAAGCGTGCCGGTCCAGGTTTGGCGCAGCGCCGTCGTTAGATTGTAGTGCTGCGAGGTGTGATGGACGACATGGCTTGCCCAGAAGAACCGCCGTTCGTGCGCGATGCGGTGAAACGCGTAGTAAGCAAGGTCTTCGGCAAAGAAGCACGCGACCATCACCGGCCACGTCCAGCCGAGATCAAATAGGCGGAATTGGTAAGCGCCGAGATAGGCGGCGAACGCGAGGCCGCCGAAGGCGATACCCATGATGCGATTGCCGAGCCCCATCGCCAAACTCGTTGCGCTGTCGCGCATCTCGTAGCGGCCGCGCTTGGTCGCCTTCACCACGATCATCTCGATCAGGATCAGCAGCACGAACGCCGGCACCGCATAGGTGATGATCGGCGGGATATCGAACGGCGGCTGGTAGGCCGGCATCGTCAAGGAAGTGACAGGCGCGGTCACACGGGCTCTCCCGCAAGTTCAGCCAGCCAAGACGGCGGCGCTTGCAACCGCATATGTAGCGGCGGGAACCCCAGGTCTGCAAATCGCGCGCTCAGCTTGCCCTTTCGGAACGCCACGTGGAGCGCGCCCGCTGGTGCGATACGTGCGCTGACATCGGCCCCCATGACGCGCGCCACCATAACTCTGCCGCCGCTGAGGCGCGCCAAAGCCTGACGTGCATTCGGCGCAATCACGCTGTCCTCGACGTGCGCACCTTCCGCTTCTGCCAGCCGCGCAAGTTCGAGCGCATCGATCTTTGCGGTGTTGCGAAATCCAAGCAGCGCCGCGACCGCGACCATAAACACAACCACCGCCGCAGAGCCGGCAAGCACCGGCGCCTCGGCAACCCATTGTGCGAAATAGGCTTCCAGGTTCATCGCCTACCCCGCCAGCCCGAGGATCACGATCAGCACCAGAAAAATGGAGAATACAAATATCGCGAAGAACAGCATGAAGAATGTGCGCCACGCCGCCGACCACCAGCTGAGCGCATAGGCGCCCTTCAAATGGAAATAGGTGTGCACGGGCAGTCCTAGCAGCAGCAACGTGCCGGGCAGCCACACCAGCCACGAGACCATGCCGGTAAAGATCATCGTCACGAACAGAAGCGCCGCGAAGGAAAGCGCATAGAGAGCGTAGACGATATGATCGTACATCGTGGTGCCGCGCTTCCAGAGAAACAGCAGCATGATGAAGGGCAGCGAGAGGGGCGCGAGCAGGAATGAAAACTTCGAAGCAGCTTCCTGGATTCGGTAAAGCGCCAGATCCGGGTTCAGAAAGCTTCGCCGCACACGCTCGTTCAATTCTGGCATGCCAGATACGACGACGAAGTCGCCGTCCTCCGCCATCCGCCGAAGCCCGTCCTGCCAAGTTTCGCCTGGTTCGAAGTTGAGCCCGTCAGCCTCCCCTCGGCTGATCTGCACCGCGGCAGGCGCATCGCTCGTGGCCGGCTGTCCGTTCACCGCCGCTTCGCGCGCCGCGATGGCCGCATCAAAACGCGCCACGGCTTGTTCGCGCCGCTCGACCTCTGCCCGCGCGAGCCCGACGGCTTGATCCGCCAATTGTATCTCTAAGTCAGGCGGGGTGCCGTCCGTGGGCGGAGGCGCCTCACGCGCAGCCGCAAGTTCGCGCTCCGCCTCCTCAACACCAGCGCGCGCCTCCGCTAAGCTTTCCGCCAGCGCTGCGCGCTGTTCAGCGGGCGTGCCGCCGATCTCAACCGGCGCATCGATGAACGACACGGCGAAGAACATCAAAAAGATCGAGAACAGAAACAGCGCCAGCGGAGAAATGTAGCGCGCGCGTTTGCCGTAAACGTAATTGCGCGTCAGCGTGCCGGGCCGAAAGATCGCCATCGGCAATGTGCGCCAAAGCTTCGTATCGAGATGAAAGAGGCTGTGCAGAAACTCTTCGGCCAGGGTGAAGAGTTTGCGATTGGCGTGCGTGGCTTGCCCGCAATTGGAGCAGAACGGCCCTTCGACTTTGGCCCCACAATTGAGGCATACGCCATCGCCGGGCTTACCGGGTTCGCGCCCTTCGATCGCGCCTGCGACCAGACCCGCCGTCGCCATGGCGCCGGCTGCTTCAAGTTCCCCGCTCATGATTTGGGTTGTCCCGCGCTAACGGGACGCGATCAAGCCCGCGCGTCGCGCCGCGATGGGCCCTCAGCACTGGTTTCGCCATCGAGGCGCGGCAGAAAGCCCAGTTCGGTGCGCGCTACCGCCGCCGGGATGCGCCGGGGCGCGGCGGCTGGCGGCGTCTTTTTGGCGTCTGCGGTCAGCGTCGTCAGGCCCTCTTCTTCGAGCGCCAGCACGGCGAGCCCCTCGGCCTCTTCAATCGTGCGCGCCCAGACGAACACGGCGGTTACCGCCGACCCAAACTTACGCGGCCACTTCTTCGAACGGCCCTCGAGCCGCGCTTCGACCACGACACGCCAAAACGGCATGTGCGCCCGCACCAGTTTCATTTGGTAGAGGGCGGGCCAAATTCTGCTCAGGCCGCGTTTTAGCTTCACGTATTCCACTCCGGCTTGCGCTTCTCAAGAAACGCGGCGAGGCCTTCACGGCCCTCCGCGGAGACGCGGCGAGCAGCGATCCGGCGGGCCGTCTCCTTGGCGAGCCCGTCATCGATCTTATGACCGGCGACGTAACGCACCAGCGCTTTTGCATCGGATACGGCGCCCGGTGCAGCAGCAAGTGTTAACTCTGACAAATGTTCCATGATCGGCCGCAGGCCCGCAACGTCGTCGACGGTGTACTGCGTAAGGCCGATCTTCTCGGCATAGGCGCCATCGAAATTCTCCGCAGTGGCGAAAAGCGCCTTGGCGTGGCGCGGGCCGATAGCTTCGATCACGTACGGCGAAATCGTTGCGGGGGTGAGCCCGAGACGCACTTCCGAGAAGCGGAACTTCGTGTCCTTCACAGCAACGGCGATATCGCACGCAGCGACGAGCCCCGCGCCGCCGCCCATCGCCGCGCCGTGCGCAAGCGCAACCGTAAGCTGCGGCAGCTCGTGCAAATGGCGGAGCATGCGCGCCAGCGCTAATGCATCCGTCTCGTTGCCAAGCTCGGAGAACTCCGCGGCGCGGCGCATCCAGTCGATGTCGGCGCCAGCGCAAAAGCTTTCGCCCTCGCCGCGCAGAAACACGATGCGCACCTTGTCGGCGCCTTTGAGCGTCTCGAACGTATCGCTAAGGCCTGTGATCATCAGTTCATCGAACGCGTTGCGCTTTTCAGGGCGATTGAGCGTGACGATGGCGACGCCTTCAGCGGTGACGTCGAGCAGAACGGGATCGGCGGATTGAGACATTAAATGGATCCTAACGCGCTTACGAACGCCTGCGGGCGCTCCGCCTCCGGCGTTTCAAACAGATTGAGCCGTTGTACGCCGGCGAAAAAGTATTCGAAATCCTCCGGCGGCTCGACCGCCTCCAGATAAACCGGCACCAATTTCTTCTTGTACCGATCAGCGAGATAAATCTCCCGCTTTACATGGTCGCTCTCGAACGCGGCTTGCGAACACATCACGGTCACGCTCTTGGCGCCGCGAATGGCGCGTACGATCTCGCCCGCCCAGCCCTCGCCGGCTTTCAGGCCCTGTTGATCGAGCCAGAATTTGCGCCCTGTCTGCTGGGCCGCTTCGATCACCGGCAGCACTGCGCCCTCATTGGCGCGTGCGTAAGAGACAAACATCGTCTCGCTCTGCTTGACCGGTTCCGCCGCGCTCGGTGCGGTGTTTGGCGGTCTGGCGGAGCGCCTCGGCTTGGAGAATAAGCGCAATACGCCAAACGCCACGATGGCGAGTGTCAGCAAAATAGAAATCGCAAACAGCGCCTCGGTCGCAATCGGAGGCAATCCAAAACGTCCGCCGAATGCGCCGATGCCGGCGCGCAATTCCGGCCAGCCGCCGGGCGTCGGGCCGATGCGGTTCGCAAGCCAAATCGAAACGGCAGCGGCAATCGCCATCACACCGGGAAATGCGAGCAGCGGCAACAGCACGGCCGCGGCTATGCCATGTGAGCGCGATCGTTGACGTGAGGGCGGCGGCGCGCTCGTCGCGGCGCGGTCAGGTGCCTCAGCGGCTTGCGGCGAGGGCGACGGCGCGCCGAGTTTCTGACGTATCTCGTCAGCCACTTCGCCCCACTTGAACTCACGCTGCGCTTCGAAGCTGGCGTCGATCGCGGGCAGATCGCGCAGGCCCACCGGCGCAAAGCCATTGTCGAGCTTCACGACGATGAGGCGCCCTTCGGCCCACGCGTCGAGCGCGCGCTGCTCCAGCCGCAGCCGCGCCGTGGCGAAGGTCAAAGCCTGTGAAACCAACAGCACAAAGACGTCGCCCTGCTGCACCGGACGCAGAGCTGTCTGCCCATCGTCCAACTCGGTGAATTGGCCGCGGCGCTCGATTGCCCGCTCCAACGCCTCGGCATGAGGGCGGTCGGCAGGCGCGTGGGCGATAAAAACGGTCATGCGCCCTCTTAAGCCCGCCCCTAGCGGGCGGCAAACCGGCGGGCGCAGACCGCCCACAGGCGTTCTCATTGCGCCTTAACAATCGCCGCCTACACTTGCTTCAAAGCAATGAAACCCAGTCTTTCCGAGATCCCCACCCTGCAAGATGCGCCCAGCGACGTGCTGGCGGCGCTCGATGCCGTGGCGGAATGGTTCTCGATCCCAGCCGGCTGGCCCCTGATCCACGCGGGCGAGCCGCCGGACGGCGTCTATTTCCTGATCTCGGGTTCTCTGGCGGCGTTCAAGCCTGGCGAACGCGGTGGCCACAGCCTGCTCGGCTACATCCGCCACGGCGAACCGGTCGGCGAAATGGCCATGATCGCGCGCGAGCCGCACTCAGGCAGCGTCTTCGCCATGCGCGACAGCGAGGTGCTGAAACTGCCGCCGATGGCGTTCGATCTGCTGGTGCATGCACACCCGCCAATGATGGAGCACATCGCCCGCATCATGCTGACGCGGGCGCGCGCCACTGGCCGCAATAGCCCGCGCTCCGATCCACGTGTGTACGCCCTGATCTCGACCTCGCAGACGATCGACATCATGCTCCGCGCCCGCACGCTTCAAGCTGCACTTAAGCGCCTCAACTGCCGCGCCGTGATCGTCACCGAGGACGATCAGCATCAGATGAATGGCGCCGGCATGAACAGCGCTTGGTTCGATACGCTCGAAGCCAAGAACGACGCTGTCTTTCTCGTTTCCCCGATCGCCGACACGCCGTGGTTTCGCACCTGCATCCGGCAAGCCGACCGCATCTGGTTTTTCGCGCGCGCCGATGCACGGCCCTCGCTGCCGTTGCTGCCGCCGGAGGAGCCTTCCCCGGCGCGCCAATTCAGGCTGGTGGACGTCGTTCTCCTACACCACGGCATGGATCGCAAAGCCGCGACCACCAACGAATGGCGCGTCGCCTGCGAAGCTTCGCGCCTTTTTCACTGGCGCGGCGTCGAAGACGAAGATGCAGCGCGGCTAGCGCGCGTCATTGCCCGGCGCTCCATCGGTCTTGTTCTATCCGGCGGCGGCGCGCGCGCCTACGCGCACATCGGCGTCGTGCGCGCTTTGCGCGAAGCTGGACTGCCGTTCGACATTATCGGCGGCACGTCGATGGGCGCGATCGTCGGCGCCTGCGTCGCCATGGGCTGGCCGGATGACGAGATCGAACACCGCATCCGCAAATCGTTCGTCGAGTCCAATCCGCTTGGCGACTACGTCATCCCTGTTGTCGGCCTCGTGCGCGGACGGCGCGTCGAGGATCGCTTGCAGGAGCATTTCGGCGAAACGCTGATCGAAGACTTGGGCGTGCCGTTTTTCGCCGTCTCCACCGACCTCGTTGCCGGCGACATCCGCGTGCATCGCGGCGGCAGCCTGCGCAAAGCGCTGCGCGCCTCAATTTCGCTGCCCGGCATTCTACCGCCCGTGATTGACGGTGAGAACGGCCTGCTCGTTGACGGCGCCGTGTTGCGCAATTTTCCGGTCGATGTGTTGAAGGCCATGCACCGCGGCCCAATCATCGGCGTCGATGTTGCGCGCCGCGACGGCATCGATCTCGAAGACTTCCGCGATCCGCCAGGCTTCATGGGCTGGGTCGCCGCCCACGGCTTTCAGTCAGCGCCGCCGATCGCATCTTTGCTGATGCGCGCAGCAACTTTGGCGATCGATCCTTGGGAAGGCCGATCCGGCGCCGATGTTCTGATCGCGCCAGAGATGGGCGACATCGATATGCGCGACTGGAAGCGCTTCGATGAGACTGTCGCAGCTGGTTACGAATCAGCTGTTGCTGCGCTGCAGCGTCCGCATGGACTGTTCCACGCGCCGACCGAGGATGCGATCGGCGACATGGCGGGCTCAAGCTCTCTCGAAATAGCCGAATAGAGAGTGGCGCACGCGCAGGCGCGGGCTATGGTCTCGGAATCGAGGAGTCCGCATGCGCCATTGGATTGGAATTTTCGCGGCGCTCGCGCTCAGCGCGTGCGGTCAAAGCGACGACGCCAGTGTAGCGCAAAACGGCTGCGCACGCACGGCGACGCACGACGTCACTTGGTCGCGCACCGATGCGCCAGATGTGATCACAACCAGTTCGCAAGGGCCGACCTGCGCGCAAGCCGTGGTGACGTTCGTCGCGCGTGATGCTTCAGGCAATGCGCTCTGGGCCTTCTCGTCGACCTATTACGACCTGGTCGTCGGCGGCGAGCCGCCAGAAGACGCGACTGAGGTGACCGCCGAACAAGTGGATACATTCTTGCGCGGGTGGGCGGATGTCACCGTATCGCGCACGAGCACCTTGCCAGAATGGCGCGCCGACGCCGCCACCCTGACCGAAAGCGCCAGCGTCTTCGCCTACGATACGCCGTTTGAGCGCGAGACTTATGAGATGCTGCGCCAACGCGATCTCGCAACCATCTGTTACGCCGCCGCAGCTGAAGCAACACAATGCCTCATCATCGATCCTGTATCCCAGTCGCCAACAATGATCGTGGCCTACGGTCCGTGAGGCTTCTTCTTGTGGCGGCTGTCGCTATCGTCGTCAGCGCGTGCGCGCGTGCGCCGGTGCAAGCGAGCTGCGAATTCCAATCAGCGCACGAACTTGCCTTCACAGCGCCGGACGCTGCCGACACCATCGTTGCAGAATCGCTCGGCGAGGCGTGCGACAAAGCCGTGGGCCTCTTGGTGATCCGCGCCGCCGATGGATATCCGATCTGGTCGTGGAGCGCCCCGCTCTCGCATCGCTTCGGCAACGTGTTCGCGCCGGACGACACCGAACATATGGTGTCTTTCCTGGAAGCGTGGGCGCAACCCGAGATTACCACCACACAATCAGCGCCGGCCTGGGACACGCTCGTGCCCGCGCAAACCACGCTCGATCAACTCACATATGAAGACGTACGTGCGCGCGATCTGCCGATGTTATGCCACTTTTCAGGAACAGCACGGCAGACGTGCGTGTTCTGGGAGCCTGCCGCCGGCGGCGCGGGCCACATGCTAGATCGCGACGCAGAGGAACCCGAAGAATGATGAGACGCGCTGGACTTGCTGTTATCGCCCTTGGCCTCGCGGCTTGCTCGCCGCCGGCGCCGGCCACGACGACAGCCGAGATCCCGTCGACGCCGGCGAATGCTCAAAGCGGATGCAACGCCGAAACGTCGCGCGACTGGTCAGCCGTTGGCAGCCAATATTATGTCATCGAAGCGGAAGCGCACGGCGAAACGTGCCGCGATGCTGTAGCCACGCTTCGCATCAAATCTCTTGACGGCGCGGTGCTGTTCACGCGCGAGTACCCGACAGCGCAAGTACCGCTCGCCTTCAATCCCAACAGCGATCAAACCGGTCTGCGCGCTGAGCTTGACGGCTGGATCGTCAACACCGCCGAGCCCGCCACAGCCGACATACTCCCGGCGTGGCCCAATGGCGCCGCACGCCCCCCAGGCTTTGAGCCGGCCGTTGCGCGCAACCGCTACGAAGGCGCGCGCGGCGCGCAAGGCCCGCTCTTTTGCTTCCCCGATGGAGGCGAGAGCAACGCCTGCGTTTCGCTCGCGGGCGACACCGCAACACTGCTTGGCTCGCTCACGCCCGAGCGCCCATAGCCGCCGCAGATTCGCCTTATGTGCGTCGAGAGCACAGCGGCCACGCCTCTTACAGCATGAATTAGCTATGGCGCTTTTCAGACGCCGCGACGCATCCTATCTTGATGCTTCCGGCGGCTCATCGCCGGTTTGTTTTTGAAAGGAGGTGATCCATGTCTCATTGTCACGCGTTAGGGGCACTGTCGCAGGCTTGGACCACCTCGCAGGTGGCGCGCTCCTAAACGATCGCCCCATCGGGGTTTGACAATGGAAGGGCCGTGGAGCGTAAGCTCTGCGGCCCTTCGATTTATTGGCGCGTACGTTTGGCTTTCGCCTGCTTGCGCGGCGGCGCTTTTTTCACGGCTTTCTTCGCCTTCGGCTTAGACGTTTTCTTTGCGCTGCGCGGGCGCGATTTCACCGCGCGCTTGGCCGAGGACTTGGCCGCCGATTTGCGCCCGTCTTCGACATGTTCTGGTTTGCCCTTACGCTTGGTCGAGGCGAGATCATCGAGCTGGGTCTCATTCATGGTTTCGAACATTTGCCGCGAAGCGCCCTTCAGCGCGCCGGTTTTAGTCTCGCCGCGTTTGGCGGAGAGTGCGGCGCCAGCGGCTTTCTGCTGCGCCTTAGATTTTGCAGGCATGTGCGCGTAACTCCGTTGCGAGTTCGAACAACGCTGCGTTTGGAACCGCTGTTCCAGGCGCGCGCGCAAAGAAAGAGGGCGGGGATTGCTTCCCGCCCCTCAAGGTCACCAGCGTAAACTTAAACCGATCAGGCCGTGCGCGGCGTGCGCCAGAAGCCATAGGCGGCCATCGCGGCGGCGAGAACGCCGGGCACTGCGACGCCGGCAGCGGCGGCGACTTCGACAACACCGCCCTCAGCGCCAAACAACAGCGAGCCGCCAAGCGCGATCAGGCCAAGGCCAAACACCAGCAACGCAGCAAGGCCGACCTGCTCGAAGGAGAAATAACTCATCAGCTTTTCCGCTTGAGCCCGGCGGCGCATGTCACGCAGACGACGATCCGGCTTGATCGCCGGGCCGGCGTCACGGCTCTTGAACAGCGTGAAGCCGGATTTTGCCTTGCCGACGTTCTGCTCGTCATAGGCGCGGCGGGTCGCAGCGCGGACATCGTCGAGCGTACGGGCGACCGGCTTGGCGTGCGCCGTAACGATCTCGCCTTCATCGTCGAAGTCGGAATCGTTTGCGACTTGCGTCAGCAGCAGCGCTTCGGTTGCAGGCTCAGATTTCAGAATCTCGGTGAGGCGGACAGCCGGTTCAAACACCGGGGTTTCCACGAACCCAGCAACCGCGACAGCGTCAGCGTCGATCACCAGCGATGACGTGGTCACCAAGCGCACGACCGGCGCACTGCGCGGCGTGTTGCTGTTGACCGGCGCACCCAGGATCGATGCAGCATGATCAAGCAATGCGCGATGCAACACGGAAGGCGCGGCCGTTACCGGCACGTCCTGCATGAAGAGCGCCTTTTCCGTCGCGCGGCGGCGCACGAGAGCGGGTGAAACTTCAAGCTCGCCATCCACCTCGGCCTTGCGCCAAGCATCCATGGCGCAAGCGGCGGCGACGAAATCGCCGCCATTGACCCGGCGCAGCACTTGGCTGCCAGCGAAGGCGTCGAGCCCGATGGAGAAGGCGAACGATACCAGCGCATCAAATTGGTTTTGCGTGAGCGGTTGGGTAACCAGCACGTTCACCACGCGCTCAACCGGCGCCACGTCCATAATCAGCAGATCTGCCGCTTCGGACTGGGACACCGGCTCGCCAGCGTCGCCGGCGCGCACGTGGCTGTAGCCAACGACCCAGCTGCCGTCTGCGAGTGACGTGGGTTCGGCGCGGAAGCCTTCGAACGCCTGGATCAGGGCGAGGCCGGCGGGAGAGATAGCGTGCGTCATAGCTCGTTGCCTTTCGGGCGAATGATTCACGTCGGCCGTGCCGTTTCGGGGCTGTGGCGGCGGCGGACTTCCCCTTTCAGGCAAGTGCGGCGCCACGCACGCGCGCTGAGGGTGAACCGGCATTAGCCATGCAACGCAGAGGTGTTGCCGGAAAGCTTGGTGAACCGGCGTGAACTGCGTTGCGCCGCACGCGCGCTGTTCGCCGCTTAGCCCAGCGCGTAAACTCCCCGGCAGAATCAACTGAGGGCGCTCGCATGGCTGACCAGACCACGATCGTTTCTTGCACGTGCGGCGTCCGCTACGAGCGCCGCGAGGTCGCGTTGCCGATCAAGGATGTCGGCTGCTTCGATTGCGATGAATGTGGCACGCGATTGGAAATCTGGTCCGGCCGCAAAGTGCCGGCTTTCAAGCGCCTGCCGAGCGAAGAGCGCGAGGCCAAACGCGCTTAAGCGTCAGACGAACAAGATCAGCGTCGCTAGGCCAAGGAACGCCAGAAAACCGACCACGTCGGTCACGAACGTCACGAACACCGACGAACTCACAGCCGGATCGGCGCCGTAGCGGCGCAGCGTCAGCGGCACAAGAATACCAGCAAGCCCAGCGCAAGCGAAATTGATCACGATGGCCAACGCCATCGCCGACGCCAGCAGCACGTCCTGGAACCAAACCGCGACGACGACGGCGAGCACCAGCGCAAAAATAAAGCCGTTGGAGATTGCGGTCAGCGCTTCGCGCAGCACGTAACGCGGCGCATTGCCTTCAGTCAGATCGCGCGAAGCGATGGCGCGCACCGCCACCGCAAGCGCCTGCGTGCCGGCATTGCCGCCCATCGAAGCCACGATCGGCATCAGCACGGCAAGCGCCACCAGCCGATTGATCGAACCTTCGAACGCGCTGATCACAGTGGACGCCACCACTGCCGTCAGCAAATTCACCAGCAGCCAGGGCGCCCGCGCCTTGACTGACCGGAAGACGCTGTCGGTTTGCGCAGCTTCACTAACACCGGCGAGGCGCAGCAAATCCTCTTCGTTCTCTTCACTGATAACGTCGACGATGTCGTCGACCGTCACCATACCCGTCAGCCGCCCCGCCTCATCCACGACCGGCGCCGAGACCATGTGATACTTCTGGAAGGTCTGAGCGACCTCTTCCTGGTCCATTTCGGGGCGGATCAGGATCAGCGGCGAACGCATGATCTCGGTCAGCGGCGTCTCGCGCTTGGTGCGCAGCAGGCTCGACACCCGCACCGCCCCGATTGGGCGCATTGCGGCGTCGACAATGTAGATTTCGAAGAACTCGTCCGGCAGTTCGGCGGAATCCACCCGCATGCGGTCGATCACATCGCCGACCTTATCGCCCTCAGGCGCAGCGACGTATTCGCGCTGCATGAGACGGCCGGCCGTCTCCTCCTCGAACGACAGCGCCTCCTCGACCGCGAGGCGGGTGTCATCGTCGGCGGCGGCGAGCACCCGGCCTAGCTGCTCCTCGTCAATATCGGCGGCGACCGCGGCGGCGTCGTCAGTGTCGAGTTCGCCCAGCACCCGGCTGACGTAATCGTCCGGCAGCTCGGTCAGGATTTCCTCGCGCCGCTCCCAGGAGAGATCGGCCAGCAATTCCACCGGCAGTTCGCTGCCAATCAGGCGCGCGATCGTCAGCGCCGTTTCCAGCGGCACGTGCTCGATCACGTCGGCGAGGTCGGGCGTCCCAAGCGGCGCGATCATGCGGCGCAGAAGCGGCGCATCATGATCGCCCGCGGCGCCTATGATGCCGGCGATGAAGTGCGGATCTTCGGAGGGCGCGCGGCGCGTGTTGTCGGCGGCCGCCGGTTCGTTCTCGGTGCTCATCGGCCGTCGCTTCGCGTTGGAGAAAGCTTCGCCTCCCCAAACGCCCCACAGGCGCCCGCGTCAAGCTTTGATTTCTGCCGCGTCAATCCGCTGCTAGCAATTTCGCGCTTTAACGGCTGAATGAAAGCACACCGAACTCAGAACGAGGACGCAACGATGCTCCGCTACGCCGCGCCCGCCGCACTGCTCATGCAGGCCTCGCCCGCACTGGCGCAAGATCCGCACTCCGGCCACGAGGGCCACGCGCCGCCGCAACAAGCGCAGCCTGTGGACCCGCACGCGGAACACGCGGCGCCCGCACAGCCCGCTATGGATCACAGCGCCCACACGATGGGCGGCATGACCGGCCTCCTCGGCGCCTACCCGATGGGCCGCGACGCATCCGGCACCTCTTGGCAGCCAGACGTCTCAACGCACGGCGGCGTCCACGCCCAGAGCGGCGATTGGATGCTGATGGGCCACCTCACGCTGAACGGCGTCTATTCCTGGCAGGACGGCCCCCGCGGCGACGAGAAGGCGTTCGCCGCCGGCATGGTGATGGGCGCGGCCCGCCGCGACTTCAGCCAGGGCACGCTCAATCTGCGCGCCATGCTATCACCCGACCCGTTCATGGGCGCGAACGGCTATCCGCTGCTGTTTGCGGCAGGCGAGTCCGCCAACGGCGTCGATCCGCTGATCGATCGCCAGCACCCGCACGATCTCTTCATGGAACTCTCGGCTTCGTATTCGCACCGGCTCGATGCGAATTCGTCGGTGTTTGTATATGGCGGACTGCCGGGCGCGCCTGCGTTCGGGCCGCCCGCCTTCATGCACCGCATGGCCGCGATGGATTCGCCGGAAGCGCCGATCACGCACCACTGGTTCGATTCCACGCACATCACCTTCGGCGTGCTGACCGCCGGCTACGTGCGCGACAATTGGAAAATTGAAGCCTCCCAATTCCGCGGCCGAGAGCCTGACCAAGATCGCTACGATATCGAGACCGGCGAATTGGATTCCACATCGCTCCGCCTCTCCTGGAACCCGACCGAGAACTGGGCGCTGCAAGCGTCGTGGGCCGATGTCGAAAGCCCCGAAGCGCTGCACCCGGATGAAGACGAGGAGCGCTGGTCCGCCAGCGGCATCTACACCCGCCGCGTAGGCGAGGAAGGCTGGTGGTCGACCACACTCGCCTTCTCCAACAAGGAACGCAGCGACGGCGTCTCGCTCGATGCCTGGCTGGTGGAGGCAGCGTTGCATCCGAACGACCGCTGGACCTTCTTCGCCCGCGGCGAAGCCATCGAGACGGACGAACTCGGCGCCCACCACGGCCCGGTCGAAAGCGTCTCGCGCATCAGCCTCGGCGCCATCCGCGATTTCCGCATCAATGAGAACACCGTCTTCGGCGTCGGCGCTTTAATGCAGCAGCATTTCGCCAGCAGCGCGCTCGAACCCAGCTATGACGGCGACCCGCAAGGCGCGATGGCGTTCGTCCGCCTGAAGATCGGTTGACCGGCGCCATGTAGGATCGCAGCCTCCGCCCTCGTCCTAGGGGCGGAGGATGTGATCATGAAGGCTATGGTTTGGACCGGGCGCGTGCTGTCCGGCTTGTTTGTGCTGTTCATGCTGGGCGCATCCGTCGCGCCGAAGCTGATGGGCATGCCGATCGCGGAAGACACGCTGACCGGCCTCGGCTGGCAGCCTGGCAACGCGTTCTGGATCGGCATCGTCGAGCTTACGCTCGTGCTGCTCTACCTCTTCCCGCGCACCAGCGTGCTCGGCGCCATCCTCTTCACCGGCCTGCTCGGTGGCGCGATGGCCACGCACATCCGCGTCGACAGCCCGCTCTTCAGCCACACGCTGTTCAGCGTCTATCTCGGACTATTTATGTGGGGCGGCCTGTGGCTGCGCGATGAGAAGCTCCGCGCGCTGTTTCCGTGGCGGGGCAGTTAAGGCCCGCCTTCGCCCTTCGGGCTTCGGCGAGGCAGCCTTCGCTCCGCTCCGCGCAGCGAAGGCTGGTGCGCTCGAGAGGACTCGAACCTCCACGATGTTACTCGCTGCCACCTCAAGGCAGTGGCCGGGGGGTTAGCAGACCCGCCCCAAACGAACAAGGGCCGGGAATGTCCCGGCCCCTGCCCGGATTTCCGGTCTCCGCCAGGCCTTATTGGCTGGTGAGTTCGGAGATGTAGAGCCGCGCCGGCTGGGCCGCGCCGGACGAGTACGTGCCGACCCAGATCTCGTAGCGGCCGGTTTGCGGGCTGCTGAACCGGATCGACGGGTTGAGGCCGTCGCCGCCGTCGTCGTCGCAATACCACGACCCGTCCGGGGCGTTGATCACGAGCGTCGTGTCGGATTGCGAGTCGGCGGAAATGATCAGCGGCAGAATGGTGCTTGCGGAATAGACCAAGCGCACGTCCGGCGCGGACGTGATCGAGCCGCGGCAACCGGCGCCCAGACCGGACGCGTCAATCGTGCCACCCGCTAACAAAGCGACGATATGCGGGTCCGGCTGATAGCCGGAGCTAAGCGTCACCGTGCCGTAGTTGGGCCGAGCGTTATAGTCGAGCGCGCCGCCATTGTACGGCACGGCCGTAGCGCAAGCGGAGAGCGCCAGCGCCGCGCCAATCGCGGCGATCATGCGAGTAAGCTTCATTCGTTTCCCCCAGTGCTAAATCCGAACAAACGAAAAAGGGCCGGAGGATGAACCCCGGCCCTTTCCGTCAAGCGTTGCGCTTGATTAGTGCGTGTAGAGCTCAGAGATGCTCAGCACGGCTTGCTGGTTCGTCGCGCTGCCGTAGGTGCCGATCCAGATGTCGTACTGGCCAGATTGCGGCGAGCCGAAGCGCAGCGACGGGTTCATGCCCGTGTTGCCGCCATCGTCATCGCAATACCATTGACCATCCGGGCCGTTGACGACGAGCGTCGTGTCGGCGCTCGAGTTGACCGAAAGGATCAGCGGCAGCGAAGTGCCGGCGCGATAGTTGAGACGCACATCCGGAGCTTCAGCGATAAAGCCGCGGCAGCCGTTGAAGCGCGTCGCAGCGTCGATGCGGCCGCCGGAAAGAACGTTGACGTTGACCGGATCAGGCGTGAAGCCGGCGGTGAGGTTCACCGTGCCGTAGGCCGGCGCGAGGCCGTAGTTCTGCGCCGCGGCGACACCGGCAGTGGCGACAGCGACGAGCGCCGCACCGGCGGCAAAAATACGTGCGATAGGCGACATTTGATTTCCCCGATTAAGCGCGTAGGGCTCTTACGCGCGATAGGCACTTTGATGTCCCGCGCCTGAGCCGAACATGAACCGGGTCGTAAGATTGCGTCTAGTCCAATTTTTATTTTTGGCTACGCGGCGGCGTTAAATTCGTGCACGTCGGCAGCTTCGGTCACCGTAATACAGAGGCGTTCGCCCTGAATGGTGATTTCACCCCGGGCGATCGGGTGACCGGCCGCCAGAATCCACAACTGGTCCGATTCCTTGGTATCCAGGGGAATAACCGCGCCCCGGCCCATGCGCAGCAATTGCTGCATGGGCATCTGGCAGCGCCCCAGCACAACCGAAAGTTCGATGTCGACGCGGTGGACTTGGCTTCTATCGGACACGTGACGTCCCCATCTGATTCCGCTCTAGTCGAACCTGAAAGGGTTGCCGGGCAGTGAACGAGGCAGAGCGCATAGGCTGGGCGATCTCGCCGGGCTTGGTCGATTACCAAGCCGCCGTCGCGGCGATGGAATCACGCGCCGCCGCGATCGCCGCCGACGAAGCGGGCGAACTCGTTTGGCTTCTAGAACATGCGCCGCTTTACACCGCCGGCGTCAGCGCCAAGGAAACGGACTTACTCGCGCCGGAGCGCTTTCCGGTTTTCCGCACGGGCCGAGGCGGCCAGTTCACCTATCACGGCCCCGGTCAGCGCGTGGCGTATGTGATGCTCGATCTGCGCAAGCGTGGACGCGATGTCACTCGCTTCGTCGCCGATCTCGAACGCTGGATCATCGGCGCACTCGCAGACTTCAACGTCAGAGGCGAAGTGCGCGAAGGCCGCGTCGGCGTCTGGGTGGAACGCAAAGGCCCAGGCTGGGCGCGCGAAGACAAAATCGCCGCCATCGGCGTGCGCCTGCGCAAATGGGTGAGCTTCCACGGCATAGCGTTCAACGTAGAGCCAGATCTGGAGCATTTCTCCGGCATCACGCCATGCGGAATAAGCGCACCGGAATATGGCGTGACCAGCCTCGTCGATCTCGGCTTGCCCGTCACGATGAGCGACGCCGACGCTGCATTGCGCGCTTCATTTCACAAGGTGTTCGGCGCCACTGTGGACGCTTCACCTCCGGCTTAGACCGCCTGTGCTAGTTGCATCTAAATGCAGCGTCGCCATCATCTCATCACAAGTGACAAGTGAATCGACGCCATGATGAACATCCCTGCCGACAGAATCGCCAAGCGCACCAGCGCCGAGAACGTGCTCGTTCGCAGCAGTGTCATCACGCTTGTGAGAACCCACTATCCTGCACATTTGCCGCCGCCTGGCGACCGCATCGCCGTCCGCAGCTAGCACTGTGTTCGCCAGCAGATAGCGAGACTCAGGCGTTGGCGGTAACCAACGTTCATGAGTATCGATTCGCCGCTCGTTGAGCTTTCCACACCGCTGCGTCCGAACACATTACCGCCTCGTCAGGCCGTCAGCGAAGTCGTTTCCAACGTGCGCAAAGCGACCTGGTCGCGCGTCGGTTTCGCCGCCTTCGTAGCCCTCGTGTCGATGACGGTGCTGCCAGTCTGGATCGCATCCGCATGGCTCGCCTTCATGACGCTTTGGGAAACGGTGCTGCGCATCTGGCTCGAAGATCGGCTGGTGCTGCCGATCGCGCGGCGCGACGAAGAAGCAGGCTCCCGACGCCTCGCAGCAATCCATTTCTTCGGCGCGACGGTCTACAGCATCTTCCCGGTGCTCTGCTGGTCGACCGGCGAGCCGCTCGGCATGGTCATCGCCACCGCCTGGGTGTGCAGTTCGGCCAATCACCTCTTCGTCTATTTCGCCGCCAACCGCTTGCTGCTGGTGGCGTGTCTGACGCCGCTCTCCGCAATGACGATCGCCGCGCCGCTCACCACCGCCGGCTTCGATCTCACCACGGGCGTCAGCATCACGACTTTGGTCTGCATGATCGTCGCCGCCGGCCTGTTCGGCATCGACCGACACGTGCTGCTCTCCAACCTCGCCAAAGTCGCTGCCGCACGCACCGCCGCCGAACAAGCGAACGCCGCGAAGTCGCAATTCTTGGCCACCATGAGCCACGAGCTGCGCACGCCGCTGAATGCCGTTATCGGTTACGCCGAACTGATCGAGGAAGAAGCCGAACACGGCACGATTGCCGAAGACGCCGGCAAAATCCGCAGCTCCGCGCGCCAGTTGCTCGGCGTGATCGACGTCATCCTCGATTTGTCGAAACTGGAGTCCGGGTCGGTCGCGCTGCAGCGCGAGCGCAGCGCTGTCTCGGGGGTACTGGAAGAACTACGCGCCGCTGCCGCGCCGCTCGCCGCCGTCAACAACAACACGCTGACCATCAGCGAAGCGATGCCCTTGGGCGATGCCGAGATAGATCATATGCGTCTGCACCAGTGCCTGATGCAGCTCATCTCCAACGCCGCCAAGTTCACCAAGGACGGCGCCATCACCGTCACCGCCTCGCGCATCACCAACGCAGACGGCGAGCAACTGATGTTTGAGGTCGCCGACACCGGCATAGGCGTGACGCCGGATCAGCAAGCGCGCATCTTCGATGCGTTCGTCCAGGTCGAGGCGGACGCAGCGCGCAAATACGAAGGCGCGGGCCTTGGCCTCACCTTGGTGCGCCGCCTCGCGCGGCTGATGGGCGGCGACGCCACCTGCGAGAGCACACCCGGCAAAGGCTCGGTTTTCCGGCTCTGGGTGGCGGCCTGAGAATTCGAACGCGCTCCTGCGTCCAAATCCGCATCGGCCCGCATCTGTGTCTGCAATGGGGCAAAGTCCCCGGTGCTATGGAGCCGACCGATGGAAGCCGATGTCTTTGTCCCGTTTGTGTTTTTCGCTTTTCTAGGCGCGATTATTCTGGTGCCGGTCCTGGCCAAGGAGCGCACCAAGCGTTCGGCGCATGACCTGATTGCCCAGGCTATGTCGCGCGGCCAGCCGCTTGAGCCGTCGCTCGTTTCGCAACTCACGCAAAGCATGCTCGAAGAAGGCAATCGCGCCCGCCAAAGCCTCGGCAGCGGTGTGATCTTGCTGGCCCTGGCCGGCGGCTTCGTGGCGGCCGGTTTCGTTATCGAGGGCTTCGACCATCACGACGGCGACGTCATCCGCGGCTTTGCAGTTCCGGCCGTGATCCTCGGAACCGTAGGCGTCGCGTTCCTCTTCCTCGCCATCATCGACTACGCGTCGCGCAAGAAGCACACGTCAGCCTAAGGCGCAGACCTCACAGCAGAATTTAAGAAGGCCGCCCCAACGCGGCCTTCTTTATTTTTAAGCTGAGCCCGAACATTGCGATGAGGCGGCTGATGAGAACTCTGTTCGTGGTTGCGGCGCTGGCGCTGATGGCGTGCGGCGGCAACGAGGTGGCGACGGCCACACCCGTCGCTGCGCCCCTCACACGCGAAGCCAGCAGCGCCTGGACTGCGTTCACGCCGCAACCCGTCGAGATCAACGGCGAAACCTTCACCGCCACCTGCTCCGACGCGCCCGGCGCGGATCCCGCGTTTCAATTTTGGGCGCGGCGCGGCATCTCGAACAATCTCGTCATCTTCTTCGATGGCGGCGGCGCCTGCTGGGACGATCTCACCTGTTCAGTCCCGCGCCTCAAAGCGAACACACGCGAGGAAGACGGCTTCTTCAAAGCCGAGATCATCCCCGGCGACGATCCCACCAACATGAGCGGCATCTTCGACCTCACCAACGCGCGCAACCCGGTGCGCGATTGGAGCTTCGTGTTCGTGCCGTATTGCACAGGCGACGTACACGTCGGCTCGGCCACCACCACCTATACCGATCCTGACACCGGCGAGAGCTTCCAAATCCAACACCGCGGCGCAGACAATTTCCGCGTCGTGCTCGAATGGATCCGCCAGAACTTCGATGCGCCTGATCAGATCGTCGTCGCTGGCTCCAGCGCTGGCGCTTACGGCGCAGTCACGCACTTCGCCAGCGTCCGCGACGCTTTCCCAACTGGCCGCGCACTCATGCTCGGCGATGCCGGCCAGGGCGTCACGCCGCGCGCCTTCCTCCCCCAGCGCAACGGCAACTGGCAGTACCATTTGCCGACCAGCGTGTTCGGCGCCGACGCTGATGTCACCGCTGACGAGGATGTGCTCGGCATTCTCGCCGCGCATTATCCAAACGACCGCTTCGCCCAATACACGACGACGCAGGACATAACCCAGACCGCGTTTCTAGCGCTGATGGGCGAACCAGGCGCCTGCCGCGGCTGGACGACGAAAATGGCGTCCGACTTGAGCCGCCGCCAAGCCGCGCCGAACTTCCGCTCCTATCTCGCCAGCGGCCAGACGCACACGATCTTGCGCTCGCCGCTCTTCTACTCGCAGCGCAGCGGCGGCGCGCCGTTCGCCGAATGGATGGCGGCCGCGATCAGCGCCGACGGCGAGGACTGGGAGAACCGTGTTTGCCGAAACTGCCTGCGCCCGCCCGAGCGCTGTCCGTTCTAGCTTGACGGCGAAGGCGCGTTGCCGGCTCTGATGCGCGCGTGACAACGCCCACGATCTTCGTCGATGCCGACGCCTGCCCGGTGAAGGAAGAAATCTACCGCGTGGCGCGCCGCACCGGCTGCCCGGTGCAGGTCGTCGCCAACATGTTCATGCGCACGCCGCCGGACGTAACGCTGACCGTGGTCGATGCCGGCCCCGACGCAGCCGATGATTGGATCGCCGAGCGCGTGCAGCCGGGCGACATCGTCATCACCAACGACATCCCACTCGCGGATCGCACCCTCAAAGCCGGCGGCGCAGCGCTGGGCGCAACCGGCAAAGCCTTCACCGAAAGCTCGATCGGCGCCGCTTTAGCCCAGCGCGAACTCATGGAGCACCTACGCTCTTTCGGCGAAGGCGGCGGCGGGCCAAAGCCGTTCTCGCCGCAGGATCGTTCGCGCTTTCTATCGGCCCTCGATGCAGCAGTGATGAAGGCGAAGCGGCGTTAGCCAATACTTCTCGCTTTGACGAGACCGAGAAATGGCGCTCTATCCCCCAGCAAACACCCCCCGCGTCCAGCAAAATCAAGCCTCGCGCAAAAACGTATCCCACACCCAAAAAGCTGAGCGATACTACGCGCATCCCTCGCATGGGAGTTCTCGTTGCTAGCCGAGCAATTCAGAAGCGAGGGATGCGATTGAGCGTGAAGGTGCTGTCCGTGACGCGTCCGGCTACCCGGAAGCGGCGGCGCGAAACCAGAGGGGGCGCCCTCGACATTCGCGCAGCAATTTCGTCAGCAATGACGACGACAGAGCACACCGAAGCCCGCGGGATAGCAGCGTAAGGCGCGAACCGCGGGAGGACACAGGGCTTAAAGGCAAAGCCCGCACGGGGTCGGGGTACCTATCCAGGAGAGTGAAAAACCTCCCCGTGACGGCCCGATCGAAAACGATTGCAACGGGGCGCGTGCGACGCGCAGCGTTGGTCAGCGCGCTTCCCACGCGCCCCGTCTCCCTTCTTCGGGGATCGGTTATCGGGACTCGGGTATCGAGAAACGGCGGCGTTCAGCAACGCGCGCTGCGTATTCGGCCGCGCCCCGATAACCGATCCCCGACCCCCGACCCCCGATAACAGCTTGGCGCGAGCTCACTCGTCGATCGCTTCGATACCCTGGCGCTTCAATCTCTCGACGCTGTCCTTCATGGCCTGCAGCACTTCGGGACTGTGCCCCTGCCATTCCGCGACTTCCCCGATGATGCGAAGCGGATCGCGCGTGCGGTACGATTTGGTCGGGTTGCCTGGGAATTTCTTGTCGGTGAGATTGGGATCGTCTTCGATCGGACCGGTGGGCTCGACGATGTAAATGCGCTCGCGCCCTTCACCGACCGCGAGTTCCGCGCCCCAAATCGCCGCCTCAAGCGTCGCGCTCAAATAAACGAAGTTCGCCTTGCGACGGCTGCCATAATTGGAGGTGAAACCCGCCGCAATGAGATCGCCGACGCGAAGATCGGCGCGGGTGCCATGATAGAAGATTTGCGGGTTGCTTTGATCGGTCGGTGTCATCGGGCGCTGCCACCTCTCATCGGAAAGAGGCGGCGATTTGGTTCAAAACGGACCAGGAGACAATTCTTGAAGATAACTCTTTCGTCACCACCTTAGTCATGGCGAGGAACGGAGCGGCGCTAGGCGCCCGTGAGCCTAGTCATTCGAGCGGAAGCGCAGGCGCTGATAGTCGGCCGGCGATTTCCAGTCCGCGAATTGGACCTGTGCGGACGCGGCTAGCGACGGCGTTCGCGCCTCCAAGCGCTCTGCCAGCCACTGGAACCATTCGAAGAGGTTCGAAAATCCGTTCGCGCGTTGCTCCTCAGTATAGCGGCGCAACTTGTGCCAACACAGCACCGTCGCGCCGCGATAAAAGTCCGCGTAATAATCGATCGAGAGATGCCCGCGCGCGATCAACGGTCCCATGCTTTCGAACACCGCGCAGAGGTAAAGCACGTCCGCGAACTTATCCCCGGTCGCAGCCTTCAGCTCAGCGGTTGAGAGATTGTCAGGGAGTTCTACGACCATCAGCGCCGTGCTGGCGGTCAACGGCGATTGCATGGAGCGCAGGAGCTCAGCGCCCGTCTGTATCTCCCGCTGCAATCGCATTTGGCGGAGCTGATCGACCGCGAAGAGGCCGCCAACAACAACCGCGAGCGTTTGAACGATCTGCAGGATCAGCTCGATTGTCATGCGGGCCCCAAAGCGGCGATGGCGCGAAGCGCGAGTGAGGTTAGGGCCACCAACCCGCCGCGGGCGGTGGACCATAATCGTTGGCAGTGGGAGCGCCAGGCGCAAATGCAATCCAGAGAAACACCAAAGCAATTAGCAAACCCAGCCACTCGAGCAGCGCGCGATAATCTGGGAACACGGAGAGCATTGCCGAAAGCAAGCAAGCAGCAGCAAACCAAGCAAGCACAAGCCAGCCAGAGTGGTCCAGGTCATGAACGCGAAGGACTAGCATTGACGCCTGGAATGGAATTGCAGGTAAGGCACTGAACATCATCACCTGGTTAACTCGGTCCGTGGCGCGATATCCGCTTCCTGCCATGTCCTCCGAGGCCAGAATTGGAAGAAGGACATACGACAATACGAACGTCACGAGGGCCAGCCCGTGAAGGCCGAACAAAAACTGGAGACGATTTAGTCGCCCCTTCCAGCTCCAAAGGAACTCACCCTAGCTCAATCATAACCTCGTCCGCTGCAACGCTCGCGCCGGCCGCAACATGCACGGTGGCGATCACACCATCACGCTCCGCGCGAATGATGTTCTGCATCTTCATCGCTTCAACCACCGCGACGCCTTCGCCGCTTTTCACGTCCTGCCCCGGTTTCACATCGACCGAAATCACCAGCCCCGGCATGGGCGACACGATCAACTTCGACGTATCGGCCTTCACCTTCTCCGGAATTTTCTTGTGCAACTCCGCGCCGCGCGGCGTCGCCACTTGCGCCAACACCGTCACGCCGCGATGCCGCAACGTATAACCGCCCGGCGCAGTTTTGATCTTCACCGAGAACGGCTTGCCTTCGAACGCGCCACTAATGATCCGCGCGCCAGGCCGCGCCGCCGTATCGATGCGATACTTCTTACCGTCGATGCTGACAGTGGCGCCGGCATCGTCGAGATCGACGCTGGTGTCGTGGTGAACCTTATCGAGGATCACCACCCAATCCTTCTGCCAACCCTCGGCCGCGCCATTGACTTGGCCGCTGATCGTCCGCGCCCGCCGCGCCGTAAAGCAGCGCGCAATCGCCGCCGCTGCGATCAGAAGCTTCTCCTGCTGCGCCGTCGGCGGCACGCCCTGGAAGCCTTCAGGGAAGTGATCCTTGATGTACGCAGTGGTGAAATCGCCCTTGCGGAAATCCTTCTCCTCCATCACCGCGCCAAGGAACGGGATGTTGTCAGCGATGCCGTCGATGAGAAAATTGTCCAGCGCCGCCGCTTGCGCATCGATCGCCGCAATACGCGTCGGCGCGTGCGTGATCAGCTTGGCGATCATCGGATCGTAGAACATAGAAATCTCGTCGCCCTCGCGGACGCCGGTTTCGTTGCGCAGCGTAACCTCGCCGGTCTTGCCTTCGGCAGGCGCTTGGTAAGCGCGCAGGCGACCGATGCTGGGCAAAAAGTTGCGGTATGGATCTTCGGCGTAGATGCGGCTCTCGATCGCCCAGCCTTTGATCTTCAGATCTTTCTGCTTGAACTTCAGCGGCTCGCCGGCGGCTACGCGGACCATTTGCTCGACCAAATCAAGCCCAGTGATCATCTCCGACACCGGATGCTCAACCTGAAGCCGCGTGTTCATCTCGAGGAAGTAAAAACTCTTGTCCGCGCCGGAAGCCACGAACTCGACCGTGCCAGCGCTATCGTACTGCACCGCTCGCGCCAACGCGCACGCTTGCTCGCCCATCGCCATTCGCGTTTTCTCATCAAGCAGCGGCGACGGCGCTTCTTCGATGACCTTCTGATTGCGGCGCTGGATCGAGCATTCGCGCTCGAACAAATGCACGACATTGCCGTGCTTATCGCCCATCACCTGAATTTCGATGTGACGCGGCGCCGTGACGAATTTTTCGATGAAGATGCGATCGTCGCCAAACGCGCCCTTGGCTTCGGCGCGCACCGCCGGGAAGCCTTCTTCGACGTCCTTGCGATTAAACGCGACACGAATCCCTTTGCCGCCGCCACCGGCGCTCGCCTTGATCATCACCGGATAACCAATCTCTTCCGAGATCTGCACTGCATGATCGACGCCGCTGATTTCGCCGATGAAGCCCGGCACGCACGACACGCCCGCGGCAGCAGCTGCCTTCTTCGACTCAATCTTATCGCCCATCGCCCGGATCGCGTGCGGGTTCGGGCCGATGAAGGTAATCTTCTCCGCCAACAGCCGATCCGCGAACTCGGCCTTCTCAGAGAGAAAGCCAAAGCCCGGATGGATCGCCTGCGATCCGGTTTGGCGCGCCGCGTCGACGATCTTGTCGATCACAAGATAGCTCTGCGCCGCTGGCGAGGGGCCGATGAACACGGCCTCGTCCGCCATATCGACCGCCAAGCTATCGCGGTCGGCCTCGGAATAGACGATGGCCGTCTTGATCCCGAGCCGACGGGCGGTGCGGATGATGCGGACGGCGACTTCGCCGCGATTGGCGATCAGAATTTTATCGAACATGGGCGCGGTGTTAGCGGGGTTTCCCCCGCGTGTCAGCCGGGTAAGCTCGCCGCATGAATCGCAGAGAGCTCCTCATTAGCGCCGCCGCCCTCACGGCCTGCTCGCAGGACGCGCGCAGCCAAGCGACTGCCGCGCAGGCCCCGCTGTTTCCGATGCGCCGCGGCGTCAATCTCGGCAATGCGCTCGAAGCCCCCAACGAAGGCGACTGGGGCTTCCAGATCGAGGACGAGCACCTCGACATTATCGGCAATGGCGGCTTCGATGGCATCCGCCTCCCCGTGCGCTGGGACACGCACACGGCGGCCACCGCGCCTTACACCATCGATCCGCGCTTCCTTGGCCGCGTCGAGGAGGTCGTCACCGGCGCGTTACGGCGCGGGCTCTACGTCCAGCTTGACGCCCACCACGATCCCATTGGCGAACAACCCGAGCGCTTCGCCGCCATCTGGCGCCAGATCGCACATCACTTCCGCAATATGTCTGACAAGCTCCTGCTCGAACCGTTCAACGAGCCGAACGGCGATCAGTTCACAGGCGCGCGGCTCAGCTCAATTCAGGCCGGCCTCCGCGACTCCATCAACACCGCATCGCCAAACCGCCTCGTCGTGCTCGGCCCCGGCAATTGGCAAAACATCGACGCACTACGCGATTGGGAGCCGCCATCGACGGAGAGCGTCGCCGTCAGCGTCCATTATTACGAGCCGCACGCTTTCACGCATCACAGTGCCGAATGGCTAGGCGCCGATGCGCCACGCTACAATGGCGTGTGGGGCGCCGATGCGCATATCCGCTTGGTGCATCAGCACATCGAACAAGCAGCCCAATGGGGCCGCCGGCGCGGCGTCGCCATGCAGCTGGGCGAGTTTGGCGTGAACAGCGCGGTCAGTCTCGATCAACGCGTGCTGTGGACGCGCACGGTGCGCGAGGCCTGCGAGGCTCAGCAAATGGGCTGGTGCGTCTGGGATTTCGCTGGCGCTTTTCCGCTCTGGCATCGCGAAAATCGGCGTTGGATCGAGCCGCTGCGCCAAGCGCTGATCAGCTAGTAATCGAACATCCTCTCATCGCGCTCGGCGCGGCGTTTGGCTTGCGCGACGATGTGAGCCACGAGTTCGGCCTCATCCATAGCCGGCGTCTCACCTGCCGGATCGAGATTGTTTTCTTCAACCAGCGCACGCAGCGCCGCAGTGTCCAGCGCCACAAGCGCCGCCGTCAGCGCATCCTCGCCGTCTTTCTTATAAACGCCTGCCGGATTGAGGGCTGGCGCTTTCGCCGGCGGCGCCGCCTCAACGACAACCGGTTTCACGGGCTTCGCCTTCTTCACCGGCGCTTCGTCCGGCGCCACATCGTCCATCACCTCGTCGGACACATCGCGGCGCGAGTCGTGGCGTTGCAGCACAGCGTCAAGCCGATCCGCGAAGTCGGGATTGCGCTTCGCCTCGCGGCGAATTTCATCGAACAGGCGATCGAGCGTCTTGTTGAGGCTCATAGAGACGGCGCCAGCTCCACCTTGCTCTGGAATTCTTCGCCGAGCGTTTTGATCACTTTCGACATCGCGCCGTACTTCTGCTCGAACGTGCGCGGCGTCTCCGACCATTCAGCGGCTTTCGCGATATCAACGTTCTGCGGGATGCGCACATCGAACATGGCTTCGCCGAGATTGTCCTTCAGCAGCTGCGCCTCAGAGCGGTGCAGCGAGAAGCCCTCTTCGTACTTGGTCGCCAGCACCATCAACTGCGAAGGCCCGCCGCGGCGTTCATTGATTAGACGCAACGCGCGCTTGCGGAAAGTGATGAGACCGAGCCGCGAAACGTAATCCGGGATCGACGGCACCAGGATGCAATCGGCTGCAATCAAGGCCGCTTCCGCGAATAGCGAAATGCCGGGCGGGCAATCGATTAGGATATAGTCGTAATCGTTGATAACGTTCTTCAAGCCATTGGCGAAGCGCTCAAGAATCCACTTCTGAATCTGATCGATCTGGAAGCCGCGCTTGACGAAGCTCTCGATCATGTCGCGTTCGACAATGCGGAATTCCGGCGCCGAAGCGCACAGCGCCACGTCCGGCTTGCCCTTGAGATCGCTGACTTGCTTTTCGATCAGCGTCTTGAACGGCTTGGCCTTCTGCTGAACGATGTAGCTCTCGAAGTAGAAATCGAGCGTGCGCTCGGCTTCGCGCATCGCGTTCCACTTGTCCGGTCCCGCGACCATGATCGACGCGTTGGTTTGCGGATCGAGATCGATGACCAGAATGCGCCGACGCTGGTGATGCGCCAGCGTTTCAGCCAGCGAAACGGTCGTCGTGGATTTGCCCACGCCGCCCTTCATGTTGATCACCGAAACGATGCGCGCGGGCATGCTGCCCCCTTCTTCTTCTCAAGCGTATCCGAACACCGGACGGTCTGCCGGGAGGGTTAGTTTTTGGTGAATCTGGGTCAAGTGACGGACGCAGCCGTGGCGTCCGGCAATTCCGGATAAAATTGATCCGCCCACGAAATAAGCGTTGCGTTTCAGGCCGGCGCTTCGTTGTCGTGCGCGATCGGCTCGCCCATCAGCACCAATTCTTCCGCCGCGGTGGGATGGACGGCGCACGTTGCGTCCCATTGCGCTTTGGTCAGCCCCGCCTTCACCGCAATGGCGGCAAGCTGAATAAGCTCCGGCCCCTCAGATCCAGCGATATGCACACCCACAACACGATCGCTGTCGGCGGCCACGATAAGCTTCATCAAAACGCGCTGCTCATTGCCGGCCAGAATATTCTTCATGGCGCGGAAATTGGTGCGGAAGACCCGGATCTTGCCGACCTTTTCGCGCGCCTGCTCTTCCGTCAGCCCAACGGAGCCAACCGCCGGCCGCGAGAACACTGCGCTGGCGACATCGGCGTGATCGAAACTCGTCGGCCGTCCCATGAATTCGGTTTCGACAAACGCCACCGCTTCGCGGATCGCCACCGGCGTTAGATTCACGCGATCCGTCACATCGCCAATCGCCCAAATCGAGGGCACGCTGGAGCGCGAAAACTCATCCACCGCAACCGCGCCGCGTGCGGTGAGCCGAACGCCTGCCGCCTCCAGCCCCATGCCATTCGTATTCGGCTCGCGCCCAATCGCCCACAGCACATGATCCGTCTCAATCCGCATCGAGTTTGAGAGCGTCACCAGCTTGCGGTTCTCGCCAATCGCCTCAACGCCGGTGATCGTCGACCCGCACATGATGTGGACACCCGTACGCTGCATATCCGCTTGCACGTGTGCGCGGATGTCATGGTCGAAACCACGCAAAATCCGCTCGCCGCGATAGACGACGGTGGTCTCAACGCCGAGACCCGAAAAAATGTTGGCGAACTCAAGTGCGATGTAGCCGCCGCCCGCGATCACGACGCTCGACGGCAGTGACTCCAACGTGAAGCAATCCGTCGACGTGATGCCGAGCTCTTGGCCGGGAATATCCGTTGGCCGCGTCGTATGCCCGCCAACCGCGATGAGAATACGCTCAGCGGTGAACTCGCGCCCATCACCCGTCAGCCGCACCCGATGCGGATCAACGACGATGGCGCGATCCTCGATCATTTCCACCGAGGCGGCATCAAGATTTTTCTGATAAAGACCGCTCAAGCGGTTCACTTCCGCCTGCACATGGTCGCGCAATGTCGCCCAGTCGAAGCGCGCCCACTCAACCGTCCAGCCAAAGCCCTTCGCGTCGCGAAACGCCTGGCCAAACTCCGCGCCATAAACGAGCAGCTTCTTCGGCACGCAGCCGCGCAGCACGCACGTGCCCCCCACCTGCACCTGCTCGGCGATCGCCACGCGCGCGCCGGCCTTCGACGCCAGCCGCGCCGCGCGCACCCCGCCCGAGCCGGCGCCAATGACGAAAAGATCGTAGTCGTATTGGGGCATAGGCCCTCCGGACGCTTAGTGCGCCTTCTTCATATAGGTAGGCAGCCAGCTTTCATAAGCCTTGCGCAGATCATCGAGGCTGACGCGCTCGCGCGCACCGGCGCCGCCAAGATAGCTAATCTCACGCCCACCAACGTCGCCAACGACCAGATAGCTCACGCCAGCGGCGCGGGCGCGCTTGTCGAACGCATCCATCTTTGCCGCCGGCAGCGCGATCAGATAGCGCGCCTGATCCTCGGCATAGAGGAACTCAGCATCGCTCAGGTCGCCCTGATAGCCGAGTGAAACGCCAACATCGGACCCAAGTGCCATCTCGGCTGCTGCAATCCCCAAGCCGCCATCGCTGAGATCGTGCGCCGCGCGCACCGTGCCGTCGGAAATCAGCCCGCGCACGAAATCGCCGTTCTTTTTCTCGACCGCGAGATCGACTTTCGGCGCTGCGCCGCCCAGCTTGAACAGATCGCGTGCATAGACGCTCTGCCCGAGATGACCGGCAGTTTCGCCGACCAACACAAGCGTGTCGCCCTGTTGGAGACGATCGGCCGTCGCGCGGCGCTCCATGTTGTCGATAATGCCGACGCCACCGATGGCTGGCGTTGGTAAGATCGCCTGACCATTGGTCTCGTTATAAAGCGAGACGTTGCCGCTGATCACCGGGAACGAGAGTTCGCGGCAGGCTTCAGCGAGGCCCTCAATGGCATACACAATCTGGCCCATCACTTCGGGACGCTGCGGGTTGCCGAAATTGAGATTGTCCGTGACCGCCAGCGGGCGTGCGCCCGTAACGGTGAGATTGCGCCAAGCTTCCGCAACTGCCTGCTTGCCGCCCTCGTATGCATCCGCCTCGACATAGCGCGGCGTCACATCGCACGTCATCGCCAGCGCGCGCTGCGAGCCATAGAGGCGCACGATCGCGGCGTCACTGCCGCTATCAGCCAGCGTGTCACCCATAACGTGGCGATCGTATTGCTCCCAAATCCAGCGCTTTGAGGCTTGGTCCGGCTGCGAGAGCAAAGTCGTGAGCGAGATAGCGAAACCCGGATACTCGCTGCTCAAACGCTGCTGCTCAACGTCAGTCAGCGGGATCGCCTTGAGCGGCTGCACGTACGGACGCTCGTATTTCGGCGCTTCGTCCGCCAACGGCCCGAGCGGGATGTCGCAGACGATCTGGCCGTGCCAGCGCAGTGTGAGATTGCCCGTGTCGGTGGTCTGGCCAATGACGGCAGCATCCAAGCCCCACTTTTCGAAGATGCGCTTGGCCTCTTCTTCGCGGCCGGGCTTCAGCGTCATGAGCATGCGCTCCTGACTTTCCGACAGCATGAACTCGTACGGAGTCATCCCCTCTTCGCGCGCCGGCACAGCGTCGAGATCGAGCAGGATGCCGGCTTCGCCTTTCGACGCCATCTCAACGGACGACGACGTGAGGCCGGCGGCGCCCATGTCCTGAATGCCGATGATCGCGTCCGTCGCCATCAGTTCGAGGCAGGCTTCAATCAACAACTTCTCTAGGAACGGGTCCCCGACTTGCACCGTCGGGCGCAATCCATCTTCGCCTTCGATGAACTCGGCAGAAGCCATCGTCGCGCCGTGGATGCCGTCGCGGCCAGTTTTGGCGCCGACATAGACGACAGGGTTGTTTGCGCCTTTAGCGGCGGACGTGAAAATCTTGTTCTTGTCGGCGATGCCGAGGCAGAACACGTTGACCAGGATGTTGCCGTTGTAGCGCGCGTCGAAATTGGTCTCGCCGCCAACGGTCGGCACGCCGACGCAATTGCCGTAAAAGCTGATGCCGCTGACGACGCCGTCGACAAGCTTGCGTGTCTTTGGGTGATCCGGCTCGCCGAAGCGCAGCGCGTTCATGATCGCCACGGGCCGAGCGCCCATGGTGAAGACGTCGCGCAGAATGCCGCCGACGCCCGTCGCCGCGCCCTGGAACGGTTCGATAAAGCTCGGATGGTTGTGGCTTTCCATCTTGAAGATGGCGGCGAGCCCCTCGCCGATATCGATCGCGCCCGCATTCTCACCCGGCCCGTAAATCACGTGCGGCGCCTTGGTCGGGAATTTGGCCAGATGAAAGCGGGTGGATTTGTACGAGCAATGCTCGCTCCACATCACCGAGAAGATGCCAAGCTCGGTCACGTTCGGGGTGCGGCCAAGCTTCTCCAGCACGAGATCGTATTCATCGCGGGAGAGGCCGAATTCTTCGGCGAGGGCCAGTGTGCCTGGCGCGAGCGGATCAAGGGACATGGGCGGGGATTACCTTGTGTCGGTAAGCCCCGCAATTGGCCGTCCTGGCGCATGTCCGCAAGGCTCCTGCCCGGCTGGAACGCCACGGCAACTCGACAACCGCCAGCGCCGGCCTTACTCCCAGCCGGACGGCCCAAGGAGACCTCCCCATGCGCGAAATTCCGCTGTCCGAAATTCAGAGCCTTGTGGGCCAGGAAATCGGCGTTTCCGATTGGCTGGAAATCACCCAGGACCGGGTCAATCGTTTCGCCGACGCGACGGGCGACCACCAATGGATCCACGTCGATGTCGAGCGCGCCACCAAGGAACTCGGGGCCCCTATCGCGCACGGCTATCTGGTTGTGTCGCTGATCCCGTTCCTGAACAAGAACATTGCCTCATTCCAAGGTGTCAGCCGCGGCATCAATTACGGGTCGAACAAGGTCCGCTTCACCAACATGGTGCCGGTCGGTTCGCGCATCCGGCTCCGCTCGCAAATGCTCTCGTGCGAGCCGCGCGGCGGCGGCTTTCAAGTGGTGAACCAGTTCACGATCGAGATTGAGAACGAAGAACGCCCGGCGTGCGTTGCTGAAGTCGTGTCGCTGATCTTCCCGAGCTGATGCTCACGCTCATCGAAGCGATTTCGCTAGCTGGCGATCGCAAGAAGCAGAACGACGATGCGCATGGCGCGCTCGGCCGCTGCGCTTGGGTTATAGATGGCGCGACGGACCTCGGCGAGCCGCCCATCAGCTCGGCAGCTTCGGACGCAGCTTGGTTGGCGGGCGAGCTCAATTTTGCGCTGCATGAAGCGGCGACTGTGTACGATCACGTCACCATAGATGAGGAATACATTCGAGAGACCCTCCGCGCGGCGAGCGAGTTTGCGCGGGAAGACTTCTCCGGATTTCCTGTCGTTCCACTGCATTCGCCCTGGCGTTCACCGACTGCATCCGCCCTGATCATTGGCGAGGACGATGGCGAAATCATCGGACTCGATCTCGGCGATTGCCGCTGCTTTGCGCTTGATGCGAATGGCGCCGCGCACGCGATCGGCGGCCCGCAAAACGCCGCCAATGATGAAGAGCGCGCCGCCGCCCAAGCTGGACAGACTGCGGACCCCGCAGCCTTGCTGCGCGACGCGGGCACATTGAAGCGCCTGCGCGCAAAGCGTGCGCTGCACAACACCGAAGAACCCGGCGGTTATTGGGTGTTTGGCCTGCAGCCTGAGTGCGCGGATCACGCGCGCTATTGGCAGCTGCCGCTGAAGCGCCCTGCCCACATCTTGCTCTGCACGGACGGCCTCTCAGCCCTTGTCGATCGCTATCACGCCTACGACGCCGCCGGCATAGTCCGCGCCGCTTTGGACAAGGGTCTGCACGAGCTTGGCCGCGAACTCCGCGACATCGAAGCCGCCGATGCCGGCGGCGCCAAGCACCCGCGCTTCAAACCCAGCGACGACGCGACCGGTGTGCTGCTGCGGCTGACCGAAGCCGATTGACCCACGCTGCCGCTTCCCCGAACAAGGCCACATGAATAGACGCGATCTCCTGCAAGCCAGCGCCGCACTTCCCGTGCTCGCGCTTCTTCCCGCCTGCGCATCCACGGATAGCCCAACCATGACCGAAATCCCCACGCCGCCCGTCGCCCGCATTGAACCGCGCACGTTCGAGCAATTGGGCCGCACGCGTGTGGATAATTACGCGTGGTTGAAGGACGATAATTGGCAGAACGTGATGCGCGATCCGTCGCTGCTGCGACCGGACGTGCGCGAATATCTCGATGCAGAGAATGCTCACCGCGAAGCGATGATGGCGCCGACAGCCGCGCTGCAAGAGCGCATCTATCAAGAGATGCGCGGCCGCACCAAAGAAGACGATAGCTCCGTGCCATCGCCGGACGGCCCGTGGGAATACTACCGCCGCTTCGAAACCGGCGCGCAGCATCCGATCCACGCGCGCCGCCCGCGCGGCCAAGAAGGCCCCGAGCAAATTCTGATCAATGTCGAAGAGCAAGCGCGCGGCAAGACCTTCTACAAAGTCATCGCCGCCCAGCACTCACCCGATCACGCGCTCTATGCGTACGCAGTCGACGAGCAAGGCTCGGAAATCTACACGGTCTATGTAAAGGATCTGGCCAGCGGCCAAACCCTCTCTTCGCACATCACCAATTGCACCGGCGATTTCGCCTGGGCGCCAAATTCGCAGCTGATCTTCTGGACCTTCCGCGATGACAATGGCCGCCCGGCCAAAATCTATCGCCGCCCTGCACGCGGCGGCGACGATACGCTCGTCTATGACGAACCGGACGACGGCTTCTTCATCAGCGTCGGCCCGACCGAGAGCGATGAATACATGCTGATCAGCGCCGGCAACGGCGCGCAGTCAGAATACTACACCATCCCCGCCAACAATCTGACGGCGGCGCCGACGCTGTTCCACGGCCGTGAGGATGAGCTCCTCTACACGCCCACACACTGGAACGGCCGCTGGTACATCCTCACCAACGCCGACAACGCGGTCGATTTCAAAATCATGACCGCCGAGCCGGGGCGCACCGCGCGCGCCCAATGGCGCGATTTCCTGCCGCATCAAGCTGGCCGCTACATCCTCGGCCTCGGCGCGACGAAAGATTACCTTGTCCGCGTCGAGCGCATGCACGCGCTGCCGAAAATCGTCATCCGCCATAGTGGCGGCGACGAACACGCCATCGCCATTGATGAGCAGGCCTACAATCTCGAACTGGCCGGCGGCTACGAGTTCGACACCACCAACGTCCGCTACATCTACGAGTCGCCGACCACGCCGCTGAAGTGGTTCGACTACGACATGGCGGCGCGCACGCAGGTGCTGCGCAAGACACAGGAAATCCCATCCGGCCACAACCCGGACGACTACCTCACCGGCCGCTTCTTCGCCGAAGCCTCTGACGGCAAGCGCATCCCGATCACGATTCTGATGAAGCGCGGCACGCCGCTCAACGGCAGCGCACCGCTCTATCTCTACGGCTACGGCTCCTACGGCATTTCGATGGATGCGGACTTCTCCATCCGCCGCTTCAGCCTCGTCGATCGCGGCTGGATTTACGCCATCGCGCACGTGCGCGGCGGCTCGGAAATGGGCTTCGGCTGGTTTCAGGATGGCCGCCGCTTCACCAAGAAGAACACGTTCACGGACTTCATCGCCTGCGCGGAAGAACTCGTGTCGCGCGGCTATGGCCGCCCGGGCAACATCGTCTGCGAAGGCCGTTCCGCTGGCGGCTTGCTCATGGGCGCGATCAACAACATGCGCCCCGATCTCTGGGCTGGTATAATTGGCGGCGTGCCATTCATCGATGTGCTGAACACGATGAGCGACACAACGTTGCCGCTGACACCGCCGGAATGGCCCGAATGGGGCAATCCACTCGAGAGCGAGGAAGCGTACGATTACATCGCCTCCTACTGCCCCTACACGAACATCGAGCAGAAGGCTTATCCAGCAGTGCTCTCAACGGGCGGACTCACCGATCCGCGCGTCACTTATTGGGAGCCGGCGAAGTGGGCGGCGAAGCTGCGGCCACACACCACGAGCGGGCGTCCCATCTTGCTCAAGATGAACATGGGCGCGGGCCACGCCGGCAGCGCCGGCCGCTTCGAATACCTACGCGAACTCGCGCACGACTACGCCTTCGCCATCAAAGCCATCGGCGATGATGAAGCCGGCGGGCCGTTCTGATCAGGCGTTCCTGATCCCAAACCAGCGCGCGCGGTGGATGTCTTCGAGATTATCCACGTAGCCGGTTAGATCGGGGTGCACGAGGTTAGTGCTGTTGATGAAGACGCTGGTGCAAATCGGCGCTTCATCGAGCAGCAATTGCTCGGCCTGCAACATCAGCTGCGCGCGCGCCTGATCATCGCGTTCAAAATCCGATTGGTGAACGAGCCCGTCATAGCGGGGATTGTTATAGCCCGGATAATTCTGCGATCCGGTGCGGCTTTCAAACAGATAGAGGAAGTTCTTCGCGTCGTTGAAGTCGCCGATCCAGCCGCCATCGCCAGCGTCGAAATTCTTAGCGCGCAGGTTGGCGTAGTGAACTTGGTTTTCAACGCCGCGCAACTCCACAGTCACCCAGGGCGCTATCGAATTCCAATCATTCTGCGCCACGACAGCGACGCGCGGATTGTCGCTCGTGTTGCGGTGAGAGAACGCAAAGCGCAGCGGATTGTTGGGCCCGTAGCCCGCCGCGCGCAGGAGCCGCTCTGCTTCCTGCTTGCGCTCCGCAACCGGCCGCCCTGCCCAGCTGTAGAGCGCACTCGACGGGTAATTATAAACGCCCGGCGGCACGAACTTGTACGCAGGCGTCTCGCCAGTCTTGTAGATTTGGTTGGCCACGAAGTCGCGGTCGTACGCCATCGAGATGGCTTGGCGAACGCGCACGTCATCAAATGGCGGCTTCGTCATGTTGAACGAAAAATAGTTCACCGTCAGGTAGGTCGAAACGCGCACGAAGCCCGGCAAATCGCGCCGCAACACTTCCACCTGGTTTGACGGAAAGCGCGTCGCCCAGCCGGCTTCGCCACTCAGCACCTTGCGCGCCGCCGCCTGCACGTCGTTCTGCGGATAGAAATAGAGGTGCTCTATGACGACGTTGTTGGCGTCATAGAAGTTCGGATTGCGCTCCAAGTGGATGATGTAGTTCGACCACCAACGACGCAGAATGAACGGGCCGTTGACCTGGATGTTCTCGGCCTTGATCCAGTCTTCACCGACACGCTCGTGGACGTGCTTCGGGATCGGATACGCCGTGTAGTGTTTCAGCAATTGCGGCAGATACGGCGCCGGGTGTTCTAATCTGATCTCGAGCGTCAGATCATCGATCGCAGTGACGCCGAGTTCCTCGACATCCATCTCGCCGGTATTGATCGCTTGCGCGTTCTTGATGGGGTAAAGGATCGAAGCGTATTGCGCGAGCGTGTCCGGGTTCATGATGCGCTTGAAGCCGAACTCAAAATCGTGCGCGTCGCATGACTCGCCGTCCGACCAGGTCGCGCGGCGCAGATAGAACGTCCACGTCAGCAGGTCTTCGCTCACCTCCCAGCGTTCGGCCATGCCAGGCACCGGCTCGGCTTCCTCGTTCTCGGTGGTGAGGCCGATGAACATGTTGCCGATAATGTTGTTTTCCCACGAGCCCGTCGCTTTGTGCGGGTCGAGCGAGAGCGGCTCACTCGAATTGGCGATGTCGAGCGATTTCCGGGCCTTGTCGAAGCCGATGATACGGGCATTGGCGCAGCCGCCCAGCGTGGCCGCGACGCCTACCCCGCCGGCGCCTGTCAAAAGGGATCGGCGGCTCGTCCAGATGGCCATAAGCTCGTCTCCTGGGCCCGGCGCCTAAGCCGGCTGACAAATTCTCCAGCCAGAATAAGATGATCCGGCCGCACTTGGGAGGGGACTTTATGCGCGTTGTCTTTGCCAGCCTATGTTTTGTCGCATTGGCTGTTGTTCCAGCCGCCGCGCAGGAGCGGCCGGCCGGAAATCCGGCGGCGCTCGACCAAGTCTATCAGTGCGCTAGCATTACCGACCAAGCTCAGCGCCTGGCCTGCTACGACTCGGCCGTCGGCCGCCTCCGTGAAGCCCAAACCAGCGGCGATCTAGTCGCCGTCGACCGCGCGCAGGCGCAGGAAGTGGAGCGCGAGGCGTTCGGCTTCTCGCTTCCGAGCCTGCCCCGCATCTTTGGGCGCGGCGAAGACGGCGCCGAGCCGGAATTTGCCGAGATGCAACTCACGCTCGATCGCGTCGTCATGCGCCGCGACGGAACCGCCACCTTCTACATGACCAATGGCCAAGTCTGGACCCAGGTTGATAATGAGAACCCGCGCAACGCCCGCGCTGGCGGCGAAGTCACGATCCGCAGGGCCGCACTCGGCAGCTTCTTGATGTCGCTGCGAAATGGGCCGGCGCTGCGTGTGCGGCGGACGCAATAAGCGGCAGTAAAAAGGTAGGGCAGTAACCTGCCCTACCTTTCCTTCGGATCGAGCGCGTCGCGCAGGCCGTCGCCGAGGAAGTTGAGCGCGAGCAGTGTGATCAGCATCGTCGTGGCTGGCGCGATCAGCATCCATGGCGCCTGGATCATTTGACGCGAACCGTCTGAGATCAGCCGGCCGAGCGACGTCAGCGGCTCCTGCACGCCGAGGCCGATGAACGACAGAAAGCTCTCCGCCAGAATGATCACTGGGATGTTCAGCGTTGCGAAAACCACGACGGGGCCCAGCACATTCGGCACGATGTGGCGGAAGACGATCTGCAGCGGTTGCGCGCCCGCCGCCCGCGCCGCTTCTACGAATTCCTTTTGCCGCAGCGAAATCGTCTGCCCGCGCACGATCCGCGCCATCGTTAGCCACTCGACGGCGCCAATCGCAGCGAAGATCCACATGAGCTTCACCCACGGATCGGGCGTGTCGATCACCGTCATCAACACGATGACGAAGAACACGAACGGCACAGCGTAAAGGACGTCCACAAACCGCATCATGCCTTCATCGGCCCAACCGCCGACGAAGCCTGCGATCGCGCCGTAGGTTACGCCAATCGTGATCGCCACCGCGGTAGCGACAAAGCCCACCAATAGCGAAATGCCTAGGCCAAAGATCAACCGCGCAACCATATCGCGGCCCTCGGTGTCGGTGCCGAGCCAATGCATGTTCGTCGACGTCGGCGCGATACCGACGCTGTCGCGGAAAATTTCATCGACCGAATGCACCCACAGCATCGGCCCAAATGCTGCCACGAGCACCAGGATGGCGACCACGTAGAGGCTCGCCACGGCGGCCGGATTGCGCATCAGGCGACGGCGCGCGTCTTCCCAAAGGGAGCGGCCACGAACGCCGGTGGGCGGCGCGGTTTCGTCGAGAGGAATGTCGCTCATGCCGTGCGCGCCCGTGGGTCCAGCACGCGGTACATGATGTCCGCCGCCAGATTGAGAGAGATGATGAGGAACGAATAAATCAGCACCACGCCCATCACGAGCGTGTAGTCCCGCTGGCCGGCGGCATAAACAAACTGCTTGCCGATGCCGGGCAGTTGGTAAACCGTCTCGATCACGAACGAGCCGGCCATCACGCCCGCGAGCGCCGGACCGACGTAAGACACTATTGGCAACAGCGCGATTGGCAGCGCATGGCGCAGGATCACTTGCGTTTCCGGCAAGCCTTTAGCGCGCGCCGTACGGATCGCATTCGAGCGCAACGCTTCAATCATCGACGCGCGCATGAGCCGGGACACGATAGCGATCAGCGGCAGCGCCAGAGTGATGATGGGCAGGATGAGATAGATGAGCCCGAACTCGTCGCGGTGGAGCCCCTGGCTGGGCAGGATACCCCACTGCACTCCAAACAGGAGTTGAAACACCGGTCCAACCACAAGTGGCGGCAAGCACACGCCGGCAATCGCGAGCGCCATGACCGCGTAATCTTGAATCTTGTTTTGTCGCAGCGCCGCGATGATCCCAAGGCCGCCGCCGACCAGCAGCGCAAACAACATCGCGCCAAAGCCAAGAATAGCGCTCGTCGGCGCGCCCTCAGCAATGATGTCTATGACGGTTTTGTCCTTGTAGGTCATGGACGGGCCGAAATCGCCGCGCACCAGCCCGCCGCCCTCTTCCGAGCCGAACAAGTACCGCGCCAACTGCTGTTCGATCGGCAAATCTAGGCCGAACTTGGCTTTTAGGCGCTGTTCGATTTCCGGTTGGAGTTGGCGCTCGGTGGTGAAGGGCCCCCCGGGGGCGGCCTTCATCAGCAGGAACGCGGCGGCAACGATGGCAATCAGCGTGGGAATTGCGACGAGCAGACGCCGAACGGTAAGAGCAAGCATCCCAACGTCCCAATTGCGGCGAAGCAGCCGACGACGCGGCGAAACCTTGCTTCTGAGGCAAGCCATGTCAACGTACCTGCGACATGACCGAGTTCCATCGCGTTACGCCGGCCTTCGCTGCAGCGGGCCAACTCAGTTCCGAAGACTTCGCGCGCGCCGCCGCCGAGGGCTTCCGTACCGTCATCGTCAATCGCCCCGAGGGGGAAGAGCCGGGGCAACCCAGCCTTGCGGAAATGCGCGCGGCGGCCGAGGCGGCGGGCCTAGCGTTCCACGCGGTGCCATTTTCTGGGCTGCCGCCGCCGCCGCAGGCGGTGGGTGCGACAGCAGAACTGCTCGAGACGGCCGAGGGGCCCATCCTGGCCTATTGCCGAACCGGCAAACGCTCAATAATGGCCTGGGCCATGGCGCAAGCCCTTAGAGGGGGCCACCGCCCTGATGAAATCATCGCGTTGGCGGCAAAGGCAGGGTACGACTTAGAAGGGGCGCGTGGGGCGCTCGAAACTTTGGCGCCAAAGACCTGATTAGGCCGCTATTAGCAGCCATACGATCTTCAACATCACGATCAATGACAGGGCGAGCAGCACAGTGCGCACGCGATCCAATGCGAACAGGCAAATGGCGAATACCGTTTCCATTCGGCAAAGCGCTGCAAGCGCCGGGCCGCGGAGCATTTAAACCGTGACAGACGCAACGCCACGCGTGTTCCAGACCTCGGGTTCGGTCTGGCTTAAGGACTTCGAGTTCGGCCTCACCGGCTTAACCGTGCGCAAGACCGGCGCGCGCGTGCCCTACTCCCCTTCGGTCATCGCACAAGTCACCGCGTGGTTTCGCTTCTTTTTCGCCGCGCAGGCGATTGAGCCGCTCTCGCCGAGCTTCACCATCGCCTTTACGCCGGAGCGCGCGCGGCCTTGGTATTTGATCTGGGCCGTCTCCCGCGCATCTGGCGCCAAATTGGTGAAGGACGCATCGCAAGCCGATGTCGTCATGCATTTCGAAGACGCCACCTTCAGCCCCAACGATCCGCCGACAAAGCTACAGCCCGGCGTGAAGCTGGTGAATTTTAACTGCCGCGATGTCTCGAAAACGAACGTCGCGCGCGCCTGTGAAATCGCGTTCGGCAATCGGCTCGCGGTTGATCCGATCGCACACTTTGGCCTCGCCGTCGAAAAATCCGAGATTAACGCGGCGCATGATGGCCGCATCGTTCAGTGCCCGACGCCGGCCATTCCGGGCCGTGTTTACCAGCGCGTTGTCGACAATCGCATGGCGTCCGATCTCGACCTCGTCGAGGATTTGCGCACCTCCACCGTCGGCGGAAGACCCGTCGTTGTGTTTATCAAGCGCCGGCAAGTAACCAAACGCTTCCTCAATACGAACACAGAGGTGCTGCTGCGGGCGCCGGAAGATGTGTTCAGCCCCGAAGAGCTTGATCAGATCAGCGCGTTCGCGCGCGAGATCGGCCTTGAATGGGGTGGTGTTGACGTGTTGCGTGATCGGACTGACGGCAAGCTTTACATTGTTGACGCCAACAAGACCGACATGGGCCCGCCCATCGCGCTCAACTTGGCCGACAAGGTGAAAGCCACGCGCATGATGCGCGATGCGTTCCGCAAGTTCGTGCGCGGCGCGGCCTGAGAACCAGCTCCAATGGCGTCCAAGATCCCGTTCGTCCGTGAAATGGACTTTGAGTACGAGCGCGCGCAGCAGGTCAGCCCGCTGATCCGCCGGCTCGTCGCCAACAATCCGGGCCCGTTCACCTTCCGCGGCACCGGCGTCTACATTATCGGCCAAGGCGAAGTCGCCATCATCGATCCCGGCCCGGACGATGATGAACACATCGAAGCGCTGCTGCGCGCGGTCGAGGGCGAGCGCGTGACGCACATTCTCGTCACCCATCGCCACATGGACCACTCGCCTGCCGCGCATCCGCTGGCGGCGCGCACTGGCGCGAAAGTTTATTCGAGCACCATTCCGCCGAAGCCCAGCGATTGCGATGCGCTGCGTCTCGAAGCGTCCGACGATCATCTCTTCCAGCCCGACATCAATGTCAGCGATGGCGATCGCTTCAGCGGGCCGGGCTGGACGATCGAAGCGGTGTTCACGCCGGGCCACACGACCAACCACATGGCCTACGCGCTGATCGAAGAAAACGCGCTCTTCCCCGGCGATCACATCATGGGCTGGTCCACCACTGTCATCGGCCCGCCAGATGGCGACATGACCGATTATTTGAACAGCCTCGAAAAAGTGCGCGACCGGAATTTTTCGACGCTTTGGCCAACGCATGGCCCGCCAGTGCGCGAAGCGACGCCGTTCGTGCAGGCTTTCATCGATCACCGCCTCGAGCGCGAAGCGCAGATCATTGAGCAAATGCGCGCCGGCAAAACCGCGATCAAAGACATGGTCTCGGTGATCTATGCGGATGTCGACAAACGCCTGCATCCCGCCGCCTGCCACAGCGTGCTCGCGCACATGATCCGGCTGGTGGAGCTTGGCCAGGTTGAGACGATTGGCGCCCCGTGCGTTGAAAGCGTCTACGCGCTCCGAGATTGAGCCGCCCTCCTCGCCCTTGATGGGTGAGGCGTCCGCGAACGACGTGGGTGATGGCGCGGTTGGTCTAAAAACACTGTGCAGTCACCCACTCAGTCAGCCCGCATCGCGCGCTGACAACTCGCCCACCAAGGGCGAGCTGGTACGCAGCGTGCGCACTTTTATGCGCCGCTGGTTTTTAATCGCTACCTCCCAAGTGGGAGAACGGGGCGCGTGCGCCGCGCAGAGTAGTCTCTAAGGGCTTGCTGCCTACGCAGCTCGCGTTGCACGCGCCCCGTTGTCCGATCGTTTTTTCCGGCTTGGGCCCGAGGAGTTGTAAGATGCTGACGATGGCCAGCTCGCCTCCTTTACGATGGGCGCGGGGTTTATGTGCGTTCCGGTAGTCTGGACCGCTCCCGCTTTCGCCGCGGACCCGCCATCGACGGATTCGCAACGCAGGGCTTAGCTCCATGCCCTTTTCGCCGGTGCTGCGGGCAAGGTGTCCGTCACCTTGGACTTTGCGGTTTCACTCCCCGCAAACATTTGATGGATCTCCGCGAAACATCGCTTCGATCACTCCCGCCGACCGTGTCACGCACCTTTCGAGTTTCGGACGTCTACGAAAGCTCCCGTGTGCGGACGAGACAAGTGTAGGCACGGTTTGAACTCGGTCGGATTGGTGCGCTCAATTTTTGTAAGTTGGAGCGCGCGGCTCCGCCGCGCATTGGCGCTTAAGGCTTGAGGCGCTTGCGCAAAATGCGGCGCGGAGCGCCGCGCTCCAACTTGCAAGCAGTGGCGCTCAGTGTTGGATAGAGGCGGGTCTATCCCCCTAGCTTGCGCGTTTAGCGCGACGGGCCTTCGCTCGACGCGTCGAAGAACTTCTTCATGCTGGCGAAGAAGCCTTGGGTTTGCGGGTGGGCTTCCTCGCCGCAATCCTTGGCGAATTCTTCGAGCAGCTTGCGTTGCTTGGCGCTCAGATTCACGGGCGTTTCCACCAAGAGCTCGACGTGGAGGTCGCCGCGATCCTTGCCGCGCAGGTGCGTCATGCCTTTGCCTTTGACGCGGAAGCGGCGGCCGGTTTGCGCGCCCGCGGGGATCGTCACCTTGGCGCGGTCGCCTTCGATGGTGGGAATTTCGATTTCACCGCCGAGCGCTGCTTTGCACATCGGCGTCGGTGCGCGGCAGTAGAGATCGGGCCCGTCGCGCTCGAACAGGGCGTGCGGTTTTACCGAGAGGAAAAGATAAAGATCACCGGAAGGCCCGCCGCGTGCGCCGCCATCGCCTTCGCCGGCTAAACGGATGCGCGTGCCATCTTCGACGCCGGCCGGAATCTTGACCGAGAGCGTGCGTTCTTTCTGCACCGCGCCGCGGCCGCCACAGCTCTTGCACGGCGTCTTGATCGATTGGCCGCGGCCGTTGCAGTTCGGGCAGGTGCGCACCATGCGGAACATGCCTTGCTGGGCGCGGACTTGGCCTTGGCCGGCGCAGGTGCGGCAGGTTTCGAGCGGCGCGTTGCCTTCCGAGCCTGAGCCGCTGCACGGCTCGCACTTTTGCGCGCGCGGCACGACGATCTCGCGCTCGCTGCCCTTGAAGGCTTGTTCGAGCGTGATCTCGATATCGTAGCGGAGATCGGCGCCGCGGGCAGGGCCGGTGCGGCCACGGCCGCCGGCGAACATCTCTTCGAAGCCGCCGCCGAAGATCTCGTTGAAGATGTCGGAGAAGTCGTTGAAGCCCGCCGAGCCTGGACCAAAGCCTGGCCCGCCGCCGGGGCCGCCGCCTACGCCAGCTTTGCCGTAGCGATCGTACGCGGCGCGTTTTTGCGGATCGGAGAGAACCGAATAGGCCTCGCCGATTTCCTTGAACTTATCTTCGGAGACTTTGCAGCCCGGGTTTTGATCCGGGTGCAGCTTCATCGCCAGCTTGCGGAACGCTGACTTGATCGCAGCGGCGTCCGCATCGCGCGGCACGCCGAGGATCTCATAATAATCGCGTTCAGCACTCATGACGCGACCCACATGAGAAAGGAGCGGCTTCCTCGCAAGGAGGAGAACCGCCCCATGTCAGTTGGGAAAAAGCGCTGCGACATCGCCCGACCTCGATGACGTGATTGGCTTAAGCGCTTTTCTTGCCGTCGACTTCTTCGAAGTCGGCGTCGACGACACCTTCTTCGTCGGAGCCGCCGCTGCCGCCGCCGTCACCGCCGGGGCCGGCGCCGCCATAGAGGGCTTCGCCGATCTTCATCGACGCTTGCACGAGGGCCTGCGTCTTGGCGGCGATGTCAGAGGTGTTCTCGGTTTCGAGCGAGGTCTTCAAAGCGGCGATGGCTTGCTCGATCGCGGTCTTGTCCGCGGCCGGGATCTTATCGCCGTTCTCGATGAGCTGCTTTTCGGTGGCGTGGACCAGGGCTTCGCCTTGGTTCTTCGCTTCCGCCAGTTCGCGCCGCGATTTGTCTTCGCCGGCGTGCTCTTCGGCTTCCTTGACCATGCGCTGGATGTCGGCGTCGCTGAGACCGCCCGACGGTTGGATGCGCATGTTCTGTTCTTTGTTGGTCGCCTTATCCTTGGCGCCGACCGAGACGATGCCGTTCGCATCGATGTCGAAGGTGACTTCGATCTGCGGCATGCCGCGCGGGGAGGGCGGAATGCCGACGAGGTCGAACTGACCGAGCGGGCGGTTGTCCGCCGCCATTTCGCGCTCGCCTTGGAAGACGCGGATGGTGACCGCGTTTTGGTTGTCTTCGGCGGTCGAGAAGATTTGGCTCTTCTTGGTCGGGATCGTGGTGTTGCGTTCGATCAGGCGGGTGAACACGCCGCCAAGCGTTTCGATGCCGAGCGAGAGCGGGGTGACGTCGAGCAGGACGACGTTCTTCACGTCGCCTTGCAGCACGCCGGCTTGGATGGCGGCGCCGACGGCGACGACTTCATCCGGGTTGACGCCCTTGTGCGGCTCGCGGCCGAAGAATTCTTTCACGACCTGCTGGATCTTCGGCATGCGCGTCATGCCGCCGACGAGCACCACTTCCTTGATGTCGGAAGCAGAGAGGCCGGCGTCTTTCAGCGCGGCTTTGCAGGGGCCGAGCGTGCGCTGCACCAGATCTTCGACGAGCGATTCATACTTCGCGCGTGTGATCTTCATGTTGAGGTGGACGGGGCCGCTCGCGTTCGCGGTGATGAAGGGGATGCTGACGTCGAACTCGGCGCGCGAGGAGAGCTCTTTCTTGGCCTGTTCGGACACTTCCTTCAGGCGCTGGAGGGCGAGCTTGTCTTGGCGCAGATCGATGCCGTTCTGCTTTTTGAACTCGTCGGCCAGGTAATTCAGGATGCGGATGTCGAAGTCTTCCCCGCCCAGGAACGTATCGCCGTTGGTGGAGCGGACTTCGAAGACGCCGTCGCCGATTTCGAGGATCGAGACGTCGAACGTGCCGCCGCCGAGGTCATAGACGGCGATGGTTTTGTTGGCGCCGGTTTTGTCGAGGCCATAGGCGAGAGCGGCTGCGGTCGGTTCGTTGATGATGCGCAGCACTTCGAGGCCGGCGATCTTGCCGGCGTCTTTCGTGGCTTGGCGTTGGGCATCGTTGAAATAAGCAGGAACCGTTATGACGGCCTGCGTCACTGGCTCACCGAGATAATCTTCCGCCGTCTGCTTCATCTTCTGCAGCACGAAGGCGGAGATTTCTGAAGGAGAATATTTCTTGTCGCGGCCTTCGAGCCAAGCGTCGCCGTTCGGACCTTTGACGATCTTGTACGGGACAAGATCCATGTCCTTCTTGGTGATCGGATCGTCGAAGGAGCGGCCGATGAGGCGCTTCACTGCGTAATAGGTGTGGGTTGGGTTGGTGATGGCTTGGCGCGCTGCCTGAATGCCGATGAGGCGCTCGCCGCTTTCGTTGAAGGCCACAACGGAGGGCGTCGTGTTCGCGCCTTCAGCGTTGACGATGACCTTCGGCTGGCCGCCTTCCATGACGGCGACACACGAATTGGTCGTGCCAAGATCGATACCGATCACTTTACCCATTGCTTAGTCCTCGTTCCTTTCAGCAGCGCAGCTTCGTCTTGGGACCCATGGCATGGCGTCCGCGAGTGCTGCGTCCTGTCCTTCAATCAAAGCGGTTAAACGACTTAGCGCCCCGTCCCAAGCACCAAGCCGCTTCGTTCCGGGTTCATGTGGTGTATCGCCTAGGACGTGCAAGGCTTTTGGGGAGCGATAGCCGCATTCTTTGAGAGGAAATAGGGGAGCGCCTATGTGGCTTTGATCTGGCTCAAGGCTCCGCCGGAACAAAAAAGAAACCGAACACCTAGATAGGCGCTTCAGAATGACCCGCCCGGCTTCAGATCTCGACGGCTTCCGGCTTTGGCCAGGCCTGCTCGATCGCGCCGCCCAAGAGGCGCTGCGCGATGAGGTGTTCGCGCGCATGCGGGCAGGGCCGCTCTACATTCCGCGGATGCCGAAATCGGGCCTGCCGATGCGGGTGCGCATGACGAATTTCGGTTCGCTCGGTTGGGTCACCGATAAGGAGCAGGGCTATCGGTATCAGGACACCCATCCTGAGACTGGGCGTCCGTGGCCGGAGATGCCGCCGCAAGTGCTGGCGCTGTGGCGCGCGCTGAGCGGCTACGACGCTGAGCCGGAGGCGTGCCTGGTCAATCTCTATGAGGGCGATGCACGCATGGGATTGCACGTCGATAGCGACGAGGACGCGTGGGATGCGCCGGTGCTGTCGATCTCGCTCGGCGACACCGCGATCTTTCGCATCGGCGGCAGCGTGCGTTCCGACCCGACGCGGAGCGTGCGTTTAGCGTCGGGCGATGTGTGCATGCTCGGCGGCGCGGCGCGGCGCGCGTACCACGGCGTGGATCGAATCCTGCCGGGTACGTCGCGCTTATTGCCGAAAGGCGGGCGGCTTAATTTGACGGTGCGGCGGGTGACGGTTCCGGCGCAGGCGTAGTTGCAGCTGGCGCTTCGGCGGCTGGAGTCGCAGGCGCTTCGCGGTTACGTACGAAGTCCGGCACCCAGCCTTCGGGTGGCCCGCCGGGGGAGGCGGGGAGGCGGCCAGCTGCAATCTCGTGCGCCTTCCACACCATCGCGTTGTGTACGCGAGTCCAGCCTGATGGGTGGGTGTAGAACAGCATTTCCTCGATCGGCGACGGCTGCATCTTGCGATATTCGCTGAGCAGGATCGCGGCTTCGGCGAAGCCATCTGGCTCGCGCGCGGCGTTGAGACCGAACATGTCAGCCTGCAACTCGTTGAAGCGCGTCAGGTAGCGGTCCATCGGGCCGGTGAGGATGCCGACAACCGCCAATATCGCGACGATAAGCGGCAAACCGGCAGGATCGGCGATGTCGCGGATGCCCCAGCGTTCGTTCTTGGCCAGCCCGCGAAACAGGAAGTGCACCGCGGCGAAGCTGAACAAAATCACGATCGAAGAGAGCAGCAAGCCAGAGACGTTGTGGCGCAAGACGTAATGGCCGATTTCGTGCGCCATCACGGCGCGCACAGCTTCCGGGCTGCCGCGTTCGAGCAGCGTGTCGGCGAGTGAGATCCGCGTTGTGGGGCCGAAGCCGGAGACGTTGGCGCTGATCGAGTTGGTCTGGCGTGAGCGGTCATAGACCATGACGTCCGTCGCCGGCACGCCGTTGGCTTGCGCCATAGCGATGATCTCATCGCGCAGCTCACTCTGCTCCATCGGCGTGTAGGTGTTGAACATCGGCGCGATGAACACGGGAAACAGCATGCTCATCACCGCAGCGAAAGCGATGGTGACGACAGAGCCCCAAATCCACCAGGTATTACGCGCGGCGCGCACGATGAGATAAAGCACCGTCAGGAAGAGCGAGCCGACGATCAGGCCGATGCCGAGCCCTTGGCCTTGCTCGATCAGCCATTGCGGCAAGGTTTGTGTTGAGAGGTCGTAGCGATGCTCGCGGACAAAACCGACATAATAGGAGAACGGGAACGTCAGCAGCGAAGACACAAGGATGTAGAAGAAGGACGTGCCAAAGGCGACGAGAGGAAACCATTTCACGGTCTTTTCAAGCCAGCTGCGCACGCCGCGCGCCCACCCGAGCACCAAGAACAAGCCCGCAACCAGCACCGAGACGATAATGCTGGCGTACTCGACGATGTAGCCGCCTTCGAAGTACGCGTCGGAGCGCGCGGTGGCTTCTTCGCCCATGGTTGCAAGCCAAGCGTGCGTCGCGAGTTCGGGATCGAAAGGTAGGGTGGCGGCAGCGGCGGGCGCCGCACATGCGAGCGCCACCGCAGCGGCGGCAAATCCAGTTAGACGCATTCTCATTCCCCCGAGAAATTGACTGGCGGAACACTGCCGCCTGACACAGATGAGATGCAAGGGGACGCGCGTCGGGCGCGATCCATTGGGAGACGAACGGATGCGTTTGGACACGCCGGAAGGCAATTTTCCGCCCACGCGCCGCACCATGGCGGCTTCGCTCTTCTTCGCTGGGTACGCGACGGCGGCGCTGTCATCGTGCGCCAGCCCTGTGACCACACCGAGTGACGAGCTGATCACCGAGGATGTGACCTTCACCGGGCATGGCGGCTATGCGCTGCCCGCTTACGTTGCACGCCCGGCCGCGCGCGGCCGCAAAGGCTCGATCATCGTCGTCAACGAGATTTTCGGCATCCACGATTACATCAAGGATGTCTGCCGCCGCTTCGCGCGCGAAGGCTATGTCGCGATCGCGCCGGATTATTTCGACCGCGCTGGCGATCCGGCGCCAATGACCGATTTCGCGCAAATCCGCGAAATCGTCGCCACCGCAAACCACACGCAAGTTATGGGCGATACGGCGGGCGCTGTGGCGTGGCTGCGTGCGCAGAGTTTCACCGATGGCGATATCGGCATCACCGGTTTCTGCTGGGGCGGCACGGTAGTTTGGATGGCGGCGGCGCAACTGCCGCACGTGAAAGCGGGTGTGGCTTGGTACGGGCGCGTCGTGCGGCCTGCGGCGGGCTCATGGGGCTCGGAGGAGGAGCGGCCGTGGCCCTATGATGTGGCGGCGCAAATTCGCGCGCCGGTGCTTGGGCTTTATGCCGAGAACGATACCGGCATTCCGCTTGAAGGCGTCGAGAACATGCGCGCTGGCCTGATGGCGGCGGATAATCCGACGGGCTCGGAGATCATCGTCTATCCCGGCGTGCAGCACGGTTTTCACGCCGATTATCGGCAGAGTTACAATGCTGAAGCAGCCGCCGACGGCTGGGCGCGCGCGCTAGCGTGGTTCAGGCGGCATGGGGTGGCTTAGGAGCCGCTGAGTGATGAACGGAATGGGCGTTTCCGATAACACCCTCATTGGTCTAGCTGCGATTATTGGGCTTGCGGCAACGTTTCTGCTCCTTGGTGTGCGTGTGTGGACGGGCGACGACTACGAGCAGTTGGGCCCGATCGTAAAAATAGAGAACTTCTGGCTTTGGCTTGCGGTTGTTGTGATCGCAAGCGCAGCTGGGGGATTTGCGGTATTTCTGCTCGTGACGAGCTAGTTTGAGTTTTTACTCATGCGCTCTTCTTCGTGTCTAAGGTGCACATCGAAGGGTGCCGGCTGAAGCCGGCGGTCCGTCGGCGAATAATTGTTTGAGTCTGCTCCCCAAGCGGCGCCGGCGTTCTTATGTTGCGCGCTTCCACTGAAGGACGATCCCCCATGCGCTATCGCAAACTTGGCCGTACCGGCCTTGCCGTTTCTGAAATCTGCCTCGGCACCATGACGTTTGGGGGCGATGGCTTTTGGAAGGTCATCGGCGCGTTGGAGCAAGACGCATCGACCAAGCTGGTGAAGACCGCGTTCGATAAGGGCGTCACTTTCATCGATACGGCGAACGTCTATTCCAACGGCTTGTCGGAGAAGGTGCTCGGGCAGGCGATCAAGGATTTGCCGCGCGATGAATTGGTGATCGCGACGAAATTGTTCGGCCGCATGAACGCTTACGGCGGCGATCAAACGCCGGAGGCGGAGCGGCGTTCGAAGAACACCAATCTCTGGGGCCTCTCGCGCAAGCATGTGTTCGACACGATCGATGCGAGCTTGGAGCGGCTCGATCTCGATTATGTCGATCTCTACCAAGTGCACTCGTTCGATCCGGCGACGCCGCTGGAAGAGACGCTTGAAGCGCTCGATGAAGTCGTGCGGTCGGGCAGGGCGCGTTATATCGGCCTTTGCAATTATGCGGCGTGGCAGATTGCGAAAGCGATCGGGATTTCGGAACGGAGCGGGCTGGCGCGCTTTGAGTCGCTGCAGATGTACTATTCGATAGCCGGACGCGATCTTGAGCGTGAAGTCGTGCCGCTGGCGAAGGATCAAGAGCTGGCGATTCTGCCGTGGAGCCCGCTCGCGGGTGGCTTTCTCTCTGGTAAATTCACCCGCAACGGCGCGGGCGAAGGCCGCCGCGCGACGTTCGACTTCCCGCCGGTCGATAAAGAGAAGGCTTACGACATTATCGATGTGATGAAGGAGATCGGCGACGCACGCGGAGTGTCAGTGGCGCAGATCGCGCTGTCGTGGCTGCTGCATCAAAAGCACGTCACCAGCGTCATCATCGGTGCGAAGACGGAAGCGCAGCTCAATGACAATCTCGCCGCGACGGGTGTTGAGCTATCGAGCGCTGATTTGAAGCGCTTGGATGATGTCTCGAAGCTGAAGCCGGAATATCCAGGCTGGATGCTCGAGCGCCAGGGCGCGGACCGCACTTCAGGCCTGAGCTAGCGCAAAAGAAAAGCGGCGGCGCTCTTGTCCAGCGCCGCCGCCCGCATGCATCCCCCGGCGTTCTGCCTACTGACGCACGATCTCAACTTGATAGTCGCCGGTCGAGCCGCCAAGGCCGCTCGCCTGGATGTAGAATTCGCCGCCCGTTTCTGAGCTGTAGCGAACGCGCGCATCGAAGCCCGGGCCGCTATCATCGTCAGTGGTGACGCTTTGACCTTCGGTGTTGAGGATCGACACGAAGGGATCGGTGAGCGCGTTGTCGCCGTGGCCGCGCACGTCGATGACATAGCGGACGTTGGCTTCAAGGGTGACGCGATAGGTATCGAGATCGCCCGGCATTTCGATGCGGCTGATGCGGCTATCGGCGTTCGGATCAAGGGTTTCGTCTGTGTAGACGTTGCCCGGGACGTCAGTGTCGTTGATGCGCAGCCAGTATTGGCCGGCGCTCGCGGAACCGTAAGACGACACGCCGACGAAGTAGCTGCCGCCGGTTGGTGAAGCGAAGTTCAGATAAGCGTTGAGGCCCGTGCCGCCGTCGTCATCCGCAGCGATTTGCGTGCCCTGCGCGTCGTAGAGCGTGAGGTAGGGGTCAGCCAGCGGCGTATCGCCGGCGCCATCGAGCATGATGCGATAAGAGCGGCCTTCGATCAGCTCGACGTAGAACCAATCAACGTCTTCCGGCGTGCCGAGCTGGCTCTGACGGCCTTCACCGCTCGGCGCGATATAGTCGGCATTGTCGATGCTCTGGCCAATTTCGCCAGGGATCACGCCGACGACATAGCGGCCTTCTGCTTCTTCAACGAAGCCGCGGACTTCGATGTAGTGCGCGCCTGTCGTCGCAGCTTGGTATTCGAGGAACGCGTTGAGCTCTTCGCCGCCGTCATCGTCGCGTGCGAGTTCTGCGCCATCCGGTCCGTAGAGAATGACGTAGGGGTCGCCGAGCGCGTCTGGGGTTTGCGTGCTGTCGACGCTGATGCGCAGCGTTTGGCCCTCGGTCATGTCGATGCGGTACCAATCGCGATCGCCGGCTGGTGAGAGCTGCCCTTCGCGATAATCGCCATCAGCGCTGAGGCTGGCGTCGGTCGAGGCGTCGGCCGGGATCTCGCCGCGTTGGGCGCCGAGCGTGTAGCCGCCGGTTTCTTCTTCGCCGAAGCCGCGCGCTTCGACGAAATAGTTGCCAGTCGTCGCGGCGGTGAACTCCAGATACGAGTTGAGGCCTTCGCCGCCATCGTCATCGAGTGCGATTTCGGCGCCGCTGGCGTCGTACAGCTTGATCATCGGGTCGCCGAGCGGCGAGTCGCCGCTGCTGACCAGGGTGAAGCGATAGGATTCGCCCTCGGTGAGGCGCACGCGATACCAATCGGTGTCGGTCGGGAAGTCGAGATTGCCATTGACGCTGCCGCCGAGAGAGATGCGGCCGCGCGTCGAGCGATTGGCGCCGATTGCGTCGGTCGGCATGCGTTCGGCCGTGACGTTGAGCGCGTAGGTCCCGGTGTAGGCGTCGGCGTAGCCGCGGGCTTCGATGAACACGTCGCCATTGGCGCGCGGGATGTAATCGACCGCCGAGTTCAGGCTTTCACCGTCATCGTCGTTCATCGCCAGTTCGTTGCCTTCGGCATCGAGCACGCGGACCATCGGGTCGCCGAGCGGCGAAGCGCCGGCGCCGGCGAGCGTGATGCGATAGCGCTGGCCGGTGCGGGTTGTGAGGCGATACCAATCGACGTCGCCTTCATATTCGATGTTGCCGTTCGTGGCGCGGCCGGCATTGGCGCGGGCGCGCGTGTCCGTGCCGTTGCCGGCGTCGTCGGCGGGCAGGGGCGCTGAAGTGGCGCTGAGACGATAGCGGCCAGTGGCGGCCTCGCTGAAGCCGCGCGCTTCAACGAAAACTTCGCCGGATTGCGCCGGCGCGAACGTCACAGCCGAGTTGAGACCGTTGGCGTCGTCGTTGAAGGCGAGCTGATTGGTCTCGCCGTCATAGATCGCAATCATCGGGTCGAGCGCTTGGCCATCGGCGCCGGGCAGGCCATCGAGCGTGAAGCTGTAGCGTTGGCCTTGCTCGACGCGCATCCGGTACCAGTCAACGTCGCCGGCCGGATCGATGTCGGCTTCGATGGCCGCGCCGCTGAACGTCGCGGTGGTGGTCGCGTCGCCCGCTGCATCGGCGTCCTGCGCTGAAGCCGCCGGCGCAAAGCTCATGAGCAACGCAGCTGTCGCTACGCCGAACCACAATTTTCCCCGCATGATGATCTCCCCTCGAGTGCCGCAAATTCGCGGGGCCCTTTGACCACGACGAATAGCGCGCGTCGTCATGGTTAACGATCATTCATGTTCCAGGCAAAGCCGGATTGAGGCGTTTTGACGGTAACGCGCATCAACGCCGCAGGGCGCGCGGTAGCGGACGCATGGCTCGTGTGGAGAACTAGACTTTGACGTCCACAGTTGGCGTCGGGCTTTGTGAGCCGCCGCCGGCCGAGACCAGCACCATCGCGGCGCGGAGCGTGCGATCGCCGAGCACATAACCGGCCTGCATGACCTCTAGCACTGTGCCGACGGGATGCTCGGACGGCGCCTGCGCGACGGCTTGATGGACGTTCGGATTGAAGGCCTCGCCTTTGACGCCGACGCGCTTCAGGCCGTGGCGCCCGAACGTCTCCAGCATCGTGCGTTCGGTGAGTTCAAGGCCGGTGACGAGATTGCGGGTGGCTTCGTCGGCGGCGGTTTGAGGCGCAACTTCAAGGGCACGCGAGAGCGCGTCAGCGATGGGGAGCAGGTCACCGGCAAAGCGGTCGATAGCGTACGCGCGCGCTTCGCTGACTTGGCGCTCGGCGCGGCGGCGGGTGTTTTCGACTTCGGCCAAGGCGCGGAGCATGTCGTCGCGCGCTTTGCTCAATTCAGCTTCGAGCGCTGCCGTGTCCGGCGCAGCCGCTTCCGGTGCGTCTTGCGGTTTGGTTTCAGCGTTCGCTTCGTTCGTCATTCCGTCCCTCGTTCAACGTTCGCTATTACGGCCGTCGAGCACCTTGCCGACAACGCGCGCGGTATAGTCCACCACCGGGATCACCCGGGCGTAATTGAGCCGGGTCGGGCCGATCACACCGAGCGCCCCGACGACCTTCCGTTCGGCGTTCATATAGGGCGCGACGATCAAACTCGACCCCGACAATGAAAACAGCGGGTTTTCCGCGCCGATATAGACCCGAACCGTGTCCGCCGACTTGGCCAGATCGAGCACTTGGATGAGTTCCCGGGTCTTTTCCAGATCATCGAACAGCCGCCGCGCCCGTTCCAGGTCGGCGATGGCCTGCTGATCTTTCAGCAGATTTCCGCGACCACTTACGATCAGAGCGCGGCCGAGAGTAGGGTCTTCACCCGACCATTCCACCAATCCGCTTTCCACCAGCTTCGCCGCGGCTTGATCGAGCGCGGCGCGGTCACGTTGCAACGCGTCCCCCGCGGCGGCGTGGGCCTCGGCCAGGGTTTTGCCTTTGAAGCGGGCGTTCAAATAGTTCGCAGCTTCCGCCAGCGCGCCAGGCGGCATGTCCGCTGGCGTATTGATGATGCGGTTTTCGACCTGGTTGTCCTCGAACACGAGCACGAGCAGCGCTTGGCCGGGGCCAATGCCGACGATCTCGGCGTGGCGCACCGGAGCGTCACGCTGCGGCGTCACCACAAGCCCGGCGCCGCCGGCTAGACCAGAGAGGAGGTCAGAGGCGGCGCCCATGACGTCTTGCGGGTTCGAACCTGCCTGCGCGATGCGCGCATCGATCTCGCGCTTCTCGTCCAGCGGCACGTCGCCGAGCTGCAGTAAGCTATCGACGAAGAAGCGCAGGCCAATGTGGGTGGGCCGGCGGCCGGCCATGGCGTGCGGCGCTTCGAGAAGCCCCAGCCCCGCAAGATCGGCCATGGTGTTGCGGATCGAGGCGGCGGAAAGCCCCATGCCGCCCAGTTTGGAAAGTGTTCGCGAGCCCACGGGCTCGCCGGTCGTCAGATAGGCTTCGACGATCTCGCGGAAAATTTCGCGGGCGCGCGCGTCGAGGCTCGTCAAATCGGGGGCGGGCGGTTCGGCCATGGCGCTCTAGGTAGCGAACGGCTCTGCGCGCGCAAGCGCCCCGGGCCGCGGCGTGTTTCCCGCGACTTGATTTCGCCGTGTTCCGCCAAGAGGAGAGGGCCATGCGTTGGGGAATTTTGAGCTTTCTTGCCGTCCTGTGCTTTGCCGCGCCGGCGGCGGCGCAAACGGCGATCACGCTGCGCGCCGATCCGGCGCCGATCGTGGATGCCGAGATCAATGGCCGGCCTGTGCGGCTGGAAGTGGATTTGCGCTTTCCACGCGGGTTGGCGCTCAGCGCCGTTGCTGCGCAACGGCTGCGCGTGCGGCAATTGCCATTTATGGCGATTGGCATTGGCATTGAGGGCAGTGAGTCTTCGCTGCGGGGTCGCCTCGCGCGGCCGCGCGTGATGTTCGAGGGCGAAGAATCGTCGCGGGCGTTCACGGGCGTCTTTGCGGCGCCGGTAACAACGCGCGGCGATGGCGTCATCGGGCCTGGCGCGCTGCCTTATGATGTCATCACTATCGAACTCAATCCTGAGGCGACCGGCGCGCGCGATATCGTGCTGCCGCTGGAGGATGCCGACGACTGGACGGCAAGCGCCGAGGTCGGCGGGGAGCAAATTCAGGTGAACTTCGACCTCGTCAGCAGCGCCAGTGTGTTTAACCGCACGGCCGCGCGCTTGTTCGATGCAGCGGGCGCGATCCCTGCGGCGGGGGAGCTGACTGAGAGGCCTTTGATCCTCGGCTTGCGAACGCTGATGCAGCCGGTGAGCACGGAACTCACGGTATTGGGCTTGCCGGTTGGCGCCGCTTTCGCGCGCACCAATGCGCCGCTGCTGGGCGCGCTGGAGGAGGACGCGGTTGTCGTTGCGGCCGATAGCGGCGAGGCGCCGCCGCCAATCGTGACGCTTGGCCGCTCGGCGTTGTTGCGCTGCGCCTACATCCGGGTCGATCGGCGCGCGCGCACAATGACGTTGCGCTGCGCCGTCTGAGCTTTACGTCGCCGCCGCTTTCGGCCAAGCAGCGCGATCAGTTTTCCAGGAGCTCCCATGCGTCCCTCCGGCCGTGCGCCAGATCAATTGCGTGACGTCACGCTTGAAACGGCCGTCTCACGCTATGCCGAGGGCTCGTGCCTCGCGAAGTTCGGGCAGACGCATGTGCTCTGTACGGCGAGCGTGGAGCAAGGCGTGCCCGGCTGGCTCAAAGGGCAGGGGCGCGGCTGGGTGACGGCGGAGTACGGCATGCTGCCGCGCGCCACACACACGCGCGGGCGCCGCGAAGCTGCTCAAGGCAAGCAGAGCGGGCGCACGCAGGAAATCCAGCGCTTGATCGGCCGCTCGCTGCGCTCGGTCGTTGATCTGAAAGCGCTGGGCGATCGCAGCATCACGTTGGATTGCGATGTGATCCAGGCTGATGGCGGCACGCGGACGGCGGCGATCACGGGCGCTTGGGTCGCGCTGGCGAAGGCGTGCGCGTACCTGGTCGAAGAGAAAGTGCTGAAGGCCAATCCGATTACGGGGCAGGTTGCGGCGATTTCGTGCGGTGTGTTTAGCGGCACGCCGATTCTCGATATCGATTACGCAGAAGATTCAAATGCCGAAGTCGATTGCAATTTCGTGCTGGCCGGCGATGGCCGCATGATCGAGTTGCAGGCCACGGGCGAACAGCGCCCGTTCAGCGACGAGGAATTCGCTGAGATGATGCGGCTGGGCAAGCTTGGCTGCGCGCGCTTGTTCGAGATGCAAAAAGCGGCACTTGGCTGAGGCGGCGATGATCAGCGCACTCGTTGAGGCCGGGTCGATTGCGCGCATCGCGCGCGTGGGGCATGCGCCGTTCGAGGGCGATGACCCGATCGAGATCACGTTCGTGGGCGGCGCGGTGTTTCACATCGACGTCGGCTTCGAGGGTGCGACCGATATTCGCGTTGGCGAGGGGGGCTTGCTGGAAGCCGCGTACGGGCATTTGCGCACGGAAGAGCCGGATACTTACGCCGCTATCGCACGGGATTGGACGAGCGAAGATATTGAGCTGCCGTGGCTGATCGGCGCAACGCTCGCCAATCCCCGCCGGCTGGTGATGACCAACCCGTATCGCGTTGATGTGGGCTACGTGTTTGATGCGGGCGAGCGCCAGTTCGCGCTGTTCGGAGAAGCGGATTATATCACCGCGGCGGCGCTGGACGATCCGGAGTTTGAAAGCTTTGCGCTTGAAATCGGCGCGCCTTATTCGGCGGCCTGATCCGCCACCTCGTCCAATGCGTCGTCGGCGCTGGGTTCGTAGCTGAGCAATTCGCCGGGCTGGCATTCGAGTACGCGGCAGAGCGCGTTCAGCGTTGAGAAGCGTATCGCTTTGGCTTTGCCGGTTTTTAGGATCGAGAGGTTCGCCAGCGTCACGCCGACCTTTTCGCTCAGGTCCGTGAGCGACATGCGCCGTTCCAGCAGGATGCGGTCGAGGGTGACGCGGATCGCCATCAGATCGTCAGCTCCTGCTCTTCCTTCAGGCGCGCGCCTTCGCGGAAGACTTCAGCCAACACGATGAGAATGAGGATCGAGCCCCAGGTCGAGATGTCGATAGCGAAGCTAAAGGTGGTTTCGAGATTGGGCTCGCCGAACGTCGCGACCAGAACGCCAGTGAGCGCCATGAGCAGATAGCGGGCGATCTCGATTGCCAGCATCGTGATCCAGATGACGCGGAGGTGTTGCGCATTCTCGCGCTGAAAGGGTTCGCCGGAGGAGAAGCTGTCGAACAGCTTGCGCAGGCGCCAAACGATGATGAGCGAGCCGATGATGGCGACCGCCGCGATGAGAAGTCCGGGCACGGCGATCGGCCAAGTGCCGCCGCCGGGTTGGTCATAGGTGACGTGGAAATTGCCGCTGCCGCTTCCGACCGCCAAATTGCCGTCGCCGCCCTCTAGGAGCGCTGGGTCCATCATGCCGTTTGCGATAAGGACGAGTATTGCGCCATATCCGATGGCGGCGAGCACCCAGAGCCCAGCAAGCACCCACAATCCGTACCAAGCCCAAACCAGGCCGGTCCGGACGATCGATGCGAGCGAGCCTTTGCCCAGGGCCTTCATCGCTGAACTCTAACCTCCAAAGGGCGTACCCTAGCGCGGGTTTATTGATAAACGATATAGACCGTCATCAACGTAGTCAAACAAGTGTTGCAAATCATGCCTCGCCTGACCGGCCGGCTGGTCGTCGCCAGCCACAATTCTGGAAAAGTCCGCGAAATCGCTGCGCTGCTCGCCCCACTGGGGGTGGAGGCGGTGTCGGCGGCGTCACTCGGCCTGCCTGAGCCGGAGGAGACAGAGACAACCTTCGCCGGTAATGCGGCGCTCAAGGCCAAGGCGGCGGCTGACGCTTCGGGCCTCCCGGCGCTCGCCGACGATTCAGGACTGGAAGTGTTCGCGCTGGGCGGCGACCCGGGTGTTTACTCGGCGCGCTGGGCGGGACCGACGAAGGATTTCGCCGTTGCGATGGAGCGCGTGCAGGACGAACTCGCGGCGCGGCAGGCGAAGGATTTTTCTGCGCGCTTTGTCTGCGCGCTGGCGCTGGCGGAGCCGGGCGGGGCGGTGGATGTGTTCGAAGGCGAAGCGCGTGGGCGCATCGTGTTCCCGGCGCGCGGCCTGCAAGGCTTTGGCTATGATCCGATCTTCGAGCCCGAGGGTCACACGCGTACGTTCGGTGAAATGAGCCATGAAGAGAAGCTGCCGCTGACGCATCGCGCGCGCGCGTTCGAGAAGTTGCTCGCGGCGCTTTCATGAACGTAACCGGCATTTACGTGCATTGGCCGTATTGCGCGACCATCTGCCCGTATTGCGATTTCAACGTCTATCGCGCGCGTGGCGCTGACAATGCGCCGCTGCTGGATGCGATCATCGCGGACATGGAGGCGCACGCGCAGCGCTTCGGCCGCCGCACCGCTACGAGCCTCTTTCTCGGCGGCGGCACGCCGTCTTTGCTGCGCGGCGGAGAAATCGCGCGCTTGATCGATGCCGCATCGCAAGCCTTCGTTCTCGCAGCTGATTGCGAGATCACGCTCGAGGCCAATCCGGAAGATGCAGCGCTGTTCGATGAGCACGCGGCGGCGGGCGTCAATCGCTTTTCCATTGGTGCGCAAGCGTTTGAAGACGCGGCGCTCAAGGCGCTTGGGCGGCGGCATAACGCTGAGGCTGGGTTGCGCGCGGTGGAAGCGGCGGCGCGAACAGATCAGCGCGTCTCGCTCGACCTCATCTATGCGCGGGAAGGGCAGACGCTGGACCAGTGGCGCGAAGAGCTAGTTTCAGCCCTGGCGCTGCCGATCGAGCATGTTTCGCTCTACCAGCTCACGATCGAAGCGGAGACGGCGTTCGCGCGGCGGGTCGAGCGCGGCCAACTCACCCCGCCCGACATCGAGACGGCAGCCTCGCTTTACGAACTGACGCAAGAGATTTGCGCCGCCGCGGGCTTCGCCGGGTACGAGATCTCCAATCATGCGCGCGATGCGGGCGCGCGTTCGCGTCACAACCAAGTCTATTGGCGCAGCCAAGATTGGATTGGCGTGGGGCCCGGCGCGCATGGGCGCGTGTCGCATGATGGCGCGCGTCTGGCGTTTGAAGCGCAGCGTAGGCCGGCGGATTACATTGATGCCGTGCGAGAAAACGGCGTGGGTTGGACTACAGATTCGGTCCTGACCGGCGAGGAAACCGCCGACGAGACGCTGCTCATGGGGCTGCGGATCGATGAAGGCGTCGATGTGGAGCGCATCGCCGCGCTGCGTGGCTGGCCGATCAATCCGCAAGCGATTGAGTGGCTCGCGGAGCAGGGGTTCATCACGTTTGACGGCGGGCGCGTGACGCTCACGGCGCGCGGGCGCATCGTGGCCAATAGTGTCGCGGCTGAACTCGCGGCTTGATCAGGTGCCAGAGCGCGGGAATTGCTGCGGCGCCGCTTCCAGGATGCCGACCTCGTTCTGACGCACTTCGATGATCGCTAAGCCGCGTTCCACTGCGCCGTTCGAGCGGAAGCGGAAGAGTCCGTCCGAGCCGGCAAAGCCTTCGCTGTTTTCCAGACGCGTGCGGCTGATCCCATTGGAGCCGCCGTCGCGCGAGAGCAAGGCGGCGAGCGCGACGGCGTCATAGCCGAGGCTCGCAAGGCGCGTTGGTTGTTCGCCGAACGTGGTTTGGTAGCGACCTTCGAAGCTGGTGCGCGATGTGGGATCGGTCGAAACGTACCAGCCGCCGGCGAGCGTCGGCTCGCGCTGGGCGTCGCCGGCCCAGACGCTGGTGCCCATGAAGCGCGTCTGCCGCTGATCGACGCCGGCGCGGACAAGCGCCGTGCCGATCGAACGCAACGCCGTGCCGCTTTCAGCGATCAAGAGCCAGCAAGGGAGGTCGCCGCTGCTGAAGCTTCGGTGTCGGTGCGGTTATAGAGGACGCTGTGCACGATCGTGACGCCGTGTAGGCGCGCTTCTTCGCGCAACGCGCCTTCGACTCGACGTCCGTACTCGTTCGACGGCGCCAAGAGCGCGATGGTGCGGATGTTGCGCGAAGCGGCGTAGGAGACGATGCGCGAGACTTCGTCTTCCAGTTGGAAGCTCAGCAAATAGACGCCGTTGCCGCCAACGGTGCGATCAGATGAAAATCCGATCACGGGTACGCTGTCGCCGCGCGCGGCATTGGCGGCGCCGAGCACGCCTTCGCGCAAGACTGGGCCAACGATGATGTCTGCGCCGTCGGCGATCAGCGCGCGTGCGGCGGCGTTGGCTGAGGCTTCGTCACTGCCCGCATCGCGCGGGATCAGCAGGGTGTTCTGGTTGCCGTGATCGAAGAGTGCGAGTTCAGCAGCGTTGTAGAGCGCAGCGGCGTCCTGCGGGCGGAGCGAGAAGGGTAGCAGCAGGCCGACGCGGACGATGTCGCGCCCGCGCATGAAAGAGGGCGTCACCCCGTCGCGGGATTGTACTTGGGCGTCTGGCGGGGTGACCGGACTGGGGCCTGGTCCGGGCGGAGTGCTGGAAGGCGCGGTGGCGCATGCGGCCATGAAAGCTGCCAGACTGATCGCCGCAGCCGTCTTCACGCTTGGCGCGCGGCCCAAGCCCAGCGATGATTTACCGGACGCCATGAACAACCCTTCGTCAGACCCCAATGAGATCGCGCGCGACCGTATCGGCGCCCGCGAATCCAGTCCACCGCTGGAAGCGGGCCTTTATGTGGTGGCGACCCCCATCGGGAACCTGCGGCGCGAGCCGGGTCTATGCGGAGGATACGCGGGTCACGCGCAAGTTGCTGGACGCCTACGGGCTGAAGCCGAAGCTGGGCGCTTACCACGAGCACAACGCCGAAGCCGGTCGCGAAGAAATCCTGGCGGCGTTGGCGCGCGGCGAGAGCGTGGCGCTGATTTCAGATGCCGGAACGCCGCTGGTTTCCGATCCGGGATTCAAGTTGGCGCGTGCCGTGATCGAGGCGGGGCATCGGGTGTTTCCGATACCGGGCGCTTCGGCTTTGCTCGCGGGGCTTGTTGTTTCAGGGTTGCCGAGTGACCGGTTTTTGTTCGCAGGCTTCTTGCCTGCGAAGCAGGGGCAGCGGCGCGCGGTGTTGGCGGAGCTGGCGGAAGCCGACGCGACTTTGATTTTCTATGAGTCGGGTCCGCGCTTGGCGGACTCGCTCGCCGATATGGCGGACGTACTTGGAGAGCGGCAGGCGGCTGTAGCCCGTGAACTCACCAAGATGTTCGAGGAAACCCGGCGCGAGACGTTGCCGGCGCTTGCGGCGCATTATGCGGAAGCCGGCGCGCCGCGCGGTGAGATTGTTGTGCTCGTCGGGCCGCCGCTGCCGAAAGGCGAGGTGAGCGATGAAGCGCTCGATGCATTCTTGCTGCGTGCGTTGCCGCGCGGCGTGAAGGATGCCGCCGCCGAAGCGGCGCGTGATCTCGGTGTGCCGCGCAAGCGTGCGTATGCGCGGGCGCTTGAATTGAAAGATCGTGCGTGAGCCGCCGAGAGGCCGAGCGGCGCGGGCGCTTGGCCGAGTGGCAAGCGATGATTTTCCTGATGTGCAAAGGATATCGCATCCTGGGACACCGTCTGCGTACGCAATTTGGCGAAGTGGACTTGGCGGCCTGGAAAGGCGGCGTGCTGGTTATCGTGGAAGTCAAAGCGCGCTCCACGTACGATGCGGGCGCATATGCGGTGACGCCGATGGCGCAGCAGCGGATCGCGCGCGCGGCGCAGGTGCTGGCGGGACGTTGGCGGCTCAACGCAGCACCGATCCGGTTTGACTTGGTAGTGGTTGGTTCAGGTCTGTTGCCAAGGCATGAACGCGCAGCGTGGTTCGACGAGCGCAGCCGATCTTAAGTGTGCCGAAACGATCCTGCGGCACACTCGCGCCAAATGCGTGTTGTTGCCGCTCTTTCCTTCTTGTTCATCGCTTGCGCTGGCGCGAGCGGCTGCGTGACCGCGGCCATCGGTACGGCGGCAAGTGTTGGCGTGTACGCCGTCCAGGACCGCACGATCGGTGAGGGCGTCGATGACGCCGCCGCTTCGAGCTCAATCAAGATGCGCCTGATGGCGGCGGATCGCGCGGCGTTTCAGGAAGTCGATGTCGAGGTCGCTAATCGCAACGTCCTGCTCTCGGGCACGGCGCCGACGGCGGAGCATCGCCAGGCTGCGGAGACGATCGCGCGCGGGATGCGCACGGTCGAAAACGTTTACAACGAGATCGTCATCGGTGAGCCGTCGAGCTTTGCGCGCAACGCGCAAGACGAGCTGATTACCGCGCAAATTCGCACGCGTCTGACCGCGAGCCCGGCCGTGCGCGCGATCAACGTCAACATCGAGACATTTCACGGCAACGTCTATCTGATGGGCACAGCCCGTACTGAGGAAGAGCTGCGTCGCGCTGCTGAGATCGCATCGGTGGTCGGCGGGGTGCGGCGCGTGGTGTCCTTCATGCAGGTGCGTGCGCCAGCAACGCCGTATTACGCCCAGCCTTCTGGGCCGCCAGCGCCGGAATATCGCGCTGACCAAGAGCAAATCGCGGCCAGCGCTTCGCCGTATTAAATCCGTCTCATCTCTCTGTTTTTCTTGGCGACTCCGCACGCCTGGGGGTAAGTTTGCGGATAAATCGCGGCCGCAAGGTCTGCGTTCTTTTTATGTTGCGCATTTGTTCTATGGGTGTACGCTGTTGGCGTTGTCCTGTGGATAAAGTCCGTCGTCATGCAGACATGCGCCAGCGCAACCACCGTCGCTTTTGCCGGGCTCGAAGCACGCCGGATTGACGTCCAGGTGCAGCTCACTGGCGGCACCCATGGCATCGTCATCGTTGGGCTTGGGGATAAAGCCGTTTCCGAAGCGCGCGAGCGCGTGCGGGCGGCGTTCGCATCGATCGGGCTTGCGATCCCCGCCGGGCGCATCGTTGTCAATCTCGCGCCAGCCGATCTGCCGAAAGAGGGGACGCATTACGATCTGCCGATTGCGCTCGCGATGATGGCTGCGATCGGCGCGCTACCGCACGATGCGCTCGATGGCGTCGTGTGCTTCGGCGAAGTGGGTTTGGACGGGGCGCTTGCACCGGCGCCGGGAGCTTTACCCGCAGCGATGGCGGCGCACAGCATGGATGCAGCTTTCATTTGCCCGGAGGCGTGTGGCGCTGAGGCGGCGTGGGCTGGCGGCGAGGTGATCGCCGCGCCTTCTTTGCTTTCGCTGATCAATCACTTCCGCGGCGGCGCGGCGTTGAAGCCGCCGGAACGCGGCGATCTCATTGCCGGTGAAAGCGTGCCGGACCTGCGCGACGTGCGCGGACAAGAACAAGCCAAGCGCGCGTTGGAGATCGCAGCCGCTGGCGCGCACAACATTTTATTCGTCGGGCCGCCAGGGGCCGGAAAATCAATGCTGGCGCAGCGTTTGCCAGGATTGTTGCCGCCGCTGTCCTCCGAGGAATTGCTCGAAGTCTCGATGCTGCATTCGGTTGCGGGCTTGCTGGAACGCGGACGTTTGACGCGCACGCGGCCCTTTCGTGCGCCGCATCATTCCGCCTCGATGGCGGCGCTTGTGGGCGGCGGATTGCGTGCGAAGCCGGGCGAAATCAGCTTGTCGCACCAAGGCGTTTTGTTTTTGGATGAGTTGCCGGAATTCTCGCAACAAGCGCTCGATGCGTTGCGCCAGCCGCTTGAGAGCGGGCAGGTGCTGATCGCGCGCGCCAATCATCACGTGACATATCCGGCGCGCATCTTGCTCGCGGCGGCGATGAATCCGTGCCGGTGCGGCGGTGGTTCGGGCGCGGGAGTTTGTCGGCGTGGGCCGCGCTGTGCGATCGACTACCAAGCACGCCTCTCCGGGCCGCTGCTGGATCGCATCGACATCCAGCTTGATGTTCCGGCAGTGACGGCAACCGATCTCGCATTACCGCCGCCAATTGAAGGCACCGCTGAGGCTGCCGCGCGCGTCGGCCGCGCGCGCGATGCGCAGGTGGGCAGGGGCGCCGGGCTTAATGCGACGCTCGATTTGCAATCGCTGGAGCGCTTGGCTGCCCCAGATGCGCCGGGCGCTGCGTTGCTGGCGAAAGCGGCGGAGTCGCTCTCGCTTTCGGCGCGGGCCTATCACCGGGCGCTGAAGGTCGCGCGCACCATCGCTGATCTTGATGGGGCCGAGGCGGTGCGGCGCATTCATGTGGCTGAGGCGCTCAGCCTGCGGCGGCAGTGGGCCGGCGCCGATCAGGCCGGATTCGCTAGGGTTTCTTAACCGGGCGGCGGCCTTATCGGCAGCATGGCGCAGCCGGCCCCATCCTACATCTTTGATGCGTTCGACGCGCTGCCCGACCCTGTCGCTTTGTTGGCCGAGGACGGCGCGTTGTTGCGCGCAAACCCGGTGTTTCGTGCTGCATTTCGCCATTGGATCGGGCCGCAACGGCCGCCCTGGGGCAGGGTGCAGCCAGGTGAGTTCGTTAACGGCGAACGCCGCTTCGAGGCGCCGGCGCCGGATGGGCGAAGGTTCGAATGGGCGGAGCGGAAGCTGCCGGACGGCGTGCGCCTCGTCATTGCGCGTGACATTACCCGCCATGTCCAAGCCGCTGAAGAAGCGCTGCGCGGCAAGACCACGTTGTTCGCCACGCTGACGCATGAATTGCGCACGCCGCTGAACGGCATTCTCGGCATGGCCAATCTGCTGGATCTTGGCGAGCTGCAGCCGAACGCAAAGACCTATGTCGGCGCGATCAAGCAATCGGGTGAGTTGTTGCTCGATCTGATCACTGAGATTCTCGATTACTCGCGGCTGGAAGCGGGGCGCGTCATTCTGGAATCGGCGCCGTTCGATCCGGAAGCGACGATGCAGGATGTAGCTGAGCTGATCTCGCCCAAGGCGTTCGACAAAGGGCTTGAGATTGCTGTCACCGTGCGCGGCGATGCGCCTGCGCGCGTATTGGGCGACGATGGGCGCTTGCGGCAGATCTTGTTCAATCTCGCCGGCAACGCGGTGAAGTTCACCGAAACAGGCGGGGTCTTGATCGAACTTGCGCCGCGGCCGAACGGGCGCTTGCGCTTCAATGTGCGCGATACTGGCCCTGGCGTTGCGCCGGAAAAGCAAGCGCTGATCTTTGAAGAGTTTGCGCAAGCCGATGCCGGCGTTGCACGGCGGCACGGCGGCGCGGGGCTCGGGCTTGCGATCGTGCGCAAGCTGGCGCTGGCCATGGGCGGCGATGTGGGGCTGGTGTCGCGCCCTGGCTTCGGCGCCAGTTTTTGGGTCGAGCTGCCGCTCGCGGCGACAGAGGTTGGCGTGGCGCACGCTCATGCACCTTTGTCGCTCGTGGGCGTCAAAGCCTGCGTGCTCAGCCGCTCGAATGTATTGGCGCAGGCGTTGCGTGCCGCGCTCGTCTCGCTGGGCGCAGATACGGTGGGCCCCGATGATAAGCCTGATGTGATCCTGTTTGATTGGCGCGAGGACGCCGACGGCGAAGAGATCGAAGCGTTGAAGCGCAGTGCGCGCGCGGTGATCGCAGTGGCGCCGCAGGAAGATCGCGCGGCGCTCGAACGCGCCCGCGCTGCGGGTCTTGAGCACTACACGCTGAAGCCGGTGCGCCGCCGCTCTTTGGCCGAGCGCATCAAGGTGGCGCTGGGCGAAGCTGATCGCGCCGTGGTGGAACACGTGCAGCAAGCGGATGCAGCGCCGGTTGCGCTCACCGGCCTGCGCGTGCTGCTGGCGGAAGACAATCCGATCAACGCGTTGCTCGCGCGCACGTTGCTGACGCGCGCCGGCTGTATCGTCACGGATGTGCGGGACGGGGAGGAGGCGGTGTCCGCCGCTGCCGCCGCCGCGTTTGATCTGATCTTTCTCGATATTCGCATGCCGCGGCTCGATGGTCTCGCGGCCGCACAGCACATCCGCGCCGGCCCCGGGCCTTCCGCGCGCGCGCCGATCGTGGCGCTCACCGCTGACGCTGGCGATGAGGAGCGCGCGCGCGCGTTCAAGGCCGGCATGGACGATTTCGTGACCAAGCCGATCGACGCCGGCAGGCTGCTCGCGGTCGCAGCCCGCTTTACCGACCGCCCGAACCCCGCCACGTTCAGCAACGATTAAGGCGCATGCGCCTGGAGATGCCGCATGACTGAGGAAGCCGCGCCGAAGCGCTCGACATGGGGCTCCATCGTTGCGTTCTTTGATCGGCGCGCGCTGGTCATGCTCGCGCTTGGCTTTGCGGCGGGCCTGCCGAACCTTTTGCTTTTTGACACGCTCTCGGTTTGGCTACGGCAGGCGAAGGTGTCGCTCGACATCATCGGGCTCTTCAGCCTGGTTACGATCACCTACGCGGTCAAATTTCTCTGGGCGCCGGTCGTGGATCGGGTGCGCGTGCCGGTGCTGCACCAATTGTTCGGCAAGCGGCGCGCTTGGATGTTGTTGGCGCAATCTGGCGTCGTGCTTGGTATTTGGCTGATCGCAGCAAACGCGCCGGCTGTTTCGGCGGCAGTTGCGGGCGGTGTTGAAGGGGCGGTGCAGCCCGACCCGAACGTCAACCTTCTTGGTATTCTCGCCGCCATTGCAACGATGACGGCTATCTTCGGCGCTACGCAGGACATCGCTATTGATGCTTGGCGCATCGAAGTTGCTGCTGTTGAGCGGCAAGGCGTGATGGCGGCGGCGTATCAGTGGGGTTATCGACTTGCGGTCGTCGTCTCCGGCGCCGCGCCGCTGTTTCTGGCGTCACGCATCGGTTGGACTGGCGCTTATTCCGCCATGGCGATCGTCATGGGCATCGGCATTATTGGCGTGTTGCTTGCGCCGCGTGAACGCAGTGTCGAGCCAAAGCCGTTTCCTCCGGCGACGACGCCGGCCTGGATGGAAGCGGCCGAATGGATCGGCCGCATTTTGCTCATGCTGCTGGGCGCGTGCTTCATTGGCGCCGGGCTCTCTGGCAAGCCGGAGCCGATTACGTTTCTGCTCTCGGGGGCAGGGCTGCATGAGATCGCCGCTTCGATCGGAGCCATCTGGACGGTGAAGCCTTGGGGCGTGATGTGGCAGGTGTTGAGCGTCGGCGTTGGCCTCACCATCGTCGCGTTCGCCACCTATCCGCTGCGCGGCTTAAACTCACGTCCGAGCGCGTATTTTGCCGGCACGCTGAAAGAGCCGCTCGAAGACTTCTTCAAGCGTTACAAAAGCACCGGCATGCTCATCCTGGGGATGATCTGCGTTTATCGCATCGCTGACTTTGTGCTCAATCTGATGAGCGCGTTCTATGTCGATGTTGGCTTCTCGCTCGATGAGATCGCCGCAGCGCGCAAATTGTTTGGCGTGCTGATGTCGATGCTGGGCATCGGGCTGGGCGGCTGGATGGTGGCGCGATTTGGCTTGATGCGCTCGCTGATCGTGGGCGCGATCCTGCAGCCGCTCTCAAACGTTGCGTTCGGCGCATTGATTTTTACCGGCCCGTGGGTGCCAGGTTTGTGGGCGTGCATTGCTATCGACAATATCTCTGCCGGCATCGCAGGCACTGCGCTGATTGCCTACATGTCGAGCCTCACCAGCCTCGGCTTCACGGCTACGCAATATGCTCTTTTCTCTTCTCTCTACGCGTTGCCGGGCAAATTGTTGGCGGCTGTGTCGGGGCGGATTGTGGAGGGCGGTATTGCGACGGCGGCTTCCGGCGGGGGCTGGCTGCGCAGCTGGTTCGCGGATATTTCTCCGGCGTCATTCGCGGCGCTCTCTGCTGAGCGCGGCATCCCCGCTGAGGCGTTCGCTGCGGGCTATATGACGTTCTTCATCTATTCCGGAGTGATCGGCATCGCCGCGTTTGTGTTCGCCGTCGCGGTGATGCGCAAAACGCCGCCAAAAGCGGATGACGCGCCTGCCGCCGAGGCGCCTGCCTAATCCAGTTCCACGTCGCCTTTGGCTTCCGCCGCTTGGAACGCTGCCAGCGTCGCATACGTGACGATGTCTGATACTGCGCCGCCGAGCGGTGCGATCTGAATTGGTTTCGCAAGGCCTGTAAGTATTGGCCCAATCACCGTTGCGCCGCCTGCGGTAGCGAGCAGGCTGGTTGCGATCGATGACGAGTGCAGCGCCGGCATCACCAGCACGTTGGCCGCCTCCGAGAGCCGCGAGAAGGGATAGAGCTCGCGGATGTTGGAGTGCAGCGCGACGTCTACGTTCATCTCGCCTTCGTACTCGAAATCGATGTCCTCGCGCCGGTCAAGCAGGGAGACGGCGTCGCGGATTTTTTCCGAGCGCTCCATCTTCGGATTGCCGAACGTGGAGTGCGAGAGGAGGGCGACACGCGGCACGGCGCCGAACTGGCGGGCCAGCGCGGCTGATTGTAGCGTGATCTGCGCGAGCTCCGGCGCGTCCGGAAATTCGGCGACAGCGGTGTCGGCGACAAAAAGCGTGCGGCCCTTCATCAGGAGGATCGACATGCCCATGACGCGCTCACTGCGCGCGGGATCGATGGCTTTGAGCACATCATCCAGGACCGTCGCGTAATTGCGGGTCACGCCGCTGACCATGCCGTCGGCGTGATCGAGAGCGACCATGCATGCAGCGAAGACGTTGCGGTCGAGGTTCACGAGGCGTTGTGCATCACGATGCAGGAAGCCGAAGCGCTGCAGGCGCTTGTAGAGATAGTCGGTGTATTCGCCGTTGTGGTCGGAGAGGCGGGCGTTTTCGATCTTGAGGCTGGCGTGCTCGGGAATGCCGAGTTGCGCCATGTTGGCGCGCACGGTTTCTTCGCGGCCTAAAAGCACTGCGTTGCCGAGGCCAAGCTCTTTGAAGGCGAACGCGGCGCGGATCACCGCTGGCTCTTCGCCTTCGGCGAAGACGATGCAACGGGGCTTGCGGCGCACCACGGTTTGCACGCGCTGCATCATCGCCGCGGTTGGGTCGAGGCGTTGCGCCAGCGCTTGCTTATAGGCCTGCATGTCCTCGATCGGGCGGCGGGCGACGCCGGAATCCATCGCCGCTTGCGCGATGAAGGGCGGAATCTCCGAGATCAGGCGCGGATCGAACGGGGCAGGGATAATGTACTCGGGGCCGAACTTCGGCCGCTTGCCGTGGTAGGCGGCGGCGACTTCATCGGGCACGTCTTGCTTTGCCAGCTGCGCCAACGCGCGCGCGGCGGCCACCTTCATCTCTTCGTTGATGGTACGCGCGCGCACATCGAGTGCGCCGCGAAAGATGTAGGGAAAGCCAAGGACGTTGTTGACCTGGTTCGGGTAGTCGGAGCGCCCGGTGGCGACGATGGCGTCCTTGCGGACTTCGTGCACTTCCTCCGGCGTGATCTCCGGATCGGGATTGGCCATGGCGAAAATGATCGGCTTGGCCGCCATCGACTTCACCATCTCCTTGCTCATGGCGCCGGCGGCGGAGAGCCCCATGAATACGTCGGCGCCTTTGACGGCTTCGGCGAGCGTACGTTTCGTGGTTTCGACAGCGTGCACGGATTTGAACTGATCCATGCCTTTTTCGCGGCCGCGATACACCACACCCTCGCGGTCACAGATGATGACGTTGTCGTGCGGCACGCCAAGTTGCTTAATGAGCGCGGTGCAAGAAAGCCCGGCGGCGCCGGCGCCGCTGACGACGACTTTGATGTCTTTCAGATCACGCCCGGTGAGTTCGCACGCATTGAGCAAGCCGGCCGCGGCGATGATGGCGGTGCCGTGCTGATCGTCGTGAAATACCGGGATGTCGAGATCATCGCGCAGCCGGCTTTCGATGATGAAGCATTCGGGGCTTTTGATGTCTTCGAGATTTATGCCGCCGAAGGTAGGCCCGATGTTGCGGACGGTGGTGATGAATTCTTCGACGTCTTGCGTCGTGACTTCGATGTCGATCGAGTCGACGTCGGCAAAGCGTTTAAAGAGGACGCTCTTGCCTTCCATCACCGGCTTCGAGGCCATGGCGCCCAGATTGCCGAGGCCGAGAATGGCGGTTCCGTTGGAGATGACCGCGACCAGATTGCCCTTCGAGGTATAATCGTAAGCCTTGTCGGGATCTTCGGCGATCGCGCGGACCGGCGCTGCGACGCCCGGTGAGTAAGCCAGGGAGAGATCACGCTGGGTCGCCATCGGCTTAGTCGGCGTGATGGAAATCTTGCCCGGCGTCGGCAGCCGGTGGAAATCGAGCGCTTCGGCGTCGGTGAAGCTCTTTTTGGAATCTGGCATGGGTTCTGGGAGGTCCGCGTTGCAGGCTGCACCCTAACTCTGCGACTCGGAGGGTCAATGGAAGTCCTAGGCGCAAGCGGCTAGAGCTTGGCTGTGGCCGATTCCTCGCATCCGGCGCCTGTGAAGGCGAGCCCGTTCATGGCGCAATACTTGGCCGCCAAGGCGGACCATGCCGACGCGCTTGTGTTCTTCCGCATGGGCGACTTCTACGAGCTCTTCTTCGAGGACGCCGAGAAGGCGGCGGCGGCGCTCGGCATCACGCTCACCAAGCGCGGCCAACATGGCGGCGAGCCGATCCCGATGGCCGGCGTGCCGTGGCATCAGGCCGAGAACTATCTCGCCAAGCTGATCCGTGCCGGCTTCAGGGTCGCGATCTGCGAACAACTTGAAGATCCGGCGGAAGCAAAGAAGCGCGGCTCCAAGTCGATCGTGCACCGCGGCGTCGTGCGCGTGGTCACGCCCGGCACGTTGACGGAGGAGGGGCTGCTCGATGCGCGCGCGGCTAACCGGTTGGCGGCAGTGGCGTTCGCCGGTGATGCGGCGGCGATCGCATGGGCTGATGTATCGACCGGAGCGTTCGAGACGCGCACGGTGAAGCCCGCTGAACTCGAAGGCGAGATCGCGGCGCTTTCGCCGGCTGAGCTGCTCGTCACCGATGGCGATAGCGCCAAAGTCAACGAAGCGGCGCGCATTATCGGCGCTGCGCTGACCACGCGGCCAGCGGTGAAGGCGGATGCGAAGGCCGCAGCGCGGCGGATCAAGGCTGCGTTTGAAGTCGCCGCGCTCGATGCTTTTGGTGATTTCACGGATGCCGAGCTTTCGGCCATGGGTCTGTTGCTCGACTATATCGAGCTCACGCAGGCGGGCGCGGCGCCGCGCCTTATGCCGCCACGCCGCAATGCCGAGCGGGCCTTCATGGCGATCGATGCGGCGACGCGTGCGGCGCTGGAGATTGATCGCTCGGTGCGCGGCGGGCGGGATGGCTCGCTGCTTGGATGCATTGATCGCACGGTCACAGCCGCGGGCGGGCGGTTACTGTCAGAGCGTTTGGCGCGACCGCTGACGGATGTCGCCGCGATCAACGCGCGCCTCGATGCGGTGCAGTTCTTTATTGATGGCCGCGAGCGCCGTGCTGGCGTGCGTGAAGAATTGCGCGCGGCGGGCGATTTGGCGCGGTCGTTGACGCGGTTGGCGCTTGGTCGCGGCGGGCCACGTGATCTGGCGGCGTTACGCGATGGCCTGCATGCAGGTGATCGCGCTGCGGCGCGGTGTTTAGGGCTCACGGGCGAGGGGCCGGGCGCCATCGCTGAGGCATGCGCTGCGCTGACGCTTACGGCGCATGCTGAGAGCGCGAGTTTAGCGCAGACATTGGAGCGCGCTTTGGCGCCCGATTTGCCGCTGTTGGCGCGCGATGGCGGCTTCATCGCGGCCGGATATGACGCCGTGCTTGATGAGACACGCGCGCTTCGGGACGATAGCCGCCAAGTGATCGCCGCACTGCAAGCAAGCTACGCCGAGGAAGCCGGCATTGGCGGCTTGAAGCTGAAGCATAATAATGTGCTCGGCTATCACATCGATGCGACCCCAAAGCAGGCCGAAGCTTTGATGGCGCCGCCGCTCAACGCGCGCTTCATCCATCGCCAGACCAATGCGGGGTCGATCCGCTTCACCACAACGGAACTCGCGGAGCTCGACGCGAAGATTTCGCGCGCAGGCGAGGCGACGCTGGCGCGTGAACTTGTGCTGTTCAAAGAATTTGCGGCGCGCGCGGCTGCGAACGAGGGCGCGATCCGCGCCGCCGCAGAGGCGCTTGCGTCACTCGATGTCGCTGCTGCGCTGGCGGAGTGGGCTGAAGAGACCCACGCCACGCGTCCAGATATTGATGAGACTACGGCGCTGTTGGCCGAAGGCGCGCGCCACCCGGTGGTGGAGCATGGCGTCCGCCGCGAGGGGCAGGGGTTCACGCCGAACGATGCGCGCCTCGACGCGGAGGGAAAATCGGGCCCGCGTCTGATGGTGGTCACCGGCCCGAACATGGCGGGCAAGAGCACGTATCTGCGCCAGATCGCGCTCTTGGCCGTGCTGGCGCAGTCGGGGGCTTACGTGCCTGCACGCAAGCTGCGGCTTGGCGTTGTCGATCGTGTCTTCGCGCGCGTGGGCGCCTCGGATGATCTGGCGCGCGGCCGCTCGACCTTCATGACGGAAATGGTCGAGACCGCCGCGATCCTCAATCAGGCGGGTGCGCGTGCGCTGGTGGTGCTCGATGAGATCGGGCGCGGCACCGCGACCTTTGACGGCCTGGCGATCGCGTGGTCGGTCGCGGAGCATTTGCACGAGGCCAATCGCTGTCGCGCGGTGTTCGCCACCCACTATCACGAGCTGACGCGGCTGGCGGAGAAGCTGGAAGCCGGCGCCAACGCGCACCTGCGGGCGAAGGAGTGGAAGGGCGATCTCGTCTTCCTGCACGAAGTTGCGCCGGGGCCGGCAGATCGCTCTTACGGTATTCAGGTAGCGAAGCTCGCAGGGTTGCCGCGGAGCGCGGTGGAGCGGGCGCGCACGGTGCTGGCGCGGCTTGAGGCCAGCGGCGGCGCGGCGCGCGTCGAGATTGCTGACGAGCTGCCGCTGTTTGCGCAGGTGATGGAAGAGACGGCTGCGTCGCAGCTAGAGACCGCCCTGGACGCGATCAATCCGGATAATCTCTCACCAAAAGAAGCGCTTGAGACGCTTTACCGCCTCAAGGCTCTAAATTCGGACGAGACTTAGCGCTGTTGCTGCTCGGGCTGCTGAACTGGTTGGTCCGGATCGACCAGCATCGGAGCGCGGTTATTGACGCTCTGGCGGGCCTGCTCAACCGCCATGCCACGGGTGACCGCTTCTGAAGCCAGCGGCAGCGAAGAATCCATGGCCACGTACATCATGAAGGCGCCGAGGATGCCGCCGAGAACCAGACCGGTTACGCCCCAAACCGAGGCTGCGAACCAATAAGCCGAGGCGCGCTCACTCTTAATGCGCATATTGAAGAGGTTGCGATCTTCGAGCGCGACCATGCGCTGGCGGTCCGGGTGTTCATGGACCTGTTGATGATCCTCATCGACCGGCCGGATGTTCTTGGTGCCAGCTTTGCGCATCTAAGGACGTCTCCAGGGTGATAGCTCAACAACTAGCTTTGGATGTGCCCGCGAATTGAGGCAAGTTTGCGTGTGCGAATTTACCAAGAAGTCACACCATCTGCCTTCGCTTGTGGCGCCTTCTCCCCAAAATGACGAAATATCCATGACATGATCGCCCGCTTGAAGCCCGCACGCATCGAACACGTCGTCGACGGCGTGCGGCTGCGCGCGCAGCTGGGCGCGGCCTATGCCTCCGAGGGGGAGGGCGCGCGCGCTACCGTGCGCAAGCTTCTGCACGGGGCTTTGTTCCGGGGCCGAATGATTGCCAAGGAGCGGCTGGACGACGGCGAGAACGGCTTGGCCGTGGCGCGGTTGCTGAGCGCTGTCGCCGACGAAGTCGTCGCGGCGCTCTTCGATCTCACCACGATGCACATCTTCCGCAACAAGCGCAGCGAGAGCGAACGTTTCGCCATCGTTGCGGTGGGCGGCTATGGGCGGGGCGAACTCGCGCCATCCTCCGATCTCGATCTGCTGTTTCTGCGCTCTGGCAAGCCGACGCCGTTCACGGAGAGCGTGACCGAGTACGTGCTCTACATGCTTTGGGACATGGGCCTCAAAGTCGGCCACGCCTCGCGCAATGTCGATGAGTGCCTGAAGTTGGCGCGTGAAGATCACACGATACAAACGGCCTTGCTCGAAGCGCGGCGCGTCGCCGGCGATGCGCCGCTGGCGGAAGAATTACAGACCCGCTTTCGCAAGGACGTTGCAGAGCGCGATCACGCCGGCTTCATCGCTGCGAAGTTGAAGGAGCGCGACGAGCGCCACGCCCGCATCGGCGCCTCACGCTACATGGTCGAGCCGAACATCAAAGAGGGGAAGGGCGGGCTGCGCGATCTGCACACGCTGTTCTGGATGGCGCGGCATCGCTACGGCTTTTCGCGCCCGCGTGATTACGCGGAAGCCGGCGTGTTCAACGAGGAAGAGCGCTTCGTCTTTCGCCGCGCGCTTGAGTTCCTATGGACCGTGCGGTGCCACTTGCACTTCATCACTGGCCGCGCCGAAGAACGGCTGACCTTCGATCTGCAGCCAGAGCTCGCTAAGCGCTTGGGATACGGCGCGCGCGCCAACAACACGGAAGTTGAGCGCTTCATGAAGCGCTATTTCCTGATCGCGAAAGAAGTCGGCGCGCTGACGCGGGTGCTGTGCGCGCGGCTGGAGGCCGATAACGCCAAGAACGAGCCGCGTGGCTTGCAGCGTTTGTTGCCGGCCGGCCGCAAGCGTGCGGCGCAGGTGGAAGACGGTTTTCATGTCGAGGGCGGGCGGCTGAATATCGACGCCGCGAGCGTATTGGATGCGCCATCCAATGTGATCCGGTTGTTCTCCATAGCCGAGCAACGCAATCTCGATGTGCACCCGGAAGCGCTTGGCGCTGCAACGCGCCGCGTGCGCCGCTTGTCGCCAGCGTGGCGCTCCGACGCGGCTGCGCGGGCGGCATTTCTTGAGGCGGCGACGTCGCGCCGTCATCCGGGCGCCGTGCTGCGGCTGATGAATGAAGCGGGCGTACTCGGGAAGTTCGTGCCGGAGTTTGGCCGCATCGTCGCGCAGATGCAGTTCAACATGTACCACCACTACACAGTGGATGAGCATACGCTGCAGGCGATCGATGCGATCTCGGAAATCGAGCACGGCCGCCACAAGGATCAGCACCCGCTCGCGACAGAGATATTTCCCAAGATCATCAATCGCCGCGCGCTTTATCTGGCGATGCTGTTGCACGATACCGGCAAGGGTGACGGCGATCAGCAGATCGAAGGGGAGAAGTCGGCGCGCTCCGCGTGCGAGCGCTTGGGCTTGCCGCCGGAGGAGGTTGATCTCGTTGGCTGGCTGGTGCGCCATCATTTGGTGATGAGCGACGTTGCACAAAAGCGCGACATCTCTGACCCGCGTACGATCGCACAGTTTGCTGAGACAGTCGGCAACGTGGAGCGCTTGCGCTTGCTGCTGGTGCTGACCGTCGCCGACATTCGCGCCGTAGGGCCTGCGGTGTGGAATGACTGGAAGGGCCAGTTGTTGCGCGATCTTTATCGCTTGGCGGAAGCGACGTTGCACGGCGGCCGCTCGGATGAAGACAGCGTGCGCGCCCACCTTGCCGAGATCGCGGCGCAGGCAAAGACAGATTTGGCGGCCGGGTTTGAAGGCGACCGTGAGCGGCTCAATGCGTGGATTGAGTCGCTGGAAGATAGCTATTGGTTCAACCATGACGCCGAGGCGTTGGCCTGGCATGCGCGCGAAGTCACCGCCGCGTCGCAAAAACCACACGTCGCGGCGCGGGTGCGCCAAACGCAAGGCGTGACCGAAGTGCTGGTCTATACCGCTGACCGGCCCGGCCTGTTTGCAAGTCTTGCGGCGGCGATTTCGGCCAGCGGCGCGGATATTGCCGGCGCGCGCGTACATACGACGCGCGATGGCGCGGCGTTCGACATCTTCTCCATTCAAACGACGGACAATCGCCCATTCGGCGCTCGTGATCGCGCAGCGCTGAAGAATCTCGGCGTCAGGCTCGCGCGCGCCGCGCTGGAAGATCATCCGCTGCCGGAGAGCGTGCCGACGTCGCGCCGCAGCGCGGTGTTTGCGATCGAGCCTTGGGTTCGGATGGATAATTCCATCACACCGGACGCTACCGTCATCGAAGCATCTGGCCGTGACCGGACCGGCTTGCTGGCGGAGCTCGCGAATGTTTGCGTCGATGCGGATATCTCAATCATTAGCGCGCACATCGATACCTATGGCGAGCGCGCGGCTGACGTCTTTTATGTCGAAGAGAAGGGCGGCGGGCAGATCACCCAGCCGCGCCGTATCAGCGCCTTGCGGGCCAAACTTGAAACCGTATTGCGCACCGGTGAGCCGGCGGCGCCGGCCGATCCAGCCAAGGCGCCCTTGGCCGTCGGCCGCGCCTCGACGGCCCGCTGACCCCGCGCTACACACGCGCGCCGTTTTTCCGGAGAATCCATGAGTCTCGCCCGCAACACGCTGGTGCAGTCCGCATTTACGCTCGGCAGCCGGGTGCTTGGATTCTTGCGCGATGCGGTGATCGCCGCGCGCATTGGCGCGGGGCCCGTTGGCGACGCGTGGCAGACGGCGCTGCAATTTCCGAATCTCTTCCGCCGTCTGTTCGCGGAAGGCGCTTTCGCGCAGGCGTTCGTTCCAGTTTACGCGCGCATCGAAGCGGAGCGTGGGCCGGAGGCTGCGCGCCAAGCGGCGTCGGAGGCGATGAACGGCTTGTTCGCGGTGACGGCGACACTCTGCATCGTCGCGCAAATCGCGATGCCGTGGATCATGCTCGTGGTGCACGCCGGCTATCGCAACGATCCGGTGCACTTCAATCTCACCGTCGCGATGACGCAGCTGACGATGCCGTACCTTGTCGGCATGGCGATGGCTGCGCTGTTTTCCGGCGTGCTGAACAGCGCTGGCCGGTTTGCGCTCTCCGCGTTCGCGCCGACTTTGCTGAATCTGGTGGTGCTCGCGGCGGTGCTGCCGTTCGAGGATCCGTACCAGGCGGCGTACGCAGCGTCGATCGGCGTGACGATTGCCGGCGTGTTGCAGGCGGTGATGCTGGCGTTCGGCATGCTCCGGCTTGGCGTGAAGCTGCGCTTTGCGTTGCCGAAATGGACGCCGGATCTGCAGCGCATCGTCGCGATTGCCGTGCCTGGCGCCATCGCGGGATCAGCGATGCAGATCAACATCGTCGTCAGCCAGATTTTGGCTTCACTCGAAGTCGGTGCTAAGTCTTGGCTCGCCTTTGCCGATCGGCTCTACCAATTGCCTCTGGGCTTGATCGGCGTCGCGATTGGGATCGCGATTCTGCCGCGCTTGGCGCGCGCGACGCGTGTCGGCGATGCGGCAGAAGAGGGGCGCACGCTTGATGAAGCGGTTTCGCTCTCGATGGCGTTCACGCTGCCTGCGGCGGTTGTGCTCGGCATCGCGCCATTCTTCCTGCTCGATGGCTTCTGGACGCGCGGCGCTTTCACGTCTGAAGATGCGCGCATGTCGGCGCTGGCGTTGCAGCATTTCGCCTGGGGCGTGCCGGCGTTCGTTCTGGTGAAGATTTTCACACCACCCTTTTTCGCGCGCGAAGACTCGCGCCGCCCGATGCAGTTTGCGTTGATCACTGTGGCGCTGAATGTCGTACTCGGCGTGGCGCTGTTCTTCGGCTTCCGCGAAGCCGGGATGCAGGGATTCGTCGGCCTCGCGATAGCGACGAGCTTAGCGTCCTGGGCGAACGTCGCGTTGCTGTCGTCGACGTTGGCGCGGCGCGGCATGTATCGGCTTGGCGCGGCCGCGGCTGGGCGCTTGGTGCGCATCTGCATCGCGACTTTGATTATGGCGGCGGCGGTAGGGGCGGCGGCGTATTATCGGCCGCTGCTGGTGGAGCTGCTGTGGTCGAAAGAGCTTGCGGTTGTCATCGTCTGTCTCGCGGGGTTTTCTCTTTACGCCATCCTCGCCTTCGCGGTTGGCGCGGTGAGGCTGTCAGAAATCCGCGGCGCGCTGCGCCGCCAGCCGGCGCCTGAAGGGGGAGGCGGCTTGCCGCCAGCCTTAGACGGCTGATAGAAGCCCGGCCCATGAACACGGGAACGAACCTTTTGCGATGGCGGGCCTGACCTAACGCCATCTCTTCGCGCCGATTGCGCGCCCATTCCCATGTTCCGGAGTTTCCAATGACCGACGCCGCTCCGCCCGAATACAAGGGCCCGCAACGCGTATTTTCAGGCATGCAGCCGACCAATGGCCTGCACCTCGGTAATTATCTTGGCGCGTTGCAGAAGTTTGTGCGGCTGCAGGATCAGTACGAGTGCATCTATTGCATCGTCGATCTGCACGCGATCACGACCGGGCCCGATCCGGAGAACCTCGCGAGCCGCTGCCGCGAGGTCGCCGCCGCTTACATCGCGGCTGGCGTCGATCCGAAGCGCTCGACCATCTTCATCCAGTCAGCGGTGCGCGAACATTCGGAGCTCGCTTGGATATTCAATTGCGTCGCGCGCATGGGATGGCTCGAGCGCATGACGCAGTTCAAGGACAAGGCCGGCAAGCATGCGGAGCGCTCGTCCGTTGGTTTGTTCGATTATCCGGTGCTGCAGGCGGCTGACATTCTGCTTTACAAAGCCACGCACGTTCCTGTTGGCGAAGATCAAAAGCAGCACTTGGAGCTCTCCCGCGACATCGCGCAGAAGTTCAACAACGATCACAACGCGCCGAACTTCTTCCCGCTGCCGGAGCCACTCATTCAAGGCCCGGGCGCGCGGATCATGAGTCTGCGCGACGGCACCAAGAAAATGTCGAAGTCCGATCCCTCCGACATGACGCGGATCAATCTCACCGATGACGCGGATGCGATCCTGTCGAAGATCAAGAAGGCGACGACCGATCCATTGCCGGTGCCGGAGAACGCCGAGGGTTTGAAGGGCAGGGCCGAGGTCGAAAACCTCGTCGGCATCTTTGCCGCGGTCACTGAGCGGAGCGTCGATGACGTGCTGACGGAGTTCGGCGGCAAAGGCTTTGGCGTCTTCAAGCCGGCGCTGGCCGAGACGCTGGCGGCGAAGCTTTCGCCGATTGCCGCTGAGATGCGCCGCCTCACCGCCGACACCGCGGCGCTCGACGCCATCCTGAAGGACGGCGCAGAAAAGGCGCGCGCCGTGGCGCAGCCGATCATGGCGGATGTCCGTGACGTCGTCGGGCTCTGGCGCGCTTGATGTGGCGGCGCGATTGAGCGACCTTCGCGCGCCATGAGCAAAGATCCGCAAGCGTTCAGCTGTCTGGTCGTCGCCGACGAGAGCGAGGAGTTCCCGGACGCGCTGATCTATGCCGGCTTGCTGTGCCGCTACACCGGCTGGCGGTTGCGGATGCTGCGCGTCATTGAGCCGTCCGATCCCGCGCCCTGGGCGTCGATCACTGAGGAGATGCGCCGCCAAGCGCGTGACTCGGCGGAGTCGCTCACGCAGCGCTTCGCGGCGGAGGCTTGGGCCGAGTGCGGCGTCACCGCTGAACCCATCCTGCAAGAAGGGGATCTGAAGCCGGAATTGCGCAAGCTTCTGCAGGAAGACACCTCCATTAAGCTGGTGGTGCTGGCTGCGGCCACGCCGCCCAGTCACCCGGGGCCGCTGATCGCCCAGCTTGGCAAGACCGGTGGGCTGTCGACGCGGCCGGTGCCGGTCGTTGTGGTGCCGGGGGCGCTGTCGCGCGACGAAATCCGCGCGATCGCGCTGCCGATGGCGGCCGCTGTTTCGACCGAGAGCGAAGAGCCGCCGCCAGCTTGACCATGACGGCGCAAAGGGCCACCTGACAGCCATGTTCATTCAAACTGAATCAACGCCGAACCCGCGCACGCTGAAGTTTTTGCCTGGCCAGGACGTGCTTGGCCGCGGCAGCCGCGAGTTTGCCGACGCCGACGCGGCCTTGGCTTCGCCGTTGGCGACTGCCTTGTTCAATGTCGAAGGTGTGGAGCGCGTCTACCTCGGCAGCGACTTCGTCACCATCACCAAGAGCGATGCGATCGAGTGGCCGCACCTGAAGCCGCATGTGCTGGCGGCGATCATGGATCACTTCGTATCGGGCCGCCCGGTGTTGGGCGATGCAGGCGCGGTGGCGGATGAAACCGACGAAGCAGAGATCGTCTATGAAGGCGATGCCGCGGGCATCGTGAAGGAGCTGAAGGAGATCATTGAAGCGCGCGTGCGCCCGGCGGTGGCGCGCGACGGCGGCGACATCACCTTTCATTCTTGGGACCATGAGGAGGGGATTGTGCGCCTCAACATGCGCGGCGCCTGCGCCGGCTGCCCGTCTTCGACGCTGACTCTGAAGCAAGGCATCGAGAACATGCTTCGCCACTACGTGCCGGAAGTGAATTCTGTCGAACAAGTTGTGTGAGCGAGGCGCGCCGTGATCGTGCTCGGCATCGATACGGCGCTTGATGCGTGCTCCGTGGCTATCGTTCGCGACGGCGATGTATTGGCGCAACTTTCAGAACAAATGAATCGTGGCCAGGCCGAGCGCTTGGCGCAGATGGTGCGCGAAGCGGCGGCGCAGGCTGGCCTTAGCTTTGCCGAGCTTGATCGTGTCGGTGTGACCACCGGTCCGGGATCGTTCACCGGGGTCCGCGTTGGGCTGTCGTTCGCGCGGGCGCTCGCACTGGCGCTTGATAAGCCGTGCATCGGTGTATCCACGCTAGAAGCGCTAGCCTTGCAGGATGGCGAGTCAGGTCTGCGCGCTGCTTTGATCGAAACCCCAGGTGCGAGTTATTGCGCGCTCTACGAGGACGGCGCGCCGCTGATCGCGCCATGTCCAGTGGAACGCGGTGAGCACGACGCGCTCTTCGCCAACGCTGTGGCTGGCCGCGATTTCAATCTCGTTGGACCAGGCGTCACCGCCTCGGCTGCATCCTTGGCCCGGCGCGCCGCGCGCCTTGATCCGCAAGCCCATCTGCCCGAGCCGGCGTATCTGCGCGCACCGCACGTGACGCTGCCCACATGATCGAGCCTGTCGGCGTCGAGGCGTGCGAGTTGCTCGCAAGTTTACACGCGCGCGCGTTCGACAAGCCGTGGTCGGCGACCGATATCGCCAAGATGTTGGAGAACCCCGCGGTGGCGGCGTTCGTCGCGGGCGGGGCCGAGCCGCAAGGATTCATCATTGCGTGGGCCGTTGCGGGCGATGCCGAGGTGCTGACGGTTGCCGTTGCCCCGGAAGCACGCCGACAAGGCGTCGGCGCGGCGCTCGTAACCGAAGCGGCGGCGGCGGTGTTGGCCCGCGGCGCGGCCTCCATGCACTTGGAAGTGGCGGAGTCCAACGCGGCGGCGCGGGCGCTTTACGCCAAGCTCGGCTTCGCCGAGGCCGGCCGCCGGCGCGACTATTACGCGACCGAACAGGGATGGGTTGACGCCATCGTCATGCGCCGTGCCTTGCCGTGACGCCTCGGCGGTGGACACGGGCGCCGCGCACGGGGTAAGTCGGGGTCATGGACCGCATCGAAAAACTCTGCGTCGAGAAGGGTATGCGCATGACAGAGCAGCGCCGCGTCATCGCGCGCGTTGTCTCCACCAGTCATGACCACCCCGATGTTGAAGAACTGCATCGCCGCGCGGCGGCGGTTGATCCAGGCATCTCGATCGCCACCGTCTATCGGACGGTGCGCCTCTTCGAAGAGAGCGGCATCCTTGAGCGCCACGATTTCCGCGATGGCCGCTCGCGCTATGAGGAAGTTCCCGAAACCCACCACGATCACCTGATCGATATGAAGACCGGCCAAGTGGTTGAGTTCGTAGATCCAGAGATCGAACGGCTGCAGCAAGAGATCGCGCGCCGGCTGGGGTACAAGCTGGTCGATCACCGGCTTGAGTTGTATGGCGTACCGCTCGACGACAAAGCCAAGGCCCCGAAAAAGGCCAGCTGAGAGCACGAATGTCCGAGCAGAAGCGGCCTGAACCGAAGCGTCTCTTCATGGAGACGTACGGCTGCCAGATGAATGTGTACGACAGCGAGCGCATGCGCGATGTGCTGACGCCGCTTGGCTACGCGATCACTGAGAAACCCGACGATGCTGATCTCGTCATTCTGAACACTTGCCACATCCGCGAGAAGGCTACCGATAAGGTCTATTCCGAGATCGGACGCTTGCGCGCGCACAAGGAGCGCCGCGCCGCCGAAGGGAAGGGGATGACGATCACCATCGCCGGCTGCGTCGCGCAGGCCGAAGGCGAGGAGATCATGCGGCGTGCGCCGGAAGTCGATCTGGTCGTCGGCCCGCAGGCCTATCACAAGCTGCCGGAGCTGATCGCACGCGCGAGCCGCAAAATGGGCGAGCGCTTGGCCGCCGATTTTACGGCGCAGGAAAAGTTCGATGCTCTGCCGGCACGCGCGCCTGATGGTGTAACCGCGTTTCTATCGATCCAGGAGGGCTGCGATAAGTTCTGCACGTTCTGTGTGGTGCCTTACACGCGCGGCGCTGAATATTCGCGTCCGCTGACGGATGTGGTTGCTGAAGCGCGTGCGCTTGCGGATCGCGGTGTGCGCGAGATCACTTTGCTGGGACAGAACGTCAACGCCTATCACGGGGTAGGGCCGCGCGGCGCAGCAAGCTTCACCGAGCTCCTCGATGCATTGGCGCAAGTCGATGGCATTAAGCGCATCCGCTATACCACTTCGCACCCGATTGAGATGACGGACGAACTCATCGCGATGCACGGCAGCGAAGCCAAGCTGATGCCGTACCTGCATCTGCCAGTGCAATCGGGCTCTGATCGCATACTCAAGGCGATGAATCGCAAGCACGATGGCGCGTTCTATCGAGACATCATCACGCGGCTTCGCGCCGTCCGCCCCGATATTGCGCTGTCGACGGACTTCATCGTCGGCTTTCCGGGCGAGAAGGAGCGCGAGTTCGAGGAAACGATGCAGCTCGTCCGTGACGTCGGCTTTGCCGCTGCGTATTCGTTCAAATATTCCGCGCGCCCTGGCACGCCGGCTGCTTCAATGCTCGGCCAAGTGAGCGAAGAAGCGAAAACGGAACGGCTCAATCAGCTCTTGGCGCTGCTCTCGGAACAACAGCGCGCGTTCAACCAGGCACAAGTCGAGCGCGTGCTTCCGGTTTTGGTGGTCGGCAACGGCCGCAAACCTGGCCAGAAGCAGGGGCGCACACCATATGCGCAAGGCGTGCATTTTGAAGATTCCCAGGCGCAGAGCGGCGATATCGTGCCGGTCCGGATACTTGCGGCGACGCAAGGGTCGCTGACGGGCGTGCGCCAAACGCTGACGCCGGAGGCTGCGTGACAACCACATCCAACGACGGCGAACACACGCGCGTCATCACGCTTTCCGAAGCTGGCGTGGCGCAAGCGGTGTTTGGGCCGCTGCACCGCCACCTCGCGCATATCCAAGAAGCGTTCCGTGATCCGAACGCGCCGCGTGGCGCCCCGGCCTATAGCGTCACGCTCGATGCGCAAGGCGATCGCGTCATCTTGCGCGCGCGCACCGAGGCTGACCTCGAACGCGCGCAGCGGATCATCGATGCGCTTGCCGATCTCGCGCGCCGAAAAGCCAAAATCCGCGAAGGCGAAGTGTTCGCCGCGATTTCGTTCTCCGAAGGCAGCGGCACTGCTGCCGCGCCGTTTTCATTGCCTCAGCTCGGCGGCCTGACGCTGCGCACGCCGCGCCAAGTGCATTACGTCGAAGCGCTGCGCGATGAGAATCTTGATCTCATTTTTGGCGTCGGCCCCGCGGGCACAGGCAAGACGTTCCTCGCGGTCGCCGCTGCCGTGGAGGCGATGAAGCAAGAGCGCGTCGATAAGATCATCGTGACGCGCCCTGCCGTCGAAGCCGGCGAAAAGCTTGGCTATCTCCCGGGCGATCTGGCGGAGAAGGTTGATCCTTATCTGCAGCCGATCTGGGATGCGTTTCGCAGTCAGATGTCTGAGACCGATTTGAAGGCCCGTCGTGAGAGGCGTCAAATCGAAGTCGCGCCGCTCGCGTTCATGCGCGGTCGCACTTTGAGCAACGCCTTCGTCATCGTCGATGAAGCGCAGAACTCGACTGTGCTGCAAATGAAGATGGTGCTGACGCGCCTTGGCGAAGGTTCGCGCATGGTCGTGACGGGCGATCCCTCTCAGATCGATCTGGTGCGGCCGGATCAGTCCGGCCTTGCGCACGCCATCAACATTCTTGAAGACATCCCCGCCGTCGAAGTCATCCGCTTCGCTACCCAGGACGTTGTCCGTCACAGGCTCGTCGCGCATATCGTCGAAGCCTATCACCGTGATGAGAGCGGTCGTGGCTGAAGAAGTTCCGTTTGAAGTTGATATTCTCGCCGGCTCGGCTTTGTGGAAGGGGCGGGAGGAAGCGCTTGCAAAAGCGCTCGCCGCCGCGGCTACCCGAGAGGGCGTGGGCGGTGCGGTGTCTCTGCTGCTCGGCGATGACGCCGCTATCGCGGCGTTGAACAAAGAATTCCGCGGCAAGGACGGCCCGACCAACGTGCTTTCGTTCCCGCCGGCGGAAACCGGCGGCGAGCCGGGCTTCCTAGGCGATATCGCGCTCGCGGCTGAAACCATTGTCGCTGAAGCGGAATTTCAAGGTAAATCGTTCGAGAACCATGCGGCGCACATCGTCGTGCACGGCTTTTTGCATCTTTTGGGCTATGATCACATGAACGAGGCTGACGCCGAGAAGATGGAAGCGCGCGAGCGCGAAATTCTCGGTACGCTAGGGGTCGCCGATCCTTATGCGTAAAGCCGATTGAGGAGTGCGACGCACTAAACATGGTTGATACTGCTGACGATGCCGAACCTTCGCGAAGGCGCGCGGGTCTAGTCCAACGCTTGTCGCGGATATTCGCGCGCGAAAGATTGGGATCCGCTGACGCCGTCGAAGAGGCGTTGCGCGCTGGCGAAGAGAGCGGCGAAATGCTCGAAGGCGCGCATAAGGACATGATCCTGCGCGCAGCGCGGTTTGATCGCTTGAAGGTCGCCGATGTGATGCGGCCGCGGGCTGAGATCGTCGCGGTCGAGGCCTCCGCGACGCTCGGCGAAGCGGCGAGCGTGTTCTCTGAAAGCCAGCACTCGCGCCTGCCGATTTACGGTGAAACGCTGGATGATCCGCAAGGCTTCGTGCACGTGCGCGACGTGCTCTCCTTGCTGGCGCCTGGACCAGACGGCGAGGCGAAGGCGAAGTTCTCCGACGCTTGGCTCTCGCGCATTAAGCGCGACATTCTTTTTGTGCCCCAGTCGATGACCTTGGCGACGCTGTTTTTGAAAATGCAGTCGAGCCGCATTCACTTAGCGCTTGTCGTCGATGAATATGGCGGCACCGATGGCCTCGTATCCATGGAAGACCTTGTCGAGCAGATCGTCGGCGCGATCGATGATGAGCACGATATCGAGTCAGCGCTGGTGATGGAGCGCCCGGCGGGCGCCTTTGAAGCCGATGGCCGCGCGCCGATCGATCAACTTGAAGCCATGCTCGGCGCGAGCCTCGCGCTGCCGGATCATGATGACGAGTTCGATACGGCCGGCGGCTTGGCTGTCGCGCTGGCGGGCAGATTGCCGCAGCGGGGCGAGATCTTGAACCATCCCGCTGGCTTCGACGTCGAAATCATCGACGCCGATCCGCGCCGGGTAAAGCGTATCCGCGTCAAGCGCGCCAGCGATGGCGTTCAAGTTGCGGTGGCGACCAGCCTCGCGAAGACCTGACCAGTGCAAGCCGGTTGACGTGCGCCGTCAGGCGCGCTCCAACCGCCGCTTGGGCCAGATCAATCTTAGGAGCAGAGTTTGACAGCGTCGTCCGCCGCTGACGCATCTCGCATCCATGCGTGGCTGGCTGCGCGCACGGTTTGGCAGCGACGCGGGCTTGCGTTTCTCGCTGGCGCTGTCGCCACGCTGGGGCATGCGCCGTTTCAACTCACGCCGTTCTTTATCATCGCGATTACAGCGTTGATCTGGCTGCTCGATGGCGCTGCGTCGCAACCGAAAAAGATCATGCGCGCCGCGGCTTTGGGCTGGTTCTTCGGGCTCGGTCATCTCACCACCGGATTATACTGGATTTCCTCGGCGTTTCTGGTGGACTCCGAAGCGTGGGGGCCATTGTGGGGCATTCCGGCTGTATTCGGTCTCGCTGGCGGCCTCGCGTTTTTCTTTGCACTCGGCTGCGCGTTGGCGATGCCGCTGTGGACACGCGATGTGCGCCGCTTGCCGCTGTTCGCTGTATGCTTGTTTGCATCTGAGTGGCTGCGTGGGCATTTGTTCGGCGGCTTCCCGTGGATGCTTCCAGGCTATGTCTGGACGCCGGGCGAGCCGATTTCGCAACTGGCGTCGGTCGTTGGCATTTATGGCCTGTCGCTTCTTACTTTGCTGATCGCGGCGGCGCCGGCCGCTGTCGCCGATGGCGCGATGAGCGCTGGGCGGCGTTTTGCGCCGATATTGGCTGGCGCTTTGCTCGTCGGCATGACGTGGGGGTGGGGCGCGCAGCGTCTGTCGCGCGCGCCGCTTGAGTTGCCGGGCGCCTTGCCGATCGTGCGCGTTGCGGATTCTGGTTTGTCGCAATCGGAGAAGTGGGAAGGGCGCCCAGATCAGGAGTGGCGCGTTCTGCAGCGCTTTCTGGATGTCAGCGGTGATCCCGAGACGAGCGATGCGGCGATCGTCGTTTGGCCTGAAGGCGCGATCCCCGTCGTCAGCTTCTTCATGCTCGACAACCCGAATTTTCTCGATGCGCTTGGCCGCGGGCTCGGCGATCGCGTGCTGATCACGGGTTTGACGCGTTATGAGGCGCGGCCCGAGGGCGTCGTGTATTTCAACTCAGCTGCGGTGATCGATGGCGTCAGCGGTGTCGCGCGCCTCAGCCAAGTCTCTGACAAACACCGCCTCGTGCCGTTCGGCGAATTTATTCCGCTTTGGTCGTTGGTGAGCAATTTCAATATTGCGCCGTTGCAGCGGATCGGCGCGGGCTTCGAGGCTGGGCCGATGCCATCGCGTCTCGTTGTTCCCGATGCGCCGCCAGCGCTGACGTTGATTTGCTACGAAGCGATTTTCCCAGGCCTCACGCCGCGTGGCGCAGAGCGTCCGGGGTGGCTCGTGAGCGTGACCAATGATGCCTGGTTCGGCGACCGGCGCTGGTTCACCGGGCCTTGGCAGCACTATGCCATGGCGCGCTACCGATCGATCGAGGAGGGGCTGCCGATGGCGCGGGCTGCTTCCGGCGGTTTTTCGGCGATTGTCGACTCGTTCGGCCAGGAGGTGGTTTCAACCCGAGATGGTAGATTATTTGCCGAAGCGCAGCTCCCTCCCGCTATAGTTGAAACTGCACTAGCGCGTTGGGGAAATATTTTGCTCCCATTGCTGGTTGTACTCATTGCAGGATTGCGTTTTTTACCCGCAAGTTTCTTGGCCAAGGGCCGTAAACCATGAACGATGAGCGCTCAGCCAATGCAGTCGATAGAAAAATCGGTCAGCGAGTCAGAACTCGCCGGCTCGAAATCGGCATGAGCCAAGAACGGCTTGCAGAATTACTTGGCGTCACCTTCCAGCAGGTTCAGAAATACGAGAAGGGCGTCAATCGAATCGCCGCCAGCCGCCTCCATGACATTTCCAACGCTTTGGATATGGCGCCGGCCCGGTTCTTTGAGGGGCTCACCGTGGGCCGAGCCGCTGGGGTCGCTGAATCCGGACAGGATTATGTCGAAGACGTCCTCGCCACTCCGGAAGGCAGCCAGCTCATGTCGCTCTTCGCGTCGATCAAGAACGTGAAGGTTCGCCGCCGGGTGATTGAGCTGGTCAAAGCCCTCGCCGAGGAAGAGGCCGAGGGCAAGCGCGGCTAAAAACTCTCCCGCGACCATCCGTATGTTTGCGCCGGACGCCGCTTCTCCCTAAGAGGAGCCGCACTTTTCAGGGGTCGGAGAATCCGCGTGGCCAGATCTAATTACGTCTTCACCAGCGAAAGCGTCTCCGAAGGCCACCCCGATAAGGTCGCGGACCGCATCTCCGATACGGTGGTGGACGCCTTCATCGAGGCCGATCCGGAAGCCCGCGTCGCCTGCGAAACCATGGTGACGACCAACCGCATCATCCTCGCCGGCGAAGTGCGGGCAGGAAAGCCGGGCGCTGACAAAGCCGCCAACAAGGCGTTCACGAAAGACATCATCGCCTCGCTGCAGCCGAAGGTGCGCGCTGCGGTGAAGGATATCGGCTACGCGCAGAAAGGCTTTCACTGGGAGAAGGCGAAGTTCGCCTGCTATCTCCACGGTCAATCCGCGCACATCGCCCAGGGCGTCGACGCTACGGCGAAGAAGGACGAAGGCGCGGGCGATCAAGGCATCATGTTCGGCTACGCCTGCAAGGAAACGCCGGAGCTGATGCCGGCGACGCTGCAATACTCGCACAACATCCTGAAGCGCCTGGCAGAAGTGCGCCACAGCGGTGAGCGTCCTGAACTCGAGCCGGATGCGAAGAGCCAAGTCACGCTGCGCTACGAGAACGGCAAGCCGGTTGAAGTGGTCGCGGTGGTGGTCAGCCACCAGCACACCAAGAAGCTCGGCGACAAAAGCTATAGCCAATCGCGCTTCGCTGACCTGGTGAAGCCGATCGCGGCTTCGGTTTTCCCGGATGGTTTGATCACCAAGAAAACCAAGTGGCACATCAACCCAACTGGGAAGTTCGAAATTGGCGGGCCGGACGGCGATAGCGGCCTGACCGGCCGCAAGATTATCGTTGATACGTATGGCGGCGCGGCCCCGCACGGCGGCGGCGCGTTCTCCGGCAAGGACCCGACGAAGGTTGACCGCTCGGCCGCGTACGCGTGCCGCTATCTGGCGAAGAACGTTGTCGCCGCTGGTCTCGCTGAGCGCTGCACGATCCAGATCAGCTACGCCATCGGCGTTGCGCGCCCGACGAGCTTTTACGTTGATCTCCACGGCGCCGACACGATCGATCCTGCCATCCTCGAAGCAGCGTTGCCGGATTTGATTGGCGGCGCCACGCCGCGTGCGATCCGCACGCACCTGAAGCTCAACCGTCCGATTTACGCGCGCACTGCCGCGTACGGCCACTTCGGCCGTCAACCGGACAATGAAGGCGGCTTCACCTGGGAACGCGACGATCTGGTGGCCGAGTTGAAGCGCCTGGCCTAAGTTTGGAGGCATGTCCTCCTCTATTGGCCTGACGCCAGACCTCGTCCGCTACCTCGCGCACGTCAATCCGCAGGAACACCCTGCGCTAGCGCGCTGCCGCATCGAGACCGCGCGTATGCCGAATGCGCAGATGCAGATCAGCGCCGAGCAGGGCGCGTTCATGCAGGTGATTGCGCGCATGTTGAACGCCAAGCGCGCGTTCGAAGTCGGCGTGTTCACCGGCTATTCTGCAACCGCCGTCGCGCTGACGATGAAAGAGCTGAACCCGATCGGCGCGAAGCTGCTCGCGTGCGATGTCTCCGAAGAGTGGACGATCAAGGCGCGCGATTATTGGCGCGAGGCGCAAGTCGATGACGCGATCGAGCTCGTGATCGCGCCGGCGGCCGAGACGCTTGACGCGCGCATCACAGCGGGGGAGGCGGGACAATACGATCTCGGCTTCATCGATGCCGATAAGAAGGGCTATGACGCGTATTATGAGCGCGGCCTCCAATTGCTGCGGCAAGGCGGCGTGATGCTGTTCGATAACGTGCTCTGGTCGGGCCGCGTCGCTGATCCGGCCGATACCTCGCCCGACACGTCAGCCCTGCGCGCGCTCGCGCAAAAGGCGAAGGCCGACGCGCGCGTCCACGCCGCCATGACGAGCATTGGCGATGGCGTGTTGATCTGCGTGAAGCGCTGACGCATCTGTTCGCTCGCGAGGGCGCATCCATGTGCGGGGAGATATCATGATGTTGCGAGCTCTTTCGGCGGCGATCCTCGCGTGCGCGCTCATAACCGGCGCTGCATCTGCGCAAAGTACGCTCGAAGTGGTCACGCCCGATACGCCACAAGAATGGCGCGCTGCGGCCGAGTCCGATCTTGAAGCGCTGCGCATGTATCTGCGCGAAGATACGCCCGTCGCCATCGATGCCGAGAACCCGCGCATGCAGCGTTGGTTTGATCGCGGCTACCGCGAGGCGCGCCAGCGCGTGCGCCGGGTTACCGATCAGCCGAGCTATTTCTACGCGCTCGCCGCCTATACGAACGGCTTCCAAGACCCGCATCTTAGCCTTTCGCCGGTCGCGCCAATCCCCATTGCGCGCTGGCCGGGCTTCATCGCCACCGCGCGGGGAGATGATACGGTCGTCGCGTCCACTGACGGCGGCGACACCGCAATTCAGGACGGCGCGCGCATTGTGAGCTGCGATGGACGCGCGCTCGATCGTTTGCGCGAACGCACTGTGTTTCCGTTCACGCTGAATCCGCAGCTCGCACGCGATCGCCGCACTGCGCATACGCGGCTTTTCCTCGACCGCGGCAATGTTTTCGCGCCGTCGCCACGGCGCTGCATTTTTGAGAGCAACGGCCAACGCACACGGCACACGCTGACGTGGCGTGATGTGCCGGGCGACGATTATTGGACGCGCTACAACATCGCCACCAGCGGGCCGGGCGCCACGTTTGGTGTCACTACGCCCGCGGATGGCGTCACTTGGATCGGCGTGCCGACATTTGGCAACGAGGCTGGCGAGCAATTGCGGGCGCTGGTCAATGAAATCGCCGCCAACGCTGATGCAATCCGCGCGGGCCGCGCCGTCGTTATCGACGTGCGCGGCAATGGCGGCGGCAATTCGGAGTGGGGCGCTGAATTGGCGCGCGCGCTTTGGGGCGCGGAGATCGTCAGCGCTGTGCCGGAGGGCGAGACCGGTGGGTATGTCGAGTGGCGCGTGTCGCAACGCAACATTGATTACATCAATGGCTTCGCGCCGGAGCTGATTGCGCAATTCGGGGAAGACTCAGAAATTGCAGGCTGGGTCCGCACCACGCAGCAGGGGCTGCAGAGCGCACTTGAGCGCGGCGAGCCGACGTTCAGCGAACGTGATCCCAACGCTACCGGTCCGGCGCCGCAAGGCGGCGCTTACACGCTGCGCCGCCCGCAGGGGCCGTCACCCATTCCGGCGCGCGTCTATGTGCTTTCGAACGGTACCTGCGGCAGTGCTTGTTTGGATTTTGCCGACACGGTGTTGCATATCCCCGGCACGCAACTGATCGGCATGGACACCAGCGGCGATGGCCTGCTGATGGAAGTGCGCGACGAGGTGCTGCCGTCTGGGCTGGCGCGCGTGGTGCTGCCGCTTAAAGTCTATCGCGGCCGCGCCCGCGGAGCGCTTGAGGCGTATCGGGTGGACGTGCCGTATGCTGGCGTTTGGGACGATCTGGCGGTGCGGGCTTGGACGCTTGAGCTCATCTCACGGCAGTAGTTCTGCACTTCCGGTGAAATAGCGCGTTCCGCCGCGTTGCGCGCAGGCGCGCACGGGTCTATTCCCGGCGCCTTCAATTCCATCGAATCCCCGGAGCACCCATGGCCCGCGCAAAAATCGCCCTTATCGGTTCAGGCATGATCGGCGGCACGCTCGCCCACATCGCCGCGCGCGAGGAGCTGGGCGATGTGGTGTTGTTCGACGTTGTCGAAGGCGTGCCCCAGGGCAAGGGCTTGGACATCGCCGAAGCTTCTCCGGTGTTCGGCAAGGATAGCGCGCTCAAGGGCGTCAACGACTATGCCGGCATCGCCGGCGCAGATGTTTGCATCGTGACGGCCGGCGTGCCGCGCAAGCCCGGCATGAGCCGCGATGATCTGCTCGGCATCAATCTGAAAGTGATGAAGGCGGTGGGCGAGGGCATCGCCCAGCACGCGCCGAACGCGTTCGTCATCGTCGTCACCAACCCGCTCGACGCCATGGTGTGGGCGCTGCGCCAATTCTCGAAGCTGCCGCACAACAAAGTCGTCGGCATGGCCGGCGTGCTTGATAGCGCGCGCTTCCGTTATTTCCTCGCCGAAGAGTTCAAGGTTTCGGTTGAAGACGTTTCTGCCTTTGTGCTCGGCGGCCACGGCGACACGATGGTGCCGCTCGCGCGCTATTCAACCATCGCCGGCATCCCGCTGCCGGACCTCGTGAAGATGGGCTGGACCAGCCAAGAAAAGCTCGACCAAATCATCCAGCGCACCCGCGACGGCGGCGCCGAAATCGTCGGCCTGTTGAAGACGGGCTCGGCCTTCTACGCCCCGGCTGAAAGCGCGATCGTAATGGCGAAGAGCTACCTGCGCGATAAGAAGCGCGTTCTGCCGTGCGCCGCCAACTTAAGCGGCGAGTACGGCCTCAACGACATGTATGTCGGCGTGCCGTGCATTATCGGCGCCGGCGGCGTCGAGAAGGTGATCGAGATCGCGCTGAGCGCTGAAGAGCGCGCGATGTTCGATCACTCGGTGAATGCCGTGAAAGGCCTCGTGGATGCGTGCAAAGGCATTGATTCCAGCGTGGGCTAGCGTCGGCGCAGTGATGGCTTTCGTCGCGGGGTGCGCTTTAGCACCGAACGACACGCCCGTTTGCCGCGGTGTGCGGGAGGCGGCAGCTATTCAGCGCGCCGGAGAGGCGTCGCGGACCGTCGAGTATTATCCTGTCGACGATCCAGAGGGGATCATGGCTGTTGGTTGTCGTCATGACGGCGACCCGGCAATGCAGAGCCTCTGCGGTGTGATCTTGCAAAACACTTCGCGAGAGTTCTTCAACGTGTTTGCCTACGATGTTGTGGATTGTGTACGCGCTCACGGCGAGGTGGCGCAGCTCGAAACGGGCTCCACGCCCTCGGGCTTGGTGCGTAATCCAAATTCACTCGTACGGATGGAGGGCCGTCTCGGCGCTACGCGATTAGTTCTGCGGAGACGAGAGAACGGCAGCGGCTTCGCGCTAACGTTTGCCTCGCCGAACTAGCGCGGCCGATTGGGAGTTCCGTGCTTTGCGCTTGCGCGCTATGAATAACCTATGACCCCCGGCCCAACTCTCACCACCGCGCGCCTCATTCTCCGCCCGCCGGCGCATCAAGACTTCGACGGCTTCGCGCAGATGGCCACCGAAGAAGAGACGATGCGCTTCATCGGCGGCGTTGCGCCGCGCGATGCGGCGTGGCGCGGGATGGCTTCGCTAGCGGGATCGTGGGCTCTCTTAGGGTACGGCATGTTCTCGGTGCTACGTCGTGACACCGGCGAATGGATTGGCCGTTTGGGTCCATGGCGGCCGGGCGGTAAGGAAGGCTCGTGGCCGGGCGATGAAGTTGGCTGGGGCGTGAAGCAGAGCGCGGCGGGGCAGGGCTTCGCCTACGAAGGCGCCGTCGCCGCGATTGATTGGGCGTTCGATACGCTGGGCTGGGATCACGTCATTCACTGCATCGACAAGAAGAATGCGCCGTCGATCAAGCTGGCGCAGCGGCTGGGATCGCAGTTGGAACGCGAGGATCATCGCCTCGCGCCGCCGTTCGAGGAGCACATGGTCGATCTCTACGGCCAATCCAAAGCCGCATGGAAAGCCCGCCAACGCACCTGATCATCGCTTCGCGCTTGCATCCTCCGTCCGCGCCGCCACTTTGGGCGCAGCAAGTTTGGGGACGGCATATGCGGAAAATTGCGGTGGTGATGGCGGCGCTTGCGTTCGCCTCTGGGGCGAGTGCGCAACAACAGCAGCAGCCAGGTTTTCAAGTCGCGATCGCGCCGCAAGCGCCGCCTGCTGTCGCTCCGATTAGCGCCGAGCAACAGCGCACGGTCGATCGCTTGCGCGCCGCGGCGCTCGAAAGCGATCTGGCGTGGGACATCGTCGAAGATCTGGTCACCGAAGTTGGTCCGCGTCTCGCGGGTTCGGAAGCCGAAGCGCGCGCGCGTGATTGGGCTGTCGCCATGTTGCGGGAGAACCGCTTCACCAATATCCGCATCGAGCCGTTCACGATCCCGTATTGGGATGCAATACGCGAAGAAGCTTCGATCGTTGGCCCAGCGCCGCAGCCGATGGTGATCGCAGCGCTCGGCGGCTCACCTTCAACACCGCAAGGCGGACTGGAAGCGCAAGTCGTGCGCTTTCCCGATATGGCCGCGCTCGAAGCTGCGCCGAACGCCAGCGTTGCTGGCCGTATTGTGTTCATCGACGAACGCATGGGCCGCACGCAGGATGGCTCGAGTTATGGCGCTGCTGTCGCCAAGCGCGGGCGCTGCGCGCCGGTGGCGCAAGCCAAAGGCGCCGTCGCGTGCCTCATCCGCTCTGTCGGCACTGACCCCCACCGCTTCGCGCACCAAGGTGGCTCATCGCGCCAAGCGCTCGGCGCATCGCTGCCTGCTGCTGCGCTGTCGCCGGCCGACGCCGATCTGCTCGCGCGCCGCGTTGCGCGTGGACCGACGCGCGTGCGCCTCAACATCGAAGCGGACATCCGCGAGAATGCGCCGTCCGGCAACGTCATTGCTGAAATTCGGGGCCGCGAGCGGCCGGATGAAATCGTGCTGATCGCCGCTCACCTGGATTCTTGGGACATGGGGCAGGGCGCCCTTGATGATGGTGCGGGCGTTGCGGTGATCACCGCCGCGGCGCGCTTGATCCGCGATCTGCCGCGCCGCCCGCGCCGCACCATCCGCATTTTGCTCGCCGGAGCCGAAGAGAACGGCGTGCACGGCGGCGCCGCGTATGCGCGTGCGCACTCAAGCGAGCCTCACATTGTTGGCGCTGAAAGCGATTTCGGCGCGGGGCGCATTTATCGCTTCCGCACGCGCTTTGCGGAAAACGCGTTGCCCTATGGCCGCGCCATTCAGCGCCAGCTCGCGCCGCTCGGCATTATCGCTGGTGACAACGCGGCCAACGGCGGGGCCGACACGGGCGATATGCGTCAAGCCGGTATGCCGGTGGTGGACCTCTCGCAGGATGGTCTCGACTATTTCGATTATCACCACACGCCAGACGATACGCTCGACAAGATCGATCCGGAGGCGCTTCGTCAGAACGTCGCCGCGTGGGCGATTTTCACCTATCTGGCCGCCGATAGCGATTGGGTGTTCACTACGCCGCAATGAGCCTGTTCGATCCCAACGCCACCCCGCGCATCGAGACGGAGCGTCTCGTTCTGCGCGGATGGCGCGAGGACGATCTGGATGGCTTTGCCGCCATGATGTCGGACGCCGAGGTGGCGCGCTTTCTCACCGGCAGCCAACGCCCAATGGCGCGCGCCGAAGCGTGGCGCGATCTTGCGCTGTTCGTCGGCCACTGGGCGCTGCGTGGTTACGGGCTGTTCGCGGTGGAAGAAAAAGAGAGCGGCGCATTCGTTGGCCGCGTCGGCGCTTGGCAGCCGGAATGCTGGGTCGGGTTTGAGTTGGGTTGGGGGCTGGCGCGTCCGTATTGGGGCAGGGGCTATGCATTCGAGGCCGCGCGCGCGGCCGGCGATTGGATACTGAGCGCGTTCCCGCTCGACCGCATCGTCAGTCTCATTCACATCGACAACACGCCGTCGCAAAATTTGGCTACGCGGCTTGGCATGAAGGCGGGTGAGCAAACGCTACACGCCGGTATGTTGCACGACGTGTGGGACATCTCACGGGCGGATTGGAGTAAGGCATGAGCAGCGCAATGTGGAGCAAGATCGTCGCGGGCGTGATGATCGCCAGCGGGCTGCTGACTCTGACGATGCTCTACGCGGCGGTCGCGCCCGCAGCGGCGGTGCAGCAGATGTTTGGCGAAAGTGTTGGCGGCGCGATGGAAGCCGTCGTCGTCCGCAATTGGGGCGTGCTGATCGGCTTGATGGGCGGGCTCCTGATCTTCGGCGCGCTGAACCCTGGCTCACGCCGGCTCGCACTCGTTATCGCGGGCGCCAGCAAGATTGCGTTTATCGGGCTTATTCTAGCGCAGAGCGATCGCTACCTCGGCGGCCTCGGTGCGGCGATCGCGATCGATAGTGTCATGATCGTGCTGTTCGCGATCTTCTTGCTGACCTGGCGGCGCGCCTAGAACCAGCCTGCATCCCGCAGCGGCTTCACGTTCGGCCGGCTGACGGGCGCTTCAACGCCGCCCTTCAAAATAAGCGTCACGCGCTCGCCGTCGCGGCGCACGCTTTCGACCCCATCGCGCGCGACCCACCAGGAGCGATGTGTCTGCGCGCCTTCGAGGCCTTCCAATTCCGTGATCGCATCGGAGAGGCGCAGCAATATCAGGTCAGCGCCCTTTGATGTGTGCAGGCGCAGATAGTGATCTTCGGCTGAGATCGCATAGATGATCGCGCCTTTGAGCTTCGCCGGCAGCCGCTCAAGAAACCGCACCGGCGGTGTCGCCGCGCCGGCGGCTGGCGCATGCGTCACGGCGCCGGCCTGTCCGGTAAATGCGCGATCGACGAGCCACGCAATCGCGGAGATCGCCACCGAAATGCCAAGCACCAAGACGTAAAGGCGTGGCCAGTATGATACCGGAACCGGCTGCTGGATCGCCGCTTGCACGACGATGATCGTGACGGTTACGGCCACGCCCACGAGCGCTATGACGATGATCCGGTTGAGAATCGGACTGAGCTTCGGCGCAACACGTCTCAGCATCTCGCCGAGGAACGGCCCGCCGAACCAACCCTCGCCGACGAGCGCAAGCCAATAAAGAAATGCGCCCCAAAGCGGCAGGCCGCTCGTGGCGCCAAAGGGGTTGGTGAAAGTGAGGAACGCGCTGATCGCGGCGACCGAGAGGACGCTGCGCGTCAACGGCGTTACCATCTGCGCGGACTGATTTGTGGACTGTGTCATCGGAAGCGCCGCGTCATGCTCGTTCAGTACCAGCCGGAATCGCGCAGCGGCTTCACGTTCGGCCGGCTCACAGGCGCTTCGGCGCCGCCCTTCAATACCAAGGTCATCCGGTCGCCCTCGCGCCGCGCGCTTTCGACGGCATCGCGCGCGACCCACCATGAACGGTGTGTCTGTGCGCCCTCAAGCCCTTCCAGTTCCACTATGGCGTCTGACAGCCGCATCAGGATCAGGTCCGATCCCTTTGAGGTGTGAAGCCGCAAATAATGGTCCTCTGCCGAGACCGCGTAGATCACTGCGCCCCTCAGCTTCGGGGGAAGGCGCTCCATGAAACGTACCGGAGATGTCGCTGCGCCTGCCGGCGAAGCGTGCGTCACGGCCCCCGGGCGAGACGCCAGCATCATAATGCCGGTCATCGCTGCGGTGATCACCAACACCGCGCTGTAGAGGGAGGGCAGGGCCTGGAGGCTGAACTCCGAACCGAACAAAGCCGTGTACGCGATCACGAGCACTGTGACAGGGACCGACACCGCAATCGCGAGCAGTGCGCCGAAAATCCAAGAATTTGCGCCAGCGCGCGGGATCAGCAGAACGAACCTGGTCACAAAGCTCGCGACGACCGAGCCGCCCATGATCAGCGGCACCCAATACAGCAGCCGCACGAGGAGCGGTTGATCTTCGGTGCCGAGAGCGCCGAGCAGCGCCAGCACGACGCCTGCCGCCGCGGAGATTGCGAGCCCGCGGCTCCAATCCGTCCAGCCGCGCGCCTGCGCCAGCGCCGCAACTTGCGAAGCGTGAGCCGCCGGAGCCGGCGTTTCACGATCAGTGTCAGGCTTCTGGCGTAGTTCCGAGGGCAAAGGCGGCTCCATCGGGTCAGTGTCTAGCAGATCAAACGCCGGATACGCACGCCATGAAGAACGTCGCCGAAACCCCCGCCCGCCGCTTGCCCATGCAGTGGCTGCCGCTCATTATTCTGGCGGCGGCGCTGCTGCCGTTCAGCGGCTATATCCTCACGGCGGCCAGCGGCGCGTCTTTGCATCCGCCGCGCTGGGAGCTGTGGGCGCGAATCTCTCCGACGCTCCAACTCCACATTGCCGCAGCGCTGACCGCGCTTGTCATCGGCAGCGTGCTGATGCTGCGCCCCAAGGGCAGGGCTGTGCATAAAGTTTTGGGCTGGACCTGGGTCGCGGCGATGGTGGTGACGGCGGTGAGCTCGTTCTTCCTCACCGGCCTCAATGGCGATGCGTTCTCGCTCATCCATATTCTCAGCGGCTGGACGCTCGTTGCGCTGCCGATGGGCGTCTATGCTATCCGGCGCCGTAATGTGGAGAGGCACCGCCGCACCATGAGCGGCATGTTCTATGGCGGGCTGCTCTTCGCTGGCGCGTTCACGTTCCTTCCCGGTCGCTTCATGTTCGAGATGTTCTTCGGCTGACAGCCGCCCGGATTTGCAGATTTCCCTGGGGCTGAATCGGGCCTATGTAGCTCGCATCCCATGACCAGCCTGCTGCGCAACGTCGCTGCGCTCATCATAGCCATCACGATCCTACAGCTCGCAGGCGGGCTGCTGGGCGTGCGCATTCCGCTGGCCTTCGTCGAAGAGGGGCATTCGCGCACCGCGCTTGGCCTGATCGCAGCATCATACTCGGCCGGCTTCATGATTGGCGCGATGGTGGCGACGGCGCTGCTGGCGCGCGTCGGCCATATCCGCGTTTATGCGGCGTGCGCGGCGATCTTTTCGGTGGCGACGCTTTCACTGCACTTCACTGATGCGGTTTGGTCTTGGGGCATCGCACGGATGGTTGCGGGCGCTTCAGTGGCGCTGATGTTCGCCGCGATCGAAAGCTGGATGAGTTATTCGATCGGCACGCGCGTGCGTGGTGAAGTGATGAGCGTCTATATGGTGCTCACCAAAGGCGCGCTGGCGCTGGGGCCGTTCTTCGCCTTTGGATACGCGCCGATCGAAGCTGAGCCGTGGATGATCGCCGCGGCGCTTGCTGCGCTCTCGATGGTGCCGATCTGTTTTACCTCTACCGCGCAGCCCGATCCGCCGAAGGCGCAGCCGCTCGCGCTGGTCGAACAATTCGCAACTGCACCGGCTGCAGTGATCGCGAGCTTTGGGGCAGGGCTCGTGAATGGCGGCGTGCTTGCGCTTGCGCCGCTCTATGCGTCTCAACACTACGGCGCCAACGCGGCGGCTGAATTCTACTCAGCCGCTTTTGTTGGTTCGCTGTTGCTGCAATGGCCGGCTGGGCGCTTATCGGATCGTGTCGACCGCCGGATGGTGATTGCCGGGCTTGCAGCTCTTGCGGCTCTGGCGTCGTTCGGGCTTGCGCTGTGGAGCGGGCAATTGCAGGCGTGGTCAGCAATCTTGCTGTTTTTTGTTTGGGGCGCCGGCGCGCTGAGCTTTTACGGCATCGCCGTCGCGCACATGGCCGATCGCGCCGATGCTGGAAAGCTCGCTCAATCGTCCGCAGGTTTGCTGTTCGTGTGGGCGAGCGGCTCGGTGATCGGCCCGCTGCTGCTCGGGCCGCTTGTTGATTTGTTCGACGTCGCGGGCATGTTCTGGTTTGCCGGGTTTGCGGCCGTTGCCGTGTGCGCTGCGATGTTTTGGCGGCGTAACACCCGCGAAGCGGCCGTCTCGAAGGAAGAATTTGCGCCGCAGATTGGCACCAGCGTCGCGGCCGGCGAGATTGTCTATGGCGATGAGGACGCCGCAAGCGACGCTGGCGCGATTGCAGGCGTCACGAATCCACGCTAGCGCCGCGGGGTGCTGGTTCCGCTTTCCACCTTGTTTGCAGAGTCTCTGAAGATCGGCTGCTTGGGTTTCGGCGGCCCGGCAGGGCAGATCGCGCTGATGCACCGCGTCTTCGTCGATGAGCGCAAATGGATCGATGACACGCGTTTCCAGCACATGCTGGCGTTCTGCATGCTGTTGCCTGGCCCGGAAGCGCAGCAACTTGCGACGTATATCGGCTGGCGTTTGCGTGGCTGGGCCGGCGCGCTGATCGCAGGCTGGATGTTCGTGCTGCCCGGCGCGCTGATCGTGCTGGCGCTGAGTTGGCTCTACGTGAACTACGGCGAAGTCCCGCTCGTCGCCGCTGCGTTCGATGGCATCAAGTGCGCCGTTGTTGCGCTGGTCGCCGAAGCGTTGCTCAAAGTCGGCAAACGCGCACTGAAAACACGAACCGCGCTGCTGATCGCTGTTGTTACGTTTTTCGCATTAGTTCTCGGTGCTCCGTTTCCGTTGGTGATCATAGCAGCGGCATTTGTCGGCGCGCTCCAACCCTCCCCCTTGGGGAAGGGCAGGGTGGGGGGCGATGCAAACACGTCGTCGCTGGCAGAACTTGATAGCCCCTCACCCCAACCCCTCCCCCAAGGGGGAGGGGCTTTGAGCCAGGCTTTCCTCTGGCTCATTCTCTGGCTCGCGCCGCCAGCCATCATCGCGCTCACGCTCGGCACGGATCACGTGCTCTTTCAGATCGCGCTGCTGTTCTCGATCCTCGCGTGTGTCACGTTCGGCGGCGCTTACGCGCTGCTTGCGTATCTCACCACTGAAGCGGCCGCGCGTGGATGGCTTACGCCAGCACAAATGATCGATGGCCTTGGTCTCGCCGAAACCACGCCGGGCCCGCTGATTTTGGTCAATGAGTTCGTCGGCTTTCTCGCTGGTTGGTCGAGCGGTGGGCTTGCACTAGCAGTCGCCGGCGCCGCGATCGCTCTTTGGTGCACGTTCGCACCGTCGTTCGTGTGGATTTTTGCCGGCGCGCCTTTCGCGGAGGGCCTGCAGCGCAACCAACGCGCAGCCGGCGCGCTTAACGCCATCACAGCGGCAGTGCTGGGCGTCATCGCCAAGCTTGCGCTCTTCTTTGCCGCGCACGCGCTATTCGCGCGCCAGATCAGCGTCGGCCCGACGGAATTCCCAGACCTAGCCTCCGCCCATTGGTGGATGGTGGCGCTTGCCGTGGCGGCGGGCGTGGCGCTCATCCGGTTCAAGGCGAATTTGCTGCTGGTTTTGGCGGTTTGCGCGGCGGCGGGGTTGGCGGCGCAGCTTCTCAGCCTGTAAGAGAGCCCCCTGATTTGAGGGCTCCATGAACATCCACGAATACCAAGGCAAGGCCGTCCTGAAGAGCTTCGGCGCGCCGGTTCCGCGCGGCTATCCGGCGTTCACCACCGAAGAAGCTATCGACGCGGCGGCGAAGCTCGGCGGTTCGGTATGGGCGGTGAAAAGCCAGATCCACGCCGGTGGCCGCGGCAAGGGCAAATTCAAGGAAGCCGAGGCGGGCGAGAAGGGCGGCGTGCGCATCGCCTTCAAGCCGGAAGATGTCGGCCTCTACGCGCAGCAGATGCTGGGCCACACTTTGGTGACGTTGCAAACGGGCGATGCGGGCCGCGTGGTCAATCGCATCTACATCGAAGAAGGCGTGAAGATCGCCAAAGAGTTTTATCTCTCCGTGCTGGTTGATCGCGAGACTGGGCGCGTTGCCTTCGTCGCGTCCGAAGCTGGCGGCATGAACATCGAAGAAGTGGCGCACGATACGCCGGAAAAAATCTCCACCGTGGCCATTGATCCCGCGACGGGCCCGACAGCTGCCGACGCCGCCAAGATCGCCGCAGCGTTCGGCATCTCGGGCGACCAAGCCGCGCAAAACGCTGATCTCGTCAACAAGCTCTACACCGCGTTCGTGAAGAGCGACATGAGCATGCTTGAAATCAATCCGCTCATCGTCACTGAAGATGGCAAGCTGATCTGCGGCGATGCGAAAGTGAGCTTTGATTCCAACGCCGGCTATCGCCACCCGGAATGGGCGGAACTGCGCGATCTCGCTGAAGAGGACGAGCGCGAGATCGAAGCCTCGAAATACGATCTTTCCTACATCGCGCTCGATGGTGAAATCGGCTGCCTTGTCAACGGCGCCGGCCTCGCCATGGCGACGATGGACATCATCAAATTGTTCGGCGCCGAGCCGGCGAACTTCCTCGACGTCGGCGGCGGCGCCGATAAGAACAAAGTCGAAGCCGCCTTCAAGATCATCCTCGCCGATCCGAAAGTGAAAGGCATTCTGGTCAACATTTTCGGCGGCATCGCCCGCTGCGACGTCATCGCCGAAGGCGTGATCGCGGCAGTGAAAAGCGTCGGCTTGCAAGTGCCGCTCGTGGTTCGTCTCGAAGGCACCTACGTCAACGAGGGCAAAGCCATCATCAAGAACAGCGGCCTGAACGTGATCAGCGCCGATGATCTGGAAGATGCTGCGCGGAAAATCGTGACTGCTGTTAAGGGGTAATCGCCAATGATCGGCTACGTCACACTCGGCACCAATGATCTCGAACGCGGCGCGAAGTTTTATGACGCGATCGCCGCCGTGCTCGGCACCAAGCGCATGATGGAATGGCCGGGCGCGATTGCGTGGGGCACGCCTGGCGGCAGCGCCGGCATCGGGCTCACCAAGCCGTTCAACGGCGAAGCAGCGACTGTCGGCAACGGCGTCATGGTTGCGCTTGAGTGCGTCGACGAGGACCAGATCAAGCGCGTCTACGAAACCGCGCTCGCCAATGGCGGCACGTGCGATGGCCCGCCTGGCCCGCGCGGGGAGGGCTTCTACGCCGCCTATTTCCGCGATCCGGACGGCAACAAGCTCAACGCCTTCAAAATGGGCTGAGTCCAGACCCGAGGTCAGGGTTTGCAAGGGCGACGGTGTGGGCTATGCCGCGTCCGAAATTCCATTGTTCGCCAAGGCCAGAAGCGCCTTCCGGGGGCCCCATTGTCCATTCTCGTCAACGCATCGACGCGCGTCATCTGCCAGGGCTTCACCGGCAAGAACGGCACGTTCCACTCTGAGCAAGCCATCGCTTACGGCACCAAGATGACCGGCGGCGTGAGCCCAGGGAAGGGCGGCCAGACGCACCTTGGCTTGCCGGTGTTCGACACCGTCGCTGAAGCGAAGGAAAAAGTCGGCGCCGACGCCAGTGTGATCTACGTGCCGCCAGCGGGCGCAGCCGCCGCCATCGAAGAAGCGATCGACGCTGAGATCCCGTACATCGTCTGCATCACCGAGGGCATTCCGGTGCTCGACATGGTGCGGGTGAAGGCGAAGCTGCAAAAATCGAAGTCGAAGCTGCTCGGCCCGAACTGCCCCGGCATCCTGACGCCGAACGAGTGCAAGATCGGCATCATGCCGGGCCAAATCTTCAAGAAGGGCAAGATCGGCGTCGTCTCGCGCTCCGGCACGCTGACGTACGAAGCGGTGTTCCAAACCACCAATGAAGGCCTCGGCCAATCGACCGCCGTCGGCATTGGCGGAGACCCCGTGAAAGGCACCGAGTTCATCGACGTGCTCGAACTCTTCCTCGGCGACGATGAAACTCAAGCCATCATCATGATCGGCGAAATCGGCGGCAGCGCCGAAGAAGACGCCGCGCAATTCCTTGCCGACGAACGCAAAAAAGGCCGCTGGAAGCCGACGGTTGGCTTCATCGCCGGCGCCACCGCGCCTCCGGGCCGCCGCATGGGCCATGCTGGCGCGATCATCTCCGGCGGTAAGGGCGATGCGCCGTCAAAGATCGCCGCGTTCGAAGCCGCCGGCATCACCGTCTCACCGCACCCGGCCGCGCTCGGTCGCACGATGACGGAACTGCTGAAGGGCTAACCGGGAGCCGCGCCGATGGCTGAAGAGTTCGACTGGCGGGATGTGCCCGACGGACTGATCCCATTTCCGGATGCCGAGACCGTCTTCGGCGGCGACGTCCAGGCGCACAGAAAAGTTCTACTGCCGCTCATTTCCATTCCGGCAGAATGGGTAGACGAAACCTTATCTGGTCTGCTGCATTTCGTGACGCCGATTGAGCCGTACGATGGCCTGCTTGGCGAAGAAACACAGGAATTCCATAGCGGCTATTGCAAGACAAATTGGATTGCGTTTCGCGTGACGGAGTCCAAGTACGAATTTCTTGGAGACTTCCGCTATTTCAAAATAAACAAAGGCTTCGAGGGCCAGCACGCCGAAGCGAACGCAAAATTTTTGGCGGACCGCTACTCCGAAATCGAAGCCGACTTCGCCGAAACGAAAGCGAACTACAAAGCCACAGGTAAGCTTCAGCGCCGGAACCGCATTGCCGGCGTCTGGATGAACGCCGTCGGGGGCGCGGCACCGGCCGCCAATTGGACCGCCTTTAGCGAAACGCTGGAACTGGAAGATGGCGACCTGGGGCAGGTGGCCCATCCGCTGACCACTGATGGCCGCAGATTTAGGTTCGTTGGTGAGGTCAGCGCCAGTTCCTTTCGAAAGGACGGCGCCGACGGGGTGTTGCTCTTCTACGACCCAGAGAGCCGGACCGCGCTTCTGACCTTTGAATGGACTTAGGGCTCAATAAACCAGCAGCCCTGCGCCATTGCAGCCCTTCATTCCTTTACCGACGCACATTAGAAGGGGCGCCGCCGGGGGCGCGGCCCTATATTTCCCTTTCGCGCCCGTGATTTCCGAGAGGTCAGCGCCATCATGGCGGACGACGCCCGCAGCTTGCCCAACACCGCCATGCTGGAAACCAGCTTTCTCTATGGCGCCAACGCGACTTTCATCGAGGAAATGGCGGCGCGTTACGCTGCCGATCCGAATTCGGTCGACGCCTCGTGGCGCACGTTTTTCGATCAAGTGCGCGACGATCCCGAAGCCGTGCGCGCCGCCGTGCTCGGGCCTTCTTGGTTCCGTCCGGAGCTCGCGCAGCCGCAGACGACTGAAACGACGCGTCTGATGGATGGCAATTGGGGCGGCTTGGCTGAACGTCTTGAGAAGAAGGTTGCTGCGCGTCTGCCTAGTAGCACTTCAGCTCAAGATGTGCAGATCGCCGCGCGCGACAGCATTCGTGCGCTGATGATGATCCGCGCTTATCGAACGCGCGGACATTTGAACGCCAATCTCGATCCGCTTGGTATCGAAACGCGGCCGCCGGCGCCGGAGCTTGATCCCGCGTCGCACGGCTTCGGCCCGAACGATCTCGATCGCCCGATCTTCATCGACGGCGTGCTTGGCCTGGAGACAGCCACCGTCAACGAGATGCTGGCGATCCTGAAGCGGACTTATTGTTCGACCTTCGGCGTCGAGTTCATGCACATCACCGACCCAGCCGAGAAAAGCTGGCTGCAGGAGCGCATCGAAGGGCCGGACAAGGAAATCAGCTTCACGCTCGAAGGCAAACGCTCGATCCTGAAGAAGCTGATCGAAGGCGAGAGCTTCGAGAAGTTCGTGCACAAGCGTCATCCCGGCACGAAGCGCTTCGGCCTCGATGGCGGTGAAGCGATGATCCCGGCGCTCGAGCAAATCATCAAACGCGGTGGCGCGCTTGGCGTTGAAGATATCATTCTCGGCATGGCGCACCGCGGCCGCCTCAACGTGCTCGCCGCCGTGATGGGCAAGCCGTACCAAGCGATCTTCCATGAGTTTCAGGGCGGCTCAGCGACGCCGGATGACGTGCTCGGCTCCGGCGACGTGAAGTACCACCTCGGCGCATCGAGTGATCGCGCGTTCGATGGCAACAACGTCCACCTCTCTCTAACGGCGAACCCTTCACACCTTGAGATCGTCAACCCCGTCGTGCTCGGCAAAGCACGCGCCAAGCAAGCGCAGCGCGCGACATGGACGGAAGAGGGCCAGGCGCTGCACGATCTGCGCGCGCGCGTGATGCCGCTGCTGATTCACGGCGACGCTGCGTTCGCGGGGCAGGGCGTTGTGGCTGAGTGCTTTGCGCTCTCTGGTCTGCGTGGCTACCGCACCGGCGGCACCATGCATTTCATTATCAACAACCAGATCGGCTTCACGACGGCGCCGCACTATTCACGCTCGTCGCCGTATCCGAGCGATGTCGCGCTGATGGTGCAGGCGCCAATCTTCCACGTGAACGGTGATGATCCGGAAGCCGTTGTCTTCGCAGCGAAAGTCGGCACCGAATATCGCCAGCTATTCGGCAAAGACGTCGTCATCGACATGTTCTGCTATCGTCGCTACGGCCACAACGAAGGCGACGACCCAACCATGACGCAGCCGATCATGTATCGGCGCGTGAAAGATCAGCCGACGACGCTGACCATCTACGCCGAGCGCTTGCTGAAAGAAGGCGTGGTCACTCGGGCTGAGATTGACGAGTGGCAGAACGACTTCAACGCTTTCCTCGACGGTGAGTTCGACGCTGGCAAAGCTTATCGCGTCAACAAAGCCGATTGGCTGGACGGCGTTTGGTCCGGTTTTGCGCTGCCAGTGGATGATGATCGCCGCGGCAAAACCGAAGCTCCGCTCGATGCGCTGCGCCGCGTCGGCCGCGCCATCACAGAGATCCCGGCCGATTTCGAAATGCATAAAACCGTGCAGCGCGTCATCGAAGCGCGGCGCAAGGCGGTTGATGAAGGCGAAGGCGTCGACTGGGCGCTTGCCGAGCACCTCGCGTTCGGCACGCTGCTCGATGAGGGCTTTAATGTGCGCCTCAGCGGCCAGGATTCCTGCCGCGGCACGTTCAGCCAACGCCATTCACACTTCATCGATCAGCAGACGGAAGCGCGCTACACGCCGCTGAACAATATTCGCGCCGGCCAAGCGCATTACGAAGTGATCGACTCGCTGCTTTCGGAAGAAGCGGTGCTCGGCTTCGAATACGGCTACACGCTCGCCGACCCGAAAACGCTGACGCTCTGGGAAGCGCAGTTCGGCGACTTCGTGAACGGCGCGCAGGTGGTCATCGATCAGTTCATCTCGTCCGGCGAGCGCAAATGGCTGCGCATGTCCGGCCTCGTGATGCTGCTGCCGCACGGCTATGAAGGGCAGGGACCGGAGCACTCTTCAGCTCGCATGGAGCGCTTCCTGCAGCAATGCGCGGAAGATAATATGCAGGTGGTCAATTGCACGACGCCTGCGAACTATTTCCACGCGCTGCGCCGCCAGATGCACACGCCGAAATCGCTGCTGCGTCACAAGAAGGCGGTTTCATCGCTCTCGGAAATGGCTGAGGGCACGACGTTCCACCGCGTGCTTTGGGATGATGCCCAGCTCGGCGGCGTCCACACTACGCTGAAGCTGAAGCCGGACGGTGAGATCAAGCGCGTCATCCTCTGCTCGGGCAAGGTCTATTACGACTTGCTCGATGAGCGTGAGAAGCGCGGGCGCGACGATGTTTATCTGTTGCGCGTCGAGCAGCTTTATCCGTGGCCGATGAAGTCGCTGATCCACGAACTGGCGCGTTTCCCAAATGCGGAACTGGTTTGGTGTCAGGAAGAGCCCAAGAATATGGGCGGCTACACGTTCGCCGATCCCTGGATCGAGCTGACACTGCAGAAACTCGACATCGCCGCCAAACGCGCGCGCTATGCCGGCCGTCCGGCCAGCGCCTCGACCGCGGCAGGCCAGATGAGCAAGCACTTGAAGGAACTTGAAGCGCTTCTCGAAGAAGCGTTGGGCTGACATTTCGCGCCGCGCGCTCTAGGTACGCGGCAGGAGACGTAGATGACCGATATTGTTGTGCCGACCTTGGGCGAGAGCGTCAGTGAAGCGACCGTCGCCAAATGGATGAAAAAGGCCGGCGACGCCGTGAAGAAGGACGAGACGCTCGTCGAGCTCGAGACGGATAAGGTTTCGGTCGAAGTCTCCGCGCCTGAAGCTGGCGTGTTGAGTGAGATCGTCGCTGCCGAAGGCGCGACGGTCGGCATCGGCGCGATCCTGGGCCGCATGGGCGGAGCAGGGGCGCAGCCCGCACAAGCCGCGCCAAAAGCTGAGGCGCCAAAGCAGGAAGCGCCGAACGCCGCGCCGCAGCAGGCCGCGAGTAACACGTCAGCCGCCAAGCAAGCGCCGCCGTCCGTGCAGCGCATCGCAGCGGAAGCGGGCGCTGATCTGTCGGGCGTCACCGGCTCCGGCAAGGATGGCCGCGTCACCAAGGCCGATGCGCTGGCGATCATCGAAAATCGCAGCACGCAGAACACGCAGCAGCCAGCGCATCCGCCGCTTCAAGCGCGCGTGGTCGGTGAGCAAGAAGAGCGCGTGCCGATGACGCGCCTCCGCAAAACCATAGCGCGGCGTTTGAAGGAAGCGCAAAACAGCGCAGCGATGCTGACGACGTTCAATGAAGCCGACATGTCGGCGATCATGGCCGCGCGCAATAAGTACAAGGACGTGTTCGAGCGCCGTCACGGCGTGAAGCTGGGCTTCATGGCCTTCTTCGTGAAGGCTTGTATCGCAGCCTTGAAAGAAATCCCGAACGTCAACGCCGAGATCGATGGCGATGACATCATCTACAAGAATTTCTACGACATCGGCATCGCCGTCGGCACCGATCGCGGCCTGGTCGTACCGGTGGTGCGCGATGCGGATCATAAATCGATGGCTGGCATCGAGAAGGAAATCGGTGAGCTCGGCCTCAAAGCCCGTGATGGACATTTGAAGATCGAGGATTTGCAGGGCGCGACGTTCACGATCTCGAACGGCGGCGTTTATGGCTCGCTCATGTCAACGCCCATCCTGAACGCGCCGCAGTCCGGCATTCTTGGCATGCACAAGATTCAAGAGCGCCCGGTGGTCGTCGATAAGCAGATCGTCATTCGTCCGATGATGTATCTGGCGCTCTCCTACGATCACCGCATCGTTGACGGCAAAGAAGCCGTCACATTCCTGGTGCGCGTGAAGGAAGGCCTGGAAGATCCCGAGCGTATGCTGCTCGATCTCTGATCAGGCTATCGCGCGCGTATCTTCGAACGTGTTGCTGCGCGAAGCTGAAGCGCGGCGGTAGCGGGCCTCTAACCGGCGATCTTCTTCATCGAGTGCAGCGCGGTGTGCGCTTTCACGTGCGTTCGCGTGTTCGAGGCCGCGAGCGAGTCTCGCAAAATATTGGCCAGCAGGAACGAGGCCGTTATCGTCTGCTGCACAGCGAAGTTTTTCTACGCGCATCTGGCGATCTCCATGTCGCCCGCCCGCACAACCAACATGGTAAACCAAATCTTGTTGCGTATTTCGCGGCCGGATCGATGTGGATAACTATTTGCTCTCCTTGTGCAGCACGGTCAGCGCAAGGCAGGCGAGTGCGATGAGCGCGAATAGCAAGCCGCCTGTATCGAACGCGGCGCCGGAAGCTCGCGATGCTGTAAGCGGCAAGACCAGCAGGCCAGCCGCAAAGCCCCAAGCGCCCGCGAGCAAGCGCAAACCGCCAGACATTTTTCGCAGCGTGCGATAGCTCGCGATCACAAGCGTGATCGCGGTGGCGGCATAAATCCATGCGCTGACGCCCGTCGCGAACTGGAAATACGCGTTGACCGCGAACATCGCGCCCGCCAGCAGCGCCGCCCAAGCACTGACCTTACCCATCCACATCATCTCATTCCCTCCCGCCGTGCGACGTCTCGGCCGAACTCGCCTCAAAGAAGAGCGCTGATTCCAAAGCCATTCTTCGGCCCATTGGCGCAGACGCGTCTGCGCGTATAGATTAATCCAGCCGCTCGGGGGAGTGGCGCGGGAGGGGACCCCCAATGAGTCATATTCTGCGTTGGCCGGCCATTCTGGTGCTACTTGCCCTGGTTTTGTTCGCCGCCTTGGGCGCGTTGGCGGGAGCTGGTTTTTTGACCGGCTTCGTCGCGCCGATCGAGCAAGTTCAGGACGTGCAAGCCGAAGCCGCCGCGAGCGGCGCCGCGCAAGCGACTTGGCTTGACGTTGGCCTCTTCGCCGGCGCTGCAATCTTTTTCCTGATCGCCGCCGTGCGCCTCATTCGGCGCACGCAGGCCTTCTTCATGTGGCTCCTCGGCTTTGCCTGCTTCGCGGGCCGCTGGATTTGGGCGCAGCAACAAAGCGGCGCGGATTTGCTCGCGACAGTGCAGGGCGTTGATCTCAACGCTTACACGCAGCCGGCAGTGCTTGCGGAAAACACGGCCGGCACTGAAGCGCAGCTTGGCATTCTGGCGATCGTGCTCATCGTCGGCTTGTTGGCGCTGATCGTCGACGCTGCGGACCGTTCGTATTGGGACAAGCAAGGCGCCTAACGCTATTCCGCTGCGAGGGGAGTGCGGATGCTTTTGCTGGGGCGCATCGTCGCCGCTTTACTCTCTGGTGCGCTGCTTGCCCAATCGCTTGGGCTGAATCCGTTTTGGCCGCTGGCATGGATCGCGCCAATCCCGCTGCTGATCGCAGCAATGGGCGCTTCTCGGGTTGGCGCTTTTGCTTACGGTGCGCTCGCTGGCGCTGTGTCGATGGCGCTGATGCTTTCCTATTTCATGGAGCTTGGCGGGCCGGCTTCCGTCGCGATCATCACGTTGAGCAGAGCTCTGATGTGGGGCGGCTTTGCTTTGGCGGTAAGAAGCGCCGCGAAGCATTTGCCGGATTGGGCCGGCGTTTTCGTGTTTCCGGCGTTGTTTGCCGGAGTTGAGACATTGATCGCCGCGGTCTCGCCGCACGGTTCGGCCGGGGCGATTGCCTATAGCCAGATGGATTTCGTTTATCTGATCCAAGTCGCGGCTCTGGGCGGCGCCCCGGCGATTACGTTCGTGCTTGCGCTGCTGGCGTCGATGATCGCGTATTTGGTGGTGAAGCGCGCGTTCGTTGCGGCGCTTATGCCTTTGGCGCTGGTCGGTGGCGCGCTGGCGTTTGGACTTTGGCGCGTGCCGCCGACGATGTCCGGCGAGCGTGTGAACGCAATGCTGCTGGCGGGCGATCAGTTCGCGGGCGTTCCGGCGGATTGGCAGGCGGTCTGGGCTGGTTATACGCCGCTCATCGAACGCGCCGCCGATCAGGATTTCCGGATCGTGTTGTTGCCTGAGAAGATTGCGCGATTTGATCCAGACGAGCGCGGCGCCGCGATCGTGCGGCTCGAGGAGATCGCGCGCCGCCGTGATCTGTTGCTCGTGGTCGGCGTCGATGACGATACGGGCGAGGGGCGTTTCAATCGCGCCTTTGCGTTCGGGGCCAACGAAACCGAGAGCTACGACAAGCGCCACATGATCCCTGGCTTTGAGTCGCACTTCGCAATCGGCCAGCGCGATCTCACCGTCGAGCGGGATGGGATCCAGTTCGGGGTGGCGATCTGCAAGGACATGGACTTTCCCAATCTCGCGCGCCGCTATGCGGGCGTGACGGCGATGCTGGTTCCGGCTTGGGACTTTGGCCGTGACGCTTGGCTGCACAGCCGCATGGCGATGCTGCGCGGGGTCGAGAATGGCTATGCGATCGTCAGGAGCGCTCGTGACGGCGCCCTGACGGTGAGTGACGCCTACGGCCAGGTGACCGCCGAAGCGCCCAGCGGGCCGCTCACGGCCTACAACGTCGCTATTCCGCGCGAAGCGCCCGGCCCGACGCTCTATGCCAGGTTTGGCGATGTGTTTGGCTGGGCGATGCTGGCGCTGGCGATTGGGTTGATTGGATGGAGCTTCTGGCGGCGCAGGCGTTTGGGGCAGGGCGGCTGAGCGCCAAACGTTTGCTAGGCATCCACAATCGCGCATTGATCGCGCGGCGCTGCTGATTATGTTCCGGCCATCTCTCGCGCCGAAGCGCCTCACACGATCCCCGGAGCTTTCATGTCGTACGATCTCGTCATTATCGGGGGCGGCCCCGGCGGCTACAATTGCGCGATCCGCGCCGGCCAACTCGGGCTGAAGACCGCGATCATCGAAAGCCGCGGCAAACTTGGCGGCACCTGTTTGAACGTGGGCTGCATTCCCTCGAAAGCCTTGCTGCACGCGAGTGAGTATTTCGAAGCGGCGGCGAAGACGTTTCCGTCGATGGGCGTGAAGATTAGCGGCCTCGAACTCGATCTTCCGCAAATGCTGAAGCAGAAGGAAGATGCGGTCGAAGGGCTGACCAAGGGCGTTGAGTTCCTGATGCGCAAGCACAAGGTCGATTATGTCAAAGGCTTTGGCCGCATCGCCGGCCGGGGCAAAGTCGAAGTGAAGCTCGCCGATGGCGGCGCGCAAACGCTTGAGACCAAGAACATCGTCATCGCGACGGGCTCGGTGCCGACGCCGCTGCCGGGCGTCGAGATCGACGAAGAACGGATCGTCACTTCGACAGGCGCGCTTTCGCTGAAGCAGGTGCCTGGGAAGATGACCGTCATCGGCGCCGGCGTTATCGGACTGGAGCTGGGTAGTGTTTGGCGCCGGCTTGGCGCGGAAGTCACGGTGGTGGAATTCCTCGATAAAATCACGCCGACGATCGACACCGAAATCTCGACGGCCTTCCAGCGCACGCTGAAGAAGCAAGGCATGAAGTTCGAACTCGGCCACAAGGTTGCCGGCGTTGAAAAAACTAGCGGCGGATTGTTGGTTTCGATCGAGCCTGCGAAGGGCGGCGCGGCGCGGACTTTGGAAGCCGACGTCGTGCTGGTTGCGATTGGGCGCAAGCCCTTCACGGAAGGCTTAGGGCTTGAGAGCGTTGGCGTGAAAACCGATCAGCGCGGTTTCATTTTGAACGATCACTTCAAGACGAACGTCGATGGCATTTACGTCATTGGCGATTGCACGACGGGGCCGATGCTGGCGCACAAGGCCGAAGACGAAGGCATCGCGGCCGCGCAGATCATCGCGGGGCAGTGGGGGCACGTGAATTACGATGTGATCCCGAACGTGATCTACACCGATCCGGAAGTCGCCACCGCTGGCAAGACTGAAGAAGAGCTGAAGGCGGCTGGTGTCGAGTACAAGGTCGGCAAGTTTCCGTTCATGGCCAATTCGCGCGCGCGCACCAATCACGAAACCGACGGAATGGTGAAAGTGCTGGAAGAGGTCGCGACCAAGAAGGTTGTCGGTGTTCACATGGTCGGCAGAGGTGTCGGCGAGATGATTGGTGAAGTGTGTGTGGCGATGGAATTTGGCGCCAGCGCCGAAGATATCGCCCGGACTTGCCACGCGCACCCGACGATGTCTGAAGCCATCAAGGAAGCCGCCAAGGGCGTTGATGGCTGGACGATGCAGGCGTGAGCGCCGACATCCGACTGTGAAAATTGCCGAACGCTAACTTTGCAGGCGCATGCGCATGGGTTCCACTCCCGGCGTTGAGCGAGGGAGAGTGCCGTGCTGGTTTTGACGACGGAGCGTCTGGCGTTATTGGCGCTCGACCGTGAGCTTTCGGCGCTGCAGGCGGGCAGCCGCACTGCGTTCTTCAATGCGATTGCGGTAACGCACGAGGCGCTGTGGCCACCGCTGCCGTTTGAACCAGCGTCGTTCGAATGGGCGGCGCGCCACCTCGCGCACGATCCGGACGGGCAGGGCTGGTACGGGTGGTCGCTGCTCGCAAATGAAGGTGAGCGTTCGCCGCCGCGTATCGTTGGACTCGGCGCGTTGATTGGCCGGCCGGACGAAGACGGCGAGGTCGAGCTCGCGTTTGGGCTGCTGCCTGAGTACCGCGGCCGAGGCTTTGGCGGGGAGACTGTGCAGGCGTTGGCGCAATGGGCGCTTGCGAATGGCGCGCGGCGCGTTGTGGCGTATCTCGATGCTGAGGATGTGCACGCGGCGCAGACGCTGGCGCGCAATGGGTTTGCCGATACTGGTGAGCCGCCATATCCGGGTGTGGCGCGCTGGGCGCTGAGCGCCTCGGCTTAGTTTTCGGCGGCGCCTTCGCCGATCATGCCTTGAACGGCGGTGTTTGCGGCGCATTGGATGAGCGCGTCCCGGGTCGTCGGATCGATGTTCTCGGCGCTACGGGCCGCGCCTTCGATACTGCCGCTCTGTACGGCTTCGGTGACAACGCCGGTGATGTCTTCGACATGCTCGCGCGTGACGCGCGCGCCCAGTCGTTCCTGAACACAGCCGCAGAACGCTTCTGATTGGCCGGCGAGCACGCAGGCGGTGCGCGTGTCGACGGCGCTCGAGGCCATATCAATCGCCTGGCCGCCAAGCTTGGCCATGTCTTCCTGCGCTTGCTCGAGGTTGGAAGCATCGCAAGCGGCGAGCGTGAAGAGGGCGGCGAGGGCGATCAGAGTTCTCATGAGCATGTTATGGACCAACCAGGCGCTGGCGGTCCAGATCACTCGGCCGCGCTGAGCAATGTCTGTATGCGGTTTAAGTACGCAATCCAGGCGGCGCGGCCTTGCTTGGTGAGATGCACGAGTGTCAGCGGTTTTTTGCCGGAGAAGGTTTTCTCGATGCGCACGTAAGCGGCTTCTTCGAGTTTGGAGAGGTGCGTAGATAGGTTGCCGTCCGTGGCGTTGACCTTGGCCTTGAGCTCCACGAACGGCGCAGGGGAGACGGTCGAAAGATACGCCATGACTCCCAGCCGCAAGCGGCCGTGGATCACATCGTCGATCTCGGTGTGGTCGAACTTGCTCACACGATCGCCGAAGGTTCGCGCTTCAGCAGGATGACGCCCGGCCAAGCCAGCACCAGCAAGCTGCCGATCGCGGCGACGAGATAGGCCCAGCTTTCATTGGCGAACAAACAGAGTGTGCCGGCGACGGAAATCGAGAGCCACGCGAACGCGCGTAGCCAAGCTTGATCGGTCATCATCGAGACCGCAAACAACGCCGCGCCATAAATCGCGAAGGCGGCGCCGAAAATGGCGTTTGGCGCGGTCGGATCCCCGCTGACGATCATGCGCGCGATGGATCCGGCGACGATGGCGAGCAGGGCCAGCCCGGCGCCACTCCAAACGGCGCGCTCGGCGCGGGCGCCGATCGTGGTGAGACCGGGCTTTTCGCGCGTCCGCATCCGCAGCAGCGTCATGCCGATGGCGGCGATAATGCCGTAGCTGATCCAGACGATCCCATAGCCGGCATTACCAATGCCGAAGCGATCTTCAACCACGCTCCAATGCGCTGAAAACGCCAAGCTGTTGAGCACGCCCCAGAACAAGAGATAGGCGCCGCCGAGCAGCGGCGCGTTGCGGCCTTCTTCTGCGAGTGTGCGGGCGTAGGCGATATCTTGCAGCATTTCCTCGCGGGTCATGCGCGCCTCCAGCTAACTTTGAAATGCAAAGTAGATGAGCAAAACACTAACGTCAAGGCGCTCGAAGTCTTTGCGAGATGTCAGAGGAGGGGAGTGGCGCGCTTCAGCGCGAGAAGGACCGTTTGAATTGATAGCGCGAAAGTCGACGGTGTTCGTAGCGGGAGCGGGGGCAACGAATGACCGGAGCGCGCATCGTGATCCTTGGTCTACATCATCACTAGAACGGCGAAGGGGGACGCTTGCGCATCCCCCTTGCCAACTTCGTTACATGGCAGCCGCGACGACCTTCTTGGTCTTGCGGGCAGTCTTGCGCTTCGCAGTCTTGCGAACCGTCTTCTTCGCTGCCGGCTTGCGGGCCGTCTTCTTCGCGCTCTTGCGCTTGGCAACCTTCTTCGTCGCCTTCTTCGCGGTCTTCTTCGCCGTCTTGCGCTTGGCGGCCTTGCGGACGGTCTTGCGGGCGGCGGTCTTGCGGGCCGGCTTTTTGGCCGAGGCCTTCTTTACTTTCTTAGCCATCTTAGTTTCCTCATCTTTACTTGTGTTGGTACTGGGTTGGATGGGAGTTGTTTGACTCTCCGAGGATTTTTTTGCGCTAATTTGGTTTGCAAGTAGTTTCCGCAAGTACTCGTGCGAATTTTTCTGCATGCACGTTTTTTGTTTGCGCGAATGCTCTGCGAAAACTCTGCGGCCCTTGATTATCAAGGCGCGTAGCGTTTTGCGCGCGCTCGAAAACGTCACGCGCGCGGATGTGCGCGACGATACAGCTGCAAAATTTTTTTCGCTTCGACGCTCGCATACGTCTGAGTCGTCGACAGTGATTCGTGTCCGAGCAGCTCTTGGATTGCTCGCAAGTCGCCGCCATTGGCGAGCAGATGCGTTGCGAATGAGTGCCGCAAAGCGTGCGGAGTCGCGCTCGAAGGCAGTCCAAGACGCATGCGCAAACGCTGCATCAGGTCCTGAGCCATGCGCGGAGAGAGTGCGCCACCGCGTGTGGCACGGAACAAAGGCGCGTCTTCGGTGAGCGCGAAGGGGCAAAGCTCGGCGTAGTGCTGGGCGGCTTCGCGGGCGGCGGCGAGCAGCGGGACGATGCGTTCCTTGCCGCCTTTGCCGGTGATGCGCAGCGTCTCCGGCAGTGGCAAATCGGCGCCGGTGAGCGCCAAAGCTTCGCTGATGCGAAGGCCGGCGGCGTAAAGGAGGGTGATCAGCGCCGCGTCGCGCGCGCCGATCCATTCTTGGCTGGCGGTGTCCGTGGCTTCGGAGATCAGGTTCTGCGCCGCTGCTTCTGACACGGGCCGTGGCAAGCTGCGCCTCAGCTTTGGGCCGCGCACGAGCGCCAGGCGCGCATTGGTGACGCCGTGGCGGCGCTCGAGATAGCGATAGAAACTGCGGATGGCGGCGAGCGCACGCGAAATCGAGCGATCGGCAAGTGCATCGGGGCCTTGGCGACGGAACGCCAGATATGCGCGTAAATCGCGGGGTTCGAGCGTTGCTAGGTCTTGCGCTGTCGCTTCGCCGCCGAGGTGGTTGAACAGAAAACCGAGGAAGGCGGAGACATCGCGCTCGTAGGCTTCGACCGAGTTCGCCGCAAAGCGCCGCTCATCGCGCAGATGCGCGATCCAGGAGCTGAGGAGCGTGGCGGCGGTGGTCATGGGTAGAAGTTAGCGGCGATTGCTAAAAATTACTCACCGCTCGCGTCGTCATCCTGGGGCGCACGCAGTGCGAACCCAGGACCCAGGGGATCGTAGAGCTGTGTGTTTGCCCCTGGGTCCTGGGCTCTCGCTGACGCCAGCCCTAGGATGACGAAGAGGGGTGGGTGAGGCGCTTTCGCCGAATCTCCGGAGCCCCTAGATTCATCCGATGTCCTCGACTGCCCGCCGCCGCGCCATGGATGCGCTGAAGCGCCAGCGCGCGCCCGCGCCGGCTGGGCCGCTGTTTGCGGTGGCCGAGGAGGGGGCGGAGTTCGTCCACGATACTTTGGACAAGGTGGCGGTGCTTTTTCCGCTCCCGCTGCCGGAGCCGTTCGATTATCGGGCGCCGACATCGCTGGGCCTCCAGCCCGGCATGCATGTGATCGCGCCGATCGGGTCGCGGCTGGTGCGCGGCGTGGTGTGGAGCGTCGAGCGCGAGCATCCCGGTGCGGCAAACTTGAAAGCGATCGAGGAAGTGCTGCCCGGCTCGCCGGTGCCGGAGATGTCGCGCGCGTTCATCGATTGGGCCGCGAAGTATCTGGTGCGCCCGCCTGGCGATCTCGTGCGCATGGTGGTGCGTTCGCCGGAAGCGTTGTTTCCGCCGCCGACGTACACAGTGATTGCGCCGACTGGTGAGCCGCCGCCGAAGCTGACTGAAGCGCGCAAGCGCGTGATGGAGGAAGCGGCGAAAGAGCATGTGAGCGCGGCCGAGCTGGCGCGGCGGGCTGAGACGTCTTCAGCGGTCGTTAAAGGCTTGGTCGATTGCGGCGCGCTGACCAAGCTGGAGATCAGCGAAGACCCGCCATTCCCGCCGCCGAACCTAGAGATGTCCGGCAAGGCGCTCTCGGGCATCCAGCAAGCCGCCGCTGATGAAATGTGCGTCACAGTGCGTGCCGGCGGTTTTCACGTGGCGCTGCTCGATGGCGTGACCGGCTCGGGCAAGACGGAAGTTTATCTCGAAGCGGCGGCCGAGGCGCTGAAGCTTGACCCGACGGCGCAGGTGCTAGTGCTGTTGCCGGAAATCGCGCTGACGCAAGCAGCGATGAGCCGGTTCAATGCGCGCTTTGGCGTAACGCCGGTGGAATGGCATTCTGCGATTCCACAAAAGGCCCGCCGCCGCGCCTGGCGAGAGATCGCGGCAGGGCGGGCCCGGCTCGTTGTCGGCGCGCGCTCGGCGCTGTTTTTGCCTTATCCGAACCTGAAGCTCATCGTCATCGATGAAGAGCATGATTCTTCTTATAAGCAGGAAGAGGGCGTCATCTATCAGGCGCGCGATCTGGCGGTGGCGCGGGCGAAGCTCGGCGATTGCATGGTGATCTTGGCGAGCGCCACACCATCTTTGGAAACGCTCGTTAACGCGCAGTCCGGCCGCTACGCGCATGTGAAGTTGCCATCGCGCCACGGCACGGCGGAATTGCCGGACGTGGAATTGGTCGATTTAAAGATCGATGCGCCGGAGAAAGGCCGCTGGCTTTCGCCGAAGTTGATTAAGGGCGCGGCCGAGGCGCTGCTGCGCGGCGAGCAATCGCTCTTCTATATGAACCGCCGCGGCTACGCGCCGCTCACTTTGTGTAAAGCCTGCGGCCATCGCATGCGCTCGCCCGACAGCGATTCATGGTTGGTTGAGCACCGTTACTCTGGGCGACTCGTGTGCCACCTCACCGGCTTTTCGATGCCGAAGCCGAAGGAGTGCCCCGAGTGCTTGGCGCCGGATAGCTTCACTTCGATCGGGCCGGGCGTAGAGCGCATTGAAGAAGAGGTGCGCTATTTTTTCCCGAATGCGCGGATCGAGATTTTCTCATCCGACACCACGCCGAACGGCGACGCCGTCCGCGATTTGGTGGCGCGCATGGAGAAGAACGAGATCGATATTCTGATCGGCACGCAGATTGTCGCCAAGGGTCACAACTTTCCGAACTTGACGTTCGTTGGCGTCGTCGATGCCGATCTCGGTCTGAAGGGCGGCGATTTGCGCGCGGGTGAGCGCACGTATCAGCTGGTCAGCCAAGTCGCGGGCCGGGCGGGCCGTCACGAGAAAAAGGGCAGGGCGCTCATTCAAACCTACGCGCCGCACGAGCCAGTGATGCAGGCGCTGCTGGCGCAGGATCGCGATGCATTCTTCGCGGCGGAGATTGCGGAGCGCGAAGCGGCGGGCATGCCGCCTTATGGGCGCTTGGCGGCGGTGATCGTCTCCGCGCCGGATGAATTGCTCGCGAACGATGCGGCAAAGCTGATGGGGGAGAAGGCGCCGGTGGTTGAGGGGCTCGATCTTTGGGGGCCCGCGCCTGCGCCGCTTTCGGTGATCCGGGGCATGCATCGGCGCCGGTTCTTGATCCGCGCCAATCGCGGCGTTGATGTCAGCGCCTTCCTCGCGGCGTGGGCGAGCCGCGTGAAACTGCACAGCGCTGTGCGCGTGCAGATCGATGTTGATCCGTATAGCTTCTTGTGATGGCTGACGCGCCACCACCTCGGCGCCGCGTGCGCATGTGGCTGCTCGCCATCTATGTGGTCTTCGGCTCACTTGCGCTGCTTGGGGCGATGTTGGCAGTATCGGTTTTGCTCATCCCTGAGCGCGGAATAATCACGCTGCCGGTGGAGCGTCCATGACCTACAGACCCTTCGATTTGACCGGCCGCGTTGCGCTTGTCACAGGCGGCAATGGCGGCATTGGCCTTGGTATGGCGGAAGCTCTGGCGCAAGCGGGCGCTAGCGTCGAGATTTGGGGCACCAATCCGGCAAAGAACGCGGCCGCGCTGGAAAAGCTGAAGGCGCACGGCACGAAAGTGAATGCGCGCGTTGTTGATGTGTCGAAAGAAGAGAACATCGTCGCCGGCTTCAATGCGACGCTTGCGGAGTTCGGCCGCATCGATTCGTGTTTCGCTAATGCCGGCATGAGCAATCGCTGGAAGAGTTTTCTGGATATTGGCGGCGAGGATTATCGCAGGCTGATGTCGATCAACCTCGATGGGGTGATCTGGACGTTGCGCGAAGCGTGCCGGCACATGAAGGCGCGCGCGGAAGCGGGCGATCCTGGTGGCTCGGTCGTCGCGGTCGCGAGCCTTGGCGCTTTATTCGGTGCGGCGCGCAATCAGGATTATACGGCGACGAAGGCGGCGGTGATTTCCGTCACCAATGGCATCGCCGTCGAGTTCGCGCGTTACGGCGTGCGCGCTAATTCGATCCTGCCCGGCTGGATCGCTACGGAGATGACGGGCGCGGCCCAAGAGAATGACGTCTTCACTAAGAACGTGATCGCGCGTGTGCCGTCGCGACGTTGGGGAAGGGCGGAGGAGTTTGGCGGCATCGCCGTCTATCTCGCCAGCGATGCGTCGAGCTTTCACACAGGGGACTCGATCCTGATCGATGGCGGGTATTCGAAGTTCTGATGCTGCGTTCTCTAGCCTTCGCCGTTGCGATCATGCTGGCGCCGGCGGCTTACGCGCAGGAGCGCCGAGCGGAGGCTGATCTCCCTGAAGTGCGGGCGACAGCGGAAGTGATCTTCGAAGCATTGCCGCCGGACATAGCGGGCTCTGCCGGGTGGGACGCGATAAGCATTCGCATCTCGCGCCTGGTGCATTGGCACGTGTACGGGCCCGACCCGCGCGACCGGTCTCTGGGCGTGCTTGTGCGGCGGCATGGCTGGATCGAGGGCGTTGAGCAGGACGTCGATCTCACATTGGAAGGCGACGATGCTGGCGTGCGCTCGCTCGCATTCGGCTACCTCTTTCTTGGCCTCGATCTTCTCACGGCCTTGCGAGAGCGGGGTGCAGCGTTTTCTTTCCAGGCCGACTACGAGACGTATTCAGAGTACATTGTTTCTGCGCCTGGCCGTGAGCCGGCCCTTTTGACACTGACGCGTAGGTGTACTCCGCCGGGATCGCGCGCGCGGTATCGTTGCGAGAATGGCGCGACGCTGACGTTCGGCGCGCTCGACTAAACGTCGTCTTCGCCGACTTGTCCGCCTTCGCCTTCGAGACGGCGGAGTTGTTTTACATCCTTACGCGTGAAGCGCAGGCGCACACCGGCGCCGAGATCATCTTCATCGAGAAACACCGCGCCGGCCGTCTCAAGCGCGTGCTTCAAGGCTGCCCGCGCGTCTTCGCCCGGATCGACATCGCCGGTTTCAAAGGCGCGGATCGCTGGCTTCGGGACGCCCGATGCGCTGCAAAGCTGTGCGCGTGGCCATTGCACCAATGCGCGCGCGGCGCGGCAGAGGGGGCCGGTGATTTCCATGTGCGGGCTCCAGTCTCTCGCCAGTATGCGACACGCGTTGGCGCCTTTGAAGTCCGGAAGTGGCGAGCGCGCTGGTTTGAGACGCGGCAAAGTCTGCGTCGTCAATCCACTCGCGGAGACACGAAATGAACCCGCTTCAAGCCGCGCGCGGTTTAGCTGTCGCGCTGGGAGTTTTGCTGATGCCTAGTGCAGCTCACGCTTCGCCCGAACAAGATCGCGCCACGGTCGCCGCGCTCGATACTGCGTATCAGGCCGCGGTTGAGCGCAACGACGCTGAAGGCATGGCGCGCATTCTGCATCCAGACATGATTCTCGTCGTCGGCCGCGGCACGGTCTATACGCGCGAGGATATCCTGCGCTCAGCGCGCGAACGCGACATTGAGTATGAGCGTCAGGTCGAAGAAGAGGGCACGCAGACGGTGCGGCTCTACGGCGATGATACGGCGGTCGTGACAGCGTTGCTTTGGCTGAAAGGCGTCACGCGCGAAGGCGAAGCGTTCGATCGGCGCTTGTGGTTCAGCGACACGTACGTACGCACGCCAGAAGGGTGGCGCTACGCGTTTGGGCAAGCTTCGCTCAGCTTGCCGCCGGAATAGCGAGTTTGCGCTTGAACGTCCGCGAGAGCAGCCACATCGCCAGCGCGCACTGAAGCACGACTGAGGCGACGGAGAGATACCATACGTATTCTAGGCGCATGTTCGGCAGGTACGACAGCCAGATCGCGGGTACGACGAAGGTCACCATCCGCGTAGCGCTAGCGAACATGGAAGGGCGGGTGTCGCCCATGCCTTGGAAGAGGCTGCCGCCGGCCATGACGAGCCCGCTGAACACGAAATTCCATGAAACGACTTTCAGGTACTCCGCCGTGATGGCGAGCACTTCCGGGTCGTCGGTAAACGGGCGCGCCATCAATTCGGGTGCGATGTGGCAGAGTAGTGAGAGCGTCAGCATGATGCCGGAGCCGATCAGCGCCGTGACTTTGAAGGTCTCGCGCACGCGGTCGTAGCGTTTGGCGCCGAAGTTTTGCCCTGCGATCGGCGCGGCGGCGAAGGCGATCGCCATGGCGGGCAGGAAGATCGATTGCATGATGCGTCCGCCAATGCCGAAGCCGGCCTGCGCCTCGGCGCCAAAATCGCGGATCACCCAATAGATCACCACGAAGATTACGAACATCAGCAGAAACTCGATCGACGTCGGCAGGCCGATGAAGATGATGCGCTTCCAAGCGCCGAACTTTGGCTTCAGCGTGCGCAGGCGGAGTCGAAGATACGACTGCACGCGCGGAAACATGATGACGAGGCCGATGGCGCCGACAATCGATGCGATCGTGCTGGCCCAACCGGCGCCTGCAGCGCCGAGCGCGACACCTGTACCGACACCCGCGATCAGGACCGGCGCGAGGATGGCGTTGATGATGACGGTCGCTGTTTGCAGCACCATCGTCGGCATGGTCACGCCAGCGCCGCGCAAGGCCGAGACCATCGCTTGCGTGGGAAACATCAGCGCGAGTGAGGGTATGAAGGCGTAGAGATAAGCGCGGCCCTCTGCGGCGCTCGCCGCGTCTGCCGTGAGCGCATCGACGCCTGCGCCGCCGAACGCGTAGCCGAGCACTAACATCAACACGGAACCGGCGAGCGACATCGAGATCGCCTGATCGGACATGAGATTTGCATCGGCTTCGTTCTTGGCGCCGACGGCCTGCGCCACCGTCGCCATGACGCCGATGCTGATCAATTGTGACGCCGCCAGCGCCAGGAAGAAGACGTTGCCCGCCGCACTGACGCCGGCGATCGACGCATTGCCAAGGCGGGCCACGAAATAGAGGTCGATGATGAAGTAGAGTGTCTGGAAGATCAGGCTGATGCCAATAAAGGCCGCCATGCCAAGCAGATGCGCCGTGATCGAGCCCTGGGTTAGATCACGCACGAGGTTCGACCTTATTCATTTGACGCCGGCTCGCGGCGCCTCGCGCGTTGCGCGCGAGGAGGCGGCGCTCAGTTAAAGCGCAGCCGAGCGCAGACTTGGTCTGGGCTGAAAGGGATGGCGCCCAATTCGCCGTTCTGCAGAGTCTCGAACTCGATCGCTTGCTTCAGTCCAACGATCAACACCGCGCCATCCGCTTCGTGCACGCCAAGCACCGCCGGGCCTTCAGGGCCGCAGATGAAAGGCGTGCCGCGATTGCTGCCGGGTGTGGCGTTGTAGAGCATGGGCGCTTCGCCGCCGGTGAGGCCCATGATCTGCGCCAGTGGGCCGTCCGGCGCTTGGGCGGCAAGGTCGTTATTGGTGTGGTTGCCTTGTTGGAAGTTCAACGTGGCGCCGTTGGCGTGGCGCAGCGCCAGCGGCACGACCGGGTCCATGCCTTCGGCAGCACGCTGTACGGCCGCGCGGTCCATATACATCGTCTCACCGACAGCGAGTGATGTTGCAGCGTCAGCAGCGGTTAGCGTTGTCGTCGTCATCGGCCCGGAGGCGGCGCAAGATGCGACGAGCAGCGCCGCGGCGATCACAAGCGGTGTGCGCATCAATGTGTCTCCGTCCCAGTGGCGGCCTTCGCCGCCTTTCGCGCCTGCGCGCCACGAGAGAGCATGTTGAGCCCTTCGACCAGCGCCGAGAACGCCATGGCTGCGTAAATGTAGCCCTTCGGCACGTGGACGCCGAACCCTTCAGCAATCAGCACCATGCCGATCATCAGCAGGAAGCCCAGAGCAAGCATTACGACTGTGGGATTTTTGTGAATGAAGTTGCCGACCGGATCGGCTGCCAGAAGCATCACGGTGACGGCGATGATCACGGCGATGACCATGATCGGCACGTGGTCGGTCATGCCGACGGCGGTGAGGATCGAGTCGATCGAGAACACGAGGTCAAGCAGAATGATCTGAAAGATAGTCGCGCCGAAATTGGAGACGACCACCTGTTTCTTGTCCAGCACGTCAGTCGTTGGGGTCGGATCGACCGTGTGGTGGATTTCTTTTGTGGCTTTCCAAACGAGGAACAAGCCGCCCGCGATCAGGATGAGGTCGCGCCACGAGAACGCGGTTTCGAACGTCGGATTGCCATGGTCATCGATGCTGCCGACGAAACCGAGGTCGAATACCGGTGTCGTGAGCGTCACGATGATCGCGATAGTGGAGAGCAGGCCGAGGCGCATGACGAGCGCGAGCCCGATGCCGATGCGCCGCGCGCGCTTGCGCTGTTCGGCGGGCAGCTTGTTGGTCAGGATCGAAATGAAGATCAGGTTGTCGATGCCGAGCACGACTTCCATGATCACCAGCGCAATCAACGCGGCCCAGGCAGCCGGGTCAGACAGAAGCGGCGCGATTTCCCAATCCATTCGTGAATCCCTCTTTCGCGGATCGATGTAAGGTATTGCGGTCAGGCCGGGAAGGGCGTCCGCTCGGGAACGTCCAGCTTGCAGTTCGGCGGGTGGAAGCGGACGGCCGCCGCCGCTACCCTTGCCGCCACGCGGCGGCCATAATGGGCGGACGTGGTGATGTAGGACGTCGAGGACTAAGCCGTTGCAGCTGCCTATCCTTCGGACTTTGGCTCTCGTTACGGTGGGCAACGCGGTGTTGCGCAAGCGCGACGCCGGCGGCTTCTGGCCGAACGATCCGATGTTCCGCTACACCGCTTCGCTCGATTTTATGACGCCGCGTGAGAACGGCAATCTTGCGCACGCTGCGGCAGGGCCGGACGTTTGGTTCAAAAAACTGGCGTCGCGCGGTTGCACGGGATTGCGCATGCACAGCGCGCCGATGCGGCAAGATCCAAAGCTTGGGGCAATTCCTGAACACAAGCTGGTCGGCATGGTCGGCGGCGGTCCGCGCTGGTTGATCGAGCCGGTGTACGGCGATCATTCCGAATTGTGGGAAGGCTTTGATCGCATCGGCGATAAGGACGCGGCGGATAAGAAAATCTGGCTCACGGCGTACGTGCTCATCGGCGAAGCGCAATCGGCGCCGAAAGTGGACGCCGATATTCGCGGCGCCAGCCTCGATCTGCGGGCGGCGCTTACCGCAATCGAGAAGGTCGCGCGTTCCATGCCGGACGCGCCGTTCGCCGATGCCTTTGTAGGCGCGCGTGCAGCGCTTGAAGGAAAGGGCGGCGCGCCGCCGCCCGATTTCGTGCGCTTTACGACTCTGAAGCCAGAAGCGGTGCGTTTGCTGCAGGCCGCTGGCGGCGCTTGGGTGTTTGGCGCGATGGGCAGCTGGAATGACTTGTCGCCTGATGCGGCGCTGAAGCCGCGTTATCAGCAGACTTCGAAGGACCTGTTCGTGGCATTGCAGCGGGCGGTGCTGGTCGTCGCTAATTCGACTTACGGACGCTGAGTTTCGCGGCCGATATCGAGCAGGGCGTCCCACATTTCATCGGCGAAGCGGATCACCATGACGCCGGCTTTCGCTTGCGTTTTCGCCGTCGATAAATCGACGAGCGCGGCGCCCAGATTTCCATCCTCCGCGCCAGTGACCGCTTCGAGGACTCGCACACTGGCAAGCTCGAAGCGGTCAAGGGCGCTGGTGAGGGCCTGAGCGGCGTGGGGGATCGCCGTCATGTAGGGGACACTACACGGCTTGGTTTAAGGTCTCGTTCAGAAAGCTGGTGAATGCGTGAAAACCAAACTCCGAGCTTTAGACGTGAATGTCCCGATCCTTGGTCTCTGGCCAGAATAAGAAGGTGATGGCGATGGCGATCGCCGTCACGATCACTGGAAACCAGAGGCCCATATAAATAGAGCCAGTCGCGGTGTTGATGGCGAAGACGGTTGCCGGCAGCAGCCCGCCAAACCAACCGGTGCCGACGTGATAGGGAAAGCTCATCGCTGTGTAGCGGATGCGGGTGGGGAAGAGCTCCACCAACGCCGCCGCTTGCGGGCCGTAGAGCGCGCACGCCGCGACGATGAAGAGCGCCATCATGGCGATGACGCCCCATTTCTCACTGAACACGCGCGCGATCTCGGCGAAGCTCCAGTTTTGCATCGCGCCGGACGCTGACGTCGGATAGCCAGCTGTCGCCAACGCTTCGCGCAGGCGCTCGGAGAACGCCGTGCGGGCGGCGCGGATTTCGCTGGCGCTGAGGCCAACGGCGCTGACGCTGCGAACGCGGATGTCGTCACCGATGACCACCTCCGCCATCTCACCGATTGGGGCGTTGAGCGTCGTGTAGGAAATGCCTGTGCTTGAGAGCGCGCCCTTGGCGATGTCGCAGGCGGTGGCGAATTGCGCCGCGCCGCCAGTGAGGTCGAGCTGGAAGGTGCAGTCGTCCGGGTTAGCGTAGACGATGACCGGCGTTGTCTCGGAGGCTTCCGCCAGCGCGGGGTTGCCGGCGCGAGTGATGTAGTGGAAGCCGGGGAAATAGAGCGCGAGCATCAACACCATGCCGAACAACATCACCGGCTTGCGGCCGAGCGTGTCGGAGAGGCGCGCGAAGAAAATATAGAGCGGCGCTGAGATCAGCACGACCGTGATCATGATCAGGTTCACGGTCTGGCTGTCGATGCGGAGAATGCGCTCGAGGAAGAATTGCGAATAAAAGTGCGCCGTGTACCAGACGACGCCCTGCGCCATCATCACACCGAACAAAGCGATCAGCACGATGCGCAAATTGCGCCATTCGGTGAAGCTTTCGGCGTAGGCGCGCTTGGTGGTTTTGCCTTCTTCTTTGAGCTTCTTAAAAGCGGGGCTTTCTTCCAGCTGCAGCCGGATCCAGACGGAAACGCCGAGAAGGGCGATCGAAACCAGAAACGGAATGCGCCAGCCCCATTCGCGGAACGCCTCTTCACCGAGATAAGCGCGCACGCCGAGCACGACGCCAAGCGCGCCTATAAGGCCGATCGAAGCTGTCGCTTGAATCCAGCCGGTTGCGGCGCCGCGCCGGTGCGCCTGTGCATGTTCGGCGACGTAGATCGCCGCGCCACCATATTCGCCGCCAAGCGCGAAGCCCTGCAGCACGCGCAGCGTCACCAACAGGATCGGAGCCCAGATGCCGATCGTTGCAGCTGTGGGCAAAAGACCGATAGCAAATGTGGAAAAGCCCATGATCAGAATAGTGATCAGGAAGGCCCCCTTGCGGCCGGTGGAATCGCCGATCTTGCCGAAGACGAGCGCGCCGATCGGGCGGACGATAAAACCGACGGCAAACGTGAGCAGCGTGAAGACGAAGGCTTGCGCGTCAGGCAGGCCGGCGAAGAAGTGCGGCGCCATGACCGAGGCGAGCGCCCCGTAGACGAAGAAATCGTACCATTCGAACACGGTGCCAGCGGCGGAGGCGGCCACGACCTGGCGCATCTTGGCGGGCGATACATCAGGGCTGGTGGGCGCCGGTGCGCTGGTGTCGGTCATCGCTTATTTCCCCCCGCCTCAATCGGCGCTTTTGTCGCTGATGCGCCGACCCCGGGGCCGGTTGTCAAGCCGGAACGCACCGTGTTACTCCGCGCGCGCGTCAATGAACCCGCGCGAACGCATCGCTGCGGTCTTTGGCGTTTGGGATTTCCCCAAGCGGCGCAATCGAAGCCAGCGGGCGTCCAGTTGGACTGCCAGCGGCGGAAGCAGCGAGACAGACGTGGCAGAGACCTTCGATGGCGAGGCTTCCGAAGCGGCGGCGCGCTATGCCCGGGCCATCTTCGATTTAGCCAAGGACGCCAAACAGTTAGAGGTGGTGGAGCAGGACTTTGTGAAGTTCGCCGCCGCTTGGAAGGAAAGCGCTGACCTGCGCGCTGCCGCCCGCTCGCCGCTGATTGACCCCCAGGAAAAAGCCGACGCGCTGACCGCTGTCGCCGCCAAAATTGGGGTCTCGGATTTGGGCCGCAAAGCCATCGGCGTCGTCGTTATGAATCGCCGCGCGGCCGAGCTGCCGACGATCGCCGCCGCCTACCGTACTCTGGTCGCCCGCGAGCGCGGCGCCCGCCAAGTTGAGATCGTCTCCGCCCGGCCGCTGGCCGAGGCCGAAAAAGCCGCCATCGTCGAATCCCTGAGCAAGCAGCTCGGGGCCAAGATCGAGGCCGAAACCAGTGTCGATGAGAGCCTGATCGGCGGGTTTGTCGCCCGCGTCGGTTCCCGCCAGTTCGACGCTTCCGTCAAAGCTAAGCTGGACGCCCTGCGTCTGGCCCTGAAATCCGCCTGAAGGGGTAAGTAATGGACGTCCGCGCCGCTGAAATCTCTGCAATCCTGAAAGAGCAGATCAAGGGCTTTGGCTCGGAAGCGAAAGTCTCCGAGATCGGCCGCATCCTGTCAGTGGGCGATGGTATCGCCCGCGTGTACGGGCTCGAGAACGTGCAGGCCGGTGAAATGGTCGAGTTCCCGGGCGGCGTGAAGGGCATGGCCCTCAACCTCGAGCGCGACAATGTCGGCGTCGTTATCTTCGGTGACGACCGCGGCCTGAAAGAAGGCGACACCGTTAAGCGCCTCGGCGAGATCGTCGACGTGCCGGTCGGCAAGGCGCTGCTTGGCCGCGTCGTCGACGCGCTTGGCAACCCGATCGACGGCAAGGGCCCGATCAAATCCACCGAGCGCCGCACCGTGGACGTGAAGGCGCCGGGCATCATTCCGCGCAAATCCGTTCACGAGCCGATGCAAACTGGCATCAAGGCGATCGACGCGCTGATCCCGATTGGCCGCGGCCAGCGCGAGCTGATCATCGGCGACCGCCAAACCGGCAAGACCGCCGTCGCGCTCGATACGATCCTCTATCAACGCGAAGCGCACGATCGCAACGCCTCGGAGAGCGAGAAGCTCTACTGCATCTACGTCGTCATCGGCCAAAAGCGCTCGACCGTCGCGCAATTGGTCAAGACGCTCGAAGATAAGGGCGCGCTTGGCTATTCGATCATCGTCGCGGCAACCGCTTCGGAGCCGGCGCCGCTGCAATTCCTGGCGCCGTTCTCGGGCTGCGCCATGGGCGAATATTTCCGCGACAACGGCATGCACGCGCTCATCATTTATGATGACTTGTCGAAGCAGGCCGTCGCTTATCGCCAAATGTCGCTGCTGCTGCGCCGCCCGCCGGGCCGCGAAGCCTATCCGGGCGACGTCTTCTATCTGCACTCGCGCTTGCTGGAGCGCGCGGCGAAGCTGAACGAGGACAACAAGTCCGGTTCGCTGACGGCGCTGCCGATCATCGAAACGCAAGCCAACGACGTTTCGGCCTACATCCCGACCAACGTGATCTCGATCACCGACGGCCAGATCTTCCTCGAAACCGATCTCTTCTTCCAAGGCATCCGCCCGGCGCTCAACGTCGGTCTGTCGGTGTCGCGGGTAGGTGGCTCGGCGCAGGTGAAGGCGATGAAGCAAGTCGCCGGTCCGCTGAAGGGCGAACTTGCGCAGTACCGTGAAATGGCGGCGTTCGCGAAGTTCGGTTCGGACCTCGACTCCGCCACGCAACGCTTGCTCAACCGCGGCGCGCGCCTGACCGAATTGCTTAAGCAGCCGCAATTCTCGCCGGTGCCGGTCGAAGAGCAGATCGTGCTGATCTATGCCGGCACGCGCGGCTATCTCGATAAGGTCGCTGTCGCTGACATCGGCCGCTATGAAAGCGAACTGACCTCGTGGCTCCGCGCCAAGAAGGCCGACTTGCTCACCTCGATCAAGGGCAAGAAGGACATCTCGAAGGACGGCATCGAAGCCAACATCAAAGCCGCTCTCGACGAGTTCGGCGCGACCTTCGCCTAAGGAAACCGCATGCCGAGCTTAAAAGAGTTCCGCGTCCGCATCGCCAGCGTGAAGTCCACGCAAAAGATCACCAAAGCGATGCAGATGGTGGCGGCCGCGAAGCTGAAGCGGGCGCAGAGCCAAGCCGAAGCGGCGCGGCCCTATGCGCAACGCATGGCGCGCGTGATCGCCAATCTGGCGGCTGCGGTATCGGGCGATAGCGCGCCGCTGTTGCTGCGCGGCACCGGCAACGAGCAGGTGCATCTGCTGGTCGTGATGACGAGCGAGCGCGGGCTGTGCGGCGGCTTCAACACGCAGATCGTCCGCGCGGCGCGCGAGAAGATCAACGAGCTGATCCGCGCCGGCAAGACGGTGAAGATTCTCGCGGTCGGCAAGAAGGGCCGCGATCAGCTGAAGCGCGATCATGCCGATAAGATCGTGCGCTTCATTGATCTCTCGGGCTTCCGCAACATCAACGCCGATGCGTCGGGCGTGGTGCGTGAGGCGGTGCTGGAAATGTTCGCGGCGGGCGAGTTCGATGTCGCCACCTTGTTTTTCTCGCAATTCAAATCAGTGATCAGCCAAGTGCCGACGGCGCTGCAACTGATTCCGGCGCGCGCGCCGGCTGGCGTGACGCCGCCCGATCTGAAGGGCGCGGTGTATGAGTATGAGCCGAACGAGGAGGAAATCCTCGAAGCTTTGTTGCCGCTTTATCTAAACGGCCAAATCCTGCAGGCGCTGCTTGAAAACCAAGCCGGCTTCTACGGCGCGCAGATGAGCGCGATGGACAACGCCACGCGCAACGCCGGCGATCTGATCAAGAAGCTGACCACCCGCTACAACCGTCAGCGCCAAGCCAACATCACCAAGGAGCTGATCGAAATCATCTCCGGCGCCGAAGCTCTGTAAGGACGAACGCTATGGCAGACGCACTTTACAAGACCAAAGCTATCTCCCAAGGCGGCCGCGCCGGCGGCAAGGTCGCGCTGGCGGAAGGCGGGCTCTATTTTCACATGGAGCACTCCAAGGGCCTTGGCGGCACGGGCGAAGGCTCGAACCCAGAGCAGCTCTTCGCGCTCGGCTACGCCAATTGCTTCAACTCGGCTGTCGCGTTCGTCGCCGGCCAAAAGAAGATTGATGCGTCGAAGGCGGTGGTGACGTGCGAAGTCGGCATCGGCCGCGAAGAAGGCGGCCTTGGCTTGTCGGCGAAACTGACACTGGCGATCCCGGGCATGGATCGCGCGCAGGTGCAGGAGCTGCTCGATGCAGCGCACCAAGTTTGCCCGTATTCGAAAGCCACGCGGAACAATATTCCGGTTGAGCTCGTGGTGGAAGGCTAGTGAAGCGCGCGGCGCGTATCGCCCTGATCATCGCGCCGTTTCTGGCGGTGGCGGCGGGCGTGATCGCAGCGCGGTTGTGGAACTGAATTGCCGCCGAGGCGGCTCGAACGACTGACGAGGAAGAGTGAGATGAGCAAGTCCAAAGGCCGCGTGGCGCAGGTGATCGGCGCCGTTGTTGACGTCGAATTCGATGGCCAACTGCCGGATATTTACAACGCGCTCGAAACCACCAATCGCGGCAACCGCCTGGTGCTCGAAGTGGCGACGCACCTCGGCGAAAGTAGCGTGCGCTGCATCGCCATGGACGCGACGGACGGTCTGGTTCGCGGTCAAGACGTCATCGACACGGGCGCGCCGATCTCGGTGCCGGTCGGTGAAGAAACGCTCGGCCGCATTCTGAACGTCATCGGTGAGCCGGTCGATGAAGCCGGCCCGGTGAAGACGACCACGCGCCGCGCCATCCACCAGCCCGCGCCGGCCTTCGTCGACCAAAAGCCGGTCCCGGAAATGCTCGCCACCGGCATCAAGGTTGTCGATCTGCTCTGCCCATACTCGAAGGGCGGTAAGATCGGCCTGTTCGGCGGCGCCGGCGTCGGCAAAACGGTTCTCATTCAAGAACTCATCAACAACATCGCCAAGGCCTACGGCGGCTACTCAGTGTTCGCCGGCGTCGGCGAGCGCACGCGCGAAGGCAACGACCTCTATCACGAAATGATCGAGTCCGGCGTGAACAAGGCCGGCGGCGGCGAAGGCTCGCGCTGCGCTTTGGTGTTCGGCCAGATGAACGAACCGCCGGGAGCGCGCGCCCGCGTTGCGCTCTCGGGCCTCACCATCGCCGAGCACTTCCGCGATCAGGGCAAAGACATTCTGTTCTTCGTCGACAACATCTTCCGCTTCACGCAAGCGGGCTCGGAAGTGTCGGCGCTGCTCGGCCGTATTCCTTCGGCGGTCGGTTATCAGCCGACGCTGGCGACCGAAATGGGCCAGATGCAAGAGCGCATCACTTCGACGACGAAGGGCTCCATCACCTCGGTGCAAGCCATCTACGTTCCGGCCGACGACTTGACCGACCCGGCGCCCGCCACCTCGTTCGCGCACTTGGACGCGACGACGGTGCTCTCGCGCGCGATTTCGGAAAAGGGCATCTACCCGGCCGTCGATCCGCTCGACTCCACGTCGCGCATCTTGGATCCAAACGTTGTCGGCCAAGAGCACTATGATGTCGCCCGCCGCGTTCAAGAAACGCTGCAGCGCTACAAGTCGCTGCAAGACATCATCGCCATTCTCGGCATGGACGAGCTCTCGGAAGAGGACAAATTGGTCGTCTCGCGCGCGCGTAAGATCGAGCGCTTCCTGTCGCAGCCGTTCCACGTCGCCGAAGCGTTCACCAACACGCCCGGCGTGCTCTGCGATATCAAGGACACGATCCGCGGCTTCAAAGGCCTCGTCAACGGCGACTACGATCACTTGCCGGAGCCTGCCTTCTACATGGTCGGCACCATCGAAGACGCGATCGCCAAAGCGCAGCGCCTTGCGGCGGAAGCGGCTTAATGGCCGCCGCCGGCCTCACGCACAGTCAGCTCGCGGCGAAGCTCGTCGTCGAGGGCTCGCTTGCGAGCATTGCCGGCAACGTCCAAGGCAAAATGCCGATCGCGCCGATCGTGCTGAGTGAGCTTGAACGCGCGGACATCAAGTTGCAGCAGGGCGGGACGACGTTGTTCTACCCGCTGCCGCCGACGGGCGTGTTCTTTGACATGCACGGCGCACAAGCCGTGGTGTGGTTCACCGAGGCCGATTACACGCGCGGTCTGCAAACGCTGGAAGCTGCGATGAAAGCGGCGTTTCCGCGTACGCGCCAGCTGAGCGACGAAGCGAGCCCGCAAGAGAAGGACGTGCGCGTCCGCAGCTTCGAGGTCGATTTCGGCAATAGCCGCCTTGCACTGGTCAACGCAGAGTATGGCGGCGCGCGGGCTGAATCTAAGCGCTTTATCGTGCGCATCGTCGCACAAGTGCGGAAGGGCTGAGCCGATGGCGAAGATCAGGCACAGCGAACTTGCCGTGATGCTGGTGATGGATGGCAGCCTGCGCGTCCTGAAGGGCGAGCAGCTCAAAGGCCAGGTGCCGGTGAAGCCGGAAGTGCTTTCGGATCGCGAAGCGCAGGATCTAGGCCTGCCGCCGGGCGGCACGGTCCTGTGCTATCCGCTGGGCGAGACGCCGCTGTTTTTCGACATGGCCGGCTCGCGCATGGTGATTTGGTATAGCGGCGCCGATGCTGACCGCGCCACGCCGTTGCTCGATGCGGAACTGAAGCGTGCCTATCCGGGCGGCGTGAAACAGGTGATCGACACCGAACACCCGCAAGAGAGCGACCTGCGTATTCGCGCTTACGATGTGAAGTTGAGCGATGGGCTGATGGCGACGATCGAGGTCAGCTACACCAAGCCCGGCGCCGACAAGCCGAAATTCTCGGCGCTCATCGTTGGCATGGCGATCAAGAACTGAGGATTGTAATGGCTGACAAGCTCACCTTCGCTTTGGTCTCGCCGGAGCGCGAACTGTTCAACGGTGAAGTCGACCACGTCGTCGTGCCGGGCGCCGAGGGCGAGTTCGGCGTGCTGCCGAACCATGCGCCGGTGATGAGCGTGATCAAGCCGGGCGCGCTCAAGGTCATCAATGACGGGGCGGAGCGGCGCATCTTCGTCAATGGCGGCTTCGCCGACGTGACGCCGGAAGGGCTCACCGTGCTGGCGGAAGAGGCGATCGATCTTGCCGATATCGAGCCGGCGCAACTTGAGCAGGATTTGAAGAACGCCAGCGAAGATTTGCGCGACGCCAATTCCGACGCTAAGCGCGAAGCCGCGCAACGCGCGTTGACGCGCCTTGAGACGATCCGGACCGCATTGGCGGGCTGACGCCTGGTCTGCACAATAATACCTGGATACTTAATCGCGGATTGGGTTGCGTTCTCGCCGGAGCGCTGACCACAATCGCGCCGCATGCTGCCGCATCCGCATCTTTGGCCCGCCATCATAGGCGTTGCTGTCGGCCTCACCTTGGTGACGTGGGGGTGCGTCTGGCTGTGCAAACGCTGGCGGACGCTTTCACCGCGCGTGCGGTGGGGGCTCTTCGCTGCAATCGCCGTGTTCGAGATCGCGATCTGGCTCAATGTCTATGCTTGGTCCGTTGAGCCGAACCAGGTCGCGGTGCGCCGGATTGAGATTGTCAGCGCCGATTGGCGCGGCGCCCCGCTCACCATCGCTGCTATTGGCGACACACATGTCGGCGGCCCGCATGTCGATGCGGCGCGTATGGGGCGCATCGTCCGCCGTGTGAACGAGCTTCGTCCCGAGCTTGTTGTGCTGCTCGGAGACTACGCCGCCGGGCACGCGCCGGAAGCAGAGCGCACCCCCGCTGAGAACCAGGAAATCCTAGGCGGCGTGGCGACGCTTGCGGGCTTGCGCGCGCGCTACGGCGCGGTTGCGGTCATTGGCAATCACGATAGTTGGTACAGCCGCTCCAGTATTACGGCTGCGCTCCAGAACGCGGGCGTTGGCGCACTTTGGAATCGGCACGTCGTCATTCGCCGCAGCGGCGGGCCGATCGTGCTGGCGGGCATTGCCGATGCTTGGACGGGTGACCCTGACTTCGCTGCCGCGCTCGATGGCGCACCAGCGGATGCGGATACGATCATCCTAAGCCACTCGCCCGATCCGTTCACGAACATGCCGGATGGCCCAGCATTGATGCTCGCTGCGCACAGTCATTGCGGGCAGGTGACGATCCCGTTCTTCGGCAGACCGGTCTTGCCGATCGATAACCGGCGCTATGCGTGCCATCTGGTCGAAGAAAACGGCCGGCGCATGTATGTGACCGGCGGAATCGGCACGAGCATCTTGCCGGTGCGCTTTCTCAATCCGCCGGAAATCGTGCTGATCACGATCCGCGCACCTAACTAAGCGCCGGCCGAGCTTTCGCCCCAGCTGAACAGCGTCAGCGGTTTCTTTTTGCGCGCTGGCTTGGTGGTGATGCCGCATGCGGTGAGCCACTGCAGCGTCATCTTTGCGACGTCCGGCGCTTCCGGTTCGCCGACGAGCCAATGGCTCATCTCTGGAAATTCATGGAAGTGTGCTTGCGTGCCTGGGAAGCGCGCGATCACACGGCGTACTGTGCTCGACGGATTGACGCGGTCCTTGCCGCCGGCGATCGCCAGCACCGGCGCGCTGATGCGATAGACCGGCGCTTGGCTTGCCATCGAATGATCGGCCCACCATTGCACCGCTTCGCGAATGGCGCGGCCGCTCTCCGGCACGAAGCGCGCGAAGGTGCGGCGTGCATCTTCGCGTTCGAGCCGATCGAGCGTAGTGGCGCGGGCGACGCGATAATCTGGCGGCACAGGGCGGCGCCAATAATCGCCGAGCAAACTCAAACCGAATTGGTGGCTTTGTTCATCGAGCGTCGTTGGCGGCACGCCCCACGGCGCGCTGGGCGCCAGCAGCACGAGGCCGGCGATCGGTGCGTGCATCGCTGCAAGTTGTGAAACCAAACCACCGAGCGAGTGGCCAACCAGCACTGGCGGCGCGCGCAGCGTGCGCACGTAGTGCGCGACGGCTTTGGCGTAATCCTTGAGACCAGTTTGCGCGAGCTGTTCGAGATCGGCGCCGCGCTCGTGGTGCGGCAAGTTCGGTGCGTGCGTTTCAAAGCCCGCGGCTTCGAACGGCTCGCGAAACGCGTCGAACGCCCAGCCGCCGCAGAACGCGCCGTGCACGAACACCACAGGTGTCGCCGGCGCCTTCATGCGCGGTGTGCCCGATGCAGGCGAAAGATCACTTGGCTTCCCCACCACTGAACTTCTTAAACCGTCGCACGACCTCTTCATAGGTCGGACGCTTAAACGGGATCACCAGCCCAGGCGCCGTGTCCAGGGCGGCCCAGCGCCAGTCGCTAAACTCCGGCGTATGTGTATCGAGTCTGATGTCAGCGTCACGACCTTTGAACCGTAAGGCGAACCACTTTTGCCGTTGCCCCAAATAGCGGCCGCGCGGCTTCATTTTCGTGCGCACGTCGATGGGGAAATCGTAATAGAGCCAATCTTGCGTCTCTTCGAGCAGATCGACGTGCTCTGCCCTTACGCCAATCTCTTCTTCAAGTTCGCGAATGGCGGCGTCGTAAGGTTTCTCGCCGCGATCAACGCCACCCTGCGGCATCTGCCATTGATACGGGCCTTCGGTGGCGACGCGTTTGCCGAGAAACACCAGGCCATCGCGTTGAAACAGCGCCAGGCCGACATTCGGACGATAGAGTTTCGGATCTTTCTGCGTGCTCATCTGCGCGCGGCGCGCGCGTTGAGCACGGCCGATGCGGGCGCGAGCTGATACCCGCGGCTTTCAATGTCACGCGCCCAACGGCCGACCTGTTCCATGGTCACAGGATAAGCAAAGCCGGCGCCGATGGCGCTCTGATTTTGCAGCGCCAGCGCTTCAAGATTCAGCAATTGATCGTCGATCGCGTCGGCTTCGCGGCGGGCATCGATGATGCGGTCAGCTGCGGTGATCGGCAGTTGCGCGCGCTGTGCTTCGACGCTGAGCGCCGTGCGTTGGCCAATGCCGGAAGAGATGAACACGAGTCCGCGGCGACGGAGCGCTTGCACCACCGGTTGCGATGCTTGCGCTGACGTTGCGAAGCGTGCGCCTTGGTAGTTTGTGACACCGAAATAGCCGCTGCCGCGCGAGAGCAATTGCTCAAGCCGGCTGACGTTTTGCTGTGCAGGGCCTGCGGCCAGCAAAGTTTGCGGGCCGGTGTCGTCAGCATCAGGATCGAACGGCTCCATCGGCAGTTCGAGCATGACTTCGTGGCCGTGCGCGCGGGCGCGGTCGATCCAGCTTTGCAGGTTCTGCGCGTAGGGCACGAAGGAGAGCGTCACTTCCGGCGGCAGCTCTTCGATCGCTTGCGTTGTCGCGCGTGCGTTAAAGCCGAGGCCGCCGATGACGACGGCAATCATCGGCCGGCCCTGCTGGGCGGTGAACGGGCGCGCATAGGCTTGCGCCGGCGTGCGGCCGTTGGCGGCGATGATCGGCAGCGGACCATGCGGGCCGCTCTCTGTGAGCCCAGCGATTGGCGCACGCGGCAGCGGCGCGACGCGTGGTGCGCGGGAGGTCTCCGGCGATTCCACAACAGCGACACGCAATTCGCCGTTCGCATCGATCTCGCCGACTTCGCCGGAGAACTCGGGCAATTCGTCGAGGCCGAAGGTTTGGTAATCGTCCGTGCCTTCAGTGGCGTCGGCGAATGAAATCGTCGGCGCATCAGCGGCGGCGTCATCCGGCGCAAGCGAAAGAACGCGCCGCGGCCCGGCCGCCTCAGGATCGCCGAAAAATTGGATCGCGCCGAATGCGCCAAGCGCTAGCACGCCCGCTGCGGCAAGCGCGGCGAGCTTGTGGTTGATTTGCAGGCCTCGTTTCAGCTGCGATCTAGGCGCTTGAGCGGGCCGACGAACCGTCGCTTTGGCGCTGGCTTTCGGGCGAATCATAGCCCGCGAAGATCAACGAATTCGCGCGGCCCGTCACTAGGTCGACGGGCCGCGCTTACGATCGTTGGTGTTGCGAAATTAGCCGGCGCGTTGGCGCAGACGCTCAGCGACGGTGCCTTGGCGCAGGAAGTCCATGGCGCGGCTCAGCTGGTAGTCTTCTTCGGTGTCCCAGTTTTCCGGCGGCTGATCCTCCGGCATGTGGACAGCGCGGCGTTCCGCGCCCGAATCGTTGTCCAGCGCGTTCGGCAAGTCAGCTTCGCTGATGCCGAGGCGTTGCAGGCGCGCAATGTCTTCGGCGCTGATGCGGCGGGCGGCCACTTCCATGTCCGGCGTGATGCCAGCGCCTTGGATCGAACGGCCAGCCGGCGTGTAGTAACGCGCGGTGGTCAGGCGCAGCGCGCCGTCACGGCCGCCTTGCAGCGGGATCACGGTTTGCACCGAGCCTTTGCCGAACGAGTCGACGCCGACGATCAGCGCGCGGTTGCGATCCTGCAGAGCGCCGGCGACGATTTCCGCAGCCGAAGCGCTCGCGCCATTGATCAGCACCACTACCGGCACGCCGGCGAGGTCATCACCGCGGCGGGCGTTGTAGCGTTGGACGTCTTCCGGTTGGCGGCCGCGCGTGGAAACCACTTCGCCGCCGTCGAGGAAGGCGTCTGAAACTTCGATGGCTTGGTCGAGCAGGCCACCCGGATTGTTGCGCAGATCGACAACGACGCCGCGCAGGCGTCCGCCGGTGTCACGGCGAACCTGGCGGATCGCGTCCTGCAGCATCGAGCCGGTGCGCTCGTTAAACGTGGAAATACGGATGATGCCGATGTCGCCTTCAACGCGCGCAACGACGGCGCGGACGTTGATGATCTCGCGCGTCAACGTGACGTCGAACGGATCAGTGTCTTCGCGCGCTACGGTGACAGTGATCGAGCTGCCGCTTTCACCACGCATGCGGCGCACAGCTTCGTTCAGCGTCAGGCCGACAATGCTTTCGCCGTCGATGGCGGTGAGATAGTCGCCGGCTTGAATGCCGGCGCGCGCGGCCGGGGTGCCGTCGATCGGCGAGACGACGCGCACGACGCCGTCTTCGCTGGTGACTTCTATGCCGAGCCCGCCGTATTCGCCGCGGGTCTGGGTTTGCATTTCGCGATACTCGGTCGCGTTCATGTAGGAGGAGTGCGGATCGAGCGAGGCGAGCATGCCTTGAATGGCCGCTTCCATCGCCTCTTCGTCGTTGATCTCGGTGACGTAATCCTGCTCCACGCGCGAGAGCACGTCGGCAAAGAGTTCGAGCTGCCGGTAGATGTCGCCGCGATCGCGGTCTTCAGGTGCGGACCACGCGAGCGCGCCCACAAGTGCCGCCATGCCGGCGATTGGCGCCGCAACCCAAGCTAACCGCATCCTACGTACTCCCCAGGCGTATTACGCCCGATCAAGCGTTAACCGGCTCTAACGCTACTCGCGGCGGTTAACCCCCGCCCGTTAAGCCAGCGCCCTGGATCGACCGCTCGTCCATCCCGGCGCACTTCTACATACAATTCCGGCGCCGGCGTGTCAGATGCTGCCATTTCCGCGATTGGCTGGCCCGCACGCACCGTATCGCCGACCCGGGCGGTAACTGATCCCAGGCCGGTGAGTACGAGAGCGTAACCACCATCGAAGTTGATGATCAAGACTTGGCCGTAGCTCCGGAACGCTCCGGCGTAGGTAATTTCACCTGCGGCGGGAGAAACCACCTGCGCCCCGGCCCGGGTGCGCAAAACCACCCCCTGGGACGGCGATGCGCCATCAATGCGGGCGCCGAAGGCGCGGGTAATGCTGCCGTCGGCCGGCGCCAGCCAGGCGGCCGGAACTACGGATGGGCCACTGCTCGGCGTGGAGGGCGTCCGGCGGCTGCTGGCGGAGGCGCGCTGGGTGAGTTCTCGAAGGTTTCGGGCTTCGGCGGCAAAGGTGCGGGCGCGGCGGTCCGCGGCGGCGGCGTCGTTGGCCAATTGGGCCTGGGCGGCGCGCCGGCGGGCGGTCAGCGTGACGAGTTCAGCGCGCTCTGAATCGATGGCTGCGTAGGCGTCGGCCAGCACACGCTGTTCTTCGAGGACAGAGCTTTCCAACTGGCGCGCCTGCGCCAGGGTTTGTGCACTTTCGCGCTCGCGCTGCGCGAAAGATGGCGCGAGGGCCCGGGCCGCGATGCCATTTCGGACAGCGCGCGGATCGGCGCGGCGGCTGGCGAAGGCGGCGCCGATGAGGGCGCGTTCGAATGCATTTTGAGCTTGGCTGCGGTCGGCGGTGCTCGCGACGATCTGCGTGCGGAGTTCAGTGAGCCGAAGTTCCGCGGCGGTCGCGGCCGCTTCAGCCTCGGTGCGGCGCCGGCCAGATTCCACCAAGCGTGCATCGAGCGCCTGCACCTCGCGGCGCGCAGCAGTGGCTTCGCGGCGCAAGCGTTCAGCGCGCTGCGTTTCGGCGCGGCGATCGCGTTCGGCTTGTGTGGCGGTGCGCGCAGTTTGCGCGTCGGCGGCCGCGCTCGTCAGGAGCAGCGAAAGCGCCCCAGCCGCGCAAGCGACAAGAGCGCGGACGCGTTTTGCGTCTCGAGCCATGTTCCATACCCATATCGCCCGAGAACTTCAGTCTCGGTGATAAGGAGTACCGCACAATATCGTCACAGCTCGGTAAACCTGCTCGGCAATCATCACCCTTACGAGCCGATGTGGCCAAGTTTGTCTGCCAAAAGCCAGCTTTTCATCAGCGTTATCCTTAACGCTTTGCGAAGCGCCGTCGGCGCCGCCGATCCAGAATGTGGCGCATGGAATGCCGTCATCGCGCCAGCGCGCGAGCTTTTCGGCAAGTTGGCGCGAGGTCCATTCAGCGCCGCGCTCGTCCAACAGAATTTTGCGCGCATCGTCAGGCGTGGCGCGATAGAGCGCCGCCGCTTCCGCGCGCTGATCGCCAGCAGGCTTGCCTTCAACCTCGGTGAGTTCCACGCCCTTGAAGCCGAGCTGCTTTCCCGCAGCGGCGGCACGCGCGACATAGTCGGCGCTCAGCGCAGCTTCGGGCCCATCGCGTAGGCGGCCCACAACTGCGATCTGAATCCGCAAAGCTTAGCTCGGCAGCGATGGGGTGGTGTGGTTGCCCGACCAGATCTTCTCGATGGCGTAGAACGAGCGCACTTCCGGACGGAAGAGGTGGATCACCACGTCACCGGCATCGACTAACACCCAGTCCGCCTGCGGCATGCCTTCGACGCGCACGTCCTTAACGCCCGCGTCCTTCAATTTGCTCATGACGTGTTCGGCCAGCGCGCCGACATGGCGCGCCGAGCGGCCGGAAGCCACTACGAGCATATCCGCGAATGAGGATTTGCCGCGGATGTCGATCGAGACAATCTCTTCAGCCTTATCGTCTTCGAGCGAGGTCAGCACGACTTGCGTCGCGGCTTCGACATCGATCCCCGGCGCGGGCCGGTTGGGATCGCGCTCGGTTTTCACGGCTTGGGGCGCGGCCGATTCGCGTTTCATGTCAGGCGACAGGTGCTGGGTTCCTTCTGTGACCCTCGAAGGTCAACGCTATCACTTCCGCTTGGGTTTCGCCAATCGGGCGCCCCTGGCTTTGCGCAGGGCCGTCGAAGATTGGGAATTGTGACGGGCGTTCAAGTGCGTCCAACCTTTAGGCGCCGAAAGGCGGTCGGCGGGGGACGCGCCGGGCCGGGCGATAATGGCGATGGGGAGCGCCGCAGCCACCTCCCGCCAATTTCGCCATTTGCGGAAACTCGCCAGATTATCGGCGCCCATAATCAGGGTGAATTCCACACCCGGGTAAAGCTGCTTGAGCTTGCGGATCGTCTGATACGTGAAGGCGCAGCCGAGCCGCTGCTCAAGATCGGTCACGATCATGCGCCCGCCGTGCGCCTGCTCTTGCGCAGATTGCATGCGCGCGTCGAACGGGCTCGACTTGGGCTTCAGCGGATTTTGCGGAGAGACGAGCCACCAGACGCGGTCGAGCCCGAGGCGCGCCAGCGCCGTCTCGGCTACATGCGCGTGGCCTTCATGCGCCGGATCGAAGCTGCCGCCGAACAAGCCAATGCGCATACCTGGATAGGCCAGGGGCAAATTACGCCTCATGCGGGTCGCCGCGTGCTCATCGCGCCTATATAACCCTGCTAAGAACGCGCGTCACATGTGGCGTAGCGATTGGGTCGCATTGATGCTTTCAGATTTGCTGCGCCGGCTGGCTGGCCGCCCTGAGAATGACAGCTTGTTGCCTCCCGCGGACCAACGCGTCGCGGTTGCCGCGTTGCTGGTGATCGCCGCGCATGCGGATCACGATTATGCCGATGTGGAGCGCACACAGATCGAACGCGCTTTGGCCGATCGCTATGCGCTTGATCCGGAGGCGGCGGCGAAGCTCCGCGCTGAGGGCGAAGCGGCGGAGGATGCGGCGGTTGATATCTATCGCTTCACGGCATTGGTGAAGGCCGGCATTCCGAACGAGGAGCGCGGCTCCGTGCTTGAAGCGATGTGGCGCGTGGTGTTGGCGGACACGCAGCGCGAACAGCACGAAGAGGCCCTGATGCGCCGCGTTGTCGATTTGCTCGGGCTGGACGCGCACGACAGCGTCGCGGCGCGGCGTAGGGCGCAAGCTTCGCTTTAGGGCGCCCAATCGGTTTGCGGCGCGGCTTCTTTGCGTTCTTCAACGCGCCGTTCGCGCAGCATAGCGGCGATTTCGTTGACCAGATCGCGCACGCCGGCGCCTGATACGCCAGAGACAAGGCGCACTTCTTTGCCGATGGCTTCGGCCAGCGCCTCGCGTTTTTCTTCCGCTTCTTCCAGCGTCATCGCGTCGATTTTGTTCAGCGCCACGATCTCGGGCTTTTCATCGAGACCCGCACCATAGACTTCGATTTCATGCCGCACGGTTTCGTACGCCGCCGCCGGGTCTTCGTCCGTCGCGTCGATCAAATGCACCAAAGCCACGCAGCGTTCGACGTGTCCTAGGAAACGCGTGCCCAGCCCGGTGCCTTCGGCTGCACCTTCGATCAAGCCGGGGAGGTCGGCCATAACGAAGCGCTCGCCTTCGCCAACCGTGACGACGCCGAGATGCGGATGCAAAGTCGTGAACGGATAGTCCGCCACTTTCGGCGTTGCGCCGGAAACTGCTCGCAGGAATGTCGACTTGCCGGCGTTGGGCAAACCCACAAGCCCCGCGTCAGCGATCAGCTTTAGCCGCAGCCAAAGCGTGCGCTCTTCGCCTTCGAGCCCTGGATTGGCGTGCTCAGGCGCCTGGTTCACCGATGATTTGAAATACGCATTGCCGAAGCCGCCATTGCCGCCGCGCGCCAGCAGCACGCGCATGCCCGGCTTGTCGAGATCGGCGAGGATGGTCTCCTTATCCTCATCCAGCACTTGCGTGCCCGTCGGCACTTTCAGCACGAGACTTTCGCCATTCGCGCCGTGGCGGTTCTGGCCCATGCCGTGGCCGCCCGTCTGGGCTTTGAAGTGTTGCTGGTAGCGATAGTCGATCAGCGTGTTGAGGCCATCGGCGCTTTCGATCCAGACATCGCCGCCTCGGCCGCCATCGCCGCCGTCCGGGCCGCCGAACGGAATGAACTTTTCGCGCCGGAACGAGACCGCGCCGGCGCCGCCATTGCCGGAGCGCACGTAGATTTTGGTCTGATCCAGGAATTTCATGGCGCCTTATATGGCCCCAGCGGCGTGCGCCTCAATCGCTTTCGCGCCGCCAACGCAGCGAAACGCGCTGATCGCCGTTGCCGAGGAAGCTTGTGATCAGCACCAGGCGCGGCCGGATCGTGTATTCGACACGCGTTTGCGCCTGCCCAAGTCCGGTGCGCGCGACCTCGACATAGACATTGCGCGTCAGATAGACGCCGCCAGCGACAAGAAAGCCACCATCCTCGTCCTGGCGCACATTGAAGCGATCGAGCCCGGCTGCCGCGCGAGCGGCGTCCACCAGATCGAGTGAGGCTTGCCCCGAAAGCGCCGCCAAGCTCGCCGCGAGCTGCGCCGCTTCGAGTGCCGAAAGATCTTCAACCGAGCGCCCGAACAGCACTTGCGGCAGGATTTCGTCCTCGGGGAGCCCCGGATTGCTGGTGAAGCTGATTTCCGGATCGCGCGCCGTGCCGCTGAGGCGCAGGTACGCTGTCAAATCCGGGGTGTCGCGTGTTGCGGTGAGCATGATCTCGGCGTCGAGCGGATCGCCGTCGAAGGAGATTGTCGCGTCGTCGATTTCGAACGGCTGGCCGGAGAGTGAGAGCGTGCCGCGCACCGCCCGCGCCGTGCCGAAGATGCGTGGGTTACGCGCCGTGCCGGCCAGCTGCAGATTGAGCGACCATTCCGCGTCGATGCCGCGCCCGCGCGTGAACACCCGGCCCGGCGCGCGGATGCGCACATCCAAAGTGGTGCGGCTGTCACGCACCGGCGCGGCTATCTCTTCCTCGTCCTCATCTTCGAAGCCGGGCCGGTTGATCTCGATGACTTCGATCGTGGGAATCCCGGCCTCAGGATTGCTGGCGATATCGACTTCCGCCTCGATGATGTTGATCTCGCCGTTCAAGCGCGACTGCAGTCCTTCCCAGCGCAGGGAGAGTTCGCCATTGGCGCGCGCGCGTGCGTCAGGGCGGTCGGCGATCAGCATGTTGCTCACCGTGACGGCGATATTGCCTTCGCGCGCATTGGCGCTGCCGCCTGTCGCGGTGAGGCGGCCGCCACCGGGGCCGGACGCGGTGAAGTTTTCGATCGTCACGCCGCGCTCATCCAGCGCCACGCGCGCGTCGAGATCGACTAGGGTTACGCCGGTGAGCTTATCTTCAAAGCGGCCATCAACAATTTCGAGGAAGCCATCACCCGCGAGATATCCGGCGCCGAACTCGATCTCGCCTTCGCCGTTGAGTTGGCCGGTGAGTTGTTGATCCTGCAGCCGGGCCGCGGCCCACAATGAATCCGCCGGCCCGCGCACCGTCCATGTCGCCCGTCCGCGCCGCTCCGGCGCCAATGCGATGCGGATTGGATCAACTCCGGTGACGACTGGCGCATCTGCTTCAAAGCGCGCGACAAGGCCTTCGGTGGATGTTGCATCGACGACGGCACGCAATCGATTGGGATCGAGATTGCCAACGATGTGCATATCGAGCCGGCCGCGTTGGCGGCCTGCGAAGCGAGCGTCATCAAGTGTGATGTCAGCATCGCCACTCAAGCCGCCGCCATTGTTGGCGAGATTGATCCGGCCATCGATGCGGCCTTCCGCACGCTCGCCCCAAATTGCGGCCAGCGGGCCGAGCGGCGCATCGTCGATCTGGGCTTGGCCGCGCAGCGCCCGGCCGCGCTCTTCCCACTGCGCGCGGACAATGCCATCGCCGAGCGCAACATCGAGGCTGGCGGTCGTGGTGTTGTTCTGAATGCGCGCCGTGATCGGCGCGCGGGTGAACACATCCGTTTCGGCAAGTTCGCCGCGGCCTTCGATGCGCAGGTCGGTCACGCCACGCGCAAAGCTCGCTGTGCCTGTGCCGGCGAACGCCAGCGGCGCATCGCGCAGGCGGCCGCGCATATCGAACTCGGCGGCGATGGCGTTGAACGGGCCGGTCGCACGCAGCGTCGCTGCCCGCACGCGCAGATCGCCTGCGCGCGCACCCATGATCTGCGCATCGAGGTTCAGCATGTCGGGCGTTAGCGAAAGATCGCCGGCTAGGCGCCCAGTGACGCCAGCAATCAAGCCATCGATCGCGCCGTTGACATCGAGTTCGGCGCTCACGCCGCCGGCGCCGATGCTGGCGTTGCCTTGCGCCTGCAGCGCGCCGAGCTGACCGTCGAGTTCGGTCAGCGTGATGACGCCTTCGTCGATGCCAATCAAAGAAGAGGCGACAAGCGGTTGGCCCGAGGCTTGGCCCTCAACTTCAGCCCGCCCCGCATAGCCGCCGCCGCTCGGCGCCAAAGTGAAATTCACCACCGGCTGTTCGACGACGACGCCGCCCGCGCTGAAACTCGAGAGCGAGGCCACCGCCGTGACGGTGGGCCGCGCGATCCGGCCGGTGATGCGGCCCGTCGCATCGAGAGCGCCGGCGATTTGCGCGCCGCCAATATCAAGCGGCCCGCGCGCAGTCGCTTCCAGTGAGAGGTCCGCTTCACCGCGCACAATGCGGCCAACGACGCCCGCGCGAAGGTTTTGCCCGTCTATGCGCGCATGCGAGACGGTGATGCCGCCATTCTCGTACGCGAAGCGCCCATCCAGGCGCGGCGTCGCGCCCAGCAATTGCGGCACGATTGAAGGCGCGCCGCCAATCCCGGCGCCCTGGCCTTGCACCGTTGTCGTCCAGACACGCCCTTGCTCCGTCTGCTCGGCGAAGGCGCGAAAGCGGCCGCCAGCCTCGCCCGAGAGATCGGATACGATCGCGCCGAGGCGTCGCACGCGCCATTCGCCGCTGAACTCACCCGTACCGCCGGTCGCCCAGCCTTGCGCGCTCAGCGCCAGTGCGTCTCCGGTGAGTTCGCCTTGGCGTAACTCGAAGCGGCCGCGGCGGCGGTCGTACTGCAGATCGGTGCGCAGTCGCGCTTGTGCGAACAGCGGCGGCGAATCTTCCGGCGCGCGCAGATCGCTGGTCAGTGCAAAGCGTTCGGCGTTGAGCGAGGCCTCTACCGGGCCGGTAAGCCTCACGCGCTGGCCAAGCGCATCGATCTGCTGTGCGTCGAGCGTGCCGCGTATCGCGGTGGTGCCACGGGCGCGGCGAAGCTCGCCTTCCAGCCGTGTCGCGCCAAGCTCGAACGGCGCTTCAAACGCGATGTTGGAGAGCCTTTCGCTGGTTGCGGTGAAGCGGGCAGGCCCGACAAGTTCGCGCTCCTCGTCAAGTTCGCCGCTTATCTCCACGGCCAGGAACGGCGTTTGCGCGCGGGCGCTGAAGGCGCCGACCCGGTCGCCATTGGCGGTGAATTGAGCGCTATCGCCAATCCGGCGCGTCAGCGTTTCAAGGCGTGGCAAAATGTCGAACTGAGCTTGGCCGGCCGCTGTCCACGTCGTCGGCGTCCAGCTTGCTTCGCCTTGCAGCAATTGCGCCGCGCCGATCTGCGCTTGATAGCGCGCCGCTCCGGTCTGCGCATCGCCCGTACCGACAGCGGTGGCGCTGATGCCTTCCTCAGCGACGCCAAGCGCGCGCGCGAAGATGCCGCCCGGCGCGCTCGCGGCGTCGAGGTTGAGCTCGTAGTTCTCATCGGGGCTATAGGCGACGATCAGACGATCTGCGTCAGAGTCCGTGCGCCGCAATTCGATGTTGAGCGCATCGACGGATCTATCTTCAAAGGTGAAGCCCAGCTGCGCGGTGAAGGCCGCAGCTTCACCGAAGGCCGCCTCATCAAGAATGATCTCGTTGACGCGCACATCACCGAGGAAGACGTCAATCGTCGCGCCGCTGGAGGGGCGCTTCTCCAGCAGACGCGGCTGGCGGTGCATCACCAGCGAGTCGATCTGGCCGGCGCGAATGCGTACGGCGCCGAACAAAATATCTTGCGGCCGCCAATCGAGCGCCAGGTTGCTGGCTTCCAGCCAAACGCCTTCCTCATCTGCGATGCTGATGCGCTCAGCCCGCAGATTGCCGAGCCAGCTGCCACTCACCCCGTCGACGGTGATGCGCCCCAAGCGCCATACACGCTGGCCGTCCGCGAGTTCATCCACCACCCACGGCGCTGCCGGCCCGAGCGCGACGAACATGCCGCCTGCGAGCGCAACGCCGCTCGCCACGTAGGCCCACTTGCGCCAGCGCTTAAGTTTGGGCTTCGGCGCGGCTGGTTCTTCGGGCGCGCTCATTAGAACGCCTGGCCGATGCTGATATAGAGCGCGTAGTCATCGCTCGAGAATTCGTCGTCGAGCGGCACGGCAACGTCAAAACGGAGCGGCGCAAATCCGAGATCGTAGCGCAGGCCAACGCCGACGCCGAAGCTGAGGTCGCCCGCGTCCGCCCAATCATCGAACGCCGTCCCGCCATCAATGAACGCCACTGCGCCAAGCCGTGATGCAAAGCGCCAACGCGCTTCGATCGAGCCTTCGACCACGCCTTGGCCGCCAGGCGTCAGCCCAAGCAGATCGCGTTCGAGCGGATAAATGGAATTGTATTCATAGCCGCGCACTGAGCCCCCGCCGCCCGCGTAGAAGCGTCGATCCGGCGGCACATCGTCAGCGCTGCCAGCGACGGCTTCCAGCCACCCGGCGCGGATGCGCGCAGCAAGCGTGAGTGTGTTCTCGCGTCCGAAAGATTCGTAACCGCGCGCTTCCGCCGAAGCACGCACGAAGCCGAGCGTCGCGTCGCCCGAGGAAACGGAGGGCTCCACCCGCACTTCCAAGATCGAACCATCGAGCGGGTCGAGCGTGAGTTCGGTGGTGTCGTGACGCAGGTTGTAAAAGCCGCTGAGCACCACGGCCTCGTTCACGCTGCCCACGAGATCGTCGTATTGGTCGGCGGAGAGCCGCAAGCCATAGCTGCGGCCAAGGCGCAGCCGGGTCGAAGCATCGACGTTGGCGTAGAGCGCAAGGCCCTGGCGTGTGTACGCCGCTGGCGCTTCGCGCTCGGCGCTGACGCCGATCGTGACAGCATGGCCGAGCCCCGCCGCATGCGGGCGGACCAGCGCGACCGAAAGCTCTTGCTGCAGTTCGGCCAAAGTGGCGGACGTGATCAGCGAGTCGGCGCGGCCGGTGAAGTTGCGGCGCGTCCACTGGCCGACGACACCAGCGCCCTCCGTGGTGGAATAGGAGAGGCCGAGTTCGTAGGCGTTGCGGCGCGCTGGTTCGATTTCAAGGATAACATCACGCACGCCATTGGCGTTAGGTTGGTCCAACCGCGTGGAAACGCTGGTGACGGCGCCGGTAGAGCTTAGGTCCCGCCGTAATCGGGTCAGCGCGTCTGGCGAATAGGTTTCGCCGTGCCCCCAATTTTGCAGATCGTCGATGAAGCCTGGCCGAAAAATAGTGCTGGGCTCGGCGCGCACATCGCCGAGATAAGCGCGTGCGCCCGCGTCGAACTGATATGCCGGTGTAACCGAGTTCGCGGCGTGATCGACGACGACGCGCCGTGGCTGCGCCGCAGCGTCCGGATAGCCGCCGTTGTGCAACGCTGCCAATGCGGTGGCTTCCGCCTCCAACACAGCGCCCGAACGCGCGGGCGCGCCTTCCGGTACGAGGCTCAGCGCATTGCGTGCTTCCAGATCAGTCGCCGAATCCGGTGTCGCGTCGGCGTAAGCAAGCGATGGATCGGCGAAGCTGAAGCGCTGCCCTGCTTCGATGATCAGGCGTGCAGCCGGCGGCTCTTCTGTAGCTTCCGGCGTGACCGTGGCGCCGTAATAGCCCTCCGAGCGCAGCCAGACGCGCGCACGCGCGGCAGCTTCTTCGGCGATGCGTTCCGCATCGAACAAGCTTGATGGCCGCTCGCGATCGGGCAGGAGATCGCGAATGGTGTCGCGCATGTCCTTATCGCCGCCTTCAACGACGACGGGCGAGTCGGCCCACGCTGCCGGCGGCGCCGCAAGAGCGACGGCCGCGGCTAGGGCGGCTGGGAGGACAGGAAATAGGCGCATCGCGAGCTGTCGCCAGACTCGCGCCGCGCCGGTTAATGCTTCATCAACCATAGGCTCTGGGCTGCACCCCAGACCCGCGCGAAATGTCTCATGAAATCAGAGACAAAGAAACCCGCAATGGCGTCTTGCCGGGGTTTAACCCCAGGGGCCACGTTTGCGCGTCGGCCCGGCGCTCCAGGGGCCTGCCGGCGAGGCGTTCGCTGGCCGCCCGAAACGGCGCGCGAGTTCCATCAACTGGGCGATGCGGTTGCCGGTGTTTGGGTGCGTTGAGAACAGATTGTCTGCGCCGCGGCCGGCCAGCGGGTTGATGATGAAGAGGTGCGCCATCGCCGGATTACGCTCGGCGTCCATGTTCACGCGCTGGCGCGCATAGCCCTCGATCTTTTGCAGCGCGCTGGCCAGTGCTTCGGGCTCGCCGCCGATCTCGGCGCCGATGCGGTCGGCCTCGTATTCGCGCGCGCGGCTGATCGCCATCTGCACCACTGACGCGGCGATCGGCGCCAACAGCATGATCAGAATCCCGACAATTGGATTGCGATCGCGGTCGCCGAAGAAGAGCGCAAAGTTCGCCAGCATGGCAACGGCGCCGGCGATGGTGGCGGTCACTGTCATTGTCAGCGTGTCGCGATTTTTAACGTGCGCAAGCTCGTGCGCCATGACACCGCGAATTTCCTCACGCGTCAGCAAGCCCAGCAGGCCGCTGGTGGCGGCGACGGCGGCGTTTTCCGGGTTGCGCCCGGTGGCGAACGCGTTCGGCTGCGGATTGTCGATGATGTAAATCTTCGGCGCCGGCAGGCCCGCGCGTTGCGCCAGCGCCAATGTGTCCTGAACGTAAGCCTGCACGCGCGGATCAGAATGTCGCGGATCGACCTCCTGCGCCCGGAAGTGACGCAGCACCATTTTGTCGGCGTTCCAATAGGCGAAGATGTTCATGCCGCCCGCGACCAGCAGCGCGATCAGCATGCCGCCGGTGCCGCCCACCAGATAGCCGACGCCGCCAAACAGCGCCGTCATCGCAGCAAGCAGCGTGTACGTCTTGAGATGGTTCATCGCACTCCTCACGTCTCGGAACTATGATATTGAAATCGCCGGAGCCGGATTCAATGAGTGAGAACAGCGACGTTTCGCGGAAACTGACGCCGGAGGCGGAGCGCGCGCTGGCCGAGGCCGCGGCGCGCCGCGCGGAGGCCGAGAAGCTCGCGACGGAACATGGCGGCCCGTCGGGCCCGGAGCCGACGCGCTATGGCGACTGGGAACGCAAAGGCATCGCGACCGACTTTTGATTAATGGCCCGCACGCGCGGGCGAAGTTCGCGCGCCGGTGGCGAAGCTGCTTCACGCCTGTTCGGACCTGCGCAAGAGTGCGTCATTAAGGTGGAGAAGCCGCATGCGCGCGCTCGTATTGTTTGCCGCTCTGGCGTTGGTCGCCGCTCCGGTGCTGGCGATCCCAAGCGTTGCCTACGCCGATGGCATCGAGCGTCCGCAGCAACCGCGCCCGCGGCCACGTCCGCGCCCCGCGCCGCCGCCGGCGCCCGTGCCGCTCGCGCCGCAGGGCCCCGAGGAAGTGACGCTGTCACAATCCTTCTTCGCCGGCGCAGGCGGCGGGGTGGGCGTCGATGTCGCAGCCTCCAGCTATTACTCGAGCACGACCGTGGTGATCCGCGGCGGCCACGCGCAAGCCTCGGCGTTCGCTTACGCCTCGGCCCGCGCGGGCGCGCGCAGCGGCGGCTGGGGCCGCGGCGGCGGGCATGGCGGGTGCGGTTGCCGTTAAGGCGCCGCCGCTAACCAAAGCACAAGGCCTCAAGGCGCATGCATTTGCCCCACTAGGTGAAAGGGCGTAAACGCGCGGCCCGGGTGCGGGCCCAATCCGCCGCCCAATAGGGGAATTCTTTATGGCGCAGGCCCCAGCCGAAGCGCCCCAACCGAATGCGTCTTCAAACGGTGGCGACAGTGGTGGTCGCGGCCGCGCCGTTGCGCACGGCGGTTTTTGGACGCTGTTGATTGGGTCAGTTGGCGTCGTTTACGGCGACATCGGCACGAGCCCGCTTTATGCGCTGCGCGAGTGCCTCCGCATTGTCACCGGAGATTTCGCGCGCGCGCCTGAGCGCGGTGAAGTTATCGGCATCGTCTCGCTCATTTTCTGGGCGCTGATTATCGTCGTTACGATCAAATCTGTTTTTCTGCTGCTCAGGTTCGATAACAAAGGCGAGGGCGGTACGCTTTCGCTCATGGCGCTGGTGCGCAAGGCGTTCGCGAAGCCATCGGCGTTTTTGTTGGGCGCCGGCATGCTTGGCGCGTCCTTGTTCTATGCTGACGCGCTCATCACGCCTGCGATCTCCGTTATCTCGTCAGTCGAAGGTCTGAAAGTCGTCCCCGGCATCGGCGCCTACATCGAGCCATGGGTGCTGCCGATCAGCATCGTGATTCTGATCGGTCTATTTTTTGTGCAGAGCCGCGGCACAGCCAAGATCGGCGCCTTGTTCGGGCCAATCACTCTGGTTTGGTTCTTGGTGATGGCCGCGCTCGGCTTGCTTCACATCTCGGACGATCCCGAGATCGTCGGCGCGTTGTCGCCGCTGCCGGCTCTGAATTTCTTCTTCACGCATGCAGGCCTCTCTTTCGTCGTGCTTGGCGCGGTGTTCCTTTCGGTGACAGGCGCTGAGGCGCTCTATGCCGACATGGGCCACTTCGGCCGCAAGCCGATCAGCAGGGCGTGGGTGTTCATCATCCTGCCATGCCTGACGTTGAATTATTTGGGCCAAGGCGCGCTGGCGCTCGCGCATCCCGAGGCGATCGACAATCTCTTCTTCATGCTCGCGCCGGATTGGGCGCGGCTGCCTGTCGTGCTGCTGGCGACGATGGCGACGATCATTGCGAGCCAAGCCGTCATCACCGGTGCGTTCTCGATTACCCAGCAAGCCATTCAGCTCGGCATCCTGCCGCGCATGGAAATTCGACGCACATCGGAGACGCAGGCCGGCCAAATTTTCATGCCGCAAGTCAACTGGTTGATGCTCGCGGGTGTGTTGATCCTGGCGCTGGCGTTTGGCTCCTCAAGCCGTCTCGCCGCTGCGTATGGCATTGCCGTTTCGGGTGAGATGCTTGTCTCGACGGTCCTGGTGTTCTTCGCCATCTGGAAATTGTGGAAGCGCCCGGTGTGGTTGGCGGCGCTGATCTGCGTTCCGTTCGCGCTGATCGAGCTGACGTTCTTTTCGTCCAACATGCTGAAAGTGTGGAGCGGCGGCTTTGTGCCGATCATGCTGGCGCTTGGCCTCGTGCTCATCATGTGGACGTGGGTGCGTGGCACCCGGCTGCTGCAGGAAACCGTGCGGCGCGATGAGCCGCTCGCAAAACTGTTCGAGACGCTCTCGCACCATCCGCCGCATCGCGTGCGCGGCGCCGCTATCTTTTTGACCGGCGATCCGGAAGTCGCGCCGGCGGCGCTCATGCACAATCTGAAGCACAATCAGGTGCTGCACGAGCAGCTGATCATCCTGACGGTGAAAACGATCAACGCGCCGCGGGCGCCGGAAGGCGAGCGCGTCAAGGTCGAAGATTTCTTGCCTGACGTGAAGCGGGTGACGCTCACCTTCGGCTTCATGGAAACCCCGAACGTCGTCAAAGCGCTAACCGAAGCGCGCAAGCACGGCCTGAAGTTCGACATCATGAAGACGAGCTTCTTCCTTTCGCGCCGCACGATCGTGCCAAGCGAACGAAGCGGCATGCCGCTTTGGCAGGATCACCTCTTCATCTTCCTGGCCCGCAACGCCACCAACGCGACGGACTTCTTCCACATCCCGTCCGGCCGGGCGGTCGAGTTGGGCAACCAGGTGATGGTCTAGAGCCTTCAGCGGTAAAGATAGTTCGCCGGCAGCCCAAGCCGAACGCAGGCCTGCGCCGGCGGGGCCTCTTCAAGCACGAAGCGCTCTGAAACCGCACCGATCGCGCGCAGCAACGTCGCTTCGCCATGCCGCAAACCGTACTCGCGTCCGAGTCCAAGCAGATCGCGCGCCCAAGCCGGCGTGATCTCGACGGCGGCGCGGATCATCATGCGCTGCACCCCGCGCAGCGGCAGGATCGGCGCGCTGCGGACAATGTCGAGAAACTCAAACACGATGTCGGAGCGTTCGAGCTTCACCCGCATCTGATCGAAATATGCCTCCATCGCCGCTGCCGATTTCGGCACGCCGATAGCGCCGTAGAGCGCGGCTGCTTCGGCGCCTTCTGCATAAACAGCGTCCAACTCCTCTGCCGCCAGGGGTCGCACGAAGCGACGATAGGCTTCAAAGAAGCCAAAGCCGGCGGTGGCTTGCACCCAGTTCAGAAGCTCCTCGTCATTGGCGCGATACGGAACGCCCGCGGGCGTCAGGCCTTCAACGCGTTCGTGCCCGCGCACCACGCCTGTGATCATCGCCCGGGCGGTGTCAGCCGGTGCGTAAATCGTGACCCACGCGGCATAGCCGGTGCGGCGCATGCGCGTGACGGGATCGCGGCGGAAGCTGGTGTGTTCCCAAACGCCGGTTCTTACGCGGGGCTCGGCCAGTTCGAGGATCACCGCCGCTATCCCGCCGACGATCAGCGCGACCGGGTTCTTCATCACACGCCAGGTGGTGGAGTTCGGCGCAAACAAGGCCGGCGCGCCGGCAGGCGCACTGAAATCCACCGGGCGCATGCCGGGCGGCGGCGCGATGTAGTCGCGTAACAGTCGATCCAAGTTGCGGCGCATGGGTGTGAAACCTTACCATGCCAACGCCTGAAAGGAGCACCGTGTCCGCACCCGACCTTACGTCATTGCAGCAACGCGCCGTCGGCGGCGACGCGCGCGCGCAATATGAGCTGGGCGCGATGCTGCTCGTCGGACGCGGCGCGCCGTGGGCGCCGCAGCAGGCCTACAAGCTGATCGATGCGGCGGCTGCGCAGAACCAGGCGGACGCGCTGCGCCTGTCCTCGGTGCTTTCGGCGCTAGGTGAGGGGCGCGCGCAGGATTGGTCGCAGGCGCATGAGCTTGTCGTTCGCGCCGCCGACGCCGGCGATGCACGCGCGCAGCGCGAGCTCGCCGTTCTCGGTGCGCCGTTCGATGTGCAAGCCTGGCTCACGCCGCCAACGCCGACGCAACATTTTGACGCCCCACGCGTGCTGACGTTTGAAAAATTTATCTCGCCCGAGGCCTGTGATTGGATCCGCGCTCTCGCCGCGCCGCGTCTTGAGGCAGCGCGCGTGAAGAACCCGGAGCGGGGTGGCGCCAATTCCAATCAGTACCGCAGCAATACCGGCATGGGCTTGAGTGTGCTCGATACGGACTTAGTGGTGCAGCTCACGCACGCGCGTATCGCCAACGCGATCGGCGTGCCTGTGGCGCAGCAGGAGCCAACCAACGTCCTGCACTACGAACCTGGCCAAGAATACAAGCCGCATTTCGACTTTATCGATCCCGGCGTCGCGCACTTCGCGCAGGAAGTGCAGCGTCTTGGGCAGCGCACGGTTACCTTCCTGATCTATCTCAACGACGATTACGAAGGCGGCGCCACGGCGTTTCCGCGGCTCGATTGGAGTTTCAAAGGCAAGAAGGGCGACGCGTTGGCGTTCTGGAACGTTACCGACGGCCGCCCCGATCCGCTTACGCTGCATGCCGGCACGCCGACGACCAATGGCGTCAAATGGTTGTTCTCGAAATGGGTGCGCGATCGCGCCCTGCCTTTGGTTTGAGGGCTAAGGATGGACCCTCGCCTCCTAAAACCCGCCGCTCCGACTGATCCGCGCACGCAAGTGCGCCAAGCGCATCTGATGCTGACTGGCAAACTCCCGTCATTCGGCAACGAGGCGATCAAACTGGTGGAAGCGGCCTGCGCACAAAAATCAGCTGAGGCGCTGCTCTACCACGCAGCGCTCGCCGCGCGTGGGCACGGCCGCGCGCAAAACTTCGATGACGCGTTCAGGTATGTGCAGGAGGCCGCAGCGCTCGGCGATACCCGCGCTAAGGGCCAACTCATGGCCCTGGAAAACAAATTCGACCGCGAAGCATGGCTCACGCCTGCCGCTTTGCAGCAGCATCACACTGCGCCGCGTGTGTTCACGGTGGAGAACTTCATCTCCAAGCCGGTGTGCAATTGGTTGGTGAAGCAGGCGCGCAAGAACCTTCAGCGCGCCACTGTGCAACTCGCGGCCAAAAGCGGCGCCGCCGCGGTCGACAACGCCCGTTCCAATTCAGTGGCGGGCTCGCATCCGCTACAACCGGACTTGGTGATGCAACTGGTGAACCAGAAGATCGCCGCTACGATCGGTGTGCCCGTGGCGCATCACGAAACCACCAACATTCTGCACTATGCACGTGGCGAGCAATACATCCCGCACTTCGACTTTTTCACCGAGGCGGAAGAGGCGGGTTTCGCGCACGAGCTGCGCACCATTGGCCAGCGCATTTGCACCTTTCTGATCTATCTCAACGATGGCTATGAGGGCGGTGAGACGAACTTCCCGCGCCTCGATTGGCGCTTCAAGGGCAAGCTTGGCGATGCGTTGATCTTCTGGAATCTCTCTGCTGACGGCCAGCGCGAGCTGCTTTCGCTGCATGCCGGCCTGCCGGTGACGAAGGGGGAGAAGTGGCTCTTGTCGAAATGGGTGCGCCAGCGCCCTGTGCCCGTGGCTTAGCGGCGCCGTTGATCTGAACCGCGCGCTGTGAAAGGAAGGCCGCGCATTTCGCGCGGGAATCATCATGTCTCAGCCCAAGGTCAAGAAGGTCGTGCTCGCCTATTCCGGCGGCCTCGACACCTCCATCATCCTGAAATGGCTTGAGGAGACGTACGGCTGCGAGGTCGTCACCTTTACGGCTGATCTCGGCCAAGGCGAAGAACTCGCGCCCGCGCGCGAGAAAGCGCTGAAGATGGGCGTGAAGCCCGACAACATCTTCATCGATGATCTGCGCGAAGAGTTCGTGCGCGATTTCGTCTGGCCGATGTTCCGCGCCAATACTTTGTACGAGGGGCAGTATCTGCTTGGCACCTCGATCGCGCGGCCGCTGATCGCCAAGCGCCAGATCGAGATCGCCAACATGGTCGGCGCCGACGCGGTGTGCCACGGCGCAACCGGCAAGGGCAATGACCAGGTCCGGTTCGAGGTCAGCTATTACGCGCTGAAGCCGGACGTGAGAGTGATCGCGCCGTGGCGCGAGTGGAGCTTCGAGGGCCGCCCCGATCTTATCGCTTATGCCAAGAAGCACGGCATCCAGATCGCGCAAGGCAAAGAGCAAGCCGCGCCGTTTTCGATCGACGCGAACCTGCTGCACACGTCGAGCGAGGGCCTCGCGCTCGAAGATCCTGACGTCGAAGTGCCGGAGATCGTCACCAAGCGCGGCGATCGCCGCACCATCACGCCGGAAGAGGCGCCCGATCAGGCCGAGACGGTCACGCTCAGCTTCGAGCGCGGCGATCTCGTCGCCATCAACGGCAAGCCGATGAAGGCGCATGAATTGCTCGCGGAGTTGAACCGGCTCGGCTCGAAGCACGGCATTGGTGGCCTCGATCTGGTCGAGAACCGCTATGTCGGCATGAAGTCGCGCGGCTTCTACGAAACGCCGGGCGGCACCATCCTTTGGTACGGCCACCGCGCGATCGAGAGCATCACGCTCGATCGCGGCGCCATGCATCTAAAAGACGAGCTGATGCCGCGTTACGCGAGTATCATCTATAACGGCTTCTGGTGGACGCCCGAGCGGCTGATGTTGCAAGCCGCGATCGACGCCAGCCAAGGCAGCGTCACTGGCGATGTGAAGCTGAAGCTCTACAAAGGCAGCGTCCGCACAATTGGCCGCTCATCGCCTTACTCGCTCTATTCTAAAGCGCTCGTCGGCTTCGACGAAGCCGGCGGGTACAACCAGGCCGACGCCGAAGGCTTTATCAAACTCAACGCATTGCGCCTGCGGATACTGGCCGAGCGGGATAAGAAGCGCGGGAAGAACGAGAGACGCTGAAGCTCGCGTAAATTCCATCCACCAATTTACTAGGGGAGCGCGTCGCGAAGCTCTCTCATTGACATGAAGTAGGTTTCTTCGTTGACGTTTAGCTTCCGAAAATTTCTCTCTCGGTAAAATTTGGCCGCAGGCTCATCGAACGCGTGAATTAGAAGCGCTCGTGCGCCGATTATTCGCGCAGCCTGGAGCGCCCGGCGGATCGCGTCATTGAGCAGGTCTTGGCCGATACCCTGTCGTTGCTCCGTTAGATCGACGCCAAACATTGCAAGGATGATCACGGGAATGGGGTCAGGTGAAATGCGCCGCAAATTTCCCGGTGCCTTGGAGTGTTCGACGCTTCCAGCCGCTAGCGCATAGAATCCTATGACTCGCTTGGTTCCTCGGCAAACAACGTAAGTGCGCGCTGTATCAGTTTCGCTCGCATTCTTTGCGCGAGTTTTTAGCCACTTGTTGATTGGCTCCTTTCCGCAGTCGAAAGTCGCCACGCTGTGCCCAGGTTTAAGCACGGCGGGCTTGCTGATTTTCCCGCCTCTCTTGTTCGTCGTCTTGACCGCTTTAGATCTGCTCACTGCCGGTCCCAGATAGGCGCCCGTGCCAGAAGCGCCTTCAATTTAGCATTGGGCGGCGGCGGGTTATCCAGGCTCTCTGTGAAGGCGGCCCAGTCGGCATCATTCAGACCGAACAAACGCTGATTGAGAAGAACTTCCACGGCCTTCTCTCTTAGCGCTGTGACCATGAAGTCTGTCCGGTTTTGGCCGGTGGCGTTCGCCGCGCGGTCAACTAGGCCACGGGTATTCGCATCCATTCGAAAGCTCAACATCGCCGTGTTCGACGACGCTTTTGCCGTTAGAACCCGCTCCGCCTGCGCGCGCTTCTTGGGCGTCGCCTTCGCCTGGGCAGACTTAGCCGGCTTCCGTTTGCCACGGGTCGGCGCCTTGGCGCGCGCGGTCACGCGGTCACGGCGCGACGAACGGGTTGGTGCAGCAGTTTCCACGGTGGTCATGGTCGTTCTCCTTGCCCCATAGTGCCGCACAATACTTAATTGTGTATGACGTTGTCAATACAATGCTCTGTACTGACAACGTCATTACGTCCCAACGGCCCGAACCGCTCAGGGCCTTGCCTCGCTAAGCAAAAATTTCAGCCTTTAACCCGAGGCCGCACTTGGCTTCGCGCTCTATCCCCCAGCTTCACCAACAAAATCCCAGCGCAATCAAGCCCCCGCGCAAAACGTATCCTACAGCGCAAAACCTGAGCGATACTGACCTCATCCTTTACACGGGAGGTCTCGTTGCTAGCCGAGCATCCGGACGTGAAGGACGCGATCGAGCGTGATGCTGATGTCAGCCAGCCGGCGTGCTGGCGACGCTGATGTCGGCTGAAGCCCGCGGGAAGAGCAGCGTAAGGCGCTAACCGCGGGAGGATACCGGGCTTTACAGGCAAGAGTCCGCACGCGGTCGGGGACCTATCCAGGAGAGTGAAAAACCTCCCCGTGACGGCCCGATCGAAAACGCATCGCGACAGGGCGCGTGGTTTGCGCATAGCCAGTCGCAAGACTGGATGACTATCCCCTCGGCGCACGCCACGCGCCCTGCCTCCCGGACGCGCCGCGCGCGATCCGGCTGCAGGTGCTCTTTCTTATTTCTATCGTGAAGGCTCGCCGGCGGGCAGGCGCGATTGCGCTTCTTCAAGCATGCCGCGCGCTACTTCGGCATTGCCGCCGCCGTGCGGATCGAACGCCACTGCGCGCAACATTGGAATGGCCTCGGCATGGCGGTCATTCGCCATCAGCGCGTACGCGGCATTGATGCTGATTTCGTCGATTTGCGGCGCCAACTGGTTCGCCAGCATCAGCACGTTGAGATAATTCTCCAGCGCGGGCCGATCCATCATCACGCCGTCGAAGGACTGCGCGTAGCGATAGAGCGAAGGCACATGGTTTGGATTGCGCTGGTAAGCGCGGCCGAACAGTCGCCGTGCTTGGCTCTGAAGCGTTCGCTCTGCGTTACCCTCCGCATCTTCCGCGTCCGTGAGATAGGAGAGCCCGCTGAGGTAGAGCGCCTCTACGTCGTCGGGATTTGACTCGATGAGGGGGGCGAGGACAGCGCGCGCCTGTTCGGTTTCGCCAAGACGGATCTCCGCAAAAGCGCGCGTTAAGGTGGAAAACCGATCGCTTTGGCCTTCAGTGAGTGAGCGCACCCGTGAAAGCACTTCAGTGCGCGAGGTATCGCCGACGCCGTAGCGAATGCTGGTGTAGAGCGGCAAGAGATTGTTGGCGCTCGCCGGTAAGCGCGTGACTTGCACGCGCGAAAGATCAACCTGCGCGGGTCGGTTCAGCGCCAGCGCGTTAGGCGAGCCGCGATAGTAGCGGCGCAGTTCGGATAAAAACTCCGCGGGCGTTACGCCAAAGCCGGATTGGAACGCCGAAACCGGATCTTGGCCCAGCCGCAGCGCGCGCATATAGGCGTGAAATTGCTCCATCTTGCCGGGCGTCAGCACCAGATAGTGCGTCATCAGCCAGCTCTGTGCGTAGAACAAATTAGCTTCGCGCGGGTCGCGGAGTTCAAACGGGGATACCGTGATCAGCCGTTCGATCGGCATCCAGGTCTCGTTGCGCAGCGCATAGAAGCGCCCTTCGCTGCTTCGCCCGAGCACAATTCGGTCCGTGCCGAGTTGCGCCGTGGACATGATTTCCGCGAAGCCCTCAACGTACCAAGCTGGATACGCATTGGCGAAGTGCTGAAACATGAAATGGTGAGCGTACTCGTGGAAGAGAATATCGCGATTGCTGAGGCCGCCGTCGCGGTAAATGGCGAACGCCGCGATCTGATCGACGCGGGCGGCATAAAGGCCGGCGATTGAATCGCGCATGTTTGGAAAAGTTTGGCGGAACTCGTCTTCTGAAAAGAGATAGACTTCCAGCTTCGTTGGCGAGCGTTCACCCGTGGCTTCCGTCATCCGCCGCAGCAGCGCGTCGAACGTCTCGAGTTCGTTGGCAAGGCCACGTATCGCACGATCCGGAACCGCGCCGTGGACAATAAAACCCTCAGTTTCGGCGCGGAGCCAGCGTCCGTCCTGCGCTGCGGCGGACGTCGCGAACGCAGCGAGGAGGCTGAGAGAAACCAGGAAAGAAATGAAATGCCGCATGTTTGCCTCCCCACGGCGTAACCTTAGGTGGAGCCAAACGCGCCTTCAACTGTCGGCTTAAACGATGTTTTGAATCAGACGTTTGCGCCGGCGTTTGAAGCGCCGGCGCGGTGTCTAAGCTTACGTCCAGTATTGATCGACCTTGTAGAACGCGAAGCTTTGGTCGCGATACGCGAGGCCGTCATTCTTGGTGAGCTCGGCGATGGTGTCAGCCGGCGCCGCTTTCAGTTCTTCTTCGGTGAACGGGACGACATAGGCGTCTTCGTTCTCATCGTAGTTCAAGACAGCCCATGGCAGCGGGTGAAACTTCTCACCGATCTTCAAAAAGCCGCCGAAGCCGACAACGGCGAACAGGATCGAGTTCGATTGCTTGTCGAGCACGAGATCTTCGACGGTGCCGATCTTGTTGCCTTGCGTGTCCTTTACGGACGTGCCGATGACTTTCTTCGCGCGAATGGCGGTCGTGTGTCCTGCTGGCGTGGGCATGATGGCTCGCTCCTCGTTTGGTGAGTGGGGAGCCCGATCAACAGATTGCGAGACGCTTCGTTCCGCTGCGTGCGGCGTTGTGCTCAGAGCACCAAGCCGTACAGCACAGCGCCGTAATGGCCTGCTGCTCCGATGATCACGCACGCATGCCAAAGCGCGCGGCGGAACGGGATAGCGTGATTGAGGTAAAGCAGCACGCCGCCAGAATAGGTGACTCCCGCGACCACGAGCATGACGATCGCCAGTAGCGGCAGCGTCGGCACAACGGGGCCGAGCACCAAAACCGCGAGCCAGCCAAAGGCCAGATAGATCAAGCTCCAAGCGCGATCGGAGAGGCGGGTGTAGAAAACCTTCCCGGCTGCGCCGGCAAACGCCATCATCCAGATCGCGATCGTCACCGCGATCGCGAAATCCGGCGGCAGCAACTGGATCGTGAACGGCGTGTAAGAGCCGGCGATCATCAGAAAGATCGCAGCTTCATCGATGCGGCGCAGAATCCGGCGGTAAGGGTTAGGCCGAGTGAGATTATAGACGGCCGAAGCCGCCAGCATCGCCATCAAGCACATGGCGTAAATGGCGCCAGCAGTCGCCATCGGCACGCCGCGATTAACCAAGGCCACCGAAACCAGAAGTCCGCCGCCGATCAGCGCCGCGAGGATCCCAACCGCATGCACGATGCCGTCCGCCGCATGCTCAACCCGGTTCGGGTAGTGCTCGGCGAGCTCTTGCTCGTCTGCAGTGAGGAGATCCGATAGGGCCATTCTGGCGGTACTCTTTTGTTATTGGGCGCGATGAGAGACGCGCCTCACCACACGATAGTTCCTCCGGCTTAATGTCCGATGATCCAAACTGAGTTTTTCATGCAACACAAACGCTTGAGCTTGCGGCGCGCGTGCAACGTAAACCATGCGCGCGGCGCGCGTTCGCGGTTGGCGCGATTTTCGCACGCGTGTGGCGCATGCCAACCAAACGTCCCAATGCGGAAGCTTTGCGCGCCGAGGCCCGGCTGTTGACGACGGCGGGACTGCTCCTGCTCGGCGTTGGCTTTCCCGTGACGCTGCTGCTCGTCGCTAGTGCGTTGAGTGGCGGCGGCGTCTCGCCATTCGTGCCGGTCGCGGCCGGCGCGCCGCCAATCATGCTCGGCTACCTCGCGTGCCACTTCGCATCTCAGCGCATGCTGAAGGCAAAGCAGCTCGAAGGCGGGCGCTAAGCTTTGCGTTTTTGCGCATGCGCGCGCGAATACTTGAAACCAGCGTCACGCCGTGCGCGCGCCCATAGCGCTGAAAAAGCGGGCGTTTCATGATTACCGCGCCATTAGCTGGCAGCCGTGAGCCAGCAGTGCTAGCCGCGCATCAGTATTGACTTGGTAATGGCGCGTCAGTCAGCCTTCACATCAGAGGAACTGGAAGGACAGCGTCAGCGTCTGTTAAGCACAAGGGTCCACGGCACATGCAGCACGACGAGCTTAAACTGCGTCTGGATGGCTGGCGTCTCGCCACCGCCGAAGTGCTTTACTATATGCCGGACCACCCTTCGCTGCTGCAGAGCTTCATGTGGCAGACGCTCGATCTGGCCCCGGACTATCCGCGTCTCCACAAATTCCTGAACTTCTGGAAGCGCGAGATCGACGCCGTCATTCACTCTGTGCGCCTGGCGACGGGCGAGACGATCGCACCGCCCAAGTTCGCGACCGCGGATCACTGGCTGCATCATTAGTTAGCGCGCTTCACTCGTTTGGGATTGGCGGCATGGACCTCCCTTCACCATACTGTGTTGGGTAGGGATCAAACGGAGACCAATCCATGCGAGCGCTCATGCTTGCGGTTGCCGCCGGGCTGCTTACCGCCTGCGCGACCGCGACGCCGTATCAACCGGGCGCGCCTGGCGCACCCGGCGCTTATGGCTTCACCGAACAACAAATCGAGTCCAACCGCACCCGCATCACCTTCCGCGGCAATACGCTGACCGATCGAGAAACGGTGGAAACCTATCTGCTCTACCGCGCCGCTGAGGTGACGCTGCAAGGCGGCTACGACTATTTCATCGTCGCCAACCGCGACACTGAGGAGCGGTCCCGCCTGCAGAGCACCGGCCCGCGCAATCCGCGCTTCGGATTTGACTATTGGTACTTCTCGCCGCGCCGCGGCTGGAGCCCCTGGTATGATCCGTTCTGGTCTGAGCCTTCGAGCTATCGTGAAGTGACCCGTTACGAAGCCATGGCCGAGATCGCGATGTTCCGTGGCCAGAAGCCTTCGGAAGATCCGAACGCTTTCGATGCGCGCGAAGTGCAGCAGAATCTGCAAGGCCGTATCGTCCGGCCACCGGCGAGCTAGGGCCCTTCGACCGCGATCCCACGCGCGCGTAGAAGATCGACAACGCTGTCGTCGCCGACCAAGTGCGCGGCGCCGACAGCGATGAAGATGCGGCCTGAGCCGTCGAGCCTCCGCGCGACTTCATCGGCCCAGGCGCGATTGCGCTTGAGTATAATCGCGTCGTGGATCCTCGGTCCCACGTCGCGCCATTGCGGTTCAAGAAAGCGCGCGAGGTCTTCAACGTCGCCTCGCGCCCAAGCGGCGTCCATAGCGGTCAGCGCATCCGTGCCTGCTTCAATGTCGATCAGTGTTTGCGAAAGAAAGCGCGCTTCGTCTGTCGGCGGGAGGGAAGCAAGAATCTCGATCTGCTGCGCAGCGGTCTCAAGATAGCTCAGCCTCAGTCCGCGTGCTCGCGCCTCAGGCATCAGCACGGCTTCAACGCCGGCTTCGGGCAGATGCCCGGCGCGTAGCGTCGCCGCATACGAAAGTTGTAGCGCAGCCAGCCATGGTCGCTGACGTTCAAGAGTGCCGGCGTCTAAGTTCAATCCATGCGCGATGCGCTGAAGCCGCGCGGCATCGTTCGGACCGAGTTGGCGCGAGAGGCTTTCGCCGGCTGGAAGGGCGCCCAGTTCTTGGGTGAGGCGGTTGATTTCTCTGACCCCGGCTTCGCTGGTGTCCGTCTCGGTGACGAATTCCTCGGCGCGCGCGAACGCCGCCTCGAAGCGAGGTCCGCGCCACTCCAGATCGGGCGGCAACAGATGCACCGTCCCGTAAAGCCAAATTTCGCTGTCCGCGTCGGTGATGCGCCAGAGCGCAGGTTCGCTAGCGGGCGTTGCCGGCGTGCAGCTGCCGATGGCCGCCACGGCCAGCGCGAAAAGGGCGGAGAAAAGCGCGCGCATAGGCCCCATGACTCGCCTCGCCGGGGCCGCTTGGCAAGGCTCGCCTTTGCCGTAAAGCTCCGCTATAGCCGCCGCTGTCCGCACCCGTAGCTCAGCTGGATAGAGCGCTGCCCTCCGAAGGCAGAGGTCAGGGGTTCGAATCCCTTCGGGTGCGCCAGACGCCTTCCGCTAGAGTCGGCTCAGATTTACCGCGAAGCTGCGTTTCAGGGCGCGGTCGGTTTTGACGTCGAAGCTTAGCCGGTCGCCGTTGTCGAGGCGGGCGAAATCGGCGCGCTCGATTTCATTGGCGTGCACGGAGATATCTGCGCCGCCGCGGTCCGGCGCGATCAAACCCACACCGCGGCGCGAGTCGTAAGATTTGACCGTGCCGTTCATGCCCCGGCGACCGCGACCGTCGCTTCGCGTGGCCAGAGCAGCGCATCAATGCCGTGGACGACGCCATTGCCTGCGGCGAGATCTGGCTTGATCACGCGCGCTGTGTTCACCCGAAGGCCGTTGCGGCCGTCGATCATCACGTCGCCGCCGGTCTGCATCACGGCGCGGATGCGCTTGTCGGCAAAGCGCGCTGAGGCGACGCGTCCGGCGGCGATGTGATAGCCGAGCACGATGTGCAAGCGCTCAGGATCATGGCGCAGGAATTTGTCCAGCACGACGGGCGACATGGTCGCGAACGCCGCATCTGTCGGCGCGAAGACGGTAAAAGGGCCGGGGCCCTCAAGTGTGGTGAAGTGATCACTCGCGCGCAACGCGGCTGCAAAAGTGTAAAAGCCGGCGCGATCGGCGACGCTTACAACTGACAATAACGCCATGTTCGTCGTTCCTTATTGTGCGCCATAGGCGTCACGCGCCTTGACGTATTCATTATAGAGTTCGCGCAGGCGCGAGCCTGGCTCGCCGGTCGCGCGGCCGTGAAAGCGCGCCATGCCTGCGTCGCTGGCGCCGAACACGGCAGTCACTTCGTGCATCCACGCTTTGTCGGCGGCGGTGGCTTCCTGAAGCAGTTTGAGCTTGCTCATGCAGCGCCCTGTAGGCGCTTGATCTCTTCACGCAGGCCCTTCTCGTCGAACACCGAGCCGCTTTCGGTGTCGCGGATGCGGATGAGGCGCATGCCGCGGCGCTCAAGGCCGGCCGCCCAGCCCAAAGCGGATTTGGCGTCTTCGAACGTGGCGCTAGGCTCAAAGCGAAAGCCCGGACCGGGCGATGAGTTGACGATGAAAGGCACGGGCGCTCCTTGCGGGCTTCACGCTGGCGCGGCGGACGAATGCGCAGCGGCAACCGCCCTCGCGGGCGGCCGAAGCGTTAGTTCTGTTTGCTGATTGCGTGATCTTAACACGCTTCGCACTTGGGCGCGCGATTATTCGCACCTGCGGCCCTTGAGGCGCTCATAAGCGCTTAGGCGCAGCTGATTCGCCGGAGTGTGCGGTACATGGCAAAATTCGTGAAATTCATCTCGGCGGCCGATGCGCGGCTCGAAGTCCACATCAACCCAAACGAAGTCGCCGCCGTGCGCGACAGCCATGGCAAGACCATCATCCTGTTTCGCAGCATAGCCGCGACGGAGACCGTCGCCGGCTCTATCGCCGACGTCGTATCGGCGTTGGAAGCCGCGACTTAAGACATCGGATTAGGCGGTGGTGATGGATCGGGAAGCGGGATCCATTCTTCGTTATCGAGATCAGGCAGCTTCATGCGGCCGGCGCGCCAATCGGCTTTCGCTTGCTCGATACGTTCCTTGGAAGAGTGCACGAAGTTCCATTCGATGAAGCGCGGGCCGAGCGGTTCACCGCCAAGCGCCATGACGGTGGCTGGAGTCTCGGCTCGGAATGTCACGGCATCACCGGGAGTCAGCACGATCATCTGCCCCGCCGCAAAGCGCTGCCCCGCAACGTCGATCTCGCCCTGCGCCACGTAGAGCGCGCGTTCGGGATACTCGGCCGGCACAGATGCGGACGCGCCGGGCTGCAGCACCCAATGCACATAAAACATTGGCGAATGCGTACGCACAGGCGCTGACAGCCCCGCGCTCTCGCCAGCAATCAAGCGACCCCATGCGCCGCCGTCTTCGAACGTGGGCAGCGCCGTCGCGCCATAATGATGGAAGGCCGGATCAGTTTCTTCGTCCTTCTCGGGCAGCGCCACCCAAGCTTGAATGCCATGCAAAGGACCGCCCTCAAGCCGGGCGCGCTCGAAGCGCTCCGAATGCGTGATGCCGCGTCCCGATGTCATCCAATTGAGCTCACCCGGGCGGATCGGTTGTGCGGAACCAACGCTATCGCGGTGCATGATCTCGCCTTCGAATAGGTATGTGACTGTCGAAAGGCCGATGTGCGGATGCGGACGCACGTCTACGGTTTTGGGAATGCCAGGCGCGAACTGTGCTGGACCCATGTGATCGAAGAACACGAATGGTCCCACCATTCTGCGCGGCGCGTACGGCAGCACGCGCCCTACTTCAAAGCCGCCCAAATCCTTGCGCCGTTGCGCGATAACAAGCTCGATCATGTCACAAGTCTAAGCACCTCAAACGCGAATGCCCAGTCTTGCTCCGAACGTCACGGCATCGAACACTTGCGGAGCGCGCGCGGCAAACATAGGGCTAGAGGGCAAGGACGCTCGGGACACGCGAACAGAACAGATGGAGCCGGTCACCTATCGGCGTAGAGCTGGCGCCATGTCGCGCGGCGAACGCGAATGGCGGGTGGAGGACGATGCACTCGTCAGCCGCGGCGTCTCAGGGCACGAGCGCCGCTATCCGTGGCGCGACATCGTCAGTGTGCGCTTGTTCCATGAGCCGAGCCGGTTCCGCCCGTGGCGCTACGTAGATCATCCTCGACAACGCCCACTTTCTCGCGCGTGGCTCTTATGAAGAGCGCAGCGAGAGTTACACGCCGTTTGTGCGCGCGGCGCTGGCCCGTGTCGCGCATCAGAAGCCGGGCCTCCAGGTGCTCATTGGGGAGACCCCGAAGCGCTACTTTTTCCTGTTGCTCGCCGCGCTATTGGCATTCTGCGCGCTCGCCTACGCGCTGATCGCGATCCCGACGCCGCTCGATGCGTGGGAATATAGCTCGCTCGCCAAGCTGGTGGTCATTCTTCTGATGCTGCCGATCCTGTGGCGCTGGGTTCTGGGCTCGATGCCGCGCGGAGTGCCGCTGGACGATATTCCGGCCAGGGCGCTGCCGCCTGTGGCCCAGAGCGAGGCCTGAACCCCGTCTAGTCGCCCTTGCCCTTGGCGGCGGTCCCGTCTAGGAAACCGGCCTTCCGGGAGCCGCCTTAGCTCAGCTGGTAGAGCACCGCATTCGTAATGCGGGGGTCACGTGTTCGAGTCACGTAGGCGGCACCATCCCCTCCTTTTCGAGCGTTTTCGCAGACCGTCTCACGACGTCGCAAATCGTCTCGAACGCATTGATTCAAATTACCTTTTGCGTGTCTGCGGCGAGGGTGTGCCCGTCGCGTCCTGGCGGCGCGTCTCATTGATTTTCAGCGCCCTGTTGGGAAATCGTTGGGAAGAAAAACGGCTCTCGCAGATTTCCCAACACAGATTCCGTATGCGAGTCACAGATGAAGCTGTCCGACATGAAGTGCCGAAAGGCAGTCGCGGAAGCCAAGTGCATCAAATTGAGCGACGGCGACGGCCTATTCCTCCACGTCTACCCGAACGGGAAGAAGCTCTGGCGCATGAGCTATCGCCATGCGGGCAAACAACGGGACCTGCCGTTCGGTCCTTACCCGCTGGTGAGCCTGCTGGAAGCCCGCGAGAAACGCTACGCGGCGCGCAAGCTCCTCCTTGATGGGAAAGACCCTGCTGCCGAGAGGAAGGCGGAGGAGACTGCGGCGGCGCAGCGTGAAGAAACCACCTTCGCCGCATACGCTGACATCTATCTCGATCGGCTCACCAGGGCGGGGCGATCGGAACCGACCCTCAAGAAGTCGAGATGGATCGTTGAGGTGCTGGCCAAAGACCTCCGGTCTCAGCAACTTACCGACATTACGCCACGGGACGTGTTGCGCGTGCTTCGCGTTGTCGAGGCTAAGGGCAACCGCGAAACCGCGCGCCGTATGCGCGGGGTGCTGTCTGCGGTCTTTCGCTTGGCGGTGATTGAAGATGTGATCAAGGTCGATCCATCGGCGCCCCTCAGGGGCGCGCTTCTTCCTCCTGAAACTCGGCACCAATCAGCGGTTACCAAGCCGGAGGCCTTTGGGGCGCTGCTTCGGGCGATTGACGGCTATGAGGGGCATCGAACGATCAGGACCGCGCTGCAGCTGCTCGCGTTGACATTCCCGAGGCCGGGGGAGCTTCGTCTCGCCGAATGGCCAGAGGTCGATCTCGCCGAAGCTGTTTGGATTATTCCGGCGCAACGCACAAAAATGCGGCGTGAGCACCGCATTCCCCTGTCCCGGCAAGCGATCGCCAAGTTTGAGGCTCTAAGGACAATGACGGGCACGGGCGTGCTTTGCTTTCCGTCCATAAGGTCGCTGGACAGGCCGCTAAGTGATGGGGCTTTGAATGCGGCGTTGCGCGCTATGGGGATCGATGGCGCTACCCACGTGTCCCATGGGTTTCGTTCTTCAGCCTCTTCGTTGCTGAACGAGCACTCTGCATTTTCCACCGAAGCTATCGAGCGCGCGCTCGCGCATGGTGAGCCCGATAAAGTCCGTCGCGCATATAACCGCGCCCAGTATTGGGAAGAGCGGGTTAGCATGATGCAGTGGTGGGCCGATTACCTCGATCGATTGACCGGGTGTGCCGTCAGCATGAACACTCTGAAGGCCGATGACACTCAGGCGGACCTGTTCGCCTAGGGCCGCTTTGGGGCAGGGCACTAACCCGCTCTCGCGCGACGCTGTGCCTGTAAGACTTGCGTACTCCCTGGATCCTCCTGTCTGAGGGCTGCGCCTGGATTGGCCAGGTCGAGCC